>NZ_JBHRSZ010000002.1:0-818181 GCF_042646085.1 Litoribrevibacter euphylliae | reverse complement strand
TTCAAGTTGGTTTAATGCGGGCATTGTGAGCTATTCCAACGACGCAAAGCGGCAGTTTTTAAATGTCTCTGAAGACTCGTTGGAAAGATATGGTGCGGTGAGTCAGCAAGTGGTTGAAGCGATGGCTAAAGGTGCCGCTGATCTGAATTTTGGTCAAGTCTCCGTCGCCGTTTCAGGTGTGGCGGGGCCTGGCGGTGGAACCTCTGAAAAACCTGTCGGAACTGTTTGGATTGGTTGGTCGGTTAATGAGATAATTTCGAGCTCAAAATTTCACTTCGAAGGCAATCGTGAACAGATACGTTATCAAACACTGATTGCAGCTCTGGAAGGTTTATTGGTTAAACTGAATTAAATTTAAAAAAAATACTGTATAAAAGTATAGTAATTTAAAAAGTGCTGTGCTTTAATCTGTTCAAACATACAGTATTTGGTTGAGGACATACACGTGGACGACAATAGAAAAAAAGCTCTGGATGCTGCACTGGGTCAAATCGAGCGTCAGTTTGGTAAAGGCGCTGTAATGAAAATGGGCGATGCCCCTAGAGAACAAATTCCTTCTGTATCAACAGGTTCTTTAGGGTTGGATATTGCCTTAGGCATTGGCGGTTTACCTTATGGTCGTATTGTTGAAATCTATGGTCCTGAATCTTCTGGTAAAACAACTCTGACATTAAGCACGATTGCTGAAGCACAAAAGCAAGGTAAAACCTGTGCTTTTATCGATGCGGAACACGCGCTTGATCCTATCTATGCTGAAAAGCTGGGTGTGAACGTCGATGAGTTGCTGGTTTCTCAGCCTGATACAGGTGAACAGGCATTAGAGATTGCGGATATGTTGGTTCGCTCTAATGCGGTTGATGTACTGGTTGTAGACTCGGTAGCCGCTTTAACACCAAAAGCCGAGATTGAAGGTGAAATGGGTGATACTCACGTTGGCCTTCAAGCACGTTTAATGTCTCAAGCACTTCGTAAGTTAACGGGTAACATCAAACAGTCTGGTTGTTTGGCGATTTTCATTAACCAGATTCGTATGAAGATTGGTGTGATGTTCGGTAACCCAGAAACAACAACGGGTGGTAATGCACTTAAATTCTACGCATCTGTTCGTCTAGACATCCGTCGTACTGGTTCGATCAAAGATGGTGACGAAGTTGTTGGTAACGAAACCCGTGTGAAAGTAGTTAAGAACAAAGTGTCTCCACCGTTCAAGCAGGCTGAGTTCCAAATTATGTATGGCTCAGGTATCTACCGTATGGGTGAAGTCATTGATCTAGGTGTGAAGCTTGGATTGGTTCAGAAAGCCGGCGCATGGTACAGCTACAATGGCGATAAGATTGGTCAAGGTAAAGCCAATGCCTCTAAGTACCTTGAAGAGCACATGGATATCGCTCATGAAATTGAGTCTCAAGTTCGTAGTCAGCTGCTAGAGACTGTGAAGCCGACTCCGGAAGAAGTGCCAGAAGAAGGTGAGTTGGAGTTGTAAGTTAACGCTTCGTGAATCTTTTTCATGATCTCTAAAACTAAATAAAAAACGAGCCCAGTGCTCGTTTTTTTATGCATAGTCGTTTTGTATAGTTCGCATTTTTATACAGTAGAATAAACATTGTTTTAAAGGTTGACCCAACAGATTTGCAAGTGTTGAATCAAAAATAATAAGAGCGCTTGTAAGAATTAAATAATTAGGATGACTTATGTGGATTAAGCATATTCGGCCTTGGTTGATGAGCACTGCTTTATTTTGTGGTTGTCTGTTGAGTTCGCCATCATGGGCAGTGGACGTCAGTAATGCGTATCTTAAAGTGATGAACAGCGTTGTGGTGTTGAAGACGATCGTTCATGAACAACAAATGTCATCCCAAGGTATTACGGAAAAGAAATCGTCAGAATTGGGCTCGGGTGTGATCATTGACCCAAAAGGCTTGGTTTTGACGGCATCACATGTAGTGAATTTGGCCGAGAGTATTGAGGTCACTTTTAAAACCGGAGAAACAACCTCGGCAAAAGTAATCAGCAGTTCTTATCTTGCTGATGTAGCTTTAATACAATTAGACCAGATGCCTGACTCTGTTTCGATATCGAGCTTGGCCGATTCTGATCAATTAAAAGTAGGGCAAGAAGCTTTCGTGATTGGAGCGCCTTACGGACTTGAACACACCTTATCAGTCGGTAATATCAGTGGTCGCCGTGTCTATGATGATTTGATTTCTATGGAATTTCTTCAAACGGATGCAGCCATTAATACCGGGAACTCCGGAGGTCCAATGTACAATACTGACGGTGAATTAGTCGGTATTGTTAGTCATATTCGTTCAAGCTCAGGAGGAAACGAGGGAGTAGGTTTTGTTGCCAGCATTAACATGATTAAGGATTTGTTGCTGAATCGCCCGCCTTCCTGGATCGGTGCAGATATCATTCCCATCAAAGGCGAATTAGCACGAGCGCTAAATGTTCCCCATTCTCAAGGTTTGTTGGTTCAACGAGTGGCAAAAGGGTCACCGGCGGAACGACTGGGATTAAAACCTGGGATTCTTCCAGTAGAAATTCCGGGGGCTGCCGACATCATGATTGGTGGCGACGTGATCATTCAGGTCGGGCCTCATCCAATTTTCGTATCCAAAGATGGTTTCTTAAACGTTCGAGATTATTTATCAAAACAGGATGGGCCTCTACAGTTAACCGTTTGGCGCGGTGGTGAGTGGGTTACTCTGTACGGTGAGAATTAAATGATCAAGAATATTTCACTAGAAGAGCAAGAGAAGGCACTTTTTACCGAACTAAAGACGAAAGTCATTAGTTTGTTAGCTAGGCGGGAATATTCTGCTAAGGAACTACAAGGTAAGTTGTTAACCGCTGCCAGTTCGAAACAAACTGGGATGTCCAATGAAGCCATTGAGTTGGTGATAGAAAATGTATTGTCAGAGATGCAGCGGTTGGGTTATCAAAATGATGCACGCTTCGCGAGCATGTTTGTACGTCATAAATCTCGAGCTGGAAATGGTCCATTAAAAATTTCCAGAGAGCTTTGTTTTAAAGGCGGTTCACGTGATTTATTTGAACAAGTGGTGGAAGAAGAACAGATTGATTTTTTTGAATTGGCTGCAGAGCTGATGCAGCGTAAATACTCTCTGGACCAGGTGAAAGATTATCAAACCTTCCAAAAGGTATTTCGTTACTTTTCAAACCGAGGCTTTACTTCTGAGCAGATTAAATACGCCAAGGAAACTCTATTAGAAATAGAATAAATCGGGTTATGCTAAGGGCGCATTTGTAGTTTTACTTGATGCAACAATTTCTTTTCGTTTTATCTAATTGAAGGACAAATTAGATCCCATGACTAAGAGCCAAAAATTAATGGTCTGCCACGAGTGTGATCTCTTAGTCTCCATCCCGCCATTGAAAGAAGGTAATTCGGTTCATTGTCCGAGATGTAAAGGGACATTGATCAAGCATTTTCGTAGTCGTTTATTACCCCCATTATTGATTTCTCTAAGTGGTCTGTTGTTATTTTTTCCTGCGAATTTCTTGCCTATTATGACGCTGTCCGTGCTGGGCAATGACGGTGAGAATACTATGGTTAAAGGAGTCTTTCGTTTAGCCAATGACGGTTACTGGTGGATGGCAACGCTTGTCTTGTTTTGCAGTATTTTGGTGCCGCTCATTAAGTTTGCCTTAGTATTTTTTATTTCTTTCAGAGCATATGTCAGTAAGTGGGGAATAAGTGTGATTTATGCCTTACGGCTTCATAAGAAAATTGAAGCATGGGGAATGCTCGATGTGTATCTGATTGCGATCTTATTGTCTTATATAAAGCTAATGGACATGGGAGATATCGTCATTGATATCGGGCTCTTCTGTTTTATCGGCTTTTTGATCTTAGATATTTTAGTCACCACTCGATTCGAACCGGGTGAAGTATGGCGTCGCATGCAAAGGGAGGGGGGCGATTGGACTTCGCTGATGTTGCAAAGAAACAAGGCATAGCCAGTTGCAGCGTATGTCATCAAGTAGCACACATGCCGGATGGTTGTTCCATCGCACGTTGTGGGCGTTGTGGTCATGAGGTGTATTTTCGAAAGCCTCAGAGTTTGTCGATGACTTGGTCTTTGGTACTGACAGGCTTTGTTTTGTTTGTATTGGCCAATGTCTATCCCATCATGACGGTGACCTATTTAGGATCTCAATCCACCGATACCATCATTTCTGGTGTGATTGCTTTAATGGATATGGGGATGATCGCCATTGCATTGATTGTGTTCATTGCCAGTATCGCTGTCCCGTTGCTTAAGCTGATTGCTCTTTTGATGTTGTTAGTCATGGTAAGTAGAAAGGTGCCTCTTAATAAACATCAGAGCGCGTTGGCCTATCGTGTTGTTGAGATTATTGGTAAGTGGTCGATGTTGGATTTATTTGTGGTATCGATATTGGTAACGCTGGTGGATTTGGGCGGAATCGCAAGTATTACTGCGGGAACAGGTGCAACGGCCTTCTCTGCTGTTGTCGTAATTACTATGTTGGCGGCTCATGCGTTTGATCCGAAACTGATTTGGGATTTGGAAACGGACAGTAACTCCTCCTGTTTGAGACTCGAAGGGAAAGATCGTGACTGATAAGAAAGAAATAGCAACGGCGGTAGTGCATGAAAAAGAAGGTTGGTCGATTTATTGGTTATTGCCAATAATTGCAGTCCTAATTGCTGGGTGGCTGGTTTATAAGAACTTGGTAGAAGGTGATATTGAGATTCAGGTAAGTCTGGACTCGGCTACTGGCATTGTTGAAGGAAAGACTGAGCTGAAATATCAGGGAATTACTATTGGTATTCTGGAAAGTTATGAGATTGATATCAGCGATTTCGAAGGTATTGAAGCTACGCTAAAGGTTAAACGATTTGCGGAACCTTTATTGACAGAATCCAGCCAAATTTGGTTAGTAAAACCAGAGGTGAATTTTAGTGGTGTTTCGGGCTTAGAAGCACTGGTTTCGGGTAATTATTTCGAGCTGTTGTACAAAGAAGGGAAACCTGCTCGTAGCTATAATGCCTTAGATAATCCACCGGTATTAGCCCGAGGTGAGGGTGGGTTGGAGCTCACGTTAATGAGTGACCGGTTAGGTTCTATTGTTCGTGGTGCACCCGTTATGTATCGTAGAATTGAAGTGGGAGAAGTGCTTGATTACCAGTTCAATGAAGACTTTAAAAAAGTAGCCATTAAAGTATTTATTAAGCCTGAATACAAAGACGTTATTACCTCAAATACGCGCTTCTGGGAAAGCAGCGGATTATCTCTCTCCGGCGATTTATCGGGTATAAAGCTTCAGGTGGATTCACTGGCTTCGCTCATCATAGGCGGTATTTCCCTTGATACGCCAAAAAATACCTTGGATACAGAGAGTAAAACCGTTGGTAATGGTGATCAGTTTACACTCTATGACGATTACGAAGCAGCGCATACCGGCATCATTGTTCAGGTAAAATTTAAAACAGCGAAAGGGCTAAAACCCGGTTCGACAGAAGTGCAATACAAAGGTGTTACTGTGGGTAAAGTTATTGATGTTAAACCCACGCCTGAATTGGATGGCATGATCGCGAGTATTTCGATGGATCCAAGATCCGAACCGGTTCTAAATGACAGAATGAAGTTTTGGATTCCTAAAACGGTAGTCAGCCTGACGGAAATCTCTGGGCTAGAGAGCATTGTTGGTGGTGGCGTTATTGAAGTAGATGCTTCTTTAGAAGGAAAGCCACAGCGTCGTTTTGTTGCTCTGGAAGATGCGCCGAAGAAAGACAGGAACGTTCCTGGTCTTCATATTACTTTGAAATCTGATTCGTTGAAGTCGATAGATCGAGGTACTGACATTCTGTACCGCAACATTCCAATCGGTAATGTTGAGGGCTATGAGCTGGCGAAAGATCAGAGTTCGGTTCTAATTGATGTATTCATCTTGCCTGAATATGAACACTTGGTTCGAAAGAAAAGTCGTTTTTGGAATGCGGGTGGTATTGAGATTCGTGGTGGACTTCAGGGGCTTCAAATAAACGCGCCATCGGTTAAAACCATCCTGTCAGGTGGTATCGAATTATATACGCCAGAGGTGGGATTAAAGGCCAAAGCAAAAGATGGCGATACCTTTACTTTACATAATACCTACGAAGCGGCGTATTCGGATGGTATCCAGATCACTATTGCTTTTAACGATGGCGAAGGCCTTAAGGAAGGCACTCAAATTCGTTATTTAGGGATAGAGGTAGGCAAGGTTAAGTCTGTTCAGTTGAATAAGAAAATGAATGGGGTGATTACTGATGTCGAGTTGTATCCATCTGCCGAGCAAATAGCTCGGGAAGGCAGTGAATTCTGGTTGGTGAAACCTGAAATTGGTTTGGTTAAAACCGCTAATTTAGGAACGCTGGTCACAGGAAACTACATCAATGTTCGTCCTGGGGCAGGCAAACTGAAATTTGCGTTTGAAGCTACGACACAACGTCCTAGCCAAGAAGCAATGGATCAAGGTTTGAATGTTGTTCTTTTAACGGAGCAATTGGGTTCCATAAAAGAAGGTGTTCAGGTGTTGTATCGTGGAATCCCTATTGGGAAGGTCACGACTTACGGGTTGTCCGATACGGCAAATCAAGTTCATGTCTTCGTAAATATTGAGTCGAAATACGCTCCGCTAGTGAAGCAAAATTCGGTATTTTGGAACATCAGTGGTATTGGCTTTGATTTCTCCTTGTTTGGTGGTGCGCAAGTTAAGACTTCTTCTTTGGAATCGATTCTTGAGGGAGGCATTATGATGGCGACCCCGCCGGAGAGTATTATGGGACGTGATGCCAAATCAGGTGATCAATATCCGTTGCACTCTGAACAGCGTGATAAGTGGTTGGAATGGGCTCCGAAAATCCCACTTGAGCAGTAGCAGAATAGTGAACTCAGTCTATACTGTTCAGACTATCAATAATAACAATGGAGATGTGATGTATGTCTGATGTCTTGTTGTCTGTGAAAGAGGTGGCTGACAAACTGGGTGTTTCTGAGTTCACGGTAAAGCGCTACGCCAAAGAAAACTTAATTGCTTCAGTAAAGGAAGGAACTGAGTTTAAGTTCAAACCGGAAGATGTTGATCACTATATCGAGATTACCCAGAAGTTAAACGGGTAAACCCAATGAACGTAGAGTCTGAGTTAATTGCCAGGCTCTGAATAATTGTCTACCGTCATCGTTAATCGAGTTAAGTAGCCCGCAGCGGCGGGACTCGGTGGCATGTGAAATTGTTTCACCGCTTTGATAGCACGAAGAGCTTCAGCATCAAATATAGAGTGCCCGCTCGATTCTTCGATATATATATCCTTTATATAGCCTTCTAACGTTAGGTAAAGCCTTACTCTTGTAAGCAACAGCGATTGCGATTTGGGTTCATCCCAGTGCTCGTTAACTTGTTCTGACATTATTGCTAAGTACTTGTTGTAAACCTTGCGTTGTTTACGTTCAAAGCCGGATAGAGGATCTCCCAGCCTAGCTTCTCCAAGCCCCTTGTCGTGTAACTGTTTTAAACCTCCAATTTGGTGGTTTATTTGGGTTGCCGGTGTAGCTTGGTTGATGGCGTCAAACAGTGGATTACTTTTTTTAACTTCTTTAGGCGAATCGGAGTCCAGTTGAGCGAAAGAAATTCGAGCGTTCTTTATCTTCGATTGATTGGGTTTCTTAAGTTTACTTTTGGTGGCAAGGGGTGACGGAGAGATTCTAGATTGAGTGACCGCTTGATTGGGGGGGGCTTGTTTTTGACTCGAGTGGGTTTGGGAAGGTTGTTCTGAGGCTCCCTTTTGGGGAGGTGTAAGGCTCGCTGTGTCGATCTGCTTTTTCTTGGGGGCGTTGCCTATTACCTTGGTTGATGATGTATTAGTTGTGGGTTCAACTGGTTCTGCTGTTTTTGAGGAAGGTGATTTTGCTTCTTTTTTTCCTTTTAGGTCTCCTTTTCGTCGGTCTCCTCCTATTTTTGATAGCTCTTCGTCAGGCTTTTGTTTTCTTGAGGTGGAAGGACCTGTAAGCAAGTCTGCTTGTTTCAATTCTTTTTTTGTTTCTTTCTTAAGTGGTGCCTCTGGCTTTTTCTTTGGTGGTACTACTGATTTCTTTTCTTCATGTTTAGGTTGTGATGGAAGAGGTTCTTCTGTGTTTTCTAGAGGGGATTTCTTCTCTTCGTGGATTAATGCAAGAGATATTGTTTTTGATCTTTGTGGTTGTTGATAACTTGAAAAGTCTATATTTGGGATGAACGGAGCCGTGACCAAATGCAGTAACACACTGATCGCACAGGTTATCCAGATTATTTTCTTATTATTGTTATTCAATGGTTCGTATTCTCTCTGAGAATTCCTGTTCATAATTTCACCACAAGCCGGAATGATGGAAAAGTGCTTTTGGAGGGTGAGTTCCTTTGAATCCTTTAAACAACGTAACAATAAATAAACGTTTGGCTTGTTATTTTAGTAAAGCTTTGCAAGACTGATAGTTCATTCATTAAACAAACAGTCCACCGATGAAAACCATTAGCCATAGCGTCATAGCACGAATTGTCTGCCGAGCAGCGGCAGCCCCCGTCATGTCTGCGCATTGGCTAAAGGCCAGCTTTCTGCGGTATTTTTGTTGAATGAAATAATCTTTCGAATTCCAAAAAGCCGCAGACAAAATTGCGGCTTTTTTCGTTTTAGTCGCCTTCTATTTCTGCTGCTTTCGGATGAGAAACTCTGATGGGTATATCTATTTATAAAGGAGGCACACAATGTCTATCGCAATGGCCTATATCACGGTCATTTTAGTTTGGACCACCACTCCACTGGGAGTTACTTGGAGCAGTGAAACAATTCATCCTACCCTTGCCGCATTGGTTCGAATGGCAATGGCTGCTGTCCTTGGTTGGTGCTTGCTGCGAGCGATGGGCAAGTCGCTAAGTTGGTCAAAACCTGCGATTAAGAAATATCTTCATGCTGATATTGGTATTGCACTTGCGATGTACGCAACTTATCAAGCGGCCGGCTTAATACCGAGTGGATTGATATCGGTTGTGTATGGTTTGGCGCCAATCATGTCAGCTCTCTTCGCTCAGTTAATATTGAAAGACGCAATGCCCTTATACCGTTGGATTGCCTCCATTATTTCCTTGGCAGGTTTGATCATGATTTTCAAGGTCGATGTATCATTGGCGGAGGATACGGCTAAAGGTTTAGGCTTGCTGTTTTTGGCAGTGACCCTGTTTAGCTTGAGTGGCGTACTGATTAAACAAAGTGATCATAGGAATGGACACCTAGAGCAAACTGTTGGCGCGTTAATAATGTCTGTGCCCATCTACTTGGTGATCTTACTGATTGAATTGGCTGTTATGGTGTTTGATAGCAGTGCAAGCGATGTTATTAATCAGACTGTGAGCGGAATAGATTCAGTATCAAATCGTTCTGTTTTGGCCATTCTCTACTTGGCCATTATGGGGTCTCTGGTGGGGTTTATCAGTTATTTCTATATTCTGTCCGCACTTAAACCAAGTACGGTGGCTTTAGTCACTTTAATTACGCCAGTATTGGCTTTGATGCTTGGGATTATTTTTAATAATGAGGTCGTGGAATCGCATGTTTGGGTAGGAACCGCAGTGATCCTATTGGGCTTGGTGTTGTTTAACTGGGGCGAGCGTTTGGTGTCTTTAGTCTTTCTTAGTATGTCTCCGCTAAAAATAAGCAATGTGTTGCAGAAAAGAGGGGAAGTAAAGGATGGAGTAGTAAAGCAGCCTGAGATAGTGTCGTCAGAGTAAGGCTTGGAAATAAGTAGATAATATATGGAAAATAGAGCCCGAATTTGTATCTTGATATTAGATATTAATTCGGGCTTTTATCTGAGCTAACCTTGCTTCTAGATTATGGCAATTCGTTAGTCATAACATAGCGAAGAATACCCACTACTTGCTCTGGGGTTTCACAAACCGCTTGCGCTGCTGCATCCACTTCTTTAAGCGGGTGAACAATGTCAGGGCCATGCATTACAATCAGAGATTTACCCAACGCAGCAGCATAACCCGCATCAAATGCAGCATTCCATTGCTTATATTTATCACCAAAGCGAACCACTACAACGTCGGCGTCAGCAATCAGTTTGCGAGTACGTAGGCCATTGATTTTGGATGCTTTGTGATCTTTCCAAAAATTGTTTTCTTCTGCACCTAATATTCTGTCGCCGCAATCATCACTGTCAGCATGGCAGGTGTTGGGTGCCGTCAAGATAACGTCCAAGCCTGCTTCTTTTACGCCTTGCTGAATCGTTTCACGCCAATCGCTGTGAATTTCACCAGACAAATAAACGCTCAATTTCATTGGATAACCCTCATCAAATTGTCTTATCAAAATTTGCTGCAAAGGATGTCGTAAAAGCCTGGACGAGTCAAAGATCCAGACTGTATAAACGCCTCGTTAAACGATCAGAAATTCCTATTAGGATTTTTTAGAACGCAAGCTGTGCATTGAGTGTGCAAGATGCGTCAAACTATATATACTGTGCTGTTCACAAGAGATAGCATCATCGCTGGGGCTTCTTTACTGCTTTTATGCTTAGCACCGCGAAGAATACGTTTAAGGCATGAGCATTGATGACTCGTGTCCGGAAAAGTTTACAAGCAATTTAAAATAAGATCGCTGGAAAACAGCGTCGAGAATGGACGTTTTATGAAAAGCTCAGAAATTCGCCAAGCCTTCCTGAATTACTTCAATCAGCAAGGGCATGAAATGGTGCCAAGCAGTGCCTTAATACCTGCAAACGATCCTACCGTGATGTTTACAGTTGCCGGAATGGTGCAATTCAAAGACTGCTTTTTAGGTAAAGAAAAACGCAGTTATACCCGTGCAGCAACTTCTCAGAAATGTGTACGTGCTGGTGGTAAGCATAATGACCTTGAGAACGTAGGTTTTACCGCGCGTCACCATACTTTCTTCGAGATGCTAGGTAATTTCAGTTTTGGTGATTATTTCAAAGAAGACGCCATTAAATTTGCCTGGGAGTTCCTAACGTCTGAGCAGTGGTTAAATATTCCGACTGAAAAGTTGATGGTGACGGTTTACCACGACGATAGCGAAGCATTCGAGCTTTGGAATAAGAAGATGGGTGTTGCCGAAGACCGAATCATCCGGATCGGTGATAAAGGCGAGAAGTATAATTCTGATAACTTCTGGGCGATGGGTGATACCGGTCCATGTGGTCCGTGTTCTGAAATTTTCTACGATCATGGTCCAGAAGTGTGGGGTGGACCTCCAGGGTCTCCAGAAGAAGACGGCGATCGTTTTATTGAGATTTGGAACCTGGTGTTCATGCAGTACAACCGAACTGCAGACGGTGTGATGGAGCCTCTTCCAAAACCTTCTGTTGATACCGGGATGGGCTTGGAACGTATTTCCGCTGTTCTTCAACATGTTCACTCAAACTATGAGATTGACCTGTTCCAATATCTGCTTAATGCGGCTGCTAAGTTGCTTGGACAAACCGATACAACGCAAGCATCGTTACGCGTAATTGCAGATCACATCCGTGCTTGTTCATTTATGATTTCCGACGGTATTACACCTTCTAATGAAGGGCGTGGTTATGTACTGCGCCGTATCATTCGTCGTGCCGCTTTGCATGGCCACAAGCTAGGTGGTGAAGAGCCTTTCTTCCATAAGCTGGTTTCAGCATTGGTTGATGTGATGGGTGATGCTTATCCAGAGCTTAAAAAGAATCAGGAATTAATAGAACGTGCACTTCTAAAAGAAGAAGAGCAGTTCGCGAAGACCTTGGATCAAGGTGTAAAAATCTTCGATCAAGCGGTTGAAGAGATGTCTGGCACGGAAATTCCTGGCGAGACCGTGTTCAAACTCTACGACACCTATGGTTTCCCTCTGGATTTAACTGCTATGGTTGCTCGTGATCGCGGCTTAACCATTGATGAAGCAGGCTTTGAAGTAGCAATGAACGAGCAGCGTGAACGTGCTCGTGCCGCCAGCAAGTTTGATGTGGATTTGACGGCAAAAGTTGAGCTGGAAAAAGCGACAGAGTTTACCGGTTACGATCATTTAGACGGCCAATCTAAAGTTGTTGCTTTGCTGAAAGGTGGTGAGCAAGTCACTTCATTGTCGGCAGGCGATGAAGGGATTGTTGTTTTGGAAGAAACGCCTTTCTACGGTGAGTCAGGTGGTCAAGTTGGGGATTCAGGTCTTTTGATTGCTAATGGTGTGCAGTTTGATGTATCTGATACCCAGAAAGACGGCGCTAATCATCTTCATGTTGGTAAATTGTCTGCGGGTGAGATTCAAGTTGGTGATGTGCTGGGGGCTCAGGTTGATAAAGAAGCTCGTCAAGCAACGGCTTTGAATCACTCTGCTACTCACTTACTCCATGCGGTATTGCGCGATGTGTTGGGTGATCATGTTGCTCAGAAAGGTTCCTTGGTTGACCCAGAAAAACTACGTTTCGACTTTTCTCATTTCGAAGCGGTTACTCCAGAACAAGTTAAAGAAATTGAAGCGCGTGTTAATGCATTGATCTCTGCTAACACGTCTGTTGATACCGAAGTAATGGATATCGAGAGTGCGAAATCCAAAGGCGCGATGGCGCTGTTTGGTGAGAAGTATGACGATGAAGTGCGTGTGCTTTCGATGGCAGATAACTTCTCGATTGAGCTGTGTGGCGGTACTCATGCGAAACGTACAGGCGACATCGGTATCCTGAAGATTACATCGGAATCTGGAATCGCTGCGGGGGTTCGTCGTATTGAAGCCGTTACTGGTGAAGCGGCTTATCAGCGAACACAAGAATCGGACGCTATTATTTCTGAAATTGCGGGCCAGTTAAAAGGAAATCGTGAATCTGTGCTGGAAAAAGTTCAGCAAATAATTTCTAAAGCTCGTCAGTTAGAGAAAGATCTTGAGCAGGCGAAAGCGAAGTTGGCCAGTTCCGCAGGTAGTGATTTAGCAGGGCAGGCGATCGAAGTGGCAGGCGTTAAGCTTCTGGCTGCTAAATTAGATGGTGCGGATCCTAAGGGGCTTCGTGAGCTGACAGATCAACTTAAGAATAAACTGCAGTCAGGGATTGTGCTATTGGCCGCAGTGAACGGCGAAAAAGTAAGCTTGATTGCTGGCGTGACGAAAGACCTGACTGGTTCTGCAAAAGCCGGCGACTTAATCAAATTGGCTGCTGAAAAAGTAGGCGGTAAAGGTGGTGGTCGTCCTGATATGGCGCAGGCTGGTGGTAGTGATCCTTCTGGCGTCGATGCTGCATTAGCTTTGGCTAAAGATTGGGTGGCAGAGAAGTTTGCTTAAAACTCGGCCTCTGGCTGCTATCTTTTATATTTAACTTTAGGGTGTCTTGGTGTTTAATAGGCGCCCGTTTTAAGGTCAAGACAGAACATCGGATATGGCATTAATAGTTCAAAAGTATGGTGGTACATCCGTAGGTACCATCGAAAGAATCGAAGCTGTTGCGGAAAAAGTCATTAAGTTCCGTCAAGACGGTCATGATGTTGTGGTCGTTGTGTCGGCAATGAGTGGTGAAACGAATCGTTTGCTCGGGCTTGCGTCTGACGTAATGGAACGCCCTGATCCACGTGAGCTAGATGTGCTGGTATCTACTGGCGAACAAGTAACCATTGCTTTGTTATCCATGGCGCTTAAAAAGCGTGGTTGGGATGCACGCTCTTATACGGGCGGACAGGTGAGAATTTTAACGGATGACTCTCACGGTAAAGCTCGTATTCAAGATATTGATGGCGACAAAATGCGTGACGATCTGAATGCAGGTCGCGTGGTGGTAGTCGCTGGATTTCAGGGTGTCGATGCTGATGGCAATATTACCACGTTGGGTCGTGGTGGTTCTGATACGACGGGTGTCGCTTTGGCGGCTGCGCTTGGGGCTGATGAATGCCAGATTTATACCGATGTAGATGGTGTTTATACGACGGATCCTCGTGTTGTTGAAGATGCTCGTCGATTAGAACAAATTACATTTGAAGAAATGTTGGAAATGGCAAGCCTAGGTTCTAAGGTTCTACAGATACGCTCTGTTGAATTTGCCGGTAAATATAAAGTGCCATTGAGAGTACTTTCCAGCTTTAAAGAAGGCCCTGGTACTCTAATTACGATTGATAATGAGGAAGATGATTCAATGGAACAGCCACTGATCTCTGGTATTGCATTTAACCGTGATGAAGCGAAATTGACCCTGGTGGGTGTCCCTGATATTCCTGGTGTGGCTTCTCGTATTCTTGGCCCTGTAGGTGATCAGAACGTTGAAGTTGATATGATCGTACAGAATATTGGTCAAGACGGAACAACGGATTTTACCTTTACAGTACATCGCAACGAATATGAAAAAGCAGAAGAAATTCTGACGCAAATCTGTACTGATTTAGGTGCCCGTGAAGTTGTGGGTGATAACAAAATTGCCAAGGTATCAATCGTTGGTGTGGGTATGCGTTCTCACGCAGGCGTTGCTAGCACTATGTTCCGTACGCTTGCTAAAGAAAATATCAACATTCAAATGATTTCTACGTCTGAAATCAAAGTGTCTGTTGTGATTGATGAGAAATATCTGGAACTAGCTGTTCGTAGCCTTCACAGTGCTTTCGAATTGGCCGAGAAAGAGTAAGTTGTCTTTCTTGAAACAAATTTATTGGGTTTCAGAAACAATAAAATTTTGAATTCTTCTGTCTATGGTCAATACTTGCTAACTAGTGGGTAAGAAGTTGACTTATTGGTTGTAAGTTAAATCCTCATAGGATGACTAAGGCAGAACCTTTAAGGCCTCTACAGTTAATAACAACGATATAACTGGTGAACTAGATGAGGGCGTTGCCATCTAACGCCCTTAACTGAAGCCTTTTGGTAGCTGCATGGCATGACGGAAATAATCGTCCTGTCAGTGGACAAGGAATTATAACAAGGAGAAAGATATGCTTATTTTGACACGTCGCGTTGGTGAAACGTTGATGATTGGGGATGATGTTACTGTTACCGTTCTTGGCGTAAAAGGAAATCAAGTTCGTATTGGTGTTAACGCTCCAAAAGAAGTGGCTGTTCACCGCGAAGAAATCTATCAGCGCATTCAAAAAGAAAAAGAGCAAGACGCAAACTCATAAAAATCTTACATTTTTTTGAATTTGGGTCTTTTCTTTTCGTTTTTTCGTGGTAAGATGCTGCCCGTGTTTTGGAGAGATGGCCGAGTGGCTGAAGGCGCGCCCCTGCTAAGGGCGTATAGGTTAACACCTATCGAGGGTTCGAATCCCTCTCTCTCCGCCACCTTGTCGATTGGATGATGTTAACTCTGATTCCCGACCACCTAGCACCCGTAGCTCAATTGGATAGAGTACTCGGCTACGAACCGAGCGGTTAGAGGTTCGACTCCTCTCGGGTGCGCCACTTAACTTTTTGGTAATGAAGTTATGATGGTTAAACGAATTACCGTCAACCGGATGGATCTGGTTATATGCACCCGTAGCTCAATTGGATAGAGTACTCGGCTACGAACCGAGCGGTTAGAGGTTCGACTCCTCTCGGGTGCGCCACTTAATTTTTTGGTAATGAAACTTAAGTTGGATCTTCTTATTACCCTTTATCAGTTTGCTCTGATATCTATGCACCCGTAGCTCAATTGGATAGAGTACTCGGCTACGAACCGAGCGGTTAGAGGTTCGACTCCTCTCGGGTGCGCCACTTCTTATTATGTTTCCTTGATTTCCTGCTTTTTTTAATTTCTTAAGCTTGTTCTGGCCGTGCAGTTTCGTCGAGAATCGATGTTAGATGGATTATCTTTTAGCGTCTCCCGACCTTATCGATCAATCACCCCAAAAACTTCTTGGCGTGTCTTAAAGCGTTTTACTTGGTCAAATATTGCCTTTGCTTCAGGATATTGCCATCCGAGCATGTGTAACCATTGCTTAAGTCTGCCTGTAATTTGCACGTCGTGTCGTGGTGTCCCGTTAGGTTCACAGGCATCGTAAAATTCTGTTAGTAATGGTTTGATTTCTTGCCATGGGGCTTTATCGGTTGAGATGCCTCTCTGATAGTCACGTATTTGGCGACTCAGGAAGGGTGAGGCGATGGCTCCACGTCCGATCATTACGTCTTGGCAGCCGCTGACGTTTATACACTCTTTATAATCATCGAGTGTCCAAATATCCCCGTTTGCGACAACAGGAATAGAGAGCGAGTCGCTAATCTCTTTTAGTAGGTGCCAGTGTGCCGGTGGTTTGTAGCCCTGAACTTTGGTTCGTGCATGAACGACCAGTTCATTCGCACCCGCATCTTCGATTTGTTTGGCGAGATCTACAGAGCCTTTATGGCAATCCCACCCTAATCGCATTTTTGCAGTAACAGGAAAGTCTCTTGGTACTTCCTGACGAACCTTGCTTATGATTTCAACGATGCTGTTCGGCTCTTTTAATAAAACAGCACCACCTTTGTGCTTATTTACGGTTTTAGCTGGGCAGCCAAAATTAAGATCAATGCCTGGAGAGCCCAGTTTAATAGCTTTTAAGGCACTTCGAGCTAATGTTTCTGGGTTATTTCCTAATAGTTGTACTTTGACGTCTGTACCGGATCGGGTTTGGCTGTTGTGATGGAGCTCCGGGCAAAGACGGTAGAAAACTTTAGCGGGTAAATGCTGGTCTGTGATACGTATAAATTCAGAAACGCAAAAATCAAATTGACCAACGCGTGTTAATACTTCTCGCAGCGGTGGGTCAAGAACGCCCTCCATAGGGGCTAACAATATACGCATAATTTGTACCAGTATTATGAAAGTAACTGCTTTTTATAGGCTAAGCAGGCAAAAAACGCGGTATTTTATCCGAAATTGGCGATTTTTCATTCATTAATTACACTGGGAAGCTATGTAAACGGTTTGTCAATATTGCGTAAAAAAACTTTACTGGGTAAAGTAGAGCCGTTTTGCTGAAAGGGTTGTCTATTATTTGTACAATTAGTCAGGTAAGTAGTCACTCACTTGGTAAGATACTAGGAAGTATGATTTACACGATTGTACTGAGGGAGTCCCAAGTCTATCCGACGAACGGGACGAAACTACGGTTACCATAAAGGAGACCGCATGTCCGAATTAATGAGCGAAGGCGTTACATTGATGCTGTTAGGTATGGGATTCGTTTTCTCATTCCTGGTTGTTCTCATTTTTGCCACAACTGCGATGTCCAAAGTAGTTGTGAAATTCTTCCCTGAACCAGAACCTGCTGCACCAGCACCGGTAACACCTCCTGCGAATACAGGTGGCGGTGTTGATCCAAAATTGCTGGCAGTATTAAAAGCTGCTGTGCAGGAACATCGTTCACGCCAAAAGTAGTGAATGAGTGAATTAGCACGTTTAACAGAACGTTTTTTTAGGAAAGGCCATATACCCATGACCGATAACAAAAAACCTCTAGGAATTACTGACGTAGTATTGCGTGACGCGCACCAATCTTTATTTGCAACGCGTATGCGCATCGACGACATGCTGCCAATCGCTGAGAAGCTAGACCAAGTAGGCTACTGGTCTTTAGAATCTTGGGGCGGCGCAACTTTTGACTCATGCATCCGTTTCTTGGGAGAAGATCCTTGGGATCGTATCCGCGAATTTAAGAAAGCGATGCCAAATACAAAGCACCAAATGCTTTTGCGTGGCCAAAACTTGCTAGGTTACCGTCACTACGCAGACGATGTGGTTGAGAAGTTTGTTGAGCGTGCCGCTACAAACGGTGTTGATGTATTCCGCGTATTCGACGCAATGAACGATCCTCGTAACCTTGAGACGGCTATTAAAGCGGTTAAAGCGAATGGCAAACACGCTCAAGGTACATTGTCTTATACAACCAGTCCTGTTCATGGCATGGATTCTTGGTTGACTTTGGCAAAACAAGTTGAGGATTTGGGTGCTGACTCTATTGCCATTAAAGACATGGCTGGCATCATTAATCCATACGAAGTATTTGAATTGGTTTCTCGTCTGAAAGCAGAAACTGATTTGGAAGTTCAACTTCACTGTCACGCGACAGCGGGTATGTCAGATATGGCTATCCTGAAAGCGATTGAAGCTGGCGTTGACCGTGTTGATACGGCTATTTCTTCAATGTCTGGTACATACGGCCATTCTGCAACTGAAACAGTTGTAGCGGCTACTAAAGGTACTGACCGTGACACTGGTCTTGATTTATTGCTTCTTGAAGAGATCGCTGCTTACTTCCGTAATGTACGTAAGAAGTACGCTAAATTCGAAGGTGCACTTCGCGGTACAGATTCACGTATTCTTGTTGCTCAAGTACCTGGTGGTATGTTGACTAACATGGAAAACCAACTGCGCGAGCAGGGTGCTTCTGACAAGTTTGACGAAGTATTGAAAGAGATTCCTCGTGTACGTGAAGACCTAGGTCATATTCCTCTGGTAACTCCTACGTCTCAAATCGTTGGTACTCAAGCAGTACTTAACGTGTTGACGGGTGAGCGTTACAAGTCAATTTCAAAAGAAACTCAAGGCATCTTGAAAGGCGAATACGGTGCTGCACCGGCTCCTTACAATGCTGAACTTCAAGCAAAAGTGCTTGATGGTGCAGAAGCAATTACTTGTCGTCCTGCAGACCTTCTTGAGAACGAATTGGACAAAATCATTGCTGACGTTGATGCATTAGCTTCTGAGAAAGGCATTAAGCTGTCTAACGAGAAGATTGATGATGCACTGACTTATGCATTGTTCCCGCAGATTGCTCCTAAATTCCTTGAGAATCGTGGTAATCCAGATGCATTCGAACCTGCTCCAAAAGGTGCAGCTGAAGATACCTTCACTGTGACGGTAGATGGTAACGAGTACGTTGTTAAAGTAGATGACGGCGGTGACGTTACTGATCTAGCGCCTGTAAATGGTGCGCCTCTATCATTTGGTGGTTCTGCTCCTGCAGCAGGTGGTGCTCCAGCGGCAATGCCAGCCGGCGGTGGTGATCCTGTTCCTGCTCCTCTTGCTGGTAACATCTGGAAAGTTCTTGTTCAGCCTGGTCAACAGGTAGAAGAAGGTCAGACCTTGATGATTCTTGAAGCAATGAAGATGGAAACAGAAGTGAGTGCTTCTAAAGCTGGTGTAATCGGTACGATATCAGTGAAAGAAGGCGACGCTGTTAAAGTTGGCGATACTCTTCTAACTCTAGGTTGATAGGGGCTGACTTGATGGAAAACGTATTAAACCTTTGGTACTCCTCTGGGATGTACAACATCGGAGTAGGTCAGTTCTCTATGATCGTGGTCTGCTTGTTCTTGTTGTACCTTGCCATCGTAAAAGGCTTTGAGCCTCTACTACTAGTTCCAATCGGCATGGGCGGTATTCTTGCGAATATTCCTGAAGCTGGTTTGGCTTATCATGCTCTTGAGCAGGCATTACATGTTGGTTCGCAAGAGCTAACGAATCAGATTGCTCAAGTGTTAGGTGTTGCTGGTGACGTAGGTTATAAAGCAATTCTGGTTGCTTATGATGAAGCGCCTGCAGCGACTAAAACGGTTGCTATGAACATTGCTCAAGATGCTGGCTACGGTCACGGTATGCTGTATCAGTTCTACTCTGTAGCGATTGGTTCAACCATTGCTCCATTATTGATCTTCATGGGCGTTGGTGCGATGACTGACTTCGGTCCGTTATTGGCTAACCCTAAGACGCTTCTACTAGGTGCTGCAGCACAGTTTGGTATCTTCGCAACGGTATTCGGTGCAGTAGGTATGACTGAGCTAGGTATCATGGAGTTCTCTGTAGAGCAGGCAGCTGCAATCGGTATCATCGGTGGTGCTGATGGTCCTACTTCGATCTTCGTAGCTTCTAAGTTGGCACCTGAGTTCCTAGGTGCGATTGCGGTAGCAGCATACTCATACATGGCATTGGTTCCTATGATCCAGCCGCCAATCATGAGAGCACTGACTACTGAGAAAGAGCGTGCGATTCAAATGACTCAGGCGCGTCATGTAACCAAGACTGAAAAGATCGTATTCCCGATCATCGTTCTTGTACTTGTTGCACTATTGCTTCCTGATGCAGCACCGCTGCTTGGTATGTTCTGTTTCGGTAACTTGATGAAAGAGTGTGGCGTGGTTGATCGTTTGAGTGATACGGCTCAAAACGCATTGATTAACGTTGTAACTATTTTCCTTGGTCTTTCCGTAGGTTCTAAGCTGGTAGCTGATAAGTTCCTAGCGACTGAAACTCTGGGCATCATGGCGTTGGGTATCGTTGCATTTGGTATCGGTACTGCGGCAGGTGTTCTAATGGCGAAACTGATGAACAAGTTTGTTAAGACGCCAGTGAACCCATTGATTGGTTCTGCCGGTGTATCCGCTGTACCTATGGCAGCCCGTGTATCCAACAAGGTTGGTCTTGAAGCGAACAAGCAAAATTTCTTGCTTATGCACGCGATGGGACCAAACGTTGCTGGTGTAATCGGTTCTGCGGTAGCAGCCGGTGTGATGTTGAATTACTTGAGCTAATTGCTTAAGCGGTTTAACCGCGCATCAAAAAGCCACGGCTATCTTTTGATAGTTCGTGGCTTTTTTTTTGCTTATCGGTAAGATAAGACTTCAGTTTTGACAGCTTTATGACAGGGATCATTATGGAATTTATTACGGAGATGACCTTAACCAGTCAGTTGATCATTGGTGTGATTCTCCTGATGGCAGTGTATTTTCATGTACTTGCTTACAACATGAATACTGTCAATTCAGCTCCGGCATTGCTTACCAGTATTGGGATCTTTGGTACTTTTGTGGGTATTGCTCAAGGCTTACAAGAGTTCGATACCACTCACATTCAAGACAGTGTTCCTTCCTTATTAGAGGGGTTGAAAACGGCATTCTGGACATCGATTGCCGGATTGTTTTCTGCACTGAGTATTAAATTTCGTTATGTGGTTGTGACCCAGCCAAGACAAAAGACAGGGCGTACTAACACTGTAACTTTAGCTGATCTCCACCAGGAAATGGTTAATCTAACCGCTACCTTTAAAGACAAGTACGATAGTGGCAATGCTCAAATGAGCAATATGGAATCCAGCTTGGTTGAGTCCATTACCGGATTGAACGGTTCACTCGCTAATTATCAGACTCAAATGGCGGACGCGAACGCCGACGCTCTTGTTGAAGCCATTGGTACAGTCATGCGTGAGTTTAATGTTCGCATTAATGAGCAATATGGCGATAACTTTAAGAAACTGAATGAAGCTGTGGGTCAGATGTTGAGTTGGCAAAAAGCCTATCAGGATCAACTCA
The DNA here is from genome assembly GCF_042646085.1 of Litoribrevibacter euphylliae. NCBI lineage: Bacteria > Pseudomonadati > Pseudomonadota > Gammaproteobacteria > Oceanospirillales > Oceanospirillaceae > Litoribrevibacter > Litoribrevibacter euphylliae. The sequence continues at coordinate 796,907 of NZ_JBHRSZ010000002.1, read as the reverse complement.
GTAGTTTGATTGAGCAGCAACAAACCACAGCCTCAACTATGACGGAAGCGACACAAGCTTACCAGACGGTGGTTGAGAAAACTCAGGTCTTTGGCAGAACGGCCGAGGCTTTGGGTGTCATGTTGGATTCATTAGAAGCGCAAAGTAAGCAGTTGGATAAATACCTTAAAGGTCTGGATTCTGCCATTGGGGAAGCGGTACATGGCCTTCCGACGCTTGAGCAACGCATGTTGTCACTGACTGAGAATCTGGTGAATGGTATTGAGAAAAGTCAGTCTGAGTATCAAGCCTTGGTTCAGAGCGCTGTTCAACAAATGAATAATCAACTGACTGAGGCTCAAACCTCATTCAGCGGTAAGTTGTTGGAAGAACAAGATGGCATTCATCAGTCGGTTCAGAAGATGATTGATCGCACCGATCGTCAGGTGCTCAAACTGGATCAGGCAATGGAAGAAGAGTTAACGCGCGCACTTGAGACTTTTGGTTGTCAGCTTACGGCTTTGTCAGAAAAGTTTGTTCGGGATTACACGCCGCTGACTGAAAAACTTAAAGACGTCATTCGTATCGCAGATCAGCAACGGAAAGCATCATGAGTGCTTTTGATCAAGATTACAGTGGTGTCGGAGATTCTCAAGAAGAACATTGGGTATCCGTCAGTGATTTGATGGCGGGCCTAATGATGTGTTTTCTGATGATTTCTGTGGTCTTCATGATCAAGATGCAGATTGAAAAGGAAAAAATTCAAGAAGTTGCGTTGCTCTATGAAAAACTAAGAACCTCCTTGTATGAACAGCTTTACGAAGAGTTTAAAGATGACCTACCACGTTGGGGGGCTGAGCTGGATGAGGATGATTTAACTTTTCGTTTTATTGATGACCGACTCTTGTTTGATCATGGTAAATCGGACCTTAAACCTGAATTTAAAGCAATTCTTCGTGATTTCTTTCCTCGCTATACCCGAATCATCACCAACAATGGCTATCAAGAAGCCATTACCGAAGTTCGTATTGAAGGTCATACTTCGGTCGGTTGGGGCAAGGCTGCGGATGCAGATACCGCGTATATTTTAAATATGCGTTTATCTCAGGCGAGAACGAGAACAACCTTGGCTTATTTGTTGTTGCTGCCCGAAGTATATAAGCAAAAAGAATGGTTACGAGAACGCCTGACAGCAAATGGGTTATCGTCTTCTCATCCCGTCGTTGATGAACACGGACAGTTGGATCAAGAACGCTCACGTCGTGTAGAGTTTCGTCTCAAAACCGATGCTGAATCCAGAATTGCTGATATTCTTGATCGTATGCGATAAGCGTCAGGAACGAAGGATACTCTCTTGAAATTACCTGATTTTGAACAGTTTGAGCCTATGAATGCGCTTCGTAAACAGATGGGCGCAGATGAATTAGGTAGCTTTGAGCCATTTGATCCCAAACTGCAACTGACGTCTTTAGAAGTCGACAGTTTATCTAAGTCTTATCTCGATATTCCGTTTGATCGCCTTCGATTTTTGCCAGACGATACGTTGGCATATAAAAATGCGCGTGTCTTTGTATTTGAGAGAAAAGCGGCGGAACAGCAAGACATGGGGCTTGCTGTTTACAGTTACCACTTTGCGCATTGTAAGCACTTAAAAGGTGGCGGAAAGCTCAAACCTCCTAAAGGTTCTAAAGTCTTTATTGCAACAGAGTACACGCATGAACTTGCGTCTGTGTTGGCAAATATTTCTCAAGAACCATCATTTGAACTACGTCCCTGTTGGGAATGTCTTCATGCCCTGCGGGTGGACGGTTTTGATGGCGATAAGCACCGAAAACGTCTACACAGTGAACAGGTGTGGCGGTCTTTTAAGATGTCGGATTTCACACAAAAATTCACTATGTATCCTCTGCCAGAAGAACTTTGGGGTTAGTTCTTAATGGCATCAACATAAAAACCAATGCCCCCATCACTACCATGCACCAGCTGATAAGCGCGCCGGATGGCAGATCGAGCAAAGCCGAAAGCAGTAACCCGACAAGGTAGCTGGAGATGCCTACCAGACTTGCTACCAGCCAGCGATGTTGAAATTTTTGGCTGGCAAGCGCTGGAATGATCAAGCTGGCAAACACCAGATAGACTCCAATAAACTGGGTGGACATTGTGATCGTTAACGCAAAGGTGATATAGAACGCCAGTTCTTTGTTGAACTGTTGAATCAGCCTCCAGGTGATAATTAATACTAACGTGTAGCCGCACAGAGTTAAGACATCCTCATAGCTAACCCACAGAATTTGCCCAAGCATCAACTGTTGGAATGTCTCGTGAGCACTTGAGTCTTGAGTTAAGACAAGTAAAACACCTGTGCTCGATAGGAGAAAAATGGTTCCTATGACGGCTTCCTGAAACTTTATGCTGTGTTTTCTTAACGCGTAGAGCAAACAAGCTCCGCTCAGTGCGGTGAGTAAAGCAATAGCATGAACTGTCCATGTCGCATCCGAAAAGTCCAACACTAAAGAGGACAGCACCACACCAAAGGCCGCAAGCTGAGCAATGGCCAGATCAAAGAAAATGATCCCCTTCGACAGCACTTTGCTGCCTAGGGGAATGTGCGTAACTAGAATGACTAGGCCAGCCAAGAAGGCTGGCAGCAATATTTCAAGATGAAGCATCACATCAGTCATGTTGGCCTGCACTATTAGCCACAAGACGATCCGTTATGGCATCAAAGAGGTTCTCTAATGTCTGAATAGAGTCGTCGGCACCGACAGTGAATGGCAGCGTAATTACTGGGAGTCCCGTTCGTTCCGAAAGCCATTGGGCCGCTTTAGGGTTTTGATAGTTGGAGATCAAGATACCCTTTGCCTGTTTGTTCTCCACCTTTTCGAGCAGTGATAATAAGTGACTGCTGCTTGGAGGGATACCGGGTTTAGGCTCGAGATCTGCCAACTCTTTTAGTGATAGCCAGTTGAACAGATAGCTCCAATTTCTGTGATGGACGATGAAGTATTCACCGGAAAGCGATTGCAGTTTGTTTTCCCACTCTTTAATACGCTGTGACCAAGTGCGCTTAAATTTATGCAATGCAGTCTGATAGTCGTCTTTATTAGTCGGGTCGAGCTGTATCAAACGCTTGCTCAGAGCCTCAGCGATCGTCAGCAATCTATGAGGATCAAGATGGACATGCGGATTACCGGAGGCATGCACATCTCCGTCACTTCTGTCGTGTCGATGAGGGATTTCCAATCGCTCGACAAAATCGGCAGCCATAAAACTGCCAGGCTGAGAGAGTTGGACGTTAGCGTTGCCGGACTTTCTTAACAGCAAGGGCAGCCAGCCAATTTCCAATTCTGCTCCTGTACATACTAATAGATCGGCTTTACACACTTTCACAATCAAAGAAGGGCGGGCTTCGATGTAATGGGGGTCTTGGAATGCTGTGGTTGCTGAGACTGCTGTTACATGTTCGCCTCCTAAGTTCTCAACCAAGGCTTGCCACTCAGGTTCGCAGGTAAAAACCTGCAGTTTCCCGTGCGCGTTAATGCTAAAAATAGAAAGCAGTATGATAAATACCGCAGAGTACAAGGAATGCCTATTAGAATTCATGTGCACCGTGCGCTCCTAAAATCAATTGGTATTGCAAGCTTACGGCGTCGCCTTCTTCCTCAAAATCATCGCTGTTTTGATGGGTGTACATAAGGCGGATCAATGAGAAATGTGAGCGAGACCAGGTCAACGCCAAGTTAGCTTCGTCCAGTTGTTGTCGATGAAAGTGGTCACCATGAGGTTCACTGAGGTCGACTTGTCCGATGCGCGCGGATACCGTCCATTCTGGTTGGAAACGATAACTGGAGCTGACGTACCAGCCTTGCTGAAAATCATCGCTGCTTGCGTATTGGTTGGGTTGTTTTGCAAGTAAGTACTCACCTGACAGTGTCAGTTGCTCTTCTTTGGAATTTCCATTAGGTGCCCATTTCCATACGGCATCCAGAATATAAAGATGCTTGCCTTGATACTCCACATCATGGCTGTGGCCCTCATGTCCGCCATGATCGTGGTCTTCGTGCTCACCGTCCGTTTCAAGGTCAGTTAAGCGGTTATGCAAATAGGATGCACCGACTTGCCAGCTGTTTTCAATATTCAGGTCGCCGCCGATTTTAGTCGATAGCGTGTACACACCTACCGATTTGTCGTGCGATTGGCCGGCCAATTGTTTTCCGTCAAAGGCTTCAGCAGATACTTTCCAATAGAAATCGGTAGGCATTAAAACGTTAAATTGAACACCGTCATCAAAGTAGTGGCTACCTAAAAGTGCTCGATAGACGGCCGGTCGTTCAGAGAAGTTATCTTCGTGAGTATGCCTGCCATTCAGGTAACCGATAGTAGAAAGAAAGCGACCGGCTTTGATTTGTGCTCCGTAAGGCAGTGCGGTTGTTTCAAGAAATGCTTCTTCCATGGTTAGCTCGGTTTCGCCTTCATGATCTTCAAGTACCGCGGTTAGGCGGCCATGAAACAGGTCGTCTACAGGCGCTTCAACGGTGAGTTCGGTATGCCCAAGCGAAAACCCTTTTTCAGCATTTTGCAGGGCGGTGTCGTTGGTTTTATAGACGCCATCCAGTACTAGACTGATGTCAGGGTTGAATTCATTGGCGGACGCACTGGTGCTGGTGATGATCAACGCGCAGGCGCCGATCATACGAAAGTTGTGTTTCATGTGATTAATCTTCCTTAAAATCTACTTCAATAAGGTGTTGGAATATGTTGCGTACAGCGTGGTTTATAGCGTTTTGAGAGTCCGCTGAGCTACAGCGGACTTATGCTGAGTTGTCTGGCTTGTGGATAGGGTGCAATACCGTTAGTGATCATGTTCTTCCACTAAGCCTAACCAAGCGATGCTGGTGGCGGTGAAGTCGAGTTCAATCGTTTCAACCAATTCGGCATGTTCAGCATCAAGAATGTATATTTCTTGAGCATTGGGGTTTAACACGTAAAGAGTATCCGTGGCTTTTGAGGTAATGACCAATGGGGCTTCGCCGGAGTCCAATGAGAGTTGTGCTACTTCAATGGCTTGAATACTATCGGCCAAAGACCAGTCCGTTGTATTAAAGAAGTGCATGACGCCATCTTGTGCTAATACGTAAAAGGTGTCCCCCGATGGTGTGAAACCTTGAGTAATTGCTTCATCATCGTTTGGTAAATCAAATGCCGTAATGACTTCTGCAGCGGTTGGAGTAATGAAATACAAGTGGCGGGTGTTTGAACCATGAGCCCCCACAGTACCAATCAACTCTGTTACCTCATGATGTCCATATACCGAACCAATTCGTGCACCGTCGGTAAAGCTGGCAGGGTTGTCAGAATGAACTGCCGGATAGTTTGCGTCCTGGATATCAATGCTCAATACACCATCACCGCACCCAAAAACAAGGTAATCTTCGTTGGTGCCTGCGCCGTGTAATGCAGGGCATTGCTCTGTATATCGCGTGTCCAGAGTAAAGTCGTTACCGTCAAAAGAGTATCGTTCTACCTGCTCAGGCAGAGTTGTATCTGTAACGGAAAGATCACGATAGGTGACAAAGACTTTGTCGTTGATTAACTTTGCGACCCCGTGCATGCGGTTGGTTAATTCAAGTGTTTGAATCGCACTGTTTGCAGTGAGTATTTCATCTGAAAGTAATGCGATTGAGGAAACATTGCCATCACTTGCATCGTTAAAGATGACGCCATGTTCTTCATGCACGGAATAGTGCGTGGGGGCGATACCATTTAAGGTGATCCCTGTATCAGAGGGCGTTTCGTCGTATTCATGTAGGTGGTCGCCGTGATCTTCGATGTAGAGACCACTATCAAAGATGGAAACCAGGTTATCACTGCGCTGAATGGCAATGGCATATCGACCTTCAGGACTGGTGTACAGGCGAGGTGCGGCACCATTAAGGGCAAAGCTGGTTAGGATTTGCTGATCATCAATATTCAGAACATCGATGCTGGTTGTGTCAGCGTTATAAAGCGCTAAGCGACCAGAGCTTTCAATTTCTGTATGAGAGTGATCATGGTCGAGATCGTTTGATGAGTCGCTGCCTTTACTGCACCCAGTGATCAGTCCAACCAATAAGATGCTGGAAGCTAACGTTGAGTGATGTTTTAAACGATTAAGTGAGCGAAGCATTAGATACATTTCTCCCGGTATAAGTGCTTTTTGTTAAAGTGCTTTTGTTGAAGTGCTTGTTGTTTAATTGATTGTTATAAGTTTTTTGTAAGCATTCTTTGTCCAAGTTAAGGTGGTCCAAGTTAAGGGCGTCTTAGTTAAGGATGTCTAAGGTCAGCAAAAGCCTTGGATTCTCTTGGGCGGCCTGAGGTGAACGATGAATTACACCGGTTGTATCTGACTCATCCCAGCGTGTGCCTTTCAATAGCCCAACTTCTTGTTCATCCAATGAATGAATCAGTTCAGATGGTGGCTCCGTGGGGGTAGATCCCAGTTTAAGTTGTGATCTGTATCCAATGTTGTCGTCCAGCCACTCAGTCCCTACACCGGCGTAGGTGGTTACAAGTCGACATTGGACTTTATCCACATGCAAGCGAGGGCACATGCTCTTGGTGAGTGGTGTCAACCGCAGCCCAACCGAGGTAAGGTCAAAGAGATAAGCAAACATCTCAATTACTTCAGTAAGGTCCTCAATGAAGGCCTGCTTAGATATGTGATCAGGTAGCTTATCGTTGAGCCATGCCCTCGCGTGTTGATTTGATAGTGCACCTTGCAATTGGGTCGATGAGTGGTGCGACAGATAAAATTGCGCGTATGATTTTGCTGCCGTATTACAAGGCTTTTTCCAAGCCGCTAGGTTGATGTGCTCGTCATAGATATGAGTGAGTACTTCAATATTTTCGGAGCGGATATAGGAGTGTCCCCGTTCATGATTACGTAAGACGTTATGTGCCAGCATTACATTGGCTCCCATGCTGGAAAGGGATCATTAAGGGATAACCAGTAGGTTTTTCCTTCCAAGACCTCTTCCATCGTTAATAGACAGTCATCCAGTGCTTGTGTCAGAGTTTGCTGGTTCAGGTTTTGACCAATAAACACCAGCTCTTGACGCATGTCGCCAAACGGTTCTTGCCATTTTTCATGAATCGATTTCAGATAGTCTGTGTCCGTTGGCCAGTTTTTTTGTGGAACCGCTTTCCAAAATAGCCCAGCAAAATCAACACGGGCCATGCCGCCGGCCTGGCTAAAGGAGCATGCGTACTGAGGGCGAGTTGCTAACCAGAAAAAGCCTTTTGAACGAATGAGTTTTCCTTGGTTTGGCGTTGCTTCCAGAAAGCGATAAAACTTCTCCGGATGGAATGGACGGCGAGCTTCGTAGGTAAAACTGCTGATGCCGTATTCTTCCGTTTCAGGAATGTGTTCTCCACGCATTTCTTTCAGCCAGCCAGGGGCCTGCTCTGCCTTTTCAAAATCAAACAGTTGAGTGTTGATGATCTTGTTCAGAGGAACTTGTCCTTGTTCGATAGGGATGATGTCAACATCAGGGTTGAGCGATCGAATAATTCCAGTGACTTGCTGTTGTTTCTCTGAATCGACCAGATCGGTTTTGCTTAACAAAATCACATTTGAGAATTCAATCTGATCGACCAGCAGCTCAGAAACACTTCGTTCGTCTTCTTCGCCCAGGCTTTCCCCTGTGCTACTTAAGGGTTTAGCCTCTTGAAAATCATTCAGGAAGTTGAAGGCATCGACGACAGTAACCATAGTATCTAAGCGAGCGATATGACTCAGGCTGACGCCATTTTCATCTTCAAATGTGAAGGTCTCGGCTACAGGAAGGGGCTCTGATATACCTGTGGATTCAATAACTAAATAATCGAACTTTTGTTCTTTTGCGAGGGCGGTGACTTCTTCTAAAAGGTCTTCTCTGAGCGTGCAACAGATACACCCATTACTCATCTCAACGAGTTTTTCTTCACTTCGGTTAAGTGCGATTTCCCCTTTGACCAAAGCAGCGTCGATGTTGATTTCGCTCATGTCATTAACAATCACCGCGACTCGTAAGTTGTCCCGGTTATTGAGTATGTAATTCAGAACAGTTGTTTTTCCTGCACCTAAGAAACCCGAAAGCACGGTGACCGGTAGCTTCGTCTCGGCAGCAACTTGATTCATGATTCTATCTCCTTTAATTTATTGTTATGTTATAATATAACAATTTATGCTGGCAAGAATTTAGTGGAGTTGTAATCAGGGAGATTACAGGCATCGAGGAATATTAAGATTGGCAGGCTTTGAGGTGCCTCTATTGCTGGACTCTAATTTTGGCTGCATTAAGTTTGGGATATTGCCGGTTACTGATCGCTGTTATTGGATTAATTGAGTTACATGATTTCTCAAATACTCGTAGGAAATATAGGTTTATAAAGGTGCATTCACACCGGTATGTTATGTTTATAGAAAGCTAGTATTTTAAGTTTCTAAAACCTTTGTCTCGATGAACTTGTTTTTCTGTAAATTGGTTGTCCTATGAAAAGAGTACTCATTGTCGATGATCAGACTTCAATTAAGCTTTTCGTAAAAAGTATTCTGGATGGGGTAGGTGCGTCTTTGGTGGTTGAATTTGCTGCCGATGGTTATGAAGCACAGGAATTGATTAAGAAGCAGCTTCCGGATTTGGTTATCACTGACATTTTCATGCCTCGTATGGATGGCATCGAATTAATTGAATACTTAAAGACGCTTGAACCTCGGCCTGTCATTATTGCTATGACGGACAGTGATATAAGCCACGATGGAACTTCCTTGTACTTGGAATGTGCCAAGTTAGTGGGTGCAGATTATTGTCTGAGAAAGAGTGATTTAGTTACGAATCTAGCGGGTGTGGTAAAGAGCTGTTTAACGGGAAAGCTGGGGACTCAAGAAGCTTGCTGCAAGTAGCCGTAGCGTACGATTAGTGAAATGAATAAGGCTCCGGATATGGAGCCTTTCTTATGAGCGGCGATTGAAGTTTAGTTCTGATATTAGTGGGTTTGTACATTAACCACTAGTTCTTGATTGGATAGCGAATTAAAGGCTTCTGGGTTTAGTTGATGATTCATATATTGTGTAAGCAGTACTTCTTGTTCTTCAGTCATATCAATGACTGGTGCTATCTCCCCTAACAATGCTTCTTTGAACTGACGGCTGGGAGGACGACTCCCTACCATCGCTCTTAATGTTGCATTAAAGATGTCTTTACCATTGATAATAGCTTTACGTTCACTGTTCAGCGCGACGGCCGTGGTGTCTCTCAACGAATCGTAAGAAATAGTAATGAGAGAGCCAATTCGATAATCCGCTTTTAAGGCCGAAAGAAGCGTATCTATGTCTTGCTGTAGTTTTGAAAATGCGTCGTTGGAGTGGCTGATAATTAAATCATTTTTAAGCATCCGCTGTAGTCGACGATGGCTCATGGATTCTTTCATGACAATCAGTTGAAGCTCTTTAGAGCCGTCATTGGACATGAGTACAGCGCTGTTGGGAACTTTATCTTGTGAGTAAAGGCTTGCAATGTATACAGGTTCAGAACCTTGATAACGCATCGCGCTACCGATATGACTGATGGAAATGTTGTTCTCGGTAAAGGCTTCAGCAACAGGAGGCCAATAGGCTTCTGCTTCACTGGCTTGCGCTTGACCGTATGCCAGGCAAATAACCGCTAGCGTACTGGAAAAAAGAGTTTTGAATTTTTGACCGTAAGATTGATGACTGCCAACGCTTTGTACCTTATTCATTCTGTTCCCCTTTTAAGGTTCCCTCTCTCTTGAATGGTTCCGCTGTGCCCAGAACTTCAATAAAGCACGTTAATGCTCTTCTTTAACCTGAAGAGTTGAAACGGAGGTCGTAAGAGGTTCATTGGTTTGAACTTCTTAAATTAATATATGTAACTCACTGGGATTTGTAGAGATATAAATGTGGGACACCAAAGGCGAAATATGAAACGTCAGTAGATACTCAAAATGTGAGATATTTCCTTCATAAATAAAGGAATTTTTTGTTTATTAATTGAGGTAAAGGTTGGGTGCATTAACGTCAAAGGTTGGGGTTTAAACTGAGTTGTGACCGATCCACGGAGAGAGTGTGCGACTCTTAACACTTTTTATAAAGACGGATTTTTAACAAATTTACAGGGTGTAAGTTAAGGCGTACATTCAAGAATAGTAATGGCGACTGTTACTTAATAATAAAAAGGCCTCTCATGTAGGAGAGGCCTTTTAATAGCTTTCAGTGACGCGATCGTGATTAGAAGAGTGAATCACCAAAGTCTTCGTCTTTGGTTTGTGATTTACTGCCTTCAGACATGTTTGGTTCAGTCGAGCCAAGTTGGGTTAATCGCTCTTTTCCTTTTTGGCGTAAAGTGTTGAGTAATTGGTTGTAATGCTCATACCAAGAACGCGCTCCTTTAATCATACGAGATTCATCTCTCATACTGTTCTGCATGATATGAACCAATCTTAGGAAGTCTCTCTGACTCTCAATTGCAGCATCTCTTGGAATACCAGAGGCACTGATGCGTTGAGCTTCTAGCAACTGTAATTGTGCAGATAACTTTTCAAGGTTAGCTTGCTGAACGGCTAAAGTGTTCTTTAACTCTTCAGTTTCTGTCGTGGTGGCAAACTCGACACTTGGAGAGTCAGCCAGTAAATAGCTTAAGGTGCCGACACCAAGTAATAAAATAAAGCTTAAACCTGATAGTACAGTGACCACCATTTTTAAACTGTTGTTTTTCTTTTGAAGCAACTGTATCTGTTGTTCTTCGGTGAGTTCTTCTTTTTCTTCTTCGGCCATTACATTCCCCATATTCCCTGTATAACGCGGCAGTCTCGATAATGAATAGATTATCGGCAGGGTAGATAAAAAATTAACTAATATTCTAAGTAAGATAGCTAAGATATCTCATATTTCAACCTAAAAAATTAATGTAGAGTGTTGAATTAATAGGTATTTGTGGTTTGTGGGGGGCGCTATGGCTGTGTTAGTAGGAATGGTGATAGGTTTAGTGTTAGTGCTAACAGGCGAAGGTGATAAAGAATTTCAACTGGGTTCCTCTTGTGTGTTTGTGATGACTAGAAGGGCATGAATTGCGGGGGAGTGGTTAGTGTTAACAATCTTTTTAGATAAAAAGTAACATGGCTTTGTAATTACAGAGCCATATTAATTAACCTAACCAGTTCATTAATTATCGATCTGTTTCGACCAGAAAGTTCTGGTTCGTGTATTTAGATCAGATTGTGATTCATTCACTTCAGTACCTGAGATGATTGCCTCCACAAGCTCTCCATCGACTTCAACAATAACGTGTACCGGGGGAGGAGGGTAACCGCCACCTGGGACTTCATAGCTTCGATCATCCAGTGTTAAGCCTGCAATTTGATCATTTTCTGTGACTGCCGTAGCATTAGTAACACTGATTTGATAAATCCGAGCAATACCTAGGTTTGAACCGCAGGAGGTGCTGCCAGTATCCGGTTGATTAGTATTAAAATAAGCAACACCTGCAAGCGATGTAACGTGGCTGACAGTCTTTTCACCTGTTCCTAATTCTATAAACCAACCAGTTGCTGAGTCGAGTAGGGCTATCTCAGCGGTTGGATCAGAGCCTTCTTGAATAAGATTGTCAGTAGCATCATACATACTAGGCATAGTTATTACATTTGACTGGCTGGACAAGAGGTTTATATATCTATCTTTAAACATATACATGTAGTTTTTTACGCCAGTATCGAAGGGATGTTCCCTATCTCCAGAACCTATGAGAACAGCATGATAATCACCAACAGAATCTTCTGCTGCGACAACATCAACTCGATATAAGAATTTTCGACCATCATTGCTTGAGTTTCCATCGAAGTTATTACTGACATCGGCAATATGGGTAACAGTCCAATTAGATGGTGTGGGATTAACCTCAGTGTCCACTCTCCAAATGTTAGCACCTGTATCAGCGGCATAGAAACGATCAGCGTAGCCGTTATTGTTGATATCTAAGACCGCTATATTGGCTGGAATGGAATAGTCCATGTCTGGCACTGTAACTGTATGACTTACGGAGGGGCCTATACTCGCGATTAAATTACCGTTAAATGCATCGACCACAAAAATTGCTCGTCCTGTTGTTGCAGTTCCTGCTGAGGTTGAGCCACTTAAAGTATCGGGACCTACGTCATCCGCTGATTCGTCGTAACCTCCACCAAATACCAAAACAGGGTTGCTGTTAGCTAAAATTTTGGTAACTTCGATCCCTGACCATGTATCTGCTAATTCACTAAAGGAGCCACTGCCTCCAGTAATTTTAAAGAGGAACTTGGGACTTGTAGGATTTGATACATCGAGTGCGTAGATAAAGTTTCCACCTCTACGCATGGTGAGATAAAGATAAGCCTTATCACCTGATTCAATAATTCCATCGCCATCAGTATCTTCATAGTAGGAGGAGATATCACCATCGATGAACCAAGGTTTGTTAGGGCTGCCAAATAGGCTGCTTTCAGCATTAGTTCTCAAGTCCTCAAGCTCAGAAAAATGCTCAGGAGGAATAAATCCCCAAACTTCTTCACCTACTCCTGAACCTGTTAATCCTCCTTTAACAGCTCTGAAAATACCATCATTGGAGCCATAGAAGACGTATATGTCTCCATTACCGTAATTAATAATGGTGGGTTGCGAATGAACCACGTCTCCATGAACAGAGGCTCGAACTGCAGCGGTACCTTCATCGTCGTTATTCTGTTCAAGAGTGGTTAATGTTGAGCTGTCCCCATCATCTGTATTATTGGCGCCATATATCCACTCAACAAGTGTTGTGCTGAGTCCTGACGTTGAGCTATTAAAGGTTTGAAGTGTTGAACTGCAGGAGACACATGTGTAGAGCGTTCTGCCGGTGTTTGACGTACTTGTATAGCCTTCTCGGATTTGTTGGGCTGCCCCTCCTTTTTCTACAACTTCTCCATCGGGAGAGTCACTGCCAGTGGAAAAGATACCAGTGCCACGAGGGGCATAGTCAAAAAAGGTTGAATCATGAGTCCAAAAACTTTGAACATTGGAGTTTACGAAACCTCGGCTTGCATCTCTCACTGCTATATCATTTTGGTCTACGAGTGCTAGAGAGCCGTTATTGTTTCCTATTTGATATAATTTTAGGTTGCCATACCACCTTGGCTGACGATCTTTATCTGGTTGAAAAACCCCCATATAAACTTGGTTTAAATTAGTGCCGCGGGTATTCACTGATACAGGAAGGGCACTGGCTGCGAATACTGAAGACTTATCAAGAATGTCATCTAGAATGCTTTGTAGAGCAACCACTACTTCATCAGAGTCTGAGGCGGTGAAGTATTTTCCTTTCCCCTGAGATGCGACGCTCTTTAATAGTGCCCGAGCACCTTCGAAATTATTACTGCCTGGCTTGTTATTTCCTTTTAGCGTGCTTTCATCGTAGATATCGACTACATAAGTAATAACGGGTTGATCTCCACCGACATCATCGTTCATATCGGCTGTGGACATATAACGTGCGTATTCATCTACCCAGTTAGCTTCAAATTTATCCGCTGTAAGTGATATTTGTGTCGCATCTGCTCCGTGAGCTTTCAGACGAGCCTCCGCTTTATTATTTTCACCACTATCAGGAGCTCCATTTGCAAGCAGGATTATATAGTTAGCACCGCACGCATTGGCCAAAGTAATGGGGCTTTCATAATCACCTGCTTGATCACTGCCTAAAGAAAATTTATCCCAAGGATCTGTCTTGGATGACTCTGGTGTCATACCACCAAAGTACAAACGCGCCTCGTTCATTGACATGGCGTAAGGAGCATTGTTGGCTTTCTCTAATGCCTCCTGGTCTGCTACAAAACCATCAATAAGATAACCAATTACTTCACCGCTACCATCCGTAACCTCAATTAGTGATAAGTCATCAGCATTGTTATATAAAAGGTGTGCGTATGTATCTTTTAGGGATGCATCCAGATTTTGAATCCGGTTGGCTAACTTACTGCCCTCTACATTTGCCCCTCCACCACCACCGCCAGAGCCGGTATCGGCAAAGATACCTAGGCCTAAATTCATTGTGTTGTTATCTGCAGACATGATGACTTTATACAGGGCTTCGTGAATGAGTACTTTTTTGGTAGTTCCTCCACTTTCTGCACTCCAGTTTGCAGAGTTATCTAGCAGAATAAGAATATTTGGGTTTTCTGAGCTTGCTAATGGATTTGGCTCAAAAATATCGGTATCTGCAGAGTAACAGCCCCAACTTAATGCCAATACACTAGTGAAAGAAATCAGACGTTTAAACATGGTTCTCTTCCTCTATGGGCAAAGTCCAGAAGGACTGTTAAATCGAACGCCTTGGGTCATTCTTGTAGAAGCACCTGTCACTGAAGACGCAACCTCAATGTCAAATTCAAAGTAATTGGTTTCAGGTACTGAGTCTGCTGTTAACGAATAACCGTCAATGATGTGAGAGTAAATACAGCGTATGTTTAAAACCGAAACGGTGTAGTTGGGCTTATCGATGGGGTCTAAAGATCCGTCTGTGATTTCATAGATGTTACCTAAATACTGTTCGTCAGCAGCAGTTTCAAATGTGGTTAACCCATTAAGTAGGCCTTCAATTACTTCATAGGCTACTTCTTCTGCTTCCATGATGTTGATTTGATTACGGATAATTTGTTGATTGACATTATTTACATTCATCATAGCGATAGAAGAAATGGATAAAACCAGCACCATGATTAGAGACAGCAAGAGTACTGCCCCTCTTTGAATTTGAATTATTTGAGAGGGGAACTTAGTCATTAGCTTTCTCTCTTAATCGCAATGTTGTGTACACGGGTAAGATTCATAAAGACTCTGCGCTTGAAGTTTTCCCCTAACGTTGTTCCACTTACAAACCCAAAGCGACCGAGGTCATAGAGGTTTGAATCTGTAAGGTCATTTGATTTATCGTTTGATCGCACAAGGGCATAAAACTTGACGGTAACAGTGTTTTGAATTTCTTCGTCAGTTGGTTCAGTAACATATGCATCGTCAGCACCAGAAAATGATTCATTCGGAATACCGTTTTCTGATCTATCAATACCAAACTCAAACTGTAATTGCTCAATACCCTCTGATATTGCGACACTGGTGAATTCACCATCACGTAGTTCTAGTCGTTTAAGAGTGGGAGTGTCTGTGGCAGAGCTACTACTGCAATCACTCTCTCTACATGGACTGACGTAATAAATATGAACTAAGAATCTTCGTATTTCTTCGGTTTCTGCTTTATTTGTGTATGGATATAAAGAAGCATCCGTAGATTTTTGTATTAAATAATCGTTATAGGTTGTTTGTATGTTGTACTCTGTAGGTAGTGATGCTGGATCTTCTTCAACAGAATTTGCCCGGCGGATCACAAGAACGTCAGTGTTAGGAACAACTTTTAAATTACATGTCGTTTTACTGGCTAAGTCAGTATCGGTTGTGTCGTTATAAACTTGAAGGGGGAAAGCTACAGTATCGTTTAGAATGTCCAAATCACATGGATCAGGTGAGGTTCCTCCCGTTGGTATGTCAGACAGGGCTCCATAGTACCCGGCATTTGCAATGTCATTTTTTAGTATTTCGTTTAGGAAGCGACCATTTTCGGTAAGTTCAATTGCCTTCATGCCCTCACGATTCATTTCGTTGCTATTAATGACCGCTGTCATGATTGTTAGGCTAAGAGTTAAGCCTAAGGTTGCTCCAATCATTAGCTCAATTAGTGTAAGACCTTTTTGATGAGATATTCGTGATATCATAATAGTCACCATTAAGTTCCTGTGTTTTCAAGATTTGCAAAGGCAATTGTATAGTTCAAGACTCTGCGGCTGTCTGCAGAGTAGAGAGTGCTTGCACAGGGATCATCCGAGTTGACGGTATCTACCAAACCTTGCCACACTACGCTAACGGTCATAGTGCCTGCAGTTGTATCTTCTGAAACACATCCTCGAGCACTTATAAGGGCTCCCCCTTGATTTTCTCCTTTTAGTAAATCATCCCAGAAATTTAAGTCGTCGTTTGCTTGGGTTTGAGTTTCCAGTGTTCCAAAGGCTGAGCATGAGAAACTGCCTGACGTTCCTGTGCCTGCATAGGGTGATGCATGAACGCCACCTATTGTTACGTAGCAACCCTTTGCATCCCTGTTAGTTTGAATAGCTTCAATCATATAGTTGAGAATGCGTGATGCTTGTTCTCTTTGATCCATTTCAACGTTCATTTGGACGCTTCGGTTCTGCATACCAATGAAACCTAGAAATCCTATTGCGAAGATAATGAGTGCCACCAAGGTTTCAATCATGCTAAAACCGTGATGGAGATTAGTTTTGATACTTCTAACAGAATTATGTCTCATGGCTCGCAACTTCCTTCACTTACAATTTTCGGAAAACCATTTGAACTGACTTCAATGGTTCGTTTCGTCACGAAAGAGCTTTCATCTTCATCACAAATTTCAATAGTGAAAGAGCTATTACCAAACGGAATTCTCCCTTGGCGGTTGTATTCAACTTTATTGCCTGCCACACCGGTTGTAAGGCCTGTTAATTTAAAAGGTCTATCGTTTTGAAAAACATATAAACAGTCATCTTCTGGAGTAACATCCACACAGTCATCGTAATTCCTATTTTCATTCCATGAGATAGCCCATCCATTTTCGTAGCCTGTAGAAGAAGGAATCATATAAACATCGGACGCACGTTTTACGGCTTCGCTGCGAGTCATTAGCAAGGATGATTGAAGTTGATGGGCAATAAGACGGACATCTTCATTGAGAAGATAGTTTTTGAGTGCTGTATATCCACCTGTTAATAGTACTCCCATAACTGCAAGAGCAACCATTAGTTCTATTAAGGAAAACCCTTGAGTGTAAGTAATTAAGTGCGTTTGAGGTTTCATGGTGTTCACCACTTAGCAGATGGTGTTTTAACACCCAGGTGATTAAGAGTTAGATCTCCATCTCCGGACATGATGCTGGCCGCTAATGGACTAGCGGTGATTAGGTAGTTTGGAATAGTAGAAGAACCGTCGATAGAAATAGTTATTGCGTAGTTGTTTGTAACGTCTTCCGAAGCCGTTACATTTAAGTCAGCTAGGATTGCCGCATATTCTCTGTTGTCTTGTAGGTAATTAGATTGTTGGCTGGCAAGCTCCATCATGAAGCTTTTAGTAGCGTTTCGCTTTCCGTCTTGAACGAACTGTTGGTAGTTAGGGTAAGCAATAAACCCCAATACACCAATAATGGCTACCACAATGAGTAGTTCAATTAGTGAAAAGCCTTTATCTGAGTTTTTATGAAGCATTTGTTAAGCCCTACATAGATATGGCTGGGACTATCTAGTAGTAGTATAAAAAATGATCGGTTAAATGGGCGGATATATTACAGATAATATGCGCTTCATCCGATAAATGGCTTGAAATTGGGAGTACGTGATCTTTGGTTTTATTCTTACGAATAGAGTGTTTCGTTGGTTAAAAACTGACCGGTATGGAGGGTTTTTACCCATGTCAAAGAAATCAAGGGTTTATGATTTTGAAGGTGTTTTAAGACAAAATATGAGACAGAGTGTTTATTTGAGTTGGGGGAGAATTAGAAAGAAAGCTCGTTTCTATTTCAGTCGTTTGATACAAGCCAGTAATTCGTTTTGTCCTTTTGTTCTTCTTTTGTACGAATTCTTTGCACATGGACATCTTCAACAAAAAACAGGTGTTCTCGTTTTAGTCCGGTAGCAATGGCTTTTAAATACTCAAGTTCTCCATAAAACTCTAAATATGTATCACCTGATAACATCATGGTTGTACTTGAGTCAGGAACGCTTTCATCGACGACAATGGCAAACTCGCCTTTTGAATCTTTGTACTGAAGTAATAGGGCAACAGGCTTTTCAGGAGGATTTTTAAAGGACAGCCAAACCGCAGTATTAAACTGATGTGCTTGTTTCAGGTTAGGGTTTACCTTTGGTTGTGTAGGTGCCTCTTTGCTCTTTCCTCTAAGTAATTTAAAAAAGTCTAAACGAGACTTTTGATCTAAAGGGTTTTCACATTTCGGTCTGTCTAGAAATTCAGACAGAGGGACTTCAAGTAGCTTGGTGCTATCACGTAGGAATCGTGTAGGAATACTTTTGTTCATAAGGGAGTATCTACTTAAAGTGTTGATAATATCCCTAAAATTACCTTCCTTTTATCATTTTAAGTTTAGGTGACAATCATCCCGAAAAAATGACCAGTTATCTGTTTCTTGGGGGGAATAAAGTAGAAAGAGGCAGGGGGAGAAAGGGGTTAATGATTGATTTAACCACCGGCACTGCAGGTGGTTAAAACTTCAACTTGTTTAAACTTTAAATTGACCAAGTTGATTACGAATTTCTTGGGTGAGATTCGCTAATCGAATACAGGATTCTTCGGTGTTTTTCGCACCTGTGGCGGCTTCGTCAGCAATCTCAGCAATACGGGTAACGCTGTTACCAATTTCTTCCGACACTGCCGTTTGCTCTTCCGAAGCGCTTGCGATTTGAGTACTCATATCGTTAATGGTTGAAACAGCGTTAACAATACCTGTAAGGGACTCTTCCGTTTTGTTCACTTCCTCAACCGTGCTTTCGCCTTTTGCTTTACTGCTCTCCATCACTGCAACTGCACTTTGAGCGCCATTTTGCAGCTTATCAATCATTTGTTGGATTTCTTCCGTAGTGGATTGAGTTCTGCTTGCCAGGGTTCGTACTTCGTCGGCTACAACGGCGAAACCTCGACCTTGTTCACCAGCACGAGCGGCTTCAATTGCTGCGTTCAGGGCCAGCAAGTTGGTTTGTTCGGCGATACTCTGAATAACGTCCACCATAGACGTAATGTTAGCGACGTCGGTTTCCAGGTTATTAATAACTTTTGCACCGGTATCAATTTCTTCTGCAAGATGCTCGATGGATTGAATAGAAGCGGTAACAACGCCTTTAGTGAGGAGTGCTTCGTCGTTGGCGTGGTGAGCGGCTTCTGCTGCTTCTGAGGTGTTTTGCGAAATGTTGTGTGCCGTTGCACTCATTTCATTAATGGCCGCAGCTACTTGTTCTGTTTCTTTGGACTGGGCTTGCACACCATTGTTAGTCGCTTGAGCAACTTCAATCAAATCCTGGGTCAACTCAGACATGTGGTTCATTGATCCCACGACTTGCTGAACCAGCTTTTGAATCTTATCAACAAAGAGATTAAAGCTATTGGCTACCTGACCCAGCTCATCTTTTCGGTTGGCATCCAAACGTTTTGTTAGATCCCCTTCGCCTTGTGAAATGTCATTCAATGCAGAACCAATTTGACCAAGAGGTTTGATCACTATGGTTCGAATCAGGAAGGTCAGCATGGCGACCAGCAGAATAACCATCACCACAATCTGGACCACCGTCCTCTGCTGAGATTCTGCTAATAGATTATCAATCGCACTTTCATCTATAAGGATCAGTACTTTCCCCACCTTGTTTACCGACCCGGAGTCATCAAATTCCAGCGCGTGCTGTTTGGTTAAACCTAAGTCTCCCGGTAGTTTTTTGATGTCGACTGTTTTATCGAATTCGTTGGTCATACGACCCAGAATGATCTCTTTGTTGTCGTAAACGAAAACGCCTTTAATTTCACTGGCGCTGACTTCTGATTCGACAATGCTAATCATTTGATCGGTTTCGAAGTTCCAAAGGGTTGGGGGTAAACTCTGAGTTAATCGGCCAATTACAGCGTTGGTTTGCTTGTCTAGCGTGGCTCGCAAAGCATTACCTGTTTGCATTTGGTTATAGATACCGAAAGCAACCAGTAAAGTAATTACTAGGGCACTTGCAAGTAGGTTAAATCGTAAGCTAATCGAGTTTTTCACAGACGGCCTCTGGTGCAACTTAAATGTGTGAATTCTTTAACAGGAAAAATGAAGTAAGTACCAAAAAGTATACATACTTTTATGGTATTTCTCTTATCTCATTGTTTTGTCATCGACCTTTTTTAAAAGACCTTTAAGGGAATTGTTCAAAATGTCCCTTTTTAATAGCTGATATGCCTTTAATTGTGCGCTCTTCTCTGTCATTAAATTGGGTGTTTTTCCTAAAACTACTATAGACGATTATCGTCAGTGCGCTAACTCTTTGATATTGAGGTCTTTTCCTCGTAAGGGATGCATTGGTTGGTAACAACGTAATGAGCTGCTTATTGGCGTCTGATCCTAAATTGAAAGCACAGACGGGCAAGATTCAGTTCAATGCGAATCTTTTTGAGGATAAACAGCTGTATGTTTGCTTCAAGAAAGGGGCTGAGGTGAAAAACTGGCGGGTATCTTGAACGAAGGGCTTAAAAAGATTGATGTTCAGGGCTTTATGAAGAGTTGTCTCGACTCTTTAAAACGCTGATTTTTTATAAAAAGAAAGTGAAGCACCCAGCCTGGGGGTAGGGATCGGGAATTGGCTGGGGCTTCAACTAGGGTTAAAACTCGTGTTTAAAAAAGTGTTTCAATAAATACTCATGACAGGTTCAACGTGAACCTGTCACGGTATCCAGAGATTAGGCGGTAGCCTCATTTTTTATCTGGCCATTGGACGTGGCCTGCGCTGGTGGCGTGCTTGTGCCATCACCGTTTGTCTTCTGGTCACTGTTGCGACGTAATAAATAGTAGAACACCGGTGTTAAGACCAAACCAAACACAGTCACCCCGATCATTCCGGAGAACACCGCTACACCCATGGCTTGACGCATCTCTGCACCAGCACCGGTTGAGAACACCATAGGTACCACACCCATAATGAACGCGATGGAAGTCATCAGGATCGGACGCAGACGTAAGCGACCCGCTTCTTTGATGGCTTGCATTACCGTCATCCCTTGGTCTTGCAACTCTTTCGCAAACTCCACGATCAAAATGGCGTTCTTGGTGGCGAGCCCGACGAGTACAATGAAGCCAATCTGAGTAAAGATGTTGTTATCGCCGCCGTAGACAATTACCCCCGTCATCGCTGACAGCAGTGTCATTGGCACGATGAGGATAATCGCTAATGGTAAGCTGACACTCTCATACTGAGCCGCCAACACCAGGAAGACCAGGATCACAACCAGTGGGAACACCAGCAAAGCAGTGTTGCCAGCAAGAATTTGCTGATAGGTTAGATCGGTCCACTCGTACTCCATACCGATAGGCAAGGTTTCTTCAAGAATACGTTCAATGGCGGCTTGTGCTTGGCCTGAACTGTAGCCCGGCGCTGGCGCACCATTGACTTCTGCCGTGGTAAAGCCGTTGTAGTGCATCACTCGATCCGGCCCGGCACCGTGCGTGACGTTCAGGAACGACCCCAGTGGAATCATATCGCCGTTCTGGTTACGAACTTTCAATTGACTGATTTGATCCGGCTCTTGACGGAAGCTCTCATCCGCTTGAACGTTCACCTGATAAGTACGGCCAAACTGGTTGAAGTCATTCACATAAATAGAGCCCAAGTAAGCCTGCATGGTGGTAAATACATCATCAACCTGAACACCTTGGCTCTTGGCTTTGGTTCGATCCAAGTCCACTTCCAATTGCGGCACGTTAACCTGGAAGCTACTGAAGTTACCGGTTAATTCCGGAGCCGCCCAAGCTTTCATGATTACTTCTTGAGTGACTCGGTATAGCTCCTCATAACCCAGATTACCACGGTCTTCGATTTGCAGACGGAAGCCGCCAATTGTTCCCAAACCGGATACCGGTGGTGGCGGGAAGATCGCAATAAAGGCTTCTTGAATAGAGGCGAACTGCCCGTTCAATTGACCGGCAATGGCGAAGGCTGATAAATCAGGTGTAGTACGTTCATCGAAGTCTTTCAGAGTCACAAACACGATGCCGCTGTTCGGGCTGTTGGTGAATCCGTTAATGTTCAGACCCGGGAAGGCAACTGCAGACTCAACACCTGGATGATTCAACGCCATTTCAGACATTTGACGAATCACATCTTCGGTGCGCTCCAGTGAGGCTGCGTCTGGAAGCTGCGCGAAAGACACCAGATACATCTTGTCTTGCCCTGGCACGTAACCGGTCGGTGTGGTACTGAACTGATGGTAGGTTAAGCCCATCAATCCACCGTACAGCAGTACAACGATGCCACTCATACGGATCAGTTTACCGATGCCCGCCGTGTACCCTTTAGCGCCCCAATTAAAGAGCTTGTTGAACGGACCGAACAACCACTTAGCAAATAAGAAGTCGATAGTACGGCTCAACCAATCTTTCTTCGCATGCTCATCTTTCAACAGCAGCGCCGATAACGCAGGGCTCAATGTTAATGAGTTGATCGCGGAAATGATGGTTGAAATGGTAATGGTCAGAGCAAACTGTTTATAGAACTGGCCCGTCAAACCGGACATGAAGGCCGTAGGAATAAATACTGCCATCAGTACTAAGGTGGTCGCGATAATCGGGCCAGTTACTTCTGTCATGGCTTTCTTAGTCGCTTCGATAGGCGACAAGCCTTCGCTGATATTACGTTCAACGTTTTCAACCACCACGATGGCATCGTCCACGACAATACCGATAGCCAGTACCAAACCGAATAACGAAAGTGCGTTAAAGCTGAAGCCTAATAAGTGCATGATCGCGAACGTACCCACCAAGGAGATAGGAACTGCAACCAATGGAATGATAGACGCGCGCCAGGTTTGCAGGAACAGCACCACAACCAGTACAACCAGTAAGATGGCTTCGAATAATGTATTCACAACGGCTTCGATGGAACCACGCACGAAGACGGTTGGGTCATAAACGATGGAGTAATCTACGCCTTCCGGGAAGACTTTCTTAAGTTCCGCCATCGTTGCACGAACGTCGTCTGAAATCTGGATGGCATTGGAACCCGGCGCTTGGAAGATCGGAATCGCTACTGCAGGTTGGTTATTTAACAAAGAACGTAGCGCATAAAAGTCTGAGCCCAGCTCGATTCGGGCAACGTCTTTCAAACGTGCAATTTCACCGTTGTTACCGACTTTGATGATGATCTCACCAAATTCTTCTTCCGAGGTTAAACGGCCTTTTACATTAATCAGAAGCTGGAAGTCGTTAGTTCCGGAAGGTTGAGCACCTAATGAACCTGCTGCGGCTTGTTGGTTCTGTTCACGAATGGCGTTCACAATGTCGCCAGGGTTTAGATTCAGTGCGGCTACTTTTTCCGGATCTAACCAGATACGCATGCTGTATTCACCGGCACCAAACAAACGAACGTCACCCACACCTTCGATACGAGCCAGCTCATCTTTTACTTTTAGATGGGCGTAGTTCGACAAGTAGAGCATGTCATAGCGGTTGTCGGGTGAGGTGATGTGAACCACCATGGTTAAATCAGGCGATGACTTCTGGGTCACAACCCCAAGACGTTGCACTTCTTGAGGTAGACGGGGTAGGGCACGATCCACACGGTTTTGAACCAGCGTTTGTGCTTTGTCTACATCCGTACCAATGGCAAAGGTTAAGGTTAAAGTCATGCGGCCATCCGAAGTGGCTTGCGATGACATATAGATCATACCTTCCACACCATTGATTTCTTGTTCCAATGGCGAGGCTACGGTATCGGCAATGACTTTAGGGTTCGCACCAGGATAGTTAGCGGTTACTACAACCGTAGGCGGTGCAACTTCCGGGTACTCGGTAATTGGCAGTTTCCACACTGCGAGGGCTCCGGCGATGAAAATCATCAAGGAGAGTACGCCCGCAAAGATAGGGCGGTTAATAAAAAACTGGGAAAAGTTCATGCGCTCTTCTCTTAGAAAATCGAAATACAGATACTGATTTTGGTCAGGAAAGGCAGGGAGCCAGACAACCCTTTCCAAGCTAGAGGAATTTAGGTTGTCCGCTCACTGTTCCTATGGCATTAAGCGTTCATCTTTAAGTTATAGATCACTTAAGTTTCTGGGCGACCTTTTACGGCTACAGATGACCTTCGTTTGTTGCTTTTTGGTCATTCAGTGATGATTGAACACGCGCTGTTAGCAATTGCTCTGAACTTTTCTTTGTTTCGTTAGCAAGTAATACACGATCTACTTTTGCTTGAACTCGTTGCAACGTTGCTAATTGCTCAGGCGTAGCCATCTCGGCTTCTTGAGGATTTACAGGGGTTCCTGGGCGAACACGCTGAAGCCCTTTAATGACAATGCGCTCGCCTGGGTTTAGACCATCAGCAATGATGCGCAAGCCATTCACTTTTTCACCTAGTGTTACAGGGCGATATTGCACTGTGTTGCTTTGATCTAATACCAATACAAACTTGTTGTTTAGGTCCGTACCGATGGCTTTGTCATCAATTAGAATACCCTGGTAGCTAGCACTACCAATCAGCTGTAAACGAGCAAACAAACCGGGTGTGAAGGTGCCTTGGCTGTTTTCAAACACAGCGCGGCCACGGATGGTGCCTGTCGCCGGATTAATGCGGTTATCCACAAAGTCGATGAAGCCTTGATGTGGGTATTCACTTTCATTGGAAAGCGCCATGAATACAGGGTTTTGAGCTTCACGGTCGTCTGCACGAGTCCCTTCTTGAGCCAACTTAGTGTACTTCAAGTAGGTGTTCTCATCGGCGTCGAAGTACGCGTACACTTTCTCGGTAGACACCAAAGTAGTCAGAATCGTCTGGCCCGCCGCAACGTAGTTGCCTTTAGTCACATCTGCACGAGACACACGACCGGTAATCGGTGCTTCTACTTGTGTGTAACTTAGGTTTAGCTGAGCTAATTCTAAAGCAGCTTCCACCGATTGAACGTGAGCGCGAGCCTGTTGCAGTTCTGCAAAACGATTGTCGTAATCTTCTTTCGATAGTGCGTTTTGAGACGTTAGGCGTTTGGTTCGGTTATAAGCGATGTCCGCCAATTTCAACTGGCTTTGAGCTTCGGTCAATTCCGCTTTTAAACGCTTTACTTCCGTGTTGAAAGAACGGCTGTCGATATAAAACAACGGGTCACCGGCTTGAACAATCGCGCCTTCTTCAAAGGCAACGCGCTCGATATAACCGGAAACACGAGGGCGAAGCTCAACGCTTTCAGGTGCTTCTAAGCGGCCGGTAAATTCATCCCACTCAGTTAGACGCTCATGTAAGACTTTTGCAACGGTCACACTAGGTGCCGGTGGTTGTTGGGCTTGCTGAGCTCCTTCTGATTCAGCTTGCCCTTGGCTGCAAGCGCTTAATACAGCAATGCTTGCAATGGCAGTAAATAACTTCAGAGTACGTTGAAGTGACATTGTCGATCCCCCCAGATCATATTTTTCTATGAGAGGCATTATGCAATCCGTCAAAACATAAATATAATTATATTTATTTATGAGTATTATCATAAAAATTGATGTTTTATTTTCATTGGATAGAAAGTGAAGTATTTGGTCAGGAATAAGTGAGACAGCTGTTGTATAACGAGATCAAGAAAATGCGCTATCAAGATCTGAATTTGCTTGTGATTTTTGATGCAATCATGACCGAAGGGTCAATAACTAGGGCGGCAGACCGATTGGCTCTTACTCAGCCAGCCGTGTCGAATGCATTGTCTAGGATGCGAACTGTTTGGAAAGATGACGTGTTTGTTAAAGATGGTCGAAATATTCGGCCGACCGTATATGCACAGAATCTGTGGTCCCAGATTCGCGGGCCTTTACATAATCTCGAAAAGGCAATGGATCAAGGCAGTTTTGATCCCGCGTCTGCAAAACGGACCTTCCGATTCTCTGCTGTTGATGCTCTGGTGAGTGTGATTTGGCCAAGGCTTCGTAAAGTGATCGAAGAAGAAGCGCCTGGTATTAATATCCATGCCGTGCCTTACAGTATTAAAACAGATGAACTGTTGCATAATGCAGATGTGGATATGTTGATCGGAGCGAATGTGATTGGCGATTCGGTGATCCAAACAGATTACCTTTATACGCCTTGTTATGTCTGTGTGATGAGACCGGATCATCCTCTGGCAAAAGCCGATTTATCACTGGAAGAGTTTGCTGCTGCAGATCACCTATTGGTGTCTCTGTCAGGTGATACAACCGGTATTACCGATCAGGCGCTGGCTCAATACGATTTAACGCGTCGTATTGCGATGTCGGTGAACCATTTTTCAGCGGTGACCCCACTGCTCAAAGAAAGTAATTTAATCGCTGTGATGCCTTCAACCACTATCGAAAGTGCCATCTTTAATGAAGAATTGGCGGTGGTAAATCCACCGATTGAAGTGGTCGCACCCCAGTTATCTTTGTGTTGGCATAAGCGGCAAGAACATGATCCTGGATTAAGTTGGTTGAGGAAACATGTGAGCCGAATTGTAAAAGATCATGCCGATCAGCATTACAAGATGATTGAACAGCGTATGTGTAAGGAAGGCAGTTGTCAGGCGAAAAGCCAGCATCTGAATCATTCTGAGATGCATTAGCCGTTGGTGATTCGCACAGTTTTAAGCTGCTAGACTTAATAGCAGTAAGGAATTTGCTCGGTAGGGAAAACAAAAACCTCCATGATGCCGTAATAGGCATCATGAGTTGTAAGGTTGTTGAATGAATTATTCCTATTTGTGGTTGGTCATGCGTGGTGGGCTGTTTAGTGTGTTGTTGTGCGTGCTGAGTCAGCCAAATCTTGTGTATGCGAACAATCCAATTCATACGTTTCATTGTAAACCAGAGGCTGGTGCGGGGTTGGAACATACGGGCGCAGGGGCCATCACTGCAAATCTATATGATGTCTCTTCCTTATCTTTGACGTTAACCAACGAATCTGGTCATTGGCAGCTCTGGGAAAACAACGACCAAGAACCGATCTTTGCCCGTTGCCAGAGTGAATTTCGGTGCGAACCAAAAGAAGGGTTTTTTGGCATTTTTTATATGACCAAAGAGCATGTATTCACATACCTCATTCAAAAAGCCTATCCACCTCAATTGCGGCGTCAGATTGTCTACTCTTTTAAAGGGCATTGTCAGCCGGTAGTAAAAGCCCCGCCTTCGCATTAATTGAATCCAAAGAGAACTCGTTCAACGAGAAGATTTTCTATAGGTTATCCCAGGCGGTCAGACAGATAGCCAAGCAAAAGCTGTATTTTTGGAGATAAAAACTGTCGCTCAGGATACATAGCCCATACCGCTTCGGAGTTATCTTGAAACGGGTGTAAGACCTCGATTAAGGTACCAGACTCTAAATAGGCATCAACGTAGAAGTCGGGTAGTTGAACCAATCCTAAGTGTTTAAGTGCGGCATCCAGTAGTGCAGGGCCACTGTTGTATTTAATCCGACCTTGAACACTGAGATTCCTAGTTTTATTGGTTTCTTTGAATCGCCATTGTTCACGGCTACCAATCAAACAATGATGGCGGTTTAGCTCTGACAAGGTATGAGGTGTTCCGTGTCTACTGAGATACTCTGGAGTGGCACAGACATACAGCTTTCGGTTCGCAAGCCGTTTGGCGATAAAGCTGGAATCCTTTAATTGACCGAGGCGAATTGCCAGGTTGATACCTTGATCAATCAAATCCAAGGTTTGGTTAGATAAGATTAATTCCACTTCCAAGTCTGGATACGTTACCAAGAAATCATTTAGTAGCGGCGCGATGATTCGTTCGCCGTACGTCACTGGTGCGGTAATTTTGATTAAGCCCATCGGTTTGGTCTGCATCTGGCTGACCATTAAATCGGCGTACTCTAATCCACTGACTAACTCTTTGCATTGTTGATAGTAGAGTTGACCAGCTTCGGTCAGAGAAACTTTACGAGTGGTGCGATTGAGCAGCTTAACTGCCAAGCGCTGTTCAAGCGCAGCCACTTTCCGGCTTACTTGTGCAGGTGAGGTATTTAATCGTTGTGCTGCTGATGTAAATCCATTCTGCTCAACGACGGCAACAAACTCACTGATTCCATCCCAACAAATCATATTGTTTCGTATATGTAATAAAGATTTTCAATTATTGCTAATTATTACTGCTTTGGAAATAAATATACTGAGCGTATGAAAATTAATTTAGATGCTAGGGAATCTCTGAATAAGTTCGCTTTAGCTCAGAGGCTTACCAGCAAATCTTTTTTTATAGAAGGAAATAACAGTGACTGATCAATTTATTAAAGCCAAAGCTGCCGTTGCCTGGGGGCCAAATCAACCTCTGAAAGTGGAAGAAGTCGATGTAATGTTGCCAAGAGCGGGTGAAGTTCTCGTCAAAGTCATAGCATCCGGCGTATGTCATACCGATGCCTTTACTCTATCGGGCGATGATCCTGAGGGAATCTTTCCTGCCATTTTAGGGCATGAAGGCGGTGGTATTGTTGAAATGGTGGGCGAAGGTGTTACCGGTGTTGAGGTTGGTGATCATGTTATTCCACTGTACACCGCAGAATGTGGCGAATGTAAGTTTTGCACATCAGGTAAAACCAACTTGTGCCAAGCCGTTCGAGAAACTCAGGGCAAAGGCTTGATGCCGGATGGCACCACACGTTTCTATAAGGACGGCGAACCTATCTATCATTACATGGGGTGTTCTACCTTTTCTGAATACACCGTGTTACCAGAGATTTCTTTGGCCAAGGTAAATAAAACGGCACCGTTGGAAGAGGTATGTCTCTTAGGGTGTGGTGTGACCACTGGCATGGGCGCGGTGCTGAATACCGCTAAAGTCCAGCAAGGTGATACTGTCGCTATCTTCGGGCTGGGTGGCATTGGTTTATCCGCTATTATTGGTGCCCGTATGGCTGGTGCGAGCCGCATTATCGGTATCGATATCAACGAGAGTAAGTTCGAGTTGGCGAAGCAGCTTGGTGCTACTGATTGCATTAATCCAAATAACTTTGATAAGCCTATTCAGGAAGTCATTGTTGAAATGACCGACGGTGGTGTCGATTACTCTTTCGAATGTATTGGTAATGTGAATGTGATGCGCCAAGCTCTGGAATGTTGTCATAAAGGCTGGGGTGAATCAGTCATCATCGGTGTTGCTGGTGCGGGCCAGGAAATCTCAACTCGACCATTCCAGCTAGTGACCGGGCGTGTATGGCGAGGCTCGGCATTTGGTGGTGTGAAAGGTCGTTCAGAGTTGCCTGAGATTGTTGAAAAGTACCTGGCGGGAGAGTTTGGTTTACAAGAGTTTATTACTCACACCATGCCTTTAGAAGAGATTAATAATGCGTTTGACTTAATGCATAAAGGCGAGAGCATTCGTAGCGTTATTCACTTCAATCATAAATAGGACGACCGTTAAATGAGATGGCCGAATCCTCTTTCGGTCATCTTTATGGAGCTAGGATTATGAGCATAGATATAGAAATGGTCAGCCAGGCCAAGGTCTTCGGTGGCTTTCATAAGCAGTACACCCACCCATCAAAGGTGTTGCAATGTGACATGAAGTTCGCTGTGTTTATTCCTTCGAGTGCATCAACGGATAATCCGGTGCCTGTGTTTTATTGGTTGTCTGGCTTAACCTGCACGGATGAAAACTTCATGCAGAAAGCAGGGGCGTTCCGTGTGGCTGAAGAATTAGGCATTGCCATTGTTGCCCCGGATACTAGCCCGCGCGGAGAGGGTGTACCTGATGATCCTGACGGAGCCTATGATTTTGGCCTAGGGGCCGGATTTTATCTCAACGCCACTCAGGAACCTTGGTCTAAGCATTATCAAATGTATGACTACATAGTTCAGGAGTTGCCTGAGCTGGTGGAAGCCCACTTTCCGGTGTCTACAGTAAAGTCCATTTCCGGCCATAGCATGGGCGGTCATGGGGCATTAACCATTGGTATTAAGAACCCGGAGCAGTACCGTGCCATCAGTGCCTTCAGTCCAATCACTAATCCAACGAATTGCCCTTGGGGACAAAAAGCCTTCAGTCGGTATTTAGGTTCGGATCAGGAATTGTGGAAAGACTATGACAGCTGTGAGTTATTAACAACCAGAGGGTGCACGCTTCCTATCCTGGTGGATCAAGGCGACAGTGATGGTTTTCTGGAAGAACAACTCAAGCCTCAAGCACTTGAACAAGCCGCTAAACAGGTTGATCCGTCATTGACCTTGCGGATGCAGCCAGGTTATGACCACAGTTATTTCTTCATTCAAAGCTTTATTGATGATCACTTACGATTCCATGCTGAATATTTGAAGTAGCTTTTTAGACGGGATTGAATAGATTACTATTCTTCTCTTTTTGAAGTCGATCCCGTTTATGAAAACAGCCATTATTACGCGCGAAGGTTATCTTAAACTCAAAGAAGAGCTTGATCATCTGTGGCGAGTTGAACGTCCTATCATCACCGAGAAGGTTGCCTGGGCAGCGAGTCTCGGTGATCGTTCCGAAAATGCTGACTACAAGGAAAATAAGCGTAAACTTCGTGAAATTGATCGTCGCGTGCGCTATTTGTCCAAGCGCATCGAGCAAATCAAGGTGGTGGATTACTCTCCTCAGCAAGAG
This sequence comes from Litoribrevibacter euphylliae, assembly GCF_042646085.1. NCBI lineage: Bacteria > Pseudomonadati > Pseudomonadota > Gammaproteobacteria > Oceanospirillales > Oceanospirillaceae > Litoribrevibacter > Litoribrevibacter euphylliae. The sequence goes on along the minus strand of NZ_JBHRSZ010000002.1, from coordinate 766,497 downwards.
GGCAAAGTATTCTTCGGGGCCTGGGTCGAAGTCGAAAATGAAGACGGTGAAGAAAAGCGAATTCGTATCGTTGGCTATGACGAGATTTTCTTTGGGATCAAAGATTATATTTCCATTGACTCCCCTATGGCTCGAGCACTGCTGAAAAAAGAAGTAGACGATGAAGTCGTAGTTAGAACACCGGAAGGTGAATCTGTGTGGTTTGTGACGGCGATTGAATACGAGACACAATCCTAAATCAGTTCTTTAGATTAGGGTTGTATTTCTTGTGCAGGGCTTTAAACATGAGCGACGTTTTAAAATTCCCAAGAGCGCGTCGAAAATCATTCACGATGTCATCGTCGGTGTCTTTATTGAAGGCTAACCACAAGTGATTGGATAGTTCCTCAAACACATAGGTCATTTCGAAACTTTCCGGTGAATATCGCAGTTGCCGGACGATGTGATAGAAATTCAATTCAACGGTACTGGTTAAATCCACTCGCCCTAATTTCAGCATTTGGATGTTTTGAGCGGTAGAAGGGATTTCAAAGACATCAATACCATAATGCTTCAAGTGCTCCCAAACGGCCGATCCTTGAACGTCACTCACTTGATATTGGGCAATGTCTTGGATGCGATGAATCTCAATATCATGCCGCTTTTTGAGTCGAAACAGACCCGTCGTGATCGGGGCTAATTGACCCACCCACTTAAACAAATGTTCTCTGTCATCAGTCCTGATAATAGAAAAAATCAGCGTATTTTTTTGGGTTTTAGCAAGCTCCATGGCTCGCTTGAATGGATAAATTCGAATTTCTGCCTGTACGTCGAGGTCTTTTAACAGGGCTTGAACGATCTCGACTGATATGCCCGTTATATGGCCATTTTCTTTATAACTGTAGGGCGCGAAGTCCTCCGTTACAACATGAAGCTCATAGGCGCTAGAAGTCATTGTAATAAAGAATAGGATCAGTGTCAGAAACTGTCTCTTCATACATCGCCTTTGCATTTGAATCTTCTATTAATCTTATCTCCGAATTCGCCGGTAAAAGATAATTCAGACAAAAGGCATCTGTTTATCTCAAACAAAAACTGATCGTATGGTTGGTTTCTTATAAATGTAATCGTTAATGTCCCACTCTGATTTCGTCTTCTCTCCTGTGAATATTACAGTTTTTTTACCAATACTTTAGTGATCATACGATGAACTCCCACAGCGGAAGATGTTGGGAACGAAAAAAGGTGAAGCTATGTGGATAGGAAATCAACTTTCAATACGTCAGCGTCACATGATCATATTACTGATTGTGGCCTTGGGCTTTTCGATCACGGGTGGGCTGAGCCATTATTCGAATGAGTCTATGCATCACTTACATGAGTTGTCGGTTCAGTTAGAGGCGTTATCTCAAAAGACGCTTCAACTGCGCCGTGCTGAGAAAGATTTCTTAGCAAGGAAAGATGAAAAATACGTTGCGGAGTTTGAAAACCAATACCAACAACTGATGGTCACTGAAGAGTCGTTTAAACAAGGTTTGAACACATCGTTTGGCTCAAGTAATCCGATGGTCGAGCAGCTTGAAGTGAATTTGAGCGCATACTCCGATGCCTTTAGTGGTTTGGCAAAGTATCAAACGACCATAGGGCTGGATCATAAAAGCGGCTTGTACGGAGCTCTGCGCGCCTCTATTCATGGTGTAGAAGAGGTTATTAACGATCAACCGATATTGATGGCGGACATGCTGATGCTACGTCGTCATGAAAAAGATTTTATGTTGCGTCGTGACAGCAAGTACATCGACAAATTTTCTCAGACAATCACAACCATGAAGTCTCGCATACCGAATGAATTACTAGGGCAAATCATCCCGAAACTGGATGACTATCAACAGAAGTTTCTCAAACTCTACGATGCCGAAGTCAAAATCGGGTTGGAGCCGAGCGAAGGCCTTCATGGCATACTCAGAACGTCGGCTCATACTTTGGAAGAGCTTCTGGGCCAACTCAATACTGAACTCAAAGTTACGATTTATGAGAAGACAGAAACGGTGACGTGGCTGTTTTATACTGCGTTATTTTCTATGGCAGCGGTCACTGTATTGTTTGTTTTGGTGATTTCACAAGGCATAGCCTCTTCGCTGAATAAGCTGATTCGTTATGTGTTGGAGCTCCTTAACGATGATGCTTTAACACATCGTATTCAAAGTAAAAATAACGAACTGGATATTCTTGAGGAAGCCTTCAATGGCTTAAATCAGAAGTTGGGTGTTGCCATTTCTGAGATTAAAACGTCGGCCAATAACATAACTGATGTCGCATCTGAAATGTCGGTGATGACCGAACAAGTGAATCAGTCCACTGAAGAGCAGCATCGGAAAGTCGAGCAATCGGCAACGGCGATGGAAGAAATGTCCTGCGCTATTCAAGAAGTGTCTAAGAACGCTCAGGGCACGGCGAACTTTGTCTCTAACGTCAATGAAAAGCTCAATGAAACGACTGAGATCAGTGGTTTGGCACAGGATGCCATCCGAGTTCTGCAAGAGGAAGTTAAGAACTCAGTCAAGGCCATCGGAAAGCTGGAAGAAACCAGTTGCAACATTGAAACCTTATTGGACTCCATTCAGGACATTGCCGATCAAACTAATATGTTGGCACTGAATGCCGCCATTGAAGCGGCTCGTGCCGGCGATCATGGTCGAGGTTTTGCTGTTGTGGCTGATGAGGTGCGTACCTTATCGGCACGTACACATTCCGCAACCGAAGAGGTTCGTAATACCTTAAATCAGTTTAAGACTGTGATATCGAGCGTGGTGGAATCGGTCGAGCTGTCTAACGAGAAAGGCGAAAAGGGTCAACATCAAGCGGATCATGCTATTCAGATGATGCGAGAAATGACGCAAAAAGTAGCCGAGATCAGCATGATGAACATTCAAATTGCTACCAGTGTGGAAGAACAAACCGCAGCGGCCAATGAATTGAACTGCTACATTCACGACATTTTTGAATCTTCCAAAACCCTGAGAGAACACAGCGAACAATCGTCAGTAGCCACTCAACGGCTCAGTGAAGTAGTTAATGATATTAACCAGTCGGCTTCCGCGTTCGCCGTGTAGAAAACACGGCTCAATATCTCCAAGGATGGGGATTACATCATAAAGAGTAGGATACAGAAGGGGATCATCGTAAAGAATATGATGAACATTTTGTACACAGCCATGCCGGAATAATGAAACATTTCAAAGTGCTTTTTTGAAATGTCGAACCAATTGGAATGTAGGTTATAGAGCCAGTCCTTTGCATAGGCAAAGAGCGCAAACCATAAACAAAGAATGACGTAATTTATCAGCGTGGCCCAGCCAAGAAATTGAGTAAGTGTTTCCATATCCATTTCTCCTTTGCGTTCTTAAATTCAAAATAGAAGTTGTATCACCTGATAAAGCAGTAACCCTAAACTTAATAAAACACCGAGTAATGGCCAGCTTGGGAGATTATTTTTAGTGTTGATTCGGTTAGTTCGCTTAAGTCTCCAAAGTGTCAAATTAACCAACACAAAGATGATTAGAATAATAAAGGTAGTGGTTTTAGCGAGGCTAACAATCGGGAGCCAAAGTGCAAAAATCAAAATGACTGTGGTAATTGTGAGGGTCGCGATCCAAGGTGTTCGGGTGTTCTCTTCCACAAAACTAAATATTTCGGGGGCTCGCTCTTGCATTGCCATGCCATAGAGTACCCGAGAGGCCATAATAATTTGCGTGAGCACGCCGTTGACGATGGCAAACAAACTGATCAGCCCCACCCATTGACTTGCTTGCTCGTTTTCTTGGCTGAGTAGCTCTTTTAGGGGCGCTCCAGAAGATTCCAATTGTTCCATTGGCAAACCGAGTACTGTAATGGCGGTAATAAAGAAATAGAGTAATGTCGACAAAATAACCGCTGTAATGATGGCTTTCGGCATGATACGAGAGGGCTCTTTCACTTCTTCGGCAACGTTCACCATGTCTTCAAAACCGATGAAGGCATAGAAGGCGATAAAGGCGCCGCTCATAAGGAGCGCGATTTCGGTTTGAGCATCTTGAACAAACACTTCATTGATGCGATTGGGCAGTTCACCGAGATAATGCCCGCCAAATACAATTACAAGTAATAATCCCGTTATTTCAACAACGGTGATGATGGCTGCTAGCCACAGGGATTCGGCAATGCCCCATAAGGCCATCACCCCCATAAATACAATGATGATCACGATGGCGAGAATGGGCGAAATATCGATGAAGGCGGTTAAGTAGCCAACAAAGCCATGAGCCAGAGTAGCCGCAGAGACAATTCCCGTAAAAATGACTAAATACCCGACCAAGGTTGTGAGCTTGGGAATCCCAAACCCTTCTTCCACATAATGAGCTTCACCGGCACTTTTTGGGTAGTTCATCACTAATTGGCAATAGCTCATAGCCGTGACCCAAGCGACCAGACCTGCAATTAAAAAAGCTAAGGGGGCGAGTAATCCTGATACGGCAGCTACCTTGCCGACCAGCACGTAAATACCCGCTCCCAGAATGGTTCCGATGCCATAAAAGGTGAGTAAGGGAAAGCCGATTTTCCGTGCAAGTTGAGGTGAATTATTAGACGTGTGTGAAGAAAGTTCGTTTTGATCCATATCGTCATTAACAAAGTGAGGGTAGGTACATTTGTTACTTTAGATACTAGAACAAGACGAGAGGAAAACTAGGTTTCTTCCTAAAACACTTAGTTATTCCTCTTGTCCACGTGAGATTACGAAAGCAAAGGAAGGGCTTAGCCCACTTCCCGTAATAAGCGATTAGGCGACGCCTGAATTACCGGGCGACTGCCGAACCAACCTGAGAGCACGATGACCAGAATGGCGGCCGTAGGTGTGGTTATCCACAGCCAAGCGTGAGCTAACCAATCGGCGTCAAACACTTGCTGGTAGAGCACAAAGGTCAGTCCTTCGGTGGCGAGCACAGCAAGCCCGCCGGCTAAAAGTGCCAGCCATAGATACTCGAAAATCACTAATTGATTGATGTAGCTACCGGACGCGCCAAGCGTTCGGTAGATAGCGGCTTCATGGCGTCGGATGGAGAGGGTACTTTGCAGCGTTGCAAACAGCAGGACTAACCCAGCGGCCAACACAAGAATCAGGATGTATTCTACGGCCACTGTGGTTTGTTCAAGAATATCTCGGACTTGCTGAATGATTTGTTCGACCGGAATCAAGCTGACGGCTTTGAAGCTTCGGCTGAGTTCAATCAAAGTAGAATGGTCGCTCGGATCGAGATAAAAGCTTTTCAGATAGGTGTGATGGAGGTGATCCATAGTGCCGGGTGGAAACACCATGTAAAAATTCGGTTTGAAGTTATCCCATTTCACCTTTCGAATGCTGCTGACATTGGCATCAAAACTACGGCCTGCGACTTTGAACGTTAGTGTATCACCCAGTTGAATGCCCAGTTTGGTTGCCAACTCGCTTTCGACTGAGACCTTGTTTGTCGAGGTCTTGCTTGTCGACGTCTTGTCAGAGGCTTGGTCTGATGCCAGATTGAGCTCAGGCCACCATTGGCCTTCAACCAAAGACACATCATCGCCTAGCTGATCACTCCAAGTCAGATTCAATTCACGACGAATCGCACCTGGCTTATCTTCTTTCGAGACCGCCTTTTCTACGGGCTGTTGATTAATTTCAATCAGACGACCTCGAACAATCGGGTAAGAGACACTGCCTTCGACACCGGCGTCGCTGAGAAATTGATCAAAGCGGTTTATCTTCTCAGGCAGGATATTAATGGCGAAATGGTTGGGTGTATCTGCTGGAATCGACGCTTGCCAGCGGGAAAAGAGATCCGTTCTGACGACCAGAATCAAGGTGATCGCGGTAAAGATGAAGGCAAATGCACCCAGCTGTGAAATGGCATAGTATCGATGGCGATAAAGTTGATTAAAGCCGATTTGAAGTTTCTTCGGCAGTCGATGATTGATCTTATGCAGTCCTAATAAAATTCCCGCCGACACACTTCCGAATAACAACGCCATTAAGATCAAGCCAACCACAAAGATCAAAGTCAGCGTTAGGTGATTTGTGAGTAGATACGCAAGCCCGCCCATACAAACAATGGCAATCAGGTAGAACACGTTCAAGCGAATAGGGCTGGGGTTGAGCTCTCTACGCAGTACTCGAACCGGAGATACTCGTTTCAGTTGTTGGATAGGCGCCATCGAAAACGCCATGAGTACGATGATGCCAGCGCTCATACTGATCAATACCGGTTGCCAACGGGCAGGAAGAATGTCGCTGGGAATCAGTGATCGCATCAGTTCAAACAGAATGTAATGTGCGCCGAAGCCTAACGCTGCGCCAATAGACACGGCTACCAGTCCGGTGATGGCTATCTTACTGAAGAAAATTCGCGTGATCTGTGATTGTTGCGCGCCAAGAGAACGCAGCAACGCAGCGGTTTGATAATGACGTTCACTGAAGCGCTGGCTGGCCATAGCGATGGCAACGCCAGCGAGTAAGACTGCCACTAGGCTGGCAAGGCTCAAGTATTGTTGGGCTCTTTGAACGGCTGTGCCCATGCTGGTTTCTGAACTGATGGCTCCGGCAAGTTTCTCGTGTTCGGTGAGCTGTGGTGTTAGCCATTGCGCAAAGGCTTCGACCGCTTGTGCTTGTTCAACATCGTTTTGCGCTTGCTCATCACTGTTTTGCTTTGTAGATTGCTCGCTGTTAATAGAGTGTTCGGTACTAAGAGATCGTTCGATATTAGTAGACGCTCGGAAATAGTGTTTATGAGAAAGTCGGCTGCCTGGGCCTATCACTCCGGTTTTCTCTACATCTTCCAATCGCATCAGAATCGAACCGAATGGGCTGTAAAAATTACCGCTGCGGTCAGCGTCCTGCACCAGAATTTTATCCACAGTAAACAGCGCATCGCCGATTTCAACAGAATCACCTACCTGCAAACTGAGCGCCTGCATCACGCGTTGTTCGACCCATACCTGGCCTAAGTCTGGCGCTTTCTGAACGGTATAACCTGGTTGAAAGGCTTTATCCGTTAACGTGATCTTACCCTTCAATGGATAGTTATCTGATACTGCGCGGATTTGGGAAAGTTGTAAGGTGTCGTTGGCAAAGGCCATGGTTGAGAACGATAAGGATGGCGAGTGCTGGAACTTACGATTCAAGGCTTCATCAATATAGGCCTGAGCGATCGGGTTTTGACTGCGTAGGGTTAAATCCCCAGCGATCAACTCACTGGCGCGATACGCCATGGTACGAGTCAGCCGATCCGTAAAGGTAGTGATCATCGTCATACTTAACGCAGCGACCAATGTGGCGATTAATAAGAGGCGCATTTCGGCGCTGTTGAAATCCCGTCGCCAGTGTTTTGCTGCAAGACGAAAAATATACCACGAAGGCGAAGCTTGTTTGGAACTCAGTCGCTCGTGGTTAGTAGAGGCGGTACTCATGAATAAGTGGCCTCCGGTTGCGACAGTTCTATTAGATGGCCTTCTTCAAGCGATACTTGACGTTGACAGAGTTGCGCCAGTTCATGATCGTGCGTTACCAACACTAAGGTTGTGCCTTGTTGCTGATTGAGCCGGAACAATAGTTCGGTGATGGTTTGGCCTGTGTTTGGATCGAGATTGCCAGTGGGTTCATCGGCAAACAGAATTTCAGGGTGCGTCACGAAGGCTCGGGCAATGGCTACGCGTTGTTGTTCGCCGCCGGACAGCTGATTGGGTTGATGACCAAGACGGTTACCTAGCCCCACTTCGGTTAACCAATGACGTGCTTTTTCTTCCGCGTCTTTGTCGCCTGAAAGTTCTAACGGTAACATCACATTGTCTAAGGCAGTCAGGTGAGGGAGTAATTGAAAGGACTGGAAGATAAAGCCGACATGTTGATTGCGAACGGCTGCACGACCATCTTCATCCAACAGCGTGAGCTCGTTACCGTTTAGAGAGATTAATCCGCCTGTGGCTGAATCCAACCCTGCCAGCAAACTGAGCAGTGTTGATTTACCTGAACCGGAACGTCCGATGATTGCCAGTGTCTCACCTGAATTCACCTCCAGATTTAGCCCTGATAAGATGGTTAATGTCTGGCGTCCTAATGAGACGGTTTTACTGAGGTTTTCTGCTTTGATCACAACCATAGTTCGTTCAATCCAAATGCGTGGCTTTATGAAACGTAATGTTTATTTCTTAGTTATACTTGTTTTTTCACTGTTTAGTTCAATCACTTTGGCTCAAGGCAAGCGTATCTTAATTCTAGGTGACAGCCTCAGTGCGGGGTATGGCATTGAAGTTGAGCAAAGTTGGCCGGTGTTGTTGGAACAAAGACTCTCAGACAATCACCCAAACTTTATTCTTAAGAATGTCAGCATCAGTGGACAGACCTCTGTTGAAGGTTTGTCTCAAGTGGATTCTCTTCTGAAAACGCATCAACCCTCGCTATTGGTACTTGAACTCGGTGCGAATGATGGTCTGCGAGGTTTGTCCATTAGTGAAATGAAAAACAACCTGGCGGGAATAATCCAGACCGCCAACGACCAGAATATCGAAGTCCTATTGCTGGGGATGCGTATTCCAACCAATTACGGTCGAAGATACACCCAAATGTTCCACAATGTTTATCTTCAGTTAGCTGAAGAATATAACACGCACTTTATACCTTTCATGCTTGAACCCATCTTAGTTGAGACACAAAAAGACCAAAAAGATTCGGTAAAAAAGGCACTGATTCAGAGCGATGGTTTGCATCCCACGGCTAAGGCCCAGCCTATGATCATGGAGCATATTTGGAAAACGTTGAACCCCATTATTCAAGAGTTTTGATGACTTTATTTGATAGGACAGAGTGTTCCTAAAATAAAAGTAAAATACTGGTAGACAAGCAATATAAAACTCTATAGGGTGAGAGCGGCAAGAAAGAAAGTCTAATGTTTTAAATCTCATCTCGGTGTTCTTGAACACTTCGGTTTGCAGTATTTAAGTACAATTCTAAATTTCCATGCAACAAAGGCCCATTAAGGGTGAACAAATCAACACAACTCGGATATTTATTATGTCGGATACTGTTAAAGGAACCGTTAAGTGGTTCAACGAATCTAAAGGTTTTGGTTTCATTCAACAAGAGTCTGGTCCAGACGTTTTCGCACACTTCAGTGCAATCGTTGGTTCGGGCTTCAAAACTCTAGCTGAAGGCCAACAAGTAGAATTCACTATCACTCAAGGTCAAAAAGGCCCTCAAGCTGAGAACATCCAAGTTCTTTAATTGCTTGAAGTGATAGAAAAAGGTGAGTCGAATGGCTCGCCTTTTTTTGTGCTCGAAATTTGTGATTAATCGCCTCTGGATAATGAATTACGATAGGATGGTCGTGAGCCATTCCGAAATTTTGGATGGACTTATTCAGAGGTTCCTTAATAAGTTAAACATGAAATGCGTGGTTGTATTGGATGAAAATTGCTGTTTTTTGTGGTTCGAGTATGGGTGTTGATCCTGTGTATGCGCAGGCAACGGCTGAGTTAGGCTGCTTTTTTGGTGAACAGGGCATAGACGTAGTCTATGGTGGCGGTAACGTTGGTTTGATGGGAACCGTTGCCCAAGCGTGTTTAGACGCGGGTGGTAATGTCTATGGTGTGATTCCAGAAGCTCTTCAAGAGAAAGAGATTGCTCATCCGTCATTGACCGAGCTTAAAGTGGTCGCTGATATGCACGAGCGCAAAGCAGAAATGGCACGTTTGGCCGATGCGTTTGTGGCCTTACCGGGCGGAGCAGGAACGTTGGAAGAGATATTTGAAGCCTGGACTTGGGCACAACTGGGCTATCACACGAAACCTTGCGCTTTCTACAATACCAATGGTTATTACGAGCCTTTGAAAGATATGATCAGTACCATGACAACGTCGGGTTTTCTGAAGCTGGATTACGCGGATATGTTGATTCATACCGATAACCCTCAAGACTTGTTGTCTGCGATTCAGAGTTATGTGTCGCCAAGACAAAAGTGGAGCTGAGGCTTAATTCATTTCCATCAAAAGCAATGTAAGCTGGCTGACTAAAATACCGATGATCAACCAAAACACGAGATTCATTGCCATTTAGGGAACCAGCCTCAGTAAGGATGTTTTCAGGAAACGGGCAGCGCCTACTCGCTCTAGAATTGTAATATTCGATTCTTCGGGTAATGAAAAACCTTGGAGTGTTGATTCTTGATTATCTAGCTGGTGGGCGGAAAGAACGGTTCTGAAGGTGAGTTCAGGTGTTGAAATTTTGCAAAGGAAATACTGTTTCATAGGGCCTTATCCAATCTGATCTTGAGCGGGAAAATAATGGATAAGGCGTTCCCTGAATAATGAATTCACCGACTAGTCGATATTCCAGAGAGACTGTTAGTGCAGAACGACTTTTTCCCCAGACAATGCATTCGTTCGTGATATAGCTTTTGTGGTTGATGTTGGTTCAGCAGCTTTGTTCGACGAACTCCCGCATGCTGAAGCTGCTTGAGCCAACAAGCTTTGAATCTCTTGGTAATCGTTGTCGTCTAGCTTTACTGCTACCTGATTTAACCAAAGCAAATAGTTATCGTCGTACACTTCCACGGCTAATTGCTTCGAAGCCGCTTGATTCATGACAGCTTCTAGCTGTTCATAGGGAAGGCAGATGTGGGTGGTTCGCCAGAAAATATGGGCCGAGCCATGACTGCAAATCCCCACCCATTGATAACGATTTTGTTCTGCGACTTTCGTAATCTTATTGCACATTTATGCGGCCTCTTGCAGTTGGAATTCTTCTAACAATTGCTCAACCCAGTTTTGGATTCGATCATTCGATAACTCGAATTGCTGATCTTCATCGATGGCCAGACCGTAAAAATAGGTTTTGCAGTCGCTTAATGCTCGGCTGTCTGTGAAGTCGTAGCCTTCGGTTGGCCAATACCCTTTAATGGATGCGCCCATCGGTTCAATGATTTCATGTAACCAGCCCACGGAATCAATGAAATAATCACCGTAACCAAATTGATCTCCCAAGCCATACAGGGCAATCAGCTTGCCTTTCAAATCAGCACGTTCCAGCTCTTCTTCAAAATCTTCCCAATCGCCTTGGATACCTCCGAAATCCCATGTCGGAATCCCGAAAATGCAGACATCAGCTTCGTTGATACGGTCAACAGAACAGTCTGTAACATTCATCAGTTCTACAAAATGGCCAGCTTCTGAGAAGCGTTCCTGAATTTTCTCCGCCGCTTCTTCGGTATTGCCTGTGTCTGTACCAAAAACCAAAAGAATGTCTGTCATTTCTCTATTTCTCCGTTCCTGTGACCGTTGCATTTAAATCTAGATAGTAGGAATTCTATATAAATGATAATCATTTGCAAATGTGTTTGTGTTTTATTTAGAGGAGGTTAGGAGACGTATGACTTTTGCTTTAGATAGCCTTCAACACACTCTGTGGTATGATCCCTTGCGCTGTAAAGGAATACTAAATTTTTTCGAAAGGATACTTATGAGCAGTAAAATCATTTTGGCCGTGATCCTGATCGGGCTGTTTGCTTATCAAAAACGCGATGCCATTGATGCCTATCTTAATCCCCCGTTGCCATCAGAAGTGGAGCTTATGGCCGCGGACTTTGCTCAACGTCACACCGAACCTGTGGTTCTTTATGCAACCTCTTGGTGTGGTTACTGTGCTAAGGCACGAGCATTATTTGAAGAGCAGGGCGTTGCGTATTATGAGTACGACATTGAAGAATCGGCCGTTGGTGAAGAGCAATACAATCAACTCGGTGGTAGCGGTGTGCCCTTGATGATTGTGAATAATCAGGTCATCCAAGGATTCAAGAAAAAGCGCATTTTAAGAGCGCTCAATTAGAGCGGTTACTTTCTATCAACGGTATCTATTAAAAGCACTTATCAGAAGCAATTATTAAAACTACCTATGAAAAATACCTGATTTAAATAGTCAGGTATTGATTTCAGTCATAAGCAAAAAATCACCAGTGGCTATTATTGAATCTCGATCTTCTTTCGGGATGGCTTATGACGTATACCTCTTCCCAAGCGACACCTAAAACTCAGCAAGGTGAGTCGTTATCAAAGACAAGTAAACCGCTACCGGGTGATTTAGCCATCTGGTTTTTTATCCTGGCCGAATTGGCGGTCTTTTCCATTTTCTTTGTAGCCTATGCCTTTGTTCGTCTGAACAATTTGGAAATGTTTGAAGAAGGTTTTCAACACCTCAATCGTACAGCGGGTGTGATCAATACCTTGGCCTTGATAACCAGCAGCTATTTTGTGGTTCGGGCAGTGATGGAGATTCACAACGGGAAGGATCAAAGCTGCTCGCGGTGGCTCAATTGGGCCTTGGTGTGTGGCGCTGTCTATGTGGTGGTCAAACTGTGGGAGTATTCTGAAACGCTCGACGCGGGTTTTAGTATCCACACGAATACCTTTTATATGTTCTATTTCTTTCTGACCTTCTTTCACTTTGCGCATGTGTTATTAGGTATGGTGGTGTTGGCGATTATCTCGTTCAAAGTGCGCCAAGGGGCTTATCGGGGGGATCAAGAGAAGGGCATTGAAGATGAGAGTATTGCCGTGGTAGAGAGCGGTGCCTCTTACTGGCACATGATTGATTTGTTGTGGATTATTCTGTTTCCACTGGTGTATGTGCTGCATTAACGAGGGTTCAGGAGAGAAGCTATGTCTGATCTTGAAAAAGTATCTCAGGTAAAGAAAGTCACTTACGTGTGGTTGTTTCTGATGGTGGCAACCTTGATTGCTGCGGCCATCGGCAGCGCCGGGCATTCTGGCGTGGTCGGGGCGCTGGTGGCCTTGGGGTTATTAATTGCTAAAGGGCAATTGGTGGTGGATCACTTTATGGAATTACGTCATGTCGATTGGCATTGGCGTTTATTGTTGTCCGCTTATTCTGTGGTGATCAGTGGCTTGGTGTTTACGGCGTATTGGATGAGTGTACAGTCTTAGAAAGAAGACAGTCATTTTTAGCTGAAAGAAGATAAGAAAAAATAAACCAGAGAGCCTCAAACCGTTTGATATTTTTTAGAGGCTCCTGGTCGTTCTAACACTAATTGAATTATTGCTTTTTACGCTTATTCCTCCTTAGGCTGGTGCCAATGACACTTTTCATAGTGGCTAAATCAAAGCGCATCATAATCGGGAGTGATTTTCCGTCCTGCCAATTCGGATTATAGGTTTCGTATTCTTCTCTTAATTTTGTGACGCCGCGTGAGGCCGCTTTTTCTTCGCCTTGCGGCACGCTCATATTGCAGATCACTTTTTCTTTGGTATCCCAGTTTTTACCATTCAGTTTAGAAGCGAGATCTTCCAACATGTCTTTTTCCCAGTCTTTGGCAAGATCACCCTGAATGGTGTAAACACGTCCGAAGGTTCGGCTTAGAGACACAAAACTGGTCGGGAAGGTGAACGCTGCAAAGTAAATGCGACGGAAACCATAACGCCACAGGAATTTTGGCATCATCGGCCAGGCGGCAGAGGTAATCTTAGGGTGGCCACGATACGGTCGATCCACATAATAATACTTAGAGTGAATCATCAGCGCTTTGTGACCGTCTTTATTTACCGGATGAAACGAGAAGGTAAAGAAAGCACCCACTTCATTGTCTTCACCTCGGAAGGTGAACAAGAAGGTGTCGGGACGCGTGCAGTAGTCTTTGAAGATGGCGTAGTCTTCTTCCTCTGGAATGCTCAGCGTCAGCAGCTTCAAGCGCATACGCCACATGTCTCTGAGCAGTGTTTCATCGGCGTCTTTGCTTTCTACAACATGAGTAAATAGCTTCTTCCGTGTTTTTGAGCGCGTATCCGTTTTTTGTAAGCTCTCTTGAGTTGCGCTGTCTTGTATTTGAGTCATGATGCACCTCGTTATTGTTTCATCTTTTTATCGTTCTATGGGGTTGTGCTAACTTGCTTTGGTTAAAGGATTCGCGCTTGCTAAAGGCGAGAATCCAATGGGGAAGACCAAACCGATGGACAGCAGCGGAACCACCGCTGCTACCATTAATACGTGTGATGAGCTAAAGACCAGACTGGCGCTGCCATACATCAGGTAACCCAGAATCCCACCTAGCCACGGCGTAGCGCTGATCAAGGCCAGTGCTTTTTCTTCTGTGCCGAGTAAGCCTGTTCTTTTCTGATTTGATGTCGCTTTTGTTATATCTGGATTAGCTATGTCTGGGTTAGCTGTGTCAGATTGCGCTGTGGATAAGTTATTCGGTTGAGCCGTGTGATCATACAAGTCTGCCACCCAGGCGCTGCCAATGCTGCGGCTACCAGAGGAAAGACAGCGGATCATGAACGCAACGGCCCAGAAGGTTAAAAGCGTTTCAGCCATGGACAGTAATAACAGCGCGACGGCTCCGACCAGATTACAAAACACCCATAGCGCTTTTCGTCCCAGGGCATCCGAGGCATGCGAGATGCTGTAGATAAAAGGAATCGCTGCCAGCCCCCCAACAATGGCCGTACTGGAGATGTCTGTGGCCGAAAAGCCCGCGTCTTTCATAGTAATGGAGGTCGCTAACAATGCGACGTAATACGCCATATAGGAAAACGATGTCGCGAGGATCAGCCGTTTTTTCCAACTTAAATGGTTAAGATGTAATGCGTGTTTTGACCAACGTAGAAGGGTTGTCTTTTGACTACTGCTGGTAATGTCAAAATCCAGCACTGTTGGTTGTGATGTCTTGACGAACATTGCGCAGACTGGCCAAAGCAGATTAATCAGTGCCAATGTTAAGAACAGCGCATCGAAACCCCAGATATCAACGATAGGCCCTGAAATCCCCCCGCCAATCACCGACCCTAATGGACTGGTAATGGCCAATGCTCCCATGATTTTTCCACGATGTTGTGCAGCTGTGAATCCACTAACGAGGCTGTTTAAGGCGCTGAAGCCCGCGCCCCCCAACATCCAGATCAGAGAGGTAAATGCCATCAATTCAAAGAGAGAATGCGCTTGTCCGACACAGAAGGTGATAGGTACAGCTAAAGCACCGCTGATCACCATAATTTGTTTGGCTGCGTGCTGGGAGTGAATCGACTTCGCGGTGATCACTGCACCAATAGCCAGACATGCATATGAAAAAGCCAGGTAAAGACCGATCTCAAAGTTACTGGCGCCTAGTGATCCTGCATAGACTGGCAGTAGTGGCAAAATACCATTACCGCTGATCCAGATGATCGAGCTGGTAATAAACAACGCTGTTAGTGATAGCTTACTGTATGCTGCCATAGGTCGTGCTCTGAACGTTCTCTAGCGATTTGATGACATGTTATTCATTCTGTTCTTTTTCTGGTAAGGTCGTAATTGACTTAATTCATGTGAAAAGTGAAATATGCCATGAACGCAAGAATGGACTTTGTAAACGATTCCTCTCGGCACGCTCACCAGTGTTCTCGTACAGCACCGATTCATATCACTGTTATTATGGCTCCGTACTCCTCGTCGAGCAGCATCACCACCACTCTCGAAATGTTCGACAGTGCCAATACCATGGATTGGTTTAATAAGCGTCGAAATAAGCAATCTCAATCGACTCAGTTATTTCACATAGAGACGGCGTCTGTGGATGGTTTGCCAGTATCTTGTACGGGAGGTGTTTCATTAGCGCCGATGAAAGCGTTGTCAGACATTGAAAGCACTGACTTAATCATCGTACCTGGCTTCATGTTTAATATTATGCCGGTATTGCATACGCTTCAGCCCATCAGTGACTGGTTAAAAGTCATGGCTAATGGTGGGGCACAAGTTGCGTCGATTTGTACCGGCGCTTTTGTGGTTGCGGAAGCGGGTCTTCTCGATGGCCGACAAGCGACCACCCACTGGATGTTCCTGAAGCAGTTCCAGCGTCGTTATCCACAGGCCAAAATCAAAGATGATTACACGGTGACGGATGATAACGGTGTTTTTTGTTCAGGCGGGGCGTCTTCAGCCATCGATCTGCTGATCTACTTGATTCGTTGTTTTGGTTCGCCGGAATTGGCGTCTGAGTGTTCTCGAAAACTGTTGGTGGATACCAGCCGTCGAACCCAAACGCCTTATGTGCAGTACAACTTCAAGCGTAATCATGAAGACCAGGAAATCTTACACGTTCAGGATTGGTTAGAAGAAAACTATCAGAGTGACATTCTCTTCGATGAAGTGGCGACTCAGTTTAATTTTGGGGTGAGAAATTTTATCCGACGCTTTAAAAGCGCCACGGGCGATACGCCCAATCAATACTTACAGAGTTTACGTATCGAACAAGCGAAGCACTTGTTGGAAACCACTAAAACCAATTTTGAGCAAATTACCTATCAGATTGGTTACGAAGACAGCAACTCCTTCCGGCGCTTGTTTAAAACCCGAGTGGGCATAGGCCCAACCGATTACCGGAAGAAGTTTCAACTCTAGGCACTCTTTCGTGGTGCCCTCGTGGTTGATTCAATGCTAACGGTTCATTTCGAACGAAATGACTTCTGCAGGGATATCCACAGACGCGCTGTAAAGCGTGACCTTTTGGTTGGCTGGAATATGGTAACTTTCCCCCGCAATGAATCGATCAATCACTTTACCTGGGCGTCGCAGTTTGATGCTGCCTTTGGTCACGTAGCCCATGACAGGGAAAGATGGTTTGAGCTCTTGCTGAGCGTTGGGGATTAACTCAGTTTGAAACACATTGACTTCATTAATGCTCTGTCCTGCAAGTTCATGATTGGTCAAACTGACGGTCGGCATAGCACGTCGGTCGATCGCTTCTTTCAGCGGTTCATTAAAAACAATAAAAGGCTCGTCCTTTTGTTGAAAGTTGAAATCAATAAATACCGCTTTTTCTGTGGCTGACGCATTATCGAATCGCAGAATTTTAGGCCCAACCGGTTCAAAGAAGGCGTCGCCTTCATTCAACAACTGCGGTTTCTCTCCCTCCACCTGATACAGAATAGCGCCTTTAGCCACGTATCCAATGGCGGGGGCTTGATGAGTATGAAGTGGTGCTATTTGCCCTGGTAAGAAGTGGAAGCTTCCTGCTTCAATCTTCACCACGTCACGCGCATCGAAATTAGCGCTGAGCAGTTTCGTCGATGTTACTTGGTGATCTTTAGTCACTGTGGTATTGGCGTGTATGAAACTGGCAGATACCAATATAGGAACAGCAAGGGCGGCTAGGTGTGTGAATGAAAGTTTCATAAGCGTGTCTCTTCTGTATGTGATTAGGATGACTGAAGTGTAAGAGAGGTTTTTTTGATAATAAATTCTCAAAAAATGCGTTACAGTTGTGCATAAATGCACATCAAGTAGGAAGAGTTGATGAATAATTGGGACGACATTCGGTACTTCTTGGCGGTGGCTCGTAAAGGCAGCGTATCGTCAGCGGCCAAAACTCTCGGTGTGAATCACTCGACCGTTTCCCGCCGGATTCAAGCGTTTGAAGAAAAACACGGTGTGCGTTTATTTGATCGTCAACGAGATGGTTATGTGATGACAGCGTCAGCCGATGCCATTTATGAGCAGGCATTGGAGATGGAAACACTGAGTCTGAGTATGTCTCGTACCCTGTTAGGGCAGGATCAACGGCTCGAAGGGGTAATTAACCTCACTATGTCGCACGATATCTATGAATGCTTGTTGGCCGACCCTTTATCCCGGTTTCGAACGCAATATCCTGGTATTAAAATCAATATGAAAGTCACCGATACTTTGTTGAATATGGTGACTCGTGAAGCCGATATTTCGGTGCGCAAAACGGCGAATCCGCCAGAGGTGTTGGTCGGGAAAAAAGTATGTCGGATGCAACATGGCATTTATGCGTCGAAAGACTTCGATCTTGATCGTCTGAACGATCCTGACTATGTGGTGCCCATCATCGTTTGGGAAGATGAACTGGAAACGCCAGAATGGGCAGAAAGCTTGTTCCCTAACAGTGAAATTGTGATGTGGGTGGATGACCTAGCCAGCATGTACTCGGCCATTCGTTCCGGCATGGGGGTTGCTCGAATCGCGTGTTATTACCCGGAGTTATTGATGCGGGCAGGTCGGGAAACGCCGGATCAATTGATCCAACAATTGCCCTTTGCTCAAGCCCCTTCGACTTGGGGCGTATGGGTGCTGAACCATGTGGATCTTCGTAAAACGGCGAGAATTCAAACGTTGCGGAGATTCTTGATTGAAGAACTGGAAGGCCATCGATCTATGTTTGAAACCAGTCGCTACACCTGATGATAAACAAAAAACATCAGGTGCGGACTTAGTCGGATAGGTTATTTGCACTCGCTATTAAACATTAAACATTAAACATTAAACATTAAACATTCAGCAGTAAGTGTTCTCGTTCCCACGGTGAAATTTCACGATGGAATTGACGTACTTCGGCCAGTTTCACTTCTTCGTATACCATAGAAAAGGATTCACCTAACACGTCTCGAATAGCCGGTGTGTTCTGGAACAGATTTAAGGCGTGATCAAGCGTCATCGGAATGGTGTAATCACTTTCTTCCAGCTCGCCGGTGATGGGTTCGCTGGGTTGAGCTTTCTCTAACATGCCGAGATAGCCACAGGCCAAACTGGCGGCTATTGCCAGATACGGGTTGCAGTCGACACCAATGACTCGGTTTTCCAAGCGGCGGTCTTGAGCTCCAGAGACTGGAACACGTAAGCCAGTAGCTCGGTTATCGTAACCCCATTCGACATTGGTCGGTGCACTGGAATTGGTGTCGGATTCGAACCGACGATAACTGTTCACATAAGGCGCGATCAGCGGCATCACCAACGGCATGTATTTCTGGCTGCCGCCAATGAAGTGTAAGAAGGTTTCGGTGGCTTCCCCTTGGTCATCACTGAAAATATTCTTGCCTGTTTCGATATTCACTACGCTCTGGTGAACGTGCATGGCCGAGCCGGGTTGTTCCTTCATCGGCTTCGCCATGAAAGTAGCAAACATGCCATGATTCAGTGCCGCTTCTTTAATGATTCGCTTAAAGAAAAAGACCTGATCGGCCAAATCTACCGGGTCACCGTGAGTGAGGTTGATTTCTACCTGGCCAGCGCCATCTTCTTGAATCACGGTATCAATATTCAAGCCGGCGTCTTCGGCGTAATCGTAAATGGTATCAATGACCGAACCGTACTCATCAACGGCTGACATGGAGTAGGACTGACGACCCGCACCTTGTCTTCCGGTGCGGCCAATCGGTGGTTGAATGGGTTCGTTGGCATCGAGGTTCGGGTTGATCAGATAGAACTCAAGTTCAGGAGCCACTACGGGTTTCCAGCCTTGTTGACGATAGAGTTCGACAATATGTTTTAAGACATTTCGTGGTGCCATTTCTACTGGCTTGCCATTGCGATAAAAGAGATCGTGAATTACCTGCAGGGTTGCTTCTTTGGCCCAAGGTACGGCTTTGGCCGTTGTCATGTCGGGCTTGAGCACGATGTCACTCTCGGCCCATTGGTCTTCGATATCGAGTTCTACGTCTTCGCCGGTGATGGTTTGATAAAAAATAGAGATGGGAAGATAGGTTTCATGATTCGGGCTGAACTTCTGGATCGGCATGGCCTTACCACGGGACATTCCGGCGAGATCCGGAACAATGCACTCAACTTCATAAATGGTGCGATCGTTTCGATAGTTGATGAACGCCTCAGGTAATTCTTTCAGCCAGTGTTGTTTTTGAGAACTCATTTGCTTTCCTTATTATTCGAGCGAGACATGTCAGAAGTCCCCCACGCAGATGAATTCAGTGTAACACCCAATTAAGAAAAGTGTTTAATATTTTTTACGTTGGTGTTTTGCAAATTGTTTCAAATGTTCAGAGAGAGGTACTAACTTTGGTTATCTTTTCGGAACTGCCCTGGTGTCATGCCAACCCATTTCTTGAAGGTGCGATTCATGTGGCTTTGATTACTGAAACCGCATTCCTGAGCCAGATCACTTAACGCTTTACCAGAAATCACGCCTTCTTTGGCTGCGTTGACTCGCACATGATTGAGGTAGTCGTTCGGCGTAAAGCCTGTGGATTGCTTGAACATCCGCAACAGATGGAAGTCGCTGAGGTTCGCCTGTGCAGAGAGATCGGCAATGGAGATGCTTTGGTCAAAATGTTGATGGATATAATCCTTTACCCGGTTCAAAGCCGCTGGACTTAACCCGCCAGTTAATTTCAGATGCTTGTTCAGACAATACTGTGTGTCAGAGAGTAAATAGCGAAAGATCTCTAGAGTGCTTTGTTGGTAGCTGAGCGACGAGGCGTCCGAGGTTAAGAACAGCTGTCGAGCCAAGGTGACCAGTTGTTGGTCATTATGAAAGGTCAGTTCTGGAATTTCTATCAAGCGAGGTTCAATGTCCAGTGTGGTGCTGGCAAATTGCTTGATGGAATCATCACTGAAGTAAAGGTGCGCGAACTTAAAAGGTGAAGTAATTTCCCAAATTGAATGGTGGTATTGAGGTAAAAGGCAGAGGCTTCCGGAATGCCCATTGCCCCGATCAAGATCGACTCGTTTCGAGCCTTCACCACCTTCCAGATAAAAGCTTAGAGTGTGAACTTGATCCGCATTATAAGTGACACGATCAAGGGTGTTTGCCCAATACGCTACTTTCAAATGTTGATTTACATTATGTTCAGCCATCAGTTGAGCGTTGGATTTATCCAAACTATCGAAAACAGATTCCTGGCTGATTTTGTTCATGGCGTGTCTCTTTGATCAAGTAAGCGACGTATTCCCGCTTTCTTTAAGGGTACTCAGGCGCTTTGATTCTCTCAAGTCTTCTAAGAAAGAAACCGCAATATTGTGCAATGCGCATTTGGAATATGAACTATTGAATTGAGTTAAATTAAGTGACAAGCGCGCTGTATTTACTGTGGATTGTTCCTTATATGAAATTAATCGTTTGATATATCGACCCAAAGATCTGTGGGAAATTAACTACTATTAACGAGATAATAGAAATAATTAATTGATTTCAAAAGATATTTAAAGGTGGATGATGAAACAGTTGAGCATGCTTAAGGTGGTGGCTCTAGCCCCGATATTGCTTTCAGGCAGTGTGGTGGCCGATGAAGCTGTAGCTAAAAAATGGGTTACAGAGGAGTTTAATACGTCGACTCTTTCTCAGGCAGAGCAGATGGAGGAAATGAATTGGTTTATCAATGCGGCCAAACCTTATAAGGGCATGAAGATTAAAGTGGTCTCTGAAACCATTGCGACTCATGTCTATGAGTCGGAAACCCTTGCTAAGGCCTTCACTGACATTACTGGTATTGAAATTGAGCATGTTCTGACAGGTGAAGGGGATGTAATTGAGCATCTGCAACAGCAAATGTACACCGGGGAGAGTTTATTTGATGCCTATATTAATGACTCGGATTTAATCGGCACTCACAGTCGTTATGGGGAAGTGGTTGCTCTTTCGGATTTCATGGCTGGCGAAGGTAAATCTGTCACCTTGCCTACGCTCGACGTTGATGACTTTATTGGTTTGGACTTCACCAAAGGCGTGGATGGTAAGCTCTATCAGCTACCGGATCAGCAATTCGCAAACCTCTATTGGTTCCGTGCTGACTGGTTTGAGCGCGATGATTTACAAGCCAAGTTCAAAGCCAAATACGGCTATGAGTTGGGCGTGCCGGTGAACTGGTCAGCCTATGAAGACATCGCTGAATTCTTTACCAACGATGTGGGTGAAATTGATGGCGTCAAAGTGTATGGCCACATGGACTACGGTAAAAAACACCCTTCGTTAGGTTGGCGTTTCACCGATGCCTGGTTGTCGATGGCGGGGGCTGGCGATAAAGGTATTCCGAACGGTACGCCGGTCGATGAATGGGGTATTCGTATGGAAGATTGCCATCCGGTTGGTTCGTCGGTAGCGCGTGGCGGTGCAACCAATGGACCGGCTGCGGTGTATTCCATCACCAAATACATCGAGTGGTTGGATAAATACGCACCACCGGGATCACGAGAGATGACCTTCAGTGAAGCCGGGCCGTTACCTTCTCAGGGAAATATTGCTCAACAGATGTTTTGGTATACCGCATTTACGGCAGACATGATTAAAGACGGTTTACCTGTGGTGAACGATGACGGTACACCTAAGTGGCGTATGGCGCCATCGCCTCATGGTGCCTACTGGGAAGAGGGGCAGAAGTTAGGTTATCAGGATGCAGGCTCTTGGACGTTACTCAAAAGTACACCTGAAGATAGACGTAAAGCCGCGTGGCTCTATGCTCAATTCACTGTTTCAAAAACCGTGTCTTTGAAGAAAACGTTAGTGGGCTTAACGCCGATTCGTGAGTCTGATATTCAATCTCAAGCTATGACCGATGTGGCCCCCAAACTGGGCGGCTTGGTTGAATTCTATCGAAGCCCAGCGCGTAAAGCCTGGACCCCAACAGGGGTGAACGTACCGGATTATCCTAAGTTAGCACCTCTTTGGTGGAAGAATATCGGGGATGCCTCAAGCGGTACTAAAACACCTCAAGAAGCGATGGACAGCTTAGCAAAAGCACAAGATAAGGTGCTGCGTAAGTTAGAGCGATCCGGGGCTCAACAAGCCTGCGCTCCGAAACTCTCTAAGAAGAAAGACCTGAAAGGCGCTGAATTCTGGCTTAGTCAGCCAGGGGCACCGAAAGCCAAGTTGGCAAATGAAAAGCCTCAAGGTATCACAGTTGCTTACGATAAATTATTACAGGCCTGGAAAGAGGGAAGACCCAGATAGGAAGGGAAATTCAGATTATTGAGGTATCGTTGGAGAGTTTGTTTGTTGGATGGTTCGGAGTGAATGGTTCTAATTGAATGATTCAGGCCATCCGATAAGCAGATTATCCAGCGGGTGATTGGACGGAGTAGGGCACTGTATGAAGTTATCAGTTGGGATAAAAATTGGGGGCGGCTTTGTCGCCGTGTTGGTTATGTTATTGATTGCGGGGGGCTTTGGCTTTAAGGGAGCCATCAAACTTGGCAATAATGTTGACTATTTATCACAAACGGCTTGGCCGTTAGCGCAAACCTCAAATACCTTATCAGCAACACTTCAACAGCAGGCTTCTTTGGTGACTGAAATCATCGAGACCAGAGATGCTGTGGATAATACTAAGAAAACAGAACTGGCCAGCCTGACCAATCAAGCGCAAGAATTACTGACGCAACTAAAACAGTTTGATTTGGTATCAGAAGAAATGATCAATGCATTGGATCAACGGTTTTCTTCCTTCTCCAGCAGCCAAGAGAGTTTGCTAAGTAGCCATGCCCGCTTTGTTCAGGTTCGTAAAGATGCGTTTACCGGTTTTAACAAGTTTGAGTCCTACATGGATTTATTGCAGTTCTATAACAATCAAATCTTTTCTTTACCCAAAGTATCGGCGGATGATAAATGGGAACTGCAGACGTATTTTTTCCAATCCAAAGCTGCATTGGCTAAGCGTTTTTTCTACCTCCAACGTTACTTAGGGGGCGATGCCCCGGAAGAAATGCTCGACAAGATGGAAGGTGCCTGGGACGACCTTTCTGATGAGGCGGAATATTTGGGAGAGCTGGAGTTTCTGGAAAACACCATTAAATCCGGTGAGTACCAAGGGCAAACCTATGTGGACGTTTTAAATGCGTTGTTGGAAACCCATCGCAAGGAATTTGATCAGTTGGTGAGTGATCACAAGGCCTTTGTTCAAGCGAGAACGGCTTATTTGAAAGTCGCCATTGACTTTAATGGCTATCTTAAAAATGCCAAGACCACCTTAGATCAGGTGGTCGCAGATGAAACGGAAGGCGCTGCAGATACTAAATTCGGTGTTTATCGTTCTATTTCCATTGCTCTGGTGGCAGGGTTCCTGATTGCCGTTGCCGCGACCGCTTTGTGTTTAATCTCGGTAGTGAGACCAATCAAAGTGGTAGGTCATCGGATGCAGGATATTTCCTCCGGGCGAGGGGACTTAACCAAAACCATCAACTTTAAAGGTAATGATGAAGTCGCCCAAATGGCCGATAGTTTTAACAAGTTTGTGGGCACCATTCGTAAAACCGTGTCTCAAATCATTGATCGTGCTGATGACCTGACCAGAACCTCGGTGCAGTTAAAATCCCAAGCTGAATCAACCAGCGCTGCGACCGATGAACAACGCGAAGGCAGTGAGCAAATCGCGGTGGCGCTGAATGAAATGAGTTCGGCCGTACAGGAAGTGGCGAGAAATGCCTCAGATGCTCAATCGGCCACTCAAGAAGCCGATGACAAAGTTACCGAAAGTCAAAGAGTTGTCCGTCAAAATCGCCAGTCCATTACTGAACTGTCCGGAGAAATTGAGTCCGCTTCTGATGTGGTGCGTAAACTGGCTGAGGAAAGCGAGTCGGTTGGTTCCATTTTGGATGTGATCAAAGGCATCGCTGAACAAACCAATTTGTTGGCATTGAACGCGGCCATTGAAGCGGCGCGCGCTGGTGAACAGGGCCGAGGTTTTGCGGTGGTGGCGGATGAAGTCCGAACCCTGGCACAACGCACCCAGGACTCCACCAACGAAATTCAAAAGGTTCTGGAAGGGCTGCAGTCTCGTTCCAATGAAGCCGTAAGTGTAATGAAAAACAGCCGTGAACGGGCCGAAAGCAGTGTCGGTAACGCAGAAGCCATCGATGCCTTACTGAACGAGCTTCGTGAAAGAATGAACCAGTGTCTGAGCATGAACATTCAAATTGCTACCGCAGCAGAAGAGCAGGTTAGTGTTACAGAAGAAATCAATCGACACGTTAATCAGATCAGTGAGTTGTCCGGTACTGCGGCAGAAGGCGCTCGGGCTAACATGGAAACCAGTCAGGAAGTGGCGCATTTGGCGGATCAGTTAACGGAAATGACCAACCGATTTGAAGTCTAGTGAGCTCTGTTTTCTCCATTGCTACCTCCCTTTACGTGGTTCAATAAACCGCAATATTGTGCAATACCCTCCTTACTTGCTCTGTCACGATAGAGCTCTGTAAGGAGGGACTATTATGACAACATCTTTATACGCATTAACCGTGTTAATTTGGGGCAGTACTTGGCTGGCAATCTACTTCCAGCTGGGGGAAGTGCCAGTGAATGTGTCCGTATTCTATCGCTTTGCTTTGGCTGCATTATTGTTATTGCCGTGGATGTGGTTGACCGGAAAACTTCAGAAAACCGATGCCAGTGATCATAAGTTTATGGTGCTGCAAGGTGCCTGTTTATTCTCGCTGAATTTTATCTGTTTCTACAACGCGACTCAGTACATTACCAGTGGCTTGGTGGCGGTCGTATTTTCTGCTGCGACCATCTACAACGCCATTAATAACAGCTTGTTCTGGAAAGAATCGATTCCACCGAAAGTCATCCTGGCGGGGGTGATTGGTACTACCGGGTTGGTTTTACTCTTCCTTCCTGAGCTACTTGGTGAAACCAGTGATAAAGGCATTTCAACAGATATTCTCAAAGGATTGTTGCTGGCAGCTTTGGGTACCTACTTCTTCTCATTAGGAAATATGATTTCCAAGCGTCACAGTCTGAAAGGTGTGAAGCCCCTGACCACCAATGCCTATGCTATGGCGTATGGTTCGATAATTTTGATTGGTATTCTGGTCATCACCGGTCAGCCATTGGTGATTGATACCAGCCCTCAATACTTAGGTGCGCTTTTTTATCTCAGCGTGTTTGGTTCCATCATTGGTTTTACGGCCTACTTAACGCTGGTAGCTCGATTAGGCGCCAACAAAGCCGCCTATGCGACGGTGATGTTCCCGGTGGTGGCTTTATTGTTGTCGAGCTGGTTTGAAAGCTACGAATGGCAAGTGACCAGCTTTGTGGGTCTAGGATTAACTATGTTGGGCAATGTGATCATGAATCTGGATGTGGAGAAGTGGTTCAAGCGTCCTGCGGTTCAGGGGCAAAACTAGGTGTATTCCGATGCACAGCAAACGTTCCCTGTAGGCTGTGCATTTCGTTTCTTATAGATCTGGTAGAGGGACTTGTTCAGAGGTTCCCTAGATCGCTGCGGATAAAGCGGCTTCTTTTGATGTTTGATCTACCAGCCTGAACGGATCGTTGGTCTTTTTCATTAGGTCGTTGACCAAACCGTTGATAGCGACATTGTCAAACGTATCATCCTTGTCTTGAATAACCACGTCCAGATTGGATACTTCAGGTAAGGAATCAATTGCATTTAACGCTATCCACATCACATCCGGTGTTCTTGCGTTGGCAAAATAATAGATCTGGCCATTGTGATCAGAAATGGTCGACCACAATGTTTGAGCTACGTTAGGGCTGTCGCTGGTGACCTTACAGTCAAATGCTACTGGTACGGATGCATTGGCAACGACCGACTTTACTTGTGCCAGAGCTTCTTCCGTTGATGTTGGGTTCTTCAGGTGATTCACATAGAAAGAGGCACGTTCAAAGCGATCCGAAGGAAATGGCCCACCAGGGATGGTATGACTCGGGAATTTATTTTCGGAACTCCATTGCCATGTCCAATAGTTATTTAATAACAATTGGGTTTCGTAGCTTGGTTCGTTGGTCATGACTCGGTAACTAGAGTGGTGATAAATCTTAAAGCCCCCGTTGACAACCTCAATGATGGCCGAATCGCCTTTTATATCCGATACCGATAAGTGCAAGGATGCTTCTTTTGGTGAGCCTGGTACTTTAGAACCCAAGAGCTGTATCTTTTCTTTGGCATCTGCTGAAAATGCTGTGACCACTTGTTCAACTGTTGAGAAAACATCAAGAACGTACTGAGCCCATCTTAAAACATCTAAGAGTTTATGGTCGGACTTGGGACGCCCATAATTTGCATTACTGTCATACAACATATTCGCGACTAAGCCTTCAGAATTAATACCATCTGATGCTCCATAGCCAATACCGGGTGCACCCACCATGGATACGCTACTGTCGTAAATAGACGTCCAGGTTAACGCATTCTCTTTAGGCTCCGCCGTTCCTGTCTTTGACAGTCCCTTTTTAAACACAAACAGACTGGTCGGTAGCTGAACTTCCCAATCCATATTGCGAGCAGTAGCTAAGAACTTAGAGTTAAAATTGTTAAACACTCGTGTACACATATCTAATTTCCCTACGGTTCTGTGTTAGAGGAATAGGGCCAGAATGACCCTGAGTAAGATAAGCGTAGTTAGCAAGCTGGGAATGAAAATTACCTGGGATTACATCGTAATTTTTAGTTGATATTATCGAGGGCCTTCAATATTTCGAGTGAAGTAGTGGTTAGATGACTCTTTTCTTAAGCGATAGAGTTTTGCGGGTCTGCTATTACCTGTTCGCATGTCTCCTGTTTCTTCAATAATGTTCGCTTCAAGAATTCTTCGACGAAATGATTTCTTCTCTACCGTTTTTTCCAAAATTATTTCAAAGGTGGTCTGCAGCTCAGTCAAAGTGAATGAATCGGGTAATAGATGGATAGGGAGTGATGTGTACTGAACCTTGTTTTGAAGCCGCTCATAACAAACGTTCAAAATGTGTTGGTGATCAAATGTCAGCGAGTAATTGTTAACGACTGCTTTTACCGGAACCCAGACCACTTCTTCAGAGCTGGCGCTCTTTTTCAGTTGTATCGAGGATGAATTAATCAGCTACAATCGCTTCAGATAAGAAAGGGCTAATAACAGCTGCCTAATGCAACATTCACTTTCCAGAGCCCGAGCATCATACTCGGGCTCATTTGGTTAAAGTTCTAACACTTTCACAATACGCTTACCGATTCTCCAACCGATTGTAATCCAGCAGACCGGCAGTCTTGGGTTGGTCTTTCAGGTACTGTTGATGAATACGGTCACTGTGGGCCCAGAAGTTAGGATTGGTACGACGAATACCGAAGATATCCATCAACTCATCGTAATCGTCTTCTGTCTGTAAGTTCGATACAGCAGCAATAAATTGATCCAGATTTGCTTCTTTAACATGCCAGTAAGCCGCAGGGTAGCTGCCAGTAATGCCACGATTAATAGTCAGATAGTCTTCTTCCGGCAGGCGGTTGCTGTCTTCGAACAATAAACTGTCGATGTTGCTGTGGCCGCTGTTTCTAAGGATGGTGTATAAGCCTAGGTCGTTATTTTCGGTTTCTACAGACAGTACGCCCATCTCTGGCATCAAGGTTGGCGCACCGACGGCGATGTTGTGCAACTTAGCCAGTTTAGTATCCAGAGCTGAATCGGTTAAGTTATGTGGGCTGGTTTGTAATGAGCCTAGCTTTGCTTTCGCCATATCTAATAGCTCGGATTTTGGCGAATCGGTTTTAAAATCAATGTTGGTTTTTACATCGAAATTTACACGAGGACCGAACACAAACTCTTTCACTTCTTGCTGGGAGTTACGATACCAAAAGCGCCATAGTTTCTTACGTTCATCAGCGGGCAGCAGTGACAGGAAGTTGCCTTCGCCTTCCATGCGTAGGAAGTCCATATACAAGCGGGTATTCATCTGATGTCCGATGTTTCCGAATACGTCGTATTCTGCGACCAGTAAGTAATGGATGCGCTCAAGCAACGGATAATCAATGAGCCAGGTAGTTTTAGGTTCTTGGCCTACCAAGCCTTTCACTACGGTAGAACTGTCGAAATGACGGAAGATGGTTAAGGTGGCATTATCGTTCTTTTTGTCTCCGTCCCAAATCAGATCGAGGTTTAACTTTTCTTCTTCACTCAAATGCCGGATTAATTCCAGCTTGTTATTCAGGTATTTCCTTTGCGTAGCAGAGAAAGATACCCAGTTGGTCACGATGCCTGCATTGCTTTGTTTTTCGCCGGGCAACACCAGGTTATCTTGTTGACTGGCTACCAGTCTGTCCATGCCTTCCGGGTTCAAATCCGGGTCAACAAACAGCACCCAGAAGTGATCGTCAATCACATTCAGTGCGATTTGGCCTCGACACACAGGGCCTTTGATGAAGCCCATAATGGTGAACTGTGATTCTTCCAGCATAAAGCGGTAACGAGATCGGCTCGGGATGGCCTCAAAGGCTTTAAACGGATTGGCTGCGATTTCCGGTTCATAACCAGGCAGTTCTGATACTGTGTAGTTTGGCTCAATAAACAGCGTCTTGATCCAGTTCATTCGCTGAGTATCCAGAGAATAAGGCATGTGCGTTTTTGCCAGAATGCTTTCCTGTTCGCGTTCTAAGCGATAGTAAACGCGCTGAATGCCAGGATCATCGTACGGGCGACGCGTTTTCACATGATTGATTGGCGAGCCGGGCGGTGTTGAAGAACGCACCATCTTAAAGTACTCACGGTGTGTCGAGTCTTTGTTCTCATCAAACTCAGCGAAATACAAATGCCCTAAATATAGATGTTCATAAACATAGCGGGCCATCAATTGATGTTTCAAATCGTCCTGATTTAGAAAGGCTTCCCATTGTGTAACTTGATCAGTGTATGGCTTGGTCAATTTAGGCTTATTAGCCATGTTTGCGCCATCGGCTAACCATTTGGTAAGAACGCCGTATTCCTGCTTCGATATGGCTGGTAAGCCGTAAGGCATGCCGTGGTTTGGGTTTTCGGCCAAATAATCTTGGGATTCCGCAGGCGAAGGGCACTGATTTGGATTGTTCAAGCCAAGGGGGATATCGTCACCCAGACGCTCAGAATCAAACACAGGTTGTTTCTGCTTTTGGCTGATGAATTGATACATCAAACTCGCTTGTAGATTCACCGATGGCGTTTGAGTTCGCTCATTTAAGATCGGGTGAAAGCCTTTCTGGCGCCATTCAAAGGTACTGTCGGCATCAATGCCTAAACGCGTTGGTTCGCTGGCCAGGATTCGAGCGCCGTCATACACCACATCTTTACTGGCACCACGGTCTATCCCTTCAGGGGAGGAAAGTTTTAACTGACAGGGCGCATCGTAGCAGCCATGACAGACCACACAGCGCTGTTCAATAATCGGCTGAACATCATGTAAAAAGTATTGGCCAGCGGTTGAGTCCGGCTCCACCATTCGGTTCTTAGGCGCGCTTTCGCCGTAGAGTTCAACGAGCGGATCGTATTGAGTGATGCCAACCCCCGCACACCCGGCTAACAACAAAACAAACCACTGCCAATGAAACTTTAAAGTAAATAAACGCATAAGAATCCATCCAATAATTGTCGATGTTCTGACCCGAAAAGCGCACATTCTGGCACATTAGAAATGAATTAAAAGGAATAAAAGTTGCTATTTTGTAAGTGGAAAAAGACGGAAAATTACAGTCAACAAGCGAACAGCTAAAGCCCCTATGAATGGGAGGTTAGCGGCTATTTTGAGTTGAAAAGTGGTACGTGTGTGTTCTTAAAATTTTACCTCACACCCATCCTCTGCACTTCCAATTCAATCGAATCCGTCAGTCCATGATCGTCCGTTACTGTTAACAAATACTTTCCTGGTTCAGCATTCCAGAATAAAGGTTTGTTGGGTGTGGATTTTCCAATAAAGCTGCCATCCAGAAACCAGTAGGCGTGTTTTACGTCGGCATCAAGAATCGCTTCAAAGGGCAGTTGTTCTTCATCTTCAGTTAGGAAATACACCAAGCCTTTGACGGGTGTGGTGATGCGCGGTGGTGTAGCATCGGCGCTGAGTTGTTCTAGCTGGCAGTCGGCTTCGTATTCCGGTGGTTGTTTACGCTGTATGCCGGCCATTTGGAAGAGTCGGGAGAGGTCGCTCGGCCAAAACTCATAGACATCGAGACGGGTCTTTCCGGGTTGATGACGACAAGCGCGTTTTCCGCTTTGGATGTTCACTGGTACGGCTCGGAATACGTTGCCGGTTTTAATCGGTGACACACCGGGAATAAACCAGCTTTTGACGGTCATTGGGCAATGTTTGCCCGGTAAGAATCCGGTGGCTTCACAGATGTCGACTTTCTTTACATTCAATTTGAGAAGTTCTGGCGGTTGCTTAAGTGTCATTGAGTTTAAAGAAGAGGTGTTGTTATTTTCTGTGGTGCTTTGTAGATCTCTGAAGATTTTGAAAAACAACGGCGCAGCGGCTTTCCGGCCAATCAGGTTGGGGTTGCCTGTACCATCGAAATTTCCTACCCAGACGGCTAGAACGTATTGGTCATCAAAACCGACTGACCAGGCATCCCGAAAGGCGAAAGACGTTCCTGTTTTCCAGGCGATGGCATTGCTGTTGGTTTTAGTGGTGTTGGAGACTGAATAATGAGGGCTATCTGTTGGCGGGTTTTGCGTCAGCATATGATAGGTGAGCCAGGCACTTTCGGGTGACAACAGTGTGTTTTCTGGAATGCTAAGGGGATGAGATTGTTTGGATTGGGTATGAGCCGTGCGTTCGGATTGGAATTGGCCCAAGTTTGCCAGCATCGCGTATAGACGAGTGAGCTCTAACATGCTGGTTTCCATACCCCCCAACACAGTCGACAGGCCGTAATGATCTCGGGTGTTCATTTCTGTGATGCCCGCTTGTTGTAGAAGTTGATACAGGTTTGGCGAGTTCAGTTGTGCAGCCAAACGTATAGCGGGCACATTACGGCTGGTAATTAAGGCGTCGGTAGCGTCGATCGGGCCAGCGTAAGCAAGATCGTAGTTTTCAGGTGTATAGGCTGCGAATCGACTGGGCGTGTCTTTTAATAATGAAAGAGGGTGAATCAATCCTTGATCCATCGCCAAGGCATACACCAGCGGCTTTAATGTCGAGCCAGGGGAGCGCTTGGCGGTGACGCCATCCACTTGGCCGGAGATCTCATCATTGAAGAATCCGGCTGAGCCAACCCAGGCTTCCACTTCCATTGTTTGGTGATTGAGTAGCAAGGCTGATGCGTTTTGATAGCCTAACGATTGGGTGTCGGATAAGTAGCGTTTTATCCAGGCTTCCACTCGTTTTTGCTGATTCAGCTTGATGCTGGTATGCAGACGATTTCTGGCGAAAGGTTGTGTTTTTTGCAAATGATTGACGAAGTGTGGCGCTTCAAAGGGCAGTTGTCGCGGTGAGCGAAAACTTAATGGCAGATCAAACCATTGGGCGAGCTGCTTGTTTTTACCGTGCTTGTCCTCACTGTGCTTGTCTTCACTGTATTGGTCTTGCCAGAGTTGTAACAAGCGCGCACGTGCGTCCATCAATTCAGCATAGCCTTTCGTGCTGAGAGGATTTCGTTTTGAGGGATTCTGCGGTATCACCGCTAAAGCCATGGCTTCTGCAGTATTAAGTTGCGCGGCAGATTTGTTGAAGTAGATCAGGCTGGCCGCTTCAATGCCCTCAATATTGCCACCATAGGGTAGATGGTTAAGGTAAGCGGTCAGAATCTCTTGCTTGCTGTAGTGGGCTTCAATCCATAAGGCATAGAGCATTTGTTGCAACTTGCCGGGAATGTGCGAAGAGTCGATACCTGTGCTCATGCGAGCCACTTGCATGCTGATGGTCGAGCCACCAATCTGACGATTCTTAACCACGTAGGTGTGCCAGAAGGCACGACCGATGGCGGTGAAGTCTACGCCGGAGTGATCATAAAAGTCTTTGTCTTCGTACAGCAGGGCAGCTTGAATGAGCGAGTCTGAGACGTCTTCGAGTTGGGTTTCTAAACGATAACTTTCATCATCGGCCAAGGTTAATCGCAGCAGTTGACCGTCTTGATCGAGATAGGCTGTTGACCAGGTTTGCCACTCGAACAGTTTCGGGGCAGGAAGGGCATATAACGTCAGCAGTAACAGGCCGTAGAAAACGGGTAACCCAAGGAGTCCCACTAACAGCCAGTAAACTGGCTTTTTGCTCCGTCGTGTTGATCTATTAGTGGTTACAATTGTTGATCGTAGTGACGGAGCGGGTGACGTGGAATCCTTGGGCATTACTGTGTTTATGTCTCTTTATTTCTTTTGTTTATTTCTATTAATTAGCAGGATTATTCAGAAGGCGCTACGCTCAATGAGCCTGCCGCAGAATAACCATAGGTTTTCGGATCGTACATGGCTTCAGCAAATACCGACGGTAATACGAAATCACCGGAAGCCGTTGCTTTCACCTTGTAGCTCAATTCCGTCACGCCTTGATCGAAGCTGCCGTAAATCACTAAACGATCTTCACGGATATCGATGTATTCGGAATCCCAGTAGCTGGAACGACGATCCAACGAGCTTCTTAAGACTTCAAAACCACCCGGTTGCAGATCCACTACAGCAACGCTGCTAACTCGGCTGTTGCCGGTCACGCGTACTTTCAGTTTCACTGTCACTTCCTGACCTTGATGGATTTGTTTGTCGCTTGAATCCAGCTTGATTTGATTGCCTTCTTCGTCATAAAACTCTTTGACGATCTCTATGCCTTGGTTGTCTTTTTTGTTTTGGTCGCCTCTTTTAGTGGATGCCCCACGCTCGAATCCGGCTTGAACCGTTTGATAGAAGAACGGGTGCGGCGCTTTCACTTGAGCAGATTGACGCTCTAGCGCAATCTCTTGGACCGCAAAGCCTCCTTCGGACGACTTGCTTAGTAACTCGAATTGCTCAGGTGAGACTTCAATGGAGACCTTGTCGTCGCCATAAAGGTTTCGGATACGTTTGCTGTAAGCACTTAATGCCAATGTCGTGTAGGACGCATTAATGGTGGTGATGCGCTCTTCTTGCATAGGTTTCAACAAACGATCAATGGTGTCTTCAGCCGATAAACTTTCCAACACACTTGGGAAGTGGTTTGAAAGCAGATACACGTATTGAGCAAACTGAGTGTCCGAGGTTTGATAGTTCGTTGAAGCACTCACTGAGTCCGATGGTGTGAAGAGCTTGATCAGACGATCCGCTTCTTCTTGTTTCTTGAGCAGTTGATAAGACGCGGCCAAGTAGCTGGAGGTGATGTCTTGCTGCCAGTTCAAAGACGAGGCTTCCAATACTTGATGCAGGTCGATCAGGTAACTGGTGGCAACACTTTGATTACGAATCAATAAGTAAATAGCCAATGCGCGTTGACGGGCAGAGATTAAGTCATCACTTTGACGACCTGCCATAACCCGCACTTTATCGATAACGTTATCAAACATTTTTCTCGGAACTTGATAACCAAAGGCTTTGGCTTCCGTTAATAAGTGCGTTGCATACAGCGTAGGGAAGATCGCAGTATAGGAACCACCTGTCCACAAGCTGAATCCGCCATCGCTTTGCTGACGGCTTCTCAATGTGCTGATCAGGGTGCTCAGTTTTTCTTCGGTGGCCTGACGTTGATCCAGGTATTCGGGCTGTGCTGCAAGGTTGATCCAAGGGAACACCTGACTGGTGATTTGCTCGGTACAGCCATGAACATAATTTGACAAGTAGGTTGTTAAGCCTCGCGTTAGCACCATAGGGCTGGCAGATGCGACCACTTGCTTCTTACCGAAGGCGTTATACATATTACGAGTGAGCGGAAGTGTCGCTGAATCGTCACTAAAGCCGGTGGCAATTTGAGTTTGGAAGGACGACGCCGGGCGAATGCTGAGGCTCGCTGAACGTTGTGTTTCTTCTGCAGAGACTAGATGACCATCAACGTTTGAACCTGCGTATTGAGCCACAAAGGTTAGATTGCCTTCGCCCAGAATTTGTTGACCGCCTTGGGTCGCTGTTTTTACTTTAACGCGGAAGGCGGCTTTGCTTTCACTGCCCTCAGAGATCGATAGGGTTGCAGTGCTGTTGCCGACGATTTCGAGGTTATCCGACGGCTTCAACTGAACGTTAATCTCGGCATTGTCGCCGGAACCGTCAATCAGGTTGGCAACGCCCAAGGTAACATCAAACTCATCACCCGGTGTGGCTGTGGTCAAGACGTTGGGTGACAATACAAATGGGCCACGAACCAAGCTGTGTTTGCTGGTGGCACCGATGGACTGATCCGCCACGGCAATGGCCATCACACGCAAGTTACCGCTGAAGGTGTCTGGCACCAGGAATTCAGTGGAGCGTTTGGTTTGATCCGCATTCAACACACCTGACCAGAATACGGCCGGTTTATCGAGTTTACGCTGGAAGGGGTTCAGGTTCGCAGCCATTAATTTCATGGCTTCAGCACCACCACCAACACCTGCGTGTTGTAGTAAGGTTTTATACTCCGGCAGAATCAGATCTAACATCTGTTGAGTGCGTACTTGCAACGCACGCTTACTCAAGAAGTGATCCAATGGCGCCGGTGTTTGGTAACCGGCCACTTGTAGAATGCCTTCATCCACCGCAAAGACGATGATCTTAGACGGTTTATCGGTTTGGTAACCAATCTTCATCGGTTTACCTGGGCGAACAATCTCTTTAGTGGTCAATTGGATGTCCACTTCACGCTTGCTGCGGTCGATGTTGAATGGCTGCACCGCGTAGCTCAGTGGGCTCATAAAGATTTCTTTCGCATCTTGCGAGCGAACAAAAGCAACATTGACGTAGGCGTTCCCTTCAATGCCTTTTGGTAAACGAATCTTCTGAAGGGTACTGTTCGTCGTGGTTTTAAACCACTTATGTGCGTGAACCTTGTTGCTCTCGATGGTGATCAATCCAGAACCGGCATACGGCGCGATAATGTTCATCTCGATCCAATCGCCTGGTTTGTAGTCGCTTTGATTCAGCTTCAACGATAGCTCTGCATTTTGCTCCAAACGACCAGCCATGTTGCCTTCCGACACTACTTGGTAGTCGATCTTGGTCAATAGCTGTTGTTGGCTGTCAACTAATTGCAGTTGGAAATCACCGGCTTCGTCCGTTTCCAAAGAAAGCGTGTTGTCTGCTGTTGTCAGCTCGAACGGGGTTTCTTTGAGTACTTTAGATTTGATGATGGATTGATAGCTGTAGGTGCCATCTTTTGCCATCACTAACGTTGATACTGGCTGCTTGTGAATCAGTTTCAGTGTTAGGCCGTCCAGCGCAATGCGTTCCAGTTTAGGATTAACCGCAACCAGCGAAATAGTGCGGGCTTGTTCTTTGTTCAGATAGTCCAGACCGCCATCGGCTTTGTAACCCACCAATTGCGTGAGTGGTGAAATCAACGCCTGATTTTGAGCGAAGACACTGCGGCCACCACCCGCTTCAAAGCCTTCAGCCTCGAAGTTTAAGCGATAAGTACCCTTAGCGTATTGATTGAGACTGATATCGAATGTCGCTCGACCATCAGCGTCACTGGTTTGGTCGTTTAGTCGTTCGTCAACCACTCGTAATTGCGCTTGTTCATCACGTAGCGGATCAACAAAGCGGTAGCCTTTGAATGGTCGGAAGTAGAACTCCGTAGGTGTCAGGTTCAGCGTCGCAGATACTTTACGATCTTGCGCTGGTGTACCGAACAGGTTTTTCAGTTCGACATTGGCTTGAATCTGTTCTTGATGGAACCAGCCTTGGGATAAGTTAGGCGACAGTTCAGAACTGATCTTCATGGTGTCTGGTTGGAATTCTTCGACCGTGAAGCTCACACCGCCCAAACGATAATCCAGATAGCCTTTCTTAGTCAGCAGGTACAAGTTAGCTTGATAATCACCGGTGCTGCTGGTGAGTTTGGTTTTATAGGTTA
Source organism: Litoribrevibacter euphylliae (assembly GCF_042646085.1). Classification (NCBI taxonomy): domain Bacteria; kingdom Pseudomonadati; phylum Pseudomonadota; class Gammaproteobacteria; order Oceanospirillales; family Oceanospirillaceae; genus Litoribrevibacter; species Litoribrevibacter euphylliae. The sequence continues at coordinate 730,048 of NZ_JBHRSZ010000002.1, read as the reverse complement.
AATCAAGCAGACCTTCTTTGTTCAGCGTCAAACGCTTATCCAGAACCTTCTTGCCACGTGCGTCTGTAATGGTGAATTCCAATGGCAAACCAGCGGTAGAACGGAAGGTCTGGTCTTTGACGATGCTGGCAAACTGTACGGTTTCACCCGGACGATAAATACCACGGTCGGTGATCACGTAGGCAGAGAGTTGGTTTTGATCGGAACGCATTTGCGTCTGACCGGAGACATCAAAACGTGAGTAGTTGATCTGACGTGTGTGTTGATCATACGGTAAGAACGCGCGATCTTTCCCTTTGGTGATCAGGAACACCGTTGGTTGCTGTTCGCGATAGAGACGGCTTAAGTCGTGCAGTTCAGTTTGACCTTGTGGATCGGTTTGACCGGAGAAGACTGGTACACCATTCTTGCCGAGCACTTCTACTTTAGCGTTGCTAACCGGTTGGCCGGTGGCTATGGACTGTACGAATACATGCTGACGATTAAAGTCGCGAGTCTTCTTAACGATCACACCCAAGTCGGTGATTACAATCAGGCGCTTGTCTTCTTGACCGTACACTTTGCGGTTGCGATCCATGTCCCAGCCAGATACTTCCACAAAGAACACGCCCATACCGGCTTCTTTTAGGTAAGACGCCAAAGAGATAGATGCGTAATTCAATTCTTTCGGATGTTTCTTGGTCAGTCTGAGAATTTGTTCATACGCGACCGAGATATTTTGTTCATTGAACTGGTAATTACGGAAATAAGGTTTGCTGATATCGCCGCCGGTTTGGCTGATCAAGTGATTTAATTGCTTGTCTTGAAGCTTATGAATCGCCACTTTCAGTGCCGTGTGACCGCGAGACATCAGGCTTAGGGTTTTATCGCCAGACAATGACAGTAATGACCCTTCACCCATGATGCTGGCTTCTTTTGGATACTCATCCAGATAGATAACCTGACGATAGTTTTTCGCTAAGGTGTAATCGCTGCTAGAGGTTAGGCCTTGCTTCACTTTGAGGTAAATGGCTCGGCGTTCCGGGACATCAAGCTTCAAGTTGTAGTACGGAGAACTGGCTTGTTCGTTTTCCATCCATTCTGGTGACAGCTTGGTCATCTTGCTGGTAGACAAGGATGTGGCACGATCGAGATTCCAGTGGCGATTGGTTTTTGGAAGTAAATAGACATCCAGATTGTCTTGGATTTCGTTGAAAGTAATACCGTCAGTGAATTGTAGGTTCAGGATTTGCTCTGGCTGGTTGTCCTGATTTCTTAGGATACGAACGTCGGCATTAGTTACTTTTAGGAAGTTGCTGATGTTTGGTAGTAGTACTTTCTCATCAATGCGCTCAGCAAGGGTAGAGTCTGAGCCCATGCTTAGCAGTTCTTCAGTAACAATGAGATGCGCATACTCTTCGTGTTCCGGAAGATCAATTTGTTCACTCTTCAGATAGATTTCACGATCATTCAAACCGTAGTTAACTTCAAAACTTGGTTTAACCGTTTGCGTAAGCTCTACCATATTTCCGGTCTGCGGCTTGAGGATTTCAAATCTTAAATGATCACGAATATTGTCTCGCTTAACGGGATGAGAGAGTTTTAAGGTAGCAACCAAGTGTTGTGCGTTGCGTTTGGTTGGGTCTTTATAAAGCTCGAACTTTTTGACGGTTGCCTGGAACGCAAAGGTGGTGAACTCGTAGCTGAGATCCGCCATTTCAATATGTTCGGCAAAGAAATCTTCTGCAAAAGTAACGGTGTAATCTTGATCCGCAGGCCAGTCGGCTTCCGGGGTGAACTCAATACGATTGTCGCCGACCCAACGCCATGTACCCGCACGATTAGGGAAGAGTTTGATGCCTTTTGTGATTTCTTTATCTACGCCATCAATCGGAGCAACAGACAAACGACCACTCGGGCGTTCAATTAGACCCGTTGATAAGTAAGTCGAATAATCAACTTTCTGATAGTTAAAAGAAATGACCAGAGGTTTAGGGCGGATGACCTCTTCATTCTCAGAGAGTTTTGGCGTATAGAGCTTGGCCACAACCTTGGGTGGTTTAGGAACAAACAGGTGATAGTAAGTGCCGCCGAATAACCCGAGAAGTACCAGACATATTGTCCAGAAGCGTTTTGGTTTGGTACGACGAGTGTTGTTGATGCCAGAAATCCAACCGGGAATCGACCAGCTGATGCCTAAAAAGCGATAAAAGATCAGGTTCAAAACCCAAGTAATGGGCGAAAAGATTAACTTAACAATGAACCAAAGAATCGACATCAAGCTTGATGCGATAGCAAACATGGCACTTCTCCCTGTGGCATTTTCTCTGAAATATTTTAGACGAGCTTACGCTAACGTGAGGCGGGGAAGTATAACTTTCGACCGAAGGTGCGTCACCGGAAAAATCTTGGAAACCGCTAAACAATTGTATCAGTTTGTAATGGTATGGAATGAGGCTGAAGCTCTTCGCGTAGTAGCGAATTGAGTGAGGTGATGGATGAGCCTAAAATCGCTTATTGTTTCACCCGAGAAAGCATCAGAGCCTTTTCATCACCAGCAAATACGCCTAAGTGAGCACTGACGCAGTGGGGCAGGGCATCCAGTGAATAACCACCTTCCAGCATGCTGACGATTTTACCGCCACAATATTTGTAGGCTTGGTTTTGTAGCCAACGAGTCAGCCAGGCGAAGTCGCGAGTTTCCCACTCCACCGTGGCCATTGGATCTTGACGATGGGCATCAAATCCCGCAGAAATAAGTATGAGTTGTGGTTGGTGAATAGCCAGTGCCGGTTCCCAAACATCATTCACTGCTTGGCGCATGAAGTCGCCGTTGCTGTGCTCTTCAATGGGTAGATTGACTATGTGTTCCGGCAAACCATACCAATGACTGTTTGGATAATACGGGTGTTGAAATGAAGTGCAGACTAAGGCTCTTGGCTCGTCTCGTAAGCATTCGATGGTGCCGTTGGCTTGGTGAACATCAAAGTCGATGATGGCAACGCGCTCTAATCCATAATGATCGAGGGCATATTTGGCGGCTATGGCAATGTTACTAAAGAAGCAAAAGCCCATGGCTTTACGAGGTTCGGCATGATGACCTGGTGGTCGAGTGGCACAAAAGGCAACTCGGCTGGTTTTGCCTGATTTGTTTCCAGATCCTAAAACGGCATCCACCGCATTCATACCTGCCCCGGCGGCGTACCAGATGGCATCCATTGAAGTTGGGCTAAGTGCTGTATCTTCATCGACCATGATTAAGCCATGGGATGGTTCAATGCCTAGTAACTGATCTATGTATCCAGCCGGATGAACAGACTCAACCCACTTGCGATCCGCCTTTGTCGCCATCTCTTTATTCAACGCATCAAAAAATGGCTGTTTTTCCAGATGCTTCATGATTTCAATCAAGCGCTCCGGGCATTCAGGATGGTGATCCGTCATGCGGTGTTCCAAGCAAGCGGGATGCGTAATAAAGGTGATGTCTGACGGTGAGTGATCTGTCATACGAATTAGGTAAGCGTTCTGTCTGTTGTAATTTTTGGCAAAGTATACTCTCTAACTTAGCCGTGTCGTCAAAAAAAGTATTGAGATAGGTTAAGTTTTGTTTAGTTCCCACATGCTTTCTAAGGACAAGCACAATATACTGCGGACATAACCTATCCACAGAGTTCATAAAGGGAATTAACTTGTAGGTCTGAATGGTATGGCGACTAAGTATCTTAAATATTTCTTTGAACCTCGTTCGATTGCTGTCATCGGTGCTTCGGATAAAGAAGGCAAGATGGGGCAGATCGTCCTTAAGAACTTGCTTGAAAGTGATTACAGTGGCCAGATTTATGCGGTGAACAAGCAGAAGTCGGGCGATATTCAGGGGGTTCCTACCTATAAGCGCATCAAATCCCTTCCTGAAAAACTCGATCTAGCCGTTGTGTGTACACCGCCGGAAACCTTATTGCTGATCATGCAGCAGTTGGTGTGGAAAGGCGTTCGTGCAGTCATGTTATTGACCGGTGGTTTGTCTCGTAAGCATTCCTGGTTCGATAACAACCTGAACCAAGCCGTTCTTCGTTTGGCGAAAGTAAATAACGTCCGGGTGATTGGTCCGAATACTTTGGGTCTGATGTCGTCAGTAAACCCGATCAACATCAGTTATGGCCATTTGCCGATTCATAAAGGCAATGTAGCGTACGTGGGGCAATCCGGAACAGTCGCTAGTAGTGTATTGGATTGGGGGCATGCTCATGGTTTTGGTTTCTCGCACTTCATTAACCTCGATGATCGGGGGGATGTGGATCTTGCCGACATTGTGGATTACTTGTCATTGCATCGTTCAGTACGAGTGATTCTTTTGCATGTGGAGCACATCAGACGACCTGAAAAATTCATTGCTGCGGTGGGCGCGGCTGCCAAAGCTAAGTTAGTGGTTGCCGTTCGAACCGGGGACAGCGAAGGGGTGATCGGAGATGGTCATCGAGTCGCACAAGGTATTCACGATTCGGGTCGAATCTATAAGCAGATGTTTCGTCGCTTGGGGGTGATGCAGTTGCGTTCCCCGTTGGATCTGATGGAAAGCTTACCGATTTTGGAGCAACAACGTCGTTTTAAAGGCAATCGATTAGCCATTTTATCCAACAGCATTGGTATGGCGATGGTGGCAACGGACCGACTCTATGATCACTCCCGTTCCGAGCTGGTAAAGTTGAGCGATAAAACCATTGAGCAGCTCAATAAGGTGTTACCTCGTTATTGGTCTCAAAAAAGCCCGGTGGATTTGGAAGTGGGGGCTTCTGCTAAAACTTATATCAAAGCGGCAGAAATTATTTCTCAAGATCCGAATGTGGATCACTTGTTGATTCTTCATGTGCCAAGCGCACACGCTCATTCCTATGAGATTGCTGAAGCCCTGGTGCAGCATCGTGATAAATTACGTATACCGATTATGACCTGTTGGGTGGGAGAAGGCAGCTTAGCAAAAGCTCGCTCCTTGTTCGATCAACACGGCATTCCTTCGTTTAATAGCCCGGAAGTGGCGGCGCAGGCATTTCGTCAGTCGGTGAATTATCACTACTCGTTAACCATCTTGCGTGAAACGCCATTACGTTTACGTCTTGATGAGTGCAAAGACGCGACGGTTGATATTCTGGATCGCTACATCAAAGGCGATGAGTTAGCACCTGATACGCTAGTGACGTTATTAAGCCAGTATGGCTTGAAAGTGGTTGATACTGCTTTTGATGATGATCCTGTTTCTTTAATTCGTAAGGTCGAAAAACTGGGATACCCGGTTAATTTAACCATTATTAATCAACGCCGGTTAACTCCGTTTTCCTATCGTGATGATCCGTTAAAGTGGCGAGGCTGTCAGCGCAATATCGTTGATGCAAACGAACTTGCTCAAGCGGCAGAGACTTTGGTTAAACGCTATAAGAAACAAGATCCGAATGAACGCCTGATCTGCTTTAGTGCCCAGAAAGTGCTGAAACCTACTTTGGGGTTGCAGTTCAATATGGGGGTAACCCGGGATGACGTGTTTGGCCCGCTGATTTTCTTCGGTGCGGGTGGGTCAACCGTTAATATTCGCTCGGATCGGCAAGTGGCGTTTCCACCGTTGAACATGACTTTGGCAAGCGACTTGATTCGCCGTTCTTACGTGTCGCATCTGCTCAGTGATTTCGGTGAGATTGGCGAGCTGCAAAAGAAAATTCTGGCTAAGACCTTAGTAACCTTATCGCAGCTTGTGATGGATCATCCTAAGTTAGCGTTACTCGAAGTCTCGGCTCAGTTTGAACATAAAGATCAGTTGGTGATTTATGATGCTTCCGGAACCGTGGGTTACCCTTCGCAGCCGCTTTTTCACGGCTACCCAGAAGAGCTGACATCACACTACACCTTGAAACGTAGCAAGCAAGAAGTGACGTTACGCCCGATTATGGCTGAAGATGCACACGCGATTATCGAGTTTCAGGAAAGCATTTCACCCGAAGCCAATCGCTTCCGTTTCTTCCATCGCCAAGCTCGGTTTTCTGCCACCGAGATCGCGCGTTTAACGCAGATTGATTACGACCGTGAAATGGCCTTTGTGGCAACACAGCGTAAATCCCACTCTCAAGAAGAAAAAATTCTTGGTGAAGTTCGTACTTGGACTGATCCGGATAATGTCTCTTCTGAGTTCGCGGTTATGGTACAAGACCAACAAACCGGTGAAGGCTTGGGTATGGCGTTGATGAAGAAGATGATCAGCTATTGCCGTAAGCGCGGCACCTTATCCATGGTGGGAACGGTGCTACCGGATAATTCGGGGATGCTTAAGCTGGCTGAGAAGCTTGGATTTGAAACGCAGTACAATCAGGAAGAGCAGGTGACTGAACTCTTCTTACCTCTGAACAAGCCAAAAGAAAGCTGGCAGAAAGTACGTTTGGCTGCATTGGCAGGGAAAGAAAGTGCGCATAAAAAATCCTAAGCCCGATTCTGAATCGGAACTTAGGATTTTCGAAGCGAAATTGTTCGGAATGTTCTTAACGAATTACGCTTTAAATACTTCGTGAAGGTTGTCGATGTACTTATCGACCATACCTTCAAACTCCATTTTTACAACCGGCGAAATCATTGCACGAGTTAGCTTAGGCAGTGGCAATGTCAAGGTCGCTTTGGTTTCAAACACGATATCAGTGCCGCCGTTGGCCGCTTCAGTAATTTTCCATGTTCCAAACACTTCTGCGTTGCTGTCTTTGGTTTTAGCCGGTTTCCAGGAAATATCACGAGTAGATGCATCAGACTGATATTCACAAGCATAAATGGTTTGAATTGAGGCTGAACCTGCGCCAACTTTTTCCATTTCCCAACGATATTGGTTGTCTGATTCTTTAACTAGATTGTCTAGCTTAGGGAAGTGGCTGGTGGATTCTGGAACGTCTGCCAGAACTTCGAACACTTTGTCTGCATTTGCAGAAACGGAGAAAGATTTGTTGATTTCAATGGTAACGTCAAAAGCCATTGTAGTTCCTTAACGATTTATACATCCGAGTGAAATTGTGGGTATGAATTTATTTAGAGGCTTCTAAAGAATCCAAACATACCTTTTTATTATTAAGGACGCATTGTAGAAGTTGGTGGGAAAAGAAGAAAGTAGCGAATACGTCATCTACGGCCAGATAATGACGTAGTTCGCTATAATAACCTCTGACGGGGATTTCAGAGGTGAAAATATGAAGAGCTAGCTAATCACTCTTCACTAAAGTTCTTAGCAATACTCTCAATCACATCCAATAACTCATTGACGATCAGAGCCATAGAGCCTGTGAATTGGCTAACGGCATCGGCTTCACCCAGTTCATCGTGAATTTCTTCTTGATAGGTATCGGTAAACTTGATGCGTTTGATGATCAGTTGATCGTCGATCACAAGTTCCAGTTTGTCCTTCCAGTTCAATGCCAAACGTGTAACCGACATGCCGTTATTTAGATAATTAAGAGCATGTTCATCAGCGACGTCCATTCCTGTTAGGCGTACAGAACCGCCGTCTTCGTCGTCACTTTTCAGTTGTGCTTCGAAGCCCAGTTCCATGTGTTGCGGTAGGCTGTGTTTGCCATTAAGCCACGCAGACATGACGATGGCTGGTGACATTTCAGTTTGCAGTGGAACCACTGGCATGGTGCCTAAAGCTTTACGCAGTGTGGATGCAACTTCTTCTGCTTTAGAGGAACTACCGGCGTTAACCAGCATGAAGTTCTTCTCAGGAATAATCACAGCTAAGGTATCTTGAGTGCGAGAAAGCGCATTTGGTAGCAGTAGGGTAGTGATGTCTTCTTTCAGTTGCGCTTTTTCTTTACGACGAACTGGACGACCGTGTTCTGCTTCAATCTCTGCCACTTTTTCTTCGAGGCGTTCATTGATGGCAGACGGTGGGATCACTTTTTCTTGATGGCGCAGGTTAATGATCCATACGCCCATCAGTTCATGAACAAGCATATCTGGCGCTTGTTTTACCGGTGCTGCCCAGCCGTTGCGTTTTCTTTCTTGTTGGCCGCAAGGCTTGAACGAGAATTCTTTTAGTTTCTTTTCCAACTCATCAGCAGTGGTTTCAAGCGGACGAGTGATTTGATATGTAAAGCACTGTTTAAACATAGGATTCTTTCGGGTTTTTAATTGTGGATAACTTTGTTGTTCGGTGCATTAAAAGCGTGAAGACACTAATAATCGCTTTCGAGTTGTTTAAGACGAAGCCAACTTTCCTGAAGTAATCGAACCAGTTCATCGCTTTTGTCTTGAGACATCAACAACAAGTCAGAACACTCACGCAGTTGATCATCAAACTCTTCAGGTAAACGATCCGGGAATAACTCGTAGGCATTGGCGATTTCAAAGCTCAGTTCTTCGTTGAATTCAGAACATAGCTTATCAAGCCAGCGCTCGATGATCGGTGCGTTCATGCAGTACACCGTTTCGCCTTGAAGGTCGTTGTTCATTTCTCGAAGCACTTCCCAGGCCGGGTGTCCCATTTGGCTCAGTTGATATTCTTCCAAATCGAGATCCGTTAAGCGGGCATCTTCGTCTTCCCAGCTTTCTTCCGGGGTGATGATTGCGTCTTTAATGTCATTGTTTTCTAAAGACCAAGCTGCAATAACTGGGTAGCTTTGATCGCTGTAGCTGCTGCCTTCGACAGAGATAAAACGCGGTAAGGAATCACTCATCGGGTTACCTTGGATGTCTGTATGTGTGGGTATGTCAGTCTATGCGGACGAAAACGAACAAGTTTAGCAAAGCTGAGGATGGAACGGCTATGGAATTTTCTTCTGAACTTCAATTATCTGTTGTCATTTAAATAAGGTTTCTTAAGTCCCTACGGAGAAACGATCTTTAAATTCAGTGGGGGTGAGCCCCATGATTTTGGTAAAGACTTTCCGAAAGCTGTTAACGTCTTCATAGCCTACCTTGAAGGCTATCTGTTCCGCCGTTTGTTGCGTGGATTCCAACAAATTACAGGCGCTTTGAATACGAACACGCTGTAAATATTGAAGGGGTTTTAAGCCCGTTGCTTCAGTGAACTTTCTTAAGAACGTACGCTTGGTCATGAAGCTTTGAGAGGCAAGTTCTTCGATCTTAATCGCATCACCATAGTGTTTATGAAGATAGTGTTGTGTCTTCAGAATGGCTTCATAACCGTGATCCATTCTTGGAGTGAAGCTTTGATAATAACGTTGTTCTCGTTTGCCGGTATCGACGATTAAGTACTTCCCTAAATTGCGCATCACCTGTGGTGACATAAAGTGGGCAACCAGTTCCAGACCAAGATCAACCCAGGACATGATGCCACCCGCAGTGATCAAGTTGCCTTCATTAATCAATATGCTCTCGGCCTGAAGGTGAGCATCAGGAAAGCTTGATTGTAACTGCTCCGCAAGCTTCCAGTGCGTTGTCACTCGTTTATGGTTGAGTTGACCTGCTGCGCCAAGAAGAAACGCACCGGCACAAGCAGAACATAAGATTCCGCCTTTACGATGAACGTGATTAATGAAGGAGAGCAGTTCTTCGCTGGGGTTTTGAAAGTAAGTGTTCTGGATGCTGGGTGGACAAATGAGAATTTGAGTTGGTGTTGATAGAGGGTCAAAACTTGAATCGAGTTGAAGGATTTGAGGAACAAACTCAATCGTCAGATTTTGTTCAGATGCGATATTGTTGGCCAGTAAAAACAGTTCTTCTAAACCATGAGTGGCACTTTGCAAGGCACCCGGATAATTGATGATATGAACATTAATATACTTTGTCACTTTTGATCTCTATCTTGGCATTTTTGCCATAGGTAAGGAGTTCGCATCATACCCATAATTTCTCCAGACATTCAAACCACGTTAAGGAGAAAGACTATGTCCAAAACCGCATTAGTTTTGGTCGATTTCCAAAATGACTATTTTCCAACCTTCTCAGGCGCTAAGTGGCCGCTCTCAGAGACTGAAACTGCAGCTCAGAACGCAGCAATACTGTTAGATCATGTTCGAGAAGAAGGCTTGCCGGTAGTACATGTTCGTCATGAGTCACTTGCAGAAAATGCGCCGTTCTTTCAGGTCGGTACTGAAGGGGCTGATATTCACCATAGTCTCAAACCATTGCCTGATGAAGCGGTTGTGGTGAAGCACAAGGTCAACAGTTTTCTGGACACTAACCTGAATTCAATACTTAAAGATCAGGGTGTGATCAGACTCGTCATTGCGGGTGCCATGAGTCACATGTGTATTGATGCGATTGTTCGAGCGGCTTCGGATCTGGGATATGAATGTGTGCTTGTTCATGATGCCTGTGCAACTCGAGATCTAGAGTTTAATGGCGTCAAAGTACCAGCTGAGCATGTGCATGCCGCATTTATGGCGGCATTAACCAGTTATTGTTCGTTGAAATCAAGTGAGGCGGAAATGTCGATGATATGAGTGCATATTTTAGTAAATGCGCTCTATGAATTAGTGAGGCTGTTTTTAACAGCTTCACATTGTTAACGAGCTGACCAATGAACTGGAGGAACTGCTGGGCAAAGCTAGAGTGAATGTGTGAGTTACCATTTCTTTTTGAATGAAAGGCAGGAGACCATGAAAAAGATTTTAGTACTTTATTACTCCAGTTATGGCCACATAGAAACCATGGCAGGTGCTGTTGCTGAAGGCGCTTCCGGTCAGGTCGGTGTTGAGGTAGATGTAAAACGAGTTCCTGAACTTATGCCGGAGGAAGTTGCTAAGAATGCCGGTGTGAAATTGGATCAAGCGGCTCCGGTTGCCAGCCCCGCCGATTTGGAAAATTACGATGCCATTATCTTTGGTACACCCACAAGGTTTGGCAATATGGCATCTCAGATGCGGAATTTTTTGGATCAAACCGGAGGGCTTTGGGTACAGGGCAAATTGGTTGGGAAAATTGGCAGTGTCTTTACTTCTACCGGTACGGGTGGAGGCAATGAAACCACGGTGCAGTCCTTCCATACCACGTTGTTTCATCACGGTATGATTGTCGTGGGGTTGCCCTATGCATGTGCGGATCTGGCTGACATCAGTGAAGTAAAAGGCGGATCGCCCTTAGGGGCCGCTTGTATTGCGGCGGCAGATGGCTCTCGTCAGCCGTCTGAGAAAGAGTTAAACATGGCTCGATTCCAAGGTGAGCATGTGGCTAAGATCGTTTTATCTATGAAGTGAATGTTTATTGAGATGCTTTAAGCTTGGTCAGGATAAAGCGAATGGCTTCTTCACTTTGATAGGAATTGTGGTTCGAAGGAACGATTATCTCTTGCTCTGCTTGTGATAAATGGGCGCTTGCGTAGTTTACTACGCTGTCAGTAATGTTATGGCATTGTTCTTGGGTATCACACTCCATGTCGGATTGAGATCCTATGATCGAATAAGCCGTGCCTGCAATGGGTAGTTCGTTCAGGGTTTCAAGTAATGGATGCCCTGGGCGAAGCACCTGAACACTGTTAGGCCCATTGTTTCTGAGGTACGGCAGCATACGCTGCGTGACCCTATCAAGACCAATGCTATCTATGAGTGTCTTGATCATGGAGATAAAGTTTTGAGGTAGATTGACCAGTGTTGAGCTGACGTTTCCAACAAACGAACTGGCGGTGTCGGAGCCCCTGTGTGGGGTGTCTAGAAAGAAAACCTGATTGTGTTGTGTCAGAGGCTTAAATATCAGTAAGTCTGTAATGGGATCATTTGGTGCGATCGAAAGCTGCTCTGGTCGCTCTTTGAAGGTGGTGTCCCACAATTGATAGCCGGAATCTACCACCATGGTATGGGCAAGAATACCGCCCATGCTGTGTCCAATGTAAACCATTTGCTTTTGATTGTGGCTGTTCTGAGAACGACTGTTTTGAACGTGACGGTCGGCACTTAAAGCCAATAGCGCCTTCAATCGCTTGCGGAGAAGCATGCCATTGAAAAAGGGCGGCGGTCCTGACGGATAAAAAGCGTGCCAGATTTGATATCGACTGTGTAATTCTTTGTCGTTCAGGATGTTCAGTGAGAGATGTCGCCAGATTAACGGGTCTGAATTTAATCCATGAATCATTAAAATGGGGATTTTCTGGTTATCGATGGGCTCAATGGCGAAGATACCACGGCGGTTTTCGGCGAGCTCCGCATTAAAAAATCCGTCCCAACTAAATTGATCTATGTTCGCGTGTTCCAACAAAAGTAAGTAGGCCGCAGCTGGTGTATAGGCGATTTGATAGCGGTTGTTGCCAATCTCAAGGGATTTTGTGTGATTCATTGGCTGCAATTGAATGGTTAAATGCCATCCTGCTGGACTACGCGTCAGAGATTTCATTACAAAGGTGGCATTACGGAAGATGCCTTCTTTAGGATAGAACGGGTCCCTACCGTAACCTGTGTTAGAGCGGTAGGTGATGGCGGGTACACCGATTTGACCGTGATCTTTAATGGTCAGATAGTTATCCAGCGTTTTGAGATGTTGCGTCAGAAAATACTGCTGTCGCTCTTCTAATGATGTATCCAGTGTTACACGCACATTTCCGTGGAGTAACGACCCCTTCTTTAGGAGTAGTTGCTGAACAAGAAAGGATAAATTTTTGTTGTGGGTTTGAAGCAGGCCGAATTTCTCTAGCGGTGATATAGGTGATCGGGAGAGCAGTTCCTGTGCGCAAATGGTTCGCAAGAGATGAGTCAACAGTTTGTCGTCGAGGTGCTTAAAGCATTGCTTTTTGATCTCATCAGAAGACAGTTGCTTCCAGACCGGAAGATAAGGATTGAGGTAGGGTGTCCCATTCGTGTGAACTAGCACCGTTTCATCGGAGGGGATTAATTCAATAAAACGGCCTGAACTGCACCCAGTTGATAAGGGGAGCATCAAGATGATCAGTAGTCGTAGAAAAAGCCTGTATTTGGTCAGATAAGCGTTTATCCATCTGAACCAATTGAGATTGTGGAACGTCATTAAGTGCCAGCTATCCTGGTAGTGTCTCAATGATTAAGGTATTGCTCAGTGTTTTGTGAACGGGGCATCGATCTGCGATCTCCATCAGTCGAGTACGTTGTTCTTCCGTCAACTCTCCAAACAACTCGATACGACGTGTGATTTTTTCAGCATAGGTGTCTTTTTCCTGGCATTCCTGACAATCTTCAAAGTAGTTCTTATCGTGAGAAAGTGTCACTTTGATGTGCTTGAGGGGGAGTTGTTTATGATCTGCATACATGCGTAGTGTCATAGAGGTACAGGCTCCCAAGGCTGCCAGTAAATGCTCATAGGGATCAGGTCCTGAATCTCTGCCACCTACGCTGGTGGGTTCATCTGCGAGCCAAAGGTGTTGATCACTGACAACAAATTGAGCGAACTTATGATCTTTTTCTTCCACCACAATTTCATTTTTTCCGACCGATTTTGGCAGATCTTGTTGAGCTAGTTTCAGTTCTGTTAGATCAAGATAATGGCCAAGCCAGCTGGAAATCACATTGGCAACGTATTGGGAGTCTTCTTTCTTACTCAACAGGTGATCAGCCTGATCGAGAGAGACAAAACTTTTTGGATGCTTTGCCGCCTGATAGATGTATTCGGCTTGCTTAATCGAAACCGTGTTATCCAGAGGTGAATGCATTACTAGCAGTGCTTTTTTGTTTAATACAAACATCTCCTGGCTATGCTGTTTAACGTCTTCTAAAAACTGTTTTTTGATCTTGAAGGTACGGAGGCCGAGTTTTACTTCGGCTTCCCCTTCGCGTTCAATTTCATCCATAGCGCTGACAAAGTTATGAGTGACATGTTCTGCCTGAGCAGGAGCGCCAATAGTGACGACGGCTTTGCATTCTGGAATGTTATTAGCCACCGATAAGACGGCAGCCCCACCTAAAGAATGTCCGATCAGTGCTTGCGGGGCTTGATAGTGGGTTCGAAGAAAATCGGCGGCACTTAACAAGTCTTGAAGGTTTGAGGAAAAGTTGGTGTTGGCAAAATCCCCGTCGCTGTTTCCAAGGCCTGTGAAATCAAAGCGCAAAACGGCAAAGCCTTCTCCCACCAAGGCTTTTGAGATTCTTGAGGCCGCTGCGATGTCTTTACCGCAGGTAAAACAATGAGCGAACAGAATATAGGCGAGTGGTTGATCCAGTGGTGTTTCAAGAAGACCCGCGAGGGTTTGTCCATTGCTTTGAAACTCGACTTTTTCTCTCATTTAAACTCTCCTAGCGCCACATATTCCTGATTATCCTCTGGGATGGAGGGAAAACCTTGTGTTTTCCAGCGTTTTTTGGCCTCTTCTATTCTGTCTCGGCTGAATGAGACAAAGTTCCAGTGAATATAGGGCGTTTTGGTGAACTTCTTCCCTCCTAACACTATACAGCGGGTATGACGTGTACAAAGGAAATGAGAGTCTTCTTCCTCTAGCAGTACAAAGTCTCCTGCTTCATACGTAGCCCCCTGAATTTCGATCTGACCATATATGAGGTAAATGGCGGTTTCTTGATGTTCTTGTGGTTGGTCGATACTGGCACCGGCGGGTGCGACAACATCCAGATAGAACATAGGGCTGTAGGTTTTGACGGGGGAACTCATACCATAAGCTTCTCCAACAATCAGTCGAATCATTTTCCCGTCTAAATTTAGCTGAGGAAGTTGTTCTTTTTTGATGTGATGAAAGCTAGGTTCAATCGTTTCCAAGGCTTCGGGTAAGGCTATCCAGCATTGAAGACCATTTATCTGATGCTGTGATGTACGGACTTCGATGGACTCTCGTTCTGAATGTACTATGCCCTGGCCTGCGGTCATCCAGTTGACATCGCCGGGATGGATTTCCTGGTGATTACCAAGGGAATCACGATGAAGAATACTGCCCGTAAATAAATAGGTGAGTGTGGATAACCCTATGTGAGGATGAGGTAGAACATCAATACCGTCTCCTTCTGAGAAGGTAGAAGGGCCTAAATGATCGAAGAAGATAAATGGCCCAACCATCTTCTTTTTCATATTCGGGAGCATGCGTTTAACGGTTAAGCCGCCTATATCATGTTCAGTGGCTTCTAAGATTTCAGGCATGAATTTTCTTTAATGATGTGTGACAGCAAGGATAAGCTAATACATATTTAACCCTAGCGCGTAAGCTGAATTTTGCCACTCGTAGATAACGCATTCTGAAGTTCCGTAGCTGACAGAGTAAATTTGTGGTGTTGAATATAGACTCACCCAGCTCATCCTACGGTTGTTGTGCACTCGGCTTGAGAGGTATCTGCTTCGGATGCGTGTTCTTCTGGGGTGTCTTCTTCCATCCACTGTTCTCTGATGGCGAGGATTTCGTCCAAATGATCTAGAAATAAGGGGACAAGTCTAGGGTCGAAGTGTTCGCCGCTTTCTTCTTTGATCAGATCTAGAGCCTTTTCTATGGGCCAGGCTGCTTTGTAGGGGCGTGCTGTGGTGAGCGCATCAAACACATCTGCAATGGCAACGATCCGACCCTCCAGAGGAATGTCGGTGCCTTTTAGTCCTCTTGGGTAGCCTTTGCCATTCCATTTCTCATGATGAGTGTAGGCAATGCTGGCGGCGAGTGCTAATAAAGGCGAGTTTTGATTGCCTATGATCTTGTAGCCGATGAACGGGTGCCGCTTCATGATTTTCCATTCTTGATCATTCAGTTTGCCGGGCTTAAGTAAAATGTGATCGGGAATACCAATTTTCCCAACATCGTGCATTGGGGCAGCAGTACAGAGCAGTTCGCATTCTTCTTCGGAAAGGCCGGCGGCTTGAGCTATGACTTTGGAGTAGTTACTCATGCGAATAACGTGTAACCCGGTTTCGTTGTCTTTGTATTCTGCGGCGTGACCCAGACTGTGAATGATTTGTTCTCGGGTTTCATTTAATGCATCGACGCCCA
The DNA here is from genome assembly GCF_042646085.1 of Litoribrevibacter euphylliae. Lineage (NCBI taxonomy): Bacteria > Pseudomonadati > Pseudomonadota > Gammaproteobacteria > Oceanospirillales > Oceanospirillaceae > Litoribrevibacter > Litoribrevibacter euphylliae. The sequence goes on along the minus strand of NZ_JBHRSZ010000002.1, from coordinate 714,216 downwards.
CCAAAGATAAGTGCGTTTTAACGCGTGCCAAAACAATATTGGGGTGAACCGGTTTGGTGATGTAATCAACCGCTTGGCATTCAAAGCCAAGGGTTTCGTGATCATCGCCAGTCATGGAGGTGATAAAGATGACAGGAATGGAAGCGGTTCGTTTGTTTTTCTTTAATTGTTCGACCGCTTCGTAGCCGGACATTCCAGGCATGACAATGTCCATCAAGATAAGGTCTGGCTGTTGTTTGTTCGCCAATTCAATGGCTTGTTCGCCGCTTTTGGCAAACAGTGTCTGGTAGTCTTCGTTGAGAATCCGGCCAATCACTTGGATATTGGCGGGTTCATCATCCACGATCAGAATTTTTGGCCGCTGGTTAATCTGAATGGATAGGGATTCATTAAGTAAGGACGTTGTGTTCATCTGGCTCATTCTCTCCGTCAGTTTACGGCGCTGTGTTCCATTGAGGGAGTGAAGTAGACTGTGGTGACCAGTTCTCTTAATCGCTCAAGGTCTTCCAGAGTTTTTTCGTATTCGAGGTCATAAATGCTTTGATACATGCTTTCGATGACCGGACGGAAATCTTCGTTGTTTAATGTTTCGGAGACTTCTTTAAATAGATCGGAAGCTCCCATATCGCGGTTGATCAATGCTGCTTCAAGTTCGTCGAGCAGCGGATCAATTTTCTCCGACGATTTTATGGTGTGATCAGTAGGTTGATCTCCACTTGTGGTGTTATGTTTGATTGTTGATGTGTTTTCGGTCGTGCTTTCTCTCGTGCTTACAGAAGAGTCTTCATCCGGGTGTTTAGCCGAGCGAGTGTCTGTGTTGGGTGATAATTCGGCATGAATCGCTGGTAGCTCATTTCGTAAAAGATTGACTGCGTCGTTGAGCGCCTGAAAGAGTTCGGAAAGTTGTGGATTTTCCAAATCCGGTTCGTCGTTCAATAATTTATCCAAGTCGGTGGACACTTGGTGAATTATGTTGGCCACGAGATTACCGCTCGTGCCTTTCAAACCATGTATTACTTCTTTTGCTTCTTTGTGTTTCCCTTGCTTCACTAATTCTGGCGTAACAGACATGCAGGTATCGGCTTGAGTGAGCAGTTTCTTCATGAGGTGAAGAAATAGCTTGGTGTCATCTCCTAGACGTAACAGTGCTTGATCAATGTCGATGGTTTCATATCGATTGTTTGACTCTGATCGTTCCAAGTTCTGTGTTTTTGACGAGGTGCCTTTCCATAAATCAGAGAGCTTGGTGAAGAGCTGTAATGGGTCGATGGGCTTCGAAATGTAGTCGTTCATACCGGCATCAAGGCAGCGTTCTTTGTCTTTCTCGGTGGCGTTGGCCGTCATTGCAATGATGGGTAAGTCGGCCCAAGTTTCGTGTTTACGAATGTTTCGGGTGGCTTGAAGGCCGTCCATTACTGGCATTTGCATATCCATTAACACAGCATGGTAGTTGTTCGGATTTTGTCTGAGCAGATCCAGTGCGATACCGCCGTGATCGGCAACGGTGACACTTGCACCGACGCCATTAAGCATGGATTTTGCCACTTCCTGATTCACTTCGTAGTCTTCTACCAGCAATAAACACATGCCTTTTAATAGATCTTTGGAAACGGCATTTTGTTTGGATGGATCCTGAAGTTCTTTGCCTGACTTGTTGTCAATGAACTGAACCAGAGCGTCGAAGAACGAGGAGGGGGTGATGGGCTTGGTCAGAATGGCATCGCAGGCATTACGATCAATCTCCTGAGTCATTAACTCGTTGCCATAGGCGGTTTCGAGAATAATGATGGGTTTATTGATCTTCATGTCGGTATGAATTTTTTGAGCTGCTGAAATACCGTCAAGGCCTGGCAGGCGCCAATCCATCATGATGATATCGTACGGTGTGCCAGCTTTCTCGGCTTGTTCTACCAGACTGATGGCTTGTTCGCCGGTACGAGCCAGTGTTGTTTGGCAGCCAAAACCGGTTGCCATCTTATCGAGCGCTTCGAGTGCTTCCCAAGAGTCTTCCACAATCAGAAGGTTCAACTGTTCAAAGGCGTATTTGTCGTAGGAGCGATAATCAATCGGTTCCTGACTCAGAATATAGGGCAAACGAACTTTAAAGGTGGTGCCTGCGTTTGGTTTACTTTCAACTGAGATGTTACCGTTCATCAAGTCGACCAGCTGTTTGACGATCGAAAGTCCTAAGCCGGTGCCGCCAAATTTTCGCGTTATTGAACTGTCTGCCTGCTGGAAAGGAGTGAATAGATGTTTAAGTGCCTGTTCATCCATACCTATGCCGGTATCGGTGACGGAAAAGGCGATTTCGACATTGGCATCGTTTTCCTCTGCATACCCTTCAATCATGAGTTTAACGAACCCTTTTTGAGTAAACTTGAGTGCGTTATTGACGAGGTTGGTAAGCACTTGCCCTAAGCGAAGCGAGTCGCCGACCAGATGTCTTGGAACATGGGGGTCGAGCTGAATGATGAATTGAATATCCTTGCTTTTAGCGACAGCCCGGCTGATGTTGGCAATGTTGTCGATGACTTCTTCAAGATTAAAAGGCGTGCTTTCAATATCCAGTTTTCCGGCTTCAATTTTGGAGTAATCGAGAATGTCATTGATGATGTTGAGAAGCAGTTTGGAGGCTTTATCAATTTTCAGTAACTGTTGGCGATGCTTTCTGGGCAGCTCTTCTTGTAATAGTAAATACACCATACCGGTAATGGCGTTCATCGGTGTACGAATCTCATGACTCATGTTGGCTAAAAAGTCACTCTTGTACTGATTGGCTTTGATAAGCTCTTTGGTTCTTTCTTTCACTGTATACTCTAAGTGAATTCGATGATTTTCTAGCTGTGTTTCAAGTTCTCGTTTCTCAGTAATGTCTCGGATGTTGACGAGAATGAGTGTTTCTCCGTCGCTGATGAACGGCGAAATATGTAATTCAGCCAGAAATTCACTGTTATCTAAACGAATGGCTTCAATGTCTTTGGGTTTAGTTGAATCCAGCGTTTCTATGGGTTGATTGTTTTCGATGTGCTTAGCGACCTGATTGACTAAGGGGAGGCTGCCTGGCAGCAGTTCATCGATGGAGAAGTTGAACAGTTCAACCTGTTGATATCCAAAGAGGTGTTCGATTTGAGAATTCCAACGTTGGATGGTGCCGGATAAATTAATTACCAACATGCCATTGGGTGAGGCATCGAAGGTCTTCATCATTTCTTGTGTCAGGTTGTTGAAGGTGTTGGCTAATAAACTGGTCTCCAGATCATTAGCCACGCCTTCAGCTCGCACATTACGTTCGCCATTTTTAATGCGTTTAGCTATGTCGGTGAGGTATTCAATGGGGCGACTGACAGATCGGGACAGAAAGTAGGAGGCCAATAAAGCCAGAATAATGAAGACCACACAAAGCTGGATCATGGTGATCTTCATGATAATGTAAGGCTGATAGGCTTCCACTTCATCTATTTTGGTCAGCAAGCCCCAGCCCACTTCCGGGAGGTAGCTTGCCATTGCCAGTACAGGAACATCTCGATAATCGACCACGCCGCTGTGAAACCCGGTTTCTCGTTTCAAGGCTCGAATAATTGGCACATCATCACGACTGGCCGCTATGGTTCGTTTGAGTGCAGCATCTGGGTCAAAACGCAGAGGCACCAGGAATCGGGCATCACCGTTGGGAAGGCGCTCTGCCAATAAGGTCTCGCCAGTTTCTCCAAGCCCTGTGTAATCTTGGGTGATTTGTGTGAGTTGGGTTCCGTCAATCTTTACATGAATTCGGCCTATGGTTTCTTCATCCAATATTAAATCGGTATAAAGGTGGAAGGTAAGCTGTTGATCGTCATCACTTGAAATGCGGTATTGAACCAGTGAGTGGTTTACTTCTGTCGAAGGAATACTCTGCAGCTTACTGTTAATAATGGTGTTACCTACCTTGGTCTGATCGGTTGAGGCGATAATGTGATCTCTGAGATCGGTGATGGAAATCGTTTTGAAGTACGGGATAGATGCTTTGGCGTCATTGAGAATACGGATCATTTTGTCGACGTATTTTTGATCTGGCGCTTCGAGATGATTTTTCAATGAGATACGCATTTGAGTGCGGCTGGCAACTAACTTTAGACGCTCTTTGTTGTTTTCTATAAACGCTTTAACACGCTGACCTTGACCTTGGGCTGCTAAAGACAAGCGATGGTAGAAACTTTCATCCAGATTCTTTTTGAAATTGAAAAGGGCGATCCCACCTGCCGATACAAAGGCCAGAAAGGCCATAAATACCAGTAAGATGGTGACTTTTGTTCGTATCGACGTTGGGGGCTTTTGTTTGAGCTTCTGAATTGAAAATCGCACTAGAATGCCCTCAGGAGTGAATGTATATGAGCGTCAAAGGGGCAAAAAAAATGTCTGTAATTCCCTTGTCTTACGAGTATTGTAGGGGGCTTCGGAGGCGTCAAGCGGGGTGATGAGTGGAGCAGTACGCAAATGAATGGACTTGCTATGCGTGTTCTACATAGATATGTGTAGGATTCTTCTCTACGCAACGGTATTGAAAATCAGGACGCTTTGTTGCAAAAGAGGGGCAGTGTGTTTTTTTGATAATGAGTTAGATGAATTCATCGCGCTAATGAACTGAAGATTAATCATTTTATTGGTTTCTTTCTTACCCGGATGAGAGAGCACTTTTTCAGAATTTCGTAAAGATACTTGAGTTAATGTCCTACAGGTAGGGAGATATAGCGCTATGTTGATCGCTTACTGTTAACCCCTACTTTGCCAAAACTTACCTTGTAATTAACGATCACAAGTATTCTTGAGTAAACCGTTTTGTCGGTCATTCTATGAAAGCCTAGAGATTTCCTGCCCTAACAGTTAAAATTGCGCGTCTTTTTATTTCGCCCGTTGTGCTTACTCACTGTATTTATTGTTGTATTCGTTGTTTTGAATTAAAGGGTTTCCCTCTTCTATGGAAGTATCTAAGTTTCATTTTGATTTACCCAAAGAACTCATTGCCAGCCAACCGCTGGAGAGTCGCAGTGCTTCTCGATTATTACAGGTGGACGGCACGACGAATGAGATCCAGCATGGGCAATTTACTGATGTGCTTGAATTGTTGAATTCAGGCGACTTATTGGTGTTCAACAATACGCGAGTGATTCCGGCTCGTTTGTTTGGTCAGAAAGAGTCGGGCGGCAAGATCGAAGTGCTGGTTGAGCGAGTGTTGGATGATCGAAATGTACTGGCTCATATGCGTTCCAACCGTTCTCCTAAAGCAGGTGCGAGAATTCTACTGGAAGAAAAACAGTGGATTGAAGTGACTGGTCGTGAAGGTGCGTTATTTAAAATCCGTTTCGATGATCAAGGACAGACAGTGTTTGAAGCGCTGGAAGAATTAGGGCACATGCCGCTTCCGCCCTACATGGAACGGGAAGATCAGTTAGAAGACCGTGAACGCTATCAAACGGTCTATGCTCAGAAGCCGGGCGCGGTTGCAGCACCAACTGCGGGCCTTCATTTTGATGACGAATTATTGGCCAAATTGAACGCCAAAGGCGTTGAGTTTGGTTATGTTACTTTGCATGTTGGCGCAGGAACCTTCCAGCCAGTTAAAGTCGACAATGTGCATGATCATGAGATGCATTCAGAGTACATCGAAGTTGACGAAACGGTGTGCGAACAAATTAAGGCGTGTAAAGCCAGGGGTGGCCGAGTCGTGGCCGTGGGTACAACCAGTGTTCGTAGTCTTGAATCCGCATGTTGGAAGAGTGAATTACCCAACTCGGAAATTGCACCGTATTTTGGTGAAACGGATATCTTCATTTATCCGGGCTACCAATGGAACTTGGTGGATGCCATGGTGACCAACTTTCATTTGCCAGAATCCACCTTGATTATGTTGGTGTCGGCTTTTGCAGGATATGACAACATCATGGCGGCATACAATGAAGCGGTAAATCAGAAGTATCGTTTCTTCAGTTATGGGGATGCGATGTTCTTAACTCGAAAAGCCCCTGAAACAGTGACCGAATAAGAAATACTGTGGTTTTGCGATGCTAGCCTTGTAAATCAAAAAATCATCGCCATAAACCTAAGTCATGAGTTGATTATGATGATCATGGCTTTGTAATTTCATTAATCAAAAATTGAATAATGTCTGGAGTAGATGTGTCTCGAACTTGTTTTATGAATTTCTCTGTGAGCAAAACGTCAGGAAATGCTCGTCGAGGTAAATTAGAGTTTCCAAGAGGAACCGTTGAAACTCCAGCATTCATGCCCGTAGGCACCTATGGCACAGTGAAAGGCATGCTGCCAAGAGACATTGAAGAAATTGGTGCGCATATTATCTTGGGCAACACGTTCCATCTGATGCTTCGTCCGGGAACGGACGTGGTGAAAGAGCACGGTACGCTTCATGATTTCATTCAGTGGGATAAGCCAATCCTGACCGATTCCGGCGGTTTTCAGGTGTTCAGCTTGGGTGACATGCGTAAAATCACCGAAGAAGGAGTGACCTTTAAATCCCCAATCAATGGCAGCAAAGTTGAATTGACGCCAGAGCGCTCGATGGAAGTTCAGCGTGACCTAGGCTCTGACATTGTAATGATCTTTGACGAGTGTACGCCGTATCCTGCGACGGAAGAGCAAGCCAAAGAATCCATGGAATTATCACTTCGCTGGGCGAAACGCAGTAAAGCGGCGCACGGTGACAGCCCGTCGGCATTGTTCGGCATTGTTCAAGGTGGCATGTATGAAGATCTTCGTGATGTGTCATTGGAAGGGTTAACTGATATCGGTTTTGATGGTTATGCCATTGGTGGTTTGTCGGTAGGCGAACCAAAAGATGAAATGATGAAGGTATTGTCTTACATCACACCGAAAATGCCGGAAGACAAACCGCGCTATTTGATGGGTGTGGGTAAGCCGGAAGACTTGGTGGAAGGCGTGCGTCGCGGTGTTGATATGTTCGACTGCGTAATGCCAACGCGAAATGCTCGAAATGGTCATCTCTTTACTACAGAGGGTGTGATTAAGATTCGTAACGCTAAGCACCGTCACGACACCAGTACCTTAGACAGTGAGTGTGATTGTTATACCTGCACTAACTTTTCTCGAGCCTATCTGCATCACCTTGATAAGTGTCAGGAAATGCTTGGTGCACAGCTAAACACAATTCACAATTTAAGGTATTATCAGCGCCTCATGGCTGGAATCCGTGCTGCTTTGGAAGCGGATACCTTTGATGAGTTTGTGGAAGAATTTTATGCGAAACGTGGTATGGACGTGCCTTCATTAGAAAAATCTTCTCTGGAAGACACAGCTGCAAGCGAGTCGTAAGGCATCAACCAAAAGGGTTGAGTCTGAATCAGTTTTTAAACGGTTTTATTGAATATTAAATTAATGATAGGAGTATCTTAGTGAGCTTTTTTATCTCTCAAGCAATGGCGGACGCAGGCGCAGCAGCACCAGCAGGTCCAAGTGCAGTAGGTCAGCTAGTAATGTTGGGCGGTTTCGTCCTGATTTTCTATTTCTTGCTGTGGCGCCCACAGTCTAAGCGTGCCAAAGAACATCGTGAATTGGTTGGTAATTTGGGCAAAGGTGATGAAGTAGCAACCTCTGGCGGCATGCTAGGTAAAATCACCGCAGTAACGGATGACTATGTGGCTATGGAAATTGCTGACGGTACTGAAGTGAAACTTCAAAAAGTAGCAGTAACTGCAGTCCTTCCAAAAGGCACCATCAAGTCAGTTAAGTAATGACAACCAATAAATCCCTCAAGTGAGGGATTTATTGTTTTTAACCGAACTTACTTAATTGAATTGTAATATAAGAATAAAGCGGCTGAATAACTCCTACCTTTCCATGACGTTTCAATTTGACGTGTTGGTGATTCTAAGGATCATAATTGTTCAGCTTAAAACGGCAGACTTCTAAGCTCTAAAACGTTTCGAACGAATAATCTCGTTTTTCAGCTCTTAAAACCCGTCGTTGTTGTAATAAAGATGAGGGCGTTCGTGCTCTCATTCAGGACGAAAGTAAGGCACGAATATGCTTAATAAATATCCCTTGTGGAAATATTTAGTGATTCTTGCGGCAGTGGTGATCAGTTGTATTTATGCTGCACCTAACCTCTATCCAGAAGATCCTGCCGTTCAAATTTCAGAAACCCGTAGCAGTGGCAGTTTAAGTGAAACCAAACTGGAAGCGGTGCGTCAGGTACTTGATCAGGCGGGTATCGAAGTACTTGCGGAAGAAAAGGGTGATAAAAAAGCTCTGTTTCGTTTCAAGTCGGGTGAAGATCAGCTGAATGCTAAACCTCTTATTGAAGGTAAGCTGGGCCACGATTTTATCGTTGCACTGAATATGGCACCGACGACGCCAGAGTGGTTGAGCTCGTTAGGCGCTGGCCCGATGAAACTGGGGCTGGACTTGCGTGGCGGTGTGCACTTCTTGTTAGAAGTGGATATGGAGAAAGCCATTTCTCAGCGCATGGATGTTTACGTTGGGGAAATCAAGCGTCTGCTGCGTGACGAGAAAATTCGCTATCGTCGTGTTGAACTAGCGAAAGAAGATGGGTTGGAAATTACTTTCCGTAAGGAAGAAGACCGTGAACAAGGTCGTAGCTTGCTTCGTGGTGAGTACAACGAATTTGAAGCATCTGAACGTGAAGATGATCAATACTTCTATTTATCTTTGAAACTGACGCCTCAGAAAATCAAAGAAATTAAAGACTACGCCATCACTCAAAACTTAACGACCTTGCGTAATCGTGTGAATGAGTTAGGTGTTGCCGAGCCTTTGGTTCAGCGCCAGGGCCAGGATCGTATCGTAGTTCAATTACCGGGCGTTCAGGACACGGCTCAGGCTAAGGATATTATTGGTCAGACTGCTAACTTGCAGTTCCGTCTTGAAGCGTTACCGAATGCGTCAATCGCTGAGCGTAAGGCCTTTAACTTCCGTGATAACCCTGATCGTCGTGCCAACATCGAGAAAGACATTATTCTCTCTGGTGAAAGCGTATCTACAGCGTCTCTTGGTTTTGACGAAAATGGCTTACCACAAGTAAACATCACCTTGGATGCCAGCGGTGGTAAGTTGATGCACCGTGTGACTCGTAAAGCCGTGGGTCGTAAGATGGCGGTGATTTTTGTGGAACACAAATCTCGCGTTATCAAGAAAGTGGTGAAAGGCGAGCTGGTTGAAGAGCGCCAGAAGTTCTCTGAACAAGGCATCATCAGCTTAGCGACAATTCAAAGCCCACTGGGTAACAGCTTCCGCATTACTGGTTTAGACAGCCCTCAAGAAGCGTCTAACTTGGCGCTATTACTTCGTGCAGGTTCTTTAGCAGCGCCAATCTACTTTGTTGAAGAACGTACGGTTGGGCCAAGCTTAGGTCAGGAAAACATTGATCTAGGTGTGACGTCGGTTCAAATCGGTTTGGCGTTGGTACTTGTTTGTATGTTGGTGTTCTACCGAGTATTTGGCTTAGTAGCTAACGTGGCTTTGGTTCTGAACTTGGTGATTTTGGTGGCCGTTATGTCGCTGATGTCTGCAACGCTGACCTTGCCAGGTATTGCCGGTATCGTCTTGACCGTAGGTATGGCTGTTGACGCCAATGTGTTGATCTTCTCGCGGATTCGCGAAGAGCTGAATAATGCAGTACCACCACAATCTGCAATTCATGCCGGTTATGAGCGTGCGTTTGTGACTATCTTCGATGCTAACTTAACGACCTTGATTGTAGCGGTCATTCTATTCGCTGTGGGTACTGGCCCAGTGAAAGGCTTCGCCGTCACCTTGATGGTGGGCATCATCACTTCGATGTTTACCGCAATTGTTGTAAGCCGTGGATTAATTAATCTGATTTATGGTGGTCGTAATGTTCAATCTCTATCGATTGGAGGAGTTAAGTAATGGCGTTAAGTGATATCCAAATCGATTTTATGGGGAAGCGCAAGATTGCGACTTTCCTATCCATTATTCTTTTAATTGCCTCCATCGGTTCATTGGTAACTAACGGCCTTAAATTTGGTTTGGACTTTACCGGTGGTACCTTAATTGAAGTGGAGTATTCGGAGACACCTCAGTTAACGGACATCCGTGGCGAACTTGAACAAGCAGGGTACAAGAATGCCGTGGTGCAGAACTTTGGTAAGCCTAACGATGTTCTGATTCGCATGCAGAGTGATAAGCAAGGGCTTGGCGATGAGGTGCTGGCTGCATTGCAAGCGAAAAACAATTCTGACATCGAGTTGCGCCGTACCGAATACGTTGGTCCGCAAGTGGGTGAAGAACTGCGTGAGCGTGGTGGTCTTGGCATGCTGATCGCTTTGTTAGTCGTGATGGCGTACGTTGCGGTGCGTTTCCAATATAAGTTCTCGGTGGGGGCGGTATTGGCATTGGCGCACGATGTGATTTTGGTATTGGGCTTTTTCTCCTTATTCCAATTCGATTTCGATTTGACGGTTTTGGGCGCAATCCTGGCGGTGATCGGTTACTCGCTGAACGATACCATCGTTGTATCGGATCGTATTCGTGAGAACTTCCGAATCGTACGCACCGATTCAGCGGTCGACATTATTAATCAATCATTGAATGAAACACTAGGTCGTACCTTGATGACGTCTTTAACCACCTTATTAGTGTTGGTGGCCTTGTACATCTTCGGTGGTCCAAGCATGGCCGGCTTTGCGTTGGCGTTGTTGGTTGGTGTGACAGTCGGTACTTATTCTTCTATCTATGTGGCAGGTAACTTGTTGCTGGCTCAAAATATCTCCAGAACGGATATGATCCCACCGGAGAAACCAGAGACAGAAGAAGGTGTGATCGAAGGCGACGAAGAATACGTTCCTCGTCCAGAGGATTTCCGTTAATCCTCATTCGGTTATCACCAAGATAAAAAAGGCGCTCTACATTAGTAGAGCGCCTTTTTTGTATCTATTGAATCGCTGTTTGTTACGTGATCTTAAAAATTCTTAACGGCCCAGTGAGTCGGAACGCCGTTCTCATCGTATCCAATCTTGGACGTGGCGTATTGGGCTTCTTTAACCAGCTCTCTGAGGTTATTAAGAGTATTAAAAGGTAGATCTACAATGAGTGAATTAACCAGCCAGGAAGGTAAAGCGCCTCCAGGATCAGCGTGTTGGAACCAGACGATTTGAACTGTGCCGTTCTCCATATCGTACAGGTTGTAGGTACCCTGGGATTTTGTCACTCGTACCATATCGGTTTCGGCGACCATGCCTTCAACGGCCTGGACATCAATCGACCACTGTTTGTAATCGTCCGAGTAAGTGTAAACATCGTGGATCACAACATCGCGATCGCTCACTAACAATGGCATATCACTGACTTGGTAGACATACACATCTAAGAATGAGTCCTGCTGAATGATTTCTGCACTGGAGCATTGGTGAACCCAGCGAGTGAAAGAATCCGGGTCTTGGAAGACTGCTAAGATTGCATCAATGGAGGTTTCTAGGGTTACTTCAGCTTTGAATTCCCTGAAATCAGAATGTGCAATTTCTCGCGATGAAATTTTGATACCGTCATCTTCTTTTTCTAAAGACCAGTTGTTAGAAAAATCGTTATTGGCGAAAGAGTTACTGGAAACGGTGAAGAGAAATGAACAGCAAAGTCCGATGAAAGACGTTCGCGTAGTGCCAAACTGCATAGATCAACCCTTTTTAATAATTATTATGGCGAACTACTTTAGCGGATATTGAATGGAGGCGGAAGATAATTCCTGGATTGAGCTCAGAAAGATGATCAAAAGCACATTCTATTTAAATGTGCTTTCAAGAAGTATGTCTTCTAAGAAACCGCTAGTGAATCTTGGACAGTCGCTTGCTTTGGGCAGACTCGATCAGTCCAAGCATAGAATTAAACGGAAATTCTTCATGAATCGACTTCTTAATCCAGTCAGGTACTTTACCGCCAGGATTCAGCTGATGCTCTAAATAGACCTTTGTCTTTCCCGCAGCCATTTTGATCAGGCGAATTTTAGCGAGAAATATGTCCGGTACGATTAGCGTCGATTCTTCCGGTGTCATGTCTTGCTGGAGCCTCATATTCATCACAAATTCGCCGTTTTCCTGATAGCTTTTAGTTATTTCTAGAACACCATGGCGATCTTTTAATGGAAATGGGTAGTCACGGACATAATAAGTGTATAAATGTGCGTCGTCTGTTTCGCTAATGCGGTGAGCTGTTTGACATCGAAACAACCACTTACTGCAAGCATCCGGGTCTTCAATTGTATCAATTAACGATTGCAGCGGGGTATTTACTTCGGCTTCTAAACGACTAGTAAATTGGTCGGCTTCAGCAGCAGAACGAAAAAGTTTGACGTTATGGGATTCTTTGACGAGTTCCCAATCGGCGGCCGCTAAATTAGGTAAAAAAGAAGTGGCAATAATCAGAAGGCAATTTATTAGAGTTTTAATCATGCTAATCAACTGTATATCAATCTCAATGAGTGTTATCTGTTCTAATCCTTGAACTAAAAATACAATCCATTGAATGTTTTTCGAATGTTAGCGGTAGTTGATAAACCTCTCAACTAAATAAGCGTTTAATTTTATTACTGAATTTTAATCGTTGGTAGCCGTGGCAACGCATTAAATGGTTGAGTTCGTCCAAGATCATCAGTGACAAACCCCAAATTTTTCTGTTTTCGAATAGATAATGAGGCAGTGAAACATTCAATTTTAATCCCCAACGTTTGAGTAAAGGCCACTGCATGGTTTTGCGATGCTCTGGGATAAGATGATTTAAAGGCAGCCAAATAATGGATTGGGCTTCATGATTTAAGGTAAAGCGGTAAGAGTGATGTTCTTCCAGGAAATAAACCCACGGCGTGATTTTCATCAGGCTTTTATTGTCGTGATGTCGGGTAATAAGATCTGATAAGCGACCGAGTTGTTGATGAGGCCTGAGGTGCAAGCCGATTTCTTCAAATACCTCACGGGTTGCCGTATCAGCGCTGTCGTAATCATTTTTCTCTTTCTTGCCGCCGGGAAAGGCCATGTGACCAGACCAAGGGTCACCTTCTCTGTGCGAGCGTTCAATCATCAAAATTTCAAGACCACGATCTTCATGAACTCGGATGATCAGCGCAACGGACGCCAAGTGTTTGGTGTTCAGACTGCGTTTCTTTGCGGGGTAGCGCTGTAATGCGGCTTTCAGTTCATCAGGCGTAAGCATCATAAGCCCATTAAAAGATATGGCTGAATAGGTCTGCAGGTTTATCGGTGAATAAACCATCGACTTGCATCGCTTTGAGTTGTCTGGCTCGTGATGGATCATTTACCGTGAAACAACGAACGGCCATGTTCATTCGGTGGCATCGTTGTATAAATCCTGAGGTGATTTGTTGTTGATCTATGTGTATCGCTTTGCATTTCAGGTTTTTTGCGATGGTTGACCATCCTGGGTATCGGGTTTCGAGGTTCAAAGCTCGATAGCATTTTGGCCACAACATTTGTGCTGTTTTTAGCGCTAATACGTCAAAGCTCGACAGTATTAAGCGTTCTGGATTTTGGACGTCTTTTTTGAGTTGTTGAATGGCTAGCGACGTGGTTTTGATGGAATTCGACAATCGCGGCTTGAGTTCAATATTCAGGATTAAATCAGGATGCTCATTGGCGAAGTTGATCAAATCCTTAAGGTGTAGAATGCCTTGATTAGCATAGTCAAGATGAAACCAGCTGCCAGAGTCCTGGCCTTGCAATTGAGACCAATTATGGTGTGACACCTTACCTTTCAACGATGTGGTTCGATCTAGGGTGTGATCATGAAAAATGATGGCGTGATTATCCGCGGTTAACATCACATCCACTTCTATGAAACGCACCCCCAGTTTGTACGCTAGTTCCAAAGAGGCAAGCGTGTTTTCCGGCGCGTAACCTGCGGCACCTCTATGGCCTATCACAAAGGGGTAAGTAATTTGATTGTCGTCCATGCAACGGTCCCTGTTCCAAGAAATAGGTGATATGTATCCAAGCGTTCGTCGGCAGTGTAGAATTTTCGCAGTGGCTGCTCAACATAATTATTAGTATGTTTGTTTGCTGATATATGAGTAAGTCAGTTACCATCCTTTTTGAATCAGAAGTTAATTCATTGTCTGAATCATTCATCTAATCAAGGCTCGGAGAGAATGCCGTTATGAGTTGTTGTGAGACGAGTAATCAACCTAAGCAGCCGCTTTCATTTAACAAACCGTGGTTGGTGAATCTAGTGTTTTGGTTTACCAGCAAACTCTTTCACTCGTTTTATCCCAAAGGTTCTGAAAAGCGTCACCAACAAGTGATGCGACTATTTCAATTCTGTGCAGATCGTCAGCATTTGATGGCCAATTCCATGTATGGCCATATTCTGGTTTTTCGAGGGGTAACTCCATGGGATAAAAAGCAGGGCGTTGAATATCTGAAGTACGCGGCCCAGCAAGGGGACGTAAAAGCCAGTTATCAATTGGCGGATTTAATGATGCAACAAGCGCATGGTTTGAATGATGATCAGAGTGAGGTTTTCTCTTTGTTGATGGTGGCAGCTAAAGGCGGACATTATTTAGCTGAGCAACAGTTATCGGGTATTTTGTCGTCTCACCCAGAGCTTTTGGATAGCTTAGATTCAGAAGATCATGTGTGGCTCGAATCTTTGCTAGGGAATTAAGGAACCTCTGGACAAGTCCGCTCTAGCGCAGCGGGCGCTAGAAAAATGTTAGAACAAGGCGAATTTCGTAGAGAATGTCTAGACCTTTTCAAGAAGTTCAACACATAACGTGGTTACCAGTAATAACGTTTTTAAAGCCCCGCCCTTCGGGGCCTTAAGAGAAATGTCTCTTTTTTGTTGCGGCTTTTTGACGTAACCCGTTATGCCTTCAAAACCGCGCCTCAAATAGACATTTCTCTTATAGGCCTGAGCAGAGAGAGACTTATTCAGAGGTTCCTTAACACTGATTTATAAATTGATTAGTTGACCTTCGGTGGCTCATTCCGTGGGAATGCTTAATTGACTTTCAATTTGTCCCTTCAATATGTCAGACGCCAAACTCTCCCCGGGATTTATAAATACTCTGTGGGGGGTGGGAGCTATTTGAGATAACCCGTACAGTAGCCCTTTTGGCTCGGCGCTTGAAATCCGTTATGCACGATACTGTCACAATAATTACCTACCACTTCTTTTAAGTGAAATAATAAGAAGCCTACGCGCTCATCTTTTTTATAGCCGGCCAGGATTATAGAGCTAGTGATGTAAGGCATGTGCCTAAAAAATAAAACTTCGTAGTAAAACGCGCGCCCTTGAGGTTCCTTAGGCTGATTCATAGGTTTCTTAATTGATCTAAGTTAGTGTTATCGGATTAAGATCAACTATAGTGATTGTACTTTTGAGTTATGAGTGTTGTGCTCATCGTTTTGTTAATGAAGGAATAATGAAAAAAATCAAAGGATTAGATGTTCTTCGATTAGGTATTGATAGCCATCAAGAACGAATTGTTTATCTCAATGCCGATTGTCATGTGGTGCAGTCTGAAGGTTTTACTTCTCATTCTCGTGTTTGTGTGGACAGTGGCAGTGATGCCATCATTGCTACCGTTAATATCACCCACAATGGTTTGATTTCTTCGCATCAGGCGGGATTTTCGGAAGCGGCTTGGCTGGCGCTAAATTTAAATGGCGATGAAGCGGTCATTATTAAGCATGCACAGCCGGTCAATTCTATGTCTCATGTACGCAGCAAGCTTTATGGTGGTGAGCTGGATTACTCTGCGTGTTATGAGATCGTCAAAGATATACAGGCGGGTCGTTATTCTGACATCCAGCTTTCTTCGTTTGTTTCTGCGTGTACCGCTGATCGTCTATCCAACCCTGAAACCTTGGCATTAACGCAGGCCATGATTAATGTGGGTGAGCAAATGTCTTGGGATCAAACCATGGTGCTGGATAAGCACTGTGTAGGTGGCCTTCCCGGGAATCGTACAACCCCTATTGTCGTGGCTATCGTTGCGGCGTGTGGACTGACCATGCCTAAGACATCGTCTCGTGCGATCACGTCACCGGCGGGGACCGCAGACACGATGGAAGTGTTAACCAATGTGGAATTAACTCAGGATCAGATGAAAACGGTCGTTGATACCGAAGGTGCGTGTTTGGCTTGGGGTGGTTCGGTCAGCCTTAGTCCGGCTGATGACATTATCATCCGAATCGAGCGTGCGTTGAATCTTGATAGTGAAGGGCAGTTGGTTGCTTCGGTGTTATCCAAGAAAGTAGCCGCCGGATCGACACATGTGTTAATTGATATTCCGGTGGGGCCGACAGTCAAGGTACGGTCGTTTGAACAAGCGAAAAAGCTGGAAGAAAAGTTGATCAGTACAGGTCAAGGATTAGGCTTGCATGTGGTGGTCCATCGCTCGGATGGAAGCCAACCGGTAGGGCGAGGTATTGGCCCTGCATTAGAAGCCCGTGATGTGTTGTGGGTGCTTCAAAACTCTGATCAAGCACCTGAAGATCTCAGAGATCGAGCCGTTTATCTCGCCGGGTTAATGTTGGAACTGGCTGAGGTTTGTGAGTCTGGAAAAGGCCAAGATAAAGCCAGAGGGGTGTTGTTAAGTGGAGCCGCCTATGACAAGTTCAAGGCGATCTGTGAGGCGCAAGGTGGTTTTAACGAGATTCCAACGTCATCCCACCAATTTGAGTATTGTGCTGCTCAATCAGGGATTGTGACGCACTTTAATAACCGTTGTTTGGCACAATTGGCGTGTTTAGCTGGTGCGCCTAATTCAAAAGTAGCGGGTGTGGATGTGTTGGTGCGTTTGGGTGATCGTGTAGAAAAAGGGCAGCCTTTATTTCGTTTGCATGCTAATGCGAAAGGTGAAATGGATTATGCGTTGGATTTTCTCAATCAGCACAGTGATTGTTGTCAGGTTTCAGGAGAAACAGTATGAGTCGAATTGTGTTTAATATGGGATGGGACGCGAAAACGGCTCAAGAATTAATTAGCGGGTGTGCGTCCGAAAGCGGTGAATTTGAACAGCGCTGTTTTCCTGATGGTGAAACCTATCTAAATGTACTCAGTGATGTGGCTGATCGGGAATGTGTTCTTCTGATCAACGGCGTTCAGCCGGATCAACAGTTCTTGAGTTGGATTTACATGGCTGAGAACCTTAAAGAACTCGGTGCCACATCGGTGGGTATGCTGATTCCTTATCTTCCCTACATGCGTCAGGACATTCGCTTTAAACCGGGTGAATGTGTGACTTCTCGGCACTTTGCTAAGTTGATCAGTGCTTCGTTCGACTGGCTGATTACTACTGACCCTCATTTGCATCGTTACGATGCGTTGTCTGAGATTTACAGTATTCCAACGCGCATTGTTCCAGCTGCTCCTGCCATTGCACGCTGGATCAAACAGTCTGTGGATAATCCGGTGATCATTGGCCCTGATATTGAAAGTCAACAGTGGGTACAAGACGTGGCGTCTTTGGTTGGATGTTCGTATGAAGTTCTGCTGAAGGAGCGCTCGGGTGATCGTGATGTCTCTGTCAGTCTTCCTAAAAGGGCCGATTTTAAAGGTTTTACACCCGTGCTGGTGGATGACATTATTTCTACTGGACGCACCATGGCGAATGCGGTTGTGAACTTGATTCAATGTGATATGAAAGCGCCGGTGTGCATTGGTGTGCATCCTCTGTTTTCTGATGATTGCATTGCACTTTTAAAGGAATCCGGTGCACAACAGGTAGTCAGTTGTAATACCTTAAATCATCCGTCAGCCCTGATTCAGTTAACTGAAGATTGGACTGAGGCTCTGAGCAATCAATAAGAGGCTCAGAGCGGTTCGATCAAGCTAAAGTGGCTGAGTGAGCGGGAAGGATGTTAAGACGGAAGTTGTTGTCGTTGCTGAACATAAATCGCGGCATTGGCGAACCCGTTCATGTACAAGAGATCAGTAATGACCTGATGAACCTCCTGACGGCTTATGGAATCGGCTTGTTTGTGTGTTGCAATCACCACAAGCGCTTTGTCCGTTAAGTCGGATGCTGCTTTGCCATCATATTCATGCGTTTCTTTTCCCAATATATAAAAATCCTGGAAAATCTTTTCTGCATTAAATGAGTACTTCTGGGTTCCGTCTAGAAAGAATTGAGGTAAGCCTTGTTCCGCAATCAGTTTTGATGTCGTGTACATGATCTGATCCTTGCTGGCGATGCAGTATTGCTTGGATATTCAAATTATAATCAATGAATGCTGTGTTTTGTTGAGATAAGGCAATGAAATTAAAGAATAAATTGACTGAGTGGTCAGGTAATTAGGCCTTTCCTGCCGATTTATCTGTTTATTTCGATATATTGATCAAAAGTTGCGCTTTTTTAAGTGAAATGGGCGACATTGGAGTACGGGTTAACTATAATGCCCGGCTTCTTTTCAGAAGTGCGGTTTTTCGGTAATTCATTACATGATTCCATCCCCGATTTGATGCAGATTTAACCTCTGTACAGTCTGATGGAATAAGGATGCAATTGGTGTCCAGGTGTAGTTAATAGCATTTGAAACGCGTACTTGTTAAATGAACAGGTTATGAGGGAAACAGTATGACACCTCTTGTTGGCGTGATTATGGGATCCAAGTCTGATTGGAGCACCATGGAACACACAGTATCTATGCTTGAGCAACTCAAGGTTCCTTATGAAGTTGAAGTGGTTTCAGCTCATAGAACACCAGATAAGTTAATGACTTATGCAGAGACAGCAGAAGGGCGTGGTTTACGTGTCATTATCGCTGGCGCGGGTGGTGCGGCTCATCTTCCGGGTATGGCAGCTTCTAAAACGAATCTTCCTGTACTGGGGGTTCCTGTTCAGTCGAAAGCATTAAGTGGACAAGACTCTTTATTATCCATCGTTCAAATGCCAGCAGGCGTGCCGGTAGGTACCTTGGCCATTGGTCGTGCTGGTGCAACTAACGCAGCGATTTTAGCGGCTCAGATGCTACAGTTTGAAAACGACGAAATTCGTCAGGCCGTTGCTCAATTCCGTCAGGAACAAACAGACAAAGTGCTGTCAGATCCTGATCCTAGAAATCAATAATTTATCGTCGATTTAGCTTGAGTTTTATTGAGGTATAGCGGAATGAAAATTGGTGTACTCGGTGGTGGTCAGCTTGGTCGTATGATGGCGATTGCTGGATACCCTTTGGGTATTGAGTTTGGTCTTTACGATCCGACTCAAGATTCCTGCGGTGGTCAGGTTGCACGTTTGTATAACGCGCCTTTTGAGGTGACCGACGAGCTTAAAAAGTTTGTCGATGAACATGATGTGTTTACCTATGAGTTTGAGAACGTTCCGTTAGAGCTTGCTGAGTATATTGTGCAGCGTAAGCCTTTGTATCCTGGGAAGGATGCCCTGTATTACAGTCAGCACCGTTTACGTGAAAAGCAGTTGTTCGTTGATCTTGGTGTGCCGGTTACTCGGTTTAGTAAGGTTGATGATCGTGTTTCCTTACTGGATGCCGCAACCGAAGTAGGCATCCCTTTTATCCTGAAAACCACGACTTTAGGTTATGACGGAAAAGGACAGTATCGCGTTACTTCTGAAGCAGAGTTATCTGAGTTGGCTGACAAGCTGTTTCCTGAAATGGGCGAAGCCTGCCAGGAAACCAGTTACGCGGGTGTAAATGAATACATTGCGGAAGCGTTTGTTAACTTTACTCGTGAGCTATCAATCATCAGTGTTCGTGATCAGGTTGGAAATTGCGTTTTTTACTCGCCTGCCGAAAACGATCATCGCGATGGAATTCTTCATCTGAGTGTGGCGCCAGCTCCTAATTTATCCGATGAAAAGCTAGCAAACCTTCAAGGGTATGCTCAGAAGTTATTGGAAAAACTAAACTATGTTGGTGTGTTGTCCATTGAGTTCTTTGAAACGGAAGATGGATTGGTGGTGAATGAATTTGCGCCGCGTGTTCATAATTCTGGTCATTGGTCGATGGAAGGTTGTGTCACCGGCCAATTTGAAAACCATATTCGTGCCATTGCGGGTTTACCTCTAGGGGTTACCGATAACCGCTCAGTGAGTGCTATGTATAACTTAGTAGGTCATGACGTGGATCGTTCCGCAATGGCAATGCATGATGTGCATGTTCATTGGTACGGTAAAGATATCAAGCCTAAGCGAAAGGTTGGGCACGTGAATATCTTGGCGGATGATTACTTACAGCTTCAACAGAAAATTGATGATGTTGATGCGTTAGTGAAGTAAAGCCGGTTAAGCAATAAAAAAGGGAATCAATCGATTCCCTTTTTTATTGCCTGAATTTGCTAGGATTCATTAGCAAACTTGGTTACGGCCATTGTTCTTGGCTTCGTAGAGTTTCTCATCTGCTTTGTGGACAATTTCGTAACAATCCTGGATGTTGGTGGGAGTGATAGTTGCCACACCGGCACTGATCGTAATGCGATCAGAAATTTCACTGTTCTTGTGTTCCAGCTCTGCATCCAAAATGGCTTTGCGTGTTCGTTCTGCCAGCATAACGGCGTCATCATGAGAAGCGTTGCTGAGAATGACAATGAACTCCTCTCCACCATAGCGAGCGACGAGATCGTCCGCTCGAGTAGCCTGGCTGGAAATGATATTGGCTACTTCTCTCAGAAGTTCGTCACCTTTTTGGTGTCCGTAATGATCGTTGAAGCGTTTGAAATAGTCGATGTCGATCAGTATGCAGGACAGAGGATACTGGCGGCGAAGGCAGCGATTCCACTCTTTAATCAAGGTGTGATCAAAGCTACGACGATTGGCGATGCCGGTTAACGGGTCGCTCATGGTTTGTTCTGTCAGGAATTCTTTTGTCTTGATTAACTCGGAATTTGTGGTTTCTAGGCGTTCATTTTTTTGTTGAAGCGACTGAAGTAATTCCTGGTTTTGCGCCTGCAAGGTGAGTGATTCATTGACCCAGCTAGAGAAGGTATTTCCTAGCATGATGAGTACGATCAAGAACAGAATGCACAGCGTGCCCATGGTGATGTTGAATTCATTGCCTGAAAATATGTTCATTACTACTGCAGGCAGGAAAATTAATCCAACAAAGATATTTTGTGCCCGTTGTGATGGCGCTAAGCTCATGCTCCCGCCCATTGCGGTTGCTGAGGCAATCCAGATCATCAGCAAACTGTAGGCTTCATCCGTGTAGAAATTGAATAGTACAAAGCTAGCACCCCAGATGGCTCCGGTAATAGAGGAGCCCAGAATAAATTGGTTGAGTGCTTTCTTCGGATGTAACTTAAGATAACTCTTGGTCTTTAACGCTTTGCGAACCTGCTGTAATCGGTAAATGGAGACCGACAGCATGAGGGTGTACCAGATCAACATGGTCAGCCAGGGCACTTTTGTCCAGAACAGAGCTAATAGAATACTGCTGTTCAAAATTGTGGCTGGAACTGACTTCAATGAGTTTGTGTAAAGCAAGAAAAGGCGTTTATTCTCGGGAGAATTTTCTTGCTGGCTTTCATTATCCATTGAGTACACCTGGCTCTAGGTTCTTTTAAATTGAACTTAATGCTGAGCTCGAAAGATTGCCTCTCGATAAGCATAGATCACGTATTATTATTCGAATGATTAACTGATCATACTATCATTGGATAGAGTGTTATTTGTACTCTTTAGAGGAGTACTCCTGCCCAATAAGATTTATTTCTTGTGAGATTCATCGGGCACACGGCCGAATTTTCGCTCAAACAATTTCCAAGATATGAAGTAAGGGATGAAGTAAGCAAGCAATAAAACAACAAATGAGCGCGACGCCAGATGTTTTACGTCATCATCCGATACGCCCATTAAAGATGGGGCTAAGATTGTTCCAATCAGAAAGATAGCCCAAAGCAAACCTCCATAGATTTTGAAACCTGTGGTGAGCTTTTTATGAATCGTTTGTGCTTGTGAAGAAGTATCTGTCATTGGGATGCTCTGAAACATTGGGAAGTGATTTAAGCAAGTTAGTTTATCAGAGACCGAGTCTAAGCGTAATCTTCGAGAAGGTGTATCTGCGGCGGCGGTGAGATGGTTTAGATAACTGTTAATTTGGTAGTAAACGCCTTCCGGCGAAGACAGGCCGGAAGGCGGAAGGTATTTCTTTCAGATTATGCGGTTTTTAACGTGTACAGTTTCAATTGCTCTGCGAACTCTTTTAAGCGATCAATGCCTGATTGCTCAGCTTCATGGCACCATTGTTTTAATGCGTTCAGAAGTTCTTCACCACCTTTAGAGCGCTTCGCCCAGATCTCCATAAGCTCTTGCTTCTTCTTATAAATCTCGCTCAACATGTCATGAGAATCCAGTAACTGGTCACGCTGTTGGATGTACTTGTCACTGAGTAAGTTTTCATCACGGCAAAGCACTTTCTTGGCCTTGTTGAACAAGCGTTGCAGTTCATCACTGGCTTTAGCGCGTTCTTCTTTAATGGCAGGTTTAATAACCGTTTTGGTATAAGCAGACATGATTTGGAAGCGATTGTGAACTGCTGCTTTAGCGGCATCTAGATCCAATGCTTGCTTACTTGAATCTTTCACCGCAATCGGTGCTACTTTGCGAACTTTGGCCAGTTTGAAGAAGGATAAAATCTGAATCCACATCCAGCCAATGTCAAACTCCCAAGGTTTAACAGACAGTTTTGCTGAATTTGGGTAGGTGTGGTGGTTGTTATGAAGTTCTTCACCGCCAATGATGATGCCCCAAGGAGAGATGTTAGTCGCTGCGTCGCTGCATTCAAAGTTGCGGTAACCCCAGTAGTGGCCAAGGCCGTTAACAACACCTGCTGCAAATACTGGCATCCAAAGCATCTGAACGGCCCACAAAGTAATTCCGATCGGGCCGAAGGCTAAAATATCGATCGCTAATAGTAAGAAAATCCCTTTCATTTTATGAGGCGTATATATACGGCGCTCTAGCCAATCGTCTGGCGTACCGTTTCCATACTTTTTAAGGGTTTCTTCAGTCGCTGCTTCGCGGTAAAGTTCGGCGCCACGAAGTAAGACGGTACGAAGGCCTTTGACAACAGGGCTGTGTGGATCTTCTTCGGTTTCGCATTTGGCGTGATGTTTCCGATGAATGGCGGTCCATTCTTTGGTACTTTGAGCTGTGGTTAGCCAAACCCAGAAGCGGAAGAAGTGCTGGACGGCTGGATGAAGCTCTAATGATCTGTGTGCAGAAAATCTATGCAAATAGATAGTCACGCTAAGAATGGTCAGATGTGTCATGATCAGCAATGCAGCCAGGAAGTGCCAAAAGTTAGTTCCTAGCAGGCCTTGTTGCCATATTTGTTCCCACATTTAAACTGTCTCCAAAGTATCAGGCGATTTGGTGGCTATTAATAGCACGTTTTTGTATTTTTTGCTCGCGTTATTCGATTTGAGTGAGCTTGTGTAAGTTGAAATGGTTTAGTTTATGACGCAGTTAAAGATTATTTACCAAGATGATGACATGGTTGTGATAGATAAACCGTCCGGCTTATTGGTACATAGATCTAAGATGGCTCATGGGGTGAAGGAGTTCGCCTTACAGTTATTGAGAGATCAGATTGGTAAAAAAGTATATCCCGTGCATCGTTTGGATCGACCTACGTCGGGAATTTTGGTGTTTGCATTGAGCGAACAGGTTTTAGCTGAAATTTCTACACAGTTTGAACATTGCCAGGTACATAAAACCTATCAGTGTGTTGTTCGTGGGTACACTGAGTCTGGTGTCATTGATCATCCGCTCAGTGACCCTGTTGATGATAGACGTTTGCTTCGTCAAGGCGTAACTCATGAAGCCAAAGATGCGGTATCAGAATATCAAACGCTAGCGCACTATGAGATGCCATGGCCTTCAGGAAAGTTTCAAACGACCCGTTATTCTTTGGTTGAGGTGTATCCTAAAACCGGGCGACGTCATCAGATCCGTAAACACATGGACCACATAGCACACCCCATTATTGGTGATACTCGTTACGGTCAGGGATCACACAATCGAATGTTTCGTGAGAAGCTATCGTGTCATCGTTTACTGCTGGCAGCAACTAAGCTAGAAATGGAGCACCCGGTGACTAAGCAGTTACTTCATCTTGAGGTGCCGCCTGCAGAGGAAATGAAAGCTGTGATTGATCAGCTTCAGGTACATCAGACGACGGATTAAAGCGTAATTGATAGAAGTTGTCAGGATCCAAACTGCAAGCGAAATCAATGCGTTCTGGATCACTCGCTTGAGACTCTTTATTGTTCGAAAGTGCTTCAGCTAATGTTGCTAGTCTTTGAAGGCTGTGAAGACGATCTGCTCGACAGCATTCCAGCGATGCGCTTACAAATCCGTTTACTGAATAATTTTGTGGTTGTTTGATGTGATTGATGTTGAGGGTGGCATCACCGCAATGCAGTAGCCAGCCTGTAGGCTTTTTAATGGCGACGCCACAATGGCCGCGAGTATGGCCGGGAAGACTGATCAGCAGGATATCATCGGTGTCAGGGAATACCGGAGAAAATTCCAGCCCCTTCCAAAGGCCGCCGACACACGAATGCAGTTTCCATTTAGCACTGTGTTGCCAGTGTGCCTGAACATAGCGCCAGCGCTCCAATAGCGTTTGTGGGGCATTGGCCGCTTCAAATTCCCTTCGCATGACATGAATGGTGGCATTTGGAAAATCGGATAAACCGCCGGTTTGTAAAAAATCCATGTGAGTTAATACGATGTGCCGAACATCATCCCGGTTGTAACCGAGTCTTTCTACTTGATTGATTGCACATTCGATTTTAAGTAATGCCGGTTGAATGACTGCGGGACGTACTTTACCAAGGGTGATGTCAGTACGTTCGATGTCCTGACGGCCTAAGCCTGAATCCACTAAAACCAACCCTTTTCCTGTCTCTATTAATAGGCAGTGATTGACTAAGAAACGCGTGTCTTTGAAACCGTTGGCAGGAAATAAAAAACGAGAGCTGAACGGGTTGAGAGTGCCGCAATTGAGATGATGGATCTTGCCCGTCATGATTTGATCTCCCTCATGGGATGGCTAAATGATGATGTTCGAGTGCTCTGTAACTAATCTAAAACGCATACGAATACGCATTGTTGCCTGATACGGCAGGCAGTTTTCTTCAATCTATACATCATAAATTGAATGTTCATACTAGATTTAAAAAAGGGATGGACTTTACTGATTAAAGGAATAGAACCTGAAAATAGAGGCTAATCCGTGAATTCATTACATATACCGGCAGACACGTTGGATTCTTGGCAAGACAGTGCAAATCTCGTGGCGCAACTGATGCAGGTTTCGGCGTGTATGATTACGGCTGTTACCAAAAAAACATGTACGGTACGCGTTATTAACAAATCCAAAGATAATCCTTTTCTCTTAAAAGAGCGCCTACCCTTTAATAAAGATGATCTATGTCGCCGTGTGGTGGATTCAAATAAGACGGTGTATATCGAGGCGTTAGAGGCAAGTAATGATAATCATAATATGAGGTGTTATTTAGGTAAGCCAATTCATTGGCCGGATGGGCAAGTGTTTGGCACGTTAAGCGTTATGGATACTCAACCTAGAGAGTTTACTTCTGAGCTAATGGTAGTGTTCGATCATATGAGCAATGTCATTGAAAATCAGCTTGCGTTAGTTCATGAGCAGGATCAACACGAACATACTCAGATTGCTTTGGATCGCTATCAACAACAATACAAAGAATTTACCTCACGAGATCCATTGACTGGCGCATACAATCGCAGAGCACTTCAGGAGTTGGCAATCGCTGAACTTTCCAGGACAACTCGCAGATCGGGTTGCTTTGCTTTGGCTCTGTTGGATGTGGATCACTTTAAGCAAATAAACGATGAGTATGGGAATACTGTCGGTGATGCAGTGCTAAAACATTTGGTTATCTCGTTAGACGATATGTTGAGGCAAAGCGATTTTGTCGCTCGTTTTGGCGGCGAAGAGTTTTGTTTGTTGTTGCCGGAGATGGACGCGTCTAAAGCCTATGAGATTTTGGAACGGATTCGTAAGAAGCTGTGCAGTAAAGCCGTTGAATATAACGGGCACTCGATTTATTACACGGCCAGTATCGGTGTTGCCTTGTTTGAAACCGGGATGATTACAACGGTGGAAGAGCTTCTGAATATGGCGGAAGGTGCGTTGTCTGAAGCCAAAAGCAGTGGCCGGAATAAAGTGGTCGTCGCGACAATCGATACACAAGAACAAGCGATGTACAGTGCTTTCTAACTCTTACTTGTGAAAATGAAAGGCGAAAGCAGAGGGGGAGCAGGCTCCCCCTTTTGCTATTACGATGAATTAACTCAAACAGTAGTCATATAAGGTTATCAAGCTAAAGCGTCTTCAGCTGACTCTTGTGCCTGGGACTGCGTTTCTTCGTGTAGGCACTCAATCCAATCCTTTTGATCCACTAAATTAAGTTTGCCATCTTTAGTGGTTCGAATCGGTACGATGTAATTACAAGACGTCTGAGGTTTCACACTGGCAAAAACCGGGTTGAAGCCAAAACTCACCGCCATTTCGATGATGGACTTCTGGTTCTCCGGGTCAATATCCGCTGCTTCGTCAATGTAAATCGGGATTTGATAACGACCTTGTTCTTTCTCGGTCAGTAGCTGACGAATAAAGAGCATGCCACACAGCAGTTTAATGGTGATTCGGGTTCCGTTAGAGCCGGCAGAATCAATGCGGTCAAAGAACTCAGTTTCGTCGTTGCGGTTAACAACTTTAAAGCGTACATCGAAGAGATCAGACAGCGTCAGGCCGCCTTTCTCTGAACCAGCTTTAATTAAATAGTCTTTGGCATCTTCCAATTGTTGATTGGATAGATTGCTGTCTGAAAACGCCATATCAAATACGGACAGGGTATCGCCTTGTTCGTAAGATTCAGACGTCGCCAGAATGGTATCGATTGCATCCACAATATGGCTGCGCTCAATGATATCAATGCGGAAGTCTTTCAGATTTGAAATGTGGTTTTTACCCACTTTTCGGTTGAAGCTGTTCATTTCATTTTTAAGGCGATCCAAGTCCTGGCGGAGCCCTTTGATTGTCGACGCAACTTCAGTTAAAGCCACTCGGGATTGGCGCTCAATGGCTTCTCGTTCGTTATCCAGGTTATGGAAGGCAGAGATTAATTTCTCAAGACGCGTGTCTTCGTCTTCTTCAATATCAAACTTGGTTACCCCAGAGTTAAACACCATTTTGTAGCTGTTTTCGATGTTTAAGTTGGTGAGGTTGAGTTCGCGACACTCCTCATTGAACTGATCCAGTTGATCGCTGAGGGTATCCATGTCGATGTCGATGTTCATCGGGAACGGCACCACATACCCCTGACGCAGTTCAAGACGATCATCCATACGGCGTTTGGCGGATTCAGCCATACGTTGTTGTTGACGTTCCAGCTGTTCGCGTTTGACCTTGATCTGACTGCGCTTATCAGCCAATTGAGTGGACTGAGCGGTGATGTCTTGTTGCTTAATTTCAATGATGGCTTTCTCTTCCAGCAGTTGTTCTTTCAGGGACAGCTTCTCATCGTATTGATCGCTCAATGCTTGGTAGAGCTTGAATTGCTCAAGGTCTTTTTCTGAGTGTTTCAGTTCTTCATAAAGCACTTCACGCTCAGCCAGCTTGCTTTCCAGATCTTTGGCGATCTCTTCTTGCGTTTCTAATTCCTCTAATGACAATTTCAGCGCTTCGATTTGTTCTGCCAGCGCTACTTTGTCTTCTGTTGTGCTCATGTCTGGTGCTGAAAGATCACTCAGGTCAAGCTTAGCGCCTGGCAGATTAAGGGTGTTTCCGGTAATCGAGCTGGCGATCTGTTCTACAAAATCACTGAAAGCGGCTTCATCTTCAATCTGGATGTCACCTTGCGCTGTGGTTGCGAGGTTAAGTACGTCTTGATTGAACAGTCGACTGATCAGATCTACTTCGTTTAAGGACAGGTCTTCTCGAATGCGCGAATACAAGTTGTATTCGATGTTTTTCAGTTGGCGTTCAAGGGTTTTTAGTTGACGGCTGACTTCGCGACGGCGGGAAACAATGGTCGATAAATTTTGCCCTTTGATACCCTGAATACCGTGAGAAAGGCTTTCGTATTCTGCTCGACTTTCACTTAATCGATTGCTGAGGGTTTCAAGGTTCGTGAGTGCAAACTCTTGATCTAATCGGGCGTAATCGATCAGCCAGCGTTCCATGTCGGCACTGTCAATGGCGACTTGGTTTAGCTGATTGGTATAAAGTTGGTTTTGCTCTGCCAAGCCTGATTGCTGATGAACGATGCTTTCCAGTTCTTCACTGAGTGAATCTCGGTTGCTCTGGATGTAGTCGTCCCATTCAGTTAATGCAATGTCGATCTTTGGTTGGAGGTGACTGAGTTTGCCTTTGAGTTCGCCTCGTTTTTGGCGCAGTTGTTCGAGCGCTTCGACAGCGTCTTGTTGTGATTCTAATAACTGTAACTGCTTGCGAGCACGATTCACTTGTTCAAAAGAGGTTTGCCATACTTCATAAAAGTCGATGGCGCCTGCGCTGATAGCGCGATCAAAGACTTTAAGAATGAAGCGCTTAACATCTTGAGCGGATAGGTTGTGCAAGTTGAGGATCTTGCGGAAAATCTCTTTGTAAATCGGTGCGTCACTGTTATTGGCGAGTGGCACCATGCGTAGGTTGACGCGACTATCAAATTTGGTTGGGCCACCAGTCAATAACGCATTCAATTCGTTGGGTTTAAGTTCAACTGGATTGGCACCACGGTTGTTGAGGTCAATAAATACCTTGCTGTATTTCAGCAACTTTCGATCTTCGTAATAGTCATCGAGATTCAGTTCACCTTGATAAGTGAAAAACTGATGCTCGTAGCCTGCCACCGGGCCGAGCCCTGCCACACCAATCACTACTTTACCTTCGGGGAGGTTGGCTTCTAATAGAATGAAAGAACGATCCGTAGAGAAATAGAACTTTCGCGTTTCTTCGATTGAGTGACCGTCCCATTCGGTGAGTCGCAAGTCGTTAATCAAAGGAAACTGGAGAGCATTAATTACCGAGGATTTACCGGTGTTGTTCGGTGCACAGATAGAAACCGGCTTATCCAGAGGAATAACGCATTTGGAATAACCCGCGGTGTTTAGTAGCGCAAGTTTGGTCAACCCATACTGAGTGTTGTCATGTTGCATTAGTAATTCCCCTCAGTTGTGCTGTCAGTGTTCGTATCTTCTAATAATGAGTCGTCTGAACTCGTGTCGTCTAAAGGATCGGTTGAGGCTGAGAATTGGTCTGACAACTCCATCACTGCATCAATGTAGCGATAGCAAGGCGCGAGCAGCTTATATTCTTTGCCAAACTCTTTGGCGAAACCTAGCCGAACCATACGTTTGATGATTTCATTACGGATATCGGCCGCATTGTTGATGTCAATTTGTTCAAACACTGAAGTGTTGTGGTTGAACAGCTTTTCTAAGGTGTCTTTACTGATAGGCTGTTCGAAAAGTGCAGCAACGGGGTCGTATCCTTGATCGGCCCAATACTCAATTAATGTATACAGGAAAAGCGCGATTCTTCGGGACGTTTTGGTCATTGTCACCGAGGTGTCAGGTGTCGAAAAATAGAAATACCCCCGAGCGTCTTTTACAAGGTTATAGCCTAAGCCGGTAAACAGTACTTGATAGGATGTCAGATGCTGATCAAGAGATTGCCACAGAATGAGATCGTTTTCGGTGATATGAAAACCTGACATCAACTTTTGATAGATGGTTGTTAATGCCGTGAGCTGGCTGAGGTCGATAATGCTGGAATTTGTTGTCATTGCGAGAGAATCAGTGGTTGCAGCTCTTTGCTGACGGTTCTCTGGCATGTCGAGGGTATTGTTGTTCGTGTCTGTATTATTCGTGTTCATAATCTAAATAAATCGCTCTGTATGCGAGTTAGGCAAAAAGCCTTATCAAATAGGTTTGTACCGTATTTATGTTTGTACTGTATTAGTGCTTAGCTATATTAGTTCTTGGCCATGTCCGGCTGAGCAGAGTCGGTCGTTGATTCATTATTGCTCGCGCCATTACCTGCTTTATGACCGCCAAGTGAATAAGCAATCAGCCTAGTCTTGTTAAGTCTGTATTCTCGACGCTCTCTGTGATCAGACAGGTTGATTTGATCGCTGTCGGTCAGTTGTAGGTAGAGGTACAGCAACTCATCAGAAGGAATGTCCTGATACTTGTCTTTTAACCAGCCAAGAAAATCATCGGTTTGTTTGGACGGTGTTTCGGCTAATACTTCTCGGAAATCTGGCACATCAATGGGTTCGTACGGTTCTAATTGATCATCATCCGGTAGGAAAATATCGTCTTCTTTGGTTTCAATGACGTCGGCAAGATAGCTCACAATGTGTCTGTGAAGGCCTAAGTTATGGCGTGCTGTTTCAGTGGCGATAACGGGCATGGCATTATGAATATGATGATTCAGACCTTGCTTGCGAATGCTTGCCAAGACTTTTGACACCGCTCGTGTAACTTCCGTGTTTTTCCGCAATTCATCACGTAACGGCATGAGTAAATCTGTGGATCGGCGCAAACTTTGTTGGCCAAGCTGAAATACTTCTAATACTCGGCTTCGTAGATTAATGAAACTTTGTTGTTCCCGTTTCATTTGGCCGAGGGTATCTGCGGTTTCAATTAATCCTGAGAGTAGATCTTCAATTTTGTCGCAGGTTAAGCGGAACTTTCCGAAAATATCGAGCATATCCAGCATAGGCTCAATGTACTGATCAAAAGCATCCAAAACAGAGGCGTAACGTTTTTCGAGCGGAATGGAAGATTTCTGTGATTTTGCCTCTTCTACTAAATTGGCGATGGCAATTTCGTTGTGTTGGAAATGCTTGATTACCTTACGGATACGATCGTCCAATCTGTACAGATTGCGCTTTACTTCGTAAGCATCTTTGTCTTCGGATGCTAAACGAACACGAGTGGTCAGTCTGTCCATGTCATCCAGAAGAACAGAAACTTCTTCTGCGAGTCCTAAGGAATGCTCATCCAATAAGAATTGGCCGAATTCGAGCACTGGAAGATTAAGTTCTAGCTCGCTGGATTTAGCAAGTGGAATAATCAGCTCATTAGCAAGTAATCGCTGGGCTTCCTTGAAACTTTGTTCCGAAGAGTAGGCCGGATTGTGGTGCAGAATCAGTGACTGAAGATTTTGGAAACTGAAACTTCCTGAATCATTTCTGACAATCAGTGTCTGAATGGTTGGCCAGTGATCCAATAACGTTTGAACAATGCGTTTGGGCGATATCATGTCCGAGTTCTTTTTAAAATCCTAAAGGTTCGATATGGGGGCGGCTTGTTTTATATCAATCTTCAATGAATGAAAAGTTCTGTTCAGATGAATGGTTCTTTATCTCATGGATGAAATTTCGACAGTCTACTATGCTGATGTGCACTTTGCTGAGCACTAAGTATGCAAGTTAGGCTTGTCTTTTCCTTTTATGACCTTATGAATGAGGCTTCCTAGAGGAAAAATAACACACCAAAGTAAATGGTTGATATGTCAATAAAAACCTAAGGTTCGGCAAATTACGGGAGATTTTTTACTCTCTGTCGGATTAAAGAAAGGATTGACATTCCTTTCGTTTTTACTCATGGTGTGCGCACTAAGAATCAAACGAGCGTATGAATTGTTTAGTTGATAAACAGTTTATGGGTTCTTGATCAATCCCTGGCAAGGGAGCTGATTTGGCATGGTGCTGAGAGCAGTGTGTTGAGGTCAGCAAAGAGGAATGCTGGAATTCACTAGTTACTTATTTGCTAATTGTTTCCAGTTTCGACCAAAAAATAGCTAAAACATAGCGTGGAGATCAGTTGATGATTTACGAAGGTAAAGCCATCACGGTTAAAGAAATCGAAGGCGGCATTTTGCAGCTTAATTTCGATCTTGAAGGTGAGTCGGTTAACAAATTCAACCGTCAAACTATTGAAGATTTGAAAGCTGCGGTAGAAGCAATCCAGGGTCAGAACGGCGTTAAAGGTCTTGTTCTGTCAAGTTCAAAAGATGTCTTTATCGTTGGTGCGGACATCACCGAGTTTACTGACACTTTCAAACTACCAGAAGAAGAATTGGTAGCGGCAAACATCGAAGTAAACAAGATTTTCTCTTCAGTTGAAGATCTACCTTTCCCAACGGTTGCTGCAATTAACGGCATCGCTCTTGGTGGTGGCTTTGAAATCTGTCTGACGTGTGATTATCGCGTTATGTCTGAAAAGGCAAAAGTTGGTTTGCCTGAAGTTAAACTAGGTATCTACCCAGGTTGGGGTGGTACTGTTCGTCTTCCTCGTCTAATCGGTGCGGACAACGCAATCGAGTGGATCGCTGCAACTAAAGAGAAGAAAGCTGCTGTTGCATTGAAAGAAGGTGCTGTTGACGCGGTTGTAGCTCCAGAGAAACTATTGGATGCTGCTGTTGACCTAGTTAAGCGCGCTTGTGAAGGCGAAATCGACTATAAAGCTCGTCGTGAAGAGAAGACTGGCAAGCTTAAGTTGAACCCAATGGAAAGCATGATGGTATTTGAAACTGCTAAAGGTTTCATTGCTGGCCAAACTAAAGGCCAATACCCAGCTCCTATTGAAGCGATTAAAGCGATGCAGAAGCACGCTGGTATGACTCGCGATAAAGCTCTAGAAGTTGAAGCAAAAGGCTTCGCTAAAATGGCGAAGACAAGCATTGCTGAATCTCTAATCGGTTTGTTCTTGAACGATCAGTTGTTGAAGAAGAAAGCGAAAGAAATGCCTAAGACTGAGCCTGTTAAGAAAGCTGCAGTTCTTGGTGCTGGTATTATGGGTGGCGGTATCGCTTACCAGTCAGCACTTAAAGGCACGCCTATCATCATGAAAGATATCAACCAAGCGGGTATCGACTTGGGTCTTTCTGAGGCTAACAAACTTCTTGCTAAGCGCGTTGAAAAAGGCCGTATGAAGCCTGATGCAGCTGGTAAAGTTCTTAACAACATCATCCCAGCTCTAACTTATTCTGAGTTTGGTGACGTTGACGTTATCGTTGAAGCGGTTGTTGAGAATCCAAAAGTTAAGAAAGCAGTATTGGCAGAAGTTGAAGGTCTAGTATCTGAAGACACTATCATTACTTCTAACACGTCAACTATCTCTATTGATTTGTTGGCTGAAGGCCTTAAGCGTCCAGAAAACTTCTTGGGTATGCACTTCTTCAACCCAGTACACATGATGCCTCTTGTAGAAATCATTCGTGGTAAGAAGACGTCTGACGAAGCAGTTGCTAAGGTTGTTGCTTACGCTCAAGCAATGGGTAAAACACCTGTTGTTGTTAATGACTGCCCAGGTTTCCTAGTTAACCGTGTATTGTTCCCGTACTTCGGTGGCTTTGCTGGTCTATTGCGTGATGGCGCAAACTTCCAGAAAGTTGACAAGGTAATGGAAAAATTCGGTTGGCCAATGGGTCCTGCTTATCTTCTTGACGTTGTTGGTATGGACACTGCTGTTCACGCTAACGAAGTTATGGCAGAAGGCTTCCCAGACCGCATGAAGGCTGACTATAAGTCTGCGATGCAAGTGTTGTTCGAAAACGATCGTTATGGTCAGAAGAACGACAAAGGTTTCTACGCTTATGAGCTAGATCGCAAAGGTAAGCAGAAGAAAGTTGTTGATGAGTCTGTTTATGGCTTGATCAAAGACGTAGTTGCTGATGAGAAAGACTTCTCTGACGAAGAAATTATCGAGCGCGTAATGGTTCCAATGTGTATTGAAACTGTACGTTGCTTGGAAGAAGGTATTGTTGAAGATCCTGCTGAAGCAGATATGGGTCTTATCTTCGGTATTGGTTTCCCTCCATTCCGTGGTGGCGCATTGCGTTATATTGACTCAATGGGTCTAGACAAGTTCTGTGAAATTGCTGACAAGTATGCTGATCTTGGCAAACTATATCACCCAACTGAAAAGATGCGTGATATGGCTAAGAAAGGCGAGAAGTACTTCGGCTAATAGACGACCAGGATACCAATAGGAGAAAATCAATGGGTTACAATCCTAATGATGTAGTAGTTGTAGACTGCGTACGTACGCCAATGGGTCGCTCTAAGGGCGGTGTATTTCGTAACGTTCGTGCAGAAACACTATCTGCTGCACTAATCAACGCTCTTTTTGAGCGTAACCCTAACGCTAACCCAGCAGACGTTGAAGACGTAATCTGGGGTTGTGTTAACCAAACTAAAGAACAAGGCTTTAACGTTGCTCGTCAAATTTCTTTGATGACTTCTGTGCCTAAAGAAGCTGGTGCTTTGACTGTTAACCGTCTTTGTGGTTCTGCAATGTCTGCAATCCACACTGCGGCACAGGGCATCATGACTGGCAACGGTGATGCATTCGTTGTTGGTGGTGTTGAGCACATGGGCCACGTGGACATGCAACACGGCTTTGACCACAACCCAGAAGCATCTAAGTACTCTGCAAAAGCATCTAACATGATGGGTCTTACAGCTGAAATGCTAGGTAAGATGCACGGTATTACTCGTGAAGCTCAAGACGCGTTCGGTGCTCGTTCTCACCGTCTAGCTCACGAAGCTACTGTTGAAGGTCGTTTCAAGAACGAAATCGTTGGCATCGAAGGTCATGACGCGAATGGTTTCAAAGTTCTTGTAACTGAAGACGAGACTATTCGTCCTGAAACAACTGCAGAGAGCCTAGGCAAGCTTAAGCCAGTATTTAACCCTAAAGGTGGTACTGTGACTGCGGGTACGTCTTCTCAGCTTTCTGACGGTGCGTCAGCAATGTTGATGATGTCTTATGCGCGTGCTAAAGAGCTTGGTCTTGAGCCAATGGCTCGTATCAAGTCTATGGCTGTTGCTGGCTGTGACGCTGCGATCATGGGTTATGGTCCTGTTCCTGCAACTAAGAAAGCACTTAAGCGTGCTGGTCTACAAACTACTGATATTGACTTCTGGGAGCTTAACGAAGCATTCGCAGCTCAGTCTCTACCATGTGTTAAAGATCTTAAGTTGCAAGATGTTGCAGAAGAGAAGATTAACTTGAACGGTGGTGCGATCGCTCTTGGTCACCCACTAGGCTGTTCAGGTGCTCGTATCTCTACTACCCTTCTTCATATCATGAACCAGAAGGGCGGTGCACTAGGTGTTTCAACTATGTGTATCGGTATGGGTCAGGGTGTTGCTACCGTATGGGAGCGCCTATAATTTAGGCCCTGATTTGCAGAAAAGCCGAGGTTTTCCTCGGCTTTTTTGTCTTTGAAATTAAGGTTCAAGAGAACAAACTTTTCTTGACCCTGTGAAGAATTACCCCTATATATTCGGAAAATAATAATTTTACAGTCGCATTTGCGCTGACATTTTTTTGGTGACGAGTAAGGAACGTATGGCGAAATCTTTGGTAATTGTGGAGTCCCCTGCAAAGGCAAAGACCATCAATAAGTATTTAGGTAATGACTTTGTGGTGAAGTCGAGTGTTGGTCATATTCGAGATTTGCCAACAGGCGCGGGCGCAAAGAAGCCAGTGGATGCTAAGGCTAGAGCGGCTGAAGCAGCAAAAACACGGAAGATGGCACCAGAAGCGAAAGCTGAATATAAGAAGCAGAAAGCTTATACCCAGCTTATTGAAAAGATGGGGGTTGATCCGGAAAAGGATTGGTCTGCTAAGTATCAGATACTTCCAGGTAAGGAAAAAGTTGTTGATGAGTTAAAAAAATTAGCTAAAAGCGCCGATCATATCTATCTCGCAACCGATTTGGATAGAGAAGGAGAGGCCATTGCTTGGCACCTTCGTGAAGTGATAGGCGGAGACGATGATCGTTTTAGTCGAGTGACGTTCAACGAAATTACTAAGTCTGCAATTCAAGAGGCATTTGAGCGTCCTGATGACTTGAATATGGCGCGTGTGAATGCACAGCAAGCTCGTCGTTTTCTTGATCGGGTAGTGGGGTTCATGGTTTCTCCTCTTTTGTGGAGTAAAATCACCCGTGGACTATCGGCAGGACGTGTACAATCGGTCGCTGTACGTTTGGTGGTAGAGCGTGAACGTGAAATTCGAGCCTTTAACCCGGAAGAGTACTGGGAAGCATTTTCTTTTCTTGATCACGCCAGTGATAAGAATATTAAATTCCAAGTTGCCAAACAGGCGGGTGAAAACTTCCGACCTGTAAATAAAGCGCAAGCTCAGGCGGCGGTAGCTAAATTAGAATCGGCGTCTTACAGCGTTGCCAAACGTGAAGATAAGCCAACCAAGTCTAAGCCGAGCGCACCTTTTATTACGTCTACGTTGCAGCAGGCAGCGAGTACTCGTCTTGGTTTTGGTGTGAAAAAGACCATGATGCTCGCTCAGAGACTCTATGAGGCGGGTTATATAACTTACATGCGTACTGACTCGACTGCCTTGAGTAAAGACGCTGTGGAAGCTTGTCGTGGCTATATTGATGAAAATTTTGGCGATAAGTATCTCCCCGATTCTCCAAATACTTATTCTTCAAAAGAAGGTGCACAGGAAGCGCACGAAGCGATTCGTCCTTCTGATGTGAATCGATCAGGCGCCTCTTTATCTGATATGGAGCGTGATGCTCAGCGTTTGTATGAGTTGATTTGGCGCCAGTTTGTAGCGTGTCAGATGGTGCCAGCAGAGTATACTTCTACCACGATTACCGTGACTGCAGACGAATTCGAGTTGAAAACGCGTGGTCGAGTGGTTCGTTTTGATGGTTACACTCGTGTCATGCCGCAAATTGCTAAAAAAGAAGACGATGTAACTCTTCCTGATTTGAAGCAAGGTGATCAGCTAGATCTTAATAACGTAGAAGCGAAGCAACACTTTACGAAGCCAGCTGCTCGTTTCAGTGAGGCTGCTCTTGTTAAAGAACTTGAAAAGCAAGGTATTGGTCGCCCGTCAACCTACGCTTCTATTATCTCTACTATTCAGGATCGTGGTTACGTCCGTCTTGAGAATAAGCGCTTTTACGCCGAAAAAATGGGCGAAATTGTTACCGATCGCCTGATGGAGAGCTTTAATAATCTGATGGATTATGGCTTTACTGCGGGTATGGAAGAGCAGTTGGATGATGTAGCTGAAGGCATTAAAGAGTGGAAAGCGCTTCTTAATGAATTCTATGGTGACTTCAAAGCCAAGTTGTCTCACGCTGAATCTGAAGAGGGGATGCGTCCGAACAATCCTACAGAGACGGATATCAAGTGTCCTGATTGTGGTCGAAACATGTTGATTCGCAATGCGACAACGGGTGTTTTCCTTGCGTGTTCTGGTTATGCGCTTAAGAAAGACGAGCAATGTAAGAAGACGCTTAATCTTGCACCTGGAGACGATGCGGTTGCTGTCGTTGAAGGTAGTACTGAAAGTGAGCAGGACGAAGCTGAAACACTGGCACTTCGTCAAAAAGAGCGTTGCCCTGTGTGTGATAACGCGATGGAAAGTTATCTCATTGATGAGTCTCGTAAGCTTCATATTTGTGGTAATAATCCGGCGTGTTCTGGATATAAATTGGAAGCAGGCACTTTCAAGATCAAAGGCTATGACGGGCCTGTGATTGAGTGCGACAAGTGTGGCTCTGAGATGCAGCTCAAAACCGGCCGTTTCGGTAAGTACTTCGGTTGTACCAATGAAGAGTGTAAGAATACCCGTAAACTTCTGAAAAACGGTGAGCCTGCACCACCGAAGATGGACCCGGTTCCTATGCCAGAATTGAAGTGTCAGAAGGTTGATGACCACTATATTCTGCGTGATGGTGCTACCGGGATGTTCTTGGCGGCGAGTCAGTTCCCTAAAAATCGTGAGACGCGCGCTCCGAAAGTTGTGGAGTTGTTACCTCATAAGCCTGAAATTGATCCTAAATATCATTTCTTGTTGGAAGGGGAAACACACGATGAGAATGGTAATGAAGCTCAAATTCGTTTTAGTCGTAAAACCAAGCAACAGTATCTGATGACGGAAACGCCTGAGGGTAAAGCTACTGGTTGGACTGGCTTCTTTGATCAAGATACAAAGAAATGGACGTACACTGAAACTAAGAAACCAGCTAAGAAAAAGGCAGCAACTAAGAAAAAATAAAAAGGTGATGGAAAAAACTAATGATGTTCATTAAAAGTTTTTCCCTTACATCCGGGCGTTAGTTTTGTAAACTTGCCTGTACATTGAAACCCGATCTCAATGGTCGGGTTTTGTTTGTCTGGAATATTGGAATTTTCATATAGGAAGATCAAAAATGTTAATGGTGATCTCACCAGCGAAGACGCTGGACTACGAAACACAACCAACCACTAACAAATTTACTCAGCCCTTGTTTCTGGAAGACTCGGCGGAGTTGGTTAATGTACTCAAAGAAAAGTCTCCTACCGATATTTCAGAGTTAATGAAAATCAGTGCAAAGCTGGGTGAGCTGAATGCTAATCGATTCCAGGAGTGGCAAGCGCCATTTGATCAAGCACAACTTGAAGGCCTAACTGTGAAACAGGCTGTGTTGGCGTTTAAAGGTGATGTATACACAGGCTTGGATGCTACAACACTATCGGATGAACAATTAGACTTTACTCAGAATCATCTTCGTATTCTGTCTGGCTTATATGGCATCCTTAAGCCACTGGATTTAATTCGTCCATATCGCCTTGAGATGGGTACCAAGCTAGAAAACGGCCGAGGTAAAAACCTCTATGAATTCTGGGGTGACAATAATGTGGACTACATTAATCAGCAGCTGGAGGTTCAAGGCTCTGATGAGTTGGTGAACCTTGCTTCAACCGAATACTTCAAGTCAGTTAACACCAAGAAGCTTAAAGGCAAGCTGATCACACCAGTCTTTAAAGACGAGAAAAACGGTAAATACAAAATTATTAGTTTCTACGCCAAGAAGGCGCGTGGTTTGATGGTGCGCTATGCGGTGGATCACCAGATCACTAAAGCAGAAGATTTGAAGAAGTTTAACTATCAGGGGTATCAGTATGCACCTGAAGAATCTACTGCGAATGAGTGGGTGTTTAAACGCTCCGAAGAGAAGTAGTGACCTGAATACAGATAGATGGATACAAGCAAAAAAACCCCGTAAAACGGGGTTTTTTTGCTACCTAACTATTACTGAGTTGAAGTAGTAATGCTAGTGCTGGTTTCTTCTGAATCGGAAGCTGCAGCAACTGATGCACCAACTGCAACAGCAGCTGCACCGATAGCAGCAGTACCAGCTGCTGCAGCGCCAGCCGCCGCACCAGCCGCACCGCCAGCACCTGCACCGCCGCTAGCAGCTGCACCACCAGCAGAACCCCCGCTTTCAGCAACAGCTGCTGTTGAGAGTGCGAGCATAGCAGCGAAGATAGAAGCAACTAATTTTTTCATCTTTTTTCCTTATTTTTTAACAAGTTAATATTGGCCAATATTAAGGTCACTCCGTGCCTTAATACGCTAATAACAGCACAAAAAATAGCTGATTTCCAATCAAAATGTAAAAAAATACAGAATCTTCGCGGTCGAGATTGATTACTTAAGAAGAAACAGTGTAAATTTATCGGCTCACAAGAGATCTAGATGGTTATCTAGGCTTTTTAGATATAGTTAATGAAGTTTCAGGGATAGAAAGTTATGTATCTTCATCGGTTGGTTGGTTATGCGTTATTTATATTTTTAATGTTTCTTAAAGTCTTACCGACCTTTGCAAGTAACTCTTCGGTACCTCCTCAATATCAAGCTCTTTTCAGTACGCTTCCTGCAGATCAACAAGAGAAAGCTTTGAAAATGATTCAAAATCAAGACGCGGGAACTAATGAAAATTTTGTTCAGCCTAAGATATTTGAAAAAAGGCTTCCACAAGAAAGGGCTAATGCTGACCCTATAAACGGTGCTTTAGGAAGACAAGAATTAGATTCGTCTTTGCTTAAGCATTTGCCAGGTGATCTTGATAGTGGAGATTATACGCTTGAGCTAATACAAGCTATGGAAATTCAAGACCCGATTCTTCGTCAGATATACCTTAATAAAGCACGAGAAAATTATGAAAGACGAAAAAATGATCCGTTTTCTGAATTGAAAGCGTTCGGGTATGATTTGTTTGCTTCATCTCCGACCACGTTTGCCCCCGCTACTGACATACCTGTTCCTCAAGAATATATTATTGGCCCAGGCGATAAATTTGAAATCACACTTTTCGGGAAGGTAAGTGCTCAACATTCATTAGTTGTTCATCGTGATGGCAGTATTAATATTCCAAATCTGGGATTGGTTAGGGTTGGTGGGTTGGAATTTAAAGATGCCCGTGAGGTAATACTATCAAGAATTAAAAATCAAAAAATTGGAGTAACTGCAGTTGTTACCATGGGGGAATTGCGCTCGATGCGGGTTTTTGTATTGGGGGATGCATGGCAGCCAGGCTCTTATACCGTGAGTGCGCTTTCTACCATCTCTCATGCAATTATGGTTAGCGGCGGTGTCAAAGAGAGTGGTTCATTGCGTAAAATTCAGTTAAAACGTAATGGTGAGGTGGTTACTGAATTCGATTTGTATGATTTTTTGCTAAAAGGTGATACTTCTAAAGATCTGAAACTTTTGCCTGGGGATGCGGTATTTATTCCACCTGTTGGTTCGATTATATCTGTTGCGGGGGAAGTGAATCGCCCTGCGATTTATGAGTTGAAAGATGAGCAAAGGTTACAAGAAGTAATTGATCTTGCTGGAGGATTAAAACCTACGGCTGATCAGGGTTATGTTCAATTGCATCGTATTAAAAATGGAAAGCAGCAAGAATTATTGGATTTAGATACCTCTAAACTCGTAAGTCTTGAGACAAAAGTGAAGTCTGGCGATAAATTAATAGCTTACTCTGTAATTGATCACTTCGAACAGGTGGTAACAATACAAGGGCATGTAAAGCGTGAACGTCAATACCAATGGCGTAAAGGCTTGAGAGTTTCTGATGTGTTAGGTGATATATCAGTGTTTGAGGATCAGGTGGATCTTAGGTATGTTCTGCTTAAAAGAATAAATCCTGAAAGCCGTTCTATTGAGTTTTACTCCGTTAATTTAGTTCCTATCATTTTTGACTTTTTAAGTCCTCATAATATTGAACTTCAGCCAAGAGATGAGTTGACTGTATTGTCGCTGGATTCTAGTCGTTCGGAACAGCTAGAGCCGATTACGACAGAACTTAAATATCAATCAAGTGCCTTCGAGTTGCCTTTGCTGGTTGAGGTGCAGGGAGCGGTAACAAATCCTGGTACATATCCATATCTAAAAGGTATGAATCTATCAGATCTTTTTGAAACTGCAAAAGGTTATCAGCGTTCTGAGAGCGAGCCGTATAATTTATTTGGTGTTATTGAACGAGTAGATCCTCAGACTAAAAATAGAAGTTTTAAAACATTTTTGCCTTATCGAGTTTTGGTTAATTCAGATGATTTGTCTTTGCAGCCGGGTGATCGTGTATTTTTCTTTGATGAAAGTCATATTGGGTATCTTTCTTCTGCAGACATTCATGATGTTTTAAATGGTGAGGAGCCATCTTCGTTGAGGTTGAAATCTGATGGCATCTTGGTTACGAAGCAATTGCAAGAGCAAACCGATGCTCTTTTGAAAAAGAAGCAGCAGGGCGTTATGCCTGCCCAGGTTAGATCTCAGGTTTCTTCTTACCAAAATATTGATGACTCAGACTTTATCTCTCAAGAATCTAAAGATGCGATTACTGGCTTGTGCAAGGGGTTAATTCAGCTGGCTGAAGTAGTTAACAGTGAAGGTGGTAGCCGTATTAAGCGAGCTATTGCAACTCAATCAACAGCAGAACAGGTTTCTTTAAAAAATGTAATGCAATGCCCTGATATCTATGAGGAATATCCATATTTATTGCCAATGCTAATGGAATATGTGGTTGCAGTTCAGGGAGAGTCTCGAGAACCAGGTTTGTATCCATTAGCTGAGCCTGTGGATGCTGCTTTTATGATCGAGGCTTTGGGGGGGATAACTCAAGATGGTGATTTATCAATAGTTGAAATTGCAAGCGTACGTAATACAGCTAGTAATGGACAGATTTTTAGAAATCTAGACTTAGTTGTTGGCTCTCATCAGGCTTTTCCTGGCGATATTATCAGTGTTCGGCCGAAAGAAACTCAAGTTGAAAAAGGTGTAGTTAAGCTTGCTGGTGAGTTTGTGTATCCAGGTGTATATAGTTTTAGGAAAGGGGAGACGTTGTCTCAACTTATTACTCGTGCTGGTGGTTTGACTAAAGATGCGTATCCTTATGGGGCGGTATTTACCAGAGAAAGTACTCGTAAGTTGGAACAAAAAGCTTTTAAACGTGCTGCTGAAGAGTTGAATAGTGCATTGTTTACTGCGATTGCCAGTGGAACCTTTAAATCTGCAGGCGGGGCAGATGGGATTGCCATGTTGCAAAGTTTGACTTCGGAGCTCGAGGAAACAGAAGCGCTTGGGCGTATTGTTGTAGAGGCTGATCCTTCTATTTTAGATGTTCGACCTGAACTGGATATTAAATTAGAAGTCGGTGATACCTTGTTTATGCCTAAGCGTACAAGGACTGTTTCTGTGGTTGGTCAGGTTCTTAATCCTGGTACTTTATTGTTCGACCCAGAGCAGAATGCCATTGATTATTTGGATCAGTCTGGTGGATATAGTGAGTCGGCGGATGAAGATCGTGTGTTTATTGTTTTGCCAAATGGCAGTGCTCGTAGCTTACAGGCATCATGGTGGAATTATAAGCCTACTAATATTCCTCCAGGGTCGACAATCATTGTTCCTCGAGATGCGAGACCAGTTGATTGGTTGGCGTTAACTCAGAGTGTTACTAGTATCGCTTCTCAGTTAGCGATTACAGCTGCCTCACTGGCAACAATTTCTGATAATTAGTAGTGCTAAAGTGAAGTAGCTTCCTTTTGCAATCTTTTGCAATGAATTTATACCCTATTGAGTAAATAGAGTAAGTAGTGAATATAAGGTTTATGAATAAGCAATTAACTCAAAATTCTGAAAGTAGTACACCTTATTCTGTGCAGTCTCAAGAAGAGGTTGATCTCCTTCAGCTTTGGCAGGCTATATGGTCTCAAAAGTTGAAAGTTATTTTAATTACT
Organism: Litoribrevibacter euphylliae; assembly: GCF_042646085.1. Taxonomy (NCBI): domain Bacteria; kingdom Pseudomonadati; phylum Pseudomonadota; class Gammaproteobacteria; order Oceanospirillales; family Oceanospirillaceae; genus Litoribrevibacter; species Litoribrevibacter euphylliae. The sequence goes on along the minus strand of NZ_JBHRSZ010000002.1, from coordinate 671,142 downwards.
GTAGTTTTTGCTGTGGGAAGTGTATTTTTTGCGCTCTCACAGCCTAACCTGTATAAATCTGAAGCGTTATTGGCACCGGCGGTTGATGATAAGTCTAGCTCAGGTTTGGGGGCTTTGGCTGGTCAATTTGGAGGCTTGGCTTCGTTGGCTGGTGTTAATTTATCCTCAACTGGAAATAATAAAACTGAGGAAGCGTTAGCTATTCTTAAGTCCAGAGAATTTATTACCCAGTTTGTTCGTAAAAATAATATTCTAATTCCTTTGTTTGCTCTTCAGCCTGTTCGATTTTCTAAGGGCGTTGCCTTAGATCCTAATATATATGATATGTCAACAAATACCTGGGTAAGAGAGGTTCAGTCACCTTATACGGCTGAACCAACGGACTGGGAGATATATAAATCTTTTTCAGAGATTTTAACTGTATCGACCGACAAGCAAACGGGATTGGTAAACGTCTCTATTGAATGGTATGTTCCGGAGCAAGCTCAGGCATGGGTTACTTTATTAATTAAAGGTTTAAATGAACATATAAAGAATCGTGATGTTAGTGAAGCACAAAAGAGTATTGCGTTTATTAGAGAAAAGATTAAAGAGGTAAGTTTGCTTGATATGCAAACCATCTTTTTTAATCTGATTGAAGCGCAAGGGAAAACTATTATGTTGGCTGAGGTTCGGGACGAATATGCTTTCCGGACTATTGATCCTGCAGTAGTGCCTCTTGAGAAGTCGAGACCGAAACGTGCTTTGATGTGTGTGTTTGGTTCTTTACTAGGAGGAATGTTGGGTACCTTAATAGCGTTGGTTTCTTATTTTGTTAAAAAACGCTTAGAAGCCAAACCGATGAATATTGCTAATTAGTCAGTATTAAAAAGGATTTAACTTAGCGTGCCGGACGCCGTTATTAAAGGTATTGATTGTAAACTAGCATTTTGGTCGTTTTTACTTTCAATATATAGTTGTGTATCTGTTGCCGATAATGAGCTTATGGATGAGCCTGTTCGTATGACTCATTCTGACTTTGGTGGTGTTGGCTTATTACAAACGCCTACTGCTCGCCATTCTCCAGATGGTAACTTTAACGCTAACTTTTCACATGCCTCTCCCTATAATCGTACCTCTATCTCAGCTCAAGTTTTACCTTGGTTGGAGGGAACTGTTCGCTATACAGCAATTACTAATCGACGGTACAGTCGAGATGAAGAATTTTCTGGCTCTCAGACTTATAAAGATCGAGGTTTTGATTTAAAAACTCGTCTATGGTCCGAGCAAAAAAAAATTCCTGAAGTCTCGATCGCCTTTTATGACTTTTTAGGGACAGGATTATTTAGTTCTGAGTTTCTTCTTGCTTCAAAGCGCTATTATGACTTTGATTTCTCTTTGGGTTTAGCTTGGGGGTATGCTGGCACGGGAGGTGGTATTAAAAACCCGTTGACGTTTTTAAGTGATCGCTTTCAGAGCAGAGAGAGAGATGTAGGTGAGGGCGGAGATGTCTCTTTAGGTCAATACTTTTCGGGGGAGGAGATTGCCTTAATTGGGGGAGTAGAGTATGCCCCTTCAGGTAGTGATTGGGCATTTAAGTTAGAAATTGAAGGTAATGACTATACTCAAGAGTCTTCTGATCTCGATGGTCAAGCTAACAACGATGGTGATTTTGTTCAAAACTACCCTGTAAACTTAGGGGTAATTTATCGTTTAAATGATCTGTTTCGAGTGCAAGTTGGTTGGGAGCGCGGTGATACCCTGATGGCAGGCATTCAACTGGGGATGAATCTAGGCTCTGATGAAGCGATGATGCCAAAATTCGATAATCTGCCAGAACGAATTTTTGAAAAGCAAGGCAATAATTATCGCCCAGTTAATGAAGCCTTAATTTCGAAGGGGAAAAAAGATCAAATACAGGCTCGGCTTGCTGCTGAAAAAATAATGATATCAGCTATCGATGCTACAAATAACCAGATAACTGTTTATGCTAGTCAAAAGCGCTTTCGTGATCAGGCGGATGCAGTAGGCCGAGCTACTCGTATTTTGATTAATGAGTTACCGTCTACGCTTTCGAGTGTTCGGTATATCAGCAAAGAAGGTTTGCTGAATACAAGTCAAGTTGATGTTTATGTCGAGCCTTTTAAAGAGGCTATAAGAGATGAAGTCGAAGGTGGCTTTAATAAGGCTTACATGCGTCTGAGTGAGGCTCCTGTTGACTATCAGAACGCGGAAAAGTTAGTGGATTATCCTACATTTGATTGGCGAATTCGACCTATTTTTTCTCCTAGTTTTGGTGCGCCAGAGGCCTTCGTTTTGTACCAATTTTGGTTGAAGTTTACTGCTGATTTTCGTTTTACTGATAATCTGTCCCTGAATAATGTCTTTGGTGTGGATATAGCCAATAATTACAACAAATTAGAAGTTGAATCTGATTCGGTTTTACCTCATGTGCGTTCTGATGTTGCAAAATATGCGGAAGAGGGGGCAACCGGAATTAAGCGTATGCAAATGGATTATATCTGGAAGCCGTCCAAGGTAAGTTATGCTCGCCTATCGTCTGGTCTCTTTGAAACGATGTTTGGCGGAGTAGGGGGGGAGTATTTGTACAAACCCGTTAAGAGCCGATTAGCAATTGGTATTGATGCTAATTACGTAAAACAACGTAGTTATCAGCAGCTTATTGAATTTAGGGATTACACTGTAGCCACTGGCCATTTCACTCTGTATTATGATGCGCCTATCAGTAATATCTTAGCCAAGGTAAGTACTGGGCGCTACTTAGCTGGGGATCTAGGTACCACTATCGATGTTAGTAGGAAATTTAAAACTGGGGTGGTGATGGGCGGCTGGTCTACGTTTACTGATGTGTCCTCTGAAGAATTTGGTGAGGGAAGCTTTGATAAAGGGATTTATATAGAATTTCCGTTGGATCTTTTCTTTGTTGAATCCCGTAAAGATAGCCTAAGAGCCTCATGGAGCCCTATTACTAGAGATGGTGGGCAGAAGCTTAACTTAGGTAATCAATTATACACTCTTGTAAACCCATAAGAATTAAGAACGACGGATATGAATGTAAGAGATGCAAGAATTGCAATTGTTGGTTTAGGTTATGTAGGTTTGCCCTTAGCGGTAGAATTTGGAAAGAAATATCAAACAATAGGTTTTGATATCAATGAGCAAAGAGTAGCTGAGCTTGTTGCTGGTGTGGATTCTACTTTAGAGTGTTCAATTGAAGAATTAAATCAATCATCTAATTTGTCTTATAGTTCTAAAATTGAGGACTTAGCTAATTATAATGTTTTTATTGTTACGGTGCCTACACCTATAGATAAACACAACCAACCAGATTTAACACCTCTTATTAAAGCTAGTGAAATGCTTGGTAGGGTAATTAAACGTGGTGATGTGATTGTCTATGAGTCGACGGTCTATCCAGGAGCAACTGAAGAAATATGTTTACCTATTATTGAGAAGTTTTCTGAATTATTTTTGAATAAAGACTTCTATGCCGGATATTCTCCTGAGCGAATCAATCCTGGTGATAAAGATCATAGGGTGACTAATATATTAAAGGTAACTAGTGGTTCAACTCCTGAAGCTGCTGACTTTGTTGACGCCATTTATGCGTCAATAGTTACTGCCGGAACTCATAAAGCTTCTTCAATCAAAGTTGCTGAGGCTGCTAAGGTTATTGAAAACACCCAACGTGATGTAAATATTGCATTGATTAATGAGCTCTCTATTATTTTTAACAAACTTGGTATTGATACATTAGAGGTATTAGAGGCTGCAGGTACTAAGTGGAATTTCTTACCATTTCGGCCAGGTTTGGTTGGCGGCCATTGTATTGGAGTTGATCCATATTATCTTACGCATAAGGCTCAAAGTGTAGGTTACCACCCTGAAATGATTTTAGCTGGCCGTCGATTAAATGATGGCATGGGACAATATGTTGTGTCTCAGCTTGTTAAACAAATGGTAAAACAGCGTATTCATGTCGAAGGCGCAAAAGTCTTGATTATGGGGTTAACTTTTAAAGAAAACTGCCCGGATCTACGGAATACTAAAGTTGTTGATATTGTTGAAGAGTTAAAAGAGTACAATATTGAAGCGGATATTGTTGACCCTTGGTGCTCTAATGACGAAGCTAAACACGAGTATAGTTTAGAGCTAACTAAGAGCCCTGTTTCTGGAACTTATGATGCTATCATTCTCGCTGTCGCTCATGAGGAGTTTAAATCGCTAGGTGCTGATCATATACATAAGCTAGGTAAAGGAAATCATGTGCTTTACGATCTGAAATATGTTTTACCAAAAAATGAAGTAGATATGCGCCTATAGTCGATTGGATGAATGATTAATGAGTCGTTACGAAGAAATAAAAATGCAGCTGGCGCAAGAACCTAAAGTTTGGTTGGTTACCGGCGTCGCAGGATTTATTGGTTCTAATTTATTAGAAACCTTGTTATTGCTGGATCAAAAAGTGGTTGGGCTTGATAACTTTTCTACAGGCCATCAGTACAATTTAGATGAAGTAGAAAAAGTCGTTTCGGATAGTCAATGGAATAACTTTATATTCATCAATGGTGATATAAGAGATTATGGAGGTTGTGCTAGAGCAGTCGAGGGTGTTGACCATGTTTTGCATCAGGCGGCACTAGGGTCTGTTCCCCGTTCAATAACAGATCCTTTAATGACAAATTCCGCAAATATAACTGGTTTTTTAAACCTTCTACATGCAGCAAAAGAAGCTGGTGTCAAAAGTTTTACTTATGCCGCAAGTAGTTCTACATATGGTGATCATCCTGAGTTACCCAAAACGGAAGAAAATATAGGTAATCCTTTATCTCCTTACGCAGTAACTAAATATGTAAATGAGCTCTATGCTAGTGTATACGCGCGGACTTATGAATTTAATTGTATCGGTTTAAGATACTTTAATGTTTTTGGAAAGAGGCAGGATCCTAATGGTGCATATGCAGCTGTGATTCCAAAGTGGACAGCATCTATAATCCAAGGTGAAGATGTTTTCATTAATGGTGATGGAGAAACAAGTCGGGACTTTTGTTTTATTGAAAACGTTATCCAAATGAATCTTCTTGCTGCTTTAGCTGATGAGGAGGGAAAAAACGAGGTTTATAATGTTGCAGTGGGTGACAGAACAACTCTAAATGAGCTATGTGAGGCGATTTTTACTGCATTAGAAGAGAATGGAATTTATTCTGATTCTAAAAGAATTTATAGGGATTTTCGAGTTGGTGATGTTCGTCACTCTCAGGCCAATATATCAAAGGCTCAGTCCAGGTTAGGTTATCAGCCTTCTTATCGCATTAAAGAAGGGATTAGTATCGCAATGCCATGGTACAAGGAGTTTTTGTCCAGATGAAAAAGCTTTTGATAACAGGTGGCGCTGGATTTATTGGTTCTGCTTTGATTAGGTATTTAATTAATAATACAGAGTATCGTGTGGTTAATGTTGACAACTTGACCTACGCAGGAAATCTTGAATCGCTTGCTGAGATTGAAAATAATGAACGCTACTCATTTCATAAAATAGATATATTGGATAAAAGTTCATTAGATGGTCTTCTCGAAATTGAGCGGCCTAATGTAATAATGCACCTAGCGGCAGAAAGTCATGTTGATCGTTCGATCGATGGGCCGGGTGACTTCATTGGGACTAACATTGTTGGTACTTATACCTTGCTTGAATCTGCGCGAAAGTTTTGGAAAAAGTCGGGTGACGCAAGTTTTCGTTTTCATCATATCTCCACAGACGAAGTATATGGTGATTTAGGACCTGGAGGGCTCTTTACAGAAGATACTCCTTATGCCCCAAGTTCACCTTATTCTGCAAGTAAAGCAAGTTCAGACCACTTGGTTCGTGCATGGTATCGAACCTATGGCTTGCCAGTAGTTATTACTAACTGTTCAAATAATTATGGACCTTTCCAGTTTCCTGAAAAACTGATACCGGTGATTATACTAAATGCTCTAGCGGGTAAACCTCTGCCTGTTTATGGTAACGGTTCTCAAGTTCGCGATTGGTTATTTGTTGATGATCATGCTCGTGCATTAATAGAAGTAGCTACTAAGGGTATTCTTGGTGAAACGTACAATATTGGCGGTCATAATGAAAAAAAGAACATAGAGGTAGTGTATACGATTTGTAATATTTTAGACGAGTTATATCCTGATAAGCCAAACGGTATAGAAAAGTATAGTGATCTCATTTCGTTCGTAAAAGATCGTCCTGGTCACGATGTTCGTTATGCCATTGATGCTAAGAAAATTCAAAATGATTTGGGCTGGGTGCCTCAAGAAACATTCGATACTGGCATCCGAAAGACAGTTTTATGGTATTTGAATAATATTGAGTGGGTCGAACATATACTAGATGGTTCTTATCAAGATAAGCGAGTAGGTCTTAGTCTGTAATTTGAATTCGAAGGAAAGTTATGAAAGGAATAATTTTAGCTGGTGGAACGGGATCTCGCTTATTTCCGATTACTCAAGGTGTATCTAAACAGTTACTGCCCATTTATGATAAGCCCATGATTTATTATCCTCTTTCAGTATTAATGCTGGCAGGGATAAGGGATATCTTGATTATTACAACTCAAGAAGATTCGCTTTCATTTAAGCAGCTATTAGGTGATGGTAGGCGCTTTGGAGTGAATTTGCAGTACAAGGTCCAAGATAAGCCGAATGGTATTGCAGAGGCATTCATTATCGGAGAGGAGTTTATTGGTTTCGATAGTGTTTCGTTAGTTTTAGGCGATAATATTTTCTTTGGTCAGCACTTTTCAGATAACTTGCTAAGAGCTGTAAACAACAGAGATAGTGCAACAGTTTTTGCTTACCATGTTAATAACCCAACCCAATTTGGTGTTGTTGCGTTTGATGAGAATCTTAATATAACCTCAATAGAAGAAAAGCCTGAAAATCCTAAGTCTAATTATGCTTTAACGGGCTTGTATTTCTATGATAACGATGTTGTTTCATACTCTAAACAGATTACTCCTTCGGCGAGAAATGAGTTAGAAATAACATCCATTAATCAGATTTATCTAGAAGAAAAGAAACTACGCGTTGAGTTGCTAGGGCGTGGCTTTGCATGGCTGGATACTGGGACGCACCAAAGCTTATTGGATGCTGGCAACTTTGTTCAGACCATCGAAGCAAGACAAGGCTTTAAGATCGCGTGCTTGGAAGAAATTGCTTTTAATAAAGGCTGGTTAGAGAAAGACGCAGTTTTGGAAATTGCTAAAAGTTATGCAAAGAATAGCTATGGTCTATATCTCAGAAAAATAGTTGAGGAAGACTGTAAATGAAAGTAATAGAAACAGAGCTTGAAGGCTTAAAGATCATCGAACCAGAGGTGTTTGGTGATGATCGAGGATTTTTTTTAGAAACTTTTCAGCAGGAAAGATTTAATAGTTTGGTTGCTGAACGGGTCTTTGTGCAGGATAACCACTCTTTTTCTACGAAAAATATTCTAAGGGGGATACATCTCCAGAAGCACTTACCTCAGGGAAAGTTAGTGAGAGTTGTGGAAGGAGAAGTTTTTGATGTAGCCGTGGACTTAAGGCCGGATAGTAAAACTTTTGGTCAGTGGTTTGGCTTAGTTCTGTCAGGAGAAAATAAGAAGCAAATGTGGTTGCCTGAGGGCTTTGGGCATGGCTTCTTGGTTATGTCTGAAACTGCACATTTTGAATATAAATGTACTTCTTTTTATTCCCCTGATGATGAACTGTGTATGGCTTGGAATGATCCAACTGTTTCTATTGATTGGCCAATTCACAGCTGCCCGGTCTTATCTGAAAAGGATCAAAAAGGTGTGAAGCTAATTGATTTGAAGAAAACCTTGTTGGATTTATGAAGAAAAATATATTGGTTATAGGCCCTAAGTTCTTTGGTTATAGTGAAGCAATTCGGAGTCAGTTAGAAAAATATGGTAATAAAACTTTTTTTTTAAACGAACGAATTGGCGATGACTTAATGTCTAAGGTTGTAGTTAGATTAGGACTTCGATTCTTATTTAATAATCGGCTAAACGCTCATTTTTTAGATGTTATGTCGTTAATAGATAGAGAGAATATTGATGAGGTTCTTGTTTTAAACCCGGAGACATTTACTAATGAGCAGTATAAAAAAATAAAAGATAAAGTTCTGGGTAGATTTTTGATGTATTTTTGGGATTCTTTTAAAAATAAACCTGTTTTCAATGCTTATATAAGTGATTTTAAAAGTAATATTGTTACTTTTGATTATGTTGATAGTCATAAATATGGTGTTGAGCATTTGCCTCTATTTTACACTGAGGACTATTATCCTGTTCCTTCTAAAGATTCTAGATATGACTTTTGTAGTGTGTGTACGATTCATAGTGAACGCATAAAATACTTATCTGATATCAATGATGTGGCTAAAAAAAATAACAAGAGCTGCTACTTTCATCTTTATTACAATAGCTATTTACAGCTTCTTTTAAAGTCTTTAACTCATCCTTTCTCTGTCTATAAGCTTAGATGCTATCTGACAAATAAAAAAATATCTCATGAGCAAATTAATGAGCTGTTTAATCTGAGTAAGGTCGTATTGGATGTTACTCATCCGAATCAAACTGGCTTGACTTCTAGAACATTAGAGAGTTTAGGTTCCGGACAAACTCTTATCACTACAAATAAATATATCAGGAAGTATCCAATATTTAAAGATAGCGTACTATTTATTGATCGGGATAACTTGGAGTCTGGTTTGGAAAGTATTGACAAACTAAAAAGAATGGATCCTGAAGTTATTCAGGAATATCGCTTGGATAACTGGATAAATAAGCTAATAGGTTTCGTAAAATGATTAATGTTTTTGAACCATCTGTGGGTATAGAAGATTCTAACAGAGTAAGTGACGTACTTGAATCTAAATGGATTGGCGCAGGTCCTCATGTAAAGGCCTTTAGGGAAGAACTTTCAGTAGAGTTTGGTGTAGAGAAAGACAGAGTTCTTCTAACAAATAGCTGTTCGGCTGGTTTGATGGTTTTGCCTTATTTATTTGACCTAAAAGCCGGTGATTCAGTAATCATGCCTACGATTAGTTTTCCTAGTCTAGCTAATTCGTTCAAGCGTTTGGATATCACGATTAAGTTTTGCGATGTGGATAAGAGAACAGGAAATGTTACTCTAGACTGTTTTAGAGATCTTGTCGATGCTACAACTAAAGCTATTATCGTTACTCACTACGGTGGAACACCTGTTGAACTGGAAGAAATTAAGGTATTTGCAAGTAGTAGAAATATTTATGTTATAGAAGATACTGCTTGTGCTATTAAATCTTTTGATAGCCAAGGAAGAAGAGTAGGTACTTATTCAGATTGTGCAATATGGTCTTTCGATGCGATGAAGACTTTAACTTGTGGAGATGGAGGTATGATGATTCTTCGTGATCAAGCGCTACGAGATAAGGCGTCTGAGTTACTGTATCTAGGGTTACCTGCTAGTGATAAATCTGGTCTGGACAAAAGCGGTAGTGGCGACAGTATGTGGTGGGAGTATGATATTTTAAGGCCTGGATCTCGAGATATCATGAATGACATTTTAGCTGCTATTGGACGAGAACAGTTATCAAAGTTAGATCAATACATCGAAAGACGAAAAAAAATAGCTACATTCTATTGTGAAGAGTTGGGTTCTATTAAAGAAGTTAAAGTTCTCTCGCAAGAATTGAATGATTCTGATGTTTCGCATTATTTTTTTACAATAGAAACTGCTAAAAGAAATGAGCTTGCAAGATTTTTAAAAGATAATAATGTATATACTACGTTTAGATATTGGCCTCTACATAAAACAACTTTATATAAGGATGTAGATTCGAAATTTCCTAATGCTGAATATATGGCAGCTAACTGTCTAAATTTACCGATTCATCAGAATTTGTCTGATGCTAATATAAGTCTAGTTGTTCAATTGATTAAAAGTTTTTTTGAAGAATGAGTCAGTTCCATAAGTACTTTAAACCCCGTTTTAGAGATCTGCTGATAACTAAAGTTATAAGATTACTTGGAGTTGATATAGGGAAAGACTCCTATGTGATTTTTGGAGCCAAACTGTCGAGATTTATAAAAAAAATAAAGATAGGCTCTTCAACTGTTGTTAAGTCTAATGCTGACTTATGTGTTTGTAATCCGGATGCAAAAATTACAATTGGTAATGAAACAACTATAGGTAATTATACGTTTGTTTATTCATCTAAGGGCATAGATATAGGTAATCGATGCTTAATTGCGCCATTTGTTTATATTGTAGATAGTAATCATGGTATTGAACGAGCCGAACCAATTAGGTATCAAGAAAATATAGCGAAGAAAATAAAAATAGCCGATGACGTTTGGATTGGGGCTCACTCGATAATTACGGCTGGGAGTAATATTGGTGAGGGCGCTGTTATTGCTGCGAATAGTGTTGTTAGGTCTGATATAGGTGCTTACGAAATATGGGCAGGTGTTCCGGCTAAGAAAATAGGTGATAGGTAATGAATAGAATTGTTTGTATTATTCCGGCTCGTATAACTAGCTCAAGGCTTCCTGGGAAACACTTGAAGCTAATTGGAGACGCGACTCTAATTGAAAATCAGTATACTGCGTTGATTAATGTTTTTCCAAACGAAGTAGAAATTAAATACGCTATTCCTGATGGTAAAGAAAATGATCTTTTGGCTATGTTTCTGAAGTCTAGAACAATCCCTTTCTACAGAGGTTCTGAAGAGGATGTATTTTCTCGAGTTCTTCTTGGGGTCGATAAAGATAAACATGACTGGTTGATTAGAATTAATGGCGATAATGTTTTTATTATTGATGAGCTGATCATGGCAGTTCTAAAGGAAATTAGTGATGATCAATATGATATGGTTTCAAACGTCAGCCCTAGAACTTATCCGAAGGGGTGTAGTATTGAAGCCATTAGAACATCTACTTTCTGTTGTGTAAATGAGAAGTATGACTTATCAGGCGATGATAGGGAACATGTAATGACTTACTTCTATAGGGAGCTAGATTCATCAAGAATTAAAAATATCGCCTTATTAAATGACTATTCTAATCATTCACTTTCTTTAGATACTTTCAAAGATTATCGAGTTGTTTCTAGAGTTATTCAAAAGTTTGGTAGCAAAATTAGTGAATGTGATCTAAAAAGTGTCTGTGAAGAGGTGAAATTATTTAACAGTGAGAACCCCTTTGCCGGTAAACATGGTCCTTTTATGATTGCTGAGGTAGGGGGAAATCATGAGGGAGATTTTGAGTATGCGAAGCGATTAGTAGAAGAGGCCTGTCTCTCTGATGCTGATTGTGTGAAATTACAGATATATTCGCCTGATTTACTTGTAAATAAATATTTAAGTCCCCAAAGGCATAAACATTTTGGTAAGTTTGCCTTAAGTACTAGTCAATATAAAGAATTGTTGAAAATAATTCGTGACTCCGGAAAGTCTGTCTCTGCCTCAGTTTGGTCTATTCAAGAACTGAATGAATTTATTGACGAGATAGATTTTATAAAAGTAGGTTCTGGTGATTTAACAGATGCATTGATGCTTAATGCTATTAGAGAAACTGGTAAGCCTGTTATTATCTCTACCGGCTTAGCGACTATAGATAATGTAGCCTTTGCGATACGTAAACTTGATCCAGAGGGTTCGCGTGGAGATGAACTTGGAATACTACAGTGTACGTCGATGTATCCTATTCCAAAGTTTGATGCAAATTTGAATGTAATGGATACCTTTGGACAAGCCTTTCCTCAATATTTAATTGGCTATTCTGATCATACAACAGATATTAATGCTCTATCGTATTCAGTAGCGGCTGGAGCGGAGATTTTAGAATTTCATTTTACTGATTGTAAGCATGACCGAGACTTTAGGGATCACCAGGTTTCGTTAACTTTGTCAGATGTCGAAGCGCTAGTTAAAAACGTAATTGAAATTAAAAGCTTACAAGGAGTGAAGGAAAAACAACCAGCTATATGTGAAGTTGTTAATGGACATGTCACGTCTTTCAGAAAAGGTGTTTTCTTAAACAAAGATTTGAAGTCGGGTGAAACGATTAAATATGAGGATTTAATTACATTACGCCCATGTGAAGGTATTTCAGCCTTGGATTCAGACAAAGTTGTTGGTTTAAAATTGAAAGCTGATATCAGTGCATATTGTAAGTTGGAGTGGGGGTTCTTTGAGTGATTGAGAACCGGGAAAATGTTGATGTTTCTGAATCAGCTCTTATTTCTGATAAAGCTACAATCAGGATTGATTCTGGAGGTTACTTAAAAGTACTGCCAGGTGCAAAAATAGATGATGATGTAAGAATTGTTATATCCTCAACCGGAAGTGTAACTATAGGTAGAAATTCGAAGATCGGGAAAGGCACAATGTTGAATTGTGGAGGTGAGATTCTTATTGAAGATAGTGTGTCTATCTATGGGTATTGCATTTTGCAATCTTCAATTTGGAGGATAGACGGAGAGAATAGACTTTATAAGCATGGAAAAGTACATTTGAAGGGAAAATCAATAATCTCTCCATATTGCTTACTAAGTATGGACTCTATAGTCGAGGAAAATGAAATAGTGCCTCCTTATTCAAAATTGGGTGTTTGGTTGAGTGATTAAGGTGTTGTGTCGCTATGTATTTGAAATATGCAATATGGATCTTAAGATATAGCCTTTATCGTTTTGTTTATGGTTTATCCGGCGATCTTAAGAGCTACATTGGTGCACCTGTTTTTCCTTATCGATTAAGAAATAGAATAATCGTAAAAGGTTCGTTAGGGTTGTTTCCTAATTGGAGGATTGAATTCCAGGGACAAGGGAAGATCTATGTAGATGGCCTTGTAAGGATTGGGCAGAATTTTCATTGTATTGTTGGTAGTGATGTTCTATTAAAGAATGGTGTTACTCTAGCCCCCGATGTGTATATTAGTACATATGAGACTAATCATCGAAATGGACACGAGCTTTCAGTACCTGAAAGACCTGTTATTCAGAAAAAGGTTACGATTAATGAGCATGCGTTTATTGGCAAGAATTCATTGATAATGCCTGGAGTAACTATTGGCCGAGGAGCTGTAGTGGGAGCTAATTCTGTGGTTACAAGGGATATCGGTGAAGGTGAGATTTTTGTTTCTAAGCAAAAGTGAGGTTTTTCAAGATTTTGAAACGGGCTTGAAGAATAGCACTATAAATACGGAGATTTTAAGAAATGCATCTCAAAGAGAAATTGATAAAAGCAGAAGCTTGAAATCTGTCTTAGGGGTTTTTTTGTTGCTTTTTCTAAGGTTAATGAAAGGAAAAAGTAGTAAACAGAGTTACGAGGAAGTAGGTTTTCATTGGTCAAATCACTCGATTGATTATAACTCTTCACAGGTACTTAATCTTAATTATCAAACTCCTTTAGAGTTTTCTAGAAATTATCATTTGCTTTCAGTGCTCAAATTAATGAGCGTACTTTATGGAGGCTTGTTGTTTAGTAATAAATTTAGAAAATACGGTATAAGTCGTGGCGAGGCTTTATTATTTAGTTTTGAATACGCATTTATATATGATGTACTCGTTAACCATAATGTTAGTCTAGCCTTTTCTTTTGGTACTTTTTGTAGGCGAATGCAGTTTATAGGGGTCATTTGCAAGCGGAATAATATTGAGCATGAGGTTTATCAACATGGCGCGCTCAGAAAACTAGACGGTATCAAGAGAACATATATAACGAAGTTTCATATGAAATTTTCTGAAAAGTCAGAAATTTTGAATTCGTATTTTATTGGCTATAAGGGTGATGATGATTATGTAGTTTCTACTTTAAATAGGGAACCAAAGTTTAAACAGACTCCTGGAAGAATTAGTGACTCTATCTATTTTGCTACTAATCCAAATCATTTGGAAATTAATTTGAGCTTGGTGAAATTACTGGTTGATAACTTTCCTCATTTAACAGTTTACGTTAGTCCTCATCCTAGAGAGGATTTTTCGGAATATTTAGATTTATATCCCGGCAATAGTAATTATATTGTGACAGGTGATAAGTTTAAAGGTTGTTCGTTATATATATTTAGACCATCAAGTATAATTGTAGAAGCAAGTGAAGAGGAGATTCCTTTTGTGGTTTATCTTTCTGAGAAAGATAGGTATGAACACTATATGGAAGGTGTTTCTTTGGGGGTTTTAAAGGGTTTAGATGGTATAGAGCTGTTTGTTAGGGATTTTTTCTATGGGTAGTCATAAAATTACAATTTATTTACTTAATTATAATTATAAGAGATTTCTCCCAAAAGCTATCGATAGTATATTGAACCAATCTGATAATGATTTTGATGTGATATTAATTGATAATGGCTCTACCGATGGCTCAGTTGATTACTTAGAAAAAATACGGAATCAATACTCTTGGGAGTTTTGGCAGTTTAAAAACATTCCTTTAGGTGCAGTAGGAAATAGAGTACTAAATAGCATTGATTCAGACTACATTGTTAGATTAGATGCTGACGACTGGTTGGATTCATCTTATATCTCAGAGATGAAAAAAATAATATATAAGGACTCTCCAAGTCTAGTTTTTGGTAATTTCTTCTACGTCGATGGTAAGGATAAAGTTATTGGTGAGCACCATTGCCTGAGTCGTGGACTAAATAATAATGCTATTACCCATGATGAGCCTCTACATGGTGCTTGCACTCTTATAAAGAGAGAAGATTTTCTTTCTTTAGGTGGCTACTATGAGAACTTTTCGTGCCAAGACGGGTTTGATTTATATCTAAAGCTAAGGAATCATAAAATTAGCTTGTTGGATCATAAGTGCTTTTTTTATCGTAAGGGGCATACTAGCTTGTCTACCAATAAGTCTAGATTGTTTGATACTCGAATCAAAATGATAGAGCAACGGGCCACTGAAGAAGCGCTAACTTTCCCTAAAACGCTTTATTTACTCATTAATGATTCAGGAAGTATATCTGTTAATGAAGAACGCAAGTCAATCTCTAACTTGGCGAGTTTTTTAACAGAATACAGCTCTCGTATAGATTCAAAAGTAATCATAGGGTATTCGGATACTTTAGAAAATTGGAGCGAGTTTTCTAATATACCTCTCGATCAGTGGACTGAATCTGAAGCCCAGGAAATTTCAAGTCACCCGTTGATTGAGAGGGTGGTCAATTCTAGTGAGTATGAATATGTTTGTATTGTAAATATATCTGAAGCATTGGTACCAAAAAATTATTTGCTACAAGCATCTCGTGTGGCCCAAGTGTTTAATACTGATGGCTCCATTAGTGGTTATAGGTTTGATCAGTCCCTTTTTAGACCAATTGCCGGTGGTGTTCAGCAAGTTTCTAAAGACGGTACGGTTAAGGATGTAGATAGGTGGGTTGTTCATATTGGGGGTTTGACTTGTATTAAGACTGATTCTTTAACTAAGAAGAATCCGATTTACTCTTTAATCGAAATTGAAGCAAAAGAATTAAAAAATATTGAGGAAATGATTTAATGGAGCCGTTATTCCTTTGTGGGCACAGAAAGTCTGGAACCACAATGTTGTTAAATCTATTGAATGGTCACTCAAATCTTCTAACATACCCTGAGGACTTGTGTTTGCTTTATGGATATTATCCGAAGCATATAGAAAGTATTTCAAATGAGCTAGAGCTGAAAGATAGGCTTGATTCAGTTGTGTTTAGAATGCTTGAAAAAAAAGTGGATAAGAGAGGTTATAAAGACAAGTTCTCTGTAGAAGAGTTTAGTAAGCGGTTTTACGCTAATGCCTCGAACTTAGATTATCGTAACATTAAGGCGATACTTGATACACTTTTTTATAGCTACGAAGAGTATATGGGGGGACTAGATCAAAAGTTTTCTGTCTGGAAAGAAACTAGTATTGAAATTTATGCAAATCAACTTTTTTCTATGTACCCAAATGCAAAGTTTTTACATTTAATTAGGGATCCACGAGATAACTTCGCTGCTATCAAATCAGGAGTTGCAAGTTATTATTCTAATCTGGGTGAAACTGAAAATAGTAGTCTTGCTAGTGTTCTTCATAGGGTCGAAATTGGTTTTAAACTTGCTCGGATTAATATCGAGAAGTACGGCTGTGATCGTTATAAAGTTGTACGATTTGAAGATCTTGTTAAAAATCCTGTGAACGTTCTGAATGGTATCTGTGAGTTCTTAGGAATAGAATACAGTGATGTACTCCTTAAACCTACGAGCTTTGGGGTCTCACAGGCTGGAAACAGTCATGGTGGAGAAAAAATGTTCTCTATTTCAGATCGTAATGTTGGCCGTTGGAAAGAGAGAATCACTGAAGACGAACAAAAAGTTATTGAGTTTTTCTTGGAACAAGAGATGAAAAACTGGGACTATCCTATTGAGTTTACAGAAGCTGAACTAACCGATTCTGTTTCGGAATATTATAAATGGAGTAATTATAAGTATTTTTATAAAGACAGTTTTAAAGGAGTATAAGATGTTGAGTCTACAAGAGCTCGAAAAGGTTTTTGACGCGTTATGGTTTTTAAATAGAAGTATTACGGGTGATGGTGTTCGAGAGACTCATAAAATTCTCTCAAATTATATTCCTTTGAATACCTATGAAGTACCTACAGGTACGAAGGTTTTCGACTGGTCTGTCCCAAGAGAGTGGAAAGTAAATCAGGCTTATATTATAGATCCTGATGGAAAAAAATTGTGTGACTTCTCCGAGAATAATTTACATTTAGTTAATTACTCAATTCCGTTTCAAGGTAAGTTAACATTAAACGAGCTTCGTCCTCGATTGCACACAATGCCAGAATTACCCAGCGCTATCCCATACAAAACAAGTTACTACAGGGAAACTTGGGGTTTTTGTCTTTCATTTGATCAATATAATTGTTTGAAAGAAGGTATTTACGAAGTCGTTGTAGATACTGAACTTTTCGTCGGTAGTATGACGATTTCTGATTTCCTTATTGAAGGAGAGTCTGATAAAGAGATTCTAGTTCATACCTATACTTGCCATCCTTCTCTTGCTATTAATGAGCTCTCCGGAGTGTTAGTTACTCTAGCAACGGCTTCAGCATTGGCTAGTAGAAGTGACAACTATTATTCCTATAGGTTTGTTTTTGCTCCTGAAACAATTGGTGCAATCACTTATATATCGCAAAACTTTGAACATCTGAAAGCAAGTTTAATTGGCGGTTTAATTTCGACATGTGTCGGACACGATAAAGAATATCAGTATAAAAGTTCTCGATCAGGCGAAAGTCTTATTGATAGAGCAATAAAGTGCTATTTTACCCGTAATTCTAGTAAAGAACTGATATGGAAGGAGTTTTCACCGTCAGGTAGTGACGAGCGACAATATTGTTCGTTGGGAGTGAATTTACCTGTGGGATCTTTGATGAGGACACCTTATCACCAGTATCCTGAGTATCATACATCCCTGGATAATAAAAATATTATTAGCTTTGATGCTCTTCTGGAAACATCAAATACATATGTAGAAGTATTTAAGCTGTTAGAAGAGAATAAGGTATATCAGTCCACAACCCCTTATTGTGAGCCTTTTATGTCAAACTATGATGGGCTTTACTTCAACAAAGATCATAGATTTGCAAGTGATCTTACTAAGGCAGTGAAGTGGCTTATTCACTTTTGTGATGGAAAAAGTGATTTATTTAGTATTTCCGAAAAAAGTGGTCTAGATATTTATTTGATAGTTGAGGCTGCTAAGAAGATGCATTCATGTGGCTTACTAAAGACTATTGATTAATAGTTAACATATTTATATGAAGATTACTCTCGCAGCAGTATTGGTTATCTTACTTTCGTCTATGGAGACTACTCCTCTATTAAGTATTTTAACTTTGGGGGGAGGTAACACGCTGCAATTTGTTTATGTGTTTTTTCTTCTGGTATTTTTCTTATTAATTAAATCATCAGTTAGAATACCAGATAGACTGATCTTTATTATTTTTCTATTTGGCGTAATAGAATTATTAGGTCAAATAGCTATGGGGGTTCCTTTTTCGGCCTCTCCGATGATTATACTCACTGTTTTGTCAATAACTTATTTTAAAAGTGTTGGATTTGGGTATGAAGAATATGGGCGGATCTTATATAAATATACTGATATTTTGGTGATCATCAACTTTCTTTGTTTATCTTTAGCAGTGATTGATTTTGATACTTTTTCACATGCACCTACTGCCTTACATGATGAGGCAATATATAGAAAATTAGATGTTGATGGTGAAGTTAGATTTAAGTCTATTGGTTTTTCAAATTTCTTACCTGGCTCAGAGGTAGCTTTCAATTTAATTGGCGTTGAATTCATGCCAACAGGACTATCTGCTGAGCCTCATGTGTTCTTCTCTTTAATTCTTGTGGGGTTTTCTTTTAGACTTTACTTTCAAGGATTTTCGTCAGGTATAAGTATCCTGTTTAGTTTTTTATATTTGTTTTCTTTATCTTCTACGGTTTCTTTTTCTAATCTTGTTGCGATTATGCTGAGCTTATTTTTTATTTTTATGATTAAGTTGAGGCCTTTGGTTTTAAAAAAGTTTGTCTTTTATTGTGCAGTTGTACTTTCATTGGGGGCTTTATATTCGTTGTCGTCAACCATGAGTCAATTTTCTGACCTGTCATCGTTTCAATCTGGAGGGATAGGAATATCTGAAAATCTTTCAAACAGATCTGGATATCAAAGTATTCTTGCATTCTTTAGGATATTTACGCCTAGTTTAGAATTTGGATTTATTACTTACGGTCCTTCTTTGGCTAATTCATATCAGGTGGATTCTGTTTTTTTTGTTAATTTTATACTCTATTGGTTGATTTTATTCTTTTTGTTGGTGCTTCCTTCTTATAGGTTGATAACCTATAGGGGGGCGGTGAATCACTTTTTGGTGTTTCCTGTTTACTATTTATTTGTATACAGTTTAAAGAATGTAAGTTTAGTTCTTTTTTACCCTTATATTTTTTCATTAGTTATTCTTTTTTATTATTATACTTTTAGGTTTACCCCTCATGGTCAGTAGTTTTATTAATCAACTCTGTTTAAACTTTTTCTCTAGAGCGTTGAATGTATTAGCATCTTTGTTGTTAACTTTTGTTGTAACGATAGAGCTTGGTGTTGATGGATTTGGGCGGTTTATTTTTTTGTATACCTTGGTTCTTGGGATAGGGACCTTTTCTAGATTTGGTTTATCACTAGGGTTAGTTCGATGGGGGGGGTTCTTCTATGGAAAAGGGAATTTCGAAAAACTCTCTGAAACATTTGTTGAGGTTGGTCTCTTTATTTTTTATACAGCATTATTAATGACTTTAGTTGTTTATTTTGTGGTACTTGGTTTTTTTGAGGATTTTAATAATAATGAGTTAAAGCTTATGTTGTTGACAGCTCCTTTTCACTCTTTTGTGTTTTGTTTTGGTGCATATTTTAAGGTTATAGGGAAGGCCCATGTTTCGCCTATTTTTGAAAATGCAGGTATTGTTTTGATGACATTAGTATTTTTCTATGTTCTTTCCTATTTTCCTGTTCTAAGTGGGTTTTCAAAACTCGACTTTCTCACCCTAAGCTTTTTAATTTCAACACTGTTGTTTTTTGTGATTTCTATTAGACAAGGAGCTGCGATTTTTAAACTGAAAGCTAGCTCTTCATTCTTTAGGGTTTCTTTTTTTAAGAGTTATCAATGGAAAGAAGGTATGGTGGATTATGCGATATCTGATAATATAAACTACTTTGTTCAGTATGGGATTGTGTTGGTTATTGGATTTATTCTTAGTGATTTCGAAGTTGGTGTTTTCTCTATTATTCTTAGAATAGCACTCGTATTGAGTTTTTTTGTATTGGTTTTTAATACACTTTTAGATCCTAAATTCTCAATTTTATTTTCTAAAGGTGATTTTAATAAGATAAAGTCATTTGCAAATCTTTCTATGTTATTGATGTGCTTAATCAGTGCTATATTAGTTCCTTTTATGTTGTTATTTTCCGATGCTCTTTTGATTTTTTTCTCTTCTGATCTGATTGAATACAGGAATTGTTTTTATTTTCTTTTGTTTGGGCAGGTGGTGAATCTCGTTACAGGTCCAACGGGACCATTACTGAATATGACTGGAAACCAGAATAAAATGAGAGATAATGTACTTATTTCATCATTGATTTTATCTATATTGATTATTCCGTTGACGCTCGAATTTTCTCTGTTAGGAGCCTGTTTATCCATCGCTATTAGTTTGTCATTGAGGAACGCCTTGTCTTATTTGTGCGTTAGGAAATGCCTTGGATTCTATTTGGTGCCTACTTACACAAAGGTTGATTAATTATGGTTATTAAGGGAATAAATTTTAAAAAAAACAGCGCACTTGAAGCTTATTATAACGATTATTTTATGAAACTTGGGTTAAGTAAAGAACTATCAACTCTTGATGTTGGATGCGGCTGGGGATTCTCGTCTGCTTACTTTAATGGGCGGTTTTTAGGCACTGAGTTTGATAGGAATAAGATATCCTGGGCAAAGGATGTTTATCCTGAAAAGGATTTTAGGTTTTCTGATATTACTAAAGATCAATTGGATAAGAAATATGATCAATGCCTTTCACTTACGGTACTAGATGAGATTGAAGATAAAGATGTTGCGCTCAGAAACATTATTTCATCTTTAAATCAAGGTGCTAAAATCTATATTGAAGTTAGGAACTATAATTTTTTGGTCAGAGAGCTTACAAGATATTTTAAGTTGGATGTTTATCACGCTAGAAAGCTAGAGCTAAAAGGGTTAAAAGATGTTGATCTTACCTTTAATGAGTACTTAGAACTTTTTAGAAAAAGCGGTTTAAGACTTGAAAAAGTTTATAAGGCTCAAAGACCTTTAATATCATCTTCTTACACAGAGTTTATTAAAAAACTTATTTATAATTTTATTGATAAAACAGTAAGCCATGAAAAGGCCTTTATGCTTGGCTTTGTGCTAATTAAGGAATAGGCCACTATTAATGAGTGAATTAAACTTTAGATATGACATTAATGCTTTAAGAGCTTTAGCAGTAGTAATAGTTGTTCTATTTCACTTTTTTCCAACTTCCTTTTCTGGAGGTTTCGCTGGAGTGGATGTGTTTTTTGTCTTATCTGGCTATCTTATGACAGCGATAGTTGTCAAAGGCGTTAAATCAGGAAGTTTTTCCTTAAGTTTATTCTACATATCCAGGATTTTTAGGATCTTTCCTGCTCTCTTGGTTTTAGTGTTGGTTTTATTGATTCTCGGGTTATTTATATTAGATCCAAATGAATATTCCTTACTTGCTAAACATTCTGCATCTTCGGTTTCATTTATCTCTAATTTTGTTTATTGGTTGGAATCAGGATATTTTGATCAAGATTCGCGATCAAAGTTTTTACTGCACACTTGGTCTCTTTCTGTGGAGTGGCAGTTTTATATTATTTACCCCCTTCTATTGAGATTTTTTTTAAGTAAATTCTCTATATTTAATGTTAAGAAATTAATTCTTATAATTTTTTTATTTTTATTCGTTTTTTCTATTTATACATCTTCTAATTGGTCATCCTTATCGTATTTTATGCTACCGACTAGAGCTTGGGAGATGGTTGCTGGATCATTACTTTGCTTTTACCCTATTAAATTCACTCCCACTACAAATCGATTTTTGTTTTACACAGGTTCCATAGGGATTTTAGTCACCACGCTGATAGTTGATGAAAGTTCCACTTGGCCAGGTATAGTTACTTTGTTGCCTGTTTTATCGACAATGTTAGTGCTTATAGCTGGTTATCAATCAAGTGTTTTGGTAGATAATCGAGTTACTTTTTATTTAGGCCAATGGTCATACTCAATATATCTCTGGCACTGGCCAGTAGTAGTATTTATCGAACGTTATAATTTGAATATTAAGTACTATTTTTTTGGTGTCATTATTTCTGTGTTCTTTGGATTCCTAAGTTATAGGTTTATTGAAAGCTATAAAATCTCAAAGCCTAAAAGTAGTTTTTCCTTCTTTGTGGGCAATAAGCCTATTTTATTGAGTTTGTTGTTATTTTTTTCTTCATTAGTGCTATATAAATATCCTCCGTTAGTGGCCTTCTATCCTATTCCTGATAGCGTGGTTTCTTCAATTTCCAAAACCCCTGCTCCATGTTTTAACAATAAAGCACTATTAATTAAAGATATTCAGAACTGTAAGATCTCTGATGGTAGCAAAAGCTTACTTCTGATTGGCGACTCGCATGCTAATTCTTTGGTACCTGTGCTGGAAGATTTATCTAAAGATAATGACTTTTCTTTGTATTATATTGGTATGGGGGGGTGCCCTCCAATTATTAACTCAATGACAATTAGAAAAGATTCTTCGGTTTGTTCCCATTTGAACAAGTTAGTTCTAAGTTTAATTGAAGTGGAAAAATTTGATTATATTGTATTGGCATCTCGGTGGACTTATTACTCTGAAGGGAATTACTCAGGAGCTGATATGGTCTATATTGGTGATCCTTTAGGTAATAGTGCTGATAAGGTGCAGTCTCAGAAAAATTTAGTTGCTGGTGTAGGTGACTTTGTTGAGCGTTTTTATAGTGATGGTATGAAGGTCGGTTTAGTGCTTCAGGTTCCAATGCAGAAACGTTTACCCATAAGTTTGTATTATGATTCTTTTACTGATTATAAGCTCTCAGCTGAGCGGTTAAGAATAAATTCCGTATCATATAAAGACCATATTGATTTTCAAAGTGCCACGAATTTAGCCCTATTAGAGGAGTTGGATGATGGTAAAATCGTTGTTATAGATCCTACATCTACTTTTTGCGATGAGCGTTATTGTCCCGTTGGCAATAACGTTCACTCATATTATTTCGACGAAGATCACCTTTCTGAGCAGGGCGCGAGCTTGTTAAAAACAAAATTTAGTGATTTCCTTAGTGAGTAATTCTATTAGCAGCTCTCATTAGAGTGGTTATTATTTTTAGATAATAAGTGCAACACTAATGGTTGAGCTGGTGAGAAGAGAGCAACTGCCTGTTGATGGTAAGCTTTAGTCACCACAACATAAAGAAAACACATGAGTAAAAGGCAGCTAGTCGAAGGTCAACGATACCAGATTCAAGCCTATTTATCCCAGAGTTTGAGTCAGAGAAAGCTTGCTGAGTTGCTGGAGGTTGATCCCAGCACCATCAGTAGAGAGTTGAAACGAAATACGGAGGGAAACGAATATTGTTCCGCGTCGGCGCAAAAGCATACCCAAACCAGAAAGATCAAGGCTTCCAAGTATCGCATATCAGCTCAAACCGAGTTCTATGTTCACAGTTTTATAGAGGCGGATTGGAGCGCTGAAAAAGTATCGGCTGTGCTGAATGAACTTGGTTTTCCGGTGAAGTCATGAATGGATTTACCGGTTCATTGCCAAAGATAAATTGTCCGGTGGAACGCTATTCAAACACCTAAAACAATGCGACAGAAAATACCGTAAAGGTAAGCACTAAAATCGCTTACCGATTGCTGATGCGCGATCAATTGACCTCGGGTCTTCGAAGGTTCAAGCCTGTGCCAGACTAGGCGATTGGGAAGCGGATAAGGTGTTAGGAAAACATGGAACAGGTATCATTGTTACGCTTGCAGAATGAAAGAGTCGGTTGTACTTGATCCGCAGAGTAAACAGCAAGTTAACCGATGAAATAAGCGAAGCCATTATCTGCATGCTTAAGCCACACAAGAACTTCGTAAAGACAATAACGTTTGATAATGGTCGCGAATTTACCCATTATAAAAAGATCGAAGAAGCTCTTCAGGTAATGACATATCTTGCTCATCCATACACTTCATAGGAGCGAGGGCTAAATGAAAATTTGAGGTAGTATGTTTCAAAGGGAAGCGATCTTAGGCTCGTGACCAATGATGATTTAGCTATCATAGAAAAGAATTATACCTGAGACACAGAAAGTGTCTTGGGTTTAGGCGGCTGCAGAAGGTCTATGAAGGCTTAAAAGCTGCGGCTTAGGACGAGAGTTGCACTTACGAGTTAATTTGCGGGTTTGATATCACTTATTTTGAGATTTTAAGTGTTGGCTCTGTGATACACGGTTCATTGTGTATGAGTAGAAGAAAAATAGTGTGAGCCAAATACAAAGTAACTGCCATTCACTTAGCTGGAGTTTCATTAGCACGTATCCTGTAGTGATTACGGTGAGGCAAAGCCCCAGAATAATAACTAATGTTTCACGAGCGTTATATCCATATCTCATCAGGATATGATGAAGATGATTTCTATCGGGTTTGAATGGAGATTGTCCTTTTTTTGTTCTTCTGATCATTATAGCTCCCATATCCATTAAGGGAATACCTATAATCCAAATGGCCATAACAGGTGGAGTTTGAGAGCTGTTTTGAGTGGTCTCAGCTAGGAGCCAAACAACGGAAAATCCGATAAACATACTACCAGCGTCTCCCATAAATATTTTTGGTATTCGTTTGCCAAGTAGTTGTAAATTAAAAATGATGTAGGCTAAAAGGCAAAGAATTAAAGCGGTAACATTAATGGTAAGAGGTGTGGAGCTTGAGTTGAAAAGGACGATGGCCATTAAAGTAGTAATTGTAACTCCACTGCATAGTCCATCAATACCATCCATCATATTAAAGGCGTTTATGCACCCAATGACAGCGATTACAGTAAAGACTGCTGATATCTTCCCAAGCTCTATCTCGCCAGAGTGAAATAAATTACCTAGAGTGTCGATTTTTACTCCTCCCACGTAAACCATTATTAAGGCTATCGCGGCTTGAATAACTAGGCGAAGTTTGAATGAAAGGTCTTTATAGTCATCAACAGCACCAAGAATGATCATAATCAGCGAGCAAGTTAGGAATGTCACCTGAGTAGGGCTAAGCTCGCCAGTAATTAAACTAATTCCCAAATAGGCTGAATAAATACTTAAGCCTCCTATTAGAGGAATATTACCTGTATGCTGTTTTCTCTTATTGGGTATGTCAACTAAGCCTCCCTTAATAGCTAATGGCTTGTAGAGATAGATGAAAAAACAGGTTGCGGCAAATGCAAAAATGGCGGTGATGAATGTACTCACTTCATGTCCTTGAGAGGAGTGCAGAACGTATTTTGAATTATGTTAGCAGCTAGGGAACTTCTGAACAAGCCAGTATCTTTGCCTCTCTTTAACCTATCAACTATTTCTTTCTTTTGTAGACTCCAGTTATGGGGGGGTTATCTCTTAACTGCGTTGTGGAGATCAATTAGGCCTTCTTGACACAATGTATTTGGAATGTAATAGGGCTGGCCGAGTTGTACGCTGCATCAGAGGTTTATGAAAAAGTAATAAATTGGAATGTTTGGTTCAGCACCGATGTAGAAAAATTAGGGTATAATTAAAAATAATCGATGAAAGGCTGGCATATTTCATCTGGATACAAGCAGAACATGAGGTCTTGGAGTTGTATTGCTTTGTTAGCGAGTCTCTAGGTTGGTGTGTAAGTATCCTAGAAAAAGTAAAGTCGCCATTAACTTTACTTTTATGACTTGACCTACTCTGGTGATATGAGTGTAATGTTTTTTTGTATGTATTATATTCGGGAAGTTTTATGTTAGACAGTAAAAGCACGGACGTAGTTTGGCATTCACACAGCGTTTCACGTAAGGATCGATCAGAGCAGAAGTCTCAAAAGCCTTGTCTATTATGGTTTACAGGATTAAGTGGAGCGGGTAAATCGACGGTTGCGAATTCTTTAGATTGTGCTTTGTTTAAATTAGGGATGCACACTTTTTTGTTGGATGGAGATAATGTTCGTCATGGTTTAAATAAGGATCTAGGCTTTTCAGATACAGATAGAGTTGAAAATATCCGAAGGATTGGTGAAGCATCTAAGTTATTTTCTGATGCTGGATTGATTGTTTTGTCTGCTTTTATTTCACCTTTTAAGTCGGATCGGCAGATGGTTCGCAGTTTGTTTCCGGCAGATGAGTTTATTGAGGTGTTTGTTTCGACGCCTTTGAATATCTGTGAGAAGAGAGACCCTAAAGGACTTTATAAAAAGGCACGTGCGGGCACAATTAAACATTTTACAGGGATTGATTCAGTTTATGAGGCTCCCGAAAACCCTGAAATTACTTTTGATACTTCAAGGCAGTCGGTAGATGAATGTGTTGAGCAGTTGATTGAATTGCTCAAATCAAGAAATATTATCTGAATTAGTTCAGACCAGATCTGGTATCTTTCCTTGAAAAAGAGAGGGTTATCAATTTTGATTTAAGGTGACGAAACCTGAAAATTAGAACACATAAGAGGTAACCCTCATGCTTCATGTTAATGATAAAATCGTTAAACACAAAGCAGGTCTACTGAGTCTAGTTGATGAACTTGGAAGTATATCCAAAGCTTGTAAGATAATGGGAGTGTAGAGAGGCATGTTCTATCGTTACAAAGAGGCGATGGATGAAGGTAGCCTTGAACCGCTCTTGATCAAAATCGACGAATGCCAAACATAAAGAACACTGTTGATACTCTCGTTGAATCAGCTGTGATTCAATATGTGATTGACGAACCTGCACACGGATAGGTTCGAGTGTCTAATGAGCTTCGCATGAAAGGTATCTTTGTATCTCCCAATTGTGTGATCAGTTCCGCTCCGTCATGATCTTACTGGCTTCAAGAAACGCCTGAAGGCCCTAGAAACGAAGGTGGCAGAAGATGGGAAAGAATCTGGCTGGAAAAGTTCTTAAACTGTATTTGACCAGGAAGATATCTTCTGAAAAGTCGGTAACTGTCGGATTAAGTCTGAATTACTGCAGTTCGTACAAGAAATGAAGGAAATTGATAGAATTATATTGGTCATGGGGTTGTTGCTGGAACGAGTGAATGACCGATAGTCTATAGACTTTTTTCAGATCAGCTTGCTATTGGGGTGGGGTATCCGGCGTTGTTAATGACTTAAATACAGGGGGTTAATCTAAGAGAATATTTTTAATCTTTTAAAATGAGTAGGATTCTACTATTGGAATGGTACCAGTGGGCGGACTCGAACCGCCACGACCGTGAAGTCATCGGATTTTGAATCCGACGTGTCTACCAATTTCACCACACTGGCACTTAATAAGGATATCTTTAAATAAAGCTTCCCTTGAAGATTGAGCGTATTATACGGAAGCTTAGTTCGTCGTCAACTGTTTTTGGGATTTTTATTTAAATAAAGCCCTTGTAAGTATATTTAAAGGGTTTGGATTAGCCTACAGATTCTTTGGCCTTCTTTGAATTAGACAAAGATACAACAAGTTTGTCCATGTTGACTCCATGATCCACGCTAAGGCTATCTTGTTCTTTTCTCTTACTAATAAAGTGTATGATTATTGCTATTAAGCAACCCATCATAACTCCAAGAAGAGCTGCTAGGATGGTAATTAAAGCTTTTTTCGGTTTAATTGGAGCTAAGGGTATAAGTGGATCCATTTGATAGTTGATTACACTAAACTGATTACTTAGTTGTATTTTTGTTAATGATTTTAGCTCTGCTTCAAGTTCTGCAAGGTCTTTGGTAAATATATTCAAGCTTTCTCGAGATTGTAATAGCTCGATTCTCAACTCTAAAGCTCGATATCCAAAGGTATATAAAGGTAGGGAGTAGCTATTTAGTTCTGTTGTCAAAATAGTATTTGATGTTGGCAATTCCAAATCTAACGAACGAGCAATTTGTGCCGCTCCGGAAAGGCGTTGTATTTCTCCGGTTACTTCGTTTTTAGTTGCTTCTGTTTTTTCTTCAATCTTTTTGTTTAAACGATTAATTAAGCTTTTTCTCTCTGATGAATATAGCGCAATCAAATCCGCTGTAGTTCTTTTCCTAGCTTCATCAATGTAGCTTGATAAAGTTGACTCAGCAAGTTTTGCATCATTAGCTTGGAAGCTAAGATGAATGTAATTCTGATCTGTTTTTTTCTTCTGTGATTTTTTTACAGTAAGTTGTTGTTTGAATGTGTTGAAGGCTTTTTGTTGGGCTACTGAAGAGAGCTCAGTTGATTGAGATTGATCTACAAATCTCTCAGAGAACTGGTATTGAAAGTTTTGGCTGGTAAGTGTTTGATAAAAACGATCAAATACTTCATTTGGTGTTATCTTAATCAGGTTTATGCCATTGTCTATTTTATAGAGTTCTGATTGCTTAGGCGGAATCAGAATGGCTTCCGCTTCGTATGTTGGTTCTACCGTTGTTACGTATAAAATTGCTAAACAGGTAAAAGAAACAGTGAAGGCTGCAATGATCGAGAATCGCTGTTTTAAAACAACAAAAAGCTCTAATAGGTCTATCTCATCATTTTGATGGTTACTATATGGAGTCGTAGGGTTGTAGGAGCTCTTTTGCATACGTCTTAATGCCTGATTGTTTTTTGAACGATGCGGATTGTACCAGTCCTTATCTGGATAGCAAGGAAAGTAAGAAAAATGACGTGAAGAGATGTAATAGGTCAAAGGAGGGGAGAATTCCCTCCTTTGTGAGCGTTAGCTTGTAATTAAGTGTTATCTCGCTCGCTTTAAACTGTTTTTATTGAAATCGCCATCATCCAAGCCATTCTTAAAAGTAAAATCGCTCATTACTAGATCCGTGCTTTTACCTGTTTGGTGGTTGATCATAGTGGAGCTGTGAGGGCGCCAGTATTGGTCTAGGTACTCTTTCCATTCACTTGCAGTTAGAGTTTTTAGTAATGACTTTTTACGGTCATAGAACTCTACTTTGAGTGTGCGGTATTCTTCTTGATCCACCCAAGCCAGTTGTTTGGTGTAGCCTGAATATTTATCCACAGGGTAGCGTTCAACCACAAAGCATTTTTGGCCATTAAGCTCTTCTTCTTTGATGAACTTGTAGGTGTACTTTTCCACTTCTTGTGGTGTCATGTCTTCGAACGCAAATTCACTGCCCATGAATGGACCTGATTTGTTGCGACTGGCGATGCGTTTTACTCGACCTAATTTTGGTAGGTACAGCCATTGATCATCAGCATCTACTTTGTGTGAAAAGGATAAAAGTGCGGTGCCTTTAACATCTCGTGGTGAGTTAAATACGGTCAGACTTTTGTCGCCATCGTCTGCCACTTCTAATGCTTTTACAGACAATTCACGAGAGGTTTCATCGCCACGTTTGTTTCTTAAAATCATCGTCATGCTAGCAGCTGAATCTTGCCAGCCGGTATTGCGACGATCTGCTTCCTGAGCAATAGCCAAACCTTTCTCTTCTGCGGTTTGTGCATAGACCGTTGAGATTGATGTAACAGCGGTCGTCAGCATCAGTCCTGCAACTGCTGTGATCTGACGTAAAGATGGATTAGGCCATTTCATGCTCAGGCTCCTTATTGAGGCTTTGGTTTGATTTAGAATTTGTATTTTGTTTGCTAGACAATGGTCCGTTTCCCGAATCTTGCTTGCGATTCTTCTGACGTTCAGATAGATACTTCAGCAAAGATGGTAGGAATAGGAAGTCGATGACTAAAGCAATCACAATGGTAATTGCTGTCATTAAGCCCATCTGAGAGTTCATGCTGAAATCCGAGAAAGCTAGAATACCGAAGTTCACACATAAAATTGCAGTAGTCACGATGAGAGCAATACCAACCGTATTAAATGCATAGTGAATGGCTTCGTCGGTTGATAAACCTTGTTCACGTTTTGCGCGTAAGTACTTGCTCAGCAAGTGAACGGTATAGTCTACGACAATGCCAAGCGTCATACATGTCACAATGGAAAGTGATACGCCGACGCGGCCTGAGAAAATGCCCCAAACGCCGAACGCAATCGCGGCTGGCGCAATGTTTGGAATCAGGCTTAACACTCCATATTGCCAAGACTTCAATGCAATCGCTAACACCAGCGAGATTAAAACGATGGCTAGTGCGGTGCCTTCCAGCATGCTGCTGATGTTTCGTTCACCGATGTGGGCAAACATGATGTCACGGCTTGATCCATGATCCATCATATGAGCTGGAAGGTTGTCTTCCATCCAAGCATAGGCGCGATCAGCGAACGCAAGGAGATCAACCGTACTGAGTCGATGAATACTCACAACAACGCGAGTCGCTGATTTGTCGAGATTGACTTGGTTGTTAAGATCCAAGCCGAACGGTAAAGACAGTTCATAAAGAAGTAAATACTGAGCTGCCAGCTCACGATCATTCGGCACCTTGTACCATTCCGGGTTATCAGCGTGCATGTTTTTATTCAGACGCTTCATAACGTGAATGAAACTGTTTACATGCGCGACTTCTGGTTGTTCAGATAACCAGTTAGTGAACTTCTCTAGACCTTGTAAGTACTCAGGGTCAGTTACGCCATTCGCTTCTCTGGCGGCCAGTGAATATTCAACCGTGGCAACACCTGTAAGGTTAAATTGAGTAAAGTCGATGGCCTGACGAACCGGCATGCTTTCGTCAAAGTACTCCGCCCAGACATCGTACAGTTCATTCTTAGGAACGAAGGCGCCGAACCCGATAATGATGGCGAGCACACCGATGAGAATAGGGCGGTACTTGTTGATGGTGAGAGTAGCTACTTTCTGCATCATAGGCAAGCCAGAATCGTCTTTGATTTTCACTTTGAAAGGCAGCATTAGGATTAGTGCAGGAAGTAGAACGACGGAATACATCCAGGCAAACACCACGCCCATCGCAACCACATTGCCCATGTCTCTGAATGGTGGTGAGTCGCTAAAGTTTAAGGTAAGGAAACCAATCATGGTGGTAAGGCTGGTTAGGAAAACCGGCTGAAAGTTAAGACGTAAACTCTCTTTAACGGCATCCACTTTGGCCAAACCTCGCTGGCTGGCTAAGAAGAAAGACACCAAGATATGGATGCTGTCGGCAATTGCTAACGTTAGGATCATTGTTGGTGCATTAGCCGCAGGTGGCGATAAATTGATGCCTAACCAACCGGCGACGCCTTCGGCGGTCCAGATCGAAGCAACAATAATAACAACCGTTGCAAACGTACCCGATAAGGTGGTCATAATACTGCGGCTCGCGATGAACATATAAATGGCAATGCCAAGAATTGCTAGTAACATCGCCAGTGGAATGAGGCTGGTTAAGTCATTAATAGAAGCTTCTTTAAAGGCGTTGTTATTGATTACCGAGCCGGCCAGATAAAAGTTAGCTATATCGCTGTATTCGGTTTCGTATTTTTTAATTAAATCACGGCCGTATGTGACAACTTCAGGGACTTCTTTCGACTTGTTTTCACCTGGAAGGCGAACCGTGACATTGACTGCTGTGACTCGACTGTCTGATGAAATCAGGCGATCTTTTAGGATCGGTTCTTCTAATGCAACTTTCTGGGCTTGTTGGAAATCTTCGTTGGTCAGTTGATCCGCATATTCGATTAGGTTTCCAACGATGAGGTCGTCTTCTTCGGCATAGGTATGCTGATAGTTGGTGATGGAATCAACACGAGATGAATAGGGAACCGTCCAGCCTTCATCAGTTAAGGCTTCGATCATCGATAAGGTTTTCTGTTCGAAGATGTTGCCTTGTTTGGATTCGATGACGAAAAGCAGGGAATCGTCTTTGGTATAGGTTTCCTGAAGATTTTCAAAAGCCAGCATGTGCGGGTTATCGTGGCTGAAGAAAATCCGGTAGTCCGTTGAGAACTTGATGTTTTGCATTCCCAAGAAACAAACATAAAAAATAGCAGCAGTTGCTAATAAGGTAATAAAACGTGCTTTAACCACCAAGGCAGCGAGACGTTCGGAGGAGTTATCAGAACGAGACAGCGTCGGAGAATTATCCGACTGATGGTGCTGTGACATAGTGCTTCCTTTATCGAGCTACAGACAAATTTTTCTTGTTTATGGTATTGGCTGTAAGTGTTGGCTTTTAGATTATTGTTGTTTTGATTTTATTAATAATTATCAAATGACTATGAGCAAGAACCCATGTTTATCAGGGTTCCGGTATTGTCCAGTTTTTGTCCTATGAAAACAAACGAAAGTTTTCAACGTATAGGTGAGAGAAATTCAACTGAACAGTGATTAAATAGTATCTTTAGAAGGTATTAAGCAAGGCTACTTAGCGATCAATGATTCATTAATGTGCTAGTGAACCTCTGAATAAGGCTCTAAGGGCGGGACTTGTTCAGAGGTTCCCTGGATTCTGGAGTAATCCTTTGACCCAATCGGAGAAGGTGCGAATCGCGGGTGTGATATGTTTGTCTTTACGATAGACCAGATAGATGGCTTCCGGGAGCTTCAACTCCTCTTTGAAGGGCCGGATTAATTCGCCTCGATCCAAACGAAGCTTTAGCAAGGGTAACAATCCAAGGGTGATGCCATGACCTTGGGCGCAGCTTTGTAACATGCTGGTGTAGGAATCCAACCAAAGGTCGGTGTTTTGCTGTTGATACTCACCATTAAAAGCACTTATAAAGCGTTGCCAGCTGTTGCTCACCACACTCGAGTGAATGAGTCGATGTTGCGTTAATGTCTCTAATGTCGGTTGCTGTGACTCGTAAAACTCCTGACTCATAATTGGGGTGGCCGACAGTGAGTTCACCTTTTCATAAATTACATCTCGATTGACGGGTTCAGTTCCAAAGTACAGCATCACATCCAAGTCATCCCGTTCGGGGTTGGCCCAGTGTAAGCTGGTTTCTAACCGCAATTCGATTTGAGGGTTCTGTTGTTGGAATTCACTGAGATTCGGGATCACATAATCGGTTGTGATCATTGGTGGGATTCTTACTCGCAATACATTCTGGCTGAACTGACGCTTTAGTCGATCCGTCCCTGAACTCAGCTCATTTAATGCCTGCTCTACGATGTTTTTATACATCTGACCCGCTGGAGAGAGTTTAATTTGGCGGTTTTGTCGTCGGAATAATTCAATACCAAGCGTATCTTCTAGGCCTTTAATTTGATGGCTAATTGCTGAGGGTGTCAGGTGAAGTTCATGTGCAGCTTGTTTAAAACTTTCATGTTCAGCAGCCAATAGAAATGCTTTCAGACTTTGTAGCGGAGGCAGGGTTTTTTTCATAGCGTACTTATTTTTATGACTCAGCAGCAATCGCTTTGGTGTATATAGATGACAAAAATTAATTGATGTGTCAACTATATTGCTTAGTGTCTTTTACATACTAACGCGAATTTACAGGTGACATGCGAGTTTAATGATTTACACTTACCCACAGAGAAAGTCCGTGATATTGGTGTAGGGCTATTGATAAAGGAAAGAGGAATGGCAAGAGAAGAACGTGATTTTTATTTACGTCCAGAAGACGAGCAACAAGCTTTTTTGGAACAGACTTGGTGCAATGAATGTATGGAAGTTGATTTGGGTATGAAAAACCCAAAAGAGTATGAAGAAAATGGCCGCGTTTTTATTGAAGGCGAGTGTTTGAAGTGCGGTAACCCCGTCGTGACTGAAGTCGTCGATGGTGTGGATGAAGAGGATGATCTTGAAGAGTTTTAATCGTCTACACTATTGGTAAGACGGAAGTCTCCTTCGAAATCACAGGATTCACCTGCGGTTAACAGTACATTGCATAAGGGGCGAGTATGTTCCAATCGTATAGGATCTCATTTTTCCTTATGCAATGGTCACTTTGTTTATGTCTCTCTTTTATTATATTGCCTGCGCTGGTGTCAGCCGATTCTCGCCCTACTGTGGTTTGCTATGAAAACCTGGATTATGTCCCTTTTATGTTGGGTGAAAAGAAGGTGCCAGAGCAGAAGCCGGGTATCTTGCTGGAGCTGTTAGATATTGCAGCGCCAGATGTAAACATCGAATATCAGCGCAAGCCATGGAAACGATGTATTAAGCAACTGCAACTGGGGCGGGTAGATGCCTTATTTGCAGCCATCTGGTTACCTGAACGGGATAGCTGGGGGCAATTTCCACCATTAAATAAGCGCACTGGTGTAGCAGCGGACAGCCGTTATCGTTTATGGCATGTTCAATATCAGATCTTTGTTAATCGAGCGTCGGGGCTAAACTGGGATGGTAAGAATTTTCATGGCCTTAAACGAGGAGGCATCTCGGCACCGCCAGGCTACGTTGCCAAGAAAAAGCTCAAAGGAATGGGGGTATTGGCCAAGGGAAGTCATATACCGCTAGAGGGCTTTAAGTTGGTGGCGTTAGATCGGTTGGATGGCTATGTAATTGAGAAGCATATTGGAATCCAGACAGTGTTCCGAATGCCAAGAGAGCTGCAAGACCGGGTATTTTATTTAGATACGCCACTGTTTGATGCCGATTGGCATATTGTATTTTCCCATCAATTCATGAAACATCATGCTGATAAAGCCCAGAAGATATGGGAAGGATTGGCTAACATTTCTGAAGACAGTCGTCAGGCCATAGTCGAGCGATACGCTGAGACCTTTTATTCCGTGCCTGACTCTTCAATACCAGACTAGCAGTCTCTTTACTCAGTGAATCCTGATTCAGGTCTCTGGGTTTTCTTCGTTTTTGCCGTTTAAAACCCATTGCCATTGGGCATCGGGTTTATGCCGGCGATCTCCTATGACTCGTGCAGGGTTACCCACTGCGATGGCAAATTCTGGGATGTCGTGTGTCACTACCGATCCCATACCAATGATGGCGTGATCATGGATATGTACACCATCAACAACACTGGTATTTGCGCCAATCCATACATCCTGACCTATGTGAATGCCCTGTGAACTGACCGCTTGTTCCCGGACTAAGAGGTCGGGGGCCATGCCGTGATTAAAGGCAAAGAAGGTGCATTGACAGGCGATGCGACTGTGGTCACCAATTTCAATGCCTTCAGAACCTCCATCCATACTGACATTATGGTTGATTGCCACATGTTGACCGATCTTGGCCGGCCCATGGAGAAATACATCCGCGGCGATGGTCGAGAAATCGCCGACTTTAATGGTTCGGCCAGGCTCAGCAAACAGTCGTGCCGTTGGTGCAACAAAGCAATTGTTTCCAAATACGACGGTCTCCAATTGAGCTATTTTCGCTTGAACAGAAGCTTGCCAAGGTTCAGCCCACGACTTCAGCTTAGGCTTTAATGAGTGAT
Organism: Litoribrevibacter euphylliae; assembly: GCF_042646085.1. Taxonomy (NCBI): domain Bacteria; kingdom Pseudomonadati; phylum Pseudomonadota; class Gammaproteobacteria; order Oceanospirillales; family Oceanospirillaceae; genus Litoribrevibacter; species Litoribrevibacter euphylliae. Next base: position 636,108 of record NZ_JBHRSZ010000002.1, on the reverse strand, counting down.
ACAGCCACGGCATATAATTTAGTCGTTGTTTGTGTTGTTCTTGGTACTCTTTAGAGGTTGTCTTATCAGGCGTTGGCTTGTCAGACGTTAGATTAGACATTGATGTAGTGTGAGCAACTTCTGTGTTGTCGAGTTGAGGCATGGGCGTATCTTTTGCTGTATTTGAAAACAGGTTCAGTTGATGAGATCAGTCTTGGCAATAGCGTTGTACATCGGCAAGCACTCGATTGTATTTAGAGTCTTTGGCGTATCTTAAGCGGCTTCTTGCGTCATCGCATTTCTCGGCTTTCACGGCACGCTCGTCTCTATAGCGATCCTGTTGGTAAGGGGCAGGATTATTGGCTTGTTGATAGGTTTGTTGTTGATCCCGTTTCTGAGCGTCTTGGCAAAACTGATAATTAACTTTGAAAATTTCAGCGCCGCGGCCTGACTGTTCTACGGCTACACAATCGCCTTGGCGCAGCTTATTTGGAGGCGTGGCGATAGAAAAAGACTGGCCGTTCGTTAATTGAACGACAACCTTATGCGCTTCTTCCCCGGATGTAATGGCCCCTTCAAGACCTGCACCAACAATTGCGCCACCCAATGCTCCCCAGCCTCGAGCGTTTTCAGCAATGACCGCACCTGTAATGGCTCCTAACAGAGCGCCTCGGCCATAAGTCGGGTCAACTTTGTAGATCTGATGTGTGACGACCTTTCCATATTGAATTTCTTGAGCAAGATATACGGGCTCTGCATTGACGAACGTAACCTTGAAGAGCACACCGAACAGAAGCGATATGCGAAGAAGCTCGTTGATGCGCATGTTATCTCGGGTACGTGCTAAAAATGAAGAGAATGATCTACGATCTCCTACACTAAAAGGTATACATCTCATACACATAACCTCCAGTTGTCTACTATGGTTATTAACATATGGTTGGATCTCATGTTTGGTAATAATTTACACCAACTTCATACCTTCTGTTACGGGTAGAAGAACAATAACTATGATTATAAAGCGACAGCGCGTGGAATTGCTGTTGTATGTCTCTAAGTATAACCAGTTCTCTACTGGAAGGGGCAGTGGATGCCAGGGTGATATGGCGGTCAATGGAGTTCTTGATGAAAGTACTGGTTGTTGATGATGAAGTAATTGCACGAAAGGCCGTTTCTCAATCTCTTACAGACGGCTTCCAGCTAACTATGGTTGAGGATGGGCTATCAGCCATATCTTCCGTAAAAGAAAACAAACCTGATTTGATTCTGTTGGATGTTGAAATGCCCGATATGACGGGCTTTGAAGTATGTAAGGAAATCAAAAAATTAAACTCTGGCTGTGAAGATATTCCTGTTGTTTTTATTTCTTCCCGAGGCTCTATGACCGAACGCCTTCATGGCTTGGAGTTGGGCGCAGAGGATTATCTGACCAAACCTTTCGAACCCGAATATTTAAGAGCCAAGTTATCCAAGTTGCTGGATTACCGAAAAGACCGTGACCAGCTGAAGAAACAACTGAAGGATGCGCATCAAGCAGCGTTTCAGGCAATTTCAGGAACAAGTGAATTTGGAACCGCCATTCGGTTTGTGGAAAAGACTCACAGTATTGGGACATACGAACTGTTGGCCAGTCAGTTCTTTAAGGCTACCGATCAGTTTTCGTTGAATTGCAGTTTAATGATCAAATCCGAGCATGAAGTGCAGTTCTATACCAGCAGTAAAACCAATCCTATTGTCAGTCCGCTGGAACAAGAACTGATTCTTATGTTGTCGGAAGCCAAACGTTTCAATGATTTTGGCACGCGAACGCAGATTAATTATCCACATGTGTCTTTGCTGGTTAAAAACATGCCCGTGGAGGATCGTGAGAAATACGGACGATATAAAGATTTATTACCCTTTATGATCGAAGTGACTGATGCCACCATACGTTCATTAAATATCGAAGCGCAACTCATTGAACAGTCTCATAATTTGGGTAAATCTTTTGATACCGTGAAACAAACTCTTATTCAGCTCACTGATGCGTTAAGGCAAAATCAGGAAGATGTCGCCAGCATCATGCATAAAATGCTGAGCGAACTGGATGAAGAAATTCCACGAATGGGATTGGATGACGATCAGGAGCAGTATTTGATTCGACGGATTGATGGTGCCGTCACGGATGCTAACGGTGTTCTGGATTCCGGAGCTAATCTCAAAGGTTCGATTACCAATGTGATTCGTCTGCTCGATCACTTGGTGGATCAACAGAATCAAATGGTGGATAGGGCTATTGCCAGTAAAGCCTGTACCGATGCGTCCATTGAAGAAGAAGGCTCATCACAGGATGTGTGTTCTGATAACGATATCGAGCTGTTTTAATCTGTCAGTCGTTATTCTCTTACTTGTCATAGCGTAAATTACTGGTCATAGCGTAAACTTCACCGTTCTGTGGTAGGGTGCTCCGAAATTCATAACCACTTGTTTCGAGTAGCCCTTGTTCTATGGACGCGTCTTTTAACTCTTCTGCCAGTAACAGCATGATGAATGCTCGTTCGATCAATACGCCGTTTCTATTCGTTTTACTCACGTCGCTCTACTTTTCCCAAGGGTTTCCTTCCGGCTTATTGGCTCATGCCATGCCTGCGATCATGCGTGAGTACGGTGCGTCGCTTTCAGCCATTGGCATGCTGAAGCTATTGGCTTTGCCATGGTTGTTTAAGTTCCTATGGGCGCCTTTGTTAGATCAATACTATTATCGACCAATAGGCCCGCATCGCAGTTGGATTCTTACTATGCAGGTAGGGGCAATTGCTACCTTAGCTGCGATGTCCTTTTTGTCACCAGCATGGCTGTTTGAAGACGGATTGATACTGCTTTTTGTGCTGTTGTGCTTATTGAATGTATTTTCGTCGACACAGGATGTCGCGACCGATGGTTTGGCGGTGTCGCTATTGAGCAAAAAGCTGCGAGGCTTTGGTAACAGCATTCAAGTGGTCGGCTATAAAATTGGTCTTATGTTGGGTGGCTCAGGCCTGTTGGTGTTAATGAATAGCTGGGGCTGGGATATAACGATTCAGCTGGTAGCAGCGACTCTGATCATCATGCTGGTGCCTACCTTGTTATTCAAAGAAAACCAGATTCTTGGATTCAGAAAGCTTACAAGCACCTGCGATCATGTTTCTATTAAACAGAGCGATTCGATTAAACCGGGCGCTGAAGCTTCGCCTTCAAAAGCCAAAGAATTACTGTTTTGGGAATACTTCAAAGTTGAGAAAATTGGCTTCTGGTTGTTGGTCATTTTGACGTATAAGTTAGCCGATGGCATGTCTTCCACCTTGGTTAAGCCTTTGTTGGTTGATCAAGGCATGAGCTTAGCCGATGTGGGGCAGATCACTTTCATCTCATCATTGGTGAGTTTGGTGGGGGCGCTGGTGGTCGGTGTGCTTTATCGCTTTATCACACCCATCTACTTGCTGTTGTTTTTTGCTGTACTGCAAATGGCCACCATCAGTGCTTACAGTTTGATTCCCGGATTGGATAAGCATTCCGAAGAGTATTTAGTTTGGATTTATTGGATTGTTACTCAAGATCAGCTGGTGGATACTATGTCTACGGTGGTGTTGTTTGCCATTATGATGGGACATTGTCGTAAACAGCACGAAGGGGGGGATTACACACTGCAAGCCTGTTTGCAGGTGTTTTCGGCCGGGCTTGCTGGTGCTTTGGGGGGATTCATCGCGGATGCATTAGGTAACTATTCATTATCATTTATAGTGGCCGCCGGATTAGGTGTGTTTACCTTGTTAGCCATCTTCTTATACATCAAGAAGGCGCAGAACCTCGCTCAACAGTCTCAAGATTGACCCCGTTATCTGAATACGTCACCTGAATAAGTGATCTGAACAAGACATGTGGACGAGCGGCGTTAAATCAATTGCTTGTTTCTTAGTTGGTTATTTCTTAGTTGGAGGGTTCCAGTGTCTTTGGAATGAAGATGATAAAACGGGTGAATTGATTGGGCTGACTTTCAACCTCAATCGTGCCCTGTAGCTTTTGGGTGACCAGATTATGCACTATGTTTAATCCAAGGCCGCTGCCGCCCTGAGATCGACGTGTGGTCACGAAGGGCTCATAAATCTTATTAATGATTTCGGGTCTTATTCCCTGGCCATTGTCTTCCACACAGAGTTTGATTTGGGTTTGTTGGTCTTCCACCGTAATGCTGACGTGTCGGTCCGTTTGATCCTCGGGAAAGGCATGAATCCCTGCATTCATCAATAAATTTGTCATTATTTGGGCGATGCTGCCAGGGCAGGTATTCAGGAGAATATTCTTGGGGCAGTTCAGTTGAATGGTGGTCTGATGTTTCTTTTTTAATTCGGCTTTCAGGCTATTCACTATGTTATTGAGCGTATCAACCAGATTGATTTCCAGAAATGAATTGTCACTTTGATCGACTGCGATTTGTTTAAAGCTTTTGACTAAGTCGGCTGCCCGATGAAGATTTTCGATCAATAACAAACTGCCTTCTTCCACCACTTCGATGTACTCTTTGAATTGAGATTGTGTGATTGTGCCTTCCTGAAACGCTTTTGAGATCTGCAGTGTCATGTCCTCAATATGCGTGGCTGTGGTAATGCCTAAGCCAATAGGGTTGTTGATCTCATGAGCCACCCCCGCGACTAACTTGCCGAGGGAAGCCATTTTTTCCTGTTCAGAAATTTGTTCAAAGGCTAAGGACAGATGATGAGTCCGCTCATCTATGAGCTTCGAGAGATATTGGTTGCTCTCTTCCAGGCTTTGTTGGACTTGACGTCGGTCTTGTGCTGTCAGTGCCCGCCCTAAAATATCGGCCAGTGAGCCAACAAAGCTTTGTTCATCCGGTGACCAGGCTCGTATTTGGCCGGTATGTTCACAACACAGGGTGCCGACGATGTGTCCGCCCTGTCGGATCGGTGCATCAAGAATGGAAGCAATGTGTTCTTCTTGCAGATAGTCCTTGAACTCAAAGGTATCAGGATCGACTTGCGCATTGTCGGCCACAATGAACCGCTTTTCACGTAATGCTTTAAAGTACGCAGGGTAATCTGTTTCAGTGCATGTGTTATTCGATTCTTCGATGCCCTTGGAGTGGTTTAAAATCAGGCACCGAATTTGTGTGAAGGTTTTATCTAACTGCCAAACACTACACCGTGCGACGTCTAAACCAGCGCGGCATATTTGAGTGACATATTTCATCGCGGAAGCGTAATCGCCACAGTCTATGGTGGGCGATTGCGACACTTCCAGCAGTAACTTATTAAGCTGTTCTTGTTCACTCATCAGGATATCTGCTTCTGAAGACTTTAAATTCATCGAGATCGTCTAATAAAATATCAACCAGTTTGGGATCAAAGTGCTTGCCCGACTGTTCTTTCAGAAAGGCTGCAATGTCCTCGTGATCCCACGGCGCTTTGTAACATCGAGAGCTACCTAAAGCATCATAGACGTCTGCCAATGCGACAATACGGCCACAAATATCGATTTCTTCGCCTTTCAAAGCCTGTGGATAACCCGTACCATCCCACTTCTCATGGTGCTGGTGAGCGATGATCGCTCCCATTTTTAAGATACGTTTGTCCGATTGCGAGAGAATTTCATAGCCAATTTCGGCATGAGTCTTCATGACTTGCCACTCGTCGTCAGAATGTTTCCCAGGCTTATTTAAAATGGAATCAGGAACCGCGATCTTGCCAATATCGTGTAACGGCGAAGCATGCTTTATGAGCTCAACTGTGGCGTCGGGCAGGCCAATTTTCCGTGCCAGCAATTCACTGATTTTGGCAACTCGTTTTACATGTGCGCCGGTTTCCTTACTGCGTTTTTCAACGGCTTCACCCAGCAGGTATACCAGCTCGCGTTGGGTGTCTTCGATTTCATCCCGGAGCAATAAGTTCTCGTATGCAATGGCAACACTGGTGGAAAAGATCTCCAACAGGCGATGATCCAAATCCGTCAGTTTATCCACGTTCGACACGTAGAGTAGATTTTCACTGCCAGAGCGGGTCGCAAAAAAGCCTACGAAGTGATTGTCTTTATGCAGGGAGGTTTGTTTGGTCATAGCTTCATCAAACAGAGCCATGATGTCATCAGGAATCTTCTGATCTTGCGATTCAATCAAAGGCCCAAGTTGATCACCGGTAGCGGCCAGAATTTGATAGTGGTTTTGACGATGTGAGGCTGCAAACGCAGAAACGGCATTAAGGTAGATAGCATTATCATCCAGCCCCAGAATGTTGGTGACTTGCATTAACATAGCAGATGCGAATTCTTCCAGGCGGCTGAATTCCATAATTTCGTTGCTTGCTTTGATGACTTTTTCCAGTCCTTTGCGGTGGTTATCAATGGTTTTGATATCGCGGAAAGAGCGTAGGGTAGAAAAGAACAGGGTTTTGAGCTTGGTTACTGTGAGCTCGGTTTTGGCTTTGTAATCGTTGATGTCTAGATCGCGGATAACTTGTTCTTCCGGTGCTTGTCCTGGTTGACCGGTTCGTAAAACCACGCGCGTGGATGTGATATTTAAGGTAGTTCGAATGTACTTTGCTAACTCTAAGCCAGCGTGTTCCGTCTCCATAACCACGTCCACCAGAGCTAAAGCATACTCTTTTTGAGTGAGCAGTTCTTTGGCTTCTTGTGCGGAATAGGCGCTGTCAAAGTGCAGAGTTTTATCGTTAAAGGTGAAGCCCTTCAGAACCATTTTAGTCACAGTATGGACTTGGGGTTCGTCGTCTACAATTAGGATATTCCAATGCCCTCTGCTGGCCGTCTGTTCTGACGTAGCACGGGGTTCGGTTGGTTTTTCATTTCCAAAAAGAAGTGCATCACCCATGATTCAGAGTACACCTATTTCGCTCTCTTACTGAGTACAGTTTAGTCGGCTTTTGTGCAACAGGGGAATTACCAAACTGTCCTGTTTAGGCTTAATAGGGTGGGCTTATTAATCAGGCATGCTTTCCATCAGAGACGCTCTTAATCAGGCATGTCTTCAGTCAAGAGTACTCCCGGAAGAGAGTACTCTGAATGAAGCGTATTATTAGTGTTGGCAGGTAAGTGTTGGAGGGTAAGTGATGAATGGTATGTGTCGATTGGTAAGCGTCGACTGGAATTAGTGGCGCCACTGATTAATGGACCACTGTACTCGCTCATCAATACTCAACTCGCAATGTTCCAGCTGTTCTACCGTTTGTAATCTATGCCCTAAACCAATTTGATTGGCGATCTGAATAGCCAGACCTGGTCGTGCATTGACTTCCAGAATCAGTGGGCCTAGTTCATTGTCCAGAACGATATCCGCACCGAGGTAGCCTAAGTGCGTCATTTCATAACAACCGGCAGAAAGCTTCAGAATGGTTTCCCAGTGGGGAATGTCTAGCTCATTAAACGGTTTCTGTGTATCCGGGTGGATGTCCACAAGATGATCGTTTTGAACGGCGAACAGACTTTTACCGGTGGCAATATCCAGTCCAACACCGACTGCACCTTGGTGTAAGTTGGCTTTACCGTCAGACGCTTGAGTGGAGCAACGCATCATCGCCATGATAGGGAAGCCTTTGAAGATAATGACTCGAATATCCGGCACGCCCTGGAAACTGTAGTCGTTAAAACGGGGATCAAAGTTCACCAAGTCTTCGACCATCGCCACATCGTTACGTCCGCCCAAGCTGTAGAGACCACTGAGGGTGTTGGATATATGTCGCTGAATGTCGAGCAGGCTGATGCTGTCGCCGCTGGGTTTCAGGAAATGATCGCCTTCACGGCCGACAATTACCAGAATGCCTTTTCCGCCACTGCCTTGCGCAGGTTTGATCACGAACTTCTCAAGGTGTAAGAACTTATCCAAGGCCGACTTGATTTCAAACTGATGCGAAATCACACCGATCAGGTGAGGCACTGAAATGCCTGCCTGAATGGCGGCTTGCTTAGTCTTCAGTTTGTCATCCACTAATGGGTAATAGCGGCGGTCATTGTAACGTGCAATGTAATCCACGTTGCGCTTGTTCATGCCGAGGATACCCATGCGCTTGAGTGCAAATGGATTGGCTAACATTAGCGCTCCTCCTGAGATGAAGCGGATTGCGCTGCCGGTTTTTGCTGAGCCGGTGGGATATGCCATTCCTGTTCAGACTTACTGACCTGCGCAAAACGGAACAGCTCTGACAAACGATAGCCATTGTATTGACCCAGAATCAGGATGAAACCTAGCGTCGCCAGATGAAGTTCAGGGAAGTTAAAGGCCAGGTATTTCAACGTGCTTGAGGTCATCACAAAGTAACACATGATAGCCACAATCAAGCTTCCGCTCCCTTGTACTAACACGTCTTTCGGGCCTTCTTCTTCCCAGATAATCGACATACGCTCAATGGTCCAGGCCAAAATAATCATCGGGAAGAAGGTCACCGTTAGCCCTTGTTCAATACCCAATTTGTGGCTGGTGATGCTGATTACGCCCATGAGCCCGACCACGATTACTACGATGGCGGCGACCCTGGCCACTAACAGCAAGTTGATATTACTTAGATAGGAGCGAATCAACAGACCAACAAAAACAATGGTCAGGAACACGGGTAAACCAGTGGTCAAAGTGGTTTCAATGAACGCCAGTGCTATCAATACTGGCATAAAGGTACCCGAGGTTTTAATACCGACGAGTACGCGTAGGAACACGACAACTAAAGCTCCAAGCGGAATCAACAGGATCAATTTGAAAATGCTTTGTTGTTCGGTTGGAAGGCCAAGAATGGTGAATTCAGAGTCATCTCCCTCTACATGCAACTCATTCCAAACAGCCACTTTTCGGCTAGACATGATGTTGCTGATGATCGAGAAACGGACTTCTGAATCATAACCGCCGATTACATCCAGCAAGGATTTTCCGCCAATTTGCCAGATCAGGAAGTTATCCAGCGTTGTGTCACGATCCGAGTCAAAGTTAAACAGCTTCCAGTCTTGATCGATGTAAACAGACAGTATTTCAGAAGGCAGTAAACGTCGGTGGCCGTCTTCCAAATAGAGGCCTCGAACGATGGTAGAATCAATGCCTTTCAGGGCTAGCAGATTCATAATAAGCTTGGATTTGCTGCCTGTTTTTAGTTCGTCATTCAATAAATACCCAACTTCCGGCAAGTCTTTGGTCTGAATAATCTGGATGAGTCGATGTACCAGGCTTTCGCGATCCGCTGACTGTTCAAAGGCCATGTCGATAATGGCTTGTGCCGCGATCAGTTGGTCTTTATCGAAGTCCGCTTGTGGTTCAGGATTAGGTTCAGGCATTAACTCGGATTGCTGTTGGCCATCGTAGGTTAGCTGCATTTTATAGAAGAGGCGTTGTTGTCCTGATGCATTACGCTTACTCCATACAGCTTGGCGAACGTTATTCTCTTCCGTGGTTGTTAGCCCGTAACCGCTGGTGGTGTATTGTTCGTCAAGAATGGCGATGCCACTTTGCTGACTTGGCAAGGTGAGTTTTGCTTGAGCTTCCGGCTGTGAAGCATCGGCTTTAAAGTTAACCAGCGCCTCTACGGTCCAGACTTCTTTGGTTTCTCCTTTCACCAGAGGGAAGTCCATTTCATAGGACTTATGCAAGGTCATACCTAACCCCAGAAGGATTAGGGCAAAGGCAATAAAATAGACTTGGGCTCGACTGGACATGGGGCTGTATTCTTCCTTTACTGAGTGTCTTTTGGCTTACTGTTTTTTTATTTATTAGTATCTTTGGCAACGAATTTCTGGCTGACGTCAATGACGGCGCGATCCATCAGAAAGTTACGGCCGATAAGCACCGGGTAGGTGAAGTCTCTACGATCCGTAAGTGATACTTCTACTCGCTCGGACAGGCCACCGATGCTTAAGTCTAATAGTACAACGAAGCGTTCCTGTACTTCGGTGCCATGGCGCTTAACTTTAACGATGCGCTCTACTGGCTTTTCGATCGCAAAGGTTTCTTCGGATTTACGATCTTTAAGGTTAAAGCGAACCCAGGGTTTGCCATCCCGTTCGAAAGGCGTGATGTCTCTGGCATCAATAGAGGTGGTTGTGGCACCGGAATCAATGCGAGATTCGAAGCTCCAACCAGAGGGTTCAATTTTAGTATGCTCTACTTGCCCAATAATGGCTTTTTTCTCAATGCTCTGGAATTTGGCAGGTAAGACCTCAACACGTTTTTCCACTTCTTTGGTTACGATTTTCTGTTTTAATTCCGGACACGCTTGCGGAGCTTCCGTAGGGGGAGGGCAATTTTGAGCTTGTTGATTGCCATCTGATGGTTGCGTCGGCAGAACATCACAGCCTGAAAGTACGCCAACAAGTAAAAGAACACTAAAAGATTTGTTTACCATCGGTAAGATACTCCAAAGGTTAAGTTACTGTAGGTCTTACTGTTGCCAGACTCAGGGGCATCGTTGTAATCCCACTCGTAGTTAAGGTTTATGCCAATGTTATAGGGAAGGCCGTATTCCAGCGTCGAGATACTCTCTATCCGCTTGTCTTCCCTACCAAAGTACAGCAAGTTGTTTTCATGGAAAAAGTACAAGCCATCAATCATGGTTTCTTCTTTATAGTAGAAACGGAATTCCAGACCGAATTCCGAGACTTGCCCTTGTTCTTCATAGTGTTCATCCAGGTGAACCAGGTCAACACTGTAGAGCAGTTTTCGGAAGGGCGCTTGCCATGGTTGATGACCAATTCCGATCCCAAGAATACGGCGACGGTTTAAATTCTCAAATAAGTCTTCTTCATACCGAAAACGTGAGGTTGCGAAGATCTTGGAGCTAACGAAGTAATCTATCGAAGTATCAAATAAGGTTTCACGATCGGTGGTGATGTCGTTGGTGGAATCTCGTTCAAATTCTAACTTCGAACGGTTTCGCAGGTTGTGATAGGTAATCGAATTCTCTAAGGTCAGTTCCAGTTCTCTTGAGTTCTTACCACTTTCACTGTGCTCAATATCAATTTCCGCCAGAATAGAGCCGGAATACTTGAATTCTTGATTGATCGGGGAGAGGTAATAGAAGTACTTCACTTCGTCTAGCGATTCTAATTCAACGGTTTCGCCGTCGATGGTTTCAATCAGGGTGACCCCTTCCTTAATGCTTTGCAGCCTACCTGTGTATTTGGAGCCGTTCTTTAGACGAATGCTGACGTTGCGTTCTAGGATCAGGCTTTGAATATGACTACGGCTAAGACTGACCGAACCGGAATGAGACGTGGACAGTCGTAATTTACTGCCGTCGAGATAACTGATGAAGCCGGTTAATTGATCCCCGCTGCCTGTCACCACTTGATCCGCCTGGGTTGGAACACTTATCAGGGCAAACAGCCAGATCGATAGCGGTCTCAAAAGCCATGTTTTGAGTGAGCCAGTCGTTGAGGAAGTAAAACTCATGAACAAATCGGTCCTTGAACGGTTTTGAAAGTTGACTTTGAGGTCAATGGCTGGAGATGGTTCCCTTCATCTGCCAATAATTAAACTTTATTCACGTTATCTTAATCACTGCGCTTTAAGGTTTAAAGGGATTGATGAATTTTTTGCCTTAGAATGCTCGGATCGATAACGACTTGCTCATAGGTGCCCGAGAGCTACTATAAATACTTTGGGTGAAGCTGTTGTCTTTATGAGAAAAGATCTGTTCAGAGCGTTAAAGGCGTATGTCGGCGTTATCGCATTTGGGGCCATCGTCGCTATTTCTACGTTTTTGCTTTTACTGTTTGTTGATGCGCAACGCTATGCGCTTCAACATCGTCAAGAGCTCACCTTTTACAGCGATCACATGGTGAATAAGATCAGCCGTGATCTGAATCGCTTAAGGGATGTGTTCAAACGACGTGAGTATTTGAATATTGATTGTTCGGATGAGGTCGTTAATCAACTGCGTGAAGAATTATTTGATCTTATCTTTGTCAGCGAACTTGGAATGGTCAGTGTTGACGGTTATTTGAAATGCACCAGCTGGCAGAAAATAGATCCCCCTTTGTTGGTGCAAAAACCACCGAAGCCTTATGAGTTCAGAATCTACGGCCCCACCATTGTTGAGTTCATGCAAAAATCCGCCTTTGTAGTTTCCATGGGTCGCAATGATGGTTCGGAAATCAATGCGCTTCTCCCTATGACTTGGTTGGACGATGTACTTAACTCTGGTTCGCCTTCCGAGTCCATTGGTTTTACAGCCTTGATTGATACACAATCCGGTGTTCCCGTGGCGTTATCAGGAACCTACAGTCTCCCTTTACCGCAAGGCACGGTAACTTTTCCTCTCAATCACGATGTCCAACACGAAGGACTGATGGACAATGGGTCAAGTCACTATCTGAGTATCCGAGTCATCCCCGGCTGGAACTTGGCCGTTGTACAAGCACAAAGCTCTGAATCCCTGAATGCGGGAATTTATCGTTTTGATGTTATGAATTTCTTGGTATCACTAAGCTTAGGTATCTTCATTGCCTTTGTGATGACGCGAATGCGTCCTAAAAATCAGTCACTAAGAGATCGTGTAAATCAGGGCATAAAAAACAATGAATTTGTGAACTACTATCAACCTATTATTGATGCCAGTAATGGCCGAGTGTCTGGTGTTGAAATTTTGTTGCGCTGGCATCATCCGGAAGAGGGCATTTTGCCACCCAACATCTTCATTCCTGAAGCCGAGCGTACGGGCTTAATCATCCCGATGACAGAAGCCATAGTGAATAATGCCATTCATGAAATTTCGGATTTGGCTCAAAGTCGGCTGGGATTTAAAGTCAACATTAATATCTGTGGCCAGCACCTGAGAGATCAGCAATTTGTAGAGCGGATCATCGCCAGTACGCGCTTCTTTCCTCTCCTGATGTTGGAGCTTACTGAAAACGAGTTAATTGATTCCAGTTGTGAAGGTGTGATTGCTTCCATCAACATGCTTCGAAGTCAAAATATTTCTCTGGCCATCGATGACTTTGGTACTGGCTACTCTGGGTTACGCTATCTCGAAGAGCTGCCGATTGATGTCATCAAGATTGACCGCTCATTCGTCGCTGCCTGCGGTACAGACTCCCCAAGCGCTGTCGTGCTGGATTACATGGCTCGCCTCGCCAAAGACCTTAATATGAGTACCGTCGCAGAAGGGGTGGAAACGGAAGCGCAGGTGACATACCTGATGGATCGGGGAATAACGCTTCATCAAGGCTGGCATTACGCCAAGGCAATGCCAGTTGATGAGCTGAAGAGGTTCTTGAATGGGGAATAAGCTGCAAGTTGCTAATAGGTCTTAGAAACTATTTCTTTTCTGTCAGTCATTAAACCCGCCGGATTGTTTGATGACTTTTCCAGAGTTATCCACAACCCAGTATCTGTGCGCTTCTTCAGGAACTGGCCACTCAAGGTGATCCAGTTGATCTTGAAGTACGTTTTCGGGGACAGAATACGGTCGGCTTTTGTTGTCCGCGAACAGTTGTCGCTCCGACTTGTGAAAAACCACCAAAGTAACGAAGGCGTGATAATCAAACGCAATCCGACAGATTCGTTGTCTGAAGTCTTCCCGTAGATTTGTCGCATCCCAAATGATCTTCTTTTTCGCTCTCAAATGTGCTTTTAGGCGTTCGCGAGCAACCGTTAGAATTTGACTGATATTCGACTGATTCGCTCTGTCGCCATTGATCTCCTTTCGTAACTCATCAAGAGAAATGACTTCGCACTCAGCGTCGAATTGCTTAATCCAAGAAGACTTTCCTGAACCACTCGGCCCGTACAACACGTAGACTTCACTGAACCCGTCTCTCAAGGAATAGGTTCGTGCGATGCCTTCTTCTACGGTTGAAATATCACCTTCTTCAAAGTCTCGCATGGTGCGGGCAAAAATCATGTCTTGCACATCAGCTCGTAAGTCTTTGATATGTGGTTTTATCTCTTGCCGGAGGTGTTCAAGCGGTTGGTGTGTAGCCCAGACACCGTACTCTTCACTGAACATCTTGAATTGTTCGAGTAAATCGATTTGCTGGTTTAAATCCTCACAGATTCGGCCTCTCATGTCGGCTACTTCCAACCAATAAAGCAGCTCCATTGAGGCTTTTCTTGCAAGCTTCCAATATTCGCCTCGCTCCATCTGTTTAATAACTAAGAGCTTGGGCATGTGGTGTTCGCCAACTAACCCCATCACCAGATCAACAACCGTCATCGACAGTTCGAGGTTTAATAGACGATGGGCTATATAGGAGCGCCCCATAGCCTCGTGCCTTGTCGCCACAACACGCTCAACGCCTCTAACTTCTTTACGTCGGGTAGTTAGTGGCTTGGCAATATCGTGCAGCAACGCACCAAGCACCAATGCCTGACGATGCGCTCCTTGAATATGGTTGGCTTCGTTCTCAAGCAATTGATACAGCTCATCCAAAACCATCCCGGTATGAATATGCACATCACCTTCTGCATGCCACTGAGGGTCTTGCTCGGTGAGTTTAAATTGATCCAGCAGGGGAAAGGTTTCCCCTAGCTGTTCAATGCATTCATCAATGGCGGGTGTTGCGTCTTCTGCTAACGACTGAAGCCAGGATTTCCTATTCATGTTCGACTCCCTCCGTGGATTTCAATTTATTGGGAATAACCTCTTGTGCCATCCAGTGGGTATCCGTTTGAACGTGATTGGTTCGTACCCATTTAGCGAAGTGGTGTTTGAATTTAGAGTAGTGAAATCCTTCTGCTGTGCGGACAACATAGCCCTCCATTTTGTTGGTATTGACCTGGATATCTTGAACAAACTGTTCGTTCCACAGACCCCGATGAATAACCGGCACCGTGTGAAGTTGCAGTAGTTGCGCCCACTCAAGCGTTTCATCCCAACTCAAACAGCGATTGTGTTCATCCCAAATGGCAAACACATAAAAATAGCTCTCTAACTCAGAATAAAAGAGCGAATGTTTTGCGTAGAGATTTTCTCCACAGATACGCCAGCCCTCTGGGATATCAGCAGCAAGCCGAGCCTGCAACCCTTTAACCCAGGTACGGGAATCGTGGTGGCGGCTATCAATCGAACGCGCGTGTATGTAATCACCATAAATAGTGGTGCACTCACCATCCATTTTTTCAGTGATAATAATTTCTTTGTTCTCAAATCCATGAACGTCTGTGTTCCGAATATCATCGGCAGTGAATCCGGGTGACCATGGAAGATGAGGGGTACGAGGGTATTTGAACCGTTGAGTGTTCATTACCTATCTCCTTAACTTTCCGATACCAAATACGCTTGTGGCTATTGGTATGCGTTTAAAGGATGAACTTTGGAAAGACAGCAATGACCCTTCACATTGATCCGATCTCAAGAGTGATCGTTCAGTGAATATTGGGTGTGCTGTATAAGAAAGAGAAAGTAATTACATGGCTCCGCATATAGAACGTAAGTCCAACGCCTCAAAGATAAGGTGGGTTTTAATTGGCGGGGATTATAGGGCAGCTTGGTTGAATTTTAAACTGTTGGGTATTTGTGTAATTGAACCTGTAACGATGAGTCCTTAAATACATTAAAAATAAGCAGTGAAAAATCAGAGGTGATTTTAAACTTGATGCCATAACATAAGGTTTTTGATCCGAGAAGCTCAGTGATACCATGTCTTCTTTTTGATTTTTAATGCGGTTCTTCCGACAACAATGGAGGTTGTTTAGTGACCATTCCTGATTATCAAACTCTTATGCTTCCTTTTCTTAAATTATTAGATGATGGTGAGGAACATACTCTTAAGAGCATAATTGAAACGCTGTCAGATAAGTTTCAACTGTCAGAGTCTGAAAGGCGTGAGTTACTTGCTAGTGGTAATCAGGGGGTTATGGCGAATAGGGTTGGTTGGGTTCGTACGTATTTTAAAAAAGCTTTACTGATAGAATCGCCACGTAGAGGTGTTTTCCATATTTCCGATCGAGGAAGAGAGGTTCTGGCTGAAAAGCCTGACTTTATTAATGCTCGTTATTTACGTCGTTTCGAAGAATTTTGTGAATTTCATAACAGCTCCCCAAAAGCAAATACGACTCCAAGTGAAGTGATAAATGTTGAGTCAACTCAAACTCCTACCGAAGCCATTGAAACAGCCTTCAATACCCTCAATAACGACTTGGCGGCTGATGTACTTGAGTCCATTAAAAATCAATCGCCTCAATTCTTTGAACATCTAGTGGTTCAGCTAATGCAAGCCATGGGGTATGGCGGTTGGAGTGCTGAGTCAGGTCAGGCAACACAATACACTTCTGACGGGGGAATCGATGGCATTATCAATGAAGATCCGCTGGGTTTAGAAACCATTTATCTTCAAGCCAAACGTTATACTGACAATGTTATTGGTAGACCAGATATTCAGGCGTTTGTTGGTGCTCTGGAGATGAGGCGAGCTCGCAAAGGGGTTTTCATCACCACCAGTCGTTTCAGTAAAGACGCCCTAGAGTACATTTCAATGATAGAGAAGAAGGTTGTACTGATTGACGGTAAACAACTGGCTGACTTGATGATCAAACATAATCTTGGTGTCAGTGTGAAAGAGACTTACCAGGTGAAGACTATTGATACAGATTATTTTTTAGATGATTGATTATTGGAAATTGGGTACAAAGTTTAAATAAAAGTCGAAGAATTTTTTGAGAATTAGTAGTGCTGTTAACGTTACCTCAATTAGAAGACCACTTGTTAAATGCCGCTGACATACTACACGGCAAGATAGACGCATCAGATTTTAAAGAATATATCTTCGGCATGCTGTTTTTAAAGCGCTGCAACGATGCATTCGAAGAGCGCCGTGAAGACGTAATAACAGAACAGCTATTAAAAGGTATAGACCGTGAAGAAGCTTCGGAAATTGCAGAAGAGAAAATGTGGTACAAAAACTCATTTTATGTGCCACCGGCGTCTCGCTGGAACTACCTAGCCAATCAAACTACAAATATCGGAAACTATTTAAATGAAGCGCTTGGTAGGTTAGAGCAAGGTAATAGTTCACTACAAGATGTTTTACAATATATAGACTTCAACCGCAAAGTCAGTAAAAGACAATTAACAGATAATCTACAGCGTGAGCTTATCAAGCACTTCAGTCGCATAAATCTTGCTGATAATAATCTGGAAAATGAAGACGCACTAGGAGCAGCCTTTGAGTCGTTGTTAGGGTATTTTGCTGAAACTGCTGGAAAAAAAGCAGTAGAGTTTCATACCCCAAGGGCACTAGTTCAATTGCTTGTAAAACTGGCTAACCCTGAAAATAACACTTCTGTTTACGATCCTTGCTGTGGTTCTGCTGGCTTACTTGTTGAAGCTAAAAGACATGTTGCTAGTAAGTCAGATGGCTATGTTAATTTGGAGCTATATGGGCAAGAAGCATCTGGAGTAACGTGGTCGATAGCTCAAATGAACCTGCTGTTTTCAGGTGTTCCATTAAGCCATCTCTCTAATGAAGATACCCTAGAAAGTCCAGCTCATGTAAATAAAGATGGGACGCTTACACAATTTGATAGAGTGTTATCAGTTCCTCCTTTTTCTAGTCGTTTTGGCACCCAAGAACAGAGCACAAAAGAGAATATTCAATACCCTGAAAGGTTTAAATATGGTTCTGTACCATTAGGCTCTAAAAAAGCTGATCTAATGTTTTTGCAGCATATGCTTGCTGCTTGTAAAAAGAATGGAAAAGTAATTTCTGTTATCCCACTTGGGGCGCTTTTTCGGAATCATAATGAAAAAGAAATTCGATCTGGTATGGTCGAAGATGATTTGTTAGAAGCCGTCATAGCTCTACCATCTGGTCTTTTTTATGGTACGGGTATACCGGCTGCTATTTTAGTCCTTAATAAAAACAAGCCAAGCGATAGAAAGCTACAAACTTTATTTGTTGATGCTTCACATGACTACAAAGAAGTTCGTTACGCGAAGCGTTTAGGTCCAGAAGATATCGAAAAAATCACCAGTGCATATTTTTCTTTTTCCTCTGAAGGAAGTTATACAAAAATAATTCGCACTGAAGACATTCGTGTAAATGATTATGATCTAAGTGTAAGAACTTATGTTGATAATTCACCTGTTTTAAGGAGAATGAATGAACTCAATAAATATCATCAAATTTTTAATGAGTATGCTTTTTCGCCTAACAGTAAAAACTGCGTCGTGAAATCTATCAAATCGCCTTCTAATCGTCCCCGCTCAAACACCATAGTATTAAGTAAAATGGTTACAGGCAAACAACAATGTATTGAATACAGCGAAATAGGTAAACGGAACAAAAATAACTTTTTTGAAATTCAATTTGATGAACAAATAGTTTCAAGTGCGTATGTAAAGCTATTTTTTGAATCGGAGCTTGGTAAACTCACATTATCACACTTACCTCGTGGCACGACGATACCGATGCTAACGAGGCAAAACATTGAAAGCTTAACGATATTTATTCCTAGCAAAGTTGAACAAACTAGAATCGTCGACTTGGCTAGAAAGCTTGATGTTGCAAGAGAGCAACTCACTGAATACAAAAATGAATTACTTACAAAGCCCGCTCTATATAAAGAAGTTGAATCGAGAACTGATGACTTTGTATATGAACTCTCCTCATTGGATGAAGTTAGCAGAGTAAAGCAGCTCATTAAAATCAATGAAACACAACGTATAGAATTCAAACAAACATTCTTCGCTAATGTAGAGGATTTAGGTTGCTCGTTCACCAAGGGTGACAATAACTACAAGAAAAGGTGTAAAGCAGAGCAATATAAAATAGCCAAAAATATAGCAACTTTCTTAAACACAGATGGCGGCACCTTACTGATTGGTGTAACTGATGATAGCCAGGTCTGCGGTATCGAAATGGAAATGCTGCATATCAAAGAAGTTAAAGCGGAAGGCTATATTAAGCGCTTATCTCAAGATGTAGTCAATTTGATTGGTGAGAAAAACAGCAAATGGGTGGACTACTCATCAGTTGAAGTTGATGGAAAGACAATTATCGTAATTGACTGCAAACAAGCCACAAAGCCAGTTTTAATCCCTGCCAAAAATAGTGATGGGAGAATTCAAAGCAAACCAACTGAGTTTATTATTAGACGAGGTACCGCGTCTACAGCTCTCAAAGGTTATGAACTGTTAGACTACATAGAATCACATTTTAATAAGTAAATTTATGCCATTAACCCTATCCCAACTAGAAAGACATCTTTTCAACGCCGCCGATATACTACGTGGCAAGATGGATGCATCAGAATTTAAAGAGTACATTTTTGGTATGCTGTTTCTAAAGCGTTGCTCAGATATTTTTGAAGAGCGCCGTGAAGAAGTTATCAAACAACAGCTTGAAAAAGGTAAAAGCCAAGCAGAAGCTGAAAAAATTGCCGAAACCAAAATGTGGTACAAAAAGACTTTCTATGTGCCACCAGCTTCTCGCTGGAATTATCTAGTAAACGAAGCACACAAAAACGTAGG
Source organism: Litoribrevibacter euphylliae (assembly GCF_042646085.1). Taxonomy (NCBI): domain Bacteria; kingdom Pseudomonadati; phylum Pseudomonadota; class Gammaproteobacteria; order Oceanospirillales; family Oceanospirillaceae; genus Litoribrevibacter; species Litoribrevibacter euphylliae. The sequence continues at coordinate 616,705 of NZ_JBHRSZ010000002.1, read as the reverse complement.
TAATTTTTTAAATGAAGCGCTTGGTGGTTTAGAGCAAGGCAATAGCTCACTGCAAGATGTTCTAGAGTACATCGACTTTAACCGTAAAATTGGTAAAAGCTCGATGCCTGATCGTAAATTACGTGAGCTGATTACCCATTTTAACAAGCACAGGCTACGTAATGATGACTTTGAGTTCCCTGACTTACTTGGTGCGGCCTATGAGTATTTAATCGGCGACTTTGCCGATTCTGCGGGGAAAAAAGGTGGTGAATTCTATACGCCTCGTTCCGTTGTTCGTTTGATGGTTCGATTAATGAAGCCAGAGCAACACCATAAAGTCTATGATCCTTGTTGTGGCTCTGGCGGTATGCTTATCGCCTCAAAAGAATATATTGATGAACAAGGTGGTAATGGCGCACGCCTAGATTGCTACGGCCAAGAAGCCGCTGGCACTGTTTGGTCAATCGCGAAGATGAATATGTTGCTACATGGTTTAACCAGTAACAGCTTAGAGAACGATGACACGCTAGAACACCCTCAGCATACAACAGATGGCAAACTGATCCAGTTTGATCGCATTCTTACTAACCCGCCATTTTCAATTAACTTTGGCACCAAAGAAACAGATGATGATGGCCAATTTATTTATCAGCCTGATCACCCCGAACGTTTTAAATATGGCCAAGTACCTTTAGGCGCTAAAAAAGCTGACCTTATGTTTGTGCAGCATATGCTGGCGGTATGTGCTGAAGGCGGTCGAGTAGCTACCGTACTGCCTCATGGTGTGTTATTCCGTGGTGGTGAAGAGAGAGACATCCGCGCAGGCATTATTGCAGATGACCTACTTGAAGCGGTTATCGGCCTGCCGCCAAACCTATTTTACGGTACAGGTATTCCAGCCTGCATCATGATTTTTAGGCAGCAAGTTGCTGAAGGTGCACACAAAATCAGTGGCAAACCTGAACATATGCAAGGCAAGGTATTATTTATTAATGCAGATAAAGAATACTTTGAAGGCCGTGCACAAAACTATCTCATGCCTGAACATATCGAGCGTGTAGCGTCGGTATTTGAAGCTTTTGAATCTGGTGAGCTTACAGAAGATATTCCGGGTTTTGCTTCGATAGTCACCAACAAAAAGCTAAGCGAAGAGCGTTATAACCTCAATATACGCCGTTATGCCGATAACTCTCCCGCGCCAGAGCCCCATGATGTTAAAGCACATTTACTGGGCGGGATTCCTGATAGCGAAATTGCGAGCAAACAACCTTTATTTACCGCGCAAGGCTTAAAAACAGCAGATATCTTTACGCCAAAAGCAGGCCAAGCTGGTTACCAAGAATTTATAGCTACCATTGACTCTAAACAAGCCATTAAAGCTGTGATAAACAGTAACCCAAGTGTAATGGCGCAAGAGCAAGCAATGCGTTCAGCGTTTAATACTTGGTGGGATAATCACAAACTAAGCATTACCGCGCTTGCTAAAAACAAAGAGTATGCAGCGCTGCGCAAAGAGCTTATCAACAGTTTTACCGAAAGCTTAAAACCCATTGGCATGCTTAGCGATGCGCAGGTAAGTGGCATGATAGCAGCGTTTTGGTATCAACAGCGCTATGACTTTTTAACCTTAATTGCCCGTGATTCCAAAGGTGTGGTTGATGCATGGCGTACCAGCATTATTACCGCCATGGAAGATAGTAAAAGCAAATATGACCCACTAGAGCACAAGCTTGTGCGCTTTTTACTCGATGGCTTTTTATCTGAAGTGCAGAGCTTACAGCAACAAAAAACTGAGCTAGATGGCTCAATAAAAGCCCTAAGCGCAAAATTGCCACAAGATGAAAACGAAGAGAGTGATGAAGCTGAAGATAATGGTGAAACCACCGAAGTACTCTCAGCAGAAGAAATAGCGCGTATTGAAAAGCAAATCAAAGCCCAAAAGTCTAAACGCAGTAAAATCGTTAAGAACTTAAAGGCAAAAACTGAAGCCTTTGAGAGTGAGTTAAATACCAAAGTAGATGAACTCGGCTCTGCCGAAGCCGCGAAGTTAATACTCGATATCCTTTACCAAGATATGTTGACCATTGTAGACCGTTATCTAGCTACGGAACGTCAGCAGTTAATCGCAACAGTAGAAAACTGGTGGGATAAATATCAGATTACATTAACGCAAATAGAGTTGTCCCGAAATAAAGCAGCAACTGTCCTTGAAGTTTATTTGAAAGGGCTTGGCTATGTCTAAATTTAGTTTAATTAAGCTGGGAAAACTAGCTAAGGGCTATAGAGGTGTCTCTTATACCCCAGAGCAGCTGCTTGAGCATAAAACAGATACTAGTTTTGTTTTGTTGCGTTCAAATAATATCGAGGGAGGCTTTCTAAATTTTATCAAAACTCAAATTGTCCCTGAGAGTGTTGTAAGTGAAGAGCAAATATTAGTAGATGGTGATATTGCGGTATGTATGTCGAATGGTTCAAAAGCACTCGTTGGTAAATCTGCGGCATATAGAGATATAAAAGGCCGTTACACAGTTGGTGCTTTTTGTTCGCTATTCAGGCCGTATGATTCAGCTGATTCTGCTTTTCTCAGTCATGTATTTCAATCAAGCTCATTTAGGAAACACATCGACTTCATTTTGGCAGGTAGTGCTATTAACAATCTGCGAAACAAAGACGTAGAAGATTATGAGCTAATTGATTTCAATTCGGAAGAAAAAGTAACAATAGCAAATATTTTAGATACTTTAGACACTCAAATCCGCGAAACTGAAGCCATCATCGCCAAATTACAACAAGTTAAACAAGGCTTGTTGCATGACTTATTAACCCGTGGCGTGGATGAAAACGGTGAACTTCGCCCAAGTTATGAAGATGCGCCAGAGTTATATAAACCATCTGAGTTAGGTTTGATTCCAAAAGAGTGGAATGCGAAGTCACTGGAAGAAATAAGTACTATTAAGTCTGGTAGTACTCCTCTTAGGGCAAAAGCAGAGATCTACTTCTGTTCTGAGGGGGGATTTCCCTGGGTCAAAACCATGGATCTAAATGAGGATGTATTAGTCCGAACTGATGAGCAAATCACACAAAAAGCTTTAGACAAAACCTCGTGTACACTATATCCCAAAGAATCAGTGCTAGTAGCAATGTATGGCGGATGGGAGCAAATCGGGCGAGTTGCTATGTTAGCTAAAGAAGCAGCAACTAACCAAGCTATTAGTGTTTTAATATTTAAAAGTGACGACATTTTCCCTGAATTTGTTCTTCGTTCATTGCAGTTCAACAGGCACCACTGGAAAAAAGTAGCGGCTAGTACGAGAAAAGACCCTAACATCACCAAAAGTGATGTGGAGAAATTCAAAATAGCGGTACCTGATGAGACAAATGAACAACAACATATTGTAAAAGCATACAGAGAAATGATTGATAAAATCAATGCTGAGGCAATGACTTTAGATAAGCTTCTTTCAAAGAAATCAGGCTTAATGGACGATCTTCTTACCGGCAAAGTCCGTGTCACTGAATTATTAAAGCAAAAACAGGCCAGTTAAAAGTAAGAATTTAAAAGGAAGTACTATGGGTCCGGAATATTTACAATCAGAATTGCCTTTGATTAAACAACTGCAAGCTCAAGGATGGCAGTATATTGAAGGTTGTCTGGATGATGCTGCGATAACTGGCCGTGATAACTTTGCCGAAGTACTACAAAGTAAAGTATTGCGCGCGCAACTGGTAAACATTAATTTGCGTACGTTAGAAAATGGTGAGCAAGTTAAGTGGCTTGATGAGCAAAGAGTCAATCAAGCTGTTTCTGCCATCAGCCGTATTGCCGCTTCTAAATTGATGGAAGCAAATCAGAAAGCATTTGAACTGATAACCAACGGCATAATTGTCGATGGCCTGCCTGATTGGGATGGTGGCCGCGCCCGTAGTATTCATTTTATTGACTGGGATACGCCAGAAAATAACACCTTTACGGTAATTAACCAGTTTAAGGTGCAGTGCCCAGCAGGTCACGACACCAGCAAAAAACACATTATTCCTGATCTAGTCTTGCTAGTTAATGGTATTCCACTCGTCGTTATTGAGTGTAAAAATCCAGACAGCGCTGAGCCCATGGCTGCTGCAATTAACCAGCTTCGTCGCTATTCTAACCAGCGTTTTACCGCAGGTGAAGTTGAAGACAACGAAGGTGCTCCGCAGTTATTTAATACCAATCAGTTAATGATAGCGGCAAGCTTTGAGCAGTGTTTAGTGGGCACTGTTGGCGCACGTGCTGAGTTTTATAAACCTTGGAAAACCGTTGTTACGGCGAGTGAACCAAATCGCTGTGAAAAAGCGTTGGCAAACGAGCTAGAGGTAACCAAGTTATCTGCCCAGCAGCGACTGGTTGCAGGCATGTTAATGCCTGAGTCACTGCTTGATATTATCCGCCACTTTATTTTATTTACCCATCAAGGTGGGCAAACCATCAAAATGGTGTGTCGATATCAACAATACCGTGGCGTGGTTCGCTCTGTTCATCGCTTGCTAAATGGTAAAACCCGTAAGCAAGACGGCGAGTACGACAGACGCGGCGGCATTGTGTGGCACACCCAGGGCTCGGGTAAATCACTCACCATGATGTTCCTGATCCGCAAGCTGCGTACCGACGTAAAACTACGACGTTTTAAAGTGGTGATTGTGACCGACCGTAAAGACTTACAAAGCCAACTCTCAGGTACTGCCAAAATTACTGATGAAATGGTTTCGGTTGCAACAAACAATAAGTCGCTTAAAAACCTATTAAAGCAACAAGGCCCCGGCATTGTATTCGCCATGATCCAAAAGTATCGCGAATCACAAGCTAAAGCGGCTGATCCATTTGAATTACTCAATGCCAGCGAAGACATTTTGGTCATGGTAGACGAGGCGCATCGCACGCAATCAGGTGACTTACATGCTAATTTGCTTTCAGGTATTCCAAATTGTGCGCGTATTGGTTTTACCGGCACGCCAATTATCATGGGCGAGAAAAAACGTACTCATGAAGTCTTTGGTGAGTTTATTGATAAATACACCATCAAAGAAGCTGAAGCGGATGGCGCAACTGTGCCTATTTTGTATGAAGGCCGCACGGTAAGTGGTGCAGTTAAAGATGGCTCAAGCTTAGACGAGTTATTTGAAGACTTCTTCAATGAAAAAACAGAAGAAGAACTGGAAGCTATAAAGAAGAAATACGCAACCAAGGGTAACGTACTTGAGGCGACTAAGCTAATTGAAGACAAAGCCGCTGACATGCTTCGTCACTATGTGACGAACATTCTGCCCAATGGCTATAAAGCGCAAGTTGTGGCCTATAGCCGACTAGCTGCTGTGCGCTACTTTAAAGCCTTTAAAGAGGCCCGTGATAAACTGTTATTTGATTCAGAGCGTTTAACTGATGAGTTAAAAGCGTGTGATAACGAAACCTTGTGTCGTAAATCACCAAAAGTACAAGCTTTGATACAAGCTTGGCGTTACCGAGATGTATTAGCAAAAATGGAATTTGCCACCATTATTTCATCTGATAATAACGATGGACCAGAATGGGCGGAGCATACAGATAGGGCTAAGCAAGATAAAGCGATTGAGCGCTTTAAAAAGCCACTTTTAGCTGAAGAAGGTAAACAAACAGACACTGACCCGCTTTCATTTTTAATTGTTAAGTCAATGTTACTTACGGGCTTTGATGCGCCAATTGAAGGGGTAATGTATTTAGACCGCTCTATTCGTGAAGCTGAGCTATTACAAACCATTGCCCGCGTTAACCGCACAGGTTTTGGTAAACAATTTGGTATCGTTGTTGATTACTATGGCGTTGCTAATCATTTAAAGGCTGCTCTAGCTGCTTATAGTGATGAGGATGTTGAAGGTGCGCTACGCAGTTTAAAAGACGAGGTACCTGCACTTAGAGAACGACATATTCGTGCTATAGATGTCTTCCGAAGTAAAGGTGTTGAATCTCTTGATGATATTGAGTCTTGCGTGCAGTTACTTAGCACGGAGCGATTGCGACAAGAGTTTGCCGTTAAACTGAAAGCCTTTTTACAAAGCTTAGAGACGGTTCTGCCAAGACCGGAAGGTTTGCCTTTTGCCGCTGATGCAAAAGCACTCGCGATGATCCAAAATCGGGCTAGAATGCGCTACCGTGATAGCTTGGTCATAGGTAAAGATGTAGGTGCAAAAGTTCGTACTTTAATAGACGAACACATTATTTCGCTGGGCATTGATCCTAAAGTAGCACCTGTGAACTTAACCGATGCTCACTTTGAAAAAAATATCGACGAGATAGCTGCACAAGCCGCAAACCAAGGTGCAACACCTGAAGAGCAGAAAAAGGCCGCAGCTTCAGAGATGGAACACGCAATTAGGCATCACATAACACAACATCATGATGAAGACCCAATTTATTACGTAAAACTAAGTGATTACCTCAAAAAGATACTTGAAGATCTGGCAGGTCAGTGGGATGAGTTAATAAAAGCACTACAAACCATTATTGATGAAGTCCGTTCTGGTTCAACAAAGCATGAGGAAGGTTTGCCAGATATCCCTGAGCACTACTTAGCTTTTTACCGCATGCTTAAAGTAGCTGTATGTGGTGAGGAGCAACCTGACTTAGCAATTGAAGCGCAACTTATCGAGTTAACAGAAAAGTTGGTGGCGCATATTCAGGACAAGATAACCACAACGAGTTTTTGGGAGCCCCACAGAATATCGTTACAAGAAGAGCTTGAGCAGTACTTATTTGAAAGCCTGCATGAGTCAGATCTTTTAGATTTTGACCATATGGAGCCTTTAGTAGACAAGCTAAGAGAGCTTGCCAAGGCTAATACACCCAAGTTAGAGGCATTATGACCTTAACCATCGAAGACTTGATTATTCCAGTTAAGCTCAGTAGCAATCGTAAAACGATGCAGCTCACGGTGGACAGGGACAGCAGTTTATTACTTACTGCGCCCCCCACTGTGACAAAGGATAAACTAGAAGGGTTTGTTCGCTCTAAACTTAGCTGGATCTATCAAAAGCTTGCTGAAAAGTCGTTGATGCAGAAAACGATAAGACCTAAGCAGTTTATTCAAGGAGAAGGTTTTTTATACCTAGGGCGTAGCTATCGTTTGAATTTAGTCGATGAACAAATAGTACCATTTAAATTTCATCAGGGTCGCTTTCACCTATCTATAACTAATGCTAACGATGCTCGAAAACTATTTATTGATTGGTATTCATCGAAGGGACTTAATTGGTTAACAGCTAAAGCAAATGAATTTAAAAACAGGCTGGGCGTTGAATATTCATCACTGAAAGTACGTGACCTCGGTTACCGTTGGGGCTCTTGTGGTAAAAACCAAACACTATACTTTCATTGGAAGACAATTCTTCTACCTGCAAAAATAGCTGAGTATGTTGTTGTTCACGAGTTATCTCACCTTATAGAACCCAGCCATTCAGCTGAATTTTGGTTATGTGTAGAACGAGCAATGCCTGATTATAAAGAGCGAAAACAATGGTTGGCTGAGCACGGGATGGAGGTAGAAGGTTTATAATTCTTCTGCGTTCGAATACTTCATCGATTAAATCAGGCTATAGATTAAGTTTACTAACTTATCTTTTTTCTAAATACTTTTTTATATGATGCTTTGATTGTCAAACACGCTTGTCTTCGTTTTAATTTCATCAATACAGTTTACAACGCCTGCCCACAGCAATAGCCACTTGCCCAAGCCCATTGGAAGTTAAAGCCACCTAAATGGCCGGTTACGTCGAGTACTTCGCCGATGAAATACAAACCGGGTACTTTTTTAGCTTCAAAGGTTTTGGAGCTGACTTCGTCGGTATCAACGCCGCCTAGGGTAACTTCGGCAGTGCGATAGCCTTCGGTGCCGGATGGGGTGACAACCCAGGCTTCCAGTTGTCTGGCGATGTCTTTGAGTTGTGGTTCGTTGTAGGTTTTTAATGCTCGGGATTCGAACCAGTCTTGGCACATCAGTGCCGCTACTTTTTTGGTGAACTGGTCTGCTAATAGTGTTTTCAGTTCGGTATTTGGGCGGTCAGCTTGTGCTTGTTGCAACCAATCAAGAGCCGATTCATTGGGAAGCAGGTTGATGGTGATACTGTCACCCGGTTTCCAGTAGGAAGAGATCTGAAGCATGGCTGGGCCGCTCAACCCTCGATGGGTGAACAGGAAGGCTTCTTTAAAGGATTGACCGTTGCAGCTGACCACGCAGTCGATGGCTGTGCCTGAGAGTTCGGTACACCAGTTTTTGAGTTGATCGGTGATGGTAAAAGGAACGAGCCCGGCTGAGGTGTCGAGTACTTTTAAACCAAACTGGCGGGCGAGATCATACCCAAAGCCGGTGGCGCCGAGTGTGGGAATGGACAGACCACCGGTGGCAATCACCAGAGATTCACAGGTAGCGGGCTGTCCGTTAACGATAAGCTCGAAATGATCTTCGACTTTCTCCACCGCTTCGATGGCATGATCGAGGCGAATTTCTACACCGGCTTGTTCACATTCCGTCAGTAGCATATTCAGAATGTCTGACGATTTGTTATCACAAAATAATTGGCCTAGCGTCTTTTCATGATAAGGAATGCCGTGCTTATCCACCATCGCCATAAAATCCCATTGGGTGTATCGGGATAGCGCCGATTTGCAGAAATGCTCATTCTCGGAAAGGTAGTTGTCTGGTTCGGTGAACATATTGGTGAAGTTACAACGTCCACCGCCTGACATAAGGATCTTTTTACCGGCTTTGTTTGCGTGATCGAGCACCATCACTTGTTTGCCATTTTGTGCCGCGGAAATTGCACACATTAAACCGGCTGCGCCAGCGCCAACGATGATGACTTGTGAGTTCATAGATAAAGCGATCCAGTGGTATCGAACAACGCATTGCTAGGCATGGTTGAGAGGAGGTGAATTTGGAAGCGCGATCTTATCAAAAAAGGGCGGGGATGAGGACGAAACTTTTAACTTTCTGATGTGTGTTATTTGATCTGTTGAAGAATACTTTTTGTAGGTCGCAAAACTTGAAAATTCCCTACAAAGACCTAGGTTATTAAGTAGATGATTAATAAGTGAGAGGGGACATGTCAACACCAACTCGGGAGCAACTAACCATCGCTTTGGAAAAAGCAGCGGCCATGAGAGAGAAGGGTGAAGACCCTGATTTCATTGCGAAAAGCCTGCTAAGCCTTAATTACCGTTTTACGGAGTTAGAGCACGTCTATGAAGCGCTTGAGCACTTCTTGAACTCTGGTCAGGCGGTGGAAGCGCATGCGGCGCTTATTAAGGCGGTTGAACATTTCCGAGAGGTGGAGTTACGCTCAAAAGGCGAGTCTAAACCGCCCAAATTTGGGTTGTGAATCGTGGTTGTGAATTGCGGTTGTAAATCGTGGTTGTGAATTGCGGTTGTAAATCGTGGTTGTAACTCTTGTGCCTAATATTGGGTTGTAAATTACGACCGTAATACTTGGCCATAATAGTTGGGCTGCGGATCGCGCAGCCCTAATTCCTTAGCCCAACAACTTATCTAACTGCGTTTGCGAAGGCGCATAAAAGTAACTGCCCGAGACCGCATCTGAATACTTCATTAAGTGATCTGACAAGCCATCTCCTGTGCAACCGACCATGCGTTCCAATTGAATTTGAATGCGCTTCTGGCTGCAGGCAAAGCAAAGGAACATCAGCCCTTTTTCAGTAGCATTACCGTACGGCGCACTGCGGCGATAGATCTTCATCGCTTCGCCATCCAGTTTGACATCGGTACGGCTGACGTGTGAATCGTCGGGCATGTCATTGCCTTCCAATTCAATGTTTTCAACTTTGGTTCGGCCGACAATCTTCTCTTGTGCTGCTACTGGTAGAGATAAAAATTGTTCGAGTTTATGTCGCCATTTTTGAGCGAACACAATGGCGCCATCTTTATTGGCGGCGTCGTCTTGAATTAATGCCACTGGAATACGAGCGTCTTCTTTCGGGTTGGCGGTGCCGTCTTCAAAGCCAATCAAATCTTTGTTGTCGTGATAGGTGAAACCGGCTTGATCTTGAGTCAGTTTTGCTAAACCTGACATAGAGTTTTGAATGGTTAGCACCTGATCATAAAGGTCGCTGTTGTTGGCGCCGTGTAACCAGAAGAACAGGTCACTTTGGGTGTCTGGCATCTGATAGTCAGGGCCGGCAAGTGTTTTCATGGGGGCAAAAGCCAGGGCTTCTGTTTCAGGTAAAAGACGTTGAGCCAAGTCTGGGCCGAAGGCGACCAGCTGATAAACGCCTTGCGCATGGCCAATGGATTTCAACGTTTTGATGATTTGTTGTTCGGAGGTGCTGCCAAGTAATTGGTATTCAAGAAAGTAGAAAAAACGTGAGTCCTGACCGTCTAATATTGCGTTTTGTGGTGTTGTCATTTGGCTTTCCCAGGCAATGCTAATCACTTATGGTCCACGGAGTACAACGGATGCAGAGTTCGTCATTTAGCCATGGATTCTTTATTTGTTTTCGGGTCTACGCTTAAAGGTAACTCCATTGTAATCTTAACGCCTTGATATGCATCAGATTCCAGGGTCAGATGGCCTTTAAGAATCCCAGTGACAATATTATGCACAATATGCATACCTAAACCACTGCCGCCTTGTCCCATGCGGGTTGTAAAAAAGGGCTCGAAAACGCGGCTTTGGATTTCTTTGGGAATCCCCTTGCCATCGTCTCGATAGGTGAGTTGAATGGTATGGCCACGAGAGTATGCTTCTATCCAGATATTGCCTTGTTCTTTTCCATCAAAGCCGTGAATCAGTGAGTTATTGATTAAATTAGTAATGACTTGGCCGAGCGGACCAGGAAAACTATCAATAACAATGTGAGGCTCAATATTGAGATGGACGGTATGCGGTGTTTTTTTGATCGTTGGAGAAAGTGTGGACAGCACTTCCACTAATGTGACTTTGACGTTGAACTCTCTGCGTCGTTCACTGGATTGATCGACCGCCACTTGTTTGAAGTTGTGAATGAGTTCGGAGGCCACTTTTATGTTATTAACGATGAGTCTTGAACCTGTTCGAATATCGCTTAAAAACTCCACTAGCTTTTGTTTGGTTAGCCTGTCTTCTTTGATGGCATGTTCGATTTCATCGGCTCTATCTCCCAAACAACTTGAACCGGTTAATGCCACCCCAATCGGGGTATTGAGTTCATGAGCAACGCCGGCAACTAAGCTTCCTAATGATGATAATTTCTCTGCTGTGGAAAGTTGAATCATCGCTTGTTTGAGCTCTTGATTCTTTTGTTCGAGGTTATCGAGCATTTCATTGAAGGCCAGTGCAAAGATGTCAAACTCTTGAGGATTGATATGGTGTTTTGAGACTTCCATTCGTTGGTCTTTATTCCCTTGGCTAACTGCGCTGGCGGTGTGGATGGCTTTTTCCAAAGGGTTAATAAAGCGTGTTTTGAAGTACCAGATTAAGGCCACTAACAACAGTAAACCTCCGCCGATGGTGCTGACCAGCAAGAAGGCGATGCCTTGTTCAATGTCGTGGTTCAGTTGCTCAATTTGATCTTGGGAGTGCTGGCCAATCAAGTTAGAAAATCTTAGTAAGTCTTCTAAGATCAGGTTCTCGATGGAGGTGTAACGATCTGCGACTAAGTGTGCGTCGGTATTGGATTCGGAATAAGCCTCAATGGCGGCACGGTAGTCTGTACTGCTTGAGAGAATACCCTTCATGAGCTCGTTATAGCTTTCCAGTAATGTTGGGTCGTCTTTAATGGAAGGCTTCATTGTTTCAAGTGAACGATATACTTTGCGTTCGCTGTCGAAAAACTCTTCAAGATATAAGTAGTAGGCTGTGGGATCATGGCCTCGTATAAAGAGATTTTTTAACGAATAGGATTGCTTGAGCAAAACCATTTCTATGCGGTGGGTTTCTTCTTTGTTTTGATTCGCTAAAGAGCGGATGTGATTGGCTTGTTCAAGGTTATTCAGAAACAAAATAAGCAAGCTTACTTGCAGTGCGATCACAGCAAGTAAGCTAACAACAAGGTATGTAATCAGCCTTGTATTGAGTTTCATAGGTGAGACATCCTGTTACTAAACCTATTCTGTCTTGTTTTTAATCGTTGGTCGTTAATCGTGAATCGCTAGTCATAACCTGAGATGGCTTCGAAGGGCGCTTGGTTGTTTATTTTGAAATTAGCGATGGTTTTATTGCCCTGTTCTGATAAGAACCAATCCAGAAACGCGCTGGATTCTCTGATATTCACTCTGTGACGTTCCGAATTAATCAGGATGACGGAATAGACATTAACCAGGCTTGGGTCTTCGGAATAGAGCTCTACCAGCTTGGTCTGTTTTTGAGTCGCCAGCCAAGTTCCTCTGTCAACCAAGGTGTAGGCGTTTAATTCGTCTGCTTTTAACAGGGTTTTCTGCATGCTTTGGCCGATTTCAAAATACCAACTGGCTCCTACCGGGAAAAGGGCGTGTCGATTCCACAAGGTCACTTCTTTCTTGTGGGTGCCAGATTGATCGCCTCGCGATACAAAAGTACCTTTGCCTCCGGTAAATTTAAGAAATACTGAGGATAAGTTTTTGGCGCCTTTAATTTCAACGGGGTCTGATTCCGGCCCAACGATAAGGTAATCGTTTTTCATCACTGGGTAGCGTCCTACTCCCCAGCCTTCACGGACAAATTTACGTTCTGCTTTGGGCGCGTGAACCAACAATATATCCACTTCTCCCAACTTACCCAGTCTCAGTGCTTGTCCGGTGGCCGTGACTGTGTGAGTGATGTTTATTTGTAGGTCGGCTTCAATTTTGGGTAATAAATAATCCAACAAACCTGAATTCTTTAATGTCGTTGTTGTGGCTAAACGCAAGGTGTCTGCATGTGAAAACGCGGTATTCAGTACACAGAGTATGGTCAGTAATGCTGCAAAACAACGACGAGAGTAATGTGTATTAAATTGTAATTTACTGAATTTAATCATCTTTTATTTCTTATTAGAGAAAGTGAAAATGCAGTGGATGACTTTGCATGAGTATAGACCAGCCTCCAGTTTCCTCTACTGAATAACCACAGAAGTGGTTGAACTGAGTCGCAGTGAAGGCTGTTCTTTATGATAGGGCTTGTTTATAACAGCACGTTTTAAAGCGCACGCTTAACTGGCAGGGCATATCAGCTTTGCAAATTGTTCAATGGCTTGATTCGCTTCGGGAACGAGACCTGCCTGGAAATGCCAGACGTGCCACATCTCATCCCAAATTTCTAAGTTTACGGTAATGCCTTGGGATTCTGCTCTCTGGGCAAGGCGAAGCGCATCATCCAGTAAAATCTCATCAGAACCCACTTGAATGTGAATAGGAGGCAGCCCTTCTAAGTCGGCAAAAATAGGCGAGCACAGAGGGGATTCTGGCGGTAAATCAACAGCGTAGTTGTTGATCATGACATTCAACCAATCCTCACGAATCATTGGGTCTAAGTCGGCTTTAGACTTCACGGATTCGCCGGACATGGTCATATCGACCCAAGGAGAGATTAATCCGAGACAAGCTGGCAGAGGAATGTGTTTGTCTTTCAATGACAGTGCCGTCGCTAATGCCAAACCGCCGCCTGCTGAGTCGCCTGCAATCACAATATCCTGAGCTTGGTGGCCGTTTTTAAGAAGCCACTGATAAGCATCGGTGGCGTCGGTCAAGGCGGCAGGGAAAGGAAACTCGGGGGCTAACTTATAGTCGAGTACCAGGATGGTTGCGCCGGTGGCTTTGGCTAAATGGGCAGTGAGATTACGATGAGACTTTGCGGAACCAATGCTATAGGCTCCGCCGTGCAAATAAAGAATGACGCTATCGGAACAGGCTTGTCGACGGTTGGTAATCCATTCGGCAGGGATACCATCAATGTTTGTAGTAGTTATTTCGGTTCCAAGAGGAAGCAGGTTGAGTTGTAAGCCAAAGTCTGTGACGCGTCGTTGAAGCTCTGTGGAAGTAGTGGGGCTGAGTAGCGGTTTAACGCTGTTTTGCAGAGCTTTTTTTACCAATTGAGCGCGAAGACTTAACATGACCAATTCCTTGTAGAGCATCCACTGACGGGTGAAATAACCTGATTGAGTTTGTTTATCTCATGATCATGCGGCATTTAACTGCAAATTTAAATGCTATTCTATGCCGAAGTGTAACTGTCTTTTCTATACTGTTCTTTTACTAGGATGTGAGCAGTAAAACTTGAGCCTACTCAATCGTTATGAAAAGAGGCTGTGTTATGTTTATTAAGGAGCGAATTTGTCGTGATTCTTCTTGGAGACGTTACTGAACATGTTTGAATTTAGGCGTTGGTTAAACCAATACCTCATCCTACCTATGTTATGTTTGCTCGGAGTCGGTTTAGCCTTGGGTGTGAACGCGCAGTCTGAGCCATTATCTTTCTCTAATGAAGAGTCACAATGGATTCAACAGAATAACATTGTGCCCATCTGTGTTGATCCAAATTGGCTTCCGTATGAAGCAATTGATTCGGAAGGTGAGCACACGGGCATGTCGGCCGATTATTTCCAATGGTTCAGTCAGGTGACCCAATTAACCTTTAAACTGGTGCCCACGGATTCCTGGATACAATCCAAAGATTATTTAATGGATGGTACCTGCAAACTTATTTCCCTTATCAATAAAACGGAAGATCGCGCCGATCATTTTAATTTCACAGAACCCTATCTTTCGTCTCCTGTGGTGATTGTGACGAGAGATTCGGAAGGCTATATGGATGGTTTGAAATCCTATGGCAGAAAGAGTTTGTCCATGGTCGAGGGCTATTTTTATCGGGAGCTAATTGAGCGGGACTTTCCTCGAATTCGCATCAAAAAATATCAGACGTCGGATGAAACGCTTGAAGCTGTGTCCAGTGGTGAAGTCTTTGGCACCATAGGTTCATTGTTTATCGTAACTGAACGGATTCAACGGCTGGGGCTTTCAAATCTGAAGATTGTTGGGCCGACCGAGTATCGCAACGAGCTAAGAATTGGTGTTTCAAAAAGTGAACCCGTTCTATTTTCCATCATGAGTAAAGCGGTAGCGTCAATTGATCCTGAAGACGATGCGGCAATCGTGAATCATTGGGTAAAAGTGAAGTACGAAATTGGTCAGGATTACGATTTGGTCTTGATCATATCTCTAGTGTCCGTGGTTGTGCTCTTGTTGCTGGGGTATCGCTCTGTGACCTTAACGCGCTATAACCAAAAGTTGAGCGAAGCGTATGATCTTCTGGAAAAACGAACTCAGGAATTAGATCGTATTTCTCATACCGATGCTTTGACCTCGATTCATAATCGACTTCGTTTGGATGAAACGTTAACGTCCGAAGTAAACCGCTTTAAGCGCTATCGGGCTGAGTTTTCTTTGATCATTTTAGACATTGATTACTTTAAACGGGTCAACGATAAGTATGGTCATCCCGCGGGTGATCGTTTGCTGATTGATTTGTGTAAATTGATCTCTGAGCAATTACGCTCTACCGACATCTTTGGCCGTTGGGGAGGGGAGGAGTTTATGATTCTCTGCCCTGCCACGTCTAAGGAAGAAGCCATTATCACGGCAGAAAAACTGCGGCGTGCGATTGAAGAAACGCACTTTGAACCGGTGGGGCATATCACCGTGAGTTTTGGTGTCACCACGGTTGAAGATGGGGATGGTGAGAAAGAGCTGGTGTCACGGGCTGATAAGCAGCTCTATCGTGCGAAAAGTGAAGGTCGAAATCGCGTGTGCCATGATTAGTGGTAACTAGGGAGTCCCCTAATAACAAAAATTATTTTGAAATTTTTTTAAAAATTTTAACCCCTTTTTAAATTCGTTTCGTTTGTAGTCATTAGAAATTATTTCTTTATTGACTGAAACGATTATCAGCGACTGTGGTAATCCGCATAAACGGAGCGAATCATGAACACTCAACGTCCTTCAACCGTAATTTCTTATCAAGCAAAAGATCTTACAACGTCTAAGTCTTATGCTGAGTCTCATCAGCGTGCTTTCACTAAAACAACCTTGGCACAGAGCATTTCTACGGCGTTACGCAAAAGCGTTATGGTTGGTAGTTTGGTGATGGGCAGTGTTGCCTTCATCGCTTTGTCGGGGTGTGCCTCTAACGAAGCGCCAGAGCAAGAGCTGGTTTCTGGAAATAGCAGTTCATCTTCAAGCAGTTCATCTGCAAACGGGCAAGGTGCTCATCATTCAAGCCATAAACCAGATTCGGAAGTCGATGCCATAGAAACGGAAGTGGCGGACGTTGGTCTGGTGGATGACGGTCTGGTGGAAGAGCCGCATCGTGTGGATGTTCGAAAGAAAGAGCGTGCAATGGAAGCGAAAGTCATGTCGGCGGATCGTTTAAGTCGGATGGAAATGGCATCCGGTGCCGTGGCTGGAAATACTGCACTTAGTAAGAGTTATCATATAGCCCCTCAAACAATCATGCCTGCACCTGGATTTGTACCGCCGCATTTACCTGAACCGCAACCGGTATTTGATCAAGGCCATTTACCAAGTGATGATCTTTCAAATGAGAAGTACGCAGATATTGAATTCAACAGTGTTAAATCGGTGGTTCAAGAGCCAGTATCGACCTTCAGTATTGACGTGGATACCGGCAGTTACAGCAACATTCGCCGAATTCTGAATCAGGGAGTGATGCCACCAAAAAACGCAGTTCGAATAGAAGAGATGGTGAACTACTTTGACTACGATTATCCGCAACCGGATTTATCAAAAGCGCCATTTAGTGTGAATACCGAGTTAGCTCAGGCACCGTGGTCTGATGATCATCTGTTGCTTAGAGTCGGCTTGCAAGGCTTTGAACCTGTGCAGTCGGAACGACCTCATGCGAACCTGGTGTTTTTATTGGATGTGTCGGGCTCGATGAATTCTGCCGATAAGCTGCCCCTGCTTAAGAAGTCGCTATTGATGTTGACCAACCAATTGAGCGAAGACGATAAGGTTTCAATCGTAGTGTATGCCGGTGCTTCTGGTGTAGTGCTGGAACCCACCGCAGGTAACGAAAAGTTCAAGATTGAACAGGC
The DNA here is from genome assembly GCF_042646085.1 of Litoribrevibacter euphylliae. NCBI lineage: Bacteria > Pseudomonadati > Pseudomonadota > Gammaproteobacteria > Oceanospirillales > Oceanospirillaceae > Litoribrevibacter > Litoribrevibacter euphylliae. Next base: position 599,658 of record NZ_JBHRSZ010000002.1, on the reverse strand, counting down.
GTTGCAGAAACTTCAAGCGGGTGGCTCGACTAATGGTCATCAGGGCATTCAGTTAGCTTATCGTCTTGCGGAACAATCTTTCGTAAAAGACGGCATTAATCGAGTGTTATTAGCCACCGATGGCGACTTTAATGTTGGTTTGAGTGATACGGATGCGTTGAAAGATTTGATCGAGAGTAAACGTAAAAAAGGCATTTCGCTCACAACTCTGGGCTTTGGAACCGGTAATTACAATGATCATTTAATGGAGCAGCTGGCTGATGTAGGAAATGGCAATTACGCCTATATTGATACCTTGCATGAGGCTCGAAAAGTACTGGTGGAAGAGCTCAATGCGACGCTAATGACCATTGCTAAAGACGTAAAAATCCAGCTGGAGTTTAACCCGCAATGGGTGGCGGAATATCGCTTGATTGGTTATGAAAATCGTATGCTGGCTCGCGAAGATTTCAACAACGATAAAGTGGACTCGGGCGAGATCGGTGCGGGCCATAAAGTGACGGCTATATATGAACTCGCGCTGGTGGATTCGGATGGGCAACGGTTACCTGCATTGCGCTATCAGCAAGAAGGGCAATCTAAAACTTCGACTGAAACGTCTGTTTCTCTATCGAAAGCGGCGTCTAGTTCTGAGTTAGGCTTCTTGAAGTTGAGATACAAGGCACCGGATGCGGAGAAAAGTCAGTTGATTGAAACGCCAATTCAACTGTCAAAAAAGGTGGCCAGCTTTGCGAATGCCAGTCAGGACTTTAGATTTGCGGCAGTGGTCGCAGGCTTTGGTCAGAAACTAAGACAGGACAAATACCTCAACGGTTTCGATTATCAGGACATGGTGGATCAGGCTCAGAAAGCCAAAGGCAACGACCCATTTGGCTATCGTAATGAGTTTATCCAGCTTGTGCGTTTGGCGGATTCTCTATCTCAGTAGTGTTTCAATAGAGAGTCATAAGTCATTGCTGTGCGATTCTGAGAGGAGGGGAACGCCTCCTCCAGAATCGCTTTCAGTTAGTGAATCTTTAACGTAATCTCGAACTTTAAAGTAGTCTCTAACAATGTATTCAGATCATGAACATAGGTACTCAGGTGTTTAAGGACGATAAACCGAATAATGCGCTAAAGGATTCCAGTGCTGCTTTTCAGAAAACAACGGGGCATGATGCCAGCGATGAAGAGTTAATGCTGGCATACGCGCAAGGCGATATGGCGGCATTTGAGTCCTTGTATCAGAAACACAAAGGCAGTTTGTATCGTTATTTTTGTCGTCAGTTATCGGACCTTACTTTAGCTCAAGATCTTTATCAGGAGTTGTGGGGACGGATTATCCGCTCGGCGCAAAGTTATAAAGTCACTGCTAAGTGGACGACCTGGGTGTACACCATGGCACATAATCTGGTGATTGATCATGTTCGAACGCTTAAGCCTGTGGAATCTTTGGATGATGTAAACGATCAGAGTTCAAAAAAACCTTCCGTGAATCAAACAGAACCTAGCTCGTCTGCAATGCATCAGCCTGACCATGCCGAGTTTAATCGACAGCTCTCGGAGCAATTAAAAGTCTGCATGGGTCAGCTGCCTCAAGCGCAGCAAGACGTATTTTTATTGAACGAAGAAGCCGGGATGACCTTAGCGGCAATTGCCGATGTGGTATCGATTTCGTTGGAGGCTGCGAAGAGCCGATTACGCTATGCCCGTAAACAGCTTCAAGAGTGCTTATCCGAATATTGGCAGCAAGTAACCACTTCAGGAGGGCGACATGACTGATTCAAAACAGCCTTCGGAAGAGTTCGATGTCTCCGCTTTGTATCAACAGGGCGCAACTGAACAGCCACCTGAATCACTTGATCACCTTATTCTGGCGCAAGCTAAACAAGAATTAGCGGAAACGCAGATTCCTCATGATAGAAAACCGTCCCAGGTGTCGCGTTTACGAAAATGGCAGTGGCCATTATCGGCGGCTGCGGTGGTGGTGATTTCCAGCTCGATTATTTTAGATCTGCATCAGCAACAGAAGTTGGAGGTGAAGTTTGATTCCGAAGCGCCTTTTGAGGAACTAGAATCTTTTGAGACATTTGAATCTTCGGAAGAGTTTGCGCCTCTTAATGATATGGCTCCTGCCGAAAAGATGATGAAAAAAGAAGCGGCAGATATGGAAGCTTATCAAAGTAAGCCGTCGCTTTCTGATTCGGTTGAGATGGAGTCCGATGCCTTTGAAACAGAGCATGCGCCAGCGTCTGTGCCTGCTATGTCGATACAGCAGTTTTCAGCGCCTCAAAGGTTAGATAGACATGATGCGATGGAAGAGAGAAAATCTGTAGAAACTGAATTACTAGAGCGTGAATTGAAAGCGAAGCCGCGAGCTGTTGAGAGTCAGCGATTAATGAGCCGGGAACGGGCGGATACCTTCTCGGGGGCTGGTGCAGTCTCTGCTGTTGAGTCAGATGATGAACAGAGTAAACCAGACCTCTTATCAGCAGAAGCGTGGATTTCCAATATTGATGCGCTGATAGAAAAAGGTGAAGACCAACAGGCAAAAGAAGAGATCGTGAAGTTAAAACAAGCGTATCCGGATTATGAATTACCCGAGCGCTTTAACGCATTGATCGAACCGTAATAACGTTTTTCTGTAGTCATCGGTTCGATCAATGTTTGGAGTGCGGCTAATTTTTCATTGGAAAGAATTAGTCGTTCCCTAGAATATTTGCGAGTGCTTCGTCGTAGATGGCATCGGCACCTTTCAGGCCTCGAATGGTCATATTAAGGTCATTCACCAAACCGTTCTCGATACCATAGATCCAGCCATGAACGCTTAAGTTTTGGCCTCGATCCCAGGCTTCCTGTATGACCGAGGTGCTGACAACGTTCATCACCTGTTCGATGACATTGAGTTCACAGAGACGGTCACATTTCTCATCAAAATTCGTGTATTTCTGCATGGATTTTTGATGTTTCTTATAGACGTCGTGAATGTGGCGTAACCAGTTATCAATCAGTCCGTAACGCTGATCTTCGATGGACGCTCTTACACCACCACAACCGTAATGCCCGGTAACAATGATGTGTTTGACCTTGAGTACGTCCACCGCGTATTGCATCACTGACAGGCAGTTTAGGTCGGTATGAACCACCATATTAGCCACGTTTCGGTGAACGAACAGTTCACCCGGCAACAGATCGACAATTTGGTTGGCTGGTACTCGACTGTCTGAACAGCCTATCCAAAGGTATTCCGGCGATTGTTGTTGCTTGAGTCGATCAAAGAATTGAGGGTCTTGCTCTTTAATGGAGGCCGCCCATTGCTTGTTCTTAGCTAGGAGTTCTTTCACTTGTGGCATATTGATTCCTTCGACTCAATTGAATCCTTTTGGGATTATGATGGATGAGGGTAAGAACGATGGTCAGGGATTATCTATGAAGTTGATAAGCAAGACAATTGTATTATCGTTTCGAGGTTTCTATCTTATCTTCCGTGTCTTTGCCCTGCTTAAACCAGTGATCTGTTTGCTCTTTGGCCTTCGATTTATGTTCGGGCTTAATGTACATGCCTACAGTCGCGATAGCGGCTAGCAGGGTGGTGAAATCATCGGCATAGCCACCAGGGAGAAGATCAGGTATGGCGTCAATCGGAATAAGAAAATACGCCAATGCGCCATAGATAACGGTACGAGCCCAAGTCGGGGTACGTTCGTCTCGGGCGGAGTAATAGAGTTTAAGGGTGGTTTCGACAACCTCACGACCAATACGTTTGCTGTGGCGTTTAAGCTTTCTCCAGACACCTCGTTCAGTTGCTGGGGTGTCAGTGGTTAAGTGATTGTTAGCCGTACGTCCAGTTTTCATAGTAAGACCCTCAAACTTGAACATAGTCACATATGGCGCGTCTATGCTAGGTGTACAATAATAGACTGTATACGATTCTCAACGTTCAGTTTAAGTCTTTCCTGAACATGTGTTGAGATTATTCAAAGCTCCATAATAAAAATAATAGTTTGGAGATAGTATGAATCTCAAGGCTGATTCAGAGAAGGGTCTGAATCTTCTGTTGATCGATGATCATCAAATCTATCTTGATGGACTCAATATCTCGTTGTCTTTAATGGACACAGTGGCGTCTGTGTTTCAGGCTACCTGTCTCGAAGAGGCTCAAGTGATCTTGACGTCTATGACTCCTGATATGATTTTGTTAGACCTTCACTTCCCGCAGGTGGATGGTTTTCACATCATGTCGGTGTTGGATGAATGTTGCCCAAGTGCACCCATCATTATTCTGTCAGGCTCTAACGAACCGGAAGACATACGTTTGGCCCTGAGTCGTGGAGCGAAAGGCTTCTTGAGTAAATCGGCCAGTGGTTTGGAAATACGTGATGCCATTACCAAAGTGGCTGCCGGTGAATCATTACAGCCGGTATTGAGTTTGGCTGTGGATAACCCGAAACCGGATGATCTTTTGAGTCGTGTTCGTATCAGCATTGCACGGCAATACAGAATCACCCAGCGCCAGGCTGAGGTTTTGGTGTTGCTTTCCGAAGGTTTGTCGAATAAACATATATGCCGTCGGTTGGATTTGACCGAAGCGACGGTGAAGTTTCATCTGAAGGCGTTGTTTCTTGCTCTGGATGTTCATAACCGCACTGAGTGTGTCTCAGTGGCTCGACGCCTGAATGTTTTGCTTTAGAAGTTTCTGTTCTTGGTGGTCTTGCTCTAGAGAGTCTTGTTCCAAACAATCGACGGACAGTAAGAAACAGGTCCCTTCATTGAGTTGTGAGGTGACACTCAGGCGGATATTTAAAATATCTGCCAGTTGTTGAACGATGCTCAATCCCAGCCCCATACCACGCTCTCTATTGGGAGTGACTTGATAGTACTGATCAAAGATGGCTTCTTGATGTTCTTTCGAAATACCGCAGCCGTTGTCTTTAATTTCAAGCGTGATGGTTTGGTTATTAATCGCGGTTGATATATGAATCTCGCTGGCTTTGGCGTGTTGAATAACATTGCTGATGAGATTACGAAGAATGCGTTCAAAGAGCAGAGGGTCTGTTTTTACATGGGCTTGCGTTGCCACATGCAAATGAACCTTGATGTGAGCAGCCTCGAGCTGTGTGGTCATGGCAGAAACCACTTCATGAGTCAGGGTATCCAACGGCACTTTTTCCCAATAGGGCTCAACTTCGCCCATTTCCAAGCGACTGTATTCCAAAAGTGAATCCAGTAAACGATTGAGCATATCGACAGAGGCCGTCAATCGTTCTGTCATGACTTGTTGTTGCGGGTTATTGTCTGAGTGGATTAGGGTTTGGGCGAGTGCGTCTGAAATCAGACTGATGGCATTAATCGGTTGTCGTAAGTCGTGCCCGGCAGCGGCCAGAAATTGGGTTTTGGCTTCTTTATCGGCAACGGCTTGTTGTTGGCTGAGTTTAACCAGTCGATGTTTGAGATAGCCCGACCTTAAGGTGTGTTCATGTAAGTAACTACCCACTGTCCCGATAGCGCACATGGAAGCGAGGAAGAATAATTCTGGCAGTAGATTTTCTGTGTGGCCGACCAGGAGTTCCATGCAACCGAATAACCACCACATTCCCCAAGTGGAAAAGAGAATGAGTTTGAATGGAAGACCGAGCAGAAAGAAGCCAAATAGAATGACCGAATAAAGCCCTTCGTAAGGAATGTCATAACCGCCCAGTTGAGAGCCACCGATGATGGCAATGACACCGATGCCCATCATCATGTAACAGAGAAATGTGGCGTTAATAATGGTATTGGGTTTGGGTTCTTGTTTAAAAAATGCGTATGCCAGGATAATGACCGGGACAATCATGGTCGCTCGAACCATCACGGTAAATTCCCAAATCCGATCTGGCAGAAATAGAAAATCGACACATGCGTAGAGTGTTAAAAGTACGATGCTGAACAGGCTCACATATCCCACGCGTCTCTGGATTAGATGCGTTTGATAGGCTTTAAAGTCGGATTCCAACGGTTGATCAAAGCGTAGTCGTCGAAACCCATCGTCCAATTGAGCTTGAAGTAATTGGGATTGCTCTTGAGTTGAGGCTTTGAAATTGCTCATGATGCAGTCAGCTAACCGAATATATTGGAGTCAACAGATTCTGAACTTAGATTTCTGCTGGAAACCTAGTTAGGCGGGACGTTGCACTGCCAGCTCAGATCTTGGTTGTTATTGTTATGGCGCTGATTTTATCAAGAACATCATCGAATACCCATGGCCTAATGAGCCTTTATGCTGAACTTGGGATGATTTTCACTTTTTCATTTTCGTCATTTTAGATCGAATTTTACTGTTAGTCGCTCTTCGTGTAAGTAAGTGGCTGCTAATTTGTCAGGCTTTGGTTTGTTTGCTCCTGAGGTGTTTGAATGAGATCGTCTCTGGTTTTTGCAATTAACAAATCATGGCCCTCAAAATATTGCGTTCTTAAGTCTTCTTGGAGGGCTTGGATTTCTGTTTCATCCATGTTGCTAACGTCGTATTGCTTCAATGCGGCCTGATACGTCTGGTAACTGCTTTCAAAGGTTTGCTGTCGATCGAAGTCGTCCATGGACGCTTGAACTACGTCTTCAGAGTAATTGGCCTGAAGATGGGCTTGATAGGCTTCTCGATTACCTGATTGATAAAGCTGTTCTGCTTTTTGAGCGACTTGCTGGCTCTGTGAAATTTCATTCATGGCGGATTGAAGTTGCTCTGGCAGTTCCTCTTCGAGCAGCATCAGTGCTTGAGTCTTTTCTTCAAGGCTAAGGGATTCGTTGAGCTGGATTTCCATACTCTTCAAGGTGTAATCGGCAAAGGCATTTTCTTCTTGGTAAAAGGCTTGGTTCATTTCTGGAGAAAGATACTGTTCTTGTAATTGTCGCAGTTGCGACAAACTGTCTTTTAGAATTTGATATTGATAGGTCTGCGTTTGTTGCTCTGGTGAGGTCAGAGGTCGATTAAGAATTTCGAGTGCCGCGGCTTTGTAGGTCAGGTAGTCTTCCAAAGCGGTGATGGCTTGTGTTTGTGCTGGCTCCGGGAGTTGCGCGGCAATGAGAGATTTGATTTCTTTAATGGCTATTTCTGAACTAACTTCGCCAATTGTGTTAAGAAAATAGTCGAACGTGTCGCGAACATCCAAACTTAAAACAAGGTTGTTTGCTGAATCCAAACGGAAAGATCCATCGATGTTTGTGCCAGAAAGAGAGGGCGCTTGCTGGACATACTCAGGGCGAGGTGTGGATGGATCATCTTGATAATGGCTCGATGTTTCTGGGGGCAGAGAATGGATGTTCAGTGCTTTTACTTGCTGTATCGGAGAAGCCTGCTCTTTGGCGAGCTCTTCCACCGCATGACTTGTTATCTGAGTTGCGGTTGTGAGTGGCGTTTCCTGAGTCGACGTCATTAACTGAGGTGCGGCTGCCATCAGGATCATAAGCCCTGAGACGATCAGAGCAGCAAGTACGTAGCGCTTTTTCATAGTATTGGACTTCGTATACCGAGTTAAATGTTCACATTTTTGATGTTGATGTTTCGGCACCTTCTATATCGACACCTTCTATATAGACACCTTCCATAAATGCACATCATCAATGTGAATAATACGTGCGAAGGTGAAAGAAGGTGCCGACATGGTGTAAGACCTAATTAATAGGCTTATAGGCCTTGGTTCTTCAAGCGATTCGCCTGCGAACGGTATTGCGTCACAGGGTTATGCCATAGTGAACGAATGCCCAGGGTGTGGTTAACCGCATCCATGTGGTTCATGTCGTAGTGGGTTCCAATCACTTGTCCCATTTTCGCGGAGCAGATATCCACAAGGCCGTCACTGGTTGATACCGATTGACCAACGAATGCTAGTCCTAGTAATGCTTGTGGCGGATCAAGAACGTCTAAGACGTTGGTAAAGCTGGTGTTACCTGTCCAAGAATAAAGCTTCACGTTGTTACCATTAACGTTGACGGACGATGGGCCGGTGCCGCAATAGTTTGAGGTATCTACACCCCAGCCGTGTGTTTGGTTCAGTGCATTGGTGCCAGGCGTGGTGAGTGTCCACAAAGCATCAATGGCTTGTTGTTGGTTATTGGCACCTGAAAGCCAGTTAACGATGGTTCCGAAAGCATTGGCAATGGCTGCTGCGCCACCTTCAATGACACTGTCTGCTGGAATCACGCCGCGAATAACATCCGCTACTTTTGACCCTTTATTCACACCGTCGATTGATGTGATGGACGCTACTTTGTTTGGTTGAAGTGTTAGTGCAACGCGAGAGGTGGGTGCCCCTTGGCTGTGCCCCATCAGGTTGACTTTACCGCCTTGAGCATTGGCCCAAGGTACTATTTGATTGGCCAATTGTGCGCCGCGAGTTTCACTGGATGCAAACGCTGAGACACTTGCTACATGAACCGTTGCCCCGCTGCGCTTGAGGTTGTATGGAATGGTATGGAAGTAGCCGACGATGCCTGCCACGCTGTCAAAACCAGCAACACCATGCACCAGTACAATCGGGTATTTGGTTTCAGTGTAACCTGCTTGTGCAATTGGTGCGGTTAATGCCGCAGTTGCTACAGCGGTTGCCGTAACTAGTTTTTTAAGGGAGTGTTTCATTGTATTTACCTCGGACTTGTTATTTTTATGGCCGTTAGAGGTACCAATTCACTGTATCTGGAACATGTTTACAGGCACTGCTTATCTGAAATTGATTTTTTGTGTCACTTATTATTTTTATGCGTCACAAATGCCTGTTGCACACCTTAAAGCTTTGTTGGGGATTTGAGGATCACCCATATGGGTAGGTTAAAATATGGTCAGTTGTGTCTTTATGATTCGTTGTGTTGTTTGCGAAATATGGTTGGTGATATTTGCGCCCAGCGAGTGAAGGCGTGATTAAAAGAAGCTGGTTCTGAATAGCCTAAGCGCTCTGCAATGTGGTCAACACTCAATTGCGTCGTTTTTAGTAAGGTTTGAGCTTTGTGGAAGCGCACTCGATTCAATACTTGTTGAAAGCTGGTTGCTTCGGCTTTTAGTTGTCTGCGTAGGCTTCTTTCCGAGATGCCAAATAAGGTAGCGACCTCTTGTAGCTTGGGGAACTGATATTCAAAGAGCTCAAGATAGGATTCCACTTGAGAGGACAGTTGAGATGAGTCTTGAGAGCGTTCATTCAGTAGGTTATCGCATTGTGCTTTATAGAGATTGAAAGCAATAGGGTTTGATTGTGGGAAGGGAAGTCCGAGATTGACATTTTCTATTTCCAGACGTGTATGAGGTGCATTAAATCGTACATCACAACCGAATGCTGTTTTATAAACATCGGCTTGATTGTTGTGCCCGTGAGGAATCCAGACTTCTTTTACCTCGACCGGTTCATCGACAATTTTCATGATATCCAGCAGTAACTGATAAGTACCTGCAATGTCTCGGTCAATCAGAAAGTCTCTAACGGAGTCTGGCAGTGGGGATATATAAATGTTCAGACCACTGTTTGTGGGTGATAAGTCCAACTCCATTTTGCCATAGAGGTAGGTGAGCTCTTGATACTGTATGCCCATACGGCAGGCATCGTAGGCACTGGGCGCAGTCATCAACATCAAGGAGAACGGGCCATATCCCACAAGACTGAATTGTTGGCCGAGTTTAAGGCCGCAGACAGGGTCATCAATTCTTGGCATCAGCTCATTGAGAATCTTCAGCTCGGTGGCACGATCGATCTGACCGAATGGGTCTAAATGATCCATTGAAAAACCATACTTTCTGAGGATGTCAGAACAGTCAATTCCCATATCATTCAGATTATGAATGGCGTAAACCAAACTGAGTACAGAGCGAGTCGACATAGAAACGTGGTGGCCTAAATTATCAAGTTTTGGTCATTTGTAATTCTGTTAAAGAGAGATTAAGGCAAACTATACTTTTGAGCAATGACTCATGTTTAGATAATTGCCATATCTATGGCTCTCTAAATTCAAAACAACAATAACGATAAATACAGAGATTTTTGTGGAGGGAGTTGTATGTCTCATCAGCAAGTGAAGGGCGGTGCTGATCAAGCTCGAACTGATCAGTCTCGTTCTAACCAAATCCCGTCGGTCAAAGTTGCCATTATTGGTACAGGATTTTCTGGCTTATGTATGGGCATTAAATTGTTGGAAGCTGGAATCGATTCATTTGTGTTGCTCGAAAAGAAGACCGACATCGGTGGTACTTGGCGAGACAACACCTACCCAGGGTGTGCCTGTGATGTTCAATCACACTTGTATTCTTATTCTTTTGAAGGAAACCCTGAGTGGTCAAAAGTATTTTCCGGGTGGAAGGAAATTCAGGACTACACCAATCATTGTGCAACTAAATACGGCTTAAGAAAGTATGTGCACTCTGGCTTCGAAGTGGCTTCGGCAATCTTTGACGAGCACCTTGGTGAGTGGACTTTGACCAGCAGAGATGGTCAGCAGGTGCGAGCTCAAACCTTTGTGATGGGCACCGGGCCTCTGCACGTTCCGGCGAAGCCTAACATACCTGGTTTAGAGTCCTTTAAAGGCGAAGTGTTTCACTCGGCTGAGTGGAATCATGACTTTGATATGAAAGGTAAGCGGGTTGCCTCCATCGGAACCGGTGGCTCGGCCATTCAATATGTGCCAGAGATTGCCCCAGACGTTGATCAGCTTTATGTGTATCAACGCACTGCAGCGTGGGTGCTTCCTAGAAATGAGCGTGCCTACACCGGCGTTGAAAAGTGGCTGTTCCGTAATGCGCCAGGCGTACGCAAACTGTATCGTTCTATGTTGTATTGGATGAACGAATCCAGACTCTTGCCGATCTTAAATCCAACGGTTGCATCGGTATTCTCTAAGGTTGCCAAACTGCATATTCGTAAATACATCAAAGACCCTGAATTGAGAGCTAAACTCACCCCAGATTACACCATCGGATGTAAGCGAATTCTTATTTCAAATAAGTACTTACCCACCTTTAATCGCTCGAACGTGGAGCTGATTACCGATGGTATTCAAGAAGTGGGTGAAGATCACATTGTCACTCGTGATGGTAAGAAACGAGACATCGATGCCATTATTTTGGGTACAGGATTTCAGGCCGACCCTAGAAATTATTTGAAAGATTTTGTGATTCAGGGGCGAGATGGCAAGACGTTATTGGATGAATGGAAAGAAGGTGCGGAAGCCTACTTCGGTATGACAGTGAAAGGCTTTCCAAACATGTTCCAATTAGTCGGACCGAATACTGGTTTGGGCCATAACTCTGTGATCTTCATGATTGAATCGCAAGTGCATTATGTTATTGAGTGTCTCAAGAAGATGAAGACCAAGAATGCGCAGACAATGGAAGTGAAGCCTGAGATTCAGACGCAATTTAACGAGTGGATTCAAAACGGTTTGAAAAATACCGTTTGGTCCTCTGGCTGTGCCAGTTGGTACATTCAGGATAATGGGAAGAATTTTACTATCTGGCCCGGATCAACGTGGCGTTATCGCTTAAAGACGCGTTCTGTTCCCGAAACCAGCTTTGTTTGGAAGTCGCTTTCTCAATTGCCTGAGAAAATAATTGAAGAAGGGGCTGTTAAAGCCGACGCATCAGATACTCCGTTAGCAGCAGCTCAATAATCAAAAGGAATGGTTTTAATGAAAAAAATACTATTTGCGGTGATATCGCTGGCCGTATTAGTCGGTGGTTACTTAATTCTCGGTTCTATCTATAAATACGAGCTGTATGAACTGGCAATGAATGCTGAAAAAAGTCGTGCTGGTTTGATTGAAAAACAAGTGAAGATCAATGGTATCAACGTCAGTTACCTTGAAGGCGAAAAGCCGGAAGGCAAGCCTACGATGTTGTTGATTCACGGTTTTGCGGCTAATAAAGAAAATTGGTTGCGCTTTGCCGGTAATCTAGCGGATGACTATCACTTGGTTGCAGTTGATCTGTTGGGGCATGGTAAAAGTACCAAAGACAAATCTTTACGTCATGATTTGGATGATCAGGTGGCGTATTTGGTGAACTTTCTCAATGCCAAAGGGTTAACAAAAGTCCATTTGGTTGGGAATTCCATGGGCGGAGCCATTTCATCGTTGTTTGCTGCAATGCATTCGGATCGGGTGTTAAGTGTGAGTTTGGTTAATCCGGCGGGTATCTTTGATCATAGAAGTGTGTTGGCGGATTATCTTGATCGGGGCGAAAATCCGTTGGTGGTTAAGAAACTCGATGACATCTACACCCTGATGGATTTTGCCATGGAAGAAAAGCCGTTCATGCCGTGGCCGGTTCCTGAAGTTGTAGCGGAACGTTCTATGGCGAACCAAGACTTAAACGAACAGATTTTTAAGCATCTGAAAAGTACTGAGCACGCTTACAACTTCAAAGAAGAACTTGGCAAAATCAAAGCGCCGGTTCTGATTATGTGGGGTGAGCAGGATCGTGTGATTAACTATAAAAACTCAGACATCTTCGATCAGTTGATTCCGAATTCCAGAAAGCTGATTTATCCCGACATTGGTCATGTTCCTATGATCGAAATTCCGCAACGCTCTTCTCAGGATATTCACGCTTTTATCGAGAAGAACGTCTGATTCTTTATTTTAGGATGAGGAAAAATCCATCTTTGGTATGAGCCGTTTGGTCTAGTGTTGGCTCATACTGCATTTAGCAGGTTTCTAATCTGCTCAGGAGAATAATAATGAAAAGTCTGAACAATAAAGTGGCTGTTGTTACAGGCGCTGGCTCTGGAATCGGTCGAGCATTAGCTATTGCGTTGGCAAAAGAAGGTGCTCAGTTAGCACTGTCGGATGTAAATGTTGAAGGTTTAGAAGAAACCAAAAAACAAATCGGCAAGGATTTAAGCTGTGTGCGAACCTATCGCCTGGATGTTTCGGATAAAGAAGCGGTCTATGCCCATGCTGAAGAAGTGGAAAGAGACTTCGGTAAGGTTAATTTGATTTTCAATAATGCCGGTGTGGCCTTATCTGCCAAGTTGCTTGAAGTGGATATGGAAGACTTTGAGTGGCTGATGAATATTGATTTTTGGGGTGTGGTGTATGGCACTCAAGCGTTCTTACCCAAACTGATCGCTTCGGGTGACGGGCATATTATTAATATTTCAAGTGTTTTCGGCATCATCAGTGTACCGAAGCAAGGCACTTATAACGCTGCCAAGTTTGCGGTTCGAGGCTATACCGAAGCACTGCGTCAGGAGTTGAAATTAGATAATTTACCAGTGCAGGTGAGTTGTGTGCATCCTGGTGGCATTCAAACGGAGATTGCCCGAAATGCCAGAATCGGTGCAACGGAAGACCGAAACTTGACGGATACCAGCTTTGATAAGGTGGCGAAGACAACACCTGCAAAAGCGGCCTCCATCATCTTAAAAGGGATTAAAGCCAATAAAGCGAGAATATTAGTCGGGCCAGATGCTCATGTGATTCATTTTCTGAGTCAGGTATTGGGTAGTCGCTATCAGGCTCTTACTCAGCTCTGGGCGAAGAAAATGATTTATTAGTGTCGAATTAAGTGTTCTCTGATCCAACGAAAAACTTTCTGAAAACCTTTCGTTGATTTTTAACTCCACTTGGGTGTTGCCTTAGTGGAGTTTTTTTTTGAGTATTTCCCGCCGTTCCATCTATTAAAGAGCATGAATTTTTTTTAATCTTGTCTCCATCCGGAGGTTAATGCTCCAAACGTACACTGACCTTGTCATTAAGTTACCAGGAATAAAAAGATGAATAGATTAATGAATAAGGTATCAGTACTGTTGATTTCTGTTCCTACCATGTTGGCGACGGTGTCGTTTTCAGTGGCAGCCAATGCCGATGAAGCGGCCGAGTTGATTCACATGAAGCGCTCTAATCTGAGTATTGAGCCGGCTTTGGTTGCAATCAGCGACAAGTTTCCTGGACAAATAAACGAAGTTGAGTTGGATGATCATAAGAACCAGTTTGTCTATGAAGCTGAAGTGGTAAATCTCAGCGAAGGTAAGCTGCATGAAGTGGTGTATAACCCTTTAACAGGTATGGTTGAACTAAAAGAAACGGAGAATATATCTCTGTTGGGCTTTAATCGCTTTGATGATGAAGAGCTAAAGGCCTTGAAATCTATGGATGCAAAACAGTTTTCTTTGCTTGGGCAGTTGGCAAAAGTGAAGCAAAGTCACCCTGGATTGGTAAGAGAAGTAGAACTAGAGAATGAAAAAGGCGTTTCGTATTACAAAATCAAGCTGATGTCTCCGGACGGCGTTCGTAAAAAGGTGATTCTGGATACAGAGAATGGCGAAATGATTCCGGTGATGGATCGGGATTAGTGATTTGATTGCAACGGCTGTGAAGGCAAGGGTTGTTAAGGGCATAAGATAGGTTACATGAAGATACTGGTTGTTGAAGATGACAAAACCACGCGTGAGTTTTTACAGCAAGCGCTAACGGAACAAGGCTATTTGGTCGAAGTGGCGGCCGATGGTCAGGATGGCCTATTTCAGGCAATGGAGTTGGAATTTGATCTCATTATTCTTGATCGCATGTTACCGAAAATGGATGGTTTAACCGTTCTGCAGGCGTTGCGTTCCAGTGAACGATCTGTCCCCGTGTTGATCCTAAGTGCCTTGGACAGTGTTGATGAACGAGTGAAAGGGTTGAAGCAAGGTGGCGATGATTACCTAGTAAAACCCTTTGCACTGGCTGAGTTATTAGCGCGTGTCGAGATTCTAATTCGTCGAAATGATGTTTCGTCATCTGCACAACAAGTTACTGAGCTGGTGTTGAAAAATCTCAAGCTCGATTTGTTATCGCATAAGCTGGTTGTACAGGATGATGAGATCGAATTGCAGCCGAAAGAGTTTCAGCTATTGAAGTATTTGCTGGAACATCAAAATCAAGTAGTTACTCGAACCATGTTGTTTGAAGCAGTGTGGAATTATCAGTTTGATCCGCAAACCAATGTCATTGATGTTCATGTCGCCCGGTTGCGTAAGAAGCTGGCCGCAGCAGGTTGTGTAGTTGAAATAGATACTGTCCGAGGAGTAGGCTATCGTCTTTCCTCTGACTAAACGGGCGCTGAGAAATCTACAAACGAATTCTATTTGGCGGCTTACCATTCTTTATACTTTCATCACTACATTCTTGGTTACTGTGGTGATGTCGGCCGTTTACTATTTTAGTGTTGGGCAGGTTGTTCGTGCTCAAGAGCGAAATTTTACTGAAGCCGTCCTGCAACACCGATTGCTATCGACACAACTGTCGCTTGAGGATTATAAGCTTCAATTTACGCCTGAATATCAGCTGTCGGATGTCATGAGTCTGAGTTTCCAATGGACTGACTCAATGCATGATATTGTTGGTCGTTTATCTCATATTCCAAAAAACATTGCTTCATGCCCTTTGCTCTCCAAGTTTCCTGTGTATCAGGCACGTTACGATGCCATTGAGATTTTGACTGGGTGTACCATTCCTGCTCATGATGGTCGGGTATTAATCGCTCAAAACCGTCAAAAATTGGATCGTTGGGAGTCGCTGTTCAGACAGGCCAGTATTTTTACATTGTGTGCCACGGTTCTGTTTGGAAGTCTTTGCGGTTGGTGGTTTTCCCGAAAACTCATTCGTAAGGTGACCTTGTTTAATCATACGGTGACCAAAGTTGAGCAAGGTGACATGACCGCCAGAGTGCCGGAGAGTCATTACGGTGATGAATTTGATGAAATGGCTCAGCATACCAATCGGATGTTGAATCAGTTGGAAGCAACCTTTGAGACCATTCGGGGAACGACCGATGCCATTGCTCATGACTTAAGAACGCCGTTGAATCGAATGCGTTTGAAGTTAGAACGCTTGGTTTGCTTGCCTGACGGAAAGGTTAAAACCGATGAGTTGGCTGACGTGTTGTCTGAACTGGATTCGGTGCTCTCAACGTTTACTTCTATGTTAGAGCTAACCAAGTTAGAGAACGGACTTCTGGATACAGAGCTTGAGAGTGTTGATGTGCGTTCGGTAGTTGAAGATGCGTTGGAGTTAGTTGAACCATTAACTGAAGAGCATCAACAAACCTTAGTCCATCAATTAGAGTCTGTTTCGATTAAAGGCGATCGGAATCTACTGTTCCGAACTGTATATAACCTCTTGGATAATGCAGTTAAGTACGCTGGAGAAGGGGCCGAAATTGACGTTCAGTTAAGTGCCAATAAGTTAGTGGTTAGCGATACCGGGCCTGGAATTCCAGAGAATGATATTGAAAAAGCGTTTCAACGATTAGGGCGATTGGATTCGAGCCGGACTCAACAAGGTTATGGATTAGGGTTGTCGATTGTTAAAGCGATTTTAAATCAACAGGGTATGAGTATTGAATTGAAAGACAATAAGCCGGGTTTGAAAGTGGTGATTCATCTTTCTAAATAGAGCTTCGTGTCTTCGATCGACGCCTTTGGGGCATTCGGTTAGGTAAGAAATGAAAAAAGCGGGCTGATTAGCCCGCTTTTTTGTATTTCTAAGGGTAGAAATAGTCTTAATTTTTAAGCGACTGAACTACCTGCTTGAAGACGCGAGGACTGGCTACTAATGTATCGTCTCCAGGGCGTGGAGCGCCTTTCGAATCGCCAACCAAAGCGCCGGCTTCTTTAGCAATCAATACTGCTGCATCCAGCTTTGTTTTAGCACCTGTCACGATTGCTGCTTCTGCTTTACCTGAAGCCGCATAAGCCATCGCCAATAAAGGGCTGTCGATATCGCATAGTTGGTATGCGTTTTCTTTTAGTTTTTGAGCAACTTCGATGTTATTGCCATTCAGGAAGTTACCAGAAACCAGTTTTCCTGCGGCTGAGAAGTTATCTGAGAAGCGAATGCGACGACCATTGCTTTGAGCTCCGCGACCTTTTGAAGCCGTAAACTCTTCTAGCGTTGCTGGATTAATAATGACTGAATGTTCCGCAACATCGCGGAAATAATATGTAACAGCCAATGCATAGCTTGGAATCTGACGAATGTACTGTGTTTGAGAGTCTAGGATTTGAATTTCCCAGCGGTATTGAGCGGTACTGTCCCCAATCGCATCAAACTGACCTACAACGTAATGTTCGGGGTAGCTTTTTGCTAACAGGCGAATAATTTGTTGTTCTGCATGACGAAGATAGCTTGGCAGAATGGATGCAAGAGGTTTTCCTTCACGAATTTCGGAATCAAGACGATCCTGTCCAGACACAAGAGATTCAGCTGCACGACGAGCCGCGCGCAGGGCATTATTCAGGTATGGATGCATTGCGTATTCACCTGGTTGGTTAACAGTACTTTTAAAAGAGCGGAGTTTTATAAAAACTCGTGACCCGGCAAAATTTTGAGAGAAGAAAACGATTTAGCTCTCGTTTAGCATCTAGTTATGCTTAGTGCCTGATCAAAATTTGGGCGCATTATATCAGAAGCTTTGAAAAGGTCTAGCGACTTTCGAGTAAAGGTTTTTATTCGAATGTATCTTTGGATTTGTTACACTGTCCGGCTTCTTTTTTACCGCAGCAGGCCGAAAATCATGTCCAAATCTGATACTGAGATAGCTGAATTAAGTTTTGATCTGTTATCGAATGTTCGAGTGGTAATGGTTAACACAACACTGCCTGGTAATATTGGTTCTGCAGCACGTGCGATGAAAACCATGGGCTTATCGGATCTGGTGTTGGTTGATCCTAAGAAGCCGATTGATGAAGAAGCCATCGCACGTTCTTCGGGAGCTACGGATATTTTGGAAAGTGCAGTGCAAGTAAGCACTTTGGAGGAAGCCATTGAAGATTGTGGTTTGGTGATTGGAACCAGTGCTCGCTCGCGTAGCATTCCTTGGCCACTATTAAATCCTCGTCAATGTGCAGAACGTGCCGTACTGACATCTAAACGTCAAAAAGTTGCAATATTATTTGGTCGTGAGGATCGAGGATTGACCAACGAAGAGCTGGCGAAATGCCAGGCTCACGTACATATTCCAACGAATCCGGATTACAGCTCTCTGAATATTGCGTCGGCAATCCAGGTACTGTGTTATGAGTTGCGTATGGCGATCGAAACACAAGCGCAACCGGAGTCGGAGTTTTGGGGCGTTGAGTGGGATAAAGACCTAGCGTCTGCTCAAGAGTTGGATGGCTTTATCGATCATCTGGAATCCATCATGGTCACTACAGGGTTTTTGGATCCGGAGAATCCGCGCTATGTGATGACACGGTTGAGGCGTTTGTTTAATCGTAGTCTTCCGGATAAGGTCGAGATCAATGTGTTGAGGGGCATTTTGTCCTCGATCTCAAGAAAAATAGATCCTTAGTTATGTTCCATATAGCTTCTCAGCTAGTTTATTGCTGAATTAACTGAAGACTATGTGAACTTATTAATGACTGTGTACACTTATAAACAAAGTACATGTTGTTGTGCATGACGGCATTGCTGGTTTTTTTACTTGTTATGTTACGATGAAGTACAAAGGTTACTCACTTTAATGGCACTTTTTATGCGTTTATTAGTTCAACGATTTAATCTAAAGCAGCGATGTTGTTGCTCTTAATTCGACTGATTCATAGAAATAAATCATCAATTAAGAGTACTGGAGAACATAATGTTTAAACGTTTGAAAGAAGATATTCGTAGTGTTTTTGATCGTGACCCGGCAGCGCGAAACTCCTTCGAGATTCTGACTAATTACCCTGGGGTGCATGCCATTATTATGCACAGAGCAGCTCATGCTTTGTGGAAAAAAGACATGAAGCTGGTGGCGCGCAGTGTATCAACGGTAAGTCGCTTCTTTACCGGTATTGAAATTCACCCGGGTGCTACTATTGGTCGTCGTTTCTTTATTGATCACGGAATGGGTGTTGTGATCGGTGAGACCGCAGAAATTGGTGATGACGTAACGCTTTATCATGGTGTCACTTTAGGTGGTACAACTTGGAATAAGGGTAAGCGTCACCCAACGTTAGAAGATGGTGTGGTTGTTGGTGCGGGTGCAAAAGTGCTTGGTCCCATTACAGTGCATAAAGGGGCCAAGATCGGCTCGAATTCGGTTGTTACCAAAGAAGTGCCTGAAGGTGCGACCGCTATTGGTATTCCTGGTCGTATTATTCGTAAGCAGGATGAAACTACGGATGAAGCTGAGCGTAAGCGTAGGGCGATAGCTGAACGCATTGGTTTTGTTGCTTATGGAGAAACCCAGAACGTTAATGACCCTATTGCTCAATCCATTCGTGGTCTGTTAGATCATATTCTGGCGGTTGATCATAAGTTAGAGTCTATGTGCCAGGCGCTTGAAAAATTAGACAGCAATTACCATGACGAGGCTTTGCCTGAGCTGAATCCAGAGGATTTTGAAGGGGTGACCAGTGATGATAGTCCGTCGGATGTAGTTGCTGAAATATTGTCAGATGATAAACGGCGCTAAAACCGGTTATCGCTTCTTCCTTGCTCATGAAAGAGTGTGCAATTACGGGCGAGGAAGGAGTGGTTGTTTGTTCATTTCTATTTAGATAGTGACTTTTTCTCATCTCGCGAGTACAATGCGCGAAAAATTCCTTTCTGATTAAAAAGCCATCAAACGGCTTGTCTGTTATCCTTTCTACCTAAATAATACCTTAGTAAAATAGTATGTCTTTTACTTGACTCTTTTAGTCGGGTATTTCATAATGGCAACCACTCTCGTGAATTGTAATAGAGGTTGGTTCAATGCGTTTGACAACCAAAGGTCGTTATGCGGTAACGGCCATGCTTGACCTAGCGCTTCACGCCGAAAAAGGTCCTATTAGCCTGGCTGATATCTCTCAGCGCCAAGGTATTTCCCTTTCTTATCTAGAACAGTTGTTTGCTAAGCTGCGTCGAAACGGTTTGGTTAATAGCGTACGTGGCCCAGGTGGCGGTTATCGTCTAAGCCGTGATGGTTCTGAAATCTACGTTGCGCAAGTAATTGATGCGGTCAGTGAAACAGTAGATACCACGCGTTGTGGTGGTTCTGGTGGTTGTCAGGATGGAAGCTTGTGTTTAACGCATTATCTTTGGCAGGACTTGAGTGAGCAAATTCACGAGTTTTTAAGTGGTATTTCTTTGTCTCAGTTAGTAGCGAAAACTGAGGTTCGGGAAGTGGCTCAGAGACAAGACTTAAAACAGCGTCAGGATATGCTGGATAATATTATCACCTCTATGTAGGTTGTCCGGATATTGAATTTTAAGTGTTTTGAATTGTGAAAAACTTATAAATCGAAGGTAAAGAGTCGTTGTGTTAATAAGTACTTTCGCTAATTGTTTAGATGTTTTGCTTGTAGTTAAGGGTGTTTAGTTCAATGCGTACACCTATTTATATGGATTATGCTGCAACTGCGCCTGTTGATCCGCGTGTTGCTGAAAAAATGTGTGATTGTCTGACTTTGGAAGGCAATTTTGGTAATCCTGCGTCTCGTTCTCATAAATATGGTTGGTTAGCGGAAGAAGCGGTGGAAACAGCGCGAGGTCAAGTGGCTGACTTAATCAATGCTGATCCTCGTGAAATTGTCATTACATCCGGCGCAACAGAATCCGATAACCTGGCTCTAAAAGGTGTCGCGTATTTTCTTTCCTCTGAACTGGGGGGTGCTAAAGGTAAGCACATCATTACTTCTGCTTATGAACATAAAGCAGTACTTGATAGTTGTAATGCACTTGAAGCTGAAGGCTTTGAGGTTACATATGTTAAGCCAACTTCAGATGGACTGATTTCTCCCTCCGATATTGAGGCCGCAATAAGGCCTGACACGATTTTAGTTTCCGTAATGCATGTTAATAACGAACTGGGTGTCATCAACGACATTGCTGCGATTGGTCAGCTTTGTCGTGCTCGTTCTGTTCTGTTTCATGTGGATGCGGCCCAAAGCGTTGGTAAAATTGCTGTAGATGTTAAATCTATGAATGTGGATTTGGTATCGATTTCTGCGCACAAAATGTACGGCCCGAAAGGTATCGGGTGTTTGTTCGTTCGACGTGATCCCAACGTTAAAATTTCTGCTCAGATTCATGGCGGCGGCCATGAACGAGGTATGCGTTCAGGAACCTTGGCGACTCATCAAATTGTCGGTATGGGTGAGGCAGCAGCAATTGCGTCCAGAGAGTTGGATCAGGAAGTTGAATATCTTACAGGCTTGCGTGACAAATTGTGGGCTGGTTTTCAGCAGCTTGAAGGTGTGATGGTGAATGGCACTCTCGAACATCATATTCCAGGTATTTTGAATGTTAGCTTTGCTGGAGTTGATGGTGAAACACTGTTGATGTCATTGCATGATATTGCTGTGAGCACTGGTTCAGCGTGTACATCGGCGACAGTTGAGCCTTCATATGTGTTGAAAACCCTTGGCTTAAATGATGAGTTGGCTCATGCCTCTATTCGTTTCTCGATTGGGCGTTTTACCACAGAAGAAGAAATTGATTACACCGTTAACAAGGTTGTTGAGGTGGTTAATCGCTTGAAAGGTTGAGTGATTAGCAAGGGCTGAAGTATTGGTCCAGCAGGACGTTTACATTTATTAAATATATTACATACAGATTGTTTTTAACTTGGTTTGCCGGGATTAAAAACAACGCTTGATTAGGAATCCCTGTTGAGGGGAGTAGTTTGATGACTGAAGAAATTAACGAGTTAATCAAAAATGAATACGAAGCTGGCTTTGTGACAGACATTGAGTCTGAAACGTTGCCGCCGGGTATCAATGAAGATGTTATTCGTTTTATCTCCAAGAAGAAAAACGAACCAGAATGGTTGCTGGAATGGCGCTTGAAAGCCTTTAACATCTGGAAAGAAATGGACGAGCCGACATGGGCTCATGTTCATTACCCGGAAATTGATTTCCAGGCTGTCTCTTACTACTCCGCGCCAAAGAGCATGGATGATAAGCCGAAGAGCTTGGATGAAGTTGATCCGGAATTACTTCGCACCTATGAAAAACTAGGTATTCCTCTGCATGAGCAAGAGATACTTGCGGGTGTTGCGGTGGATGTGGTGTTTGATTCGGTTTCTGTTGCAACCACGTTCCGCGAAAAGTTGAAAGAAGCGGGCGTGATCTTTATGCCAATCAGCGAAGCGGTACATGAGCACCCTGAGTTAGTGAAGAAATACATGGGTAGCGTGGTTCCTCAAAAAGATAACTATTACGCAGCGCTCAACAGTGCTGTATTTAGTGACGGTTCTTTTGTTTATATCCCGAAAGGCGTTCGTTGCCCGATGGAATTATCCACATACTTCCGTATTAACGAGCAGAATACTGGTCAGTTTGAGCGTACTCTGATTGTTGCGGAAGAAGGAAGTCACGTAAGTTATCTGGAAGGTTGTACTGCGCCAATGCGTGATGAGAATCAGCTTCACGCGGCAGTGGTTGAGTTAGTTGCGTTAGATAATGCTGAAATTAAGTATTCTACCGTTCAGAACTGGTATCCAGGTGATGCAGAAGGCAAAGGCGGTATCTACAATTTCGTAACTAAGCGTGGTGTCTGCCATACCAACGCTAAGATTTCATGGACTCAGGTTGAAACCGGTTCGGCGGTGACCTGGAAGTACCCAAGCTGTGTACTGAAAGGTGATAACAGCATCGGTGAGTTCTATTCCGTTGCTTTGACGAATAACTTCCAGCAAGCGGATACCGGTACCAAGATGATTCACTTGGGTAAAAATACCAAGTCGACCATTATCTCAAAAGGTATTTCAGCGGGTAAAAGTCAAAACGCCTATCGCGGTTTGGTTCGTATGAACCCGGGTGCCGAAGGCGCTCGAAACTATACGCAATGTGATTCCTTGTTGATCGGTGACAAGTGTGGGGCTCATACCTTCCCATACATTGAAAGCAAGCACCCAAGTGCCGTGGTTGAACACGAAGCGACGACCTCAAAAGTAAGTGATGATCAGTTGTTCTTATGTCAGCAGCGTGGCATTGATGTGGAAAAAGCCGTTTCCATGATTGTTAACGGTTTCTGTAAAGAAGTATTCAAAGAGCTACCTATGGAATTCGCGGTTGAAGCAGGCAAGTTGCTTGAAGTCAGCCTTGAAGGTTCCGTGGGTTAATCTGGTTTGATGAAGAGATAGAGAGATTATTAATGTTAACCATTAAAGATTTACAGGCAAAAGTAGAAGATAAAGACATTCTTAAAGGTCTGAATCTGGACATCAAACCAGGCGAAGTTCATGCGATCATGGGGCCTAACGGTGCCGGTAAAAGTACCTTGGGTAATGTACTTTCAGGTCGCGAAGGTTATGAAGTGACTGGCGGTTCAGTTCAGTTCTTAGGCAAAGATCTGTTGGATATGGAACCTGAAGAACGTGCTCGTGAAGGTTTGTTTCTTGCGTTTCAATATCCGGTTGAGATCCCAGGTGTATCCAACCTTGAGTTCTTGAAAGCGTCTGTTGATGCGGTTCGTGAGCATCGTGGTCAGGAGCCGATGGACTCTGTGAGCTTTATGAAGCTTGCTCGTGAAAAATGTAAAGCAGTTAACCTTGATCAGAACTTCCTTAAACGTGGCGTGAACGAAGGTTTCTCCGGTGGTGAGAAAAAGCGTAATGAAATTATGCAGATGATGTTGCTTGAGCCGTCAGTTTGTATTCTTGACGAAACTGACTCAGGCTTGGATATCGATGCCTTGCAAGTGGTTGCGGATGGAGTGAATTCTCAGCGTAGCCCGGATCGCTCATTTATCGTAGTGACTCACTACCAGCGTCTGCTTGATTATATTGTTCCTGATTATGTTCATGTATTGGCAGGCGGAAAGATTGTTAAGTCTGGCGGCAAAGAGCTGGCACTTGAGCTAGAAGAGAAAGGTTATAGCTGGATTGACGAAGAGGTCGCGTAAGTCATGACAGAAGCGTTAAATCAAACATTCGATTATGCAGCTCAAGCCGCTCAGTTTGCTGAGCAAACGTCTGCGCCTGCGTGGTTGGATTCTTTAAAGGCTGAAGGCATTAAAGCGTTTGGCGAGCATGCTTGGCCAACACGTAAAACAGAGCATTGGAAATACACTAATTTATCTGCGTTAACCAAAGCTAACTTTGCTCAAGTAGCTCCTGCGAACTCAACCGACTTGTCGGCGGATATTGCTAAGCCTTTGTACGAAATTGAAGGTTTGAATGCGGCTCAGTTGGTTTTTGTAAATGGTGTTTTTAACAGCTCGTTATCGTCAGGTATTGATGCATTAACTGCCTCAGGTTCAGTTGAAGTAGTTCGTTTCTCAGATGCGAATGAAGCGCAGCAGAAAGCGATTCATTCCCAACTTGGCTCAATCACACTAAACGATCAGCACATGTTCAGTGCTCTAAATGCTGGGCAACTGGAAGACGGTGTGTTTGTTCGTTTCGTTAAGAACAAGAAAACGGAAACGCCTTTGCAGGTTGTGCATTTGACGACTGCTCAGGATCAAGCGTTTTCAGTAAATGCCCGACTTTTGGTGGTGTCTGAAACCGGTTCACAGGGTGTTGTGGTAGAGAGCTTTGTTTCTGATAAAGCCTCGCAGACTGCATTGGTGAATAGCCTGACGGAATGTAAGTTGGAAGATAACGCCAAGTTATTCCACTACCGTTTGCAGCTTGAACAAGAAGACATCATTCATCTTGGTGGTATGCATGTTGAGCAACAGGCCTCCAGTCAGCTAGAGAGTTTTCATGTTGGCTTGGGTGGTAAGGTTAAGCGTGTTGATATAGTAGTAAATCACGAAGGCGCTGGTGCGCATTGCGATCTGAAAGGTGTCTACCTTCCGCAGAATAATCAGCACATTGATTACCATACCTGTATTGAGCATAAGGTTCCGCATTGCACAACGGATGAAGTATTCCGGGGTATTATTGCTGATCAGGCAAAAGCGGTGTTTAACGGCCGTATTCATATTCATCCTGATGCGCAGAAGACCTTGGCTGAATTGAATAACCGTAACTTGTTGCTTTCCAACAAAGCGGAAATCAATACCAAACCTGAGTTAGAAATTTATGCGGATGACGTGCGTTGTGCGCATGGTGCAACCATTGCTCAGTTAGATGAAAAGGCCATGAGTTATATGTTATCTCGTGGTATCTCTCGTCAAGAAGCGGAAGTGATGTTGAGCTTTGGATTCATCAATGAGTTGTTGGATGATTTGGCTCATCACTCGATTCAAGAAAAACTTCGTCCGATTTTGGCTAGTTTGTTTGATAAAGGGCCATTTGGTAAAGACGAGTCGTTAACAAGGCATATTGTATGACAACGAGTGTTGCAGAAACTGTAGCTGTTGAGGCACACAAAGGATTTGATGTTGATTTGATTCGAAAGGATTTTCCTATCTTGGATCAAGAGGTCAATGGTCATCCGTTGGTGTATCTGGACAATGCAGCAACGACTCAAAAGCCTCAGGCTGTAATTGATGCTTTAGCGGCTTACTATCAAGCGGATAATTCTAATGTTCATCGCGGTGCTCATACTTTGAGTGATCGCGCCACACAAGCGTTTGAAGATGCTCGTGTGGTGGTTCAGAAGTTCTTAAACGCATCTGCGTCGGAAGAAATCATCTGGACCCGCGGGACGACTGAAGGCATTAACTTGGTTGCTCAGACTTATGGGCGAGCAAATGTACAAGCGGGCGACAACGTTATTATCTCGGCGATGGAGCATCACTCTAATATCGTGCCTTGGCAGATGTTGTGTGAGCAATCGGGAGCAGAGTTACGTGTTATTCCGGTTAATGATAAAGGTGAGCTGCAGTTTGAGGAATTTCTGAAACTGTTGGATGATCGCACTAAGTTAGTTTCCGTTGTTCATGTCTCCAATGCTTTGGGTAGCATTAACCCGGTTGAAGACATTATTGAAGCGGCTCATAAACTCAATGCCAAAGTCTTGGTTGATGGTGCGCAAGCGGTAGCGCATTGGACGATTGATGTGCAGGCATTGGATTGTGATTTCTATGTGTTCTCCGGGCATAAGCTTTATGGCCCAACAGGCATCGGCGCTTTGTACGGTAAGAAAGCGTTGCTTGATGCAATGCCACCGTATCAATTTGGCGGTGAGATGATCGAGCAGGTGAGCTTTACAGGCACTACCTTCAATAAGCTTCCGTATAAATATGAAGCGGGAACACCAAACATTGCGGGTGCTGTTGGTTTGGCTGCAGCAATTCATTATCTTGAATCGCTCGATCGTGAGTCGTTAATTGCTCATGAAGATGCATTGTTAGCACATGCGCAAACGCGCGCTGCAGAAATTCCTGAGATTCAGTTAATAGGCACGGCTGAGAAGAAAGTGAGTGTCATGAGCTTCCTAATTAAAGGTGCTCATCCGCATGATGTGGGGACATTGTTGGATCAGCAGGGCGTTGCGGTTCGTACGGGGCATCACTGTGCTATGCCGATTATGGAGCAATATTGCATTCCCGGCACGGTGCGTGCGTCTTTCACTTTTTACAACACCATTGAAGAAGTGGATGCTTTATTCGATGCGATTAACAAAGTGAAAATGTTCCTGCTGTAAGTGATTAAATCAGGACGATTAGCTTATGATCTTCCTGATCTGTTTTATGCAATTCAATGACATCACAATTAAATTAGAGATAGATATCAATGACGGTTGAATCATTTAATCCGGACGACGCTGTACTAACCATTACCGCTGCTGCTGCCAAGCATTTGGCGGGACAGATTGAGCGTACTAAGTCTGCAGGCATTCGTTTAGCGGTCAATGAGAGTGGTTGTTCAGGGTTTATGTATGAACTGAACTTAACCTCTGATGTGCCAGCAGGGGACAAGGTCTTTAATTTGGCGGATGGTGTTACTCTTTATGTGGCGGTCGATGCCTTGCCTATGGTTCAGGGGACGGAAATTGACTACCACACGGAAGGCCTTAACAGCACCATTAAGTTCAACAATCCGAATGCTAAAGCGCTTTGTGGTTGTGGCGAAAGCTTCACTGTTTAATACAGCGTGATTCCTTCCATCTTTGATTTAACATAGGTAGTAGATATGGAACGTAGAATGGTTGCCACTGTTAGGGACTGTCCAGCGCGTTTGGTTCCTGCAGGTACAAAGATTAGTATTCCATCTGGTACCTTTGTGACCATCACACAAGCACTTGGCGGTAATTATACGGTAACAGTCAACGGTAATATGGCGCGTGTAGACGGTACTGATGCTGATGCTTTAGGTTTGATCGCAGAAGAGCTTGAGTTTGCTAATGTCAGTGATGATTCAATTCATGAAGATCATGTTTGGCAGGCGTTAAAAACGGTATTTGATCCTGAGATTCCAGTCAATTTGGTGGACTTAGGTTTGATCTATAACGTCACGATTGATCAGGATGCAAAGAAGGTTGTGATTGATATGACGCTTACTGCTCCGGGTTGTGGTATGGGGCCGGTTCTTGTCAGTGATGTGAAGTATCGTGTGGCTAAAGCTCCGAACGTTGACACCGTTGAAGTTGAGCTGGTATTTGATCCTCCATGGCATAGAGATATGATGAGTGAAGAGGCTCAACTGGAAACCGGAATGTTTTTTTAATTCATTGTAGTGTTTTCCTCTTTAGTGGCTTCACCCTTGATAAAGC
The DNA here is from genome assembly GCF_042646085.1 of Litoribrevibacter euphylliae. Lineage (NCBI taxonomy): Bacteria > Pseudomonadati > Pseudomonadota > Gammaproteobacteria > Oceanospirillales > Oceanospirillaceae > Litoribrevibacter > Litoribrevibacter euphylliae. The sequence continues at coordinate 572,173 of NZ_JBHRSZ010000002.1, read as the reverse complement.
AAAGAATAACAGGTTAAATGCGCGCTTTGTTTAGTCTTTGAACAGGTTTTTTGTATGTCTAATCCCTTTGGAACTGAAATTACTCCGGAAGAAATTGTAGATACGCTGGGCTTCTTTGATAGTTGGGAAGACAGATATCGCTACATTATTGATCTTGGAAAACAGCTTCCTGAAATGGATGAAGCGAAGAAAACTGATGATCGAATTGTAAAAGGTTGTCAATCTCAGGTGTGGATTGATCACTGGCTTGAAGGTGACAAGATTATGTTGAGCGTAGACAGTGATGCTCACATTGTTCGTGGTTTGTTGGCTGTGGTCATGAGTGCGTATAACGGCAAAACGGCGGCGCAAGTGCTGGATTTTGATATCGAAGCCTTTTTCGGTGAGCTGGATTTGGTTAAGCATTTATCACCGACGCGTGGTAATGGTCTTCGTGCTATGGTTCAAAAAATTCGAGAATTGGCTGCTAGCTTAAGTTAATGTGTTGTTTGAGAGACGATTCAGACTCCACTCTAATAGACCAAGCAATATTTAAGTAGTTAGAAATCCCTGTCATTGTGCAGGGATTTTTTTTTGCCAGAGTTTTGAAGATTAGGGTGCGCTTTTTCAATACTTTTCTAAAATAGATGTTCAAATAATTCAAAATATTAAAGGAAGTTGATCGAATGGAAAGCTTTATTAACGAGTACATTTTGCCTTGGTCTTACAAGTTACTCATCGCAATCATTGTCTTTATCGTTGGTCGTATATTGGTGAAGGTGGTCATAGGCGCTGTACGCGGCGTAATGGGGCGTGCAAAAACCGATGAGATACTGATTAATTTCGTAAGCTCCATTCTTCAAATGTTATTGATGTTGGTTGTTGCGGTAGTCGCGCTTGATCAGCTGGGTGTCGATACGACTTCGCTTGTGGCTTTAGTGGGTGCTGCCGGATTGGCGGTAGGTTTGGCGTTAAAGGACTCGCTGCAAAATTTCGCTGCAGGGGTGATGCTTGTTCTATTTCGACCGTTTAAGACAGGTGACTTTGTTGAGATTGCTGGCGTTTCGGGGATTGTAGAAAAAATTACGATCTTCTCCACGTTGGTCCGGACAGGTGATAATAAAGAGGTGATTGTGCCTAATGGCGCGATTTATTCGGACACGATTGTTAATTATTCCGCAAGAGACACGCGTCGAATCGACTTAGTTGTTGGTGTTGATTATTCAGCGGATGTACGAGAGGTTAAGCGTGTGTTGGAAGGTATTCTACAAGCGCATCCTAGCGTGTTAAAAGATCCTGAGCCTGCCGTAGCTTTAGTTGAGCTGGGTGATAGCAGTGTTAACTTCAATGTTCGTCCTTGGGTGAAAACGGATGATTATTGGGGAGTGCGTGCTGAAATCTTGGAACAAGTGAAGCTGACTTTGGATGATAAGGGCATTGGTATTCCATTTCCTCAGATGGATGTCCATCTGTTTAAAGAGGGTGCTTAATAGAGCCTTTACCGATCTTTACTATTTCTTCCATTTTTCTTGCAAATTTGGTCGTTAGTATAGGTCTTGAAATCTGGGAACCCCAAGTTTCCTACCCTTCGTTTTTCAGGGCAACGCTGTTGCCCTGAGTTTTTTAATCTTCCTTTCTTGTTGCTATCATCCTGATTTTTAGCCTGAGTATGCTAGTATTTATGCTAATGTTTTTAGCTTTTTGTACGCTATAACATTTAATTGGTTAACGAATGATTCGTAGATTAGAGAAGATCAGCAGCTAAAGGCCCGGTTACAGATGAAGTGGATTACATTTTGTGTTGAAGACGAGGATTATTGTCATCAGGTAAGTTCAGTCAAGGAAGTACTTCGATATGAAGAGCCTGTTCCTGTTCCTGGAGCCCCGGACTTTGTTGCGGGTATTATTAATGTTCGTGGTGAGGTGATGGTGGTGTTGGATACCCGAACTATCATGGGCTTACCGCCATTCCAGATGACTGAAGCCAGTCGGATTATTTGCCTCGAACTTCCAGAAGGTAATTTCGGTTTGTTGGTTGATTCGGTATCAGAGATGATTGATTTTGAGGATTCTCAACTGGACAAGGGGGCACAACCTACCATTACTGGTTCGTCGATGATGATTAAGGGCACTTATAAAGACGAGAAGGGGCTTAAAATTGCCATTGATGTTGATACGTTTGTGGCTAACTACATTGAAGAGCGTCAAGCTGCGCTTGCGTGATCTTGTCTTTTACGAAAAAAGAGTCTGATGAGACTCTTTTTTTATGTCTGGATTTTTAATATCTGCAGTGATTAAGCGCTAGCCTAGTAATTGTAAGACTTGCTGAGGTCGACTATTCGCTTGAGCTAGTACACTGAATCCGGCTTGTTGAAGAACGGTGAGGCGTGCTAATCGTGCCGTCTCTGCCGCGTAGTCAGTGTCCATGATTCTCGATTGAGCACTGACTAGATTTTCTTTTTGGATAGCAAGATTATTGATGGTGCTTTCCAGGCGGTTTTGAGCAGCACCTAAGTTTGCTCGGATAAATGAAACAAGCTCCAATGCTTCGTCTGATCGTTCTATTGCGTCAAGAGGATCTTCGCTAATATCGACTCCGTCTAACCCTAATGCGGAAGTGTTGGCGCCATATAGATTGATTTCCAAGCGATCAGATGCCGTTGCTCCAAGCTGTATGTATACGCTGCTAAAAGAATTGTCATTTCGACTTGCTTTGACGGTGAAGCCAGAAGGCCAAATTTCTTGCCAGTGCTCTAGAGGGTCACTGTTATAGTCAATAGGATCTTCTACCGCATCCTCTTGATTTATAGATGGGTTGGCGGGGTTAACATTTGAACCTTGGATGGAGCCCGTATCGGGGTCTACAAGCTGGATCTGTTCGTCGAGAAAATCGTCCCCATTAGTGTCATAGTCGGTTAAGAAGGTGGCTTCGTCGGTAAATAGTGTTCCGGTAAATCCGGCACCTGAAACATAACCTCGGAGCCCGCCTAGATCTGTACTAACTTGCGCGATGGCGTCGTCTAAAGTCGTGTTGTTTGGATCAAGCGCAAGCTCTTCCATTATATCCTTAATGCCTTCACCGCCGGCGGCCACAATGGCGTCATGTAAATAACGAACCGCTATGGTTGAAGATGAATATTCGGCACTGGTTCCACCCCACGCGGCGGGTGCGCCGGTAAAGCCTTGGGATACTAAGGCGCTGGAACTGCCTGCTGCGGCAAGATCTATGGCAATGCGTTCGTCGGCGCCGTGAATGAACTCTGCGGCTCCTTCTTTAAACCAAGTATTAAGTTCGCCCCAGTTAGTGCTTACTGCCATGACAGCGTGAACCATTTCATGAGCAATGATTCGGTCATTATAGAAAGGCTCTGTCCCGCCATTTGGTAGGTTGGCTGGTCGAAAGTCTTCCATGTCGATATACAGTTCAACACTTCCATTGACGGCTGGGCCGGATGCTCCTACTAGGGTTTGAACATAAGCCGCGGTGCCACCAGGGCCGTCACTTTCCGGGTCTCCTGTATCTGCAAGGAAAATTCCCAGGGTTTGGCCATCTCCGGTCAGGCCATAAAATTCTTCAATTAAGTTTTCTGAGGATTCGAGCCAGCCGGTTGTGAGTCCGATCATAACGGCGGTTTTGGTTTCATCGTCTTGTAAGGATACGATGCCGTTATCTTCGAGTGGTGATGAGCTGTCATTGAGTAGATTGATGCCGTTGTATCTGGAGTGCTTGGCAGCAAAATTAATACCTTCAAGAAGGTAATCCACTTCAATTTGCATGGCTTCACGTTCAAAGTCACTGTTTGTGCCATTGGCTGCTTGTAAAGCAAGTACTCGAATGCGTTGTATGTTGTCGGTTATGGTTTCCAGGCCACCTTCGGCAGTTTGAATAAGGGATATGCCGTCATTTGCATTACGAATAGCGACGGTAGATTCACGAATACGAGCTTCCATTCGGGTAGATATGGCAAGGCCCGCTGCATCATCCGCTGCGCTGTTAATTCGCAGGCCAGACGAAAGCCTACGGAACACCGTACTCATTTCGGTTTCAACGCTGTTTAAATGCCGTTGGGCCCGTAAGGCAGCAATATTGGTATTGATTATCTGCATCTACTTTGCGAACTTTTATCCCTATTCAATCCCTTATCGCCAGATCTTTAGTAACCTTTAGTTTTTATAGTTAAATAGTCGCAACATTTGTTGTATGAGTGGGCTAGTAAACTTAATGGGAAGTGACGTATAATCCGCTCGATTTTTTTATACAGTTAAATACACATTTTTGAGGGATAGTTTCATGGCGGTAGAGCGCACTCTTTCTATTGTTAAACCAGATGCAGTTGGCAAAAACGTAATTGGTGAAATCCTTGCTCGTTTCGAAAAAGCAGGTCTACAAATCGTTGCTGCTAAAATGCTTCAACTGGACGACGAAAAAGCTGGCGGTTTCTACGCTGAGCACAAAGAACGTCCTTTCTTTAAAGATCTTGTTGAATTCATGACTTCTGGTCCTGTTGTTGTTCAGGTTCTTGAAGGTGAAGGCGCAATCGCTAAAAACCGTGATCTTATGGGTGCAACTAACCCACAAGAAGCTGAAGCTGGTACTATCCGTGCTGACTTCGCTCAGAGCATCGATGCAAACGCTGTACACGGTTCTGATTCTGCAGCTTCTGCTGAGCGTGAAATCGCTTACTTCTTCGCTGCTGAAGAAATCTGCGCTCGCTAAGTTTTAGCTTTTGCGTACATTAAGCCGAGGCCCTGGTTGCTTCGGCTTTGTGCTTTCTGGATAATGCGTATTTGAAACGCATCAAATTAATAGTTTTCTCGTTTTACAATCGATTTATCGACCGTAAATCCTGGATTAAAGGTGAGTCATCATGAGTTCCGCTCCTGCTAGTCAAGACACTACATCCCAAGTTATCACTACCGATAGCCAGTCATCCCTCCAAAAAGTAAATCTGTTAGGGCTTTCACTCGATAAAATGATCGAGTTTTTTGAAAGCATCGGAGAAAAGAAATTTCGCGCGGTTCAGGTGATGAAGTGGATTCACCAATACGGTATTGATAATTTCGATGATATGACCAACGTTGGGAAAGCACTAAAAGCTAAGCTAGAAAAAGTGTCTGAAATCAGACCGCCAGAAGTCGTTTATCATAACTTTGCAGATGACGGTACCCGTAAGTGGGTGATTCGTGTTGAAGGCGGCAGTTGTATCGAGACGGTATTAATTCCGGCGGAAGGTCGAAATACACTTTGTGTCTCTTCACAAGTAGGTTGTTCTTTAGATTGCAGTTTTTGTTCAACCGGGAAGCAAGGTTTTCAGCGTAATTTGAGTGCGTCTGAAATTATCGGTCAACTATGGATTGCGTGTAAGTCATTTGGTGATCGAGATCCATCTAATCCTCGTCCCGTATCAAACGTTGTGATGATGGGCATGGGCGAGCCGTTATTGAATTTTGAAAATGTTGTCGATTCCATGTCATTGATGATGGAAGACAATGCCTACGGTTTATCAAAACGTCGAGTTACACTGAGCACGTCTGGTGTTGTTCCTGCTTTAAAAGAGTTGGGAGATCGTACCGATGTTTCTCTGGCCATTTCTCTGCATGCGCCGAACGATGAGTTACGTAACGAATTGGTGCCGATCAATAAGAAGTATCCTATCTCTGTATTGTTGGATGCTTGCCAAGAATACTTGGATAAATGTGATGACAAGCGAGGCATCACCATTGAATACACTATGATGGATGGTGTAAATGATACCCTTGCCCATGCTAAACAGCTTGCTAAAGTATTACGTCGTATTTCTTGTAAGGTGAATTTGATTCCATTTAATCCGTTCCCAAATTCAGGGTACCAGCGCTCGAAGCAAGAGGCTGTTAGTCAATTTCATAATTACTTAAACTCGGTTGGTATCGTAACTACAGTGCGTTCAACGCGTGGTGATGATATTGATGCCGCATGTGGTCAATTAGTCGGTCAAGTGGAAGATAGAACTCGTCGAAGTGCTAAATACGCTCAGGCAGCTCAGTAAGAGCTGCTTTGTATGTAAAGCAAGAGAAGTAGAGAAATTTACAAGGAAAAGTGGAATTGATGCAGACTTTGACTAGCAAGTGCAGTCAACTAGCATTTAAACTGTATCGTTGTTGTGGTTAATCATTAAAGGGAACGTATCAAGGCAATGAATTTTAATATTAACAGTCGTACTTTGGTGTTTGGGGTTCTGTTGGGGCTAATCGCTTTGGTTTCTGGGTGTACGGTTGTTGAAACTCATAGTCGTTTCACTGAAAAGAAGGACATTGAAAAGAATATCGACTTCCGTGTTAAGGCTGCTTTTTTGCATCTGCAGCGTGGTCATACCGAGCCTGCGAAACTAAAAGCAACGGAAGTTCTGCAAATTCAACCGAATCATGCTCCTGCAATGTCAGCGTTGGCGTTGGCGTTGGATAAAGAAGGTGAGCCTGTTGAAGCAGAGAAATACTATAAAAATGCAATAAAGACAGACCCTAAATATACGCGTGGAAAAGAGCTATATGGTGTGTTTCTTTATTCGAAAGGCCGCTATGACGAGGCACTGAGCCAATTTGAAAAAGTGGTTGATGATAAATTGTATGAAAATCTTGCAGCGGCCAATTTGAATCTTGGTCTGTGTGCTTTGAAACTGAAAAAAACGGATCGTGCTCGATCGGCCTTTGAAAAGTCTTCAGTGATTAATCCTAAGCAAACCAAACCTTATATTCATTTAGCGCGTATCAGTTACGCTGAACAAGATTATCGTTTTGCGGCACGTTATTTCAGAAACTATGAAAGGAATTTAGGGTCTGTTAACAACTATACCCCTAGAACTTTGTTGCTGGGTTATCAAATTCAAAAAGGCGCAAAACGTAATGAACTTGCGGCAAGATATGTACAGTTACTCGCTAAGCTTTACCCTAACTCGCCGGAATACTCTGAAGTATTAAAGCAGAATGCGTTTCAGAACTCCGGAAGTCTATAAAAATAAGGACAGCAAGATATGACGGATCAGTCATTACATGAAGTGGGTCATAAAAGTAGTTTACCTGTCGGTAAAATTCTGGCGTCCGCCAGATCAGAACAGGGCATGACTACTGATATGGTTGCTGCTCGTTTGTGTTTGACGGAAGGGTACATTAAAGCGTTGGAAGCCGGGCAATACGAGACATTGCCGGGTGATACTTTTATCCGCGGGTATCTTAGGAATTATGCCGATATCGTGGGTTTGAATGGTGAAGAATTAGTTCGCATCTATATAGAACAACAGAATTCGGCAAGAGAAGCTGAAGCATTAGAAGCATCTCAGCGGCAGAAGAGTTCTGGATCGAATAAATTACCGATTTTAGGCTTGGCGATTGTAATTCTAGTAGTAATTGCAGTTGTGATTGGTTTGGGCATGGAAGAGGGCAAGAACAGTCAGAGTGACAGCACTTCAACTGCTACAGAGCCGGAAATAAGTTCTTCAGAGGCTGAAAATGTACAGTCTGTTGAAGCAAACTCTTCGCTGGACGTAGTGGAAGAAACAACTCCAGAATCCCGGTTAGATGAAGAGCAACCTTCTGATCCAGTTACTTCCGATGAGTCGGAAGTGACAGAAGAGATGTCGGTGAATGAACAGCCGGAACAGGACATGCTGGAAAGTGTGTCTGAGATTGAAGCTGATTCAGAAGATTTACAGGCTGAAGAGCAAGTATTAGCCGATGTTAAAGAGGAGCTTTCCTTTACCTTCACGGGTGATTGTTGGTATCAAGTGGTTGACTCTACTGGTGCTAAGTTAGCGGAAAGAACTAAGTCGGCAGGCGATACTTCGAGCGTAGAAGGTATACCACCGTTTACTATTACTTTGGGAGACACTACAGCTGTTGAGCTGATGTTCCAAGGCCAATCAGTAGACTTATCACCTTATTTCGAACGTAAGTCTGCGCGTTTTAAAGTAGGCGGTTAATCAGGGGGCAATGCTTGAATGAGCATCCCTGAGCTGAGATCAAAGTTATTAAGTAGTTTGAGTACATGAATAAAAATCCTGAGTCCCCAATTAAACGTCGTAAGTCACGTCAAGTTATGGTCGGTGATGTTCCCGTTGGTGGTGATGCGCCTATTGCTGTTCAAAGTATGACGAATACGGAAACCACCGACGTTGCTGCAACGGTTGCACAGATTAAAGCGCTTGAAGATGCCGGTGCCGACATTGTTCGAGTGTCGGTACCTAGTATGGAAGCGACTGATGCCTTTGCTCAGATTCGTGAGCAGGTAAATGTTCCACTGGTTTCTGATATCCACTTTGATTACAAAATTGCACTTCGTGTGATGGAATTGGGCGTTGATTGTTTACGTATCAATCCTGGTAATATTGGTCGGGCAGATCGTGTGCGTCAGGTAGTTGATTGCGCGAAAGATAAGAATATTCCGATTCGTATCGGTGTTAATGCCGGTTCGTTAGAAAAAGATCTTCAGCAAAAATATGGCGAGCCAACTGCAGACGCTTTGGTCGAATCTGCATTTCGACATATTGATATTCTTGACAAGCTAGACTTTCAAAATTTTAAAGTTAGCTTGAAAGCCTCTGAAGTGTTTATGACGGTGGACGCATACCGCAAGATTGCGGGGCAAATTGAGCAACCTTTACATCTTGGAATTACAGAAGCTGGAGGGTTCCGAAATGGAACCGTTAAGTCGGCAGTAGGACTTGGTATTCTGTTGATGGATGGCATTGGTGACACCATTCGCGTGTCATTGGCTTCTGATCCGGTTAATGAAATTAAAGTTGGCTATGACATTCTCAAGTCTTTGAAGTTGAGAACGCGAGGCATTAACTTTATTGCTTGCCCTAGCTGTTCTCGCCAAACCTACGATGTTATTAATACCATGAATGAGCTGGAAACCCGTTTAGAGGACATTGTTGTCCCTATGGATGTAGCAGTGATTGGTTGCATTGTGAATGGTCCGGGTGAAGCAAAAGAAGCCGATGTGGGCTTGACCGGCGGTGCGACAGCAAATCGTGTATATATTGATGGTAAACCTCATGAACGCTTACAGAATGAGACTCTGGTTGACGACATGGAACGCATGATCAGAGAAAAAGCGGCTCTTAAACAAAAAGAGCTAGAGGACGTTATCGTAAAATCTTAAGTGGTGGGTATCGACTCACTTCTATTTCGTTTTAAATTTTTGCTTATGTCTGGAATGGTTTTTATCAGTCCAGTTGAGAGAGGTAGTTTTGGCACGCATTAAAGCCATTAGAGGCATGAATGATATTCTGCCTGATCAGACGCCTGTTTGGTTGTATTTTGAAGACACTATTAAATCGGTTTTAAACACATACGGTTACCAACAAATCCGAATGCCGATTGTTGAGCAAACCGATTTATTTAAACGCTCCATCGGTGAAGTTACAGATATCGTTGAAAAAGAGATGTATACCTTTGACGATAGAAACGGTGAAAGTCTCACTTTACGCCCAGAGGGAACGGCCGGTTGTGTTCGTGCTGCCGAAGAGCATGGTTTGCTGTATAACCAAACGCAACGTCTTTGGTATACAGGGCCTATGTTCCGGTATGAGAAACCACAAAAGGGGCGTTATCGTCAGTTTCATCAAGTGGGTGTCGAAACATTCGGAATGAATGGTCCTGATATTGACGCTGAAGTGATTTTAATTAGTGCTCGACTTTGGAAAGAGTTTGGTATCTTGGATGAGTTGGAGCTTCAGGTTAATACGTTGGCCTCTAATGAGGCTCGCGCTGAGTATAAAACGGCACTTGTAGCGTATCTAAAAGAGCACTTTGAGAAGCTGGATGCTGATAGCCAGAGACGCCTTGAAACTAATCCTTTGCGTGTTTTGGATAGTAAGTCTCCCGAGACTCAGGAAATCCTTAAAGATGCACCGAGCTTAATGGATCACATCGATGACGAGTCTAAAGCTCACTTTGAAGAGCTGTTGGCGCGTTTGGATAAAGCAGGCGTGAACTATGTGGTTAACCCGACGTTGGTTCGAGGTCTAGATTACTATTGTAAAACGGTATTCGAATGGGTAACGACTTCTCTGGGTGCGCAAGGAACGGTTTGTGCCGGTGGTCGTTATGATGGCTTGGTTGAGCAATTAGGTGGTCGAGCGACTCCAGCCGTTGGTTTTGCTATGGGCGTTGAACGCTTGGTGCTGTTGCTGGAAACGTTAAATGTTGTGCCTGAATCAGTTAAGCAAACTCTGGATGTTTACATCACCAGTATGGGGGATGCAGCTGCGCAAGAAGCCATGATTTTAGCTGAGCAATTACGAGATCAGGCTGAGAATCTTAGAATTCAATTGCACTGCGGTGGTGGCAGCTTTAAAAGCCAAATGAAGAAGGCCGGTAACAGTGGTGCTAAGTTTGCCATCATTTTGGGTGATCAAGAGATTGAACAACAAATGGCAGCGGTTAAAAATCTACAAGAAGGTGAACAAACGTCAGTAGCGTTTTCAGAGTTAACTCAGTACTTTAAAGAGAACCTGTAAACAGACGCTCGCGTTTAATTAAGAACAATAAGATAACGAGTGATTTCCTGAATAAAGGAAGCGCATTTAAGGAATTTAGGAGTAAGTACAAGTGGATTACGATCAGTTTGAACATGACACAGAAGAGAAAATCAAACGCTGGTGGGATGAAAACGGAAAGAGCCTGATCGGTGCTGTTGTGCTTGGTGTTGCTGCCGTATTTGGTTGGGATCAATTTCAAAAAAATACCCAAGCAGAAGCTGAAGCAGTGTCTGCTCAATTCCAAAATTTACTGGAAGAGCAAGTGGCATTGCCTGATGATGCCTCTGAAGAAGAGCGTAGCAAAGTATTCGAGATGGCGACTAAGCTACGTGATGAGCACGGTGATACTGCCTATGCCGTATACGCTGACCTGATCATGGCAAAACTTGCTGTTGAGACAAAGGACTTTGCTTTAGCTGAAGAACACTTAAAGACGGCTAATACAAAAGCTACGTCTCCAGAGTTAAAGGCTCTGACAAATGTTCGTCTTGCCCAGGTTCTTTATGCTCAAGAAAAATCGGATGATGCTTTAGCGCTTTTGCCTGAAACGGCTGAAGGTGCATTTGCGGCCAGAACCCTTGAATTAAGAGGGGACATTTTATTGGCTAAAGGTCAGCGTGAAGATGCACGCAATACTTATGACAAGGCCATTGCTCAAGCGGGTATGGCGGGAATGCCAATCGATTTGCTTGAATTAAAACGCAACGATCTTAATGACGTAGTTTCAGCTGAGACCATTAATTAATGTTATCCCTATTTAAACGATTAACCCTGTTGGCAGCTGTAGTTGCTACGGTGGGTTGTAGTTCCAGTGATGAAAATGAAGCCACACAACCAGCTGAGTTAGTCGATTTTGCACCTGTTATTAGTGTAGATGAGGTTTGGAATCGCTGGGCTGGTGATGGTGCCGGTACTGAATCCTGGTTACGATTGAAGCCGGCTGTTGATGGCGATGCCATCTATGTGTGTGACGCCGATGGTGACTGTTATGCATACAACAGACACTCAGGGGATCGACTTTGGAGCGTAAGCTTCGATCTTGATGTATCGGGTGGTGTTGGTGCAGGTTCTGGCTTTGTTGCTTTTGGTACTTTAGATGGTTTCTTGGTTGTACTGAATGGCCAAGATGGTTCTGAAGTGTTCAGAGAGCAATTAACCAGTGAGGTATTGTCGAGCCCTGCCATTCAAGATGATTTGCTGGTTGTGCAATCTCAAAATGGACACGTCTTTGGCTTTGATCTCAAAATGAAAGAGCGAAAGTGGCATTACGATGCGACTTTGCCTTTGCTGAGTTTAAGAGGCACTGCTGATCCGATCATTAATGACAAAGTTACCTATGCGGCGTTTGCTAACGGTAAAGTAGTGGCTTTGGATAATGAATCTGGTGTCAGTCTTTGGGAAAAACGTATTTCTATTCCAAGTGGCAAGTCTGATCTAGAGAAACTTGCGGATGTTGATGGCACTCCTATTCTTGATCAAGACACCATGTATGCCGTTGGATTTAATGGTTTTGTGCGTGCTATTGATCTTTACTCTGGTCGAGTTCGCTGGCAGAAAGAATTTTCTTCGTGGGTTGGTCCTGCGTTTGGTTTTGGCCAAGTTTATCTATCGTTGGATAACGGTGAGTTGGTTGCGCTGGATGATAGATCCAGTTCAGTTAACTGGAAACAAGACAGCTTGTTGAATCGTCGTCTTACCCGGCCTGTAACCCTTGGTAACTACGTCGTTGTTGGTGACTTTGAAGGTTATCTACACTTTGTATCTCAGCTGTCGGGGACGTTTGCAGAGCGCATCCGAATCGATAGCGATGGCTTATTATCTCCACCAATTGTTGTGGGTGATACTCTTTATATCTACTCCAGTGATGGAACACTGGCTGCTGTACAAATTCGGGAAGAGTCCTGATCGGAGAAGATAATGGATCCAGTGATTGCCCTGGTAGGGCGTCCAAATGTGGGTAAATCTACCCTCTTTAATCGTTTAACCAAAAGCCGTGATGCTTTAGTGGCAGACTTTGCCGGTTTAACTCGAGATCGTAAATATGGTCAGGGAAAACTGGCAGACCGTCGTTTCATGGTGATTGATACTGGTGGTATTGCCGGTGACGAAAAGGGTATTGATCAGGAGATGGCGAAACAGTCTTTATTGGCTGTTGAAGAGTCTGACATCGTACTGTTTTTGGTAGACGGTAAAGCTGGCATGACCGTCGGTGACGAAGAAATGGTTAAATACCTTCGTAGCTCCGAAAAGCAGGTATGGCTGGTTGTTAACAAGACAGATGGCATTGACCCGGAAACTGCCATGGCAGACTTTTATGGCTTAGGTCTTACCGGTGAGCCATTCCCAATTGCTGCTTCGCAGAATCGAGGCATCAAGTCTTTGATGGATGAGGTTTTTGAATATTGGGATAGCTACTGTCGTGGTTTGGTTGCCAAAGGCGAACTGGAAAGCTATGAGCCAGGTGTAAATGTTGAACCTGATTCACGAGGGATCAAGATTGGTGTGGTAGGTCGACCTAATGTTGGTAAATCGACCTTGGTAAACCGATTGTTGGGTGAAGAGCGTGTCGTTGTTTACGACATGCCAGGGACAACGCGTGATTCTGTCTATATTCCTTATGAGCGTTACGGTAAGGAATACACTCTGATTGATACAGCAGGTGTTCGGCGCAGAAAGAATGTTAAAGAGACAGTCGAGAAGTTTTCTATTGTTAAAACCATGCAGGCGATTGAGGATGCAAATGTTGTTGTTCTCGTGATTGATGCCCAGGAAGGCTTGGTTGAACAGGATTTACATCTTTTGGGCTACGTAATTGATGCGGGGCGTGCGTTTACTATTGCGATCAATAAGTGGGATGGTCTAAACGAAGACAAAAAGTCTCATATTAAGAAAGAAATTGAACGTCGACTGGTCTTTACTAATTATGCCGATATTCATTTTATTTCCGCTTTGCACGGCAGTAACGTTGGTAACTTGTACGGTTCTATTGAAGCTGCTTATGATGCGGCAATGGGTAAGTGGACGACCAACTACCTTACTCAGATTCTCGAAGACTCGGTAAAAGTTCATACGCCTCCAGTGGTCAAAGGGCATCGGATCAAGTTACGCTATGCGCACCAAGGTGGTTCTAACCCACCAAGAATTGTGATTCATGGAAATCAGACCAATGCTTTGCCTAACTCATATAAGAGATATTTAGAAAATACGTTTCGTCGGGTATTGAATATCACGGGTACGCCGATGGCGTTTGAATTCAAGACGGGTGATAACCCATTCTCGAATAAACGAGATACTCGAACGCCGAACCAGAAGCGTAAAGATCCGAATAGGGTGAAGCCGGTCAAGAAAAAATCAGTTAAAAGGAAGTAAACTGGCGCCTATTCACAAAGCCAGTTGTTAATAATCAAAATATTATGTACGACTGGTTACTGTAAGTGTCCGAACATAACTATTATAAAAAATACAGAATAACTAATAATAGGACACTTGATTTATGCACTGCCGGGGACAGCCTAGAGATATTAGTGGGGTATGAAATGCAACCTACCGTGTCCACGCAGGCGCTAGCACCTGTTTTTATTCGTTTGGCACGTCAATATGATATTCCCATGGAAGAAATCTTCCGTGGGGCGGGTTTAGACCCATATAAAGTCGCTCAACCAGACAGCTACATTACACAGGATGATGTAATAGCACTGTTTGGTAGTATGCATCGCCTATCGGGAGATCCTGTATTCGGTCTTCATGTGGGTGAGCATTTGAGCTATGAAGAACTGGACATTGTTGGTTCTTTGATTGCGACCAGTCAAACGGGTCGTGACGCCATTGCACGATTCAATGAGTATAAAAACCTTTGGCTTCCGTTTATTGATATTACTATCGTAGAGGAAGCGCAGGATGTTGCTCGTATTCTTTTTGAAACCGATGAAATCGATACTCGCCGCCATGTTTACTTTGCTGAAGGCATGTTCGCTGGTGTTCTTACCCTTGCTGAGTGGCTGATGGGACGACCATTAACGGTTATTGAGGTTCGCTTTCGTCATGCACAGCCTGAGTACGTTGAAGAATATGCTCGAGTGTTTGACGCTCCGATTCTATTCAATCAAGAACGTGATGAAATCATTGTAGAAAGTGATCTGTTGGATGTTCCATTAGCCGGGCACTTTCCTGTTTTTCATGACAATCTGATCGAAATGGCGAATTCTAAACTTCGTCAGATGCCTCATCACAACGTGCTGGTAAATAAAGTTGAGAAGTTCTTGGATGACAACTTGGGTAATGCTCCTGCCAGTATGGAGGATGCAGCCAGCAAGTTTAATATGAGTTCAAGAACCTTGCAGCGTAAATTGAAGAAGCAAGATACGTCGTTTGCGGTGTTGCGAGATAAAGTTCGTCAGCGTAAGGCCATCCGTTACATTCAGGAAGGTGAGCTGGAGATGGATCAAATCGCCGATAAGTTGGGCTTTGCTGAAACCTCAAGTTTTTATCATGCGTTTAAGCGTTGGCTAGGGTGTTCGCCAGGCGAGTATCGTAAGTCAATTCATCCGAATACTGTTTCCTAGGGAAGCGTATAGATTATCTGAAAGGTTTGGGGGATACCTGAACCTTTCAAGCTTTAGTTTTATCTGTATCTTTCAGGTCGAACTCATTCGACCCGAGCTCATTCGACCCGAGCTCATTCGACCCGAGTCACACTGGCTTCTATCTTCCCTTTCTTAAGTTGCACATCAATTTTTTCGCCGACCGTAACCTGATCACTTTGTTGAACGATTTTGCCATTGCTTGAGGTTATGGAATAACCGCGTTCCAGGGTATTTAGTGGGCTGATAAGCTGTAAGGACTTAATTAGGGATTGGAATTCGCTACGCTTGCTTATGAGCCGTTGCTGAATAGCGCGTTGTAGGCGTTGCTCCAGTTGACGAAGGTTTCCTTTATGATTCGACAGCTTTTGTTTTGGGTGATGTTTTAAAACTTGCTGTTCGAGTAGAGCTTGTTTATTTTCCAGAGAGCTTAGTGTTTGGCGGATGGCCGCTTTTAGTCGGAAATTTAATTCGTCTAAACGTTGCGCATCACGTTCAAGCTTTTGTTTTGGTGATCTCAGGTTGCTGCTTTGTACTGCCAGTTGATGATGTAAGAGTTTGAGTTTCTGACGAATGGCATAGATCAAGCGTTTTTGTTGATTGGCGAAACGGGTTTGCCATTCAAACTGGTCAGGGGTGACTACTTCAGCTGCTGCTGACGGTGTAGGAGCGCGAAGATCCGCAACGAAATCTGAAATAGTAAAATCGACTTCATGGCCTACTGCGGAAATAATTGGAATAGGGCAGCTGTAGATCATTCGGGCTAATTGTTCGTCGTTGAAGCACCATAGGTCTTCAATTGATCCGCCGCCTCGGCCAATAATCAATACATCGCATTTATTTTGACTGATGGCTGAATGTAATGCCGACATTATTTGCAGTGGTGCATCGCTTCCTTGCACTTGAGTCGGGTAAAGGGTGATGTTGGCCAGCGGAAAGCGTCGTTGTGTAACGTGCAGAATATCCTGAATTGCAGCCCCTGTGGGTGAGGTGATCACTCCAATTTCTCTGGCAAATGCAGGAATTAGTTTTTTATGTCCTGGTGCAAACAGGCCTTCCTGTTCAAGCTTTAGTTTTAATCGTTCATAGGCTGCTAGTAATGCACCTGTTCCATCATGTTCCAATGCGTTAGCAACTAACTGAAAGTCGCCGCGAGCTTCATAGAGGGTTACTCGTGCTTGGATCTTAACTTTGTCTCCATTTTTGGGGGGACGAATAACGCTGCGATTTTGCCCTCGAAACATGGCGCATTTCACCTGTGCTTTACTATCTTTCAGCGTGAAATACCAATGGCCGGAGGCTGCGGCTACAAATCCGGATACTTCCCCTGTTACTTCTACGGATAAAAAGTGTGTTTCCAATAAATCTTTGGTGTGTTTATTGAGTTCTGAAACAGAAAGAGGCCGGTTAAAAAGCATGAAAGAAGTGCTGCCTGGGTGACTAAATGGATGAATCGGAAAATATTATCAGTTTTATCGAAACTTTTGGATACGAATCTTGCATCTTTGAGTTTACCCGAAGCATTTACGAGGATATAATGTGCGCGCATAATTCATTAGCTTCAGGAATAAATTATGCTACGTATCGCCCAAGATGCATTGACCTTTGATGACGTTTTACTCGTCCCTCGTTATTCCGAAATTCTCCCTAAAGACGTGAGTCTTAAAACTCGTATCACACGTGATATCGAGCTGAATATTCCTTTAGTTTCAGCTGCTATGGACACAGTAACTGAATCTCGTCTGGCGATTGCCATGGCGCAAGAGGGTGGCTTAGGGATAATTCACAAAAATCTAACCATTGAGCAGCAAGCCGCAGAAGTTCGTGCCGTGAAAAAGTACGAAAGCGGGATTGTTAAAGATCCTATCACTGTTTCCAGTAATACCACGATTCGTGAGTTGATCGATATTACCCGTCGCAACAACATCTCAGGTGTTCCTGTGGTCGATGGTGATGAACTTGTCGGCATTGTGACCAGTCGTGATGTTCGCTTTGAACTGAATCTGGACGCAACAGTTAATTCAGTAATGACACCCAAAGATAAGCTGATCACTGTAAAAGAAGGCACCAGCGCTGGCCGTGTTAGAGAGTTGCTTCACATTAATCGCATTGAGAAAGTTTTGGTTGTAAGCGACGCTGACAAACTGGTTGGTTTGATGACGGTTAAGGACATCGCTAAATCGAATGCTTTCCCGAATGCCTGTAAAGATGATCAAGGTCGTTTGCGTGTAGGTGCCGCTGTTGGTACTGGCCCAGAAACGCCTGATCGTGTATCTGCTTTGGTAGCTGCTGGCGTTGATGTGGTCGTTGTGGATACTGCACATGGTCACTCAAAAGGTGTTATTGATCGCGTAGCTTGGGTGAAGCAGAACTTCCCTGAAGTTCAGGTCATTGGTGGTAACATTGCGACAGGTGAAGCGGCAAAAGCGCTTGCAGAAGCGGGTGCGGACGGCGTTAAGGTGGGTATTGGTCCAGGTTCTATCTGTACAACTCGTATTGTTGCCGGTGTAGGTGTACCACAGATCTCTGCAATTGCTAATGTGGCAGAAGCGTTGAAAGGAACAGGTGTTCCTCTGATTGCTGATGGCGGTGTTCGTTTCTCTGGTGATTTGGCGAAAGCGATTGTTGCTGGTGCAAGCGTCGTTATGGCGGGTAGCTTGTTGGCGGGTACTGATGAAGCACCTGGTGAAGTAGAGCTATACCAAGGTCGTGCCTACAAGTCTTACCGTGGTATGGGATCTTTAGGTGCGATGGGCCAAAGCCAGGGTTCCAGTGATCGTTACTTCCAAGATGCAAAAGAAGGCGTGGAAAAGCTGGTTCCGGAAGGTATTGAAGGTCGAATCGCATGTAAAGGACCTTTGTCGAATACTGTTCATCAGTTGATGGGCGGTTTACGTTCTTCAATGGGGTATACCGGTTGTCAGACCATTGATTCAATGCGTACGGAGCCTGAGTTTGTTCAGATTACCAATGCCGGTATGAGTGAATCTCACGTACACGATGTTCATATTACGAAAGAAGCACCAAACTACCGTGTAGGTGGTTAAATTACTGTGCTTTATCGAATAATGGGGCGTAGGCCCCATTATTTAATTGGGTAACTAAAAACTGTCTAAAGTTATCCATAACCGATGTTTTCTCTTATTTTCTAAGGAATTAATTTCCATGACTCAAGATATCCATGCTCAACGAATCCTTATTCTTGATTTTGGTAGTCAGTACACTCAGTTGATCGCACGCAGAGTTCGTGAAATCGGTGTGTATTCAGAGATCCACGCCTTCGATATGTCTGAACAGGATATTCGTGACTTTAATCCGAAGGGCATTATTTTGGCGGGCGGACCAGAGTCAGTAACAGAGGGCCAATCTCCTCGTGCACCGGAAGTAGTATTCAATCTGGGCGTGCCTGTATTGGGGATTTGTTATGGCATGCAAACCATGGCCGAGCAGTTGGGCGGTAAAGTTGAGTCATCCACTCTTCGTGAGTTTGGTTATGCGCAGGTGAAAGTTGAAGGACAAAGTTCTCTGCTTCACGATATCCGAGATCATCTAAATGACAATGGCGATTCCTTGTTAGATGTGTGGATGAGTCATGGTGATAAAGTTGTAGCTATGCCACAAGGCTTTGAGCTAATGGCTTCAACGGATTCATGTCCGATTGCTGGCATGTATAACGAAGAGAAGCGTTTCTATGGCGTTCAATTCCACCCTGAAGTAACGCATACACTTCAAGGTGGTCGCATTCTTGAGCACTTTGTTCTTGAGTTAAGTGGCTGCGAGAAGCTGTGGACACCGGCGAACATCATTGAAGATCAAATCGCTAAAGTGAAAGAACAAGTAGGCGACGGCGAAGTATTGCTTGGTCTATCCGGTGGTGTGGATTCGTCCGTAGTTGCTGCCTTGCTTCATAAAGCCATTGGCGATCAGCTAACCTGTGTATTTGTGGATAATGGTCTACTTCGTAAGAACGAAGGGGATCAGGTCATGGATATGTTTGCTAAAAACATGGGCGTACGTGTTATCCGTGCGGATGCGGAAGAGCGTTTCCTATCCAAATTGGAAGGCGTTGCTGATCCGGAAGCTAAGCGTAAAATCATTGGTAATACCTTTATTGAGGTATTCGATGAAGAATCGGCTAAGTTGAGCAATTGTTCGTTCTTGGCTCAGGGTACGATTTACCCTGATGTGATTGAATCTGCAGCTGCAAAAACCGGTAAAGCGCACGTTATTAAGTCTCACCACAACGTAGGTGGTCTGCCTGAAGATATGAAGCTTGATTTGGTTGAGCCTCTTCGCGAACTGTTTAAAGACGAAGTACGTAAGATCGGTTTAGAGCTTGGTTTGCCATACGACATGGTTTACCGCCATCCATTCCCAGGCCCTGGTTTGGGGGTTCGTATTCTTGGTGAAGTTAAGAAAGAGTATGCGGATATTCTTCGTGAAGCCGATGCGATTTTCATTGAAGAACTACATAAAGCGGATTGGTATCACAAAACTTCTCAGGCTTTCGTTGTATTCCTTCCTGTGAAATCTGTAGGCGTTGTGGGTGATGGTCGTCGTTATGAGTGGGTTGTCTCACTTCGAGCGGTAGAGACCATTGATTTCATGACGGCTCGTTGGGCGCATCTTCCTTATGAGCTTTTGGAGAAAGTGTCGAATCGTATCATTAACGAAATCTCAGGTATTTCTCGTGTGGCTTACGATGTGAGTTCGAAGCCGCCAGCGACGATTGAGTGGGAATAAAATAATAGTATTTCTCGTCTGTTCTCGCAGACGAGAAACCCTCATTATTTCAATTCATTCAAGCCATCCTTCCTCTCTATATTTCATTCAAAATGACGACGAATCAACTAACCCAAGACCAATACTGGATGAAGCAGGCTCTGAAATTAGGTGTTAATGCCTGGTTTGAGGGTGAAGTGCCAGTGGGTGCGGTGTTGGTACGAGATAATGTGATTATTGGTCAGGGCTGGAATCGTCCAATTACGTCATCTGATCCGACAGCTCATGCTGAGATTCAGTGTCTGAGGGATGCGGCGCAGCGCATTGATAATTACCGTTTGGTGGACACAACGCTATATGTGACGGTCGAGCCTTGCGCTATGTGTGCGGGTGCTATTATCCATTCCCGAGTGTCACGGGTGGTGTTTGGTGCTTCTGAACCAAAAGCGGGTGCGGTGTGCAGTCATCAACAGATGTTTGATCAACCCCAGTTTAATCATATGGTTGAGTGGCAGGGTGGTGTTTTAGAATCTTCGGCCAGAGTATTGATGCAAAACTTCTTTAAGTACCGTCGCAAGCCGTCAATGCTGCGCTACCAGGAATATTTAGCTTTGTATCAAGAGCTATAAAAAAAGAGAGCACAGGCTCTCTTTTTTATTTTGTTCGACTTTTACTTTTGCTCAATCCTTATTCATCTACAGCATGATCACTGGCGCTTCTAATGAGGTCGGTTGTTGCTCCTCACTCGTCTCATCTTCTTTAGCTTGCGCGATACGGATTTCTTCTTGTTGGTGATCGTACCAACGAAGTACATCGACATATCGACGGATATTCTGTACATAGATTACGGGTTCATACCCACGAGCATAGCCATATTTGGTTTTTTTATACCAGCGGCGATCTTGCAGTAATGGTAAGAATTCTTTTACGTCTGCCCACTTATCGGGATTTTTTCCACCTTGTTCCGTGAGAATGCGAGCATCTTCCAAGTGACCACGACCAACGTTGTATGCGGCTAAGGCAAACCAGGTTCGATCTGGTTCTTGAATGCGTTCGGGTAAGCTTTTGTGCAGACGAGTAAAGTACCGCGCACCGCCTTCAATGCTTTGTTTTGCATTCAGACGATTAGATACGCCCATGTCTTTCGCTGTTGGGCGAGTCAGCATCATAAATCCACGAACACCAGTTGGGCTCTTAGCTCTTGGGTTCCAATGTGATTCCTGATAACCAATAGCGGCTAATAAATAATAATCTTGCTGGTACTTCTCAGCAGCCTTTTCGATGGATTCACGGTATTTCGGCAAGCGTTTTCTGGTGTGGTATTTGAACGTTTTAGCGCCGACAAAATCCAGACGAGACTGGTGGCCGTAGTACTTTTCTTGTAAATACGAGATC
This sequence comes from Litoribrevibacter euphylliae, assembly GCF_042646085.1. Classification (NCBI taxonomy): domain Bacteria; kingdom Pseudomonadati; phylum Pseudomonadota; class Gammaproteobacteria; order Oceanospirillales; family Oceanospirillaceae; genus Litoribrevibacter; species Litoribrevibacter euphylliae. The sequence goes on along the minus strand of NZ_JBHRSZ010000002.1, from coordinate 550,980 downwards.
TGCTCAGCAGTCGTTTCATCGCTTAAAAAATCGACCGCCTTGTTATATAAGCTGAGATCTTCAGACTTGGTGAATAACCAGCCAATTTCTTGATTATCTAGGCCGGAAAAGGCAACTCTAAGCTCAGGAAAGTAGGCTTGATAGGCTTCATAGTCATGATCAGAAGCGATCAGTACATCAAAATGTTGTGCATCTAACTCGGCAAACAGAGAAACAATGTCTGGAGATGGGATGGCTTCCCATGTTAAGTCTGGTAAAGCTTGAGTGGTGACTTGTAACCAATGCTCAGCTGGACTGTCTTTGATTACTGCTACCTTTTTACCAATTAGGTCGGTCGGTGCACCAGGCTTTACCGAGCCTTGGCGATAAATTGCAATGGTAGATGATGATGCATAGGTTGGAGATATTACTTGGTTGGCTTGAATATTTAATGCAATTCCGGGCGCTGCAAGCGAAGCATAACCTTGATTAATACTGTCGTAGACTTGTTCGATGCTGTCTACGCTGTACATGCGAAGTTTGACACCTAAACGATCCGCAAACTGTTTGGCTAATTCGTATTCGAAGCCAACAGTTTCCCCGTCTTTTTCAACCAGCGTGCGATCACTGTCAATGGTAACGACATTTAATGTACCTTCACGCTGGATCGTTTCTAGTTCAGTAGGGTGGGTACAGCCGAATAAGGATAGAGCTGATAAGAGACCAAGCACGACAGCACGACTCAGCTTTTGGATCGAATCCAAATGAGAAAATGCTGAAGTACGTCCAGTGTTTAGCCATCCTGTTTTTAAGATATCAATAAAGTTCAAACCTTAAAGACCTCATATCTCGACTAATATGTGAAGTAAATCACGAATTCATGTTAGTGGTGGTTATTTTATGTTCTTTTTTTTGAATGAGCATTCTAGTGTGATTAGAAGTGTGACATAAGTAGCCGTTTGTTTGCTTTTCCAGTATCATTCACGCCTTGAATTTCCAGCGTGAAAAAGCTGGGAATAGTCTAAATTATAGTCAGGGGCTTCCTCAGTATGCTTGAGCTTCGCGGTGCACCAGCGCTTTCCAAGTTTAAATCTGAAAAACTTCTTAACACTCTTCAATCCGCCGTCCCAGCTGTGACGGGGGTTTACGCAGAATTCATGCACTTTGTTTCTCTTGATGGAACACTCAGTCAAGATGAACAGACCATTCTGAATAAGGCACTTGAATATGGTCCGAGCGAGTCAGTTGAAGACTTGAACGGTACTCTGTTTTTAGTGGTTCCTCGTCCGGGAACGATTTCACCATGGTCCAGTAAAGCAACAGATATATTACATAACTGTGGGTTGCACAGTGTTCAGCGCATTGAGCGCGGCGTTGCTTATTATATTCGTACGGATTCGCCTGTCGAAGAGGCAACCAAGAAAGTCCTTGCTGACTTATTGCATGATCGCATGACGGAAGCGGTTTTCTCGTCCATGGGTGGTGCAGAGTTATTGTTTACCCAATCTGAACCTAAACCTCTAAGAACCGTAAATATTCTTGAGGGCGGTCGTGATGCTTTGGCAGTTGCCAACGACGATTGGGGATTAGCGTTGGCCGAAGATGAAATTGATTATCTGGTTGAGAATTTCAAGGCACTTGAGAGAAACCCTACTGACGTTGAATTAATGATGTTTGCGCAAGCAAACTCTGAGCATTGTCGCCATAAAATCTTCAATGCGGATTGGGTGATTGATGGTAAACAGGCAGATAAATCCCTGTTTAAGATGATCAAAAACACCAATGAGTTAAGCGGTCAGGACGTTTTAAGCGCTTATAAAGATAACGCTTCAGTGATTAAAGGTCATAAAGCAGGCCGTTTCTTCCCTGAACCTGGTGCGAATAAGTACGCGTATCACGAAGAAGATATCCACATCTTGATGAAGGTGGAAACACATAACCACCCAACAGCCATTGCGCCTCACTCAGGTGCAGCAACGGGCTCCGGCGGTGAAATTCGTGATGAAGGTGCAACGGGTATCGGAAGTAAGCCGAAAGCAGGCTTAACTGGTTTTACCGTATCTAACTTGAATATCCCAGGCTGGAAACAACCATGGGAAGGTGAATACGGTAAGCCTGAACGTATTGTTTCTGCACTCGATATTATGATCGAAGGGCCGATCGGTGGCGCTGCGTTCAATAACGAGTTTGGTCGTCCAAATTTGAATGGATATTTCCGTACCTATGAGCAACAAGCAGAAGGCGTTGCGGGAACGGAAATGCGCGGTTATCACAAGCCAATCATGATTGCAGGTGGCTTGGGTAATATTCGCAGCGAGCATGTTGAGAAAAAAGAAATTCCTGTTGGCGCTAAGCTGATCGTATTGGGTGGCCCTGCCATGCTGATCGGTCTTGGCGGTGGTGCAGCTTCGTCAATGGCCTCTGGTTCAAGCAGTGCTGACCTGGACTTTGCTTCGGTTCAGCGTGATAACCCTGAGATGGAGCGTCGTTGTCAGGAAGTGATTGATCGCTGCTGGCAGATGGGTGATGAAAACCCGATTAAATTTATCCACGATGTGGGTGCTGGTGGTATTTCTAACGCTTTGCCTGAGTTGGTGAGCGATGCTGGCCGCGGTGGCCGTTTCCAATTGCGTGACGTTCCAAATGATGAGCCGGGTATGTCTCCGGCGGAGATCTGGTGTAACGAATCTCAAGAGCGTTATGTGTTGGCGGTAGCTCCAGAAGACATGAAGCGTTTCGAAGCATTATGTGAGCGTGAGCGTTGTCCTTTTGCTGTTGTTGGTGAAGCAACGGAAGAAGAACACTTGCTACTAAACGATGAGCACTTCGAGAACAATCCAGTAGATTTACCTCTTCAAGTTCTACTTGGTAAACCACCTAAGATGCAGCGTTCTTTTGAAACGCAAACGGCAGAGTTGTCGGGCTTAAGTTTTGACGGTGTAACGTTGGATGAAGCCGCTAATCGAGTCTTAAGTCTTCCAACCGTTGCCAGTAAGAGTTTCTTGATTACGATCGGTGACCGTTCAATTACCGGCATGGTTAATCGCGATCAGATGGTTGGCCCATGGCAGGTGCCGGTAGCAGACGCTGCAGTAACAACGTCTAGCTTCGATACCAATGCGGGTGAAGCGATGGCGATGGGTGAGCGTACACCAATTGCTTTGATTAACGCTCCTGCATCTGGCCGGATGGCGATCGGTGAAGCCATTACCAACTTGGCATCAGCGTCTATTAATCAGATTTCAGACATTAAAATGTCTGCGAACTGGATGGCTGCAGCAGGGCATCCAGGTGAAGACCAAAATCTTTATAACACAGTAAAAGCTGTGGGTATGGAGCTTTGTCCTGAACTGGGTATATCAATCCCGGTAGGTAAAGACTCTATGTCTATGAAGACTGTTTGGGAGCAAGGTGAAGAGACGAAATCCGTCGTAGCTCCTTTGTCCCTGATCATTTCTGGTTTTGCACCTGTTAATGATGTGCGTAAAACCCTGACGCCTGAATTGAAGAAAGATCAAGGCGAGACTGACTTGGTATTGATTGATCTTGGTCGTGGTAAGAATCGTTTAGGCGGTTCTTGTTTGGCCCAGGTATTCAACCAAGTGGGTAATCAGTGTGCAGACTTGGACGACGCTGAAGACTTGAAAGCCTTCTTTGCTGTTATCCAAGGGCTAAATTCAGATGACAAGTTATTGGCTTATCACGATCGTTCGGACGGTGGTTTGTTCGCAACGTTGACTGAAATGGCATTTGCTGGCCGTACTGGTGTTGATATCAATCTGGATTATCTTGCAGACAGTGCTGACGAAGCACTTCAAGTACTCTTCAACGAAGAGCTAGGTGCTGTGATTCAGGTTCGTCGTGAGGACTTGGATTTCGTTCTGGCTCAATTGAACGGTGCCGGTCTGGGGGATTGTTCTGGTGTTGTGGCAAGTTTGAACGATGATCAGCAAATTCGAGTATCTTTGGATGACGACTTGTTGATTGATCGTAGCCGTGCTGAGCTACAACAGTTGTGGTCTCGTAACAGTTTTGAAATTCAAAAGCTACGTGATAATGCGGATTGTGCAGATCAAGAGTTTGCTAATATCTTGGATGATCAGGACCCAGGTTTGTCTGTAGATCTTACCTTTGATGTTAATGAGAACGTAGCTGCGCCGTATATTGCTAAGAGTGTACGTCCGAAAGTAGCCGTTCTTCGTGAGCAAGGGGTTAATGGTCAGGTTGAAATGGCAGCTGCTTTTGATCGTGCTGGTTTCGAAGCGATTGATGTTCACATGAGTGATATTCTGTCGGGCCGTATTACCTTGGATCAATTCCGTGGTTTAGTGGCTTGTGGTGGTTTCTCTTACGGTGATGTTCTAGGCGCTGGTGAAGGATGGGCTAAGTCCATTCTGTTTAATGCGCGCGCTCGTGATCAGTTTGCAGGATTGTTTGAACGTGAAGACAGTTTTGCATTGGGTGTGTGTAACGGTTGTCAGATGTTATCTAACTTGGCGTCATTGATTCCTGGTACAGACCACTGGCCTCGTTTTGTTCGAAACGAATCTGAACAATTTGAAGCTCGTGTTGCTATGGTTGAAGTGCAAGATAGCCCATCGATTCTGTTGCAAGGTATGTCAGGCTCTAAAATGCCGATTGCTATTGCGCATGGTGAAGGGCGTACTGAGTTCCGTGATACAGCGCATTTAGATACTGCTAATACAAGCGGTACAGTGGCGATTCGCTATGTGGATAACTATGGTCAGCAGACGCAACAGTATCCATTCAACCCTAATGGTTCTCCAATGGGGATTGGCGGTTTAACTAATGATGATGGTCGTGTGACTATTATGATGCCGCACCCTGAGCGTGTGTTCCGTAAGGTTCAAAACTCTTGGGCTCCAAGTCAGTGGAATGAAGACGGTGCGTGGATGAGAATGTTCCGAAACGCTCGCCGCTGGGTGGATTAATCGCTCGGTTATACCCAAAAGGGCCGCATGATAATGTCATGTGGCCTTTTTTGTGACGTAAAATGTGAAAATAATCTGAAAGTATTACTTATGAACCTGCTTTTGGCGTAGATGAGCGTTTTCATGAGGTTAGGTTCATGTATACTAGATTCTTATTCCTAACTTTGGTTAGGGTAGTGCTTGTTTATTGAACAGTTAATAACTGTCTACACTTTACAATAACTGCTTTTATTACTGATTTATCAAAGGAAGATCTGAAGTTATCGCGTCTGAAATGCTAATCCACTGATGGATAGAATAAGAATACAGGCGTTGTGATAGGGATAGTTGTATATGACGTTCAGAGAGGTGGAAGTGAAAGACCAACGTTATCGTGTTTTTATCGCTCATGACGTGACCGAATTGGAATCTGTTGCTGTAGAAGCAAGCTTTGAGCTTGTGAAGCACCAGTGCATTCCAATGGGCATTGGTTTAAATCCTTCGTCTCAAAACAATCACTGGGAAGTTACCCGTTCCATGATTGACGAATCGGACGTGGTGTTTTTATTGGTTGGTAATTCTTATGGTGAACTTTCCCCGAGCGGCGTAAGTTATGTGCACATGGCTTATATTTATGCCACCACTCAAGGTAAACCTATCTTTCCTTTTTGTTTAAAAAGTTCAGAAGCGTCTGTTTCCAAGAGTGCGCATTTACAGGAGTTTCGCAAATTTCTGTCTTCCCATAAGGTTCGTTATTGGACATGCTTAACGGATCTGCGTAAACAATTGCTTATGGCGATTCGTAAGCTGAAAAGCGCTCATAATTTAGGCTTGATGCCTGTCTCGTCACAATCGACGATTACTTCTCAAGAAAATGTCTCTGGTCAGTTATCTCAAACCAACCAGATGAAAGAAATCAAAGCACTGAAACGTGAGCTTGAAGAAGCCAAAAAAGCCCTTGCTTCCGCACCATCAACCTTGGTTACGTCTTCTAATGTTGCTTTGTCGAAAGTTGCTCCTTCTAGAAATAAACGAGTTACGGTGTCATTTAGCGCTAAGGTGTTTAGTGGTGGTAATTTCAAAACCATTTCTGAAACTTGGAACATGACTTGGGATACTGTCTTTCTGGCGGTAGCGCCTCACATGCTTAAACCCATTTCTGAAGAAAAGATACGCTTGGTGATCTCGGCTGCATTAGCCAGTGATGTTCAGGAACCAATCAAGGCCAGGTACCCCGATTCTCATGCTGTGGCGGATATTCGCCTTTCCAATGATAGTATTAATCGGATTAAGATTTATCTGAGAGGTCAGGATCTGATTCGGGAAGTCATGCAAGGGCGCGATATTCGGTGGATGCTGACGGAGTCAGGCGATGCGTACCTCACTGAACTTTATACAGATCAATCTGCGACAACCTCAATTAATTCATAAGTTATGTACAAGCTTGCGATCTTTATTCCTGAGAGTCATCTTGAGCAAGTGAAAAGCGCTATGTTTCAAGCGGGTGCTGGGCGTATTGGTAATTACGATCAATGCTGTTGGCAATCCAAAGGGCAAGGGCAATTCCGGGCTCTCAGTGGCTCCAACCCTTACATTGGATCGCAAGGTGAGGTTGAGTACGTGGATGAGTACAAAGTCGAACTGGTCTGTGATGATGCTTTGCTGGTCGGCGTGATTGAAGCGATGAAATCAAGTCACCCTTATGAAGAACCCGCTTACGATGTTATCCAGTTGGTTGATCTGTAAGATAGCTCTTATTTTTTGACATCATTTTTTGATGCGATTTGCAAAATCGATATGGTCCACCAGTAACTCCATTTCATTAATGGCAATCTGATTAGCTCTGGCTTTAAGGAAATGCCGTAATGTTCTTTTTACCGTTGGAAATGCAATGTCGTCCCACGGAATCTCTTCTTCAGAAAATAACTCTACTTCAAGTGATTCAGGTCCGGAACTGTATTCTAGATCGGAAAGTTCAGCGGTAAAAAACATGTGAACTTGGCTGATGTGAGGTACGTCGATGACGCTAAGGAGTTGACCCAACTTTACTCTGGCGTTGGCCTCTTCAAGTGTTTCACGAACCGCTGCATTCGGAGTTGTTTCTTCATTTTCCATAAAACCTGCGGGTAGAGTCCAGAAGCCTAGTCTTGGCTCGATCGCTCGCTTGCACAGTAGAATCTTGTCCTGATGAAAAGGAAGTGTGCCTGCGACAATACGAGGGTTTTGGTAATGGATTGTTTTGCATTGGGTACAGACGTGTCTTAAGCGATTGTCCATGTCTGGAATTTCAAGAGTTACCGGGGCACCACACGCACTGCAAAACTTCATTACTTTATCCGACTATACTTGTTGTATTAGAACGCTTTTATATTAATCCAGATAATAAGTGCAACATTCAAAAGAAACGATTTCACCATAGCTTGATGTATTGGTGTATGGATCAGTGTTTCATTAGCGATTTTGATGCGAATAATTATCTAGCCTATATCCGTGCTTTACATAGTAATTCTCTGGAAGTGCATAACGCAACTATTGTTAGGTGCTTCGCGCAGGTCGTAAAATCTTGGCGCAGAATGGCTTGAATCATTTTTTGTTCTCATGGTTCAATGCTGGGATGTTTATTGTATTGAGGAATACCTTTGTCTCGTTTGGTTTGTATGAATGATTTACAGCAACGGCTGGACAATCACACTCCTAATGCTATTGGGCTTGAATTACCTGAAGCCGCTGTTTTACTTGCCATTACTCAGGATCAAGATCAGCCTGAAATCATTTTTACACAACGGGCAAATCACCTTAATTCTCATGCGGGGCAGGTGGCCTTTCCTGGTGGTAAAAAAGATCCTGAAGATGCCTGTCTTGTTGAAACGGCACTTAGAGAAACGGAAGAAGAAATTGCTCTTCCAAGAGAGTCTATACGATTATTAGGTCAGTTGAGCCAAGTTGTTTCCCGGCAAGGTATTCTGGTTTATCCCTACATTGGTTTGGTGGAAGGAACACATCAATTAGTGGCAAACCAAGGGGAATTGGATGCCATCTTTCATGTGCCTGTGGACTATTTTCTGCAAAATGAACCGGATTGTTTTGATCGTATTCAGCATCCTAAGGGAGAGGTCTATATCCCTTGCTATTTCTATGAAGAGTATGAAATTTGGGGGCTGAGTGCGATGATACTTAGTGAGTTTTTGGATGTTGGATTTGATGCCGGTTTTGATTTATTCAGCAAGCCGGACGACTCCAGGATTCGTTATCGCTGAACGTGATTAAAATAAAAATTAAATAATAATAGCTAAGAGGATTGAGCATGTTGTATGCACTTGGGGATGTCAAAGTAACGTTAAAGTCGCCCAATATCTATGTTGCACCGAATGCGACTGTCATTGGGAATGTCGTGCTCGAAGAGCATTCCAGTGTTTGGTTTAACGCAGTTATCCGTGGTGATAATGAATTGATACACATTGGCGAAGAGTCCAATATCCAAGATGGAACTGTCATTCATACCGATGCAGGTTATCCGCTTACATTAGGTCGTGGTGTGACAATTGGTCATAAAGCCATGCTTCATGGCTGCACGATTGGTGATTACAGCCTAGTCGGGATAAATGCAGTCGTGCTAAACGGCGCCAAGATTGGTAAGTATTGTTTAATTGGGGCCAATGCCCTCATTCCAGAAGGGATGGAGATTCCAGATGGCTCTTTAGTGGTTGGCTCGCCTGCCAAAATTAAACGCGAATTATCTGAGGCCCAGAAAAAGATGCTTGAGTTAAGTGCCCAGTATTATGTGAAAAATGCTGACTTTTTTCGGCGTACACTAGAGCCAATGGCATAACCGTATAATAGCTTCCGTATCGTCGTGCCTATCATTTGATCAATCTGTTCAGTAAAATGGCGCTCTTTAAGATTTGTACGTGTTAAATAGAGTATTGTATGTCAGAACAGATTGATAAGCCCGTTCCTTCTCCCTGTGTGAGTATTTGTTATTTGGATGATGATGATATCTGTCAGGGCTGTTATCGCTCTGGTCAGGAAATTTCCCAATGGGGGGCGTTTTCAAATTCTGAAAAGAAAGCAGTTATGGAACGCGTACGCGAACGAGAAAAAGCGTCGTTTAATTTTATTGGTTAATGTCGGAATCGATTTATCTCGAATAAAAGGAAAATACTATGGCATCAATTGGTACGCCATTAAGCCAGTCTGCAACGAAAGTCATGATGTGTGGTTGTGGCGAGTTAGGAAAAGAAGTCGTCATCGAACTTCAGCGTTTGGGTGTTGAAGTAATTGCCGTAGATCGTTATGCCAACGCTCCTGCAATGCAGGTGGCGCATCGCTCGCATGTAATTGACATGCTTGATGAACAAGCATTGAGAACAGTAATTGAGCAAGAAAAGCCGGACTTGGTTGTGCCTGAAATTGAGGCCATTGCAACACAAGCTTTAGTTGAGTTAGAGGCAGAAGGCTTTAACATCATTCCAACAGCAAAAGCCACGCAGCTGACGATGAATCGTGAAGGCATTCGTCGCTTGGCGGCAGAGGAATTGGCGCTGGCTACTTCACCTTATCAGTTTGCAGACACCAAAGAGAGCTTCGAGCAAGCGATCAACGCCGTTGGTATGCCATGTGTTGTAAAGCCTATCATGAGTTCGTCAGGCAAAGGTCAATCGGTGGTTCGTGCTGAATCCGATATTGATTCTGCTTGGGCTTATGCACAAGAAGGGGGACGTGCTGGCAAAGGCCGTGTGATTGTGGAAGGCTTTATCGATTTCGATTATGAAATTACTTTATTAACCGTGCGTCATTGTGATGGTGTGAGCTTCTGTGAGCCCATTGGTCATATCCAAAAAGAGGGCGACTATCGTGAGTCTTGGCAGCCTCAAGCGATGTCGAGGGAAGCATTAAGCGCTTCCAAAGACATTGCTGAAAAAGTGACTGCTGCTTTGGGCGGTCAGGGCGTATTTGGTGTCGAGTTGTTCATTAAAGGTGATCAAGTATATTTTAGCGAAGTCTCCCCTCGACCTCATGATACTGGATTGGTGACGTTGATTTCTCAAGACTTATCGGAATTTGCGCTTCATGCCCGAGCGATCCTTAATTTGCCAATTCCTAATATTCGTCAACATGGTCCATCGGCATCTTGTGCATTGTTAGTGGAAGGCGAATCGAATCACGTCCGCTTCTCTGGTTTGACTGAAGCTATGGCACAACCAGATACGCAGATCCGTTTATTTGGTAAGCCTGAAGTCTCTGGTAAGCGTCGAATGGGCGTGACGTTGGCGAGAGGAAGCGATGTTGATGACGCCAGAGCGATTGCTCGTGATGCCTGTCAGAAGATTACTGTAGAGCTATAAGCTTATTTGTGATTCTCTAAGAACGACCCGCATGGGTCGTTTTTTGTGTCTGCTGTTTTAATGCCTGTTACTTCAATAAGTTAAGCCCAAATTTCTTGGAGAGAATCTTATCCAGCAGAGGTGTTGGCAACCATCGTTTTAGGAAAGGTAATGTGATACTGCCATTGCCAATGTATTGAATTGAGACGGGGTTGTCGGTAAAACACTGCTTGATGAGCGTTTTGCAAAATTCATCCGTTGATGTTGGGTTATCTTGAGATGCGTTGGCGCGTTCCATAATTTTTTCAAAAATCTGTATATATCGCTTAAATTGCTCCCGGTTCTTTTCAGTTCCAGCCATTGCGTTGTTCCCGAAGCTTGATTGAATGGCACCAGGTCGCACATCAACCACTTTTACATTAAAGGGCGCCAGTTCCATTCTCAGTGCGTCGGTCAACGAATGTACTGCGGCTTTACTTGCGCAATACGCACCGGAAAACGGCGTGGTGAGTATGCCGGAAACCGAACCGATATTGACGATGAGACCTTTCTTTTGATTAATCATATTTTGGGTAAAGGCTTGTGTAACACGTACAATACCCGTGACATTGGTGGCCAGTTGTTTCTCTAGATCTTCAATAGGAAGTTCGGCCACGGGGCCAATGGCTGCATAGCCCGCATTATTGATGATGGCATCAATAGCAATGTTCTCTTGCTGGAATTTGTCTGCCAGTTGATCAATCGATGCTTGATTTGTGACGTCTAAGGCGTAGGTTGAAATTCCTTGCTCGGAAAGCGAAGCCAACTTATCTGCATTCCGTGCGGTTGCTAATACTTGATACCCTTGCCGACTTAATTCGATAGCAAGGGTTTCTCCGATACCAGAAGAGCAACCTGTAATGAGAACCGTTTTAAAGAGTTTTGACGTCATGGATTGTTCTTCCTTGATTGTTCTGCTTTGACTGAACCATGAAATTGTTTTTAAACGCTGAAAGCGCTCATCACTGCACATATAAAAGCGCCCATATTGGCCGATAATAATGTCGGCTAATATGGGCGTTGTCCAGAATCTTCAGGGGTGAATTTTGTTTCAAGTATTCATTAAATATGAGTCGATTTCATTTGTTTAATATGGAGTTTAAGTGCTGTCAGTACATCCGTTCGGCTGATTACCCCTAACAGTCGTTCGTTTTCCACAACGGGGTAAACTCTTGGTCGATTGCTTTTCATTTGTTGAGCTAGATCGATAATGCTGGTTTCTGGAGAAATACTCACTATGTCGCTTTGCATGACATCTTTGACCACGGCATCTGAGTATCCGTAAAAGCTTTCGTTCAAGATTTTTCCGATGCAATCTTGTTCAGACAAGAACCCAATCACTTTCAGGGATTTGTCGACCACAGGTAAGCCCGTCAGTTTATTTTTGCATAAGGCGGTGGTCGCGACGATCAAAGGCGTATCTGGGGTGAGAGGTAAAATACTTTCATCCATGCACGATCTTACTTTTATGGATTCGATACTCATATCGGGTTCCTTGTTGGCGCGTTCTATAGAGGTTTTTGATTATTATCTTTCCAGTATAGACCCCATTTTTTTGTTGTTATTGACCTAGATCTTTTTTTCATCTTCGTATCATTCTGACGAAAGAGTCGCGAGATCCTCTAAATGGAATTAAACTGTTGTTAAATAGATCTTTTTTATGGGTATGAGTTGTGTTTGAAGTCATTTTTCAGGGTAAAGTGATTGAAGGTGCCGATGAGCAGGAAGTTCGAGCCAATGTAGGGCGGATGTTCAAAGCGGATGACGCCAAATTGAATGCGTTGTTTTCTGGGAAAACAGTGGTCATTAAAGGCGGCTTGGATGAGGCGACAGCTCAGAAATATCTCGCTGCGATGAATAAAGCGGGTGCTCAGGCTGAAATTCGTTCTGTTCAGAAGAAGGAAGCGCCTAAGCCTCAAAATCCAGCCTCTTTTATGGCGAAGGATTTTTCTAAACCTTCTATGTCGGCAGTCGCAAAAGCTCATGAAGAGCGTAAGCATGAAAGAGTAGAGCGTGTCGAGAAAGTCAAAGAGGCCGAACCGATTGGCATTCCCGTTCCTGAGGTTTCCGAAGCATCCTCTGAGGAAGTTCAGGCGGCTATGGAGGCGTTAAAACATTCTGATGAAAAGCCGCCAGAACAGGTTTCAGCAACAGCTACGGAGAAAGATAAGAAGCAAGGTGACCAGCAGAGTGTGGGAGATTTATCCATTGCTCCGACTGGAAGCTTGATTCTTCCTGAATCTAAAGAGGAACCTGTTGAAGCTCCGGATACCGATCATCTGACGGTCAAGCCGATGGATGGCTATTTAGTTGAGCCTGAACCAGAAAAAGAAGTTGAGGTGCCTGATACCAGCCATCTTAAACTGAAAGAGTAGGTGTTCTTTTTTTCTCTGCTTGGCTCCCAGTTAGCAATGCATTCTTTATTGGGTATAATTCGCAGCCTTAAATTATTCCTCATAGATTCGTGCTTCTAGAAGGTTTTTTGATAGAGGCGCACAAAAAGAGAAGTTGTTGGATGACCCCTGAACGTTTTGCCAAATTACAACACACCTTAAGCCGCAGACAGCCTGATCTTAGAGTGTTAACGGATCACGTACACAAGCCTCACAATATTGCGGCGATTGTCCGAACTTGTGATGCAATGGGCGTGGCTCATCTTCATATGGTTTGGCCTCATGATCAATTTGGTCGTTACAGCAAAACGGCATCCGGCAGTGATCGTTGGGTGACGGTCCATTCTCATCAAACGTCACAAGAAGCCATTGAGTTACAAAAGAAAGAAGGTCGTAAGGTCATTGCGGCGCACTTCTCGGATCGTGCCATTGATTTCAGGGATTATGATTACACTCAACCAACGACTTTGTTATTGGGGCAGGAGCTTTTCGGTGTGTCTGATGAGTCTGCGGATATGTGTGATGAGCATGTAGTGATCCCAATGCAAGGCATGGTGGAGTCGTTCAACGTATCCGTTGCAGCCGCAATCATTTTAAGTGAAGCCCAGCGTCAACGTGACGCCGCTGGGATGTTTGATAAATTGAGTCTTGATCCGGAAGAATATCAACAGACGCTATTTCGCTGGGCACATCCACAAGTAGCGAAGTTCTGTGATAACAAGAAGTTGCCTTATCCGGCACTGAACGAAGAAGGCGACATTGAGAATGCTGCTCAGTGGTCTCAAAGTGTCAGAGACGTTCCTAATAAAGAAGACTAATTCTTTCTGCTACGCAGCAAAGTGGTGTTTGTAGGCAGGTTCTGCAAGCACCACTTGATTTCTGCCTCGTTTCTTAGCGTTATAAAGTGCCGCATCGGCACGAGAAATTAAATTCTCCGACTTCATATGATCTTTCTTTGGAAGGAAGATGGTTACACCGACGGATAAAGTAAAGCTCGGTGAGCCAGGTAAATCATGAAACACCACCTTAGCAAATTCGGTGCGAATTCTTTCAGCACATTCCATCGCTGCGTATTTATCAGCTCTTGGTAGGAACAGAATAAACTCTTCACCACCGTAACGAGCCAGCAAGTCGTTTTTGCGTAAGCACTTCTTGGCAGTATCAGCAAATTGCTGAAGTACTAGGTCGCCTGCGTTATGCCCGTAGGTATCATTGATTTGTTTGAAGTGATCCAGATCGAGTAAGCAGATCGAGAATTCACTGTCGTCTTTTGCTTGATCAATATAGGGCTGTAAGCAATCGGCGAAGTGACGTCGATTTGGTAAGCCAGTTAATTCGTCTGTGATCGCTTGAGTGCTAAGTTTCGAGAGCACTACTTGTAATTCGTTATTGGTACGATGAATCTCATCGCGCTGACGTTCTATCTCCATGTGCTTGCGAATCAGTTGCGCTTTTTTGATTTTATTTTCGTTTCTGAGTGCATGAACTTCATGACCAAAATAAGAGAACCAAACTAATAGAATACCAAGCACAGTCCACTGTACTAAGTTGAGTGTTAAATTGAAGTGCGAGGCATTAGTTGCAATATCGTTTGCTATGACTAATCCGTAGCCTGACAGGGCTAATACAGAAAGAGCGAGGTACTGTCTGGCGGTGAGGCGGAAAATACCAAACATCAGAATAACAAAATAGAGAACTAAGACGACGCCTCGAACAGACTGTGTAATCGACAGCAAGTAGGTGACCCACAGAAAGCCTGGGATCATTTGTTGGATAGTCAGAGACGGGTCTTTAAACTTTAAGTTGATATTGCTTTTGATGAGATAATAAAAAGTAGCCTGGATGATCAGTGAAAAGGCCGATGCAATACCAATCTCTATAATGCTGGTGCCTTCCGTTTGATTGGTTAAAAAGTACAACCACACAATGGTGCCGCAAACAATGTAGGCGGCAAAGCCCATCATTAATCGCTTCATACGTACTTTTTGTTTGCTGTGAACGTCATCGCTCAAAGCTACGGAAGTCTTACTCATGATTACTCTGTTTTAATAGTTGTTATGAGAGTTAAGCTAAATTAAATGCTGATATAATTATTAATAGTAAAAACTAACACGTTATTGCGTTAGGGACATTTATGATTCGTTCCTTTTTGTTAAGGGAAGTTGAACACTGTGTCTAAGAATTACATATAACTTAGCTTCTTTTTGCTCAAGTTTATGCTTTCTTTTGTTAAATAATGTACAATCTGCGGCCTTTCACACGTTCTATGCTTCAGGCCTTCTACTACAGAAACAATTCAGTGCTTGAGCAGACCATTAGTAAAAAAGTGCCAATTAAATAAGTGCATTAAAACTATTTGTTAGCTGATAAGAGGTTCTCATGACTGTAATTCGTCAGGATGATTTAATCGATAGCGTTGCCGATGCGCTACAGTACATTTCTTACTACCATCCCAAAGATTTTATTGATGCGGTTCATGAAGCCTATCAGAGAGAAGAATCGCAAGCCGCCAAAGACTCGATGGCGCAGATTCTTATTAACTCACGTATGTGTGCCGAAGGTAAGCGTCCGCTATGTCAGGATACAGGTATCGTAACCGTATTCGTAAAAGTGGGTATGGACGTTCAGTGGGACGCAGAAATGAGTCTTGAAGATATGATTAACGAAGGTGTTCGCCGTGCGTATACGCATCCGGACAATGTACTTCGTGCTTCTATCCTGGCTGATCCAGCAGGTAAGCGTCAGAACACGAAGGACAACACACCTGCGGTTATTCACACTCAGATCGTTTCTGGGAATACCGTAGACGTGCAAGTAGCTGCTAAAGGTGGTGGTTCTGAAAACAAATCTAAGATGGTGATGTTGAATCCATCTGACAGTATCGTTGATTGGGTTGTGAAAACTGTTCCAACTATGGGGGCAGGCTGGTGTCCACCGGGCATGCTAGGTATTGGTATTGGTGGTACCGCTGAAAAAGCGGCAGTGATGGCTAAAGAATCTTTGATGGATCCGATCGATATTCACGAACTTCGTGAGCGCGGACCTCAAAATCGTGTAGAAGAGTTGCGTCTTGAAATCATGGATGCGGTGAATAAGTTGGGCATTGGTGCTCAAGGTCTTGGTGGTTTGACAACTGTGCTTGACGTTAAAATCATGGACTACCCAACGCACGCGGCGTCTCTGCCTATCTGTATGATTCCTAACTGTGCTGCGACACGTCACGCACACTTTGAATTGGATGGTTCTGGTCCATCATTGCAAACTCCACCTAAGTTGGAAGATTGGCCGGAAATTACATGGGAAGTCGGTGATTCAGTTCGTCGAGTGAATTTAGACACCCTTACTCAATCAGAAATGGAAGAGTGGAAGCCAGGTGAAACCCTTCTATTGTCAGGTAAAATGCTGACCGGTCGTGATGCCGCGCATAAGAAAATGGTTGATATGATCGCGAAAGGTGAAGAGCTACCTGTAGATCTGAAAGGTCGCTTCATCTACTACGTTGGTCCGGTTGATCCTGTTCGTGACGAAGTGGTTGGCCCTGCTGGCCCGACAACCTCAACGCGTATGGATAAGTTCACCGATACCATGCTTGAAACCACTGGTTTGATGGGCATGATCGGTAAAGCTGAGCGTGGTCAGGTTGCTATTGATGCGATTAAGAAGCATAAAGCAACGTATTTAATGGCCGTTGGTGGTGCAGCGTATCTTGTATCGAAAGCTATTAAGGGCGCAGAAGTTGTTGCCTTCCCTGAGATGGGAATGGAAGCAATTTATGAGTTCGATGTTGAAGATATGCCGGTAACGGTTGCAGTGGATGTGAACGGAACGTCTGTTCACCAGACCGGGCCACAAGAGTGGTTTGAGAAGATCCATGCTGCGGAAGTTATTGAAGTTAAATAGTTAATATCTTCTTAAAAACCCCAGCAGGACGTTAGTTACGGGCTGCTGGGGTTTTTGTTTTTAATCCCTATATATTTGTAAGACCTTAAGAATTGTGAGTTTGTATTCATGGACCGTGTTTATCGATTAGTTATTGCATGCCCTGATGGCGTGGGTATTGTGTCAAAAGTCAGTAGTTTTCTATCCAGCTTAAATGGGTGGATTACCGAGGCGAACCATCATGCAGATCGTCCGAGTGGGATGTTCTTCATGCGAAATGAGATTCGTGCGGATTCCTTACCGTTTGATTTGGCTGAATTTGAAAAGCAGTTTCAGCCAATTGCGGATGAGTACAATATGAAATGGCGAATTTCAGATTCGCATAAGCCAAAAAAAGTTGTGCTAATGGCGTCGAAAGAAAGTCATTGTTTGGCGGATATCCTACATCGTTGGCACAGCAATGAATTACCGTGTGAAATCGCGTGTGTGATTGCTAACCACGACCATTTACGTTCAATGGTTGAGTGGCATGACATTCCGTTCCATCATGTACCTGTTGATCCTAATGACAAGCCTGCGGCGTTTGCTGAGGTGTCTGGTCTGATCGATCAATACCAAGCGGATACGGTCGTATTAGCCCGTTACATGCAGATTCTTCCGCCTGAATTGTGTCACACGCATCCTGGGCGCATCATCAATATTCACCACAGCTTCTTGCCATCCTTTGCGGGCGCTCGTCCTTATCATCAGGCCGCGGACCGTGGTGTGAAATTGATTGGTGCAACCTGTCACTATGTGACGGAAGTGCTGGATGCCGGGCCGATTATTGATCAGGATGTCATTCGCATTACTCATCGCGATACCGTTGAAGACATGGTGCGTTTAGGTAAAGACGTAGAGAAAAATGTTCTGGCGCGTGGTTTGCGCTGGCATTTGGAAGACCGTGTGATTGTTCACGGTAATAAGACGGTTGTGTTTAGTTAAAGATAACCATGAGTCTGAAGCTTAAGGGCTTCAGGCTCATATGATTTCTTAATTGAATAATGAGAAATCGAAGGCTTGGTTGTCGACAGACAGCCGACCATTTTTAATCTGAATTTCTTTCTCTTCTCCCGAGCTTTCATTTTTACTTTTAATCGTACCGTTCACTTTTGCGATTAATGAGAGTAAGTGCTCGTCCATAAACTCAGGTAAATCCGGGAAATCTATGGTTCCTGTGATCTTTTTTTTGTCGCCTGATTCTTTATCTACAAATGAGATGTCGTTGATATTCACTTGCGCATTATCGGAAAAGAGTGCGGGGAGAGTGGTTTGTAGCGCTGCCATGTATTCCAATTGAGCGTATTCACCGAATGGAGAGTCGAACTCTAGATAGGCGCGTTCAGCTAGATCGTAAAGGCTTGAGAGGGCGGTTAAGTCTGCGCGTTGAATATCAATATCGAGTTTGGCGTCACGCCATTGATTCCAAGTGCTTTGTAATTCGACCGCTTGTCCACTCAATTGGATGTGAGTGCTGCGATTTGATTCGTCGATGATTAGGGAATTTTTTAAGGTAAGCTGGAGATCGTTGGCTTTAAAGTCCGAAGAGGGGAACGTCAGTTGTTTGATGTTCGCAGTTGAGCTTCCTTGCCAGTGTTCGTCACTGATTCGATTCATATGGCCAGTCAGTAGGACATCCTCGACATAGGCATTACGAGGATTATGTTGGCCTTTGAAACCGGGCCACAGAATTTTGTAGTTGATCTGTTCGAACTCAAAATTACTGTCGATGGAGAGAATTAATGGACTTAGTTTGAGTCCGGTAGTTTCAAGTTGAGAATATTCATAAGACTGACTTAAAGCGTGTAAGTCTACGTTGATGTTCAGTTCAACGGTTCCCAAAAAACCAGCTCTCGCGTAGCCAATATAGGGAGTACTTAAATTCGCTTCTTTTAGGCTGTTACTGTAGAGATAGAAGGCACCAATACCGGGTTGGTGATTTACGAAGGTCAGTGGTCCGTGTTTTAAAATGGCGGGGAAGCTACCAATGGGGACTAAGGTTTCTTCAAATTCATCCTCTGTATAAACATTAATCACAAAGCGACTGCTGAACCAAGATTGTTGGTATTCTTCCAGTTCGATGGTTAATGCTGTGTTTAAGTTACTCAGGTAAACCGCTCGTTCTATATAGTGTTTGGCCAGTGTGCCTAACACACCTGGCGTAACTAATAGGATGAGCAGAGTGCACCCAATGAGGGAAATAAGAAGCTTTTTATTCAGAGGCATTCAGTGATGGTCTTTATTTCCCGGTATGGATCTTTTCCAACTTCAAAGAGAATTGATTCATATTAGGAGTACATGAGTAGATATCAGTGTGCGGCAACTCTTCTTTGATACGGTTCATCAGTTGGATTTTATCGTCTGAAGACATGGCTGAACCTAAATACACACGCTTTAGGTTTTCCAGGTTAAAGGTGAAGTCGCTGTGTGTCTTATCATCCGACTGCATAACTTGTTGCTCAGGTAACACTCTCAGACAACGCCATTCTTGCTCAGCAATTGATGTTTTTGACTTAACCAAAAATTGGGTTGCAAACATACTTTGAGGTTCTAGGCGACGGATACCTAAAATGTCTTCGATCTGTGCTCTCATATCCGTAAGTACAGGTCGTTGTTCAGCGTACTTCACTTTGGATGGCTTTTGAGGTGCACCATCATCATGTTGAGGGTCTACGTCAAATCCAAACGCGACGCCTGTATGATTGCTGCCATGGGTTTGCCACAACGCTAGGTTATCCGGTTTATCGCCGAGGCATAAAATACGCAGGTGATCGAGGTAGTAGTCCCAATGCTCTAGCATTTCCTGATTTTTTTCTTGTTGCTTGATGATGGTGCTTTGCAGCAAGTCATTCAGGACTGATCGTGCTTCCTCTTCGGAGTCAAAACGGTCAGTAGATCGCCAGCGGATAATTGCTTTTACAATCGGATTAGTAGTGTCTTTGAAAGGAAGCGAATGGGTAAAAATCATACTGGCGACAAACTTCGCCAAAGCATCCGTTAGGATGTCATCTTTGATCATCAACGACTTAGCAGAATTCACCGCAAATGGCTCAGGCAGTTGATACGGAGAAAGCCATCGTAGAGTCTTGGTGTCGATAATTTTATGCGCCGTCTCCAGATCAGCGTACTTATATAAAATTGCAGGAATGGAGGTCACTCCCTTAGCTCCATGGTGTTGAATCAGATAAAGTTAGATAGAGTATTGTTTAGATCGGCTATTAAAGCAATTGCTTTAAGGATAAGCCAGATTCTTACAGTAATTTGTGATAAAAAACGTAATCTTGTCGAGAAAAGCCAGATATGACGTGGTTTCAGTCGACCCGTTGGTTTCTTTAGACTAAAATGTGATCGCAAAATCACCAGTAGAATTTAACTCAGAGGACAGGGTAAATGCGTCGAGTCGTATTTAATCAGAAAGGCGGAGTAGGGAAATCCAGTATCACCTGTAATTTGGCTGCGATTAGCGCTCAGCAGGGTTACAAAACCTTGGTTATTGATTTAGATGTGCAGGGCAATACTACGCATTATCTGTTGGGTAAATCTTCTACTGAATGCGAGAACAATATTGCGCAATACTTTGAGCAAGTGTTGTCGTTTAAAGTATTCAATAAGAAGCCTGAAGATTTCATTACGCCATCGCCGTATGAAAATTTGGATGTAATTGCTTCAAGCCCTGAATTAGAACACCTTGAGCGTAAACTTGAAGCCAAGCATAAGATTTATAAGTTACGCGATGCACTTAAAGCGTTAGAGCGTAAATACGATCGTATTTTTGTTGATACTGCGCCTGCTCTGAACTTCTATACGCAATCGGCGTTGATTGCTTGTAATAAGTGTTTAATTCCTTTCGATTGTGACGACTTCTCCCGAAAAGCGCTATACAGCTTGGGTATGGAAATTCAAGAAATCCAAGAAGATCATAATGATGAGCTCAAGATTGAAGGTATCATCGTTAATCAGTTCCAGCCTCGTGCAAGTTTGCCACAACAGTTAATCAAGGAATTGATTGAAGAAGGGTTACCAGTATTGCCTGTCTATCTTACCAGTTCGGTGAAGATGAAGGAGTCCCACCAGAAGAATCGTCCTTTGATTCATATCGACCCTAAACATAAATTGACTCAGCAGTTTGTTGAGTTGTCTGAAGTGCTAGAAGGGAAGAAGGTTGAGCATCCTGAGTTTGCTTAATACTAAATATCAGAATTCATAAAAAGTGCCACGCTATGACGTGGCATTTTTTATGGCAGGAGAAGTGTGGTCACTTTAGTAGTGGAGCTTAATGTTTCTGAATAGCACCAAATAATTGACCAATACAGCGACTTAGTTCTTCTGAGCGTTCTGTTCTTCGCACCATCTCCATTAACCAGGTACGAACGCCAGGTATTGCGACCAAATCAATAAAGAATTGAACAAAAATTTGTTCGCCCGCTTCTTGTTTAGCCACTCGTTCAAATAGCTGGTGGCAAATCTCTGGGTTTTCTAAATCCATCCAGCAACGGCTTACAATGGTTGAAAGAATTTCTAAATCATCCTGAATACTTGGTGTAGATAAAATCTTCAGGATTAATGCTTGTCTTGGTTGAATCGTTTTTGATCCTGATAGCGCTCTTAAACCCGATGCTATTAAAGCCTGGTTAGGTGCCTGAGAATCCAATGAGTTCTCCAACAGGTTAAGAATGTAGAGCGCCAATTCTGTAGGTATTTCTTCATTCTCTAATAACGCAAGAACCTGATATTTAGGTGCTTCAGGTAACCATTCCAAAGCTTTTTTGATGATCTCTGCATGGTTAAGGTCTTCAAGACGGGCGCATACGTCTGCCAAACCTTGAAGCCCTAATGCTTCCCACTGTTCCGGCGTTTGCTCGCCTTTTAAATAGCTAATGGCTGGTTCATAGTAGCTCGACGCGTGCTTACCAATAAAGCGAGAAGATTTAGCATGGAAGCTCGCCATGCGTTCTTGATTTGGTGTGAACGCGAGTTCGGATTCGTTCAGGATGCTTTGTTCTTTGCTGCCAGGATTGTTGACGCGGTTTTGAATGGCTTTCATTAATCGTTGAATGAAATCGTCGCGGGTGGCAGGAATGATTTTCCCTTGTTCATCCAAAGGTAATTTTAAGAACCAAATCAAAGGTTCTTCTTTAGTTTCGTTCCACCAAATTAAGAAGCCTAACCAAGCGTGACGTTGCAATGGTGTTGGGTAGGGAATTTCAAGATTTTCGAATTTCTGGAATTGACCGTTTGAGAGCCGATATAATCTGCGTCCCATGTCGAATACACGAAGTTCAGCGTCGAGAGATTTTACAAAATCGGTAATGGTATTAACTGCGGTTTCCATAAGGCCCTTGTTTGTCTTCGAATTGATCTTGAAGTTAAAAAATGAAATTGAAAATAATCTTGGCGGCGCATTATAGCACGCAAAGAAACAGAGGAAGATTCCAGGAATGACAAATAATGAATCACTTGAGGCTTTTCCGATACATGAGCTTTTGGTAGAGCTGGAAGGAGAGATGACGCATTTAGGTGTGTGGGCTGATCGCCCGCCAGCGCCTGATGCTTTTTTAAGTCAGCAACCGTTTGCTTATGACACCATGTCATTGCCTGAGTGGATGCAGTTTATTTTCCTGCCAAAAATGCACGAGCTTATAGAGAGTGAAAGTCCATTGCCTTCTCGCTGTGGCATAGCGCCCATGGCTGAAGAGTTTTTTAAAACGAGTACCGTTGATATATCTCGGTTATTGATGATTTTAAATGCAATTGACGCTTGTTTAGGTGGTTTGGCTGAAAATTGATCAGTTTGGTATGGTTTGTGCATTTTGTTAAGTGAGATACGAAATGTTACATATAAAGGGGATAAAACCATGCCGATTAATCAAATTACGGGGAATAGTGTCAACTCTTCGACTCATTCGCCCAGTAAACAAAGTGTAGAAGCCGTACCTAAGTCAAAAAATGGTCAGCAGAAAGGTGGTGATGACCAGAGTAACCCGTACAGTGATCAGGTCTCTATTTCCGGTCGTGCCAGTCAATTGGAGCAAATGTCTAAAGAGCTAATGGCTTCGATGAAGGCGGAAACGCAGATCGGTGACTTGGCTCATACACTATACGAGTACGGATTTTTATCATTAGAAAATCTCAACCATATTCCGTTGCAAACTCGAACCCAGACCATCCAGACTCCTGAGCAAGCAGTAAATGTGCTCCAAGATCAAGCCCAGGAATTGGCTATGCAAGGTGAAGACTCGGCAACGTTAGAAGGAATGAATAAGCTTTTAACTACGCTAAAGAACATAACAGCACCGAGTTATCCTACCAGTGCTTACCAGCGTGTCTCCGGCTATGGTTATTTAGGCATCCAGTAGCTCCCATTTTCGTATCCCCTTTGATAAACCCGCTTTTGGCGGGTTTATTTTTGCTTGTTATTTAAGCTTCTTAAAAGGATGGTTCTTGCCGTAATTTGAGTGGCAATTACTTACCGTTATCTGCCATAAAAATCAGACTTTATGACGAAGTTCTTTAGTATGTGTATTCTAAAGGGCGTTGCTACTATCGGATGAAACCTTCAGCACACTTTGAATGGTTAAGTTGCACTTTCAAGGACGTGTTTGTGTTTAACCTAAATAAGGAAACTAGTTATGTCTGAAGTTGTTGAGTCTGTTGAAGTAGAAGAAGAGTCAGGTGTGAAACTGGCAGGTAAAGTTCGTGATTCTGCTCATCAAATTTGGTTGGCGGCACTTGGCGCGTATGCCAAAGCAGAAGAAGAAAGCGTGAAAGTGATTGAGTCTTTAATCAAGGAAGGTGAAGAGGTAGAGTCTCGCGCGACGGAAGTAACCAATGAAACTTTTGCTAAAACCAATGAGCTTCGTGAGCGTGCGAATCAATCTATTGAAGAGTTAAAAGCCAAGCTGAATGAATCTCTTGAAAAAGTAGAGTCTTTCATGGAGCAAGGTGTTGAACGTGTTGTTCATCTGCTTGGCATGCCAAGTAAATCAGATGTTGATACATTGATTAAAAAAGTAGATGCATTGAATAAATCTGTTAAAGCTCTTTCAAAAGGCTAATCTGAACACTACCACGTGATGTTTTAGTTGTTCAGAAACATCGGATTAAAAAAGCCTCTTTACGAGGCTTTTTTAGTGCTTTCTGGTTTTGTAATCTTACATGTCTTAAAGGTATTTCTTACTGAGATCTTGCATGAAGGCTCTGTGAGTTGGTTCAAGATAGGGAGTAAGAAGACTCATTACCTGATAGACGCCTTTCCCTAAATCTTCTGTGTGTTTGCCTTTGTTTCTCACATTTTCATAATTCAACCAATAAGTCATCGTCATGGTGATGTTCTGGGATAAAGCATTCACTTCTTCGAGACTGGCAAGCATAGTCCCGTTGGCAATTAACCCTTCACAAATCGCTTTATTCACTCGTTCTTTTTTGTCCAAGATACGATTGAAGTGTGTAGCGAGTTTATCGACACTGGCTAATAAGTCGGGCAGGTTGCGATAGATGAAGCGATATTCCCAGATATGCTCAAACAGCAGATGAACAAACAACCAGTGATCTTCCATAGTGATTTGGCGATCTTCTGGTGGCGGAACCAAAATTTCATTCATGCGCTTTTCAAACTTCTGATAAAGCTCATAAATAATTTCGTTTTTATTTCTGAAGTGGTAATAGAGATTGCCCGGCGAAATGTCCATTTCGTCGGCGATATGAATGGTGGTAACGTTGGGCTCGCCAAACTCGTTAAATAATTCGAGACTGGTTACAAGAATTCTGTCTCTGGTTTTCATAACTGCCTGCCTATGATCCTTTTCCAGATACTTATCCTTTGGCAAAAGCACTGGCAGTCAGAGATATCAGTGGAAATTACTTTCTCATCTCTGACTGACTAGGTGTTGGATAACCGAATTTTTATTCTTGTGAAATGTTATAACGAATAAGATTAGAATCAGCCACCAAAAATAAAGACTAATTGAGCAAAACCTGCAAAAAGTCCCAAAATCCCGCCTGCAAGGATCAACATCCACTCATCTTCCTGAAAGGCTGGTCTCAAAACGCCTTGGAACTCTTCGGGTGTGAGTGCTTCCATTCGCTCGCGAATCATGTCAGATACTAATGCGGCGCGGTCCTCGTTAAAGCGCTTGTCTTTAAAGGGTTCTTTGGAATATTCGAAGGCCAAGTTAGCCATGTTGTCTTTGAGGTTGGCATAGCCTGCTGGTCCCATCGTCATTTGAGCTAAGGTGCGAAGAGCCAGGGAATCATCTAAGAGATTGCGGATGTGCTTATCTACTAGACTGCGAGTTTTATGGCTGTTTGGGCCTTCAAGCAAGGCTTTGCTGAAGTTCTCAATGGTTAACAGTTCGAAAGCGACAATGTCACACCATGCCTTGGATACTTCTTTTTGGCGTTTCAGAAAGATGCCTTGCACTGAGATTTTCCATAGCCGAACAGGGTTTAATGGTCTGAAGACAATGTTTAACGCAATCCAGTTGGTGATGTATCCAACCAATAAGCCAAACAATGGCAGAATCCACCATGCAGCAAAGAAATACCAGATAATCATCTGGATCAAGCCAAAGGCTGCGCCGAAATATAATCCAGAATTGATAATGAATTTGAATTCTTGGTTGCCGGATTCAAGAAAGATGCGGTTCAGGAGTTTCTTATCGTTTCCTAATTCCGTAATCACCAAATCTTTAAGGTTGATCAGCTGATCTGCATCCTGTTGAAAGTCTGAAACAATGGCATCCAGGCGTTTTGGAAGTTCCGTTTTTACATGATTGTATACTTTGTTTTTAGCCGCTTTTGGTAGGTTTTCCCAGAGCACTGGTTTTTCTTTACGCATGATGTCATCAACCATGTACTCCACTTTAGGGATGAGCACTTGAATCATGCGATCTATCAGAACTTTGGGTTCTAAGCTGTTGATAATGTCTGATAAGGTGCCGAGCTTACTCATTGTGGTGTCGACACAGATGGAAGCCATCTTTTTATAGGAGCGAGGAACAATGCCTTGCCAACCTAGAAAAGGTTTCTTAACGCCTTGAAATTCTACCGGGTAGAAAGTGAGTTGAATGGCCAACCAGTTGGTACTCCAGCCGACCAGGCCAGCGATGATGGGAATACTTAAGTATTTCCAAAGTTCAGGATCAAAGAATGCTTCCAGCATGGGTTACCGTATTTATCGTTTTAGTTATATTAGAGTTGTAGTTCGAAAGATTATAACAAGCCCATTACGATATAAAGTTGAGAAATTACGACAGAGTAGTTGAGTGTTTTAGTAGATTACTTGGAATTGTAACGCGAATAAAACCTTAGTAACTAAAAGGTTACTGAGTTTGTTTATTCTATCGGTATATTGTCGGTCTAATTATTTATTTGACTACTTGGTTATTTTTTATGCGTTGTGTCTATTGCGATTGTAATGTTGTAGGAAGTCGTGATGTGGTTACGGTTGAGGGCGGTGCGCCTGCGCATGCCAATTGCTACCAATTTGACCTTATGTCTCAGCGAGTGTTTAAGAGCTTAAAATTGACTGCTTTGACGGATTCTGAGCTGAATGATTTATTTGATTTGGTCAAACTGGAAATGAACAGTCGTTCACCTGCAGCGAACGATGTTGAGCTTTTTTAGTGCCTTGGTTTGTAGAAAAGAAATTAGGTGTTTTGTGACAGGGTTCCAAAACACCTAGGCGTACTTCAACGGAATAAGATTATTCTTTAATCTCAAATATCCCTTTTTCTACGTTTTTCTTAACTTTTCCTGCCTCAAAGATGCGGCCGCTCATGGCAATGTAAACTCCTTTAGGAAGTGACTGAACTGCGCCTACCGCACAGCCAGCATTAAACTCGGCATCGCTGGTCTTGTACATGGCGGGTTCCATGGCGCCAAACATTACAATGGTCTTATCGGTAAGGTCTTTCAGTACATCGGCGGTTTCCGGCATGGTGTCCGTGCCGTGGGTGACCAAAATCAAATCATTAGAACAGCTGGAAATCGCATCCTTTAATTGCTGACGATCCTGATCCGTCATCTCCAGGCTGTCTTTTTTCAAGACCGAGTGAACCTCGAAGTCAATGTTGAGGTTATACGCCTCAAGAATTCGACCGACTTTAGGCTCTCCGACTTGGTAATCACTTTTGGCGTCAAAGTAAATTTTGTCGATGGTGCCACCGGTGCAAAAAATATCGATTTTCATATAGAGTCCACTTCTGTTGAGAGATAAATTAAACGTTGTTTCATAAACGTTGGAAGATCAGGGAAGCACTGACTTAAAGCGTAACCAAAAAAGGAGGCTTTTGCCTCCTTGATTAATCAGCAACTAAGACGTTACATGCTCTTAATGGCTTCCATTTGCTCGTTTAGCTTGGAAGATGCCGCAGACATTTCGTCCAGCTTGGCCTTTTCTTTTGCAACCACGGCTTCTGGTGCTTTACTAACAAAGTTCTCATTGTTGAGTTTGCCAGAGATGCGCTGAATGTCTTTTTGCAGTTTTTCCAGCTCTTTGTTAAGGCGAGCGATTTCGGCGTCTTTGTCGATCAGACCAGCCATAGGAACAAGTACTTCCATCTGGCCCACTAACTGCGTGGCTGACATAGGGGCTTCATCGCCGTCATTCAACCAAGTGATGGATTCCAACTTAGCCAGTGCTTTCAGGAAGTTTTCGTTGTTAGCTAAACGCTGCTTATCGTCTTCTGAACCATTACGGAACAATAGATCCAAAGCTTTGCTCGGTGCGATGTTCATTTCACCACGAATGTTACGAACACCAACGATCACACCTTTTAGCCATTCGATGTCTTGCTCGGCCTGCTGATCGATCTTGCTTTCATCTGCGACAGGGAAGGCTTGAAGCATGATGGAATCACCTTCAACGCCGGCCAAACCTTTAATCGATTGCCAGATCTCTTCAGAGATGAACGGCATGATTGGGTGAATCAAGCGTAAAGTCGTTTCAAGTACGCGAACCAAAGTGCGACGTGTTCCACGTAGTTGCGCTTCGGTGCTGTTTTCGTTCCAGAAGACCGGCTTGGAAAGCTCCAAATACCAATCGCAGTATTCGTTCCAGATGAATTCATACAGCGTTTGGCTCATCAAGTCGAAACGATATTGCTCGTAGTATTTCTGAACGTCTGCTTCCACTGATTGCAGGCGAGAGATGATCCAACGATCAGCTACGCTTAATTCAATGTCGCCACCGTTTTGACCACAATCCAATGCATTGCCATTCTCGTCTTCGGTGTTCATTTGAACGTAACGAGCGGCGTTCCAGATTTTGTTACAGAAGTTGCGGTAACCTTCAAGACGTTTAACGTCGAACTTAATGTCGCGGCCCAGCGATGCTAAAGAGGTTAGGGTAAAGCGAAGGGCGTCGGTGCCGCTTTCTGCAAATCCTTCCGGGAAGGCTTTACGG
Source organism: Litoribrevibacter euphylliae (assembly GCF_042646085.1). Taxonomy (NCBI): domain Bacteria; kingdom Pseudomonadati; phylum Pseudomonadota; class Gammaproteobacteria; order Oceanospirillales; family Oceanospirillaceae; genus Litoribrevibacter; species Litoribrevibacter euphylliae. The sequence goes on along the minus strand of NZ_JBHRSZ010000002.1, from coordinate 522,992 downwards.
GTGGCTTTTTCAATCTTTTGCTTCAGCTGAGGCTGCATCATGCCAGAGGTGCGTTTCTCAACCAGATTGTCCAGCTCAATACCGTCAATCAAATCGATAGGGTCAAGTACGTTCCCTTTCGACTTAGACATCTTCTGGCCTTGCTCATCACGAATCAGACCGGTTACATATACTTTCTTAAACGGAACTTGCGGTGTGCCGTCTTCGTTCTTGATGAAGTGAAGCGTCATCATGATCATTCGGGCAACCCAGAAGAAGATGATGTCAAAACCTGTTACCAATACATCAGTAGAGTGGAAGGTTTTTAGTGCTTCCTCGTCATGCGGCCAGCCTAAAGTAGAGAAGGTCCATAGTGCGGATGAGAACCAAGTATCGAGCACGTCTTCGTCTTGACGAAGCTCAATATCAGCCGCCAAGTTATGCTTAGCACGAACTTCGTCTTCGGTACGACCTACATAAACGTTACCGTCGTTGTCATACCAGGCCGGGATTTGATGACCCCACCAAAGCTGGCGAGAAATACACCAATCCTGAATGTCACGCATCCAAGAGAAGTAAGTGTTTTCCCACTGCTTAGGTACAAATTCAATATCACCGTCTTCTACGGCTTTGATCGCAGGTTCTGCCAGCGTTTTAGCCGATACATACCATTGGTCTGTTAGCCAAGGCTCGATGACAACGCCAGAACGGTCGCCGCGAGGCACCACTAAGCTGTGGTCTTTAATTTCTTCTAGAAGGCCCAAGGCTTCGAAATCGGCAACAATTTTCTTACGAGCGTCGTAGCGGTCCAGTTCTCCATAACCTTCAGGAATGGTGCAATCAACGCCATCAATTGGTTGACCTTCAAAGTTAAAGGCTTCTGCTTGCTTAAGAATTTTTGCATCACGATTAAATACGTTAATCAGTGCGGTTTGGTGGCGCTTGCCCACTTCGTAGTCGTTGAAGTCATGAGCAGGCGTGATCTTAACGCAGCCGGTTCCAAACTCTTTATCTACGTATTCATCTGCAACGATTGGAATGCGACGCCCCACCAGAGGTAGGTCTACAAACTTGCCAACCAAGTGTGTGTAGCGCTCATCTTCAGGGTGAACCGCAACGGCGGTATCGCCCAACATAGTTTCAGGACGAGTCGTTGCTACAACGATGTAATCTTTTCCATCGGTGGTTTGTACGCCGTCCGCTAACGGGTAACGGAAGTGCCATAGGAAACCGGATTCGTCTTTGTTTTCTACTTCAAGATCAGAAATGGCAGTGTGAAGTTTTGGGTCCCAGTTAACCAGACGCTTACCACGATAGATTAGGTCTTCTTCGTACAAGCGGACAAAGACTTCTTTTACCGCTTCAGACAAACCATCGTCCATAGTAAAGCGTTCGCGAGACCAATCAACGGATGTGCCCAGGCGACGTTGTTGAGAGGTGATGGTGCCGCCGGATTGTTCTTTCCATTCCCAAACTTTGTCGATGAACTTGTCGCGACCCAGATCATGACGAGTTACGTCGTCTTGCGCTAGCAAACGCTCAACCACCATTTGGGTTGCGATACCTGCGTGGTCAGTACCTGGTTGCCAAAGTGTGTTGTGGCCAGTCATACGATGGTAACGGGTTAATGCATCCATGATCGTTTGTTGGAATGCATGCCCCATGTGAAGGCTACCGGTGACGTTCGGTGGCGGAATCATGATGCAGTAAGAATCGCCTTGTCCCGAAGGTGCAAAGTAGTTCTTTTCTTCCCAGGTTTTGTACCAGTTAGATTCAATATTTTGTGGTGTGTATGTTTTATCCATAATATCCGAAACGTCGTATGCTATGAGTGCAAAATAAATGCGCAGAAAAATGCTACGTATTATATCTGGGACGCGCGTTGTCTGCCATGGTGAAATGTGGCTCAGAGGTCAGTTTTTTCAGCTTGCCGGTGTCGCATTTGATTGTCAGACCATTGAATGGGTCTTATTGTGGTGAATTTTTTTCTGACTCGTTCTTATAAAAGGCTAAAAGAGCATCGCGCATGGCTTCTTCCAATACTGGGCGATAGTCTTCGATGACCTGATTTATGATGACCTCAATTTCCATTTCTGAAGGGGGGGCGGGTTGCTTCGTATCCGTCTGCGAGGGTGCTTCTTTTTTTGAAACTTCAGAGGTAGGCGGGATTTCTCGTTTAGTTGAACGGGAATATTTAAACAGATCGAATTGATCCAATTCGTTTTTTGAAATCCCTTGCTGAGCGGCCTTCATGACTTCCGCAGCAAAGTTTTTCATGGTTTGTCGTTCTTCTTTCAGTCTGTTGATGGCCTCATAGGGAATAAAGGGGTTACTTTTAATCGTGTTATTTTCTGCTGCCTCGGATGTAGATTGCTTCTCGGAAGCGTTGGTAGCAAGGTTTGAGTTTGTAGGACGGTTTGCTGTGGCGCTTGAAGGTGATGAACTCTTTTTCTCTGATTTATCTTGAGGGACGACATCCGAAAGCAAAGGAATCTCATCTAAATTGTCTGAGGATTCCTGATTTGAAGTACTTGGGGTGCTATCAATTGAGGTATCACCGAGTAAATCTTTGATGTTCTCAAGGTCGCCAAGCAGATCTTTTTTGCCTTTACCGGAGGTGCTCATCGTATGGCCTTGTACTGTCTTAAGTCAGTATTCGTTCTGTGTTTAGCGTTTTCTTAGGTCGTGGTTGTGGAGTGGGTAACCACGTTCCTTGTAAAACTTGTAATGCTCTCGACTGATTGCTCTTTGTTCCGGGTGTTGCGAAGCAATCTGGGTTACTCGCTGGAAGCGGGTAAACTCTAATGGTACTTCGTCTGATAGGTTTATCAATACTTCATAGTCACTGCCCAAGTCATCCCAAACGATTCGGATTGGCGCTTCTTCAGAGTCGCTTTGTTTTGCGTGAGGTAGAAAACTCTCTGGTTTATAACTCCAAAGTAAATCATCCAGAGTTTGAGCTTCGTCTTCGGTGTTCACCTTGATCGTGATTTTATGGTCATGTTGATAAGCCTTCTCTGCCAAACGACAGGTAAAGCTATAGATATGCTCAAGCTGATCTTGAGGGATGATGTAAAAGTCAATGCGGGTCATAGTGATCTTAATATCCCTAGCCCTGAAAGAGGGCTAGGGTAGATGGCAAAAAAGAGGATTAGATGTTGTTAAGCAAGTAGTTCACAAGCAGAGGAACTGGACGACCTGTGCTGCCTTTTTTCTTGCCACCACTTGTCCATGCTGTTCCGGCGATGTCTAGGTGTGCCCACTTGTATTTCTTAGTGAAACGGGAAAGGAAACACGCTGCCGTGATACTACCACCCCAACGACTACCAATGTTGGCCATGTCGGCGAAGTTCGAATCCAATTCTTCCTGATACTCTTCCCATAGCGGCATTGGCCATACGCGATCCCAGCTGGATACACCAGAATTAACAATCGCTAAGCTAAGTGATTCATCGTTAGAGTAAACAGCGGATGGATGATGACCTAGCGCTACAACACAAGCGCCAGTCAATGTGGCTATGTCGATCACGGATTTTGGATTGAATTTCTCAACGAACGTTAAGGCGTCACAAAGAACCAAACGACCTTCCGCATCTGTATTAAGAATTTCAACAGTTGTTCCTGACATAGTCGTTACGATGTCGCCAGGTTTTGTTGCTTTGCCGCTTGGCATATTTTCAGCAGCAGCGACAACACCAATGATGTTTGCTTGAGGCTGGATTTCGATGATGGCTTGCATGGCACCAAAGACACTGCCAGCACCACACATATCCCACTTCATTTCGTCCATGCCAGCGCCAGGTTTTAGGCTGATGCCACCCGTATCAAAGGTGATGCCTTTACCAACCAGAACGTTTGGCTGTTCGTCACCTGCGCCTTTGTATTCCATTACGATCAGTTTGGCTGGCTCTTCACTGCCACGACTGACAGAAAGCAGAGAACCCATGCCCAGCTCAGACATTTCTTTTTCATCTAGAACAGTGACGCTTAACTTGTCACAGCTTTTTGCCAATTCGAATGCTTTGTCTGCTAAGTAAGTTGGCGTACAGACGTTGCCAGGTAGGTTGCCCAAAGTTTTGGTAAGCGCCATGCCTTTCGCAGTGGCTTGTGCTTTGATGATTGCTGCGTCATCGGCACCTTCTGCCTGAATGCTTACACTTTCAAGTTTTGATGTCGGTGCTTTTTCGCTCTTAAGTTCATCAAATACATAGGCGGCGGATTCAATGGCCAACACCAATTGCTCAACTTTCCAGTTGTTATCGCGGTTATTAACGTCCGCTTCGGCAATGAAAAGTGCGGCTGAATCAGTTGCCGTTGATTTAATGGCTTCTGCTGTGGCATTGGCCGCTGCAATGAAACTTGATTCGGTTAGGGCGTCTTTACCAAGGCCAATTAGAATAAGGCGTTTACCTGCAAAGCCTGCTGGGCTAAATAAGGTGTATTTCTCGCCTTTTTGGCCTTTGAAGTCTTCGGAGGCGATGATCTCACTGATCAGGCCTTGTGTTTGTTCATCTGCTTTTTTTGCTGAACCTGTCAGTTCATTTTCTTGTTGAATACCAATAACTAGGCAGTTTGATGAGCTGGATAGAATATCTCCGCTGTCCAGTACAAAATTCATTAGATGCTCCGCAAGACTTTATAGAAATAATGGTGGATAATTGCCCGTTTCGTGATATCAGGTTTCGGAACCTGAGGGCTGATTTGTTGTACTAACTAATTTGTTGTTCTACCAACTAATGAGTCATTCTAACATCAGCTCGTTAAGACAATTGATTCTCAATTTTATTAATTGAATTAGTGTATCCCTCAAATGTCAGGACTTCCAGTGTCAATATTGAAGGGTTAAGGGTCAGCTTTGATTATTTTCAAATATCTCGCACGCCAAGTATTGGTAAATATGATGGCGATCATCAGTATTCTTTTGATGATTATCGTGAGTGCGCGTTTAGTTAAGTATTTCCGTTATATTGCCGAGGGCACACTAGCTCCCGAGTTTCTTTTACTCTTTATAGGTTATCGGATTCCTGGGTTCCTTGAACTTATTGTTCCTTTGGCATTTTTCCTCAGCTTGTTGTTGGCTTATGGCCGAATGTATCTTGATTCAGAAATGGCCGTACTCTCTTCATGTGGCATGAGTCGACAGCATTTATTGAGGTACACATTGGGTGTTTCCGTTGTGGCCTTTGCGATGGTGGCGAGTATGACATTGGGGTTAACCGCCTGGGGCGAGCGTGAAGTCCAAAACATTAAGGACAAGCAGAAGTCTATGCATGTGCTGGATTTTATTTCTGAACGTTCGTTCAGTGTGATTAAGAAGTCGGGCGTGGTGGTGTATGCGGGAGACATGACAGACGATAAGTCCAAGATGTTCAATATTTTTGCCAGCCGTTCTGTTCCTGGGCAAGAGGACATGCGAGATGTGATCATGGCTGAAAGTGGTCATCAAGTAACCGGTCAGGACGGGGAACGTTTACTGGTATTGCAAAATGGTCAGCGAGTGATGTTAGTGCCAGGGCAACTAGAAGCCGATGTTGTGGATTTTGAAGAGTTACATGTTCGCTTACCTAGATCCGTTGTAGTTCAACGAAAAGATATCGAAGGCATGAATGTCCCAGAGCTTTGGGGGCATGATGATTCGGAAGCCAGAGCCTTCTTGCACTGGCGTTTGGCCCTGCCGTTTATGTTGCCAGTATTGGCACTTTTGGCAGTGCCACTGAGCGAGATTAATCCGCGGGACGGTCAGGTGAAGCGGTTTGTGCCTGCAATCATTATCATTCTTGCCTATGCCGGGCTAATGATCTGGTCTCGTGACAATATCGAGAAGGAAAAAATTCATCCGATTGTAATGTGGTCTGTGCACTTATTCTTTATCGCCATTGCCGCCTTTTTGAATCGACAACTGTGGAAAGATAAGAAAATCATGGCCGGATCAGGCCCATCTTCCTCCGTTGATGCATCAAAAGGAGGCGTGGCGTGATGAACATTCCAGGCATGAACACGGTTGAGAAATACATTGCTAAAGTCGTGTTTACCTCATTTGCGGCATTAGCCTTGATTATCCTCGGGCTGGATCTGTTGTTTTCTTTCTTATCTGAACTGGATGACACCCGAAATCAGTATCAGATGTTGGATGCCTTCCTTTTTATGTTAATGACGATACCGCGTCGTCTTTATGAATATCTGCCTTTGTTGGCGATGATTGGCGCTTTGGTGGGGATTGGTCGTCTTGCGAATAACAGTGAGTTGGTGATTCTCAGAGCGGCAGGTATGTCTACCTACCGTATCGTCTATGCGGTCATGAAAGCGGCGTTTTTGCTGATGTTGGTGGGCTTCTTGTTAGGACAGTTAGTGGTGCCAGCTACTGAATCTTACGCACAAACCAGTAAAGCGGTAAAAATGGCCAATGGCGATGCGCAACTGATTCGTAAGGGCAAAGGTTTTTGGCATAAGGAAAGCACTGAGTTTGTTCATTTTGCGGTGGTTGAACCGTCAGGACGTTTGCACGGTGTCACTCGATATCAGTTTGATGATCAACAGCGATTACGTTCTCTGGAATACTCAAAACTTGCTGAATACAAAGATGAACAGTGGGTGTTATACGATACGATGCGTACAGAGTTTGTTGAGGATAAAACGCAGGTAAAACAGTTTGCCGAGCAGACTTGGGATGTGTCTTTGCAACCCGCTTTATTGTCAGTCATTGTGCTTAAGCCGGATTATCTGGCGATGACGGATTTGTATTCCTTGTCGAGCTATTTGGATGTGCAAGGGCTGGATGCAGGGCCATTCAAGTTATCTTTCTGGCGTAAGCTGTATCAACCCTTAGCCATTGGTGCTTTAGTACTGATTGGGATTTCATTCGTGTTTGGCCCGTTACGTTCCGTGGCGATGGGAACACGATTGTTCTACGGCATTATTACCGGATTAACCTTCAAGTATCTTCAGGATTTTATGGGGCCAGCGGCATCGGTGTTCGGGATTGAGCCTTGGTTGGCGGCTCTGATGCCCATTGCGCTGTGTGCTTTGATTGGGTTTGTGATGATACGTCGAGCTGGTTGATGACCAGCTCTGATTCAAAAATTATTTTTCTGGCTTAGGAAGCACGACAGTACGAGTACCTGAAATTTTCTCGTGCCAAGTTACCTTGTCTTTATCGAAGAATAACCAGGCATAGCCAAGTCCCAAACATGCGGCTGAGAGTATTGCTGCTAAAAAGCGAACCAAGGATTGTTGAAGGGTAATAGGACGACCATCGAGTGTCTCCACTCTTAAACGCCAGGCTTTCATTCCCGCCGTCTGTCCACCATACGTCCAAAAAATAGCAAAAAAACCAAAGATCACAAGAAAGATCAGACTTTGAAATGCTGGACCTTCGACTGCTTCCATTCCATTGATTCCCGTCACAATTGCGAGAACAAAAAAGAGTAGGCCCAGTACGACTAATAGGTCATAGACCATGGCAATTAAACGGCGCATGATTCCGGCACTTGGGTCGATGGCTTGAATTGGATACGGTTGAGATAAATTTGGTTGCATAATTTTCATTGACCATTGAAACGGGCGAAGGGCATTCTAATAGATTGTGGAAAAGCTTCCTAGACCTGCTCATTGCTATTTGTATTGTCGTGAGATTGATCTGTAATGAGAAATTGTAGGGGGCCAATGTCAGAAGGTTTGTCCCATTCAGGGAAGTTAAAGAGTTAAATAGGATTATTTGTGACCCGTCAGTTAAAACCCTACCTTCCTGGTTTATTGTTGTTGTGTGTGGCTCAGTGGTTGGCGGAGACCCAGACGGCCTTACTTACCGACTGGTTTGAGTTTCTTAAGTGGTCTGGGTACGGGCTGCTGATGATTACCCTTGGTATGTCCGTCCATTTCAATCGACCTTTTTACGCCCATACGACAATTCTTTTAGGTATTCAGTACTATCTTATTCAAACCTATCTTCAGGCTCCGTCAACCGAGTTGGATGTTCAAGCACAGTATGTGTGGTTGGCGTTGTGGTTTCCGATCAGTTTAATAATTGTCGCGTTAATGCCTTCGCGGCCGGTTGTGCATCTTAGTCAGGCTCTGACAGTTGGGCTGTATCTTGCGCTACTAGCATGGCCTTGGTTGGATATTGAATCCTATTCGGATTGGTATTACGGCATCTTGATTGAAGGCGGGTTGAAAGAGCAGTTACTGCAGTTGTGGCCTGTGTCCTGGTCGGTGTCTTCTGTGGCTATTTGGATAGGGTATGTATTGTCGTTGAGTGCTGCGATTGCTTTAGCTCATTGGTTAAAGCTTCCGAAAGTACTGCCTGTGTTGGTGGTTGCTGGTTTTGTACTGAACCTTAGATTTCATCTGCCTTATGAATCTACTTTAATGCTGTTGGCGGCTGTACTGTCTTTACTTATTTATTTAATGCAGCAGTCTTGGCAATTGGTGTACTTGGATGAACTCACTGGTTTACCTGGTCGTCGAGCTTTGAATGAAACCATGCAGGGGCTAGGTCGTAAGTACACCATTGCGATGATGGATGTGGACCATTTCAAGAAATTCAACGATACCTACGGTCATGATATTGGGGATCAGGTGTTGAAAATGGTGGCTGCCCGCATCAATGAAGTGACAGGGGGCGGTAAGCCTTTCCGCTATGGTGGTGAAGAGTTCACTATTGTATTTTCTGGAAAGAGTGTTGAACAAACCTTAGCGCATCTTGAAGCGGTGCGAACTGCCATAGAAAACTATCAAATGACAATCCGTCGACAAGATCGTCCGAAAGATCACGACGAAGGAAAAAAACAACGTAAAAAGCAATCGTCAGATGACACGGAACAGGTCTCGGTGACCATCAGTATCGGGGTTGCACAGCGTACGTCAGAAGATAAAGATCCTAATGTTGTCCTCAAAAGCGCCGATAAGGCCTTGTACAGAGCAAAAGAATCAGGAAGAAACTGTGTGTGCCAGTGATTCATCTTTATTAAAGATCACTTAGGCGCCATCAGGTATGCAAGGAATCTAGCAAACATCACGCTCTGGTCTAAAGTAATACTTATAGTTTGATGTTTGAGGATTCTCTCTATGTCCATTCTGTCTGGCAGCTTGTCTGCCCGTCTCATTGCCGTGACTTTTCTTGGTACTGTCGTTTCACTCATTGTTGCCCTTTGGGGTATGTCCAATATTAATAGCTCAGTGGATGGCTATCGTCACCTTGTGAATGTATCTGTCGATTCAGAACGTACCATTGGTGCGATGAATTACGCTTTCAAAGTACAAGTTCAGGAATGGAAGAACGTCCTGATTCGCGGGCATGATGCGAAGCAACGGGATAAATACTGGGGACGTTTCCAAAAGAAAAAAGATGAAATCCGTGCTCTGTCTACCTATTTGAAAAAGATTGTTGAGAATAAGGAAGCCTTGAAGCTGGTGAATGAATTTTCCAAAGCCTATGAAGAGGCGATTCCTAAATATGAAGCCGGTTTCAGAGCCTTTGAACAAGCGAATTATAACCACACCGCAGGGGATAAAGCGGTTTCAGGGATAGATCGCGCGCCAGCAAAATTACTTGTAGAAGCCCAAGAATTAATCTCTAAGTTGGTAGCAGAGGAAAGTGCTCATAATGATGAAACGGCTGCCTCAGCCTTCGTTATTTCCATTGCCATTCTCATTGCCGCTTCTGTCATCATTCTAGCCATGTTGATTTTTGGCTTTAATCGCGGATTGATTAAACCTACCAAAGATCTGGAATCTTACTTTTCTGCACTGGCAGAAGGCGATTTGACGGTCAATTGTAGTATTCAAAGTAAAGATGAAATTGGCAGATTGGCCTCATCTGCAAGAACGCTTCAAAACTATCTGCTTGATGTTGCAGCTTCAATGAAAAATTCGGTAATGAGCGTAGATAAGGCGTTTTCTGAGGTTAAAGAAGCCTCGAGACAGGTCTCTCAAGCGGCGGCTGAGCAGAGCAGTTGTTCCGAAACGGTAGCTGCTGCGGTTAATGAAATGGCAACGGCTTCACAAGAGATTTCCAATAATGCGACAGCGGCGGCGGAAGCGGTTGATGATGCAAAAGAGATTTCAGATACCGGTACTCGAACCATGAGGAATACAGTGGCGGGCATCAATCAATTAGCGGAAGAGATTGGTAATGCTGCGGACGTTGTACAGAAGCTGGAAGAAGAGTCTCAAAACATTGGTACTGTCTTAAATGTGATTCAAGGGATTGCCGAACAGACCAACTTATTGGCGTTGAATGCGGCCATTGAAGCGGCGCGTGCTGGCGAACAAGGTCGGGGCTTTGCAGTGGTTGCGGATGAAGTACGAACCTTGGCTCAGAAAACGCAAGATTCGACCACTGAAATTCAGGACATTATTGTCAGTATTCAGAAAGGCGCCCAAGCCGCAGTAGCCGCAATGAGCAGTGGTTCTGAACGAACAGGAACCTCAGTGTCTCAAGTCAATGAAGCGGGATCTGCGCTTGAAAAGATCAATGAGCAAGTCACTCGTATTCATGATATGAATATCCAAATTGCGGCGGCGTCTGAAGAACAAACTCAAGTGATTGATGAAATCTCCAGCAATGTTCGAGAGATCGCTGACTTGTCTGTGAGAACCAGTGAATTTGCCACTCAGGGTGAAGATTCACTGCAATGTCTGGACGATGTTAAACAAGAGCAAATCAGTTTGGCGAATCGACTCAGAACCTAGGGACTTATTCAGTGGTTCCCTAGTTTTTAAAAGAACGGGCTCTTTGTTGTCGAAAAAGGCTCTTTATAAATGCCTGCATTCCCTTAGAATGTGGGCATTTTTTATGGATCGGTGTTAAGAACAGGCTTCTTAAGTCCAGATTACTGACAAGTCGTTGAGTGAACGGCTCATACTAGGAGATCAGAGATGAAAGATGTAGTGATTGTATCTGCTGTGCGTACAGCGATAGGTTCATTTGGTGGCGGGTTATCAAGCTTGTCGGCTGTGAAATTGGGTGAAACGGTTATCTCTGCGGCTCTTGAAAAAGCGGGTGTTGCTGGTGATCAGGTGGATGAAGTGATCATGGGGCAGGTGCTAACGGCGGGTTGTGGTCAGAACCCTGCACGTCAATCGTCTATTAATGCAGGCTTGCCGAATACAACGCCAGCACTAACGATCAACAAAGTGTGTGGCTCGGGTCTTAAAGCAGTTCACATGGCGATTCAGGCGATCCGTTGTGGTGATGCCGATGTAGTCGTAGCTGGTGGGCAAGAAAGCATGAGCCAAGCGCCGCACGTATTGCCTAATTCTCGCAATGGTCAGCGCATGGGGAATTGGAACATGGTGGATACCATGATTAACGATGGTCTTTGGGATGCGTTTAACGACTATCACATGGGCATTACCGCTGAAAATCTGGCGGAAAAATACGAGATTAGCCGTGAAGCGCAAGATGAGTTTGCTGCAGCGTCTCAACAAAAAGCGTGTGCGGCGATGGAAGCGGGCAAGTTTGTTGACGAAATTGTGCCTGTCACCATTCCGCAGCGTAAAGGTGACCCTATTGTTGTGGATAAAGACGAATGTCCACGCGCTGGAACGACGGCTGAGAAATTAGCAGGTATGCGTCCAGCATTTAAGAAAGACGGTACGGTGACCGCAGCGAATGCTTCTTCTTTGAACGACGGTGCTGCCGCAGTGCTTGTAATGAGCAAAGAAAAAGCGGATGAACTGGGTCTTGAGCCATTGGCTGTGATTCGTGGTTATGCCAATGCGGGTGTGAATCCTGAAATCATGGGCATTGGTCCGGTGACAGCGACGCAATCTTGCTTGGAGAAAGCCGGTTGGACCGTTGATGATTTAGATGTGATTGAAGCCAATGAAGCCTTTGCGGTTCAGTCTTTGTCTGTTGGCAAAGAATTAGGTTGGGATGCTGAGCGTGTTAACGTCAATGGTGGTGCCATTGCTCTAGGCCATCCGATTGGTGCGTCTGGTTGTCGTGTGTTGGTCACTTTACTGCACGAAATGAAGCGCCGTGGTCAGGCCAAAGGACTTGCGACCTTGTGTATCGGTGGTGGTATGGGCGTGTCTTTGGCGGTAGAAACGCTTTAGCTTCGACCGAGGAAGCAATACATTAATCATTGGTTCAGTGATTAATAGCAGCTTGTAAAAACGCCCCAAAACTAAGTCTAAATGATTAGTTTTGGGGCGTTTTTTTAGCGAAAAATAGTGAGGGATGAATAAAAGTATAAAAATATCAATAGGTTGTAGTTTGGCATGAATCTCGGATAGTGAGAGAGACTCTGTTTAATAGTGGGGCTCTTATGTTTACGACCAACGATATCGTTTTGTTCCTTTTTGCCACGTGCGGCGTCTGTAGCAGTTTTATATTGCTGCTGTATTTTTTAACGTCACGTTCCAAATATCACTTTCAACGAAAAGCTCTCAAACAATATGAGTTGGTGCTTAATCTCATTCGTTCTATCCAGCAACACAGAGGGCTAAGTCTGGGCATTATTTCAGGCGAATCTTCTTTGCAGGAAAAACTCTTCAACGTCCAGCGTGATATTTCTTACTTGGTTGAAAGTTTGAATTTGGTACTCAGTGGTAAGGTGACCGAGCGTTGGGAAAGTTTTTTTGACCACTGGCAGAGGCTGCGTGGTAATTCAGTCAATGTTGAAGCGGAAGACAGCTTTCAGCAACATAACCACATGATCAATAACTTGCTGTATTTGGCTGAAAATATCTGCAATAACTCGGATTTAGGGCACAGCATAGATCATGGCAAAGATCAGTTGCTATGGCGTCAGTTGCTGGTGTTATCTGAGTGTATTGGGCAGTCGCGTGCACTTGGGGCGTCTGCGTTGGCACGAGGTCATGCAAGCTACTTGGAGTTCATTCGCTTTCAGCTGCTTAGCGATAAAATCCATGATCGTCTACACAGTATGGATCAGTCATTCTCTTTGGAAAAAATGCGAGAATTGGAAAAAGCCATTGATCCGGTCAAAGATGCACTTGGCCAGTTTATGTCGAACCTTGAACTCTACCCCTATTCAAGTCAGGAGTACTTTTCCATTGCGACGCTTTCGTTGGAGCATGTGACTCAGGTGTTGGATGAGGAGTTAGTCATTATGAAGAAAAGGCTACGTGTCTTTAACCGAAAACCGATCCGTGCAGAACTAGGAAAGCGCCCGGCCATGCAGTAATCAGTAATTCATTTTTCTGTTGATAAGTGCGTTGTGATTTGGAGGTTTATTGAGGTCAATATTCAGAGCCCATTAAGAGCTGTGTGAGTAGGAATCAAAAAACTTCTGGGCATCCTTGCTACTGAGCGGGCGGGAAATATGGTAACCCTGAGCTTCATCGCAGTCGTGTTCTTTAAGGAACGTGCATTGATCTTGCGTCTCTACGCCTTCGGCGATGACTTTCAGACCCATTTGGTGAGCTAAGGCTATGGTTGAGGTTGCGATTGCGGCCCCGCCATCGTCGGTAAGAATGTCATCTACAAAGCTTTTGTCAATTTTAAGTTTGTCGATGGAGAAGCGTTTCAAATAACTTAAGGAGGAATAGCCGGTTCCAAAATCGTCAATCGCGAGATGTATGCCAAGGGCTTTGAGCTCTTTAAGTGTTTCGATGGTGATATCAATGTTCTCGATGGCAATACTTTCTGTGATCTCGAGCTCCAAATTGTCGGGCGGAAGGTTATAGGTTTTTAGGGCTTCTTTTACCTGAGCCACGATGTTGGAACGGTGGAATTGTTTGGCTGAAAGGTTTACTGCAATCTTGCCAAAGTCATAGCCTATATCCAGCCACTCTCTGGCTTGACGGCAGGATTCCATCAGCACCCATTCTCCCAGTTCCATAATCATGCCGCTTTCTTCTGCCAGTGGAATGAAGTCGCCAGGTGAAATCATCCCTTTCTCCGGGTGATGCCATCGCACCAGACTCTCTAAACCAATAATGGCGTTGTTTTCCAATGAGATTTGAGGTTGATAGTGAAGCAGGAATTCCTTTTCTTCGATGGCTTTGTGCATGTCATTTTCAAGCACTAACAACTCAACGGCGCGGTGATTGATTTCCTTGGTATAAAACTGAAAATTATTTTTGCCCTGATCTTTAACTCGATACATTGCGGCATCGGCGCATCTCAATAGCTCATCCACATGCTTGCCATCCTCAGGGTACATGGCGATACCAATACTGGCAGAGCTGTGGAGGTTATGATTTTCAACCTGGATGGGCAGTGAAATAGCGGTTTGCAGTTTTTGGGTGACGGTCACAACGTCTTGAGTATCGTGAATACCTTCCAGTAAGACGACAAACTCATCGCCGCCGAGGCGAGCGAAAGTATCGGATTCACGAATGGCTAAGCTTGCACGGCTGGCGATGCTCTTCAGAAAACGATCACCAATATCATGGCCTAAGCTGTCATTAATCACCTTAAAGCGATCCAGGTCGAGCAACAAAACGGCGACTTTATGGTTCTCTCGCTTTGCTCGCATTATCGCGTGTGTCACACGGTCATTGTATAAAAGCCTATTGGGCAAGCCGGTGAGGGCATCGTGGTGCGCGAGGTATTTTAAATGAGATTCATGTTCAATGAGTTTGTCTTGAGTCACTTTAGTTTCAGTGATGTCTTGGACAGCGCCTACGATAGTACGAGAGCCTTCATCAACTTTGATGTGTCCCTGAACTCTCAAAAATTGTGGTGTGTCTGAGTGCGTGGTTTGTAAGGTGATATCCAATGGTTCTTCGGTTTCATAGGTGATTTCCACCGATTTTCTGAACAACAGTTTCTGTTCATCAATAAAAAGTGAGCTGAGGTCAGTGAGGTGAGTTCGGTCGGAGTGAAATCCTAAAATAGCGACGGCTTCTTGAGTGAGATAGATGCTCTGATCTTCAAGCATTTCCCAGCCGCCGACTTTGGCTAATTTTCCCGTCTCATTGAGCAGTTGACGGCTGTGTTCCAGCTTCTCAAGGGTTTCTTTCTGACGACTGATATCCCGGATCAGTAGCCAAAATGCGATAGGTTGTCCGTGTTCATTGAGGTGCAGGCATTGTCGAACATTGACCGGAAACACTTCCGTATCGTTACGAATCAGTTCTTTTTCATATTCCTGGCAATGCAGTGCGTTTTTAAGTTGGCTTTCACGAATGCGTCTATCAATGGTGTGCCAATGTTTCGGTGTGATGTTTTCTGAAGTACTTTCGACCACATCTTCCCAGCGTTTACCGAGCATGTGGCAGTAGGTTTCGTTAGCATCAATACAGTTTCCTTCCAGATCGTAATAGGCAATGCCATCAACATTGGTTTCAAATAATGTGCGGTAACGCTTTTCGGATTCTTTTAAGGCTCCTTCTACCAGCATTTGATCTGTGATGTTGTATTGAATCCCTATGTAGTGAGTGACATCACCATGACCATCGAATACGGGGGAGATGGTCAATTCATTCCAAAACATTTCACCGTTTTTTTTATAATTGCGCAGAACGGTTTGGCATTCTTTGCCTTCAGCAATGCTCTGTCTGACGATGTCTGCACCACGTTGATCCCTATCTGTACCTTGCAGAAAGCGACAGTTCTTTCCCAGAATTTCATGGGTTTCATAGCCGCTTAATATGGTAAATGCTTGATTGCAGTAAATGACTGGCTGATCGGGCAGACGGGCATCTGAAATGATGATGCCATGATGAGCGGCCTCCAAGGCCCTCGATAATAAATAAATAAAGGAGCAATCCGTTTTAGGTTCAGGCACGCTAATGTGCAGTAAGGCCTGAGGTTCTTTGACTTCGTCGGTAACGATAGTGTTTGCATTCACCACCAGATGACATGTGGTGGTTTCAAGGACGGTATAAAACGTTTGCTCTTTAAGGTTGTTGGATAAATCTTGCTGATAGTTTTTGAGCTCAGGGATAAGCTCAAACAAAGACGCATGAACGAAGGACGATAGACACTTCTGAAGGCTTTGTTCTGAGCAGGCAATGGAAATGACAGAATAGTCCGACAGGTTGATAACTATGGAAAAATTATCCACTTGCGAATAATAGGGCAGCAGCGATTGAACCTTGTATTCCTGTACGGACGGTTCCTGTGGCACAGTTGAAGTCATCCTCATTCCAATAGCTTGCTTATTCAGAGGTTCTCTAGAACCGAATCATTCATTAAATTCACATGCCAAAGATAGACAGATTTGAACACTCCAATTTACTATAGTTGAGACTTTCTGGAGCTGTAGTTTAATTGCGGGTATACAGATGAACGCAGCAATCTCCCAATGTTGTTTGAGTAACATTCCTACAAAATATAAGGAATCGATGGGAGATTTTTTGTGTTAGCAGCAGGATCCTACTGATATAGAGGCGAATTCACTGCAATATCAACGGGATAGATGTGTCTCTAGTTGAGATATTCTTGTCCCGATTCAATATCCTTCTGTTCTGGCAATAACACCATGTCTGCGTATTTTTCCCAGACTTTTGAGCGAACAAAGAGTTCAAACAGATCCGGATCGATATGATTACTGTCTTTCATGTTTCGTAAGATTCTTAATGCCTGGCTGATTGGCATAGGGGGCTTGTATGGGCGATCACGCGCGGTCAGGGCTTCAAAAATATCAGCAATGGCCATCATACGTGCCGGTAACGACATTTGTTCTCGTGTAAGGCCTTTTGGAAAGCCTGAACCATCCATTTTTTCATGATGTCCGCCAGCAAATTCAGGAACACGACGCAGCTTTTTAGGGAAGGGCAGAGATTCCAGCATATCAATGGTGACTTGCATGTGGTTGTTAATGATCTTCCTCTCATCGACAGACAAGGTGCCTTTGGGAATACATAGATTCATGACTTCAAAATCGCTAAGCAATGGATGGGGGGTTCCGTCCAGGTCATACCATTGAATATTGGCTAACTCTTTAACCCGATCTTGATCGGCTTCTTTCATGAATTCCCCACCTTTATTGGCGCTTGTCAGGAATTCCGCAATTTCTTTGATTTCTTCATGGGACAGAGTGGTTTGGCCATTTGTGAGTGTAGGCCCTTTATCTAGGGTTCCTAAACGTGCCAGTACTAAATCAATGCCATCTTGCATGGTGTGCAGTTTGGTGGACTTCTCAAGTACCGTATCCGGCGTAGCAAGCTTGCCGCAGTCGTGCATCCAGGCTGATACTCTGAGCTCGTACCACTCATCTTCATTCAAGTTGAAATCTCTGAATACGGCATCATCTTCACACGCAGCTTGTGCAATCAACTCCATTAGCAGGGGGACTCGCTGACAATGCGCTGAAGTGTGAGGTGACTTGGCGTCAATGGCTTGAGCAATGCATTTGATAAAAGCATCCAGAAGGTTTTTGTGATCTTGGAGTAAAATCTGGTTATTCAATGCAATAGCAGCGTATGTCGACAAGCCTTTAATTAGCGGCTCTATATGTTTTGAAAACGGAATGGTCTCTTTGGTTTTGGGGTGCTTTGCATTAATCAGTTGGAGCACACCAATCACATCATTATTGTGATTCAACAGTGGCAAGGTCAGAAATGATTGGGAACGATATCCGGTCGATTCATCAAAGGCCTTGGTGCCGTCAAAGCAGAACTCGGTGCTTTCATAGGCGTCTTCAATGTTCACCATTTGCTTGGTATTAGCACAATAACTGGCAACGTTAAGAAGGTTGTCTTCGCCTTGCTCATTCTTCAACAAGATGGCATTGAAGTTACTTTGCTCGTCAGAACCTAACAGGTTCTTATTTATCTTAAGTGTTTTATTGTGAATGACCGAGAAACGTAGCTTGGGCTCGGTTTCTTCATCTTCCATCAGATAAATCGTACCGGCATCGGCCATGGTAAGCGATTGCGCTTCTTTTAAAATCTTTGGCAACAAGGTGTGAGGTGAAGAAAAGGACGACAATTCGGCCAACAATTCCCGTTGACTGTTAATTTGCAGTTGTTGATCCAGGGCGACCGCAGCGAAACGCCCTAACTCTTGAAGAATAAGTTCACTTTTTTGATCAAATGGAATGACTTTGCCTTCGGTGTCCTGAGCATTGATTAACTGAAGTACTCCCACGAGTTGACTGGCCTGATTTATGAGCGGAAGTGCTAACACGGATTCAGTATGGTACTTGGATTGCTCATCAATCTGCGTTGTGCCTTTGTGTTGATCCTCATCGTCATAGACGTCCGAGATATTGATCAGCTCTCGTGTATGTGCAGCACGAGTTGCAACGGTAGCCATGTTGGGTTCACAGTTAAAGGAATCATAAAGTGGCAATGGGGTAAATTGTACCCGGTTGCCGGAGACGCCACCTTGATAGATGTTTAATGAGGTGTTGTTAACGATGGCGAATTCCAACGCCTTGGGACGAATTGGGTTGGTGATATAAAGGGTACCACCATCGGCGTGAGTTAATTGCTGCGCTCGGGTCAGAACTTTTTCACAGAGAGCCGATACGTCTCTTTCGGCAAACAACTCATGGGCAATGTCCATCAGTGCTCGATTAGTTGTTGGGTCCAGCAATTGTTCAGTTTCGCTCATTCTTTGCTCTCTTTGGCTTAGCTCACATGTAGCTAACTTCTTATGATGAAATTAGAAGTTGGCTCTTTGTATGTCAAACCCGCCTTATCTTACTCAGAGTGTCATTTTCGGGACGCTCAAGACAATACCGCAAATACGGGCTTAAATATGTGATGAGAGATGCTGATGCCGATCAAGTGGTTTGAACAGGGTTTTGTGGTAAAGTTGCCAGCCTTTAAATAAAGGTACCGTTAGAAGTACCGGGATGTCCGAGAGATGGTTAGATCGATAATTACGACGGAACATAACTATGACTATGGTGGAAGACCTAGAGATTCAAAACAACCCGGAAACAGTGGCTTCAGAACGGGCTACAGACACGGCGGCTGGTAATGAGTCCAAGCCATTGGGGTTTGGCTTAACTTGGCATGCTGATCGCCATCAGCTCTATGACGAGCTTCATACACGACCATTTCCGGTTATTAAAACGCCGGTTCGCGTTTCTCATTTTGTTTGCTTGTACGATGAAGAGGGCAAGCTGTCTGCCCATCAACATGTATTGAACCTATGTGCTCGTTACGGCGTAAATCCGCCTGCGGATTCTGTGAACTGCTACTATCAGAACTTTGGTTCTTTTGAGGTTCGTTGGGAAGCCCATACCGAGTTTTGTACTTATACGGTGATTCGCTCCATTGAACCGGGGACGCCTTTCGAGCAATCGGCGTTGGCGACTTTACCGGCGGATTGGGTCGCTGGTGTACCAGGCGAAGTTGTCGCGGCTGTGCATATTGAAATGCTGGATGAGCCCACCGAAATCCCTTCTCTGAATGAATTACACGATTACTTCGAAGGTCATCGTTTGATTGGTTGTGTCGTGGATTCCAACCAAGCTCGATTATGGACACCCTTGCGTCCACACAGCGATGGCTTTGGACGTGTCCTGGTCTACAATCGCACCCTGAATCAGTGTCAAGCCGGGCGTTTGTTACGTCGTTTGCTGGAATTGGAAACCTACCGCTCGATGGCGTTATTAGGACTACCGAAAGCGCGTTCACTAAATCAAGATCTGACAGATCTGGAAAAAGAATTGGCGGAAGTCACGCAGGAAATTTCTGACATTCAGGGTGTGGAAGACGAAAAACGTTTGCTGGGTAAGCTGTCCAAGGTATCGGCTCAGATTGAATGGATTATTTCTTCAAACAGTTACCGTTTCTCTGCCACCAATGCTTATTACCAATTGGTGATGTCGAGGCTGAAAGAACTGCGTGAAGAGGAAGTGTCCGGCCTGTTAACCATGACTGAGTTCTTAACCCGTCGAATGACACCGGCCTTCAGAACTTGTCAGGCGACCAGTGACCGCATGGACACTATTTCGCGTCGAGTGGATCGTGCCAGTGAGTTGTTGCGTACTCGAATTGATATGGTGATTGAGCAGCAGAATCAGTATTTGCTGAAATCAATGGATCGTCGAAGCAAGCTCCAGCTGTACATGCAGCAGACGGTTGAAGGCTTGTCGGTAGCGGCAATCAGCTACTATCTATTGGCTTTGTTCGACTTGATGTTAGGTGCAAGCCATTTGGCCAGCGTCGATTTGGATCATAAGCTCATTATTGGTATTGCGGCACCGCTGGTGTTACTCACCGTGTGGTTTTCGCAGAAACGATTGAAGAAAAAGATCAACGCTGTAAACCAAAAAATGAAACAAAAGCAGAGAGTCACTGAACATCAACGCTTAGAGTAAGCCCGATGCCATAACGTTAGCCGCATGACTACGCGGTGTCTCAACTCATGAAAAAGGCTCGAGACTCAGAACTTTCTGAGACTCGGGCCTTTTTTAATTTCACGCATCGAAGAAGTATTGATGGTTGGACAAAAAATAGTCAGTGGCTAGGCTTTTAAAACACCTCATGGAAATCAAGGAGTTTGAGATGAAACTGATTTCAATGTTCCAAGTGCGTAGGGCTGTAGCACTTTTCATGCACTCTTTTGTTGTTTGTGTACTGTGGGTTGGTCAGGCCTTTGCTGAAGATGTCCCGCAATCCGTACTCGATTTAATCCCTTCTCTCAAAGACTGGGGCATGACCCCGGAATTGGTTCAAGCGGTCAAAACACAGAATGCCAAAGGCATGTCTCTCGATGAAATCAAGAGTAGGGACAATGAATGGCGTGGAGACAGTCGGGTTTCGCCTTTTATGAAAACGCTTATGGAAAACGATGCTGCGAAGAAGATGATGTCGTTAGAGAGTTCTCAACCTTATTTTTTTGAACTTTTCTTGATGGACAACCAAGGCGCAAATGTTGCGATGACCAATAAGACTTCGGACTATTGGCAGGGCGATGAAGCCAAGTTTACCGATTCATTCAAAAACGGTATGGGTGCAGTCCATGTTGGGGACGTTGAGTTCGATGACAGTGCTCAGGCGTATTTGGTTCAGATCTCAGTGCCTGTAATGGAGTCCGGCAAAGCCATCGGTGCCATGACAATTGGTATCAATTTGGATGAATTGGAAGCGATACAATAGCTCGAATTCATATGGAAGGGCGATAGGTTCAAGGAGAAGGGAGATGAACTGGTTCAACAATCTCTTATTCAAATATAAGGTATCCATTCCCTTATTGATTATGGTGGTAATTCTTCTGGCATTGGCCGGGGTGTCCATCAGCCAGTCGTTGGCGTTGTCAAAAAGCAATCAACTGTTGGCGAAGTCTTATCTTCCTCAAATTGACCTCCTTTTAAATGCTGATCGGGATTTGTATCAGGCTGCAACTGCTGAACGAAGCGCCTTGTTTTTAAATGTTCGGGACAATCGTTTTCAAGAAGTACAGGCTGCGCACAATGAGAACATTGCGCAAGTGGCGGAACGAATCTCCAAAGTTAAAGCCATGGTTGACGATCCGACATCCCTGGCGTCTTTGGATTCCATGTTAAAAGCGCATGAGAAGTGGTCGGATCTGACCAAAGAAGTGATGTCAGAGCGTGCTTCTAACACTCGGCAGGGACGAAGCACGGCCATGGGCTTGAGCTTTGGTGAGGCCAGTGATGCCTTTAACGCATTGCGAACCGAATTGGACGACTATGTAAATCGCTTATCGGAAGAAGTGGAAGAAACTGAAAAGTTGGCTCATAAGCTAAGTGAAGAATCTACCATCAAAATTATTATCGCCTTAGTCATCGGTATCTTAATTTGCATCGCAGTTATGATGATCTTTCCGAAGATGGTTACCACTCCGATTAACAAGATGATTGAGCATACCAATGAGATGGCGTCTGGGCAGGGCGATCTGACCAAGCGGCTCCGTGTGAAATCATCCGATGAGTTGGGGCAATTGGCTTCCGGCTTTAATGAGTTTTTAGGGAATCTTCAGCAACTCATTACTCAGGTGAAAGTGGTGTCTGGTCGTGTGCATGATGGCATGGAGAGTACCAAAGAAATTACTCAAAGAACGTCCGAAGCAATTCAAGAGCAACGCAATCAAATTGAGATGGTGGCTAACTCCATGCATGAGATGGTCGCCACAATTCATGAAGTGGCTGACAATACAGAACAAGCGAGAAGTGTTGCAGAAAAGGCCGATGCCAATGCCACTACAGGCCAGCAAGTAGTCAACGACGCCAAAGGATCGATTAATCAATTGGCGGAAGAAGTGATGAATGCATCGGAAGTGATTTCGCAACTGCAAGACGCAATCAGTAGCATAGGCACGGTGGTTGGTGTGATTCAGGGCATTGCAGAACAAACCAACTTGTTGGCACTGAATGCCGCGATTGAAGCAGCTAGGGCAGGCGAGCAAGGTCGTGGCTTTGCTGTGGTAGCCGACGAAGTTAGGGCGTTGGCTTCCAGGACTCAACAGTCGACTCAGGAAATCGAAGAGATGATTGAAACCTTGCAGACTCGAGCGTCCAAAGCTACGCAGGTGATGAACAGTGGTCGTAGCAAAGCCGAAACGAGCGTCGAGAAAGCAGGCTTAAT
The DNA here is from genome assembly GCF_042646085.1 of Litoribrevibacter euphylliae. Lineage (NCBI taxonomy): Bacteria > Pseudomonadati > Pseudomonadota > Gammaproteobacteria > Oceanospirillales > Oceanospirillaceae > Litoribrevibacter > Litoribrevibacter euphylliae. The sequence goes on along the minus strand of NZ_JBHRSZ010000002.1, from coordinate 500,588 downwards.
GAGTCAGGTGCTCAATGATATTAATGAATCCGTCTCGATGATGAATTCCATGAACACGCAAATTGCCAGTTCCGCTGAAGAGCAATCCAGTGTCAGCGATGAGATGAATACTACTTTGGCAAGCATTAATGACCTTGCGGCACAGACCAATGATGCCTCGATTGAAGGTGCGGAGTGTATTTCGTCGATGTCTTCCGATGTGGATGGTTTGTCAGAACTCGTTAAGACTTTTAAAACCTGAACAGAGAAGGGCTTGTTCAGAGAGGATTTGTTCAGGTGCTCGTTACCTTCCTGAAATAGAATGCAGTGGTCAAGCTGCTGCAGAGGTTCCGCAAGCTGTGTTCGGCTTAATTCCTTTATGAAGTGTTTAATGGAAAATGATGTTGCAAAAACCTTGTCTGAGCTAGAAAAATCCAACCCTATCTCTTTGAATTTTTCTTGATGGATATGCAGGGTGCCAATGTCACTATGGCCAATAAAACATCGGACTATTGGCAGGGTGATGACGATAAATTTATCGAATCTTATAAGAATGCAAAATTAAATTATTTTAAAAAACTGACGGTTGGAAAATATCCCCTGAACTGGATACACATATAAAAGATATGACTATTTTTAACTGATTGATTTTAAACGGTATTTTTATTTTTTAGAAACTTTTAAGTTTGTATCGTTTTTTGTTGCTAAATGAGGCCCATGGACAAAGGTCGAGTGTTGCTGATTAGAAATAAGTACTGGTATCTTGAGTTTTCATTGTACATAATCTGACTGTTTGGTCAGGAGTTTGCCGTGTTGTTAACCCCTATAAGACTCGATTAATCTAATAAAAATTACGCCAAAAGACGAAGAGCTATGTTGGAAAAACTATTTAAATTATCTGCGCATAACACCAATGTGAAGACCGAAGTAGTAGCGGGCTTTACCACCTTCTTGACGATGGCCTACATCCTGTTTGTTAACCCGGACATTCTGTCTGTAACAGGTATGGATAAAGGCTCTCTATTCACAGCCACGGCAGTTTCTGCAGCCTTTGGTTGTATTTTGATGGGGTTGTTAGCTAACTTCCCGGTTGCACTGGCTCCCGCGATGGGACTGAATGCCTTTTTCGCCTTCACTGTGTGTGGCTCTATGGGGTACACCTGGCAAGAAGCACTAGGTGCGGTGTTTATCGCCGGTATCATCTTCTTCATCTTGAGTGCCTTCAAAGTCCGTGAGTGGATCATGCACAGCATTCCAAAGAACTTACGCTTTGGTATTGCGGCGGGTATCGGTTTATTCCTTTCACTTATTGCGTTAAAGAACGCTGGCATTGTGGTTGATCATCCGGCGACGTTCGTGACTTTGGGTGATTTTACGGAAAAAGGCCCATTGCTGGCGGCCGTTGGTTTGTTCCTAATTCTTGCGCTTGAATATCGCAAAGTACCTGGCGATGTGTTGATGAGTGTTTTGATTGTGACTGCGATTTCTATCGCCATTACAGGTCAGGAAGTGGGTAGTTTGGTGTCTCTTCCGCCAAGCGTAGCTCCGACTTTTTGGCAGATGGATTTCTCTCGCGTGATGGAAGGCGCGATGATTTCGGTCATCTTCGCTTTTGTATTCGTCGATTTGTTTGATACCTCTGGGACGTTACTCGCAGTAGCTCAAAAAGCCGACTTAGTTGATGAAGACGGTAAGATCGAGAACGTTGGTAAAGCGATGGTTGCGGACTCAGGTGCAAGTGTTGCCGGTGCGGTGCTTGGTTCGTCTACGGTTACTAGTTATGTAGAAAGTACCTCAGGCATTGCTCAGGGTGGTCGTACTGGCTTAACCGCTGTTGTAGTTGGCTTGTTGTTCCTATTGGCTCTGTTCTTCGCGCCCGTTGCTGGTTTGGTTCCTTCTTACGCAACTGCGCCTGCACTACTTTATGTAGCTGTATTGATGATGTCTGAGCTTCGTCATGTAACCTGGGACGACTTAACGGAAGCCGCTCCTGTGTTTGTTGCCGCGCTTGGTATGCCTCTGACTTTCTCAATTGCAGATGGTATTGGTTTGGCATTTATCACCTATGCGGTTGGTAAAGCAGTGACGGGTCGATTCAAGGATGTAAGTGCGGCGGTCTGGTTAGTGGCCTTTGTGTTTGCTTTGAAATTAGCTCACGTTTTCTAGGCGAGTTAAGAGTCGGTTGTTAAAATCGAACGTACAAAAAATCCCGCGCTGCGATAGTAGACGCGGGATTTTTTATGAAACGTACTTATTTAAGCTTACTTGCTCTGATACTTCACTTAGTAAGTATGACCGAGCCATTGCCTTGTGCTTTAGCTTCCAGTAATGCTTCTTCCGCGTTGTGATGCATCTGGTCAAAGGGCAGTTGAGATCGTCCAAGAACGTGTGCGCCTATGGTAACCGAGGTGCGGAAAACTCGTCCTTCAAATTCCAGATCGAGCTGCTCAAACAAATGCTTTGTCCGATGCGCAATAACATCTGTATCTTCGTAGGTCGCGCCTGACAAAAGCACCGCGAATTCATCGCCATCGAGGCGGCCAATTAAGTCATAGTCGCGGTATAGATCCGTTAAATGGTGGGCGACTTGAATTAAGCAATGGTCGCCAGCGTGGTATCCAAATTTATCGTTGATGTCTTTGAGTTTACATAGATCGACCAATAACAAAGCCGTAGGTTTGTTTGCGCGGTATCCGCGACTGATTTCTTGTCGAGCTCGATCCACGAAGGTTCTGTGGTTCAGTAAACCTGTCATCAGGTCGTTACTGGCGGCTTCATTTAGTAAGGTTTTGGAGTGCTGCAGTTCATCTTGCGTTTCTTTTTCGCCAGTTTGATCAAAGAAGAAGAGGCAAAGGTGATCGTCTTCCAACAGTTGTTCTGCAATCAAAAACCAACGGCCGTCGAGACTGTCTACTTCAAACGAGCGATAAACTTCCGTACGGCGATGCAGTACGGCTTCAGATAACCATTCTTCGATGTCGCTTGCCTGAATAGAAAGGCCATGTTGTGCCTCATAGGCATGGCGAATCAGGTCGTCGTATTCTTTCCCTTTGATATTTTCCTTTTCGTAACCAAATAATTCTGAGGCCATCTGATTGCTGTAGACCACCTTATCTAATCGATCTAGGATCATGATGCCGTTTTCAGTGAGGTCGAGCGCAGATGCCAGAAGTTTGGCAGTTTTTGCATCCATATTTACCAACCAAGTAAGAGTGTCGTGACCCGTTTAAAAGGGTTTTATTATTTTAAAGTAGTAGTTCCTTTATCGGCCTTTTGCAACTCTTCTTCAGCCTTTAGTTACTGATTTTCTTGGTCTATTGATCAGGTTTGGCAAAGGCGGGCCAGCCGGTAGTGAAAGCTTTTCTCTAGCCAATACAAATGGCCTTGTCCGTGTAATAGGTTGTATTCAGCGTTGGGCAAACAATCGGCAAGGTGTTGGCCTATGCGCTCAGAAACGAAGGGATCGCAGTCGCCCTGAAAAACGGTTACTGGGGTATCTATGCTACTTAAGTGAAACGGCCATTGTTCAAATTGACTGACTAAATCATGAAAAAGGCTGGCACTGGATTGTCGAAAAGATTGGCGCTGAGCCTCTAAAAGCATGGTGCCATAATGTGGATAACTTTGAAGTATATCAACGTCTTGTACATGGCATTGACGAATCATTAATTGGAAATAGAGCTTGGGCAGTTTATTGGCCAAATAACCGGCCATCGCCATGCATAGCAAACTGAGCCGTGGCAATCGGGAAACCACACGCTTTAGCCAAGAGGCTTGTCCAGTTTGGTGGAATGGGGCCTGTTCCAGTTCAGAGAAGTGACTGTAGCTGCTTAGCAGAATCACTTGTTGTACGTACTCGGTAGCAGATTTGGCCAGCCATAACGCAGGAACGCCACCCGACGACCAGCCTATTACGGAGACTTTTTGATGCCCGAGGTAATCCATCAGCTCTTTGGTATCGGACGTGATCAATTCAAGGCAATAGTTTTCGGTTTTGGATGAAAAGCCGATGCCGGGGCGGTTAGGGCTGATCAGTTTTAATCCGTGCTGAATAAATACATCATGCAAGGCTGCTGCTTCCATCGCTGAACCTGGCATACCATGATGATAGAGAGTCGGAATGCCCAAAGGGTCGCCAAACTCGAAGTATTCCAATTGCCGTCCGTCAGATAGAGTGAAGCGTTTGGATTGGTAATCCAGAGTCTCTTGTTGTGGGGTTGTGTCGTAGTGAAGGATATTGTCTGTCATTGATGTACCGTTTGTCCGTTTTACATATACACCGTAGAGGCCAATCAACGCGCAATGGCTTTGATTGGGTCTCCCTATTAGGCAAAAATTTGTGCCTCTATCCCTGGCTTTGCTACAATGCCGCTCTTTCAATATACGGCTGAGTGATAAGCAGGCTGACCCTTATGAAAATTCAAGCACAAATCGAAGCGTTAATTCGTTCTAATTTTGAACCTCAGTATTTCGAAGTTCTCAACGAGAGCCACATGCACAATGTACCGGACGGTTCCGAGTCGCATTTCAAAGTGGTGTTGGTTACGGATAAATTCGAGGGCAAGCGTTCAGTTGCTCGTCATCAGCAAGTGTATGGCGTGTTGGGCGAAGTGATGGATACCATCCATGCTCTGGCATTGCATACCTATACCCCGGAAGAGTACCAGCAGGTGCAGTCGGCACCGGACTCTCCAAATTGCATGGGTGGAAGTAAACACGATCAGCAGTAAGCGAATAGTGGTCAACACTAACGCGCTGGCGTGTTTCATAAAACCTATCAACTCCAAGAACTATTGAATTTCAGGAACGATTGAATTTCAAAAACTGTTGAACTTCAAAAACATTAGATTGAGTTAGAAAATGACTGAACAAACTTCTTCACAGCCGATTGTTGTTGCGGCTATGTATCGCTTCGTGACATTAGACAATTACCAAGAAATCCGTGATCCGCTTAAAGCATTCTGTGATGAGCATGAGATTAAAGGCACCTTACTGCTTGCTCAAGAAGGCATTAACGGTACGGTAGCGGGTACCCGTGAAGGCATTGATGCCTTATTGGCTTACCTGAAGAGTGATCCGCGTTTGGCTGAACTAGAACATAAAGAATCGTTCGATGAAGCACAGCCGTTCTACCGCATGAAAGTTAAGCTTAAGAAAGAAATCGTAACCATGGGTGTTGATGGGATCGACCCGAATGAAGTGGTTGGCACCTATGTTAAGCCGAAAGATTGGAACGACCTGATTTCTGATCCAGACGTACTTTTGTTGGATACGCGTAACGACTACGAAGTTGAAGTGGGTACCTTTGAACACGCAGTAAACCCGGACACTAAGATCTTCCGTGAATTCCCAGGCTATGTTCGTGAGAACGTCGACAAAACCAAGCACAAGAAAGTAGCTATGTTTTGTACGGGCGGGATTCGTTGTGAAAAAGCCTCTGCCTTTATGAAAAAAGAAGGCTTTGAAGAGGTTTATCACCTGGAAGGCGGCATTCTTAAATATTTGGAAGAAGTGCCTGCCGAAGAAAGTATGTGGAAAGGTGAATGCTTTGTTTTCGACAACCGTGTCACGGTTGATCACAACCTGGATAAAGGTAAGTTCGAGCTATGCCACGCATGTCGTATGCCGGTTTCAGAAGAAGACAAAGCCTCTGAAAAATTTGAAGACGGCGTATCATGCCCAAGCTGTTTCGATACGCTCGATGAAACCACCCGTGAACGCGCTCGTAATCGTCAGCGTCAAATGGCGTTAGCCCAAGAGCAGGGTATTGGTCACATTGGCGTATCTATGGAAGAGCGTAAAGCGATCAAACAAGCCAAGAAAGCAGAGCACAGAAAGCGTTCTTTGCATTTAGACTAATTGCCTTTCCTGCGAGTGCTTAGCTGGTGAACCTGATTCTTATTACAGAACATGATTTTGTCAGTTCTTCTCTGATTGAACTGTCGGATTATCGAGCTAAGCACATTCATCAAGTGCATCAAGCCGAACCGGGGCGACGATTAAAAGTTGGTATGCTTAATGGTTTGATGGGATATGGTGAGGTCATTGAAGCAACGCAAGATGGTCAATCCTTTCGCGTCAGTTTAACTGTGGAGCTGACGCATAACCCGCCTAACAAACTTCCTCTGACCGTCATTCTGGCTTTACCTCGGCCAAAGATGCTACGTCGTATTATTCAGAACTTAACTGCGCTGGGCGTTGAACATCTGGTGTTGATTAACTCTTACCGTGTTGAAAAAAGTTATTGGCAATCGCCGTTTCTAGAACAGTTGGATGAATACGTTCAGTTAGGGTTAGAACAGGCGGTTGATACGGTTCCGATGACGATTCAGTTGGAAAAGCGTTTCAAACCGTTTGTGGAGGATCGTTTGCCAACCGTTGTGTCTGAGAAAAAGGCGTTGGTCGCACATCCGTACGTTTCGGAGACTTGCCCTCGGGATATCGACGAGTCGTTAGTATTGGCGATAGGGCCGGAAGGCGGCTTTATCCAATACGAAGTGGATAAACTGATTGAAGCGGGTTTTGAGGCCGTTACCTTGGGGCAACGCATTCAAAAAGTGGAAACCGTGCTGCCACAGTTAATCGGTCGACTTTTCTAAGAGACCTGATTGATAACCGATAACTTATCTTTGTTTTGTGCTGAACATTAAGCACATACCGGAACCGGGTTGTTCTGCTTCGACGGAGATAACAAACAGGTTTCTGTATCCTGAGTATTTAATCGCGCATTGGCTTGTTGCCATTCTCGTCTGTTGATCCCTTTAAATCCGGGAAAGGCCTGATTAATTAATGCTATCTGTTGGTGAAGGCTTAAACCCACTTCGAAGCTTTTAGGCATGAGACTGAGTGCAAACACGGCAATAGCTGTTGAGTAGTTAAGATTAATATTGAGCTCTTGGTGAGGGGATTGTAAGAACTGGTGTTGACTGGCAAGGCCTCGAATCTTCGATGCTAAGTCCGGGTCTTTGACGAGCTGTTCATCCCAAAGAGATAAGTGTTGTGCTTCCGTAATTCGGAAGAGTCCAAACGTATCAGACGCAAATTGGAACATGTGGCTCTGTCGGTTCAGGCTGACAGCAGCGGTGGTCAGTAAATAAAGCTCCGCGAGATCCGGTAGCTTCAGGTGTTGGCTAAGTGTCTTGAGAATCGGAGTGACCACGCCTTTATTCAAAGAATTAAGTTGTGCATCCATCTTTCTTATACCCCGTTATCCTTAAAAATCAGGGGAAAAGAGCCCCTTTTGATAATCAATATCAAAAAAAGTCCCTAACTTGTTGATACTTCAGTACTCCTTAAATTAGTTCACAATGGTGAATATAAAAGAAAAAAAGAGAAAGACCCGACGAACGGAGACTGTAAACAATTCTGCGCTAAAAAACTGAAGAAACATTAATACCTATTTTAAGAAGGTGATCCATGACGTTTCATGGATCAGCCCAAAAGCTTGTCCTCTTTACGCACTGAAAACGGTGAATATTTAATGGCTTCAGTCTCTTTAAATGGTTATTTTTCTCTCAAAGCTGTCTTCTGATCCGCTTTGATCTCTGACAACTAAACGAATGATGTATTCTCCTGGCTGGGTGTAGGTGTGTATTGGATGTGTGTCATTTGACTGTGTGTTATCTCCAAAGTCCCATTGCCAGTTGCTTACGCTGCTTGTGCTTTGGCTGTTATCGCTAAGCGTTACGGTAAGGTCATTTTTCACAAGAGTGAAGTGACTAAGAACTCCCTCGTCAAATAATTTAATTTTGACAGTTTTAAACGCATCAATAACGTCTTGCTCAGGTAGCTCTTGATTGCTTGCTTGCTCCTTAATGCATTCTGCAGCTTCAGGAAGCGTGGAGGTAGGCTGCCAGCAATATTTCGCAGCATTAATATAAATATTATAGGCTTGCTCTACCCCCCAAGTTTGGGTTAGTTGATAGAACGGGTAAGTCATTATTCCGATGCGAAAATAAGGATTATTATTGGCTTCGTTGTAATCTAAAAAGCTGGCAATAGCACCGGGTTCTGTGATGATCTGGTCTAGGTTTCGAATCCGTCCATTGGATTCTTCCCCGTGTACCCAGCTACTCAGCGTACCTGTGTATTCATATTTTGCTATCACACCAGAAATATCGCTAAATGCTTCGTGTAGTGTGCGCATATCTTGAGTTATTGGCCCGTCGAAAATCTTCAGCGATGAAATACGATCTAAAACTCCGTGAGCTACTTCGTGGGCAATAATGTCTAGTGTTGCTAAAGAATAATGGCTTCCATAACCATCACTAAAATTTGCATACGCGCCATCCCAAAAAGCAGAGACACTAACTTCATTATCATAATGAACCCGTAGACGAATTTTTTCCTTTAGTGGTGGTTCATTAAGATACTTGAGGAAAATATCGTACACGTGAGTGCCGTAATGCATGGCGTCATTAATGGTGGAATAAGTCCATACGCCAATGTTGTCGCTTATGGTGCGATAGGAGTTGACGGGTTCGGCATCGCAATTAAAAGAGTAGGGTGGGTAGGTTGCATCATCTGGGGTGTTGGACTGATTTATACCATCATGATTACTTTCATCACGAGTATTATTCATATCAATGACACTTACTAAACCATTATCAAACCAACATATTGATTGTGATGCATCGCGTAGAATGGAAATATGAGGACGGTCGTTACCATAATACCAGAAGGTCTGTTCATTACCTCCAGGGCCAGATAGATTCGTATTCCCTTGGAAGTCGTGAAAGCTAACTGGGAAACCTTCTTCTGATTCACCAGCGTCGTTACTTGAGAAAATTAAAATTCCATAAGCATGGTTAGGGATACTTACATTGTTAAGTGTAACTTCTGTTTTATCAGAATTGAGGGGTAACTGAGTGAATGGTTGTTGTGAAGAGACGCTGCCATCGCCATCAGTCCAATAGAGATTCAGCATATTGGCTTGATTCTCGTTAGAAACCGTCGCGTCGGAATAGGTCAGTTTCAGAGTACCGCTTAATTGTTCTTCTGTACCATTCGTGTCTCTAAGTGATGCAGACTCAATGTTACTCAGTGGTTGCTGAAATTCTATCGGTTGTACTTGTCCAGCCGAAACATCGGCTTCATCCCTCCCTGATCCGCCAGATCCACCACAGCCACTGAGAAATACTGAACTACAGATTAAGAAAGGAATATGAATGTACGTCTGATGATGTTTTAAAAGAAAATGATGAAAACGAATCTTCACTGAAAGTCCCATGTTTATTGTGATTTGGTTCAGTGGTTATACTAAGGGTTTCAGTCAAAACTAATAATGTCTTATCGTCTCGGTTATATGTCTATTGGTAACACACCATGGGTTTAAGCATTTCAGGCTCAGTATCAAACGCTTCTGTGTTGGATTTAGTGGAAACTTGCAGTTCATTAAAGGTTATAAATGAAAAGATACTAAATAAATTAGGTATTGATCGTAGTTCACTGGAAAACCCAGAAAGACGTTTTCCCGAGAGCAAATTGATTACGCTGTGGAAGTGGATTGATTGCAATACTGTCATCCCTGATATTGGCTTACAAATTGGTCAAAGGGTTAATACCTCTTCAAAAGGCGTGTTGGCCAGTTGGGTGAGTCAATGTGAAAATTTGGGAGAGGCTATTGCTATTTTTATTCAAAATATCCCGTTGATGAATTCTTCTGAATCGTGGGTGATGCGCATAGATAATGAATCATGCGTTCTTGTGTTTTCGTTAGATGAGGATAAGGGCTATCCAAGTAGGGTAGTAGAGCGGAGTATGAGCGCAATGATCAGTTGGGGCCGTGTTCTGAGTGCTCATGCTATCCCATGTTCAGAGGTATGCTTTACCTTTCCCAAACCTGCTTATCATTCCGCGTTAAATTCTTTTTTTGATTGCAGTGTTTCTTATAACGCTGAACATAATGCCTTGGTTTTTGATAAAGCATTGCTACAGCTTCCCATTTTGAATGGGAATCAGTACCTAAAAGCTATCATGGAGTCAAAAGCGCAAGAGATTATGAACACCATAACGTCTCAGCACACCTTTGCTGTCAAAACAAATGAGGTGGTTAGGCAGGCGCTAAATGAACAGCGCGATATTAATGTCAATATTGTGTGTAAGAGAATGAATGTCAGTCGTCAAACCTTATATCGAAAGTTGAAGGAAGAGGGTACGGATTTCACATCTATTTGTGATGATATTAAAAAGGAAGAGGCGTTAAGGTTGCTCAGAGTAGAGTCAGAAAGCGTGACTAGCGTAGCATTAAGCCTTGGTTATAAAGACAACAGTAGTTTTTATAAAGCCTTTAAGCGTTGGTTTGGTACATCACCAAGTATATATTTAGCCCGTTTAGATGATCGTTAAGATAATGATGAGGCCCAACATATAACAACTCTTTATTTATTGTTTTTATATATTGGGCTAAGTACTAACTACTTATGGCTAGAGATAAATTTCACGACTCACCCTCAAAGGCGCATAGGCTATAGACGCCAATGCCAATATTCTGAAGAAGGGTCGAGCCATTTAGGTCTGGCAAATCAATCAAGGCTGCAGCTTCAAACACTTCCGCGCCTTGGCTCTTCAATAAAGTACTGGCTGCCATCATAGTGCCGCCGGTGGCGATGATGTCATCGACAATCAGTACTTTGTCACCTGCATTGCAAGAACCTTCTTGAATCTCAACGGTCGCAGCACCGTATTCCAAATCATAACTTTCTGAAATGACCGGTGGTGGAAGCTTGTCTTTTTTACGAACCAGAATAAGAGGTTTATTGAGGTTGTACGCCAGTACGGAACCAATTAAAAACCCGCGACTATCGATGGCGGCAATCCGGTCAATGTCATGATTAATATAACGTTGAGTTAGTGCATCAATCACCATTCGAAATGGCTTTGGTTGTTGCAGGAGTGGGGTGATGTCTCGGAAGGTTACGCCTTCTTTTGGCCAGTTATGAACCGCGCGAATGTTAGCTTTTAGATAGATCTCGTCAAACGACATAGAGGAATCCTTGCAGAGAAATAGCAGTTTGAACGGAAAGCTCCGTTCAACGTCCTTACGTTAATTGAATACCAAGATTGTAAAGCTTGCCAGTGAAAAGTGAAGGGGATATATCAGCTGCTACACTGCTAATAATGCGCATTGTGGAATTAAACCCCTAATGAATGACCCTAAGTTGTCTGAAGATGTTGTCGGTTCTCATCTTGAGGTAGACGTCCGAGTGGCTTTTGACACTCAGAAAAGGATGGCACTTGGTGTTCTGATTTATCCCTTTATTTGGTTAATCAACGGGATAGGAAGTGGCATTTTTCTGGAGCAACCGCTGCTGTTCTGGGGGGCTCTTTGTCTCTTCGTTATTGTGGCGGCCATTCGCTGGCTGCATTTAAGATCTTTAAGCCGTGATGATGGCTTCAATATTAAACGCTGGAAGAGCTGGCTGATTTGGCTTCTGATGCCGCACTCTTTGCTTTGGGGTGGTTTGTTTGCTTATTCGCTACAGCAACCTAACAGCATGTTCTTAATGCTGATGACCTTCAGTACGGCTGGGTTAGTGCCTGGTGGGACAGATAATTTTGCACCGAATCTAAAACTGGGTGTGTTCTTTGTCTTATCTATGATACTTCCAGCCATCTTAGTGACGTTGAGTGTGACCCATCAATGGGCCATGACATTGCTTTTGCTTGTCTACATGTTTTTCATTCTGGATTTGGCGAAACGGCAATCTCAGGCGTATTGGGGGTCTCTCAATAATGAGTTGGTACTTGCTAAACTCAGTCGAACTGATGCTCTCACACAATTGGATAATCGCCGCTTCTTCGATGAAAAACTTAACGAACTGTGCCATTTAACATCTCGTAATCATGAAAAAATTACCGTTGCTATCGTAGATTGTGATTTTTTCAAAAAAATAAATGACAGCCATGGCCATGATGTAGGGGATCAGTGTCTGAAGCATTTGGCGACACTGTTAACTAAATGCCTTCCCAGAACCACGGATATTTGCGCTCGATTTGGTGGTGAAGAATTTAGCTTGATCCTACCTGGGACGGATGTGGAGGGTGCGAGATTGGTGATGGAACGTATTCGTCAACGCATTGAGTCAACGCCATTAAAACTGGCTGATATCAACTTGTCGATGACAGTGAGTATCGGCTCTGTTTCACGAGTCGTTAAAAACTACGAAACCAATTTACCCACTCAGTTGTTCAAAGAAGCGGATAAGGCGTTGTATCGAGCTAAGGAAACAGGTCGAAATCGTTGCGTCTTTTGTGTCTACGATGAAGTGTCAAAAGACTATCTTATTCTGGATTCTTAGTAGGCTCTTTCTGTTGCACAAAGCAGATGGAAAGCGCCGACTAAGAATCATGAAGCTCATGTTTTAATTTGCCGTTTCTGCCGGAGGCGGTGGTGGCGGTGTACGAATCACTTCGCGTTTTATGGTGAGTTCATTGCCGTCGTTATCAATCGCATGGACGGTAATAGTGTTTTCGCCATATTCCAACGGCACCACGATTGCGAAGGCTGAGTGATAGAAGAACTTACCATCGAAGCTGCCCGAAACTCGGTCGCTGGTGGCATAGACTCTGTCGATACCTACTCCAATGTCATAAGCTTGCCCACGTAAGCGGATTTCAGTGACTTCAGTTGCCACTTCTTCACCGTTTTTGCCAGACAGCTCCAACGCCGGTTTTAGATCATCCGGGAAGCTCTTCGGATCGTTCGGGTTGGAGTCGAACATTTCTTCCACGTCGTTAGCGAACAAGTCACCGTCGCGGTCGATGTCTTTATTATCACCAATACCATCAGCGTCTATGTCAGACCACTCGGTTGGGTCGCTCGGGAAAACATCGGTGCCATTATCATAGCCATCACCGTCACGATCCGGGTCAAGGCTATCAGGAATGCCGTCGCCATCCATATCCGGTGGCACACTGTTTGGGTCGTTTGGATCGGTACCTACTTGAACTTCGTAATGGTTGTCGATCTTGTCACCATCCCGATCCGGGTCGGAATTATCACCAATGCCATCGCCGTCCATGTCAGACCATTCTTTCGGATCACGAGGGAAGACATCCACTTCGTTCTTGTAACCGTCACCATCCATATCAGGATCAAGGCTGTCTGGGATACCATCGCCATCAATATCAGACGGGACAGACTTAGGATCGTTAGGATCGGTGCCAACACGCTCTTCGTAATGGTTGGAGATGCCATCGCCATCACGATCTTTATCCGAGTTATCACCAATGCCATCGTTATCCAAATCCGACCACTCTTTGGCATTACGACGGAAGGCGTCTTGTTCGTTTAGATAGCCATCGTTATCCATGTCAGGATCAAGCGCGTCGGGAATACCGTCAAAATCAAAATCTGGTGGCACGGATGTCGGGTCGTTGGGATCGGTGCCTAATTGAAGCTCATATTCGTTGCTGATTTTATCGCCATCGCGTTCCGGGTCGGCGTTGTCCCCAATGCCATCTTTGTCGATGTCCGACCATTCTTTGGGATCAAATGGGAAAGCGTCTTGCGCGTTTAAATGACCATCATTATCAATATCCGGATCGGAATTGTCGCCAATGCCATCGCCGTCGGTGTCTTTCCACTCGGTAGGATCCATCGGGAAAGCATCGACATCATTATTGTAGCCGTCGCCATCCTGATCTTTGTCGTTCTGATCAGGAATGCCATCACCGTCGGTATCTTTGCAATAGCGAGGATCGTCAGGGAAGGCGTCTTCGTCATTCAAACAGCCGTCGCCATCTCGGTCGTCATCAATGGCGTCAGGAATGCCATCCCCGTCGCTGTCTACTGGTACACTGCTGGCATCGTTAGGATTGGTGCCGACTTGCTCTTCATAATCGTTACGAATGCCGTCGTTATCGCGATCCGGGTCTGAATTATCCCCAATGCCATCGCCATCCAAATCCGACCATTCTTTTGGATCGGTTGGGAAAACATCGTCATCGTTGGCGTAACCGTCGTTATCCATGTCATCATCAAGAACATCAGGAATGCCGTCGCCATCGGTATCTTTCGGGTAATCGTTAGGATCATAGGGGTTGGTGCCGAGCTGAATTTCTACCTTATCGGAGAAACCATCGCCGTCTTTCTCGGTGTCCGCATTATCGCCGATGCCATCACCGTCGATGTCGCCCCATTCCCTATTGTTGTCCGGGAACTTATCAAGCAGGTTGTTTACCCGATCGCCATCGCGATCCACATCAATTTCATCGGGAAGGCCGTCTTTATCTAAATCGGGCGGGGTACTCTTTTTACGACGAGGGTCGTATCCCGTTTGAAGTTCATAATGGTTGTCTATGCCATCGCCATCCATATCGAGATCTCGATGGTCAGGAATACCATCATTATCCATATCGGGCCCTGAACTTGCGGCGAGCTGGAGGTGCGTTCCGTCAGTCAGGTTTCGAAACAGTTTCGATTCCATGATAGCGGGTGCGGCTAACACAATACTGACCGACGAAACGGCCAGAATGGCAACATGTTTAAGATGAGGTTTCTTCAATTTAAATGGCAGGCTAGGCATGTCGTAACGGCATTTATTGTTGTTATCAACCACGATCCAAATTGTGGTCGTATCATTAAAGGTTAACAAGATTCTAACTGATGATTCGATAGGAAAGAAACGGACGATCTAAAAGATTGTCGATAACTTCACGTACTGCGGTGATCTCTTATCTAAATTACTCGTAATTGAGATTTCATGAGGATTTAATCTAAGGGAACTAAAAGCAATTGTTTAATCTCTAAGGGCGGTTTACGATGGTCTGCTTTATACATTCATTCGACGATTGACATTGAGAATTACTATGTTCAAAAAGAATAAAATTGCTGCAGTGCTAGGAAGTGCTGCTTTGGTTTCTACCCTTGCAATGACAGGGTGTGGTGACAAAGAAGTTGAGCTTAAAACGAATAGCGACAAAGTTAGTTACGGCATTGGTTATAACGTTGGTTCTGGCATGCGCCAGGAAGGTCTTCAGGAAATGAATGTTGAAGCCATTGCTCAAGGTTTGCAGGATGCGCTTGCAGATAAAGAGCGTCGCCTGACGATGGAAGAGTTAACTGCTGCATTTAATGAAGTTCGTGCGCTTCAGGAAGATAAAATGAAGGCGCTGAATGATGAGAACCTACGCCTAGGCGAAGATTTCCTTAAAACAAATGGCGAGCGTGACGTAGTAACTGTTCTGGAGAGTGGTCTTCAGTACGAAATTCTTAAGAACGGTGACGAAGGTGCAGCAACACCTGAAGCATCGGACATGGTAACCACTCATTACCACGGCACTTTGGTTGATGGCACGGTATTCGATAGCTCTGTTGATCGTGGCCAGCCTGCGACTTTCCCTGTGGGTGGCGTGATTAAAGGTTGGATCGAAGCGCTTCAGATGATGAAAGTGGGTGATAAGTGGAAGCTGTATGTTCCTGCGAACTTGGCTTACGGTGCTCAAAGCCCAAGCCCTAAAATTCCACCAAATTCAGCGCTGATTTTCGAAGTTGAATTATTGAGCATTAAAGGCAAAGACTCTTAATAGATTTTCTATTGAGAGTGTTTTGTTGATGACGAAAACCTCCTTCGGGAGGTTTTCGTGTTTGTGTAGATTATGAATCTCAGAATAAAAGGATAGTTATTCTTATGGTGCTAGAGAAAACAGCTTCTGAAGTTGCCGGATTCAAGATCTTCCTAGGCTGCCTGTTGGCGTTATTATTTCTATTCTTTCATTGGGTGTTTGTTAATTTCATTGCTGGCTCACACTTCATACCAGGGCGTGGCACGGTGAATCCACCTGATTGGCTTACTATTACCTTTATCTGGATTTATCGCATTATCGCGATTCTTGTTGTTTCCTATCATGGCTATCAAGCCTTTAGTTTGATTCGTAATGGCGGTAAGTGGGTAATTACTGTTACCTCGAAAGGGATTGAGTGGTTGTCTCCCAGCCCACAGATTGAAGCATCCTTTTTTCTGCCAATGGATGAGATTGATTTCATTGGCACTAAACAACGTTTTGAAAGTCATAGGCGGGGCGCGGATAAAGACTTTGTGAAAGTTCTTGTCAAAAAAGATGGCTCGTTTTTCAAGTTTACTAATGAATGTTGCGCTGATTTAGAGTTGATTTACACGGAGCTGATGGAGCTCGGTGTTCCCTTTCGCGATACAAAGTTTTCTTACGAGTCTTCTGAAGTTACTAAGGCGTAAATACCTTAGCTTCCTTCTTGTATAGTTTTTAGTGTTAAGCCCTTTGACCTAAAAATCCCTGTTTTTGGCAGGATTCCATCTATTTCTTTTCAATTTCATTCGAAGTTTTTTGTTTAAATGCCTGTTTAATTCTGACCGTTAGAAAAATCCATACTACCAGTCTAATAGGTATGCGTTATTTAAGTTTAAAAAGGCCTTTTTATAAGGCCTTAGTGACTTTGAATATGGAAATTCAAGCCTACAAAGCAGTACTTTGACTGAAATTATGAATCAATTTTTCTAGTGATTTCATAGCAATATGAAGTTATGACAATTTTAGTTTTACCATAACTTATTGTCCGGTTGTTGTTTTGAACGCATATTCTTTAAGGCAGCCTTAAATCAATGAAAAAAGTGTTTATCTTACTTTATGATGGTGTCCAGTTAATGGATTGCAGTGGCCCGTCTGAAGTTCTTTCTTGTGCTAATTTATTTAGTAAAGAGTCTCTCTATGAGATTATCTATGTAACGCCTAATCTATCGGGCGAAGTTCATACGTCTTCTAATTTGACGTTGAAAGCCACACCTCTTTTTATTCCCGAAAAATTGGATCTGTTGATTATTCCCGGAGCTAAACCTTCTATTGTAGAAACGACTATGGAGAGTAAGTCATTAATCGACTGGATATCAGAGATCTCTAAAATAGCAAAAGTTAAAGCAAGTATTGGAACAGGCGCTTTTTTTCTCGGAGAAACCGGTCTTTTAAATAAAAGAAAAGTTACAACACATTGGATGGGAGTGGACAGTTTTAAGGAACGATATCCTGAAACCCATGTAAAAGAGGGGATCTTGTACCTTCATGACGGTGATGTATGGTCGTCAGCTGGAATGTCTTCAGGTGTTGATATGTTGTTAGCCATGGTAATGAAAGATTACGGTAAAGAGTTTGCGATTTTGATTGCTCGTAAAATGGTGATTTACCTATTACGCCGAGGCGGTCAGGCTCAGTTTTCGATGCCCATTGATTTTCAGTCTAAGTCAAAAGATGAAAGTCTTATTCCATTAATTTCCTGGCTTGAAACTCGACTGGATAATCCGCCAACTGTGGAAGAAATGGCTAAGTTTTCACTTAGTTCGGTTCGTACGTTACACCGAAATTGTATTTCGGCGTTTAAGATGAGTCCGGCTCAATTGTTATCTGAACTGAGACTTCAGCGAGGAAAAATATTACTGCAAGATGAAACCTTGTCTGTAAAGCAGGTGGCTGCGCAAGTGGGGTTTAATCAATCATCCACGTTCTCTCGCGCATTTAATCAACGGTTTGGCGTATCACCTCGTGTATATCGTGAACCGTTCTTGTTTATCCACATGAGCCAGCCTGAAAAAGAAAGCGCTTAACGTTTATTATCTGAATTTAGGGTTTTATTAAGATCGTTTTGTTCCTAGCTGTCATCAGAATAAAAAACGAAACACTGAAAACCACAAAGTAGAAGAACAGCCTAAGTTTATAACTCAGGCTGTGTTTTCGATTCCTTGTTTAAAAATCCCCAAGTTTTATTGTTACACTTTGTAGCACTTTCAGCTCTTAGCCTGGCATTTCAATTATAATTCGACGATTGATTTGGATAAGTAACTCCAAATTCAAAAGTAAGTGAATGATAGGAGGTTATTGCTTAGTACTTAGGAAGTATTTAATTTCCATAAGCTATGATTTTTCTCTGCTATTGTTTTAAAAGTACACTTTAAATGGCATTTTCAAATCGATGAAACAAGTGTTTATTCTTCTTTATGATGGTGTTCAGTTAATGGACTTTGGTGGCCCGTCTGAAGTGTTGTCTGTTGCTAATGCACTTAGCCCTGAGCCTCTTTATCAAGTCACCTATGTCACTCCTAATGCTTCCGGAAAGGTACAAACTTCAGCGTATTTAGAAGTGACGGCTCAACCCTTTTTCATTCCAAAAGAAATTGATCTGTTGATTCTTCCAGGAGCCCATGAGTCTGTTATGGAGGAGGTTTTGAAAGATAAACAGATTCTCCGCTGGATATCAGATGTAGCAAAAATCTCAAAAATAAAAGCCAGTATCTGTATGGGGTGTTTCTTTTTGGGCGAAGTTGGATTACTTAAGGATCGAAAAGTGACAACGCATTGGGATGGCTTGAGCAGACTAAAACAGAGCTATCCAGAAGCCATCGTACAGGACAATATTTTATACGTTAATGAAGGTGATATCTGGACATCCGCAGGTATTACGTCTGGTGTCGATATGATGTTGGCGATGGTGATGAAAGACTGCGGGCCTGAGTTGGCATTGGCCGTTGCTCGTGTACTGGTGGTTTATCTGTTACGGCAAGGTGGGCAAGCTCAATTTTCGATGCCCATTGATTTCCAATCAAAGTCAAAAGACGCTAGTCTGATTTCATTAATTTCTTGGTTGGAAACCCGTTTGGATAAGCCGACATCCGTAGATGATATGGCTAAATTTACGTTAAATTCGGTGCGTACTTTACATCGAAACTGTGTGAATGCGTTTAACATGAGTCCGGCGCAATTGTTATCTGAGTTAAGGTTAGAGCGAGGTCGAACTCTGCTTCAAGATGAAACCTTATCGGTAAAACAAATTGCCGCTCAAGTTGGCTTTAATCAGACACCCACATTTTCCCGTGCATTCAGTCAACGATTTGGCGTTTCACCGCGTGCTTATCGCGACACTTTCTCTGTGATGAAGATGAGTCAGGAATAAAAATAGTGACTCATAAAAAAACCACAATCTGATTAACAGATTGTGGTTTGTACATCATAGATATTCAGTTATCGCCTTTGAGCAAAACCACAGGTCACGCCTGATCTAATTATTTTGCGATCCAAGGCTTGGTATTCAGAAATCAAATACCGAACACCATTTGTGGCTGGCGTAGTGTCGTAGCTTAGGTTTTGTTCTAGATTATCTTCATCCGATAGCAATTCGCCATTCGTTCCATAGGCTTTTGTATATGTTTTGGTATCGTCAATAATTCCATCTAAATCATTGTCTTGTTCAATGATTATTTCTGATAAACCAAATTCATTGTAGACGTGACGATATGTTTCTCTTCCGTCAAGGTTGCCATCGCCGGAGCTGTCTTCTTCTCTGGTACACGACGTAAAGCGTCCATTTTCATCATAGGTGTAATCAATGGCTGATGAGTAGGTAATATCGCCATCTGAATTGAGAACGGTATATTCATGACGCGTTTTTTTGTTGCTATTGTCGACAAACTCGGCAACTCGATAACTAGAAACTACTTCATCTGATGAGTTAATTCTGTCCCACGTGTTGATTGCCTGGTTACCGTTATACTCTACAGTGTGGTCGTACTTTAGAACAGGGCTATTATTGCTGTAGTTTATCCAGGCTAGGCTTTCCAAGTTGCCGTTTGCCAAGTAAGTCATTTCATAGTCATAGTCTGGTTCAATGGATGTACCTGTCATCGGGTCAACTTCCTCATTGTAGTAACTCTCTATCTGCATATCAGAGTTGAGGATGAGTGTTTCTACGATTACTGGGTCTGTA
This sequence comes from Litoribrevibacter euphylliae, assembly GCF_042646085.1. NCBI lineage: Bacteria > Pseudomonadati > Pseudomonadota > Gammaproteobacteria > Oceanospirillales > Oceanospirillaceae > Litoribrevibacter > Litoribrevibacter euphylliae. The sequence continues at coordinate 480,883 of NZ_JBHRSZ010000002.1, read as the reverse complement.
GGTGAAAGATTATTTGTCTCTGTCGTATTGGAGAGGTAATTTTTATCATCTACTCGGTCATAAGTTGTGGTGGTACTTGTGGTAGGATCTGTCCCATTAATTGAGGTAAACACTTGAACGTTTGACTGAGACACTTGGCCAAATGCGTTGTAGTTATAGGTTGTCTCATACAAGCGTTCTAGATTCCCGTCGGCGTTAGTGTCTTCTTCTTGCGAAAATTTAGTAATGTTGCCGTTGTTATCATATTCCCATAGATCACGATAGATCTCTTGATCATTCGTATAGTGTAGTTCCTGCTTTGATAGTAGGTACTGATCGGTAAATTCGAAATTAGTTAAGATTGATGGATCGTCAGGGTTAGTACCTTGAAGCACTGGATAGGCTTCAATGGATTTTCCTGAAACACTGTATAGGTAAGCCAGTGGATCTGCCTTGTTCATGACCAGGCTAAGGTCATAATCATGCTGGAACTTTTTGGTGCCTGGGTGTGATGCAAACTCTAATAAATGGCTATTGAAAGGCAGATCTTCATCGGAGAGACTCGCTAAGCGTGTATTCCAATCTGAGGTTAGAAGATCAATACCATTACTGCTATCACCATCTTCATCCATGGCCAATAGTAACTGCATGAGGTTTGACGTTAGGTGTAAGCTGCTTTCAACGCCATAGGTGTAATACACAGGATATTCTGTGATGCCAAATACCAGCTGTGGTTCTCCTTTGGTTTGTAGTATCTCACGTCCATAATCCATATCGCGCATTTCTTTACGGAATTCGGCTGCGGTTTCAGGTAGAACAGGGAATAAGTCCGCTAGAGATACTGTTTCTGCTGCTTGAATTTGAGCGAGTTCAAGGCCGCCAATAGAGAAAAGAACGTTATCCCCTTCTTCATAATTAAACTCGCCATTGGCATTAACAATACCGGTATGATCGCCTGCTGTGTAGGCAAGGCCAGAAATATTCGAGATGGTACCAACCAGCGGGCCAGTATCAGAGCCATCGTCAGAACCATCGTCTGAACCGTCATCAGAGCCGTCATCAGAGCCATCATCAGAACCATCGTCTGAACCGTCATCAGAGCCATCGTCTGAACCATCATCAGAGCCATCGTCTGAGCCGTCATCAGAGCCATCGTCTGAACCGTTATCAGAGCCATCGTCTGAACCGTCATCAGAGCCATCGTCTGAACCGTCATCAGAGCCATCGTCTGAACCGTCATCAGAGCCATCGTCTGAACCGTCATCAGAGCCATCGTCTGAACCATCATCAGAGCCATCGTCTGAGCCGTTGTCAGATCCATCGTCTGAGCCGTTGTCAGATCCATCGTCTGAACCATTATCAGAACCGTCATCAGATCCATCGTCTGAACCGTTGTCAGATCCATTGTCTGAGCCATCGTCTGAACCGTTATCCGATCCATCGTCTGAGCCATTATCAGATCCATCATCTGAACCGTTATCCGATCCATCGTCGGAACCAGAGTTGTTTCCTCCGCCTGTATTACCGCCTCCATTGCCGCCATTACCGGCTCCAGAGCCTGAATCGGTGTCTGTATCGCCGTCAGTATCGGTGTTGGTATCACCATCGGTGTCAGTATTTGTATCGTCGCCTGAGCCAGTTGCCGGTTCTTCTGTTGCTGGAACGTCGTTGTCTGCATCCAAGGTGGTTGTGTCTGAAGCATCACCACATGCCGTCAGAGACGAGCAGATTATGGCTGCTAATAGTATTTCTTTGTTCATGTTATCCCTTTGTTAGTAGTTGTTCTGGGGGCCATCCTATGGATAGTTTTGAACTTTTCTAGAGAGGGAGGGTACGTTGGCAAGTAGGGTGATTTTTTTGGCGGAATTTGTTTATTAATACTATTAACCGTACAAAATAGGATGCAGTAGAGCGGGGAAATACAGGTGTTGTTGACTTTAAGACGTCCCTTAGATTGAGGTGGGGAAATTTATTAAACGTGGGTGAAAAAGCACAACCCGTATCAGGTTGTGCTTTTTTGTTTACTATGAGTCCTAAGAGTTATCGTCTAGATGAAAATTCACAAGTCACTCTGTCTGGTCTCAATATTTTACGGTCTAGAGTTTGGTATTCTGTTATCAAATACCGCACACCATTTGAGGCCGGTGTGGTGTCATAACTTAGACTTTGCTCGACATGGTCTGCGTCTACTAGCAGCTCACCATTGGTTCCATAAGTAATCGAATATGTGTCTATATCGTCGATAATACCATCTAAATCTTCGTCTTCCTCTGTGATAATTTCTGACAGACCAAATTCATTGTAGACATGGCGATAGGTTTCTCTTTCATTGAGATTTCCATCACCAGTTCTGTCTGTTTCTTGAGTACAAGAGCTAAATCGACCATGTTCATCGTAGGTGTAATCAACGGCCATTGAAAAGGTAATGTCGCCATCTGAATTAAATCCCGTATATTCATGACGCGTCTTTTTATTGCTATCGTCAACAAACTCGGCAACTCGATTACTAGAAAGTACTTCATCCGATGAGTTGATTCTTGCATAGTTCTCTATTGTTTGATTGCCGTTATACTCCATATTGTGATCGTACTTGAGAACGGGACTGTTATTGATGTAGTTTGTCCAGATTAGACTTTCCAAGTTGCCGTCTGCCAAGTAAGTCATTTCATTGCCATAGTCGGTTTCAATAGGAGTACCTGTCGTAGGGTCAACCTCTTCTTTGTAATGGCTCTCTACCTGCATATCAGAGTTGAGAACTAGCGTTTCTATAACTATCGGGTCTGTAGGTGAAAGGTTATTCATCTCTGTCGTATTGGAGAGGTAATTTTTATCATCTACTCGGTCATAAGTTGTGGTTGTACTCTGAACAGGATCTGCCCCATTACCTGAGGTAAACAGTTGAAAATTTGACTGAGACAATTGGCCAAAGGCGTTATAGCTATAAGTTGTCTCAAGCAAGCGTTCTAGATTCCCGTCGGCGTTAGTGTCTTCTTCTTGCGAAAATTTAGTAATGTTGCCGTTGTTATCATATTCCCATAGATCACTATAGGTCTCTTGATCATCCGTATAGAGTAGTTCCTGCTTTGACAGTAGGTACTGATCGGTAAATTCGAAATTAGTTAAGATTGATGGATCTTCAGGGTTAGTACCTTGAAGTACAGGGTAGGCTTCAATGGATTTTCCTGAAATACTGTATAGGTAAGCCAGTGGATCTGCCTTGTTCATGACCAAGCTAAGGTCATAATCATGCTGGAACTTTTTGGAGTCTGGGTGTGATGCAAACTCTAATAAATGGGTATTGAATGGAAGATCTTCCTCGGACAGGGCTGTTAAGCGCGTGTTCCAATCAGAAGTCAAGAGATCAAGGCCATTACTGCTATCACCATCTTCATCCATGGCCAATAGCAACTGCATTAGATTTGACGTCAGGTGTAAGCTGCTTTCAACTCCATAGGTGTAGTACACAGGATATTCTGTGATACCAAATGTCAGCTGTGGTTCTCCCTTTACTTGTAGCCTCTCACGCCCATAATCCATATCACGCATTTCTTTACGAAATTCGGCTGCGGTTTCAGGTAGAGCAGGGAATAGATCTGCTAGTGAAATAGATTCAGTCGCAGGTAGTTGAGCCAGTCCAATACCACCAATAGAGAAATGAATGTTATCCCCTTCTTCATAGTTGAATTCGCCGTTGGCATTAACAACACCGCTATGATCACCTGCTGTGTAGGCAAGGCCAGAAATATTCGAGATGGTACCAACCAGTGGGCCATCATCAGAGCCGTCGTCTGAACCGTCATCAGACCCGTCATCAGAACCATCGTCTGAGCCGTCATCAGAGCCATCGTCTGAACCGTCATCAGAGCCATCGTCTGAACCGTCATCAGAACCATCGTCTGAGCCGTCATCCGATCCGTCATCCGATCCGTCGTCTGAACCGTTATCCGATCCATCGTCGGAGCCGTTGTCAGACCCATCGTCGGAACCGTTATCAGAGCCGTCGTCGGAACCGTTATCCGATCCATCGTCGGAGCCATTATCAGAACCGTTATCCGATCCATCGTCTGAACCGTTGTCAGATCCATCGTCGGAGCCATTATCAGAACCGTTATCAGATCCATTATCGGAGCCATCATCAGAACCGTTATCCGATCCATCATCAGAACCGTTATCCGATCCATCGTCTGAACCAGAGTTGTTTCCTCCGCCTGTATTACCGCCCCCACCGGCTCCAGAGCCTGAATCGGTGTCTGTATCGTTGGTATCACCATCGGTGTCAGTATTTGTATCGTCGCCTGAGCCCGTTGCCGGTTCTTCTGTTGCTGGAACGTCGTTGTCTGTATCCAAGGTGGTTGTGTCTGAAGCATCACCACATGCCGTCAGAGACGAGCAGATTATGGCTGCTAATAGTATTTCTTTGTTCATGTTATCCCTTTGTTAGTAGTTGTTCTGGGGGCCATCCTATGGATAGTTCTGAACTTTTCTAGAGAGGGAGGGTACGTTGGCAAGTAGGGTGATTTTTTTGGCGGAATTTGTTTGTTGATGCGATAAACCGTACAAATTAGGGTGTGAAAAGCGATGAAGAAAACAGGTTCTATTAGTCTCAGAAAGACGTTTTAAACGTGAATTCATAGTCATTAAAAAGCGCACCTCGATTCAGCATTTGAAACGTTCTGAACCGGGTGTGCTTAAAACTATTATCTAGAGTGGGAAACCTAGATTCAGGCAGACTTATTTTTAGTGAACAGTACAAATATCATTTTGATCAAAGATCGATCGGTCAACAACATTGTATTCAGTAATAAGATAGCGAACGCCATTTGTTGCCGGGGTATTTGAATAGTTAAATGCTTTGCTATTTGTCATCGGATCTTCAAGCCACTGACCGTTTTCACCGTAAGTGAATTGGAAGGTGTCTTGGCGTTCAAATTCACCATTTACATCGGCATCTTCTTCATAAATCAATTCGGCAATACCGACGTCATTGTAGACATGTCGTTGACGAGAGATTGAGTCAATACTTCCATTGCCATCAGAATCGATTTCCATATTACAGGCAATAATGCGACCGCTGTCATCATAGGTATAACTTAATGTGGAAATGGAATCGGTTTCATTGTTTGAATTTGCGTTTAAGAGTTCTTTAGATACAACTCTGCCGCTATTGTCCAATGTTTCGGTCAGTTGCTCTATTTCAATCAGTTCTCTGGCTGCGTTTAAGGTTTCCTCAGAACCTTGTCGCTGATTATCTGCATATTCGTAACTGTATTCTCTGATACGGTAAAGACTGCCGCTGCCGTCATAAGAGTGGGAAATCATGTTTTCAATATCCCCACTTTCTAAATAACTCAGTGCATAACTACTGCTGGTTTGTATAACGGTATCCGTTGTCGAATCAACTGTTTCACTGACCCAATTCGTTAGTTTGAAGTTGCTATCATAGGTGCGACGATATCGGATGATAGGATCGTTTGGTTGTAGAATATTTGTGATAACAGTATTTGTTGCTAACAGTCTGTCGTCTATTCGTCCATGAACTTGTCTTTTGTCGTAAGTTGGTGTGTCCCCATTATTAGCTGTATACCTGCGATAATTATATTGAGTTAAACCACCAAATGTATTGTAGTTATAGCGTATCTCTGTGCTGTGTTCGGGAGAACCATCTCCATTGGTGTCGTTTTCCGTCAGATGCTTGGTGATGTTGCCTTTTGAGTCATATTCCGATGACCGAGTAGATATGTCTTGGGCATCTGTATCAACACGTTCTTCTTTAGACAATAGATAGCGATCGTTAAATTCAAAGTTAACTATCTGAGTATCATCATCTGTCTTAACAGTTTGTACCAAAGGATTAACTTCGATGGACTTCCCTGAAAGAGAATATAGGTAAGCCAGAGGATCAGCTTTGTCCATGACTAGACTCACTGCGTAACCTTGCTGGAATCTTACGACGCTTGGATATGTACTGAAATCATAGAGATGTGATTTCAATGGTAGATCTTCAGATGAGATCTGAGCCAATTGGGTATTCCAATCGGAAGTTAATAAATCAATGCCGTTACTGCTATCTGTATCTTCATCCATTGCCAGTAGCAGTTGCATCAGATTTGATGCTTTGTGCAGTTCATTCTCTGATCCATAGCTATAAGTATGAGAGGACTCAAATTCTGATTGTGTTTGAGAATGAATTCTGCCGAAGTAGCCATCTCGCATTGCTTTACGGAAGCTAGCAGCCGTTTCAGGCAGGTTAGGGAATAAGTCTGCCAACGACAGAGACTCAGCCGCAGCTATCTGGCCTAATTCGATACCGCCGAGAGAGAAGGTTACCGTGTCGCCTTCATCGTAATTAAATTCACCGTTTGCGTTAACCACACCTGTGTAATCACCCGCCGTATAGCCAAGGCCAGTGATGTTAGAGATTTGGCCAACTAGTTCACCTGGTGTTGACGTGCCCCCGGACGCAGAACCGTCGTTATTTGGCTCTGTTGATTTAGAATTAGAAGAGGAAGAATCCCCGCATGCCGTCAGAGACGAGCAGATGATGGCTGCTAATAGTATTTCTTTGTTCATGTTATCCCTTTGTTAGTCGTTATTCTGGGGGCCATCCTATGGATAGTTTTGAACTTTTCTAGAGAGGGAGGGGACGTTGGCAAGTAGGGTGATTTTTTTGGCGGAATTTGTTTGTTAATGCGATAAACCGTACAAATTAGGGTGTGAAAAGCGATGAAGAAAACAGGTTCTATTAGTCTCAGAAAGACGTTTTAAACGTGAATTCATAGTCATTAAAAAGCGCACCTCGATTCAGCATTTGAAACGTTCTGAACCGGGTGTGCTTAAACTCTTATCTAGTATGGAAATCTAGATTCATGCAGGCTTATTTTTAGTGAACAGTACAAATGTCATTTTGATTGAAAACCCTAAGATCGATGGTCTTATGTTCAGAGATTAGATAGCGAACGCCATTTTCAGCGGGTGTGTCGGTATAGTTGAATGACTCTTTTTTCTCTAACGGTTCTTCAAGCAGTTCACCACTTTCCCCATAAGTGAATTGGAAGGTATCCTGGCGCTCAAACTCACCATTTGTATCGGCGTCTTCTTCATAAATCAATTCAGCAATACCAACGTCATTGTAGATATGTCGTTGACGAGAAATTGAGTCAATACTTCCATTGCCATCGGTATCGACTTCTAAATCACAGGCAATAATGCGGCCGCTGTCATCGTAGGTATAATCAAATGTGGAAATAGAATCGGTTTCATTGTTTGAATTTGCTTCTAAGAATTCTTTGGACACAATTCTGCCGTTATTGTCAGAGGTCTCAATCAATTGTTCTCTTTCAACAAAGTCTCCATTACCATCAAATCTTTCGACAATAACAGTTACTTGGTTTCCTGTGTGTTCTACTGAGATCTCTCTAGTACTGCTAATAGCTCCACTACTGTTGTAGCTGTACTCTTGTAAGGACTCAAGACGACCGTCTTCATGGTAATTTAATTCATAGGCTAAATGGTTTCTGATCACGGTATCGGTTGTAGAATCAACACGTTCACTGATCCAGCTTGTCATGTTTAAGTCGGCGTCGTAGGTTCTGCGATATTGATCAATTGGATCGTTTGGCAGTAGATTGTTGGTAAGAAGTGTATTTGTAGTGAATAGCTTATCTTCTAATTGTCCATAAACTTCAGTTCGATCATCGGTTGGTGTATCACCATTATTGGCTGTGTATCTACGAAAATCATATTGAGTTAAGGCTCCAAACGTATTGTAGGCATAGATTTTTTCTGAATTGTTTTCGGGCGAGCCATCACCATTTGTGTCAGTTTGAGTACGGTACTCAATAATATTACCCTGAGAGTCGTAAACCCATGTTTGGATATCAGTTTCTTGGTCACTGGTGTCGACATTCTCAATTTTTGATAGTTGATAGTGATCGTTAAACTCAAAGTTAGTTATTTTATTTGTATCTTCGGTGCTAACGCTTTGTGTTACAGGATTAACCTCAATGGACTTTCCTGTAATAGAGTATAGGTAAGCCAGGGGATCAGCTACATCCATGGCTAAACTTACTGCGTAATTTTGTTGAAATTCTTTGACTTTCTGATTTGTACTGAAGTCGTATAGAGGTGTATTTAGTGGCAGGTCTTCAGATGACATATTCGTTAATTGGGTATTCCAATCTGATGACAATAGATCCAAACCGTTACTACTATCACCATCTTCATCCATAGCTAATAGTAATTTCATGAGATTAGAGGTTTTGTGAAGGTCACTCTCAACACCGTAGGTGAAGGCGGTAGACTCTGGTTCAATATGAGATTGAGCATAAATTCGTCCAAAATAGCCATCTCGCATTGCTTTACGGAAGCTAGCAGCCGTTTCAGGCAGGTTAGGGAATAAGTCCGCTAGCGAAAGTGATTCTGCCGCAGCCACCTGACCTAATTCAATGCCACCTAGAGAGAAGGTTACCGTGTCGCCTTCATCGTAATTAAATTCGCCGTTTGCGTTAACGACACCTGTGTAATCCCCCGCCGTATAGGCAAGGCCTGAGATATTTGATATTTGGCCAACTAATTCCCCTGCTGTTGACGTACCCCCGGACGCAGAACCATCATTGTTTGGCTCCGCGGATTTGGAATTAGAAGAAGAGGAGTCTCCGCAAGCTGCAAGAAAAGAAGAGATAAAGGCCGTTAATAATAATTTTTTATTCATGTTGTCTCTCGAATTTGGAATTTCATCGGGAGCCCATCCTAAGAATAGAAATCAAGTTTGCTATAGAGGGTATGAATGTTGGCAAGCACGGCTGCATTTTTGGCAGGTTATGTTCTGTAATCTAATGAACCGTACAAATAGGAATGCAGGGGCGAGGGGGCTTCTTGCTGTGATCCCGAATCAGGAATTCGACGCTTAGGCGAAGAGTTCCTTAAGACAAATGGTGAGCGTGACGTAGTAACCGTTCTGGACAGTGGTCTTCAGTACGAAGTTCTTAAGAACGGTGACGAAGGTGCACCAGCACCTCAAGCATCGGACATGGTAACCACTCATTATCACGGTACTTTGGTTGATGGCACGGTATTCGATAGTTCTGTAGATCGTGGTCAGCCAGCGACTTTCCCTGTGGGTGGCGTGATTAAAGGCAAAGACTCTTAATAGATTTTCTATTGAGCGTGCTTTGTTGATTATAAAAACCTCCTTCGTGAGGTTTTTTTATGTGTAAAAAAATCCCCGGTCAAAAGAAGTAGACGTTTGACCGGGGGGAGGAAGACTTCGTTTAAGCAGTGATGGGCTAAACGAAGTTTGTTGGAAGAGGTTTAACTTCAGGCGTAATTTTTACTCGGAGGCAGCAATCAAACTCGCATTTCCACCCGCAGCCGTGGTGTCGATGCAAAGGTGGCGTTCAATAACAAAACGCTCAGGTTGATCAAGTTCGGTGATGATAGGCAATAACGCGCCCTCACGTTGCGCCAGTGCCTGACGTAGATTACGCAGATCTGTTGTCGATGAATTACAGCTGATGGCCGCAAACCCGTCAGTACTCGATACGGCATCTAACGACAGTTGTCCAACCATGCCTTGTACTGGTAGCCCGAGCTTGTGACATTGTTTCAGCATATCGTCAATGCCTTGAGCTACTACCACGACGGCGTTACCTTGGAGCAGGGCAACTGCGGCTTGTTGGCGTGCGCTGTTGGCATCCGGCCCTAAGCAGAGAACCACCCCTCGTCCCAGCTGGGAGAGTAGATTCAATTCACCAGTGGGGCCTGGCATCTCTTCGGCTTCGTGTGAAACCTCCTGCAATGAGGCGAGTTGCTCAGAGAAGACCGGCAGCAGTTGTTGGAATCGGTTTGTTTCATTCCTCCAGGCTGCTACATTCAGCTGCGAAATCATCTTATGGAGTTTGTCACCATCGATAATCTGACCAGAAAAGCCTTCTTGATGAGGTTCTGTACGGCTACGGGTAAAGCGCTTCACATAATGCGGTCCACCTGCTTTAGGTCCTGTTCCAGACAAGCCTTCTCCGCCAAAGGGCTGGGAGCCAACAATTGCCCCGATCTGGTTGCGGTTAACATAGATATTGCCGACAGCAACCTGGTTAACAATACGATCAACACGGCTGTTGACGCGGGTGTGCAGACCAAAAGTGAGACCGTAGCCTTTACTGTTGATGGATGCGACTACGTTATCCAGGTTTTTGGCTGAGAAAGTTGCCACATGCAGTACTGGGCCAAATATCTCTTCTTCAAGCTCTTCAATGCCAGAAACTTTCAACACCGTTGGCGCAACAAACGTGCCTCCTTCAGGCGTAGGCAGCTGCTTCAGTAACTTACCTTCAGCTTCAAGGGCCGCACAGTGCTGTTGAATGCGTGCCTGTGCCGTAGAGTCAATTACCGGGCCAACGTCGGTACTCAGCAACCAGGGATTACCGATGCTGAGTTCATCCATTGCGCCATACAGCATCTGTAATAGATGCTCGGCGATATCTTCTTGCAGATAGAGCATCCGTAGTGCGGAACAACGCTGCCCGGCACTCTGAAATGCTGACATAATGACATCTCTGACCACTTGCTCAGGGAGTGCCGTTGAGTCAACGATCATCGCATTCATACCGCCAGTTTCTGCGACCAGAGGGGCATTCGGTGCCATCGTATTCGCCATATTGCGGTTGATGTTCTGAGCTGTCAGGGTCGAGCCGGTAAAGCAAACGGCTGCGATACGTGCATCTGATGTTAATGGTGCACCTACAGCGATACCGGAACCGGGCAATAGTTGCAGCGCTTCTTCAGGAATACCTGCTTCATGCATCAGTTCTACCGCACGGTAGGCAATCAGCGGTGTCTGATCGGCCGGCTTTGCCAACACGGCGTTACCTGATGCCAGTGCAGCCAATACTTGCCCTGAGAAAATCGCCAATGGGAAGTTCCAGGGGGAAATACAGGTGACAATGCCACGTGCTTCGGTAGCCTCTAATTGTTCCGCCTGATTGGCGTAGTAGCGGGCAAAATCCACAGCTTCTCGTACTTCGCCTACCGCATCCAGTAGGCTTTTACCCGCTTCACGGCAAGCTAAAGCAAAGAATTCAGCTGCATTTGCTTCAAACAGATCTGCCACACGTCGTAAACAGGCGGCGCGTTCCAACGCAGGTACTTTGGACCAGCGCTGGAAACCCGCTTCTGCGGAATGAATTGCGGTTTCTATGTCTTGTGGGTTCGACTCCGTTACTGTACCTACCAGATCAGTAGGATCGGCGGGGTTACGAATCTCGATTCTGGCGCTATTACTGACGCTATCAGAGGCGGCACTACCTGCGATGATTGGTTGAGCCTGCCATCTAACATGTTGAAATACTTTACGTTGCGGTTCCAATTCGGCCAACGTTTGCTTATCTGTAATATCCCAGCCTTTGGCATTTAACCGTCGCGCGCCAAAGATTGAGGCGGGTTTTGCAATCACTTTATTTGACAGATCCCCCTCGGTTTCAAGAATCTGTGAGAAGGGATCTCTAGCAATTTCTTCCGGGGTAATGCGGGTATCTACAATCTGATTTACAAAGGAACTGTTGGCGCCATTTTCAAGCAGGCGGCGCACAAGGTAGGCCAGCAGATCGCGGTGAGCTCCGACCGGCGCATAGATACGACAACGTGTATTGTTGAGTTTCAGTACCGTATCGTGCAGGGCTTCACCCATGCCATGAAGTCGCTGGAACTCAAAATTATCAACCCCGGCTTTCTGCGCCATAGTCAGAATCGCCGCTGCGGAATGGGCATTGTGGGTTGCAAACTGCGGGTAAATGCGATCGGTCATTGTGAGTAGCTTTTCAGCACAACACATATAGGACAGATCAGAGTGTATTTTACGGGTAAACACCGGAAAGCCGTTCAGTCCGAGTACCTGTGCACGCTTGATTTCAGCATCCCAGTAAGCTCCTTTAACCAGACGTACCATAATACGTCGATCTAACCGTTGTGCCGTTGCGTAGAGCCAATCCAATACATAGCTGGCACGAGGACCAAAGGCCTGAACAACAATGCCAAAGCCATCCCATCCCGAGAGACCTTTATCTTCCAGTACGGCTTCGATCACATCCAAAGAGAGATCCAGTCTGTCCGCTTCCTCCGCATCAATGTTGAACCCCATATTGGCCTTTCGTGCTTGCGTAGCCAGGGATAACACCCGTGGTACAAGCTCTGTCATGACCCGGTCTTTCTGACCCACTTCATAACGAGCGTGTAATGCGGACAGTTTGACAGAGATTCCCGGATTCGTTCGAATATCATCGCTATGGCAGCTCGCGGCTAGTTCTGCGATCGCTTTGGCATAGGCTTCGTAGTAACGCACTGCATCATGATCCGTACGCGCGGCCTCACCCAACATGTCATAGGAGTAGCTGTAACCTTTCTGCTCAAGCTTGGCTGCACGTTTGGTCGCCTCGCCAATGGTTCGTCCTAAAACAAACTGACGCCCTAGTTCTTTCATCGCTTGACCTACAGCGGCTCTAACCACCGGTTCACCCAGGCGTTTGATGATGCTCTTAACCGTTGAGCCAATGCTCTTATCTTCATCTTCTTTGAGTAGCTTTCCGGTAATTAGAAGCCCCCAGGTTGCACTGTTCACTAAAGATGAGGCCGATTGACCGAGATGACTTTCCCAATTGCCGGTTGCCACTTTGTCTTCAATGAGTGCATCAATCGTAATGCTGTCGGGTACACGCAACAACGCTTCAGCCAGACACATCAGGGCAACCCCTTCCTTCGTGGTCAGACCGTATTGAGCTAAAAACTTTTCCATAATTGAGGGCGCGCTTTCTGCACGTACCTTGCGTACTAACTCCGCAGCATTGGAGGATATGGTGTGACGATCCTGCTCACTCAAGCCTGAATCATTGATCAAATGATTGATTACTTCTGTCTCATCTGCCAAATAGTGGCTACAGATCGCTTGGCGGTAATGTTCGATTGTTAAGCTCATTCTTTCTCACCTCATATTATGTTTGATATTCTAAATGTGGTGAAAAAGAGAATTCGACTGTATTTATTTATTTTGTAGGTTTAATAACTTTAATGATTAAATAAAATAAATAAATATCTTGTTTTTGAGTTATTTTTTAGTCTTTATTGGTTGTATGTTGTTGGCATAAAAAAGCCCTGGCTAGCTACATTAACCAGGGCTTTTAGGTTTAAGGAATTGACGTTTGGTTTTAACTCTTAATCTCAGCCTCTACCTCTTCAAAGCGAGCCAGGACAGTCGCGGATGGTGCAGCAGTGAGTTTGGACGCGACAATAATTGCTATAAATGCAAACACAATACCCGGAATAATCTCGTACAGATCAAACCATCCACCGGTTAGTTGCTTCCACAACACCACCGTTACGCCACCAGTAATAATACCGGCCAAAGCGCCAACCTTAGTCATATCTTTCCAATACAAAGACATGATCAAAGCCGGGCCAAACGCAGCACCGAAGCCTGCCCAGGCATAGGACACCAGTTCCAGTACCTTGGAATCTTTATCCATTGCGAGGAAGGTCGCAATAACGGCAATGACAATCACAGCTATGCGGCCTACGTTGACCAACTGCTCTTGCGTTGCATTCTTATTAAACAGTGCTTTATAGAAGTCTTCTGCCAAAGCTGATGACGATACCAGCAGTTGAGAGTCGGCGGTACTCATCACCGCTGCAAGAATGGCTGCTAACAGTACCCCGGCAATAGCAGGGTGGAAGAGGGCATCAACCATTACCATGAATACTGTTTCATTATCTCCCAGTCCCTCAGGTAAATACCCAATTGCTGCCAGACCGATTAAGCAGGCACCAGCCATTGATGCGGCACTCCACAACACCGCAATACGACGTGCAGCAGGAACATGATCTTTACTTTTAATGCCTTTGAAACGCGCAAGAATATGCGGCTGTCCGAAATAGCCCAAGCCCCAGCCGAGCAAAGACAAGGTGCCGATCAGCGTTATTGTTTCCCCTTTTTCATCGGTGAACATATTCAAGAGCTCAGGGTTTTTCGCTTCAACCGCTGCCACCGTACCGCTCAGACCACCAATTTCACCTATGGCAAATAGCGGCACCAGCATTAAGGCTCCAACCATCAACAAGCCTTGCACAACGTCGGTCCAGGACACCGCCAGAAAACCACCAAACAGGGTATAGGAAATCACAGCTGCCGAACCTACGAGTACAGCGACGGTGTAGTCAAAACCAAATACGGTTTCAAACAGTTTACCTCCAGCAACTAGGCCGGAGCTGGTGTAAAACAAGAAGAAAACCAGTACAAAAACAGCTGAGATGATACGTAGACTGTGACTTTTATCTTCAAAGCGTTTTTCAAAGAATGCGGGCAAAGTTAGTGCATCATCGGCTTTTTGCGAGTAAACCCGCAACCGTTGTGCCACCAGTAACCAATTCAGCCAAGTGCCAATCAGAAGCCCACCTGCGAGCCAGAAGGAACCGAAACCGGCTGCCATCGCGTAGCCAGGTAGGCCCATCAGAAGCCAACCACTCATATCTGATGCGCCAGCGCTTAATGCGCTTGGAATTGGCCCTAAGTTACGTCCCCCCAGAACGTAGTCGGATAGATCCTGGGTGCGACGATAAGCAATAATGCCGATTGCCAGCATCAGAGCCAAGTAAATAACAAAGGTCAGGGTTATCATATGAAACCTCTTTGTAATACTCTATGTTTATTATTGTATTCGGAGGCCGCTTTTCACTTCACAGCTTCCTTGATCATACCTATTACAACTCGTTCACTTCAGTGACTGGAGCTCGCTCAAACAAGTCAGAACGCCTTCGTTGTTTTTCGCTAGTACAATTATTTAAAAGCTTACCCTCAAGCCTCTAGTCAATTACTCTGTATTTGTTTATTTCCCAGGTAATTATTTTTTTTTAATTAAAACTAGCAGTTCTTTTTCCTTTTCGACGTTGATTTGGCTTCAGGAATCAATGCCTTTCTCACTAACAAAAAGTACAGAACGTACACTTTTCTTGTTTGTTGTAGACGTATTCACTATCTTAATAATGAAACTTAGCCTTTTAGTATATTAAACAGATATGAGACGTTACTGGCTGAGCTAGAGCGGACTTGTTCAGAGGTTCCCTAGGAAGCGTTACAGCGGGGTGAAAGTATGGAAAACCTGGATAAGCTGGATATGTCTATCCTGCGTGAGTTGCAAAAAAACGGTCGTATTACCGTTACCGAATTAGCATCTCGGGTTGGTTTATCAAAAACGCCTTGCCAGGTTCGGGTAAAGCGGCTGGAGGAACTGGGTTATATCCTTGGTTATACCGCCATCATTGATCAGAAAAAATTAGGCTCCAGGCACGTAGCTTTTGTACAGGTCACCATGATCGATACCAAAACAAACGCGCTTCAGGCGTTTAATGATGCGGTACGTGAGATTCCTGAAATTGAACAATGCCACATGATAGCCGGTAGCTTTGATTACCTGTTGAAAGTACGGACCTCTAACATTGAAAACTACCGGCTGGTGCTAGGCGAGAAAATATCTAACCTGCCTTTTGTGAAACAGACCAGTACCTTTGTTGTGATGGAAGACGTTAAGGATGTCGCATCGAAGGTTATTTAATTGTTGGTTAAACAAGAGGCTAGCCAATGGCACTGCCATGATGCGTTATTAAATTAAATTTTGGGAAATGACATCCCGGGCGGAGTTTGATGATCCACCCGGTTTTGGTTTTATTGAAGAATGTAATGCCTTAACTTACGCAAACAATTCCTGGCGTTGGAACTTAAACAACCAGGTAAAGAGAATATCCGGGAAGGTTTCTAAACGTTCGTTATAGAGGGTAACTGAGTCGTTGTAGCCGTTTTTTAGCAGTGCCAATTCGGTATCCAGTCGGGTCAGTTCATCCATCAGTTTTGAAACCAGCTCTTGGCTTTTAAGGTCTGGGTAGTTTTCCACAACCGCATTGACCGATTGTTTTATCTTATGAGTCGCGCCCAGGCATTGTTCTAACGAATCTTTATCTTCATGAACCTCTTGAATGGCAGAGCGGAAAGAAGCGACCTCGGACATAATATCCCTTTCATGCTTCATGAACTCTTTTACAAGGGTTTCCAATGACGGAATCAGGTTCTTACGTTTACGGATGGCAACGCCCATGTTGACCCAGTTTCGCTCCGCTCGCTGGCGCAGGAAAATGATGTCGTTGTAATGCAGCATCATAGTGAAGAAGAACATGTAGACGGGGCCGACCAGTGCAGCGAGTAAAAAGTCACTTGGGGAGAAGCTGCCGCTTTGGGCAAACCAAAGTAGGCCACTGCTGAAAATACCGGTGAAGGCCAGATTCAGAAACAACAAGCCAACCCAGGCTTTTCGGAACATGACTTTGGATTCTGACAGGTTACTGAGAATAAATGGCAGTTTTGAGCCGGCCTCTGTGATGTGTAGTTTATCCTGTTGATTTGGGTCTGGCTTCGCTTCACCAATGGCATAGAGTGGGTCGTTGAGTTTAAGCAGCTTTTCACTGTAGGAACGATTACCCGACGTGCGCGAGTTCGAATGGCTGGTGATAATCTCTGCGTCTACTGGCACGATTTTGACTCGACCTTCTTCGTCTTCACACTCAAAGTCCATGTATTGAAGGTCATCCACAACGGTGACCCATTTAGCGTCCTTACCAGTGCCGCGTTTTTCTTTGACTAAATAGTGGTACCAACAACACTCGCTGCTAGTCATTGGACTTTTAAGTGATTGTGTTTTCTCGGGCAACTGAATGCTGCCTTGTACTTCGGACATGCCCGGTACCAAGCCCAGGGTTTTCTGGGTTGGGATGTTCTCGATCAGTCGTTTGAACTTAATGCGTCGAAAGCCCAGATAGCTAAACAGTGCCATCAATGAGAGCCCTAAGAAAAAGAAGAAATAATGCCAACCACTGGTGAGCTTGGAATCTGCCTGTTGGTTGATGCGCTTTTCAAGCTGGCCTTGAAGTGTTGCATTCAATTGAACACTTTGGGAATCGTCGAGATTATGGCCCCACATCGGTGCAAATAACCATTCTGGGAAACGGGTTAATTGACTTTCTACCAGATATTGAGAAAGCGCTAAATTAACCTTGTATTCGGTTAATTGATTGTTGAGATGTTCATCCTCAAAGCTGACGTTGGCTTGCGTCAGTAGGTTTTGGGAAACGGATCGATCTCCTTGGTTGATGTTCGCCAGCCGATCCATGGTAAACGTCCATTGCTGTTGATAGCGTTCAATGGCTTGTTTTAGATCGTTGTTCATCATCAATAAACTGAAGTGAACTAATACTATGCTGACGCAGGTAATCAGTAAGGTTTGATATTTCCATACTTTGTGAACTCGCATGATCACTGCCAAGGCATAAATGGACATGGCGATTAAGGCCAAGCCACCCCAAAGATAGAAGACGCCAGCACTGCCCATGCGTTGTTGCTCATAGCTTTTATCGTAGGTCGAAATGATGGGGGTATAGTCGTTAGAAGGGGGGAACTCCAGCGTCATTTTACTTGAGTCCGCAGAGCTTGCTTGCGCATGCCCGTAAATGAAGATTTTCTTGTTTGGTTCGATGCGATATTCAGTGTATCTATGATCACCGGTGATGGTTTGGAAGCTCTGCTCAACAGACCAATCTATCGAGTCAGTGTAGGTGTTAGGGTTCACCAAAACGGCTTTACTGTGATCTCGAATCAGGAATTCAACACGTTTGGTTTTGGAGTCGACTAAATCCCAATAGGTGTTTCCGTCAGAGTCTCGTTTTTCTACTTCGTGGGTGTAGCGGTAATACACACTGGGCGTTCGGGTGTGATAGCTTTTGACCAATTGACCGTCGGGTGCTTGCTCTACAAACCCTGACACGGCATTGGGCCCTGGGATAAGACTGTTCAATGAAACGGTGGGTGTGCGTTCTAACTGCCGTAACGCCTGAATTTCTTCAAACCCAAAGTGCATTAATTTCCAGCCACACCAAAAGGCAAATACGCCTAAAATAAGTGGGAGAACTTGGGTGAGTAGTCTTTCCTTGATGGTCACTTTAGAATCCTGTCTTTAAACGCGTTCTTTAATTAATGGCAGTTGTTAAATAGCCGTTCTGAATGGCGAGCTGTTGAATGGCTCGTTGGCAACTTGTTGATGGTATTGAAGTTTAGAAGTATTTGAAAACGATGTCGAAGCGGAAAGTGTACCCCGAGAAAACAATCAAAAAACGCAACATTGATCTTCAAGATCTATTGGTTGAAGTCCGTGCCTGTCGTATCTGTGAGGATGTATTGGAGCCCAACCCGGTGGTTCGAGCCAGTACCACGGCTCAGTTATTAATTATCGGCCAAGCGCCAGGTACGCGCGTGCATGCAACGGGCATTCCCTGGAATGACCCTAGCGGTGATCGACTTCGATCCTGGTTGCAAATGGATAAAGATTCTTTCTATGACGAGTCTAAGGTCGCGATTATTCCGATGGGGTTCTGCTATCCCGGCCGAGGGAAGAGTGGCGATTTACCGCCAAGACCCGAATGTGCTGCTCAATGGCATGCACGCTTGATGGCGCAATTACCTGATGTTCGCTTAACTTTATTGGTCGGGAGTTATGCCCAAAGCTATTACTTGGGCAAAGCTAAACAGAAAACGTTAACAGAAACCGTCAAACATTATCGGGAGTATTTGGCGGAGGGATTTCTGCCGATACCTCATCCTTCACCCAGAAACACCCTCTGGTTAAAGAAGAATCCCTGGTTTGAAGATGAGGTGGTGTCAGAATTAAGACGAATTATCGAGACGATTTGATGGCCTGTAATAAGAGAATATTGATGTTGCTTAGGCTGTTTGCGATTCCTCGACAGGACGTGCTTTTTTCTGAAAGTGGACATCATCGACCCAGCAACGAGTTTCTGGGGGAAGCCCCAGTAATTGCACTTTCAAACTCTCTAAGTCACCTTTGACCTCAATAGTTGCCTGACCAGATAGCATTATTGATTTAGTACCTCGGGCAACGGTTTTTTCAATCACCGCATCTTGTTCACCCCAGCTGTCTTCATAGGTAATTAACAAGCTATAAGCCCCCTGGACTTCAACATCAAAACTGAGCCAGGCTGCAACGCTGAATGTTTCTCTTGAGTTGCTTGATGTGGTTGGTTTTTTAGGCGCCTGTTTTTTACGAAGCAGCTGGAAAAAGCTTTTACGGCTTTTCTCGTTTAACGGGTCTTTGCAAATCGGCGCATCCATGTACTGACTTCGAGGGATTTGCTTCAGAGTGACCGGTGTTTTGCTGGATTCGGAAAAGATTAATGATTTCATGTAGTTATTATTTCAACGTTAAAAAGTTTATTGGGAAATAAAAAGTAATATCAGGTATGGCGCCAAAAATTGTCAGATTTTTATGTAAATGTGACGTATTTTGTCACCGCGCATTTTAGAGACTCTAGACACATGAAAACGTGAACTTACGCCATGTTTTAACACTTTGTTACGAGAAAGGTATAAAACCATGATGGTTTTGGTAAAAATATGACCTCCTGGTTAATGTTTTAACAGGGATGTTAGTTTTCAGTGCGTTCATAGAAAGAGGATTTTCGAGAAAAGCTGCTTTTTAGCATGACTGGTTCTGGCTATTTTCTGGCTATTTGAGTACGAGCTCGACTAAAATGGCGCGGCTTTGACGAAGTGATATTCGGGACAGAGTGATATTCGGAGTAGCTATCTAATTTCGCAGTAGCTAGGTTCTCTTTAGGGAGCGAATACTGATCCACTCTGTTTCTAAGCAATGAACTACAAAATTAATTACATAAACATGTAAGCACTCTATGGCACAAGGAATTAGCCCATGACTTCAATTGGTTTCGGGATTGCTGGCGTAGCAATCATCATTGCAATTTTTCTCCACTTTGGAATTAAAGACAAAGAACGCGTTCCGAAAGGTGCAATGCGTTTGATTTTAACGATTGCTGCGATAGGGTTTGGTTTAGGCTTTACTGGTTCGGGCATCTTCTACGCGGAACCAGGCTATGTGTATCACGTACGTACTGTGATGGGCGATGAAGAAGTGGTGTCTGAGCCAGGATATAAATTCTATCCGTTTGGTCGATACAATGCCTGGAAACGTGCGATGACGGTTCAGGCCGCAGCGGGTTCTACCGATGGATTGTATGCAGAACGTGATACTTCAGAAGCCAGCGCAGGTTTGCCACCGCTAAACATCATGTTTCTGGACCAGGTAGACGCGGATGCAGAAGCAACGGTTCGTTTTTCGATTCCAAGTGATGAAGAGTCTTTTCTTGAATTAACCCATGAATATCGTACGCCTGAAAACTTGCTGCGTACTGCTTTGATTCCAGCGTTTAAAGAAACTCTGCAAGCAACCGCTTCTTTGTTCAGTGCTGAAAACTACTACTCAGGTGCACGTTCTGAGTTTAATTCTGAATTCGAACAGCAGATGACCAGTGGTATTTACATAGTACGCCGTGAAGAAGTGATGATTCGTTCAGAACGTAAGGTGAAGGGATCGGCTAATGCTGCGTTAGGGAAAAATCAGGAAACTTACGGTGACGAAGCGAAAATTGCGTTTGTCGTGAACAAGGTGCTGGATGAAAACGGTCAGCCGAGGAAAAAGCATCAGAAATTCGTGAACTTCGGGATTGCCGTGGTGGATGCTCGTGTCACCAATATGCGTCCAAACAGCAAGTTTGTTGAGCGTATGCAGCTGAAACAGAAAGCATCTGCGGATCGCGCCATCGCTCGTGAACAACGTATTCAGGAAGAAGAACAACGTTTACTGGCTATTGCAAAAGGTGAGCGTGAAGTTGCAGAGCGTCAGGCGCAAGCGAAAGTAGAGCAGATTCAGCGTACTACGGAAGCGGAAACCGAGAAACAGTTGGCACTGACTAAAGCGTTAAAGCTAAAAGAGCAAGCGCAAATCGAAAAAGAAACGGCTGAGATTAATCTGGATAAAGCCAAGATTGAAGCGCAGACGGTGAAAACCTTGGCCGATGCAGAAGCTTATAAGAAACGCGAAATTCTTCGTGCCGATAACGCCTTGGCGCAAAAGCTGGATGCGGAAGTTCAAATCCAGAAGCTTTGGGCCGATGCTTATGCGAAGCGTGCTGTACCAACCAATGTGTTTGGTGCTGCGGGTGATACCCCTGTAGGCGGTGACTCCGAAACCCGTGCTTTCATGCAGTTGCTGACTTTGGATGCAGCCAAGCGACTAAGCTACGATCGAGATATTTCTACGGCAAAGAATCGCTAAGCTAACTTACTTCTCTACATTAGACATCTTGCCTAATTAGAAACGTTGAGCTCGGATTGATCTGATCCGGCTCAACGTTTTTCCTTCTTATTTTCTACCTTTCTATTATTCGTCTTTTGCTTTTGCCTTGGATCATGGACTGCTGAGTTCTTGCTGTGTTGTCTTTGCTAGTTTGTTTTCTACACTTAATTTTGAAGTTCTGACAAGTATAGTTTCTGCCTTGAAATGCATAGTTTCAATTGAATAGGGAAGCATCAAATGACAGAAGACGTTTCAGATGAAAACTTAGTTCATCTTATTTATTCCAGTGCTTCTTCGGCTGGAATGTCGAATGATGAATTAATGATTTTGTTGGAAAAAGCGCGTCAACGTAATGAGTCGCTCGGAGTGACAGGCATGCTGCTTCATGATGAAGGTTCTTTTTTTCAGGTACTTGAGGGGGACGCCAAAGTTGTGGGTGAGCTCTTTAAAGCCATTGCTCAAGATAACCGACACGACCGCATAGTAAAGCTTATTTATGAGCCCATCGAAGAACGCAGCTTTTCAGAATGGAGTATGGGATATTCAGGGATTTCCCGTAATGAGCTCAAAGCCTTAGATGGTATGAATGACTTTTTTCATTCTCGCAAGTGTTTCACCACCTTAACCGAAGGCCGAGCAAAGACGTTACTAAAGGCTTTTGAAGAAGGGCGATGGCGAGCGTCTTTGGAGTAGCTCAGGTTCTTTATTCTTGCTCATGGCAATGGTGAATAAATGAAGAGCAAATTCATTACTCGGATAGTTCTCGCATCTGGTGTCGGTATGTTTCAGTTCATCCTTAGTGGATGGCTTTATGGCGCATCAATGGTTGGAGCGGGAGACGTTATTCGACATGTCCCGCCCGAAGATAGAGTGGATGTTCGAAAACAGTATTTTCTCGACGTATTGGAATTGGCTCTCGAGAAAAGTAAGCCTGCGTTTGGGGATTATCGACTGGAACAATCAAAGACTCAGGTATTTCAAGCAAGAGCGTTCAAAAGCCTGCAGCAAGGGCAGTTGGATGTGGTGTGGTCGATGACATCCAAGTCACGAGAAACCATGGCAAGACCCATTCGTATTCCGTTGATGAAAGGCTTGCTTGGATTTCGCGTGTTAATCGTTCATAAGGACAAAGCGGAAGCCTTCAGTGAAGTTCGAACACTTCGGGACTTAGCGCATTTTACCGCCATTCAAGGGCATGACTGGCCGGATACTCGTATCCTTCGACATAACGGCCTTCAGGTCGTCTCGGATTCAAAATACCTGGCTATTTTTGAGCGTCTCGATCATGGGCGATACGATTATTTTCCACGAGGTATTCTGGAGGCTTGGGAAGAGCTGCTATCAACTCGCCATAAATACCTGCAAGTGGAACCAAGTCTATTGCTGGTCTATCCCGCCCCGGTTTATTTCTTTGTTCATAAAAATGATAAGCGCCTGGCTGAGCGTCTGACTTTGGGATTAAACGCTGCGTTAAACGATGGCAGCTTTGACTCGTTACTCTTAAATCATCCGCTTCATCGAAAGGCATTTGAGGCTTTAAAGGACAGTCCGCGAAGGGTGCTGTATCTCTCGAATCCGTTGTTATCGAAAGAGACGCCTTTAGATCGGGAGGATTACTGGTTGTCGGTAGAGACATTATTGAAAACTCAGTAATCGGTTCGACGCTTGAGTGAATGTGAATTAGCTCTGGTGTTGCTTTGGGGGCCGAGTATTTCTGGCGAGAGAATGTTAAAGCGTGCTGATCAACCAATGTACAGCGCTAAGAAAAGCACTCGGGATGTAACTACCTTTTATCAAACCTGACTGTTTTGGAGGTTTTCTTTCTTATCCATTGATTTAATTTAGAGTTCCTGGCTTTTGGGATAGCTTGAAATCAGCGGCTTTCCCTAAAACGGGTCTTCAGTCTCTCGTTTCTCAAAATTAAATTATTGATGAAAATATAATCAAAATGGCTTTTTTTTCTTTTAGAAACGAGCTAGTGTTATGAACAGGCAAGGACATTGTTTGTTGCATATGCGCGTTTACGGAGTGAACTGTTAAAGCATTTCTGTATGCATATCATCGGGACGAAGGGTTGCCTTGGTGCGGGGGTAAGGGGCGAACTCTTGAACACTCGTAAGTGAGAAATACAGAAATTTTAGGAAAGTAATATGTCTACACAAACAGGCCAGGTGAAATGGTTTAACGAACAAAAAGGTTTTGGCTTTATTCAACAAGAAAGCGGACCTGATGTCTTTGTTCATTTCAGTGCAATTAAAGGCGATGGTTTTAAAACCCTGGCCGAGGGACAGAAAGTTCAATTCACTATAAGCCAAGGCCAAAAAGGTCCTCAAGCAGAAGATGTAACTGCAATCTAATACCCTGTTAAGATGGGTTAAAAAGCGCCACACTAGTTGGCGCTTTTTTGTGTCTGTTAAAAAATAGACCCACTCAAAAGCTTCTTATGTGTTTATTGATACAAATTAATAAGTTATAAAGCTAGGGAACCTCTGAACAAGTCCGCTCTAGCTCAGCGGGCGCTAGAAAAGTGTTAGAACAAGGCGAGCTTCGTAGAGAATGTCGAGACCTTCAGTCCGAGACCTTTTCAAGAAGTTCAACACATAACGTGGTTACCAGTTCTAACATTTTTCAAGCCCCGCCCTTCGGGGCCTTAAGAGAAATATCTCTTTTTTGTTGCGGCTTTTTGACGTAACCCGTTATGCCTTCAAAACCGCGCCTCAAATAGACATTTCTCTTATAGGCCTGAGCAGAGAGGGACTTGTTCAGAGGTTCCCTAATGAGAGTATTCTCAATAAGCTAACATCTTGGGGAAGATAATGAAATTAGAAACCATCGCGTTACACGCAGGGTATGATGGCGACCCGACTACTAATGCTGCCACGACACCAATTTATCAAACGACTTCATATACCTTTGACGATACTCAGCATGGCGCTGATTTATTTGATTTGAAGGTTCCAGGCAACATCTATACACGAATCATGAACCCAACCACCGCAGTGCTTGAAGAGCGCGTTGCAGCCATGGAAGGTGGTATTGGTGCGTTATGTGTGGCTTCCGGGATGGCTGCAATTACCTATGCAGTTCAAGCCATTACAAACGTCGGCAGTAATATTGTCAGTACCAGTCAGTTGTATGGCGGGACGTATAATTTGTTTGCTCATACCTTACCAAAGCAAGGTATTGATGTACGTTTTGCTGCGCACGATGACTATGAAGCGTTGGAAGCAGCCATTGATGAGAACACTAAGTTAATGTTCTGTGAGTCGATCGGTAATCCGGCAGGTAACGTGGTCGATATTGCGCGTTTGGCTGAAATTGCTCATCGTCACGGTGTACCACTGATGGTGGATAACACGGTAGCAACGCCTGTGCTATGTCGTCCGTTTGAGTACGGAGCAGACATCGTGATTCATTCTTTGACTAAGTACATTGGTGGTCATGGTACGACCATTGGTGGCGCTATTGTTGATTCTGGTAAGTTCGATTGGGCAGCAAATAAAGAGCGTTTCCCAATTCTGAATGAGCCTGATCCTTCTTATCACGGTGTGGTGTATACCGAAGCACTAGGCGCTGCGGCATTTATTGGTCGTTGTCGCGTTGTTCCTCTTCGTAATACCGGTGCAGCAATGGCGCCACACAGTGCGTTCTTATTGATGCAAGGTTTAGAAACCTTGTCTCTGCGTATGGAACGTCATTGTGAGAACGCACAGAAAGTTGCCGAGTATCTGGATCAGCACGAAGCCGTATCTTGGGTAAATTACGCTGGCTTGGAAAACAGCCCGTACCGTCCTTTGGCGGATAAGATTACCTCGGGTAAAGCATCGGGCATTCTAAGTTTTGGTATCAAAGGTGGCGTACCGGCGGGTGCTAAGTTTATCGATTCGCTACAGATGATTTTGCGTCTGGTGAATATTGGTGATGCTAAGTCATTGGCGTGTCACCCAGCTTCAACAACGCACCGTCAGCTATCACCTGAAGAATTGAAGTCTGCGGGTGTAAGCGAAGAAATGGTACGTTTGTCGATTGGTATTGAGCACATTGACGATATCATTGCCGATATTGATCAAGCGCTTAAGGTCGCTATGTCTTAATCATGGTTTCATGGGCAGCCCGGCCTTAGTTGGCCGGGACGGCTGTTTCATCGGACGATCTGTTCAGATGCCGATTGGTTAAGTGTTTATCCCAAAAGTGCTCTGGCAGTCGATTGACCACACGTGTCAACAGCGCAATGACCAACACTGAAAACGCCAACCGAGCCCAGAGCACCCCAGAAATATCCGCACCTAAGAGCATGACTAACAAGGTGTCTTCGATAATGCTGTGACACAAGGCCAATAAGCACATGGCTGAAAAAACATCACGCTTGGACACGTGACCCTGACGGCTCTCATAAATCAGCAACCCGCCACCGAAACTCAGACCCAGCGTCACACCGATAATCGTAATGGATGTGGCCTGATTACCGATGCCCAGTAATTTAAGGATCGGAGAGAGCAGAAGCCGCATTAAACGCTCGATACCAATTACTTTCAGAATTTTTAGAAAGGTCAGTAGCACGATAATGGTCAGCTGGATAATGATGAGACTTTCCAACTGGCTAACGGCCCAGCCGGATAAACTGGCATCAGGAATCTCCGGTTGCCATAACAATTCACTCGGCGTTTGTAAGTAATCGAAAGCATCGTAAGTTTGGTGAGTTATCCAGGCTAATAACAGTCCACCACCGATGCGCAGCAGTAATGTAATTCTTAAACGAATACCGGCTTGTTGTGCAATTCTGGCTTCGACTGGCAGGCCATGGGCTAATAGCATCAACAGTGAAATAATGGTGACCTGTGCAACAGTAAGAACTTCATGTTGTTGCACATAAAAGAACACCAGCATGCCCGCATAAATGTTGGTGAAGATGGTTGTGACCCAAACTAAGCCCATGGATTCTGGTAGTCCAACCCAACTCATGATTGGGCCGATCAGCATGGCGATGTATTTTAGGAGCCCCATCAGTTCGAGCAACTTTACCACCACAATCGTTGGGATCATGATTTTGAAGAGGGTGGTGGATACTTCCCAAATTTCCTTGCCCAATTCTTTATAAAAAGCCCCTTGGAAAAAGGGGATGCCTTTAAGAAATGTTGTCATGATTTTTCCTCGCTTAGGTTGAATATGGTAAACCAAGCGAAGAATTTTCAATTTCTTAATCTAAACTCTAGAGTTAATATTATTTCTAATTTATTAAAACAGTTGATGAAAAATTAACTTATGGCTGAGTTACTTGAAACAGATCGTCGAATTCTACGTATTCTTCAAAAAGATAATAAAATCACCAATGCAGCATTGGCAGAGCGCGTTGGACTATCGCCACCGGCTTGCTTAAAGCGGGTGAAACGGCTTCACGAAGTTGGGGTAATCGAGCAGAACGTTGCCATTCTTAATCTTAAGCAGGCGGGCATTGGTATCACCATGATTGTGGAAGTTGAGATGGAGAGTGATCGTGCGGATAAGAACGATGAGTTCATCCGTCGAGTGAAAGCAACACCTGAAGTCTCACAGTGTTATCAAGTGACGGGTGAAGTGGATTTTGTGTTGATTGTGAACGTATCGGACATGGAAGCCTTTCAAACCTTTACAGAACAGGTTCTGTATTCCTATTCGAACATGCGAAAGTTTCGGACGTTGATTTCTATGCGCCGCAATAAGTTCTCGACGGAAGTGCCGCTTTGATCTTTTTCACTTACTCTATGCGTTAAAAGGCGAGTGAAAGATATTTCTCTTCATTAAAAAATCAATCAAACAGCGAACTCTTAACGGTACTTGTTTTCGTGAAGGGTAAACCAATGAAAACACCAAGGGCGCGGATTGAATGTCCGGAAATAATTGAACCAATGATTGGTTCTTGATCGCGTCTTTAACCGTTGTTGGTAATAATAGTCCAACCCCTTGACCAGCCTTGATCATGTGTTGCATGGCCATTGGCGAGTTGCACTTATCATATCTCTTTGGCTGTATGAGGACTTTCTGTTGATCTTGTATCAACTCGATCAGGCCATTCGGTGTGGACTGATTCAGGATAATCCATCTGAGTTGTTCGAGTTCTTCAATGGATTGTACTGTTTTGTTTTTATGTGCGTTCTTTTTCAAAAAGTCTGGGGTGCAAAAGATCCCGAAGCTTTCCTGAAACATGGGGCGGGCGATCAGTGAGTCGTCCTTTGGAAAGCCAATTCGAATGGCTAAATCAATGGTCTCTTCAATTAAGTCGAGCGGATAATCGTCCGCAATCAAATCAATTTCTATCTCGGGAAAGGCGTTATGAAAGTCGTCTAAGGCGGGAATAAAGTGTGTGACCGCAATGTCCGTGTTCATGGTGATGCTGACTCGGCCTTTTGGCGTTTGAGGTGAGGCTATGGCATCTACCTTATTCAGTAGTTGAGGTAGCTGTTGGGCTTCGTCAAAAATTTCCTGACCTTCCGGGGTGATGGACAGCTTTCGGGTAGAGCGCTGAATCAATCGGATGCCGAGATGTTGTTCCAGCTGAGCCACTTGTTCGCTGATTCTTGAGCGACTGGAATGTAATCGTCTGGCGGCTTCGGCAAAGCTACCGGATTCGATCACGGTGACAAAAATGGCCAGTAACTTCAGTATCGTAAAATTTTTTGTTCTCATAATCCGATCAATCTATTCGGTAATGTCTATCTAGTGATGACAATAGATGGTGCCCATAATGGCTCCTATGTTCAAGATCGAATGACCACCTTGAGTCATTTAATAGATATACGCAGGAGTAGACGATGATCGCAGTAACCGGTGCCAATGGTCAGCTTGGCCGATTAGTAATTGAATCTTTAATTGAACAAGTGCCAGCAACAGAAGTGGTGGCTTTAGTAAGAAACGTGAATGACGCAAATGAACTAGCCGCGTTGGGCGTAGAGATTCGTGAAGCGGATTACGACAAACCTGATACCTTAGCCAAGGCGTTGCAAGGCATTAACAAGTTGTTGCTGATTTCCAGTAACGCGGTAGGTCAACGTGTTCCACAACATCAGGCCGTTGTGGATGCGGCGAAAGAAGAGGGCGTTAACTTGTTGGTATACACCAGCATTTTGAAGGCTCAACAATCGCCAATGAAAATGGCGCAAGAGCATGTGGCTACTGAAGACTACATTCAGCAATCAGGCGTTCCTGCTGTGATTCTCAGAAACGGTTGGTACTCGGAAAACTATACGGGTTCAATTAAGGACGTTGTTCAATACGGTGTGGTTGCTGGTGCCTCGGCTGATGGACGAATTTCGTCAGCGGATCGTAAAGATTACGCAGAAGCGGCGGCTGCTGTGTTAGCGTCTAAGGATGATCTTTCAGGCAATGTATACGAGTTGGCCGGAGACGCGTCTTTTTCATTGTCAGAGTATGCGCAAGAGATTGCTCGTCAGTCTGGCAAGGAAGTGACGTTCAACTCAATGAATGACACTGAGTATCAGGGCTTTCTCGTGAGTGTTGGTTTACCGGAGGGTTTTGCTGCGCTGTTAGCGGATTCTGATCTCAATGCGCGAGATGGGTGGTTGTTTGATGACAGCGGCACTTTATCTAAGTTGATTGGAAGGCCAACCACTTCGATTCAGCAAAGTATAAAAGGCTGTATTAAAGACAGTATTCAAGACTGTACTCAATAGCTAAATGATCACAGAAGCCTGCACTAAGCAGGCGTCTGTGGTTCATGACTGTTTCTCTTATTATTTAGGGTTATTCTCATTGGCTTCAGCAGGTGCAAGACCTTTCTTACGATTGCTTAAATAACTGAGATACGACGGGATGTAGGTGTTGCCCATCCAACCGTCTAAATAGGACAAGAATCCTGAAAAATTCCCCTTGAATTTGGCGTGATGAAAATCGTGATAAATGGCGCCGTGATAGCAAGGAATGAGCTTAATCGGGTTATAGGGAATATCATAACCACTGTGACCATCGGCGGCTTCAAACTGACGGATGATAATCCAGGCGTAGACCACATATAAATGCGCCCCGACCAGCAACGGCGGGACGAGCGCTAATAGGCCCGTTGCGACAAATTCCACCCAATGAAAATAATTTCCGTCCAAGGCGCAGGTGTTTTTGATGCGGTGATGGACGCCGTGTATGTGTTTCAGAATCCAGCGTTGATGCATGCTTCGGTGCATCCAGTAATACAAAAAATCATCGAGGATAATAAAGAAAATCAGTTGCCCAATAATGAGGTACCAAGCCGGCAGTTCACCTATGTGAATAGTGTTTATGTGCCGGAACAACGGCCACAGTAAGGTCATTAATGCGATCAAAATCGTCGTGTTAACAGTGATTCGAGCAATGTTTGGGAGGAAGTATTTTCTGACCTGAAACGGTTTTTGCTGAATCTTGAATCCTTGCATGGATTTAGGATCGAAAAAGGCCAGTAACGTCCAGGGAAGGGCAAAGATCAGAAAGGCAGCGATGCTCAGAAGTGGTGTGACGACCACCAAATCAACATAGAGCGTGTCTTGATAGCTATTCAGCCAGGCCGCAGGGAGCAGGGTTGCTAAAATGCTAGCAGAATCGAGCGTACTCATTATCTTTGCCTTTTGTCCTACATTTAATTTTTACGTTGAGACTTCAAGCGAGCCATAAAAATAAATATAGCAAGAATGGTAAAGACGCAGAGGCAACGAGATTAAGGAATATCCCCGCCCGCATCATTTCTGATTGAGGCACTAAACCACTGCCATAAACCACTGCATTTGGTGGTGTCGCGACAGGCAACATAAAGGCGCAGGATGCAGCGAGACCAATGCCCATGGCGATGAATTCAGAAGGTAAATTCAGCTGATCTGAAATGCTAATAAACAGCGGTACTAATAACGCAGCGGTGGCAGTGTTACTGGTTAATTCGGTTAAGAAAATGACGAACAGAATCACCATCACCAGAAATATCATAAAGGGCATGCCGTGCATGTAGCTGGCAAAGTTTTCAGCGATAAACGCGCTGGTGCCTGTGGTTTTTAACACGCCACTTAAGGCCAGGCCGCCGCCAAAGAGTAATAAAACGCCCCAGTCTGCCCCTTGTTCAATGTCTTTCCATTTCAGGCTTTGGAACACAATCAAAGTCACAACGGCTGAAATGGCTACCCAGGCATCAAAGTATTTTTCGATACCAAGCCAATTGCCTAAAGGCTTTCCAAATAACCAGGCAAGTACAGTGCATAAGAAAATAACGATCACAGTTTTACTGCCCGAACTGGCTTCGGGGGCGTCCATTGAAAGTTCAACCTTGCCCGATAAATCCGGTTTGACGACCAATTTGAGAGTGAAGATTAAAAGCGGTAGCAGTACGATGACCAGAGGCAAGCCGACCTTCATCCAGTCTATAAAGGTGAGATTCAACGCGGCTCCAACGATAGCATTTGGCGGGCTGCCGACCAGAGATCCCATACCGCCGATACTGGCGGAATAGGCAATGCCTAGTAACACAAATAATGAGGTTGGACCTTGTGATAACCTCAAGGAAGCAATGATGCCCAGGGCGAGCGGTAACATGACGGCGGTAATGGCGGTGTTACTGACCCACATTGAAAGTACCGCCGTTAAACCAAACAGTAAGTAAATCGCGAGGCTGGTATGGCCTTTCGAACAGGCCAGAATTTTGTGGGCAATAACTTCATCGAGTCGCTGTTTTCTGAGCGCCGTTGCTAAAGTAAACCCGCCAAGAAAGATAAACACAATGGGGTGGGAGAATGAATCCAGGGCTTGATTGACCGGGAAAACGCCCAACGCTACCGACAAGACGGGAATCAACAAGGCAGTGGCAGTGAGATGAAGCGTTTCAGTCATCCATAGGATGGCGGCGACACTAAAGATGGTAAGCCCTTTCTTTACATTTGGATCGAAGTCCGACAAGTAAATGGCCAAGCACGCAATCAAAAGTGTGAGTAAGCTGACTAGTTTCTTTGTTGTCATTCCTACGCCGTCTCCTATCTGAAAAGAGAATTAGGGTAAGAATTAATTAAAGTTTAGACGTACTGATTTATCGACAAGAAAGCGTTGGATGAAATTGACGAATATCAAAAGAGGAGAAGAAAAGATGGTCGGAGTGGAGGGATTCGAACCCCCGACCCACTGGTCCCAAACCAGTTGCGCTACCAAGCTGCGCTACACTCCGAGCAAATAAAGCAATCACTGATGCCTGCACTTAACAGAGCATTCGTTTAAATAAGTGATTCCTTCACAGATGATCTTCAAGAGAAGAAAAAAGATTGATGAGAAGAAAGATGGTCGGAGTGGAGGGATTCGAACCCCCGACCCACTGGTCCCAAACCAGTTGCGCTACCAAGCTGCGCTACACTCCGAAATGGCTCCTCGAGCTGGACTCGAACCAGCGACCAATAGATTAACAGTCTACTGCTCTACCAACTGAGCTATCGAGGAACAACTCATCAAGTGGCGCGTATATTAATGATGAGCCGTTTTACTGTCAACAGTTTTTCCAACGAATTTCTTTAAAAATATGAATTTTTAACGCAGTCATTTAAAAGGTGTTTAATCTTTGAACGAATTCAGAGGTTATTGATAAATAATGATTATTTTATGTTCAGAAATATTTTGAGAAGTGCGTTAAGCGTCTCGTTCCAGTAACCAATCCCGGACAACTGGCCAGACTTTTTCAGGAGCATCTTGACCACAAATAATATCCATGTGACCAAAATGTCGATGATCTTCCGGTTTTCCAAACTCACGCCATTGACGATCGACACTACCAATTTTGTCATAGGCACCGGCAATGGACTCTGGCGGTACTACTCTGTCCTTGTCTGCAGAGAGAAATAATACCGGTGTGGTAATTTGCCGAATGGATTGCTCGTAATCGTGTTGCCGATTGGTGCTTAAAAACCTGCCTTCTGACGCCCAGCCTAATAGCGTAGAGAAAACCGGCATGCCCGTTCGGTCAAAAGCTTTTAATAGCAGATTGGTTAAGAAAGGTTGATCTATGGTTTGTGGAACCCATAAGGGGGCGAACCAGCGATTCTTTTCATTATCGAGAAAAGGCAGTGCTCGATTAGTGAGAGCGCCGACCACATCAATACTCAGGTGTTGTGGAAAGAGGGCGTGAACGTGCAATTTACGGTGCATCCAGGTGTAGGCTTGCGCCAATGGACGAATCACACGAGTGCCTTTGCCAAAATTAAACGGCCCGCAAATGGACACAAAGCCTTTGAGTTGGCGCTGCATTTCAGAGCTGGCCCCGTAACAGATGGCGCCACCCAGTGAGTGACCGATGAGATAGATCTTGTTGTGTTCGGTTCGGTGACAGATAAAGTCGATCAGTGCAGGAACATCGTAATCCACATATTCTTCGAAACTCTTAGGGTAAGGTGCGCCATTCGCGCGGCTGAGGCCATGACCGCGAAGTTCTGCGATAAACACATCATAGCCTTGAGTTACAAGATAGTCGGCAAAGGAACGTCCGGTCAGATCCCAAAAATGACGATTTTGACCGAGACCGTGAATCAGTAATACCGGTGTTAGATTTCTTTTTTGGAGCAAAGGAAGCTTGCGGGTCACGATCAAAGGTACGCCGTCGTCCGTGATGACTTCGAAAATCTCTTTATAGCCAATTTGGGTTTGGCTGCCTGAATTAATCGAACTGAATCTTTGCCGCACTTAAACCTCCAACGGGGAAAGTAATCTTTACCAGTATAGAAGGTGATTCTGGAGAACCTTTATGTCGATTTAAGACAAGTCGTTGATAATCTTGATGTGATACTCAAAGGTTCCCTTAGAAAAGTCGCTGAACATCCGGCTATACTGGATTTCACTGTCACGTGAAAAATCATTTATGAAACATATCATTCTTTTGTTGTGTTTGTTGAGTACGCCGCTGCTGGCTGGTTCTGTTCAGAAGGAATCTGTTCAGATTGAACTTATTCAGGTCGAATCCATTCAGATCGAATCCATTCAGATTGAACCTACTCAAGCCGACTCTAGTCAGATCAATATTGGCCAAGATAAGGCGTTTCGTTGGTGTGCTTATTTCAATTGGCCACCCTGGATTTATAAAAACAAACAAGGTACTTACAGTGGTATTTTGGTTGAACAGCTTGATTTGTTTAGGGCAAAAAATCCGGATATTAAACTGGTCATGAAGGAAATTGACAGTTGGAAGCGTTGTCAGGAAAGTGTTGCGCTAGGAACCACTGACTTTATTTTAGGGGCAAATAAAACACCTGAACGGGAGATAAAGTTTCGTTATCTTGATCGTCCCGCATTTATTAATTTCACTGAAGTAGGTGTTTACAGTGCTTACGACACAAATTTTCCAGACGTCACGGCCATAGAAGATCTCGCTCAGTTTACGTTAGCGATTGTCCGGGGTAACAGTTTTGGTAAAGAAATAGATGACTTTGTTGCGTTACTTCCAAAGCGAGGTCTTGATCCCAAGCTTGTGGAGCTGTCCACCTTAGATCAAGTAATGAAATTTGTGGCTCTGAAACGAGCCGACTATTTCTTTATGCCCAGAGCCAGTTTTCAGGAAGAAGTTGAGAAAGTGAGTAATGCGTCGAATCAGCTCAGCGAAGCGACGTTTCGAGAAGTCTACAGCGTAAAGCGTTCTACGCCCGTGTATTTGGCGTTTTCCAAGAAAAATAAGGTATATCCGCAATTGCAAAGCCGATGGCTCAGCGCGTTAGAAGCGTATTATCAATCAGTGGACTTTGAGGCGAGGGTGGCGTTTCATCAGCAACAGTTGGAAAAGAAACGTCATTGATTGTTTCTATCGTTAAAAATCCAGCCGGGCTTTGGCACAAATGGGCTGTTGGGTGACTGGGTGAGTTACCGTAAGTTGTTCTGCATGCAATAACAAACGATCCGATTTGGCCAAGGCTTCATCACAGGCGTAGAGGTTATCACCAAGAATTGGGTGGCCTAATGCCAACATGTGCACTCTTAATTGATGACTGCGACCGGTAATTGGGGTCAGCTTTACACGCGTTCGATCATCAGAGTGTTCTATTACCTGCCACAACGTTTGAGAGGGTTTTCCTGACTCATGACACACTTTCTGTTTTGGACGATTCGGCCAGTCGGTGATTAAGGGCAGATCCACTTCCCCGGATTTTTTTCCAGTGCTGGCCACCAAGTCACCATTCACCACAGCAATGTAGTGTTTTTGAGTTTCTCGATCTTGAAACTGACGGCTGAGTTCCCGATGTGCAGTGGGCGTATAAGCGATGACTAAAATTCCTGACGTTGCCATATCTAAGCGATGAACGATGCGTGCATAGGGTGCGTTTTCCTGAATTCGGGAAATCAAACAGTCGGCTTTGTCTGGCCCCCTTCCTGGTACGGTAAGCAGGTCAGCGGGTTTGGCTACCATTGCCATATGATCGTCTTGGTAATAAACGTCGATGTCTCGATGGCTGGTAATGACGGTATCAAAGAGTGCTGGGTGTTTGGTATTTTCAGGCATCGGAGATTCGGGGGCGTTTGCTGAGATAGGCGTATTTTGAGTGCTCGTGATTATCCGCATCCGCCATTTTTGTGCAACCTATAATCCCTTATTTGGACCTTTTATTTACAAAAAGTTGCACATTTTTTGAGCTGTCTGGCTAAACTCAAGTTAAAACCGCTAATGGATTCAGGGACTTCCTGATCGGTTACCTTCACTTCATGGAGTCTTCTATGTTTGATCTGATGAAGGAACACCAACTTCAAGAATTGCACTATGTTCAAAGCGATGACTTGAACGCGATTGTGGCAATACACAGCACCCAGCTGGGGCCAGCATTGGGCGGGTGTCGTTTTGTTCCTTATTCAGACCCCGACAGTGCCGCGTTGGATGCGGCGCGTTTGGCCCAAGGTATGACTTATAAAGCCGCATTGGCGGGAGTGCCGTTTGGTGGTGGCAAGGCCGTCATTTTGTATCCGGAAGGCGAATTTGATCGTGAAGCCTTGTTTAAGCGTTTTGGTCAGTTTGTTCAGGATTTAGTGGGGCGTTACATAACGGCTGTAGATTCGGGAACCGACGTTCAGGATATGGATATTATTCGAGGACAAACCGAATTTGTGGCCAGCAGTTCTGTTATTGGTAATCCCTCTCCACATACTGCAGAAGGGGTGTTTCAGAACATACGAATGATCCTTGAAGACGAACTGAATATTGCACTGGATCGATCTACGGTTGCTATTCAAGGTTTAGGGAATGTCGGTTATACCTTGATGGAAAAGCTCATCGAAAAGGGCGTGACAGTGATTGTTTCGGATAAGGATTCAGAGAAAACCCGCCGCGTCATCAATGAACATGGGGTGTTTGTTGCGCCGGTCAGCGAGTTACTTGTTGAGCCCTGCGACATCTTAGCGCCGTGTGGTTTAGGTGGCATTATCACGCCGGATTTGGTGCCTAGATTAAACTGCAAAGCCATTGCAGGCTGTGCTAATAATCAGCTTTGGAATGAAGAAACGGGCGATTTATTACATAAACGAGAAATCCTCTATGCCCCTGATTTTGTCATCAACTCGGGTGGACTTATCTATGCGTCGGGGCGTTATCAAGGATTTTCAGCCGAACAAATCGCACTTAATTTAGAGCGCTTACCTAAGACCTTAGCTCAGGTTTTCTCTGAGTCCCATAAACAGGATATTCCCACGAATCAGGTGGCTGTTACCATGGCGAAGGAGATTATTGAAGCCTAACGTACCCAGCAATTTGTATACAGAGTTTGTGAACAGCAACGACTGGGTCGAAATGATTATGAAGATAGGAGTCGTCTATGCCTATGCAACCGCATGTGGAAGTACCTTATCTACAATGTCTTTCAGCCAAAGGACAAGCGTTAACCGGCTTAACCGAAACGCAGGCGTCCATTCTTAAAAATCCCGAATTGCTTAAAGAAGCCTATCGCTGGATGACCTTAACTCGTGTCTACGATCAAAAGGCCGTTGCCTTACAGCGAACCGGACAAATGGGCACCTATCCCGCCTCGCTAGGTCAGGAAGCCATTGGTGTTGCCGTCGGATTGTCGATGACCAAGGAGGATGTGCTTGTTCCTTATTATCGTGATCATGCGACTTTTTTGATTCGTGGCTGGCCGATTCGGGATGTGTTGTTGTATTGGGGCGGCGATGAACGCGGCAGTGCGGGTGGTCCGGTTCATGATTTTCCGATCAGTGTTCCCATTGCTACTCAGTCGGGTCATGCGGCTGGTGTGGGGGCGGCTATGAAGATTAAAGGCGAAGCCAATGCCGTGGTCACGACCATCGGTGATGGTGGAACATCCAAAGGCGACTTTCTTGAAGCGATTAATGTGGCCGGTGCCTGGCAGTTGCCGGTGGTGTTTGTCATCTCCAACAATCAGTACGCCATTTCAGTGCCCCGATCGATTCAATGCGGCGCCAAGACCTTAGCGCAAAAAGCCGTTGGTGCAGGCATTCCTTTTCTGCAAGTAGATGGCAATGATTTTGTCGCTTGTTATGACGCGATGACTTTAGCGCTCGAACGTGCCCGATCTGGTAAAGGCGCGTTTCTGATTGAAGCGGTGACTTATCGTTTAGGGGATCACACCACAGCCGATGATGCCACCCGTTATCGTTCCCCCGAAGAAGCCAAAGAGGCTTGGTCAAAAGAACCCATTAAACGCATGCAAACCTATTTAGCTGAGCAAGGCTGGTGGGACAGCGATCAAGAAAAACAGTGGCAACACGCGTGTGACAAAAAAGTCGAAGAGGGGATTAGCGCCTATAAATCCATGCCGCCTGAGCCGGCCGAAGCGATGTTTGATCATCTGTATGAGGAATTTCCTGAGTGTATGTCAGGGCAGTTGGAATTGCTCTATCAGAAAGTCGAACGAATGCAGTCTTCCGAGACTGAGGATTAGAGGGGAGCGGTTATGAACGATGAAACAGCGAGCATTGAAACAGCGAACGATGCAACTGTGAATAACAGCCCTGTGCATGACATCACTATGGTCGAAGCGGTGACCTTAGCGTTAGCGCATGAGATGCGTTGTGATGAGAATGTCGTCCTGCTTGGAGAAGATATTGGGCCCAACGGCGGGGTATTTCGTGCAACTTTAGGTTTAAGAGAGGAGTTTGGATTCAAGCGCGTCATGGATACGCCTTTGGCGGAAACCTTGATTGCCGGTATGGCCATTGGCATGGCGGGCTATGGCTTGAGACCTGTAGCTGAGATTCAATTCATGGGGTTTATCTACGCCTGTATGGAGCAAGTGGTGTCCCATGCCAGTCGCATGCGGAATCGCACCCGTGGTCGCATTACATGTCCGCTGGTCATTCGAGCACCGTTTGGTGGCGGAATTCATGCACCGGAACATCACTCAGAAAGCACCGAAGCCTTGTTTGCTCATGTGCCAGGGTTACGGGTGGTGATTCCGTCGTCCCCGGTTCGCGCTTATGGCTTATTGTTGGCTGCGATTCGAAGTAATGACCCTGTGTTGTTTCTGGAACCTAAACGCATCTATCGGATAGAAAGACAACGGGTGGAAGACCATGGGCAGGCGTTGCCTTTGGATACCTGTTTTACCTTACGTCAGGGTGACGACATTACTCTGGTGAGTTGGGGGGCGTCGATCATGGAAACCATGTCGGCAGCAGACCAGCTCAGTGAACAAGGAATTGAATGTGAAGTGTTGGATTTGGCCACCATTAAACCGTTGGATTTCGCGACTATCTTGAATTCCGTTAAGCACACTGGTCGTTGTTGCATTGTGCATGAAGCTTGTCGTTCGTTCGGGGTGGGCGCTGAGATAGCGGCAGGGCTTGCGGAGCACGCCTTGTTGGACTTAAAAGCGCCGGTAAAACGGGTCACGGGGTTCGACACCATCATGCCGTACTTTAAAAACGAACAGTATTACTTGCCATCCGAACAAGACATCGTAAGTACCTGTCTTGACCTAATGAAATTTTAAAACGTGGACCTGAAAAGAAATGACGTCTGATTAAACGGAGTGCCTATGAAGTACTTTAAATTACCCGATTTGGGTGAAGGGTTATCAGAAGCAGAAATCGTTGAGTGGCATGTCAAAGAAGGCGAAGAGATTAAGGAAGATCAATTACTCGTATCAGTGGAAACGGCCAAAGCCATTGTAGATTTGCCTTCTCCTGTCTCAGGCAAAGTTGTGGCGTGTTTTGGTCAGCCGGGCGATGTGCTTCATATTGGTGATCCATTAGTGGAGTTTGATAGCCAAGCGGAAGACACTGGCACAGTAGTCGGGAAAATCCCTGAAGCGAAAAAATCCAAAGTGTCCACTGGGGCATCTACTACGGCTAAATCGTCTGTAACTGAACAGTTCATTATTGGTTCGCCACACGCTTCGTCATCTTCTCACTCGTCCTATTCTCAAGCCAAGGCGACGCCCAGTGTTCGGGCGTTAGCACGTCGCCTGGATGTGGATATTGACTCGGTGCGAGGGTCGGGTCCAGAGGGACGGATTTTAGCGCAAGACATTGAGTCCTATGCGCGTGTGGATCAGGAAAAAGGCCAGGGCGAAACCTTGCGAGGGGTGCGCCGTACCATGGCCAAAACCATGTCCTTGTCGCATCAGCATGTGGTGCCGGTGAGTATTTTCGATGTAGCAGACGTAGATAAATGGGCGGAAGGTGAAGACACCACCATGAGGTTGGCGAAAGCCATTGCAGCGGCCTGCAAGAAAGAGCCTGCGTTGAATGTGTGGTTTGACGGTGAGCACATGTCGCGTCGTATGTGTTCTCAAGTGGACTTGGGCATTGCCGTGGATACCGATCAAGGTTTGTTTGTGCCGGTATTACGCGACATCAATAATCGTTCATTAAAGAATCTTCGGGATGGCTTGAATCATCTTAGGGCTGATGTCAAAGCTCGTACCATTCCGCCGTCTGAAATGCTGGGCGCAACCATCACCTTGAGCAATTTTGGCACAATGGCCGGGCGTTTTGCCACACCCGTGGTTGTACCACCTACAGTAGCTATTATCGGCGCCGGGAAAATTTATGAAGATGTCGTGGTGTATAAGGGGGAGGCGCAAATTCGTTCGGTGATGCCTCTTTCATTAACCTTTGATCACAGAGCTGTTACTGGTGGGGAAGCTGCCCGTTTCTTGGCTGCAATACTGGAGAGTCTGTCTAAAAAGCGGATTAAGTAGGGGGCTCTCCGAGTAAGTCCTTGAAACTTATGTGGTTGTTAAGAGGTGTTAGTTTATTGATAATTCGCGACATGATTTTTAATTGAACGACAATTCAATAAACGCTGGTAAAGTATGACTGAAATATGGTCAGATATAACCTCTATACCGAGTTGGTACGATGTTACTGTGGACGAAATGCCTCAGGAGAGTGGCTGAATACTATGTACGGACACGTTTCCAATAAGGTGCATCTTGAAAATTGGTAATAAATACAGCTTCGGATGCCGAATAATAACAGGCGATAATTATAATAAGGTACATGAACGGAATGACCTGTTTAGGGCATTCCACCGGGGGTTCAGGCGTACCAATTATCAGACTTTGATAGGCAAGCCATGAAC
The DNA here is from genome assembly GCF_042646085.1 of Litoribrevibacter euphylliae. NCBI lineage: Bacteria > Pseudomonadati > Pseudomonadota > Gammaproteobacteria > Oceanospirillales > Oceanospirillaceae > Litoribrevibacter > Litoribrevibacter euphylliae. The sequence continues at coordinate 441,139 of NZ_JBHRSZ010000002.1, read as the reverse complement.
GACAAAGTACTGGATAAAGAACAAATACCTTCGATCTATGCGGCGGTATTAAGTCAGGTTGCTGATAAACTAGGGGGGCAGGAGTTTCATCTGGGTGATCAGGTTGGAATTTCTTCAAACAAATTATATTCAAATGAAGGCCGGGTCAGTCGCCGCCAATTTGGTCGTATGATCGACTTAGGCTACAAACTCACGGACTGTCCTTCGCTTGGTCTTGAGTTTGGACGACAAATTACCGTACACGCTGACGGTCTATTGTCTCAGTTGGTGGTGTCTGCGAATACCTTAGGGGAAGCGGTGGATCGGATGATGAAGTATTACCCGATTTCTGGCTTTTCCATGCAGCAATCTGTCACGGTAATGGATGATCTCACTATTATTCGAGTGACCTATCCTTACTACAATCGCATCAAACCTCAACATAAAGTGTTCACTGCCGAAGCCGTTTTCGCCAGCCATTGGATGAAGCTGCAAAGCATGCTCGGTGATCAGATGATGTTGAGCCAGCTAAATTTGGCTTTCGGTCGTAGGAAGTACCTGAAAGATTACGAAGATCTGTTTGGTTGTGACGTCTCTTTTGATCAACAGTTTAATGAAATGGTGTTTCCGACCGCTTTGCTAAGTCAGCCGTTGAAGACAGCCAATCCATTTTTGTCGGAACTGGCTAAGAAACTGTGTGATCAGCGCATTCGCGATTTATCCGAACAAGATACCCTGCCTAATCAGGTGAAACTGATTTTGCAACGCAACACGGGCAACATCCCAAGCCTTAACGATTTGGCGGATTCGTTTGAATTGTCACCTAAAGCGTTGCGACAACGATTGGCTCGTCACGATACCAGCTACCAAAATATTGTGAACTCGGTATTGAAAGAAAAAGCCTGTCATTTCTTGGGTGATCATCGTCTTTCAGTTGATGATGTTGCCAGCCGCCTGGGATACAGCGACAGTGCTAATTTCCGTAGGGCATTTAAACGTTGGACGGGGAAAGCGCCGAGTGAATACCGACGCTGTTAGTGGGCGTTGAAACGCTTAAAGTGCTATTTCAGTACTATCGACATTAAGGCGCACATTGAGTTGCGCCTTTTTCGATTTTAGCTGCAAGTTCTTTGTGTTGTTCCATAAAGTGATGGCCTAGATACAGGCCCAAAGGTTTGGATCGGGCGACCAAAATGTTGAATTGGGAATCCAGTGTTTTTAAGGACTCTTCATACATGGCACCTGTGGCCAATACATAATCGAGTCTGCCTGCAGCAAGTAATTCAAACAACTGGTCGCTGGTGGTGTGTGCAACCACTTGATAGCCAGGTTGGCTTGAAATCCACTGATGCATATTTGTCCCTAACACCACACCGATGATCTTGTCTTTAGATGTAGGTGTGCCATCCGGGTTAATTTCCATCTTTTCATCTTTCACTGTGTACCACTGCCAAAAACTGTGAAGCAGTGGCCCAACGAAGGTTGCGTATTTATCACGTGTTGTATTTTTAGAGCCAACAAAAAAACCATCGTACTTTTTTCTTTCGACTAATTCTTGCGCTCGTTTCCATGGAAACACTTCAACACTGAAGGTTAATCCTGATTGTTTTTCCAGGCATTGAATGGCAGAGATGCCTGTGCCTGTGAGTTGCTGATTTTGATCATACACCTGATAAGGTTCTAGAATTCCTGTGACTAAACGTACATCGGCTTTAGATGGATCTGGTTCAATAGCTAAAACAGTCTGAGTTAAAAAGAATAGTAAAAAGGACAAAAGAGCAGAACAGGGCTTTTTCATAGCATCCATTTGAGTATGAGCTTTAAATTATTTTTTATGGGTATGTTCTATAGAGCTTTAAAAAGTATGGCAGAATTTTGAGATTAAAAAAGAAATGAGATGTTCGAGGCTATTCCAGAGCGAGTTCCCATAGGGCGTTCTCGGAGTAAGTCCCCAAAGCAAGTCACTATAGTGCTTGCTCTGGAGTAAGGAACAGAAAGATTTTCCTGTGAGGACGGGCTGTATTTACAGTTCTTCGCGGATTTGTGGTTTCTCCATGTGAATGAAGAAAGCCAACAATGCAGGAATCACAAAGAGTGTTAGTAGGGTGGATAAGGCTAAGCCTCCCAGAATGACACTGCCGAGTCCTCGATAAATTTCACTGCCCGCGCCTGTGGCAATCACCAGCGGGAAAAGTCCAAACAGGCTGGTGGTGGTACTCATAAAGATCGGTCGAATACGAGTACGAACCGACCACAGAATCGCAGTGATGTTATCCATACCGTTAAAGCGAACGTTATTCAGAGACTGGTGAACGATCAGAATTGCATTGTTCACGACTGTTCCCACCAGAATTACAAAGCCAAGCATTACCAGAATATCGAAGGGTTGTGGTGCAATGAATTGATTTACCAGTGATAAGCCCACAAAACCACCGGCGGCGGCTAATGGCACTGACACCAAAATGATCAGTGGATAGAGATAGTTTGAGAACAGCGCTGACATCAATAGGTAAGTAATCAGGATTGCTAGGATGAAGTTCCACTGCAAAGCGTCTTTGGTTTCGGTCAGTTTGTCTGCGTTACCACCGACCGAGACTTGAACGTCGCCTAGGATACCTTGCTCTTCTACGGACGGTACCAGCTTCTGACTGATCAACTCCAGTGCCGTTTGTAATGGCATTTCTGGTGGCGGCGTCACTTGCAGTGTCACGGTACGTTTGCGTTCTCTGTGATTGATTTGGGGAACACCCGTGGTGTAACTCAATTCAGCGACATCTCCGATGCGGACCAGTTGTCCAAAGTTGTTAACGATGTGTTTATCCAGAATGTCCTCGGGTGAAGCCACACGCTCGGCAGCGGTACGTAATACCAGGTCGATTTCTTTCTTACCGTCCGGTTTGTATTCGCTGATTTTTCGGCCATCCATGATGATGTCGATGTAGGTGCCTAAGCTGGTTTCATCGAGACCGTTGGCAAGCAGTTTATTGCGATCCGGCATGATTCGAGCTTCTGGATAGGAGATTTCCAATGACGGCACAGGTCGGATCTGAGCTTCTTGAATTGCGCCTGCCAAGGTACCGTAGAGTACTCGGGCGGCATTGACGATGGCTTCGTTGTCTTCGCCGGAGATATTCACATCAATGCTTCGGCCTTTACCGATGCCGCTTTCGAAAATACCCGCTTGCAAACTGACACCGAACATATCCGGTATCGACTGCATTACTCGGTTGAATAGAGGCATTAGTTCTTTGGCTCGTGTTTCGTGTTCACTCAAGCCGCCAAAGAGGGTAAGCCCATCGTTACTTACGAAGAAGAGCTGTTTGATTTGAGGGAAGCCTTCAACGTTATCTTCTTCAATATACGGCTTTAATTCGTCGTACACGTATTCGGATAGTTGCTCGCGTTTTTCGACGGAATAGCCGGGTGGTGGAACCAGAATGTTAAGGATCAGGTTTCGGTTACCTTGTGGCAAGTATTCCGACTTGGGCAGCAACCACATGGTGATGAAGTATGAGCCCAACACAAACACAATGACGGTGGTCAGACGTGTGAATGACGATTTTAAGGTGATCTCAGAGAGCACCATGATGCCTCGCACAAACCAGTTACCTTTGTGGAGCTTCACTGGGCGTTCATGTTCATCGGCGCGGCTGGATTTATGATCCGATCGCCCATAAAAACGACGAATGATGGTTGGAATCACCGACACTGATACCACTAGACTGAAGACAATCGAAGCAGTAATCGCGATGGCAATGTCCCGGAACAGCTGACCGGCTTCTTCTTCGATAAAGAGCACTGGTAGGAATACGGCAACGGTAGTGACCGTTGACGCCAATACTGCGCCCCATACTTCGTTGGTACCATCGAACGCTGCTTTGAACGCGCTTTTACCCATGCGACGATGTCGGTCGATGTTTTCCAAGACCACAATGGAGTTATCCACCAGCATACCAACGGCGAACGAAATCCCCGCCAGGCTGACGACATTGATTGAACGTTCACCGAGATACAAGAAGATAAACGTCCCCATGGCTGAAACCGGAATGGCAATGGCTACCGTGATGGTCGAGGAGATTGAGCGTAAGAACAACTGGAGTACCGTGATCGCCATTAACGCACCAATGATCAGGTTGTTTTGAACCATTTCGATGGCAGTATTGATGTATGGCGTTTGGTCATAAACCCAATCGAGATACAGGCCGTTATCGGCAAGAATGTTGTCATTCAGGTCGTTAACAACGACGTTCACTCTGCGGGTTAATTCCAATACATTGGCGCCGGATTCTTTTCGTACGCCAACGATGATCATCGGCATGCCATTATGCAGGACGGCGTCGGTTTTTGGTTCATAACCGATACGCGCGTTGGCAACATCCGCGACAGTAATGCGATAAAAGCCGTCATCACGGACAGGCAGTTTTTCTACGTCTTCAGGTGTTTGGAATTCAGCAAGGGTACGAATGCGGTAATTACGACGGCTGATGCCTTGGACACCGGCGGAAGTGGTTTTGTTGCCTCGCTGGATACGCTGGGCGAGTTCATCAATGGTGAGCTGGTTATTTGCAAGTGCGGTGGTATCGACCACCACTTCCAATTGCTCTTCTGTTCCGCCGAGAACAAATAAGGAACCAACGCCATCGACGCGTTCTAACTGAGCACGAACTTCATTTTCGAAGAAGGTGCGCTCTTTACGAATATCCCGGAACGGTTCTTCTTTCTTTTTAAGCATCATCCAAATGATAGGTGAACTGTCTGCGCCTGACGTGTTGATTACTGGCTTGAGGGCATTTTCAGGGTAGCTGGATACTTCATTAAGTTTGTTGGAAACCAGCATGTTGGCGGTGTTTAATGCCGTTCCCACTTTAAAGGTTAATGTGATTTCACCGTAGTCGTTGTAGCTTGAGCTTTCGAGTAGCAACAAGCCCTGAACGCTTTTCAACACTTCTTCTTGAGGTTCAATGATTTCTTTTTCGATCTCATAAGGGCTGGCGCCAGCCCATACCGTTCGAACTGTGATTTGTGGTTGTTCCACATCTGGGGTCAGCTGTACGGGTAACTGCAGTAAGCTGACAATACCAAACATGACCACCAGAATAACGGCCGAGATGGTCGCAACCGGATGTCTGATGGATTGACTGATGAATGACATAGGAATTCCTTGATCCAATCGTCGCTAGCTGCTTTTGCCTCCAGCGATAAACGTTTGCCTGATGGCATATACCGTATTTTTTAGATGAGTTTTCAGGTTAGTTTTTCATAGTTATTTTTCATATTAATTCTGAACCGCGATCGGTTGATCTGGCTGTAAGCGATCGTTCCCTTTGATGATTACTGGCTGATCTGCTTGCAATAAGCCTGGCTGAATTGCCACAGTTGCACCATAACGCCCTGTTATTTGTACAGGAACAATCTGGGCTTGTTGGCTGCCATCGTCATTGGTTTTTACGGTATAAACAAACTCTTTGCCCTGATGTTGAATGACGGCATCTCTAGGGAAGGTCAGTACCTTACGTTTCGCGGAGGTAGCGACAGACACTTTGACCGACATGTTGCGGATGAAACTGGTCTGATAGTCGATCTTCACTTTTAGAGGAACGCTTTTGGTTCGAAGGTCTGCTACCGGCACGGTACTGTCGATGGTACCTTCCACTTCTAGATCCAACGCTGGGATCATTACACTGGTGGTGCTTCTTAATTGAATGTAGCGAATGTAACGTTCCGGTACACTTACCAGTGCCATGGTGTCACTTAGTTTCGCCAAGGTCACAATGGGATCGGCTTGACCCAGCCACTCACCAGGATGTTTGTGTTTTGCCAGGATTAAACCGTCGAATTGCGCTTTGATTTCACTCTTTCGAATCAGAATATTTAAACGTTCTACCTGATGCAGCAGACGCTGACGGTTTGCCAGATTTGCTTTCAGGCTGAACTCTAGGTTTTCCAACGCGCGTTTACTTTCGAAACTGGTTTTGAGCAGCTTATTTGAACGCTCGATGTCTTTTTCGATTCGTGTTTGTTCTGCTGCCAAGGCATCAATTTCAGAACGCTTAACTTTGATATCTTGATGTAACAAGTCGGTGTTGAGGCTGGCAATAATATCGCCTTTGTTCACCTTGTCGCCTTCATTGAAATAGATCGCGGAGATAATGCCGGTTTGTTCACTGGTGATTTGACTGCTGGTATTAAACTCTATGATTCCAGGAATACTGGTGGTATCGGCCAGTTCCTGAAATTGGATGTTAGTAGTAACCACTTTGGCTGGCGGAGGGGTGTTTGCATGAAGATTCAACATCCATATAAATGACATCAAGCCAATCAGCGCTTGCAGAGCAAGATTAGCGGACTTGGAAAGTCGACGGTGGTTGAAGGTGGCTGAAGTGCAGGCAGTCATTTGTTATCTCTTTTTATTGCTGTGTTTGGGTATCAAACATACGTTTAATTTTGGTGGTTAGTTTATGTGCTTTATGAACAGGGCTCAATTGAGAAAATTGATCACTTAGATGAATTGGTCTCATCTCTGCTTGTTGGTAAGTGCTATTTGATCGTCTGGCCAATCGTTTTAATTCAATCGTACTGATTTATTCCTACTAACTGTATTCGTACGAACTTGATACAACTATAGAATGGAATGTGAAGGTTAGTGGTGGTGAGAGAATTTTTCTGAAAAACGAAAAAGCCCGACTTCTTTCGAAGTCGGGCTTTAATTCTGGTGCCGGCACCAAGAGTCGAACTCGGGACCTACTGATTACAAGTCAGTTGCTCTACCAACTGAGCTATGCCGGCGAATGGATGAGCATTATATGTATTAAATATTCTTTGTCTAGACTTTCTTATAACTTTTTTAATTTTTTTCTTAATCAATTGATTAATCTATTTAGGTTGGACAAAATCGCCTGAGATGTAGAGAGGGCTTTAGTGTGATAGATGGCAATGGGTGACGTTAAACGTCGGTTCATGACATCGCGCTGATTCGCAAAAGTCGGTAGAATTCGCAGCCCTTTATTCATCAGTAAATAATAAATCACAATAAATAATTATAACCTTCAGGCTCGATTGCGAGATTGATGGACAGCCAGGCTCATGCGTTGTGATCTCTTTTTAATAGAGATTGTTTAATAAGTATCCATCCTAGATTGGAAGCTTCATGGCAAAACAAAAGAAAAAGCACGTAGAAAAGATTAAAATAGGAAGTTTTGAACGAAAGTTCTTGATGGCCAAAGCTGGCTTGGTAGCAGGTACTCGTTATGCGTCAAAGAGTGCAGGAGCCATGCTCAAAGGTCAGGATCGTCGACGCAAAGCGCATAAGCGTGCTTTATCTCAAGAAGCCCATTACCTGGTCGAAGAGCTGGGGAAACTCAAAGGCAGTGTTGTAAAGATTGGCCAAATGATGGCTTTATACGGCGAGTTATTCCTCCCCGAAGAAATCACCGATGCGCTTCATACCCTTGAAGAAGATACCACGCCGGTTGCTTGGACAACCATTCATCACGCGTTGATTACCGAGCTCGGTGCTGAACGCCTTCTTGAATTGGAGATTGACCCTGTCCCCCTAGGTGCGGCGTCGCTGGGGCAGGTACATCGTGCCGTTCGTAAGTCCGACGGCAAGCAATTGTGCCTGAAAGTTCAATACCCGGGTGTGGCCGAAGCCATCGACAGTGATTTAAGTACTGTGGCTTCTTTATTGAAGCTGACTCGTTCCATCAAGATGGGTAAAGATTTCGATCAGTGGTTCAATGAAATTCGCTTCATGATGCATCGTGAAGTGGATTACTACGAAGAAGCGCATACCACTAAGAAATTCAGAAAACAGCTGGCGGATGACCATCGTTATGTGGTGCCGGATGTGATTGATCGATATTCCACAGGTGCGGTACTGTGCACCACGTATGAAGAAGGTTTAACGGTCAATTGTGATGCCGTGCTAGGGCTGACACTAGAGCGCAGAAATAAGCTGTCGAAAGCGGCATTAGATCTGTTATTTAAAGAGCTCTTTGTTTGGCAGGAAATGCAAACGGATCCGAACTTTGGTAACTACCGAGTGCGTTTAAGCGAAAACGGCCAGTCTGATCAACTGGTGTTACTGGATTTTGGTGCCGTTCGTTCATTCGATGACAGCATCATGAAACCGGTTCAGTTGATGATTAAAGGTGGTTATCTGCGTGATAAAAAACGTGTCTTGGAAGGGGCGGTATCCGTCAACTTTATGCAGGATCATTTCCCGCCGAAGATTTTAAGTGCCTTTACTGAGATCGTGTACGATTTGGTTGAACCGTTCGCCAATGAACAAAATCCACCCCCTGCATTTACCTTAAATCAGTTTGGTGAATATTGTTGGGCGCTGAGTGATTTGCCTGCGCGGGTTGCTAGAAAAGCAGCGATTTCAGCACTGTCTAAGCATTTTAATATGCCACCAAAAGAGTTCTTATTTTTGCAAAGAAAACTGGTGGGTGTGTACACCATGATCTCGGTATTGAAGGCCGAGTTTAATGGACAGGACGTGTTTGAACCTTACTTTGAGTTGCTTACCGATCACATCGAAGAAGGTGACTATCAACAAGCGTGATCCATATTCGGCTGGTTTAAAGATCATAAAAGGCACTTTGATTACCAAAGTGCCTTTTTTTCTTCTTTTAGCCAATCCATAGCTTCTTCCCTGGATTCAAAGAACTTGGCTTCACCCGATATAAACCAAGAGCCAATCTTCGCTGCGTATTCTTGCCATTTCTTATTGCCGTAAATGGCTATTTTTGCGATGTCATTTCCATGTTTCAGCCCCAGCTTTAAATCGTCCCAGGCTGCTCGCAGTTCCCAGCCTTCTAATTCCGTGGCATCAACATAAAAGTTGATGTAAGGATGCTCAATGCCTTGTAGCGCAGATTCCAACATAGGAACAAAGTGTTCGTAATCTTGATGTGTTAGCTTTCCTTGAATTTGCATAGTAAGCAGTATTTCATCGTCAACTCGCTCAATGCCTACAGATATTCCATGACGTGACGTATTCATACATACCTCCATAACGTGATGGATTAGGAGCTCAGGAAAAAGAATGAGCTTGTTCAGCGGTTCACTTGTTATAACTATAGATCGGAGCAACTAAATTGATAACTTAAATCTAAAATCCTGTTACATTGATCAGGGTTTATTGCTTTACAATGCCTTCTTATTTTTTCCAGTCTTTAAGGTCTTTTTCATGTTTCGTTTGTTCGAGAAAATCATTGATCCCTTTCCTGAAGAGGAACCTAAACAGCCGCCTTCTTCTTTGTATCAGTTCTGTCGTCATCACATTCGTGGCATGGAGTGGCCTCTCATTACCATGGGTATTTTGTCGGCGATTCTGGCGGTGATTGAAGTCTACATGTTTGGGTTTATGGGTGACTTGATTGACTGGTTGTCCACAGAAACACCGTCAAGCTTGTATCAAAATCATGGCAGCGAGTTGTTTTGGTTTGGTGTGCTCTTATTAGTGGGGCTGCCGATTCTGGTATTTTTGCACGCAGCGGTTTTGCACTTGGCGTTACTTGGTAATTTTCCGATGCAAATTCGTTGGATGTCGCACCGCTATTTACTGAAACAAAGTATGTCGTTTTATCAGAATGACTTTGCCGGGCGGATTGCCACCAAGGTAATGCAAACGTCGTTAGCGGTTCGCGAAACCGTGATGAAACTGTTGGATGTAATGGTTTATGTCGGTGTCTATGCGGTGTCTATTCTCGTCTTGGTGGCGCAGTCAGATTATCGAATGATGTTGCCTTTGCTGGCTTGGATCGTGTGCTACTCATTAATTCTTTACTTCTTTATTCCACGTTTAAAGCGAATTTCAACCATACAGGCCGATGCGCGGGCTGAAATGACCGGTCGGGTGGTGGACAGTTACACCAACATTGCTACGGTAAAACTGTTTTCACACAGTCAGCGCGAAGCCTCTTACGCCAAAGAAGGCATGAATTCATTTTTACAAACGGTGTACACCCAAATGCGTTATGCCACTGGGCTGAGCTTCGGTGTTGATGTAATTAATTACTTATTGATCTTTGCTTTAGGCTTTATTGGTATTTGGTTGTGGACGGGAGAATTAATTACCGCAGGCGCGATTGCGGTTGCTGTCAGTTTGGCTCTGCGTCTGAACGGCATGTCTCAGTGGATTATGTGGGAAATGTCGGCCTTGTTTGAAAACATTGGTACCGTTGCCGATGGCATTACGACTCTGTCTCAACCGCAAGATGTGGTGGATGCACCTGATGCTAAACCATTGGAAGTGACGCGCGGTAAGATTGAGTTTGAGCATATGGCTTTCCATTACGGCAAAGCGTCTGGTGTGATTGATGATTTAAGCTTAAACATCAAGCCGGGTGAAAAAGTCGGTTTAGTGGGTCGATCAGGTGCGGGTAAATCTACATTGGTGAACAGCTTGCTGCGGTTCCATGATTTGGCAGGTGGCCGTATTTTGATTGACGGTCAGGACATCAGCAAGGTTCAGCAAGAGTCTCTGCGCGCCCAGATTGGTATGGTGACACAAGATACCTCGTTACTGCACCGTTCTGTTCGCGAGAATATCTTGTACGGTCATCCAACAGCTACTGAACAAGAAATGGTGCAGGCAACCTTGCAAGCGGAAGCGGATGAATTTATCCAGACGTTAAGTGATCTCGAAGGTCGCGTTGGTTATGACGCCAAAGTCGGTGAGCGTGGTGTTAAGTTGTCGGGCGGCCAACGTCAGCGCATTGCTATTGCTCGGGTGCTTTTGAAAGATGCTCCTATTTTGGTATTGGACGAAGCAACCTCTGCGTTGGATTCGGAAGTGGAGGCATCCATCCAGAAAAGCTTAACTCAGCTTATGGAGAACAAAACGGTTATTGCCATCGCACACCGTCTGTCTACTATCGCCGCGATGGACCGCTTAATTGTGATGGATAAAGGCGCGATTGTAGAGCAGGGAACTCATCAGGAACTGATCGAATACGGTGGTATTTATGCGCACCTCTGGGCTCATCAGACCGGCGGCTATATTGGAGAGGAATGATCTTTTCTTTTGAAGGTAAGTAATAGAAAGTAAAAAGGAGGTCAGTCGGCCTCCTTTTTGGTTTTTGAGTGTTCGTTGTGTTAGACCTTGAAAACACTGAGGTGATCTTCTTGCTGACTCGCTTTTTCCACCATGTCCTGACAGTGTGCGGTTTGTTCTTCGGCACCGTCTGCAACGCTTTGGCTGATGTCGCGAATGTTGGTGGTGTTGCGGTTAATTTCTTCTGTGGTTGCACTTTGCTCTTCTGCCGCCGCAGCAATTTGGATGGTCATGTCTGAAATCTCAGAGATGGCCTGACTGATCGACTCCAACGCATCGTTGGCTTTGGCTGACACTTCTTGAGTATCGTTTGCCATTTGCTGACTGTGATTAATGGTTTGCTCGGCCTGTTTCACTCCGGTTTGCAGTTGATTAATCATGTTCTGAATTTCTTCGGTAGATTCTTGAGTACGAGAGGCTAACGCGCGAACTTCATCAGCAACCACTGCGAAGCCACGTCCTTGTTCACCCGCTCGTGCCGCCTCAATGGCTGCGTTTAACGCAAGCAGATTGGTTTGTTCAGCAATGCCGGTAATAACCGATAGAATCGATTCAATGTTGTTACTGTATTCGGCTAAGTTAGTAATGGTTTTGACCGCATCGTCCATATCGCTGGAAAGCTGATTGATGGAGGTGGTGGTTTTCTGAACAATGCCGGCACCGGTTTGAGCTGCTTCTAACGCAGTTTGCGCACTGTCGGCTCCACGCTGAGCGTTGTCTGCAACGTCATGGGCTGTGGATGACATTTCGGCCATAGCGGTTGCCAGTTGGTCCAGTTCAGAAAGCTGTCGTTGCAAACATTCCGACGCTTCGGCTGCGGCTTCGGCTGTGGAATTGGTACTGTTTCTTACCCCGGACGACAAGTCTTTAATTTTAATGATGAGCTGTTGTAAGTGCTCAACAAATTGATTGAATTGAATGGATACATCACCAAACTCATCTTTACTGACAATGGGAAGCCGCTTCGTTAAATCCCCTTCACCACGGTTAATTTCTAGTAACGATTCATAGAGCAATTGCAATGGTTTCAGTACTTTGGTCATTACCACGAGTAGGATCAGGGTACTGGCGACCACACCAATGATGGCCGCAAAGAATGCTCGCCAACCCACTGCCGCAGCATCTGCCATGATGATGTCTTCTTCAACGACCACTCCAATCATCCAGTCACTGCCTTTCAGGTTGCTGAGTGGGTGATAGGAGGTAAACACCGACGTGCCATCAATGTCCATGGTTTGTAATTCGGACGTTAGTTTCGGCGTGTTATTTGTGAAGAGTTTTGAAATGGGTTTGCCGTTCAACTCGGCATTGGGGTGGCTAATGATCACGCCTTTATTCGTCAACAAAAAGGCATAACCGGAATCATTAAAGGTGACGGTATTGACCGAGTCTGACACTGTTTTCAGGCTCAAGTCACCACCGAATGCGCCTTTAAACGAACCTCTGTCGCTGAAGTTTGCTACTACAGAAATAAGAATTTCTTTGGTACTGGCGTCTGCATAGGGTTCGGTTAATACGGCTTTGCCGTTGGCATTTCTGGCCACTTGATACCAAGGCCGTTTTCGCGCATCCCAACCAGAAGGGTTCCAGCTGGTGTCATTGGTGATGGCTTTTCCGTCTGTGTCTAAGCCGCCGAAGATCAAGAGGAATTCTTCTTTTAAAATCGATTGATCAAACACTTCTTGAATACGTTCTTTACTGAAATCGGCATCGATGGTTTGAGCCATTTGATTGACCAGGTTTAACTTACCATTAAGCCAATTAGCGATCTGATGTGCTAAGGCTGAACTGATTTCGTTAATCGAGTTTTCGGTTTTCTGATAGAGGCTGTTACTGACGGTGAGGTACTGAGACCAGGAGAGGATGGTGATTACAGTTAATAATATGATGGCGGATATCCCGCCGACTTTATGGGAAACTTTCACAACGTCCTCCAAATCTCACTGCTTATAATCGAGTAGTTTTTTATTTAACGTCATAAAAGACTGACTCTTTAGGGAACCCAGAGCAGAGAGGGACTTGTTCAGGGGTTCTCTAGTGTTACTATGCATTTAAATTTCAGATTAGATTGAATGAGTTAAGAATCAAGTTTCTCTGATGCTTTGTAGGATAAGGCTTACAAAGATTGTCCTATAGTGGAAAGCTACGAACTGTGCGTACAAGGAGCGTAATGTGATTATTCCCCGCCACAACAAGAGTCGTGTATTTCTTGGTCGATCTTTTAGTAAGTGGCTACTGGCCTATTCTGCAACAGTGTGTGCCAGCATTGGTTTTGCTGCCACTGAAGAACCCGATCTGGAGAGCCTTTCCAGCGATGAAAGATACAATCTTTGTATTCTGAGAAGCGTAGACATTGCAGGGGAAGGGGTTACGGTTCAAGAAATCAAAGACAATTGTTTACGTCTGGAAACCATGAATGAAGTGGAAGTGCCGAAACGTATTGTGGTTGAGAAGGCCACTGAAGATAATCGCTTCATCATCACGGCGCACAGACAGAACTATATTCTTCCGTTTAGTTACATGGATTCACCCAATCAGGACGCTTATGAGGGCGTGGATTTTTATCCTGGCGTTGAAAACCCCATTGAAAATGAAGAAGTTAAATTACAGCTCAGTTTGAAAGTGCCATTGAGTTATTCCAGCTTATTGGTTCCTAATGACACCATTTACTTTGGTTTTACGCTGAAATCGTTCTGGCAATTCTATGCTTCGGATATTTCTTCGCCGTTTCGTGAAACCAACTATCGACCTGAAATTTATTACGAAGCGCCCATTCCTGCCTCGCTATGGGGTGGGACATTACTTACTCGTATTGGTATTGAACACGAGTCGAATGGACGAGGTGGTGATTTAAGTCGAAGTTGGAACCGTGTCTTTGCCGGACTTGGGTTTGCCAAGAATGATTGGGGCGTTTATATCCAGCCTTGGTATCGAATTCCTGAGGACGAAAAAGAAAACGACGATGATCCGGAAGGTGACGACAACCCAGACATCAATAAGTACATGGGTTATTACGAAGTTCATGGCGTGTATCGATTAGATGAAGATTACGAATTTACCGGTGGCTTCCGATACAACTGGGCAACGGGCTTTGGTGCAGTAGAAACGGGTTTAAGCTTTCCACTCTGGGGGCGTTTGCGTGGGTTTGCTCAATATTTTCATGGCTATGGTGAGAGTTTGATTGATTACGATCACAAGGTTCATCGATTCGGTCTTGGTGTGATTCTGACCGATATTCTTTAATTTCTGTTTTCTTTAGCGAATGGCTGCCCTCGGCTATAATGCTGCCTGTTTAAATAAGTGAGCAATATCATGATTCAGATTGGTCGATACAATGATTTACCTGTATTAAGTCAGCTACCCCGAGGGTTGCAGTTGGATGGTGGTGAATTCGGTGAAATCCTCTTGCCGAAACAATATTTGCAAGGGGATGAACAGGTAGGCGATGTGCTTCGCGTATTTATTTACTGCGATAGCGAAGATCGACTTATTGCTACGACAGAAACCCCAAAGGTTCAGGTCGGCGAATTTGCTTACTTGAATGTGGTGGATGAAAATCGCCACGGCTGTTTTTTGGATTGGGGCCTGTCGAAAGATTTGTTTGTGCCTTTCAGTGAACAACGACATACCCTGAAAAAAGGTGGACAGGCGTTAGTGCGAGTTTATCTCGATAATTCCGAACGTATTGCGGCTTCTACCAAGCTGGATCGTTTTTTAGAAGATATCGATGACACGAATACCTTCAAACAAGGTGATGAAGTTTCTATTGTTGCTGCTGAAAAGTCGGATCTGGGCTTGAAAGTGATTGTAAATGGCACGCATTGGGGGCTGATTTATGCCAATGATTTGTTTGAAACCCCAAAGCGCGGCCAAGAACGTAAGGCGTATATCAAGCGTGTCCGTGAGGATCAGAAGCTTGAAATCAGTCTCAGGCCTCTGGGGTTTGCTAAAGTGGAAGGCTTAGCTGGCGAAGTGTTGCAAAAGCTTAAGAAAGAAGGCGGTTACATTGCCATCAGTGATAAGAGTTCGCCTGACGCCATTAAGCGCGTTTTTAAATGCAGTAAGAATGCCTACAAGCAAGCCATCGGAACGCTCTATAAACAGCAACTCATCAAAATCGAGAAAGACGGTATTCATCTGGTTTAGTCCGTAATCTTTTCGGTTCTTCTCTTTCAATCCCGATCTTCGTATCGGGATTTTTATTGCCTGAAACTATTTACTCGAAACATTAATTATTAACTTTACAATGTAAACTTTACTTTGTAAGGTTGCTCATGTTGATTGAAACAAAATAACAAGAAACGTATGAGGGCAAACCGATGACCGACTTTGATGTGATCGTGATTGGTGCGGGTAACGCGGGTTTGACGGCCGCGGTGGCTGCTCAACGAGGCGGTGCACGCACACTTCTTTTAGAAAGGCATAACATCCCTGGTGGGTGTGCGACTTCGTTTGTACGAGGTGACTATGAATTTGAAGTTGCTCTTCACCAATTGAGTGGCATGGGAACCGACGACAAGCCGTTTATTCTTCGTCAAATCTTCCAAAAACTTGGCATTATGGATCGCTTGGAAGTGGTTCAAGAGCATTCTTTGTATCGCATTGTGATGCCGGGTGAGTTTGATGTGACCTTACCTGCCAGTGTGAAGGGGCTGATAGAGGTTCTGAGTGACCAGTTCCCTGCAGAGGCCGATAACATCGCTCGTTATATGAAGCTCTGCGAAACCCTCTGCCTGGAAGCCTTTATGATGATGCCTCGTGTTATGAAGGCAAATGATGAGAGCATGCTTAAGGCATCTTGTCCGAACTATGTGAAATACGGCCTGAAATCGACCAAAGAGGTGTTGGATGAGTTCTTTGAAAGTGAACAGTTGAAGGCCATCATTGCTGCGTACTGGTGTTACATCGGTATGCCGACCAAAGACATCCCGTTCATGGATATGGCAGTGATGATCTATTCCTACGCTGCCTACAAACCGTGTCATATCAAAGGCGGTTCACAGGCAATTTCCAGCGCCTTGTTGGAATCCTTTATGGAAGCGGGCGGTGAAGTTCGTTTTAACTGCGGAGCAAAGAAAATCTTAACGGAAAACGATGCGGTCACCGCTGTTGTTGCAGAGAATGGCGAGACCTTCAGTTGTTCTTCCGTAATTTCGAATTCCAGCCCGATTCATACTTTTAACGAATTGTTGGATACGGATCATCCGCCAATCCAAGCCGCTCAAGATATGAAGTCTCGTCGTTTGGGGACTTCTGCGTTCGTGCTTTATATTGGTTTGGATTGTTCGCCTCAAGACATCGGAGTGAATGCAGCATCGACCTTCATCATCGACAGTTGTGATGAGGAAGTTGCACATAAGAACATGCAGAGCATGACACCGCCGATGCATACCATGCTGACCTGTTACAACTTTGAAGACCCAAGCTTTGCACCGGAAGGTAAGACCACCTTGTCGTTACTTTGCTTGCAATACGGAGAGCCATGGGAGTCTATTCCTCCGGAAGACTATGCCAAGACCAAATACGAGTTTGCAGATCACTTAATTGAACACGCAGAACGAGTCTTTCCTGGGATTCGTGACAACATTGAAGAGCTCGAAGTGGGCACGCCTCTGACTATGATGCGTTATCTCAACACCCCCGGGGGCGCTATCTATGGTTTCCAGCAGAACACTCAGGATGGGCCAATATTCCGCGAGCGCATGAATGCCATTGATGGCTTGTTATTGGCTGGCTGCTGGAATGGGATGGGCGGTTTCCAGCCAACTTATATGATTGGTGAAAGTACGGGCCGCGCGGCGGTTAAGAAAGTTAAGAAAAAGCACGCCGAAGCCCAACAAAATCAGGCATCAGAACAAGTGTTAAACACAGAAGCAGAGGGAGCTTAATCATGTCGAACTCTTCACCTGAAATGAACGTATTGCATGCCGTCGAAGGTTATCAACAAGCCTTGGATCATAAAGCGGAATTAGAAAAAACGGGCACGGATTACACCGAGCAAAAGGGTAAGGTCGAAAGTACAATTGCCAAGTTGCATCCTAAGCGTTTGACGCTCGAAGTGGCTGAAATTATTGAAGATACCCCAAGTACTAAAACCTTTCGTTTGGTGTCTACCGGGTTACCTTTGCCACCCTTTCAGGCCGGGCAGTACATCAATTTATTTGTGAACATTGATGGCGTCGAAACAGCACGCCCTTACGCCATTTCTTCCGCGCCGTTGGCCCGTGGTTATTACGATTTGACGATCAAACGTGTGGAACAAGGCTATGTGACGCATTTCCTTTTGGATCGCGTTAAGGTGGGTGATCAGTTTGAGAGTACCGGGCCTATGGGGACTTTCTATCACAACCCGGTTTTTCATGGGAATGATTTGGTGTTTCTTGCAGGTGGTTCTGGTATTGCACCTGCGCGTAGCATGATCAAAGACATTGCTGATCGCGGTCTTACTTATAAATTCCATCTGATCTACGGCTCAAGCTATGTGGATGATGTGATCTTTGATGAGGAACTGAAAGCCTTGGACAAGGCGCATGAGTTTCTAACAGTGACTAAGTTAATTTCACGTCCGCCAGAAGGTTATCAAGGCCGCACTGGTCACCTAAAAGCGGAGGTCATTGAAGACTTGGTGGGCGATGTTCAAAGCAAGATGTTTTATGTCTGTGGACCAACCAGCTTCCATGAGTTTTGTGAGTCCCAACTTGAACTGCTGAATGTAAAAGCTAAACGAGTACGTGTTGAGTGTAACGGGCCACCAAAGAACCCTGAAACGTTAGCAGGCTGGCCAGAAGGATTAGCCCCTGAGCACGAAGTAAATGTCACCATCAAAGGCAAAGGAACATTTAAGGCGCGAGTGGATGAGCCTTTGCTGAACAGCATGGAGCGAAACGGCTTTACTACCGAGAATGCGTGTCGCTCAGGCGAATGCAGCCTTTGTCGTGTAAAAGTCACAAAGGGGCAGGTGTTTAATCCTCCGGAAGCGCATTTGCGTTCGACGGATGCCCAATACGGTTGGTGTCATTCGTGTGTGGCGTTTCCTACTGAAGACATTGAGATCGTCGTTTAACGATGTCTTTTTACCGTAGCCTCGTACAACAGAGGCTTCACGGTTTGTAACTCTTAAGGTTCCCGTGCTGTTTCAAGCAGCACCTTTTAGTCAGTATTTTTTAGCCAACACAGATAAGGTAGTAATCATCTGTGTTGGCTTTTTTGTCTCAACCCTTTTGTCGGACAATGTCATTTCCCTGAAGTCATTAGTTCTATACAATGCGGCTTCCGTAATTTTTGTTGTATTACTAGCTATTAGCGTCGGGAGCCTTCCTTATGATGAATTTACTTGTGATTGTCGTCACTGTCTTTTTGGTCTTTATGTTTACCCGACGATTCCAGAACGCTAAGAAGCAAGCTCAGATTAATATTCAAAAAGGGCAGGAATACATAGACCTTCATAAGAACGATTCAAACGTTGAACAAACAGAATCTGGTATGTTGTATCAGGTTTTGCGTAAAGGCACGGGGACAGAACATCCTTCCGTTACTAATAAAGTGACAGTACATTACCACGGTACGTTGATCGACGGCACGGTCTTCGACAGCTCTGTGGATCGTGGCCAGACCATCGACTTCTTTCTGAATCAAGTGATTCCTGGTTGGACAGAAGGGCTTCAAAAAATGGTGGTGGGTGAGAAAGCACGTTTGAGCATCCCGAGTCACTTGGCTTATGGGGATCGCCCGGTCGGTGCCATTCCTGGTGGATCGCTACTGATCTTTGATGTGGAATTGATCGCGATTAACTAACACTGCGATCATGATCTTGTGAAGGGAGAGTTCTCTCCCTTAGTTACTAAATCAATTCAATGTTGGGGCTGGCACGAAGCGCCGCCTTGGCCAAGAACTGTTTTAAGCTAGTACCTTCCGGTATGTCGATATGGCCTTCGATAATCAATGCCGCCATGCCATGAACGATAGACCAGGCGCCAATGGCCTGTGCTTTAATCATTGTTTCGTCTTGATATACGCTGGCAAAGGCATTCTTTAGCAAGGCATAAGGGCCTTCACTGAAACCGTCCTGCTCAATAGAGAGTTTTGGCTCAAGTGCTTGGCTTGGGTTTTCCTTTCGATTTCTGCGACCTTGTGAGTCCACCTGGCCTAACATAATCCGATACAACTGAGGGTTGTTTACCGCGAATTCCAAGTAGGATGTGCCATAAGCCAATATCAATTCTTCCGGTTTCTGCAAACCTTGACTGTCTTGTTCCATCGCTGTGGCTAACGAGCGAAAACCGTCTGCAGTGATTGCCTGAATCAACTCTTTCTTATTCTTGAAGTGAGAATAGGGCGCCATGTGGGATACACCAACTTCGGCCGCAATGGAGCGTAGGGATAACGCATCTGCACCATCGCGTTGAAGAATGGTTCTGGCGGCAGTAATAAGAGACGCTTTTAAATCACCGTGATGGTAGGTATTACCTTTGGTTTTTGGTGATTTCGAGTCTGATGCTTCAGTCGTTACAGATACAGTAGTATTGGACATGCAATGCCGTTTCAAGGTTGGAAGTGAATAACGTAAAAGATAAATGCTTATTTTTCAGGATTATACAAAGAAAGCCGGGACTTCCCTAATTTCCTACGAATTTTATCTATTCAGAGACTCTCTAGTGATCTCTAAACCAATGGATCTGTTCTGATTTTGGGTGAAATGTCCAAGCGATGAAACGGCTGATTTTATTGCCTTGCGCCATTTTTACTTCTCTAAAGTAAGCAACTTTGTGTTTCTTCAATGCCCTGTGAATGGCGGGTAAATGCTCTTTCTTAGCCACTAATGAGGTAAACCACAGGCATTGATTCTGAAATTGAACACTTTCTCTAATCATCTGTTTGATGAAACCGACTTCACCGCCTTCGCACCAAAGCTCATTGTGTTGTCCGCCAAAGTTTAAGCGAGTCGATGGTTTTTGATCCTGTTGCTTGATCGCGCTTTTCTTGAGATTACGTAATTTACGATCCGTGCCGTCAGCCGCTTCTTGTGCGGATGTATGGAAAGGAGGATTACACAGCGTAAAGTGAAAGCGATCTGTGTCCGAAATAACGCCTTCAAAAATATGAGCTTTGTTAGCTTGGTGTTTCAGCTTAATGGATTTGTGCAGTTGATTGGCTTTAAGGATTGCTTCGGCGGATGCCAGTGATGGTTTTTCAATATCACTGGCTGTCATTTTCCAACCATAACTTTTATGAGCCAGAAGCGGATAAATTACGTTGGCACCAGTGCCTATGTCGAGACCGTGAATGTGTTTGCCTGTCGGTAAATTACCTTGATTGGATTCACTCAGTAAATCGGCCAGATGGTGAATGTAGTCAGCCCGACCTGGAATCGGTGGGCACAAGTAGCCTTTGGGAATATCCCAAAACTCAATGTGATAATGATGCTTTAGCAACGCCGCATTCAGACACTTGACCGCTTGATCGTCGCCAAAATCGACAGTTTGCTCACCTCGAGGGTTGAGCTTTAGGTAGTTCTTTAGCTCAGGTTTTACTTGGCATAACGCGTTTAAATCGTAGCGCCCGGAATGCGGGTTTCTGGGGTGGAGTGCAGCTTTAGGTTGAGACGACGTCTTATGTTTAGAATGTTTAGACACTGTCTTAACCGAGCCCTTGTCCTGCATCTTTCTTATTGATCAATTCGATGCTGTAACCGTCTGGATCTTTTACAAAAGCAATAACGGTGGTGCCGCCTTTCACCGGGCCTGGTTCGCGTGTCACGGTCCCGCCTTTGGCTTTGATGGCATCACAGGTGGCATAGATATCGTCAGTTTCGATGGCAATATGGCCGAACGCGCCACCATGCTCATAATCACTGACACCCCAGTTGTAGGTTAGCTCAATGACTGCGCCGTCTTTCTCATTGCCATAGCCTACAAAAGCCAAGGTGTATTTGTATTGTTCATTGTCAGATCGACGGATCAGGTTCATGCCCAAAACATTAGTGTAAAACTCAATGGAACGATCAAGGTCGCCAACGCGCAGCATGGTGTGAAGAATTCGCATGTGTAACTCTCAAGTAGACTGATTTTTGGGAAATTAGCTTCTGGGTTGATGCTCAGGCTTAAATTGCTGAATGAGTATAGGAAAAAGAACGAATAAACTCAGTAGAAACTTATTCACTCGTCTTTTCTTTGAATTCACATAAATCTTCAATGATGCAGGCAGTGCACTTAGGTTTGCGTGCGGTACACACGTATCGGCCATGAAGAATCAGCCAGTGATGCGCATCCATCAAAAAGTCTTTGGGGACAAGTCGAATTAGGCGATCTTCCACTTCTCGAACGTTCTTACCCGCAGCGATTTTTGTCCGATTGGAAACTCGAAAAATATGCGTATCAACGGCCATCGCGATTTGACGAAACGCGGTGTTCAATACCACGTTAGCGGTTTTGCGACCAACACCCGGTAGGGCTTCTAACTCTTCGCGGGTTTCTGGTACTTCACCATCGTATTTTTCGATCAGGATCTTGCACATGGCGATGGCGTTTTTTGCTTTGGAGTTGTACAGACCAATGGTCTTGATGTACTCACTTAAGCCTTCAACACCCAATTCATAAACTGATTGAGCCGTGTTAGCCACCGGAAAGAGTTTGCGTGTGGCTTTGTTAACACTGACATCGGTGGCTTGAGCTGAGAGGGCAACGGCCAGCAATAACTCAAACGGAGAGCTGTATTCCAGCTCCGTTACAGGGTTTGGGTTCTGATCTCTGAGTCGAGTAAATATCTCGGTACGTTTTTCTTTATTCATCAGATAGCTGTCATCTATTAAGAACGCAATTTTTAGGAGCGAGAGTACTAAGAAATCGTACCGGTCACACGAGCACGTTTGGAGCCGGTCTCAACGTGGACTTTATTTGCTTCTTCGCGTTCTTTAATTTTCGCGTCGATGATGTTTTTAACCGCGATAATCAAGCCTAAACCAATGAAGGCTCCCGGCGGTAGGATTGCGAATAGCATGCCTTTGTAGTCATCGAATAAGATAACAGTCCAGTTCTCCGCCATGCTACCAAACAGTAGGGTCATGTTTGAGAATAGGGTACCCAGACCGATGATTTCACGCATTGCACCTAATAAGATCAAGATGCCGGTGAAGCCTAAGCCCATCATCAAACCGTCGATCACAGAAGGCAGAACCGGGTTCTTACAGGCAAAAGCATCAGCACGGCCTAGAATGGCACAGTTGGTTACGATCAATGGGATAAAAATACCTAGAATCTGATAGAGCTCGTAAGTGAACGCTTGCATCAGAAGCTCTACAGACGTGGTGAAGGAGGCAATGATCATTACGAATGCAGGAAGACGAACTGCTTCCGAGACATAGTTTCGAATCAGCGAAACGGATAAGTTAGAGCCGACCAAAACCAGAATAGTTGCAAGGCCCAAACCTAGTGCGTTAACTACCGAGCCTGTTACCGCCAACAGCGGACAAAGACCTAAAAGTTGAACTGTGGCCGGGTTATTTTTCCAAAGGCCATCGACCACGATTTTTTTCATGTCTGTCATGGTTATTCTCCTTTGGTGCTTTGTGAGCCAGCAGAATCTAAGTCTGGATCATAGGTCATTTCAAATACATTCGCAGGTTCTGCACCTTCGATACTTTGATGTGTTTCTATGTTCATTAGACGGTGTTTATTTTGTTTGAAGGCTTTCAGTGTTTGATGGACTGCTTTAACGATGGTTCGCGGTGTAATGGTTGCACCAGTGAACTGGTCAAATTGACCGCCGTCTTTTTTAACTTTCCAGCCGGAGTCTTCAGGGTTGTTAAGAGAACGACCGTTGAAGGTCAGAACCCAGTCAGATTTCTTTAGCTCGATTTGGTCACCCAATCCCGGTGTTTCCTGATGCTGAAGGACGCGAATACCTGCCAGCTCTCCTGAGCGTTTAACGCCTACTACCAAGCTGATCGGGCCAGTATATCCTTCGAGTGCTTTCACTGGGAAAAAGAAGACCGCTGCTTGGTTGTCTTTCCTAGCAATAAAAGCCTCTGTCGGGTGAGTAAGTCCTAACGCCTTACCGTTGACCCAGAAAGCATCTTCAAGCAAATCATTATCGTGTTGATCACGAGGCAGAATTTCGTGCAGTGCTTTTACGCGAGCTTGTTGAATATTGTGGCTAATGGTTTCTTTGGTCGTTACTTGAATGACGGCGATCAGTCCGGCGGTGACTGCCGCGAATATGGCTAAACCTATAGCGTTTTTACGAATAGCAATTAACAACGAATCCATGGATTAATCCTTCTTCTTTGGCAGGCCGGAGCGCGCTTTGCGGTGACCATAGGTTCGAGGTTGGGTGTACTGATCAAGAAACGGCGATGCAAAGTTCATCAGTAACACGGCAAATGCTACCGCGTCAGGGTAATTACCAAAGGTGCGGATCAAATACACCAAAATGCCAACGCCAATACCAAAGATTAAGCGGCCCTTTGTGCTGGTCGCGCTGGTGACCGGGTCGGTCACAATGAAGAAGGCACCCAACATGGTCGCGCCGGTTAATAAATGGAAGCTGGCTGGTGCATAGCTGTCAGGGTCAATAATTTGGAAAATGGTCGCAATCACTGCGATTCCCGCTAACATGCCAATTGGCGCATGCCAGGTGTAGATTTTACGTGCCAGTAAGTAAATGCCTCCTAACAGGAAGGCCACTGAAACTACTTGATAGGCTTCGAACGTTTCTGGCTGTAGGGCGGCTTTCGATGCGAATAATTCGTTCAAGGTTTGACCGGCACTGTGCTTCATAGCATCAAGTGGCGTCGCACTGGTTAAGCCATCGTGGGCTACAGATAAGCCAAAGATATGGCTAAAGGTATCAGAGAAGCTCAAGACAAAACTGTGATTTGGGAAAGACCATTGGGTCATATCCACAGGGAAGGAAACCAGTAGCAAAGCATACGCGACCATAGCCGGGTTAAATGGGTTATAACCCATGCCGCCATACATGTGTTTAGCCACAATAATTGCGAAAGCCACCCCGACCGTGGTTAACCACCATGGAGCGAAGGTCGGCAAGGCCAAGGCAAGTAACAATGCGGTAACGATGGCTGAGCCGTCTTTTAAATAGAAGCTCATTGGGCGCTTACGAAGTTTTAATGCAAAGGCTTCAGAAAGTAGGGCAACGATAACGGCCAAGCTAATGTTGATCAGCGT
Source organism: Litoribrevibacter euphylliae (assembly GCF_042646085.1). NCBI lineage: Bacteria > Pseudomonadati > Pseudomonadota > Gammaproteobacteria > Oceanospirillales > Oceanospirillaceae > Litoribrevibacter > Litoribrevibacter euphylliae. The sequence goes on along the minus strand of NZ_JBHRSZ010000002.1, from coordinate 416,917 downwards.
GCCCCAGCCAAAATACCAGGTCATCGCCAAAATGGCAGGTACAGTCGCCAGAATTACCTGGGTCATTACCCATCCAACGCTACGCACGTTGGATTTATTCATATGAGGGGAAGTGATGCTCAATAATGACATAGGGTAATTATCCTTTCAGGGCGTCCATTGCAGCCGTTTTCGCTTCATTGGCCTGATCATATTTTTCTTTTGCTTCAGCAACTTGTGTTTCAAGAGCCGAGGTGTCGCCACCGGCTTCTTGTGCCGAGCTCAGCTCTCGTTCCAGTTTACGCCATGCTGCCTTAGCTTGAGACGCGGCCACTTTTAGTTCTTTAGCTTTTTGTGCCGGGTCTTCTTCGATTTTGGTTTCAGTGATTGTTTCTGCTACCTCGGCTGGTTCAGAACTGTTCGATTTAGCTGCAGGTGCTTCTTTCTGAAGTTTGACCTTTTCCTGAAGCACTAACTTCTTGGCATTGAGCTTCTCGTAGTTTTGAACGGCTTCGGCTAGGGTATCTTCCAGTGCTTTGATTACGTCAGCCGTTTGGCCTGCTTCTTTGGCTTCATCGACCGCTTTTTGTGCTTGTTTTGCTGCGGCACGGGCTTGAGATGCTTGTACCTTCATCTCTTTGTATTTCTGATCGAGCGTTTTGGTCGCAGGTGCATCCGTGACTTGAGCTTTGCTTGATACTGCTTGTTCTTTGCTTGAAGCCGTGACGCCATTCTTTGCATCATCCAAGGCTTTCTTAGCCGCTTCATAGGTGGCCTGCAACTTGGCTACTTCGGCTTCCTGTGCTTTGACTTCTTCAGCTGAAAGTTCGCCCGCTTCTTTAGCGGCGTCGAATGCGCGCTGTGCTTTGAGGTGAGCTGCTCGTGCTTGTGAAGAGGCAACCTTTAACGCCTTAACATCAACGGCTGGCTGAGTGTCAGCGGTGTTTGCCGATGCTTCAGCTGAAGGTGCATTTCCAGACTTGGCGTCATCCAGTGCTTTCTTCGAGTCTTCATAAGCGGTGAGTAGTTTCGCCACTTCAGCTTCTTGAGCTTTTACTTCTTCCTCTGAAAGCTCACCAGCTTCTTTCGCTGCATCCAATGCTCGTTGAGCTTTTAAATGGGCAGCACGGGCCTGCGAGGAGGCAACTTTCAAGGCTTTCAGGTCAGGGCCGTTAGATTCCGCAGGTGCAGCGGGTGTCGAACCACCGCTACGTGCTGAATCCATCTTGGCTTTGGCATCGTCGTATGCTTTTTTCAGCTTAGCGATGTCCGCTTCTTGTTCGGCAATTTGTTCCGGGGTTACTTCACTCGCTTCTTTGGCGGCATCCAACGTACGTTGAGCTTTTAAATACGCAGCGCGAGCCTGAGACGACTCTACCTTTAAGGCTTTTAGATCAACGCTCGGCGCTGATGCATCGGCACCTTTTTTGGTTTTGGCTCTGGCCACCGCAGCTGCAATCGCGGCTTTCTTATCGTCTTCGGCGTTATCGGAGGGTGTTGCTTCTGCTTGTGCGGCGGCTTTTTCTTTTTCCGCTTTGGCTTTTGCAGCTGCGTCAGCACGAGCTTTACGGCGTGCTTCTTTTTCAGCCTCTTCTTTAGCCAAGCGCTCTTGTCTGGCTTCGAAACGCATTTTTGCGCGATCTGATTTGATGTGTGCTTGCTCTTCCGTGCGAATTCCGCCTTTGGCAAAACGGAAATATTGAACCAGTGGAATATGACTAGGGCAGACAAACGAACAGGCGCCGCATTCAATACAATCAAACAAGTTAAAGTGTTTGGCTTTATCAAACTCTTTAGCGCGAGAGAACCAATACAGCTGTTGTGGAAGAAGCTCAGCAGGACAGGCTTCGGCACACATACCGCAACGAATACAGTCTTGGACGGTTGCTGGGTTCGGGAATTCTGCTTCTGTGGCTGCAAGAATACAGTTAGTGGTTTTAATCACTGGCAGATCAGTGGTCTGTAATGCGAAGCCCATCATTGGCCCGCCCATGAGTAAGCGGTGCAGATCGTCTTCGTCCAAACCGCACTGATACAGTAGGTCTGCTATGGAAGTACCGATTAAGGTTTCGAAATTGCCTTTATCAGCGACAGCATTACCGGTCACTGTGGTAATTCGGCTGATCAGAGGTTCGCCTTGTAAAACGGCTTTACTCACCGCAGCAACGGTTCCGACGTTTTGACACACAATGCCTAGGTCGGCGGGAATACCACCGTGAGGTACTTCTTTACCCGTAAGAATTTGAATCAATTGTTTCTCACCACCGGATGGGTATTTGGTTGGAATAGCCGCAACTACCACTTCAAATGGCAAGGTATTCGGGTGAGATTGAACGGAAGCTTTTAACGCTTCTACTGCATCCATCTTGTTATCCTCAACGCCGATAATGCAGCGGCGAGGTTTTAGGATGTGGCCAAGAATGCCAATGCCTTCAATGATTTGATCGGCGCGTTCCCGCATAAGCAGGTGATCGGCGGTGATGTAAGGCTCACACTCAGCACCATTAATGATTAAGGTGTCGATGTGATCATCATCTTTCGCGGTCAGTTTCACTGATGTCGGGAAGCCTGCACCGCCCATACCAGTAATGCCATGATTACGGATATGGTTTAGTAATACTTTTGGATCGGTGTGACGATAATCCTCAATGATTTCACGTTCACACCAAGTTTCTTCACCGTCGGTCTCGATGATCAGAGTTTCAGCGGACAGACCGGAAGGGTGTGGAATCGCGCGATTTTCAATCGCAACCACAGTACCTGAGGTTGGTGCGTGCAATGAAGCACTGATGAAACCATTCGCTTCTGCAATGCGTTGGCCTTTCAGTACTTTATCGCCAACCTTGATAGATAGCTCCGATGGGCTACCAATATGTTGTTGCAGTGGCAGATACAGTTTCTTTGGCAAGGCTGCCTGGCGAATCGGCTTTTGAGATGATTGCTCTTTATTTTCTGCTGGATGAATGCCGCCGTGGATATCCCAGAGTTTTATTGCTTGACTCATTAGGCAGCTTCTCCTCGGCCTTTATCCGTAATAATTAGATGATCATTCTGTGTCGTTACTGTGTCAGCTGCAGAAGGCGGTTGATCCCAGCTCCAAGTTTGAAGCGTAGGCGCCACAGGCACCATATCAATACAATCGACAGGGCAAGGTTCTACACAGAGATCACAGCCGGTACATTCGCTGGCAATCACGGTGTGCATTTGTTTTGCTGCGCCTAGAATGGCATCAACCGGGCAGGCCTGAATACATTTGGTACAGCCAATACATTCATCTTCACGAATGATGGCTACTTTGGTAACGGATTCTTCACCGTGTTCGGCATCCAACGGTTCTGGCTCAACACCTAATAAATCGGCCAAGGCTTGAATAGTCGTTTCACCACCAGGAGGACACTTATTAATTTTCTCACCGCCTGCAATGGCTTCAGCGTAAGGCTTACAACCCGGGTAGCTACATTGTCCGCATTGAGTTTGAGGGAGCAGAGCATCGATTTGATCGACGATGGGATTGCCTTCCACTTTATAGCGGATTGAGGCAAAGCCGAGAATGGCTCCAAAGAGAAGCGCTAAGCCAACTAAGGCAAGGATAGCGGTTAATAACGTCATGTCGCCTCCTTATAAAGTTACTAGGCCAGTGAAGCCCATAAAGGCCAGAGACATAAGGCCGGCTGTAATCATACCAATAGCTGCGCCTTGGAAAGGCACAGGCACATCGGAAACAGCAATGCGCTCACGCATGGCTGCAAATAATACTAATACCAGTGAAAAGCCCACTGCTGCGCCGAAACCGTAAAATACGGATTCAATGAAATCGTTTTCTTTTTTGATGTTGAGTAATGCAACACCGAGTACCGCACAGTTGGTGGTGATCAGCGGTAAAAATACCCCTAACACCTTATAGAGTACCGGACTGGCTTTACGCACGAACATTTCAGTGAACTGCACAACCACGGCAATCACCAAAATAAAGGAAATAGTTTTTAGGTAGGTAATATTAAGCGGTTCGAGAATGAATTCGTACGTTAGGTAACTGCATACAGAAGAAAGTGTTAATACGAAGGTGGTTGCCAGTGACATACCCATGGCAGTTTCGAGTTTATTGGACACTCCCATGAATGGGCATAAACCAAGGAACTGAACCAATACGAAGTTGTTCACCAGGATGGTACTGACCAGAATCAGTAGATAATCAACCATTAGCTATATCACTTTATCCGCTTAATCAAAGGTGCCAAAGAGCTAGTGCTTATAACTGTTTTGTCAGCAATAGGTACCGATCTCGATCAACAAAACGTAAGTAAGCAGAGAAATTATGATAGTTCTAGAATCTTAGGCGCGCGTATTATCTGGCACAGGGCTCTGCCAATCAAGTTGTAATGGCTTTGTCATTAAGAAAATTGTCTATAATTCTTATCGGCTAAGTAGATAATATTTGATTGGTAGTTCGGATTTTTGGATAAAGACTATTCGTGAATGATGTGATCAATGCTCATGTGATCTTCAAATCGAGAAGAATTTGAATAGGGTGAACTAAAGCCAGAGAGAGGTTCAAGCGTTTGATGGTTGGATCTTCTTTCTTCAAGGGCTCTTAATGCATCTCTTAGCACTTCAGATACAGATAGGTATCGACCACTTTTAATTTCTTGCTGAATGAAGTGCTCCCAATGATTTCCTAAGCTAAGACGGTTGGCCACGTTTTTTCCTTGTGTAGTGATTTTTATTCAGGTGTGAGTTGCCGTAGCTTCACCTTGCCGTGTGACTTTTAGTGCATCAATCGGAGGAATGTAGTAAATCAGTAAAAGTTGAGCAGGCGTTGTGATTTGGATATAAAAAAAGGCCGGAACGTGTCCGACCTTTTTGTGTGGGTATGAGAAGAATCTAAGAATAAATTAGAAGACACGCATACCTGGTTCTGCACCTTCGTCAGGTGAGAATAGGTAAATCTCTTTACCACCAGGGCCTGCAGCCATCACCATGCCTTCTGACACGCCGAACTTCATCTTACGTGGTGCCAGGTTAGCGACCATTATGGTCTTACGGCCAATTAAGTCTTCTGGTTTGTAGGCGGATTTGATGCCGGCGAAGACATTACGCTTTTCGCCGCCCAAATCCAGGGTTAGCTGAAGTAGCTTACCTGCACCTTCGACGTGTTGTGCGTTTTCAATCAAGGCAACGCGCATATCGACTTTCACGAAATCATCGAAAGTGATTTGTTCAGCCAGTGGGTTGTCTTCCCAATGCTTGTTGCTGGTTTCTTCTGCAGCTTTAGTAGTGCTGTTCGCCGCCAGTGCTTGTTCTGCTTCTAAATCTGCCACGGTTGCTTCTTTCATTTTCTCGATTTGTGCACCTTCAACACGTTGCATCAAAGGTTTGAATTTATTAATACTGTGACCTTTCAGTACTTCCTTGCGACTTTCCCACGACAGAGTCTCAAGATTCATAAAGGCTTGAACTTTCTCTGCCATTTCAGGAAGCACAGGTGCTAAATAAATAGTGATCTGACGGAACAAGTTGATGCCTAAAGTACAAATATCCAGAACTTCTTGTTCTTTGCCTTCTTGCTTAGCTAGTACCCATGGTTCTTTGGTTTGGATGTACTCGTTGGCACGATCCGCCAATTCCATGATCAGTTTAGTTGCTTTACCAAATTCGCGGTTTTCATAGAATTCAGCAATTTGTTCACCGGCTTCAATGAAGCTCTGCATCATTTCTGGTTCGGCAATGTTTTCAGACAGTTTGCCGCCAGCTTTTTTGATGAATGGAGCACAACGAGAAGCGATGTTGACGTACTTGTTTACCAAGTCCGCATTTACGCGCTGCACGAAATCTTCAAAGTTCAGATCGAAGTCGTCTACGCCGTTGCCTAGTTTTGCGGCGAAGTAGTAACGAAGTGCTTCTGGGTTCACATGGTCAACGAAGGTGCGAGCCTTGATGAAGGTGCCACGAGACTTCGACATTTTAGCTCCGTCTACCGTAACGAAACCGTGTGCGTTCACAGCGGTTGGCGTACGGAAACCAGAGCAGCTTAACATCGCAGGCCAAAATAGGGCGTGGAAGTTGATGATGTCTTTACCGATGAAGTGGTAAAGCTCGGCTTCCGAGTCTTTCGCCCAGAATTCATCGAAGTTAATGCCTTCGCGATCGCATAGGTTTTTGAAACTCGCCATGTAGCCAATCGGTGCGTCCAGCCAAACGTAGAAATACTTACCTGGTGCGTCCGGGATTTCAAAACCGAAATAGGGGGCATCACGGCTGATATCCCAATCCTGAAGACCGCCTTCCAACCATTCTTGAAGCTTGTTTGAAACAGAATCTTGAAGATGGCCGGCTTTGGTCCAGTCTTTCAAAAAGTCTTCGAAATCTGTCAGTTTGAAGAAGAAGTGTTCTGAATCTTTTTGAATGGGCGTTGCACCAGAAATTACAGACTTGGCGTTCTTCAATTCTGCTGGTGAATAGGTTGCACCACAGGCTTCACAGTTATCACCGTATTGATCATCGGCACCACACTTAGGGCATTCGCCTTTAATGTAGCGATCTGCCAAGAACAAGTTTTGTTCCGGGTCGAAGGCCTGAGTGATCATGCGAGTCGCTATGTGGCCATTGTCGCGACATTGCTTATAAATGTAAGAAGACAGTTCGCGGTTTTCTTCGGAATGCGTGGAGTGATAGTTGTCGAACTTGATTTTGAAGTCCGCAAAATCCGCTTGATGTTCTTCCGATATGCGGGCAATCAATTGCTCTGGAGTAATGCCTTCGCGTTCTGCGCGTAACATAATGGCGGTGCCGTGTGCATCATCAGCACAAACGTAGTAACACTCATGTCCACGAGATTTCTGGAAACGAGACCAGATATCCGTCTGAATGTACTCAAGAAGGTGACCCAGATGAATCGGGCCATTGGCATACGGCAATGCGCTTGTTACAAGAATTTTACGCGGTTGAACGTCGGTCATTGTTGAAACTCAGCTCGTTAGTAGTTGATCAGTTCGTGTGATTATCCGAATGTTGAATAGGCGAAAGATAATAAGCCTTAAACGTGGTGGGCAATATTACTTGGTTTGATGAAGTTTTTCACCTCTCGTGTTCATTTTGAGGTGTTCTGTTTACAGAAAAATATGTGAATCCAAAGTGCTGATTATGGTTTAATACGCGCCATCTTATTATGCGTGTGGTGGCTTTCGTTCGAGTTCTTTCTCCGAACGAACTTGAGGTTGCCTGAAACGCCGTTTTGAAGGAAGTTATCCAGATGATTGATCGTTCTCAAGTCGAAGACGTAATCTCCAATATCACCGATCCTTATCTTGAACAAAATTATGTTGAAGCCGGTGCGGTGAACAGTATCGAAATTGATGATCAATCGATCACAGTGAAACTTACCTTGCCGTACGCTGCTGAGTTTTTTGGTGGCGGTGTTCAGCAGTTGCTTCAAAGTGGATTAAGTTCTGAATTTGATGAACACCGAGTTGAAGTCGTTGTTGACTGGAAGGTTGAGGCACAAAAAACAGCGAACAATCTTCCTGGTCTGAAAGGCGTTAAAAACATCATTGCCGTTGCGTCGGGCAAAGGTGGGGTTGGTAAGTCAACGACTTCTGCTAATTTGGCGTTGGCGTTGAAACATGAAGGTGCTCGCGTAGGTTTGTTGGATGCGGATATTTATGGCCCCAGTCAAGGGTTGATGCTGGGTGTGGCTGATGGTGTTCGTCCGGAAGTTCAGGATGAGAAGTTCTTTCTTCCGATTGAAGCGCATGGCTTACAGGTGATGTCGATGGCGTTTTTGGTGACAGAAAACACCCCGATGGTTTGGCGTGGTCCTATGGTCAGTGGTGCGCTTCAGCAATTGCTTACTCAGACATTGTGGGATGATTTGGATTACTTGGTGATCGATCTTCCGCCAGGAACGGGTGATATTCAGCTGACGTTATCTCAAAAAGTACCGGTAACAGCGGCCGTCATCGTTACAACCCCCCAAGACTTGGCATTATTGGATGCTAAGAAAGGCATTGAAATGTTCCGTAAGGTGAATGTGCCTGTGCTGGGGGTGATTGAAAATATGAGCACGCACATTTGTACTAAGTGCGGTCATGAAGAGCCGATCTTTGGCGAAGGCGGTGGCGATCGTATCGCGAAAGAGTTTGGTACATCCTTAATTGGCGAACTGCCTTTGTCATTGAGTATTCGGGAAAAGGCCGATGCGGGAAGCCCGCATGTGGCAGACGATCCTGAAAGTCCGATTGCGATGATGTATATCGACATTGCCCGACGAGCGATGGCTCGTTTGGCTCAACAGAATCAAGCACAAGAAGAGATGCCGATTATTCAAATGAGCGATGATTAATATCATCCGAAATGTAACGCTCATAGGCATTTAATGGGCGTGCAGGTATTATGTGCAAAATTAGTTTAATGCCGGGCATATTGTCAGGCCGAAAGGAGAATATAGATGTCAATTAAGTCGGATAAGTGGATCCGTCGCATGGCGCAAGAGCAAGGCATGATTGAGCCGTTTGAGCCTGGTCAGGTGCGCTATGGTGCAAACAACGATCGTTTAATTTCTTATGGTACATCCAGCTATGGTTACGATGTTCGTTGTTCAAATGAGTTTAAAGTCTTTACCAATATTCATTCAGCAACGGTAGATCCAAAGAATTTCGATGAAAAGAGTTTTGTGGATATTGTCGATGATGTGTGTGTGATTCCGCCAAACTCCTTTGCATTGGCGAGAACGGTTGAGTATTTCCGAATTCCTCGTGATGTGTTGACTATCTGTTTAGGCAAGTCCACCTATGCGCGTTGTGGCATTATTGTGAATGTAACGCCGTTGGAGCCTGAGTGGGAAGGTCATGTAACGTTGGAGTTTTCTAATACGACCAACTTGCCGGCTAAGATTTATGCCAATGAAGGTGTGGCTCAGATGTTGTTCCTACAGTCGGACGAACCTTGTGACACTTCGTATAAAGATCGTGGTGGTAAGTACCAAGGTCAAACAGGTGTGACGCTTCCGAAAACCTAATGAAAGATTCTTCTTCTCCTAGAGTTCAGCTACGTAAAAAACCGACTCAAGCGCGTTCCATTCAAAAATACAACCGTATTCTGGATACGGTTGCTGACTTGGTTGAGTCGGGCGGTACCGATTGGATTACGACCAATCTTATTGCCGAAAAGGTAGGTGTTCCTATTGGTACGATTTATCAGTTCTTTCCGAACAAAGAGTCTATTCTGTACGCTCTATTTGAGCGTCAATTGCATCAGCTGGATACGCATTTCGAGCCTTTCTTTTCGGAATCGTTAGATAAGTTGTCGATGGATGAGTTGATGGGGCAAGCCGTGTTCTCGATGAGTACGGCCTATGAGAAAGTCCCTGGTATGATCAATATTATGAATAGCATGCACGTTCATCCTGACTTTCGTGAGTTGTTGGATTCAAATAATCGACGTCTGGCGAGATGGTTAGTGGGGCTTCTGAAGCGACGTTATCCGGATCAAAAAGATGATGTATTGAATCTTATGGCTGAAGCAGTGGTTGAACTAGGTGATTCCATTTTCAGGAAGCTATTGTTGATTCGCCCAAAAGAAGAGCTTCGAGAATTGATGTTAACTGGCTATAAGTTGGCGGTGCTAGCGTTACTTGAAGGGCGTTTGGATTCTTAAGATTAGCGATGGCTTAGAACAAAAAAAGGGAGCTGTGATCGCTCCCTTTTTAATGTCTGAAAGTCTTGCTCAAATGGTGGTTACTTGAAGTTGTTTATAAGTAATCCGTGAGCAGGAAGGGCGGTGCCATCCAAAACTGAGCTGTTCTCGCCCATGGTTAGTCGTTTCTCTGCAAAGAGTTTAACGCTTTCAGGGAAGATGATGTGTTCTTGTGTTAGCACGCGTGTGGCTAAGGTTTCTGGTGTGTCATTTTTTTCGATAGGTACTACCGCCTGCATTGCTACAGGGCCGCCATCCAGTTCTTCTGTTACAAAGTGAACAGAGCAACCGTGTTCTTTATCACCAGCTTCAATGGCGCGCTTATGTGTGTGCAAGCCTTGATACTTTGGTAGCAGAGAAGGGTGGATGTTGATCATTCTTCCTAAATAATGACGAGTAAATTCTGGTGTCAGAATTCTCATGAAACCAGCTAGTACCACAAGTTCAGGTTTATACTGATCAATGATTTTAATCATTGCTTGATCAAAGGCTTCTCGTGAATCAAACGCTTTGTGATCAAGAACATCTGTGTTGATGCCTGCCAGTTTTGCTCGCTCTAATCCATAAGCGTCGGCTTTATTGCTGATGACTGATTGAATGGTGATCGGTAGGGTCTTATCCAGTTGACCGTCGATCAGGGCCTGTAAGTTGGTTCCGCCCCCAGAGATGAGTACAACGACATTCATGGTATTTATAATTCAGCTAAGTTTGAAAGTGTTCAAAAAATAAAGGGTTAAAGCATTTGAACACATATGCTTTAACCCTGGTATCGATCAGAACGAAAGTCTGTTACAGGTTTTTAACTTCAACCTGTTCTTCGTCTGCCGTCGCAGCTTCGATAGAACCGATCACAACAGGTGATTCACCCTCTGCTTTAAGAAGTTCAACCGCTTTATCTGCTTCATTAGCTGGAACAACAACAACCATTCCGATGCCGCAGTTTAAGGTGCGCAGCATTTCACGGTCTTCAACGTTACCTTGCTCTTGTAGCCAATCGAAGACAGCAGGGCGATTCCAGCTTTTTGCATCAATAACGGCTTTTGCATTTTCAGGCAGTACGCGAGGTAAGTTTTCGTACAAGCCGCCACCAGTAATGTGCGAAAGTGAATTCACAGTTACTTCTTTAAGAAGTGCTAGGAGTGGTTTTACGTAAATGCGTGTTGGTTCAAGCAGTACTTCGCCCAAGGTTTTACCATCGAATTCTTGGTTGATGTCGATGTTTTTAACTTCAAGAATCTTACGGATCAGTGAGTAGCCGTTTGAATGAGGGCCAGAAGAAGGCAGACCAATCAGTGTATCGCCAACAGCTACTTTAGAACCGTCGATGATTTTTGATTTTTCAACAACACCAACGCAGAAACCGGCCAAGTCGTAATCTTCGCCTTCATACATACCTGGCATTTCAGCAGTTTCACCACCTACTAAAGCAGCGCCTGCTTGTTCACAACCTGTACCGATACCTTCAACAACCGAAGCGGCTACATCAACGTTCAACTTACCTGTCGCGTAGTAATCAAGGAAGAACAAAGGTTCTGCGCCGGCTACTACAAGGTCGTTTACACACATTGCAACCAGATCAATACCGATGGTGTTGTGTAGGTTTAAATCCATCGCCAGGCGAAGTTTTGTACCCACGCCATCTGTACCTGACACAAGAACAGGTTCTTCGTAGCCCTTAGGAATTTCGAATAATGCACCAAAACCGCCAAGGCCTGCCATTACGCCAGGACGACTGGTACGTTTGGCAACGCCTTTAATTCGCTCTACCAATGCATTGCCCGCGTCAATATCAACGCCCGCGTCTTTATAGCTAATGGATGTCTGATCTGTCATGTGTTCTCGCCCGATCATAAAAGTGTGTTTGGAAAGACTTTTTCTTTGAGTCTGATGATTCGATTAGAGAATCGAGATTAATCTATACGAGGTATGAGACTAGGCTCATCTTATGTATTACAATTGCCCCGCATTAAAATTCAATTCAATAGTCCAATTCATTGGGACCATTTGATATGGTTTCAGCTCACTTGAATGGGGCGCTATTTTATCAGCACCCGTAAGGACGACCAAGATAAATATTGTAAGAGCATGGAAGCATTGTCTATGTATAAGATTTATAAGGTTTTTTTAGTTTTTCTTTGTGCTTTTTGTGCTTCTTTTTCCACGGTCTTTGCTCAGGATTTAGGCTCACAAGCAGTAATTCGGAAAGTAGTCAGCCAGCAACAGAGTGAATTTAAGGTTGCGGTTCGCAGTGCTTTTGTTGAATACCTGACTATGATGTCAGGAAATTCGGCGGTTTCAGAGCTTCCTCAAGTGGCTCAATTAATGGCCCAGCCTGATAAATTTTTACTCGAATTTCGCTATGAGCCACTGGCTGAATCTGATTTGGAGATCGTGTCTGAATTTGAGCAGAGTAAACAAGCAAAGTGGCGTTTACGATTGAGATTCGATCATAAGGCGGTAGAGTCTGCCTTATTCAATGCTGGCGCACCGATTTGGCCGATGCCAAGGCCGGATTTGATGGTATGGGTTGCCTATGAGTCACAAGATGGACTCAGAAGGGTTTTGACTTCAAACGAAGTAACGCCTGAGAAATATAAATCATCGCTAACATACCAAGCTCGTGGTAGGGGAATTAATTTGAAATTCCCTGTCTATGATGACGAAGATCGTGAGCTTCTTTCTACCTCCGCACTCTGGGGGCTTTTTCAGGAAGAAATTAAGCAAGCCAGTTTGGCCTATCAATTAAAGAACAGTCTTGCTGCACGTATTTTCCCAAGTTCTGAAGAAACCTGGCAATTTGATGCGGTAATGAATATGCCGAATGCCTCTGTGCCCTACCAAGGTACGGCAGAGTCGGAAGCGCAAGCGTTATCATTGGTGCTTAATAATGCCATGAATATAATGGCTGAACACTATGCGCTGCAGGTGGACCCAAACGATCAGCGTGAAGTTCTACTGGATGTAGCTTCGGTTTCTAAATACGATCAACTGCATTATATGATGGCTGATCTGTCGTCGATTTTAATGGTAAAAGATGTCATACCTGTCTCATTGAATGGCAATGATGTTCAACTAAAGTTGAAAATCCTGGGCGATGAGCAATTGTTACAAGTAGTGCTGTCAAATAAGGACTACTTATTGGAGCTTATTAAAGTAGATGATCAGGTGCCTGATGTATCCACTGAACCAGTGCCTGCAGATAATGTTGCTGTTGGTGAGGTTGAAACTGAATCTGAAATTAAGTCAGAGCAGATCGTAAATCTCTACTATCAATATCAAAGTGAGCAATTGCATCTGAAAGAACAAGACGGCGCTGAAGTTTATAATGCGTCAGACGCCCAATTCTTAGATGGTGAGTCTTCAGACAGTGAAGCTGCCGAAGAAATACCTTCTGAGGGTGAATCGGAATTCTTGATTGAAGGCTAGTCCGAATTAATTGTTTAGGTAATTAGTGAGTTTATGAGTAGCGTTGGTTTAAGTTGGATTCCAAATGCATTGACCATATTACGGTGTTTACTTGTGGCACCAGTCGCTTGGTTTATCTATCAACAACAATTTTTTGCGGCGTTGGTGACCTTTAGTTTTGCTGGATTTACCGATGGGTTGGATGGTTTTCTTGCTCGACGATATCAATGGCAGAGCTATTTAGGCGCAATCTTAGACCCTATCGCGGATAAGTTACTGATGACGGTCAGTTATATTGTGCTAACCGTAATTGGCATTGTTCCTACTTGGTTGATGTTGGCGGTGGTTGTTCGGGATATTGTGATCATAGCGGGTGCTTCCATTTTTCGTTGGTTGCATGGGCCTTACATGATGTCTCCAAGCAAGGCTGGAAAGATGAGCACCTTCTTACAAATTCTATTGGTGTTGTGGTTGTTGGTGGAACAATCCTTTGAACTCTCTGGTCAGCATATTTCAACGGCGTTAATTTGGTTAACTCTGATCGTTACTATCTACAGTGGTTTGGAATATGTTGTGACTTGGTATCGTAAGTCTCAGGGTATGAAACAAACTCATTAAGTGCCTCTAATTTCAGAGAAACACGAAACAAATACTAAGTACTAAGGACAGTATGATGACGGTGTCACAGCGTTGGTTCTTCTTGGCAATTGCTCTTATTTCGGGTGTATTTATTTATCTGCTGCAGCCGATTTTGATGCCGTTTTTGTTGGGGGCTTTGATTGCTTATCTTGGTGATCCTATTGTGGATCGGTTTGAGGCCTGGAAGTGGCCTAGAGCCCTGGGTGTCTCTGTGGTGTTCGCGGTTTTTACCTTGCTCAGTGTGCTTTCATTGTTATTGATTATTCCGAGCTTAATCCGACAGATTGAGTTGTTACGTGGTTTTATTCCAGATGCCATTATTTGGTTTGATCAGGTACTGGTGCCTTGGTTAACCAATAATCTGGGGTGGGAGTTGGAGCGGCTTTCTACCGAAGGCGTCCGCCACGTCGTGCAAGAGAAATTATCAACGCATGGTGGGTTATTAGCCTCAATCGCAAAAGAAGTGACCGTGTCTTCGTTTTCTATGTTGGTGTGGGCTGCAAATTTACTGCTGGTGCCTGTGGTGTCTTTCTATTTGATGCGGGACTGGGATTTAATTATCGAGCGCATTCATTCTATGTTACCGAGGAATCTTGAGGGAACGGTTACCCATCTCGCTCGTGAAAGTGACGAAGTTTTAGGTTCTTTCCTGAAGGGGCAGTTATTGGTGATGTTGGCCCTTGGTATCATTTATTCCATTGGATTATGGATCGTAGGACTTGATTTAGCTTTATTAATTGGTATGGTTGCGGGCCTGTCGAGCATAGTGCCGTATTTAGGTTTTATTGTCGGAATCGGCTTTGCACTTGTTGCTGCTATTTTCCAGTTTCACGATTGGTTGCCGCTGGTATACGTTTGTATCGTATTTGGTGTAGGTCAGGTTTTAGAAAGTGTTCTGCTAACGCCGGTATTGGTCGGTGACAAAATTGGCTTGCATCCTGTTGCAGTGATTTTTGCCATTATGGCGGGTGGCCAGCTCTTTGGTTTTACCGGAGTGTTACTGGCGTTACCGGTTGCTGCAGTGGCAATGGTAATATTGAGGTTTGCTTATTCCGGCTATAAAGGTAGTCATTTCTACCACGCCGGACAGTAAACTCCTAACTTAATAAAAGATGATCTGAAGAGAATGACCGTTTCTCAGTTAGTACAGCTTCCTCTTGATATTCAGCTGAAGCCTGAAGCGAACTTTGAAAGCTTTTGGGCGGGTGATAACTCAGCCGTAGTCGATGCTTTATTACGTTTGTCTGAAAGCATTGTTGCTCAGTCGCCTTTTGAAACCAATTTCTACCTTTGGGGTGCTCAAGGGGTAGGTAAGACTCATTTGTTGCAAGCGCTGTGCAATCATGTCGGCGCGCATAAAGTTGATTGTGTCTATCTCCCTCTACCAGAGCTTTTGAAGTACGGCCCAGAAGTCTTACAGGGGCTGGAAAACATGAAGTTGGTGTGTCTGGATGACGTCAATTGCTTAAAAGGCAATAAGCATTGGCAAATTGGTATATTCCATCTTTTCAATAAGCTGAGAGATCGCGGGCATTGTCTCGTTGTATCCAGTGATGAATCGGCGCTGCAAATACCTTTGGAGTTAGCGGATCTGAAATCCCGGTTCAGTTGGGGGCTAACCTTTAAGATTGAGAGTTTGTCAGAGCTGGATGCACGTGACTTATTGATCGATCACGCTAATAAACGTGGTTTAGAGATGTCGGAGGAAGTCGCGGACTACATTGTCTCCAGAGCGCGACGCTCTGCACCTGAGTTATTGGAAACATTAGATCGTTTGGACTTCGCAAGTTTGTCCGCAAAACGTAAATTGACACGTCCGTTTGTTAAAGAAGTGCTTGAGTGGTAACGGCTTTAAAGTATTTATCCTTGAGTGTTTGATCCTTGTGCTTGCTAGATAGTGACTAAAAGGTCTGTTAGATGACATGTCCTCGCATATTGATTTTGGACTCTGGTGTTGGCGGTCTTAGTGTTCTACAAGAGATCTCTCAGGTTGTGTCCGGTGCTCATATTGATTATCTGGCGGATCATGCGTTTTTTCCCTACGGTACAAAATCCCCTTCTGAGTTAATTGCTCGAGTCTCATCTCTGATTCAGCACGCAATTAACAAATCCCCAACTGATTCACCTTATGATCTTGCGGTCATTGCCTGCAATACGGCCAGTACCGTGGTATTGGAAGCTTTGCGTGCTCGTTTTGATATGCCGTTTGTGGGCGTAGTGCCTGCAATTAAGCCTGCTTGTGCTTTGTCGTCGTCAAAGCGTGTAGGGGTACTGGCGACAGAGGGAACTGTAACTCGGGAATACACTCGTAATCTCATTAATGACTTTGGTCAGGATAATGAAATTACGTTGGTTGGTTCAGCTCGATTAGTGGAGTTAGCAGAGCAGAAGCTTGCAGGGGAAGTGATTGATATTTATGAGTTACAGCAGATTCTATACCCGCTGAAAGAAGCTCAAGTCGATACAGTGGTGCTGGGGTGCACTCATTTTCCCTTGTTAAAAGAGGAATTGGGACAAGCTGCAGATTGGTCGGTAAGCTGGGTTGATTCTGGACAGGCAATTGCACGTCGAGTGTCTTTCTTATTAAAGCTTGATAGTAAGGCAGATCCGCATCGAGCAGAGGGCTGCTCTGATCATAAAGTGTTTTATTCAACGGATCTGACTAAGCTCAATTCTGAGGTAATCTCAGCTTGGGCGTTCTCACAGATTCTTCCCTTTGAACTCAAGGGTTAGACTTCGCTGGGTACTTTCTCTTCCTGGTGATTAAAGTACTTTCCTAACAATTCTTGCAGCGCATTCATGGTGACTGGCTTTGGAATGAAGTCGTCCATGCCGGCTTCTATGCATTTACGTTTATCACCCTCGATGGTGTTAGCTGTGAGCGCGATAATTAGATTCTTGCCGCCAAGTAGGGCTTCTTTGGCTCTGATATTTCGTGTCGCTTCAAAACCATCCATAACGGGCATTTGACAGTCCATCAGGATGACATCGTAGTTATGGTGGAACATTTCCAAGGCTTTCGTGCCGTCTTCTGCTAAATCAACGGTACAGCCGAGTTTTTCAAGGATACGGGTAGCAACCCTTTGATTGACAGGGTTGTCTTCAACTAATAAGACTGAAATGGCGAAGTTAACATCATGCTCATTGCCATTGAGATTGGTGTTGTTCTCTGCTTCGATCAGATCTGCTTTCGTCAGAAGTTGCGTGCTGCCAAAGTCTTGTACATGCAGACGGTTGAGCATGGGTTCCAGAATGCTGTAGCGATAGATTTTGGAGTAACAGCCGTCAAATAAAGTGGCTTCGAGAGATTCTGGCAAGACATCATTTTGGGCACTGTTGGCAAAAATAATCCTGGTGGCGCTTAGTAATTGGGCGAGTTCTTTCAGCTTGGTGTTAATACATTGATAGTCAAAATCATCTGAGATATGAATCAAGGATATGGCTTCGGATACCTCGTCTTGACGTTGGAAGAGCTGATCAAGCTGTTCGTTGTTATGTGCGGTATGAACGCTGGCACCATAATGTCTGAAAATTTCACGCAAGGATTCTTGTTCATTGTCATCATGACAGGCTAAGCAAACGTGCTGACCTTGCAGTAATCCCCTGGAGAACAGAGAGGCAGAGCCTTTGGGAGCCGCAAGCGGCAAATGTAGACTAAAGGTGGAGCCGTGACCTTTGGTGCTTTCTACAGAAATCTTTCCGCCCATAAGCTCAGCGAGCTGTCTGGAGATGGTTAAACCAAGGCCGGTGCCGCCAAATCGACGTGTTGTTGAACTGTCTTCTTGCGTAAATACCCGGAAAATATCGTTGAGCTTCTGATTGTTAATGCCATGCCCTGTATCTACGACTTCAATGACCAGAGGCACCTTGTTCGACAGTGGGCGCACCTGTACCGAAGCATCACGTTTAACATGGATCATTACATGACCTTCTTCGGTGAATTTAATCGCATTCGAGCAAAGGTTTAGAATGATCTGCTTGATTCGAACGTAATCACCAATCAGCTCGATAGGTAGATCCGGCTGGATGCGAGTATCCAGACTGATGCCTTTTTCAGAGGCTTTGACATTAAGCAGTGAGGTAACGTCTTCAACCAGTTTGACCAGACTGAAGGGAAGAATCTCAATCTGAAGTTTTCCTGCCTCAATTTTAGAGAAATCCAGAATGTCATTCAGGATATTGAGCAGAGTAGATGCAGAATTGTTGATGGTAGAGACGTATTCGTTTTGTTCTGAATTCAATTCTGTTTTCTGAAGCAAAGAGGCCATGCCAAGAATGCCGTTCATTGGCGTTCTTAACTCGTGAGACATATTGGCCAGGAACATACTCTTGGTTTTATTCGCTGCTTCGGCGGCACGTTTGGATTCAATCAGTGCTTTCTCAGCGCGTTTCTGTGCTGTGATGTCCTTACACACGCAATAGATAATATTTTCGCCTTGGAACACCATAGAGATCAGGGAAAGATCAATGATGGAGATTTCATCTTGATTTGGCGCCAGGAAGTTTAACTCCTTATGAGAAGAACCGTTATTCGAGGCATCGTCGATTAATTGATTGAGCTCTTTAATTCGCTCCTGTTCATTCTGATGCGGTGCAATCAACAATTGACCTAAATTAATTCCCGTAATGTTGTCTTCGCTGGCTTTTAGGAGTTGAGCGCCGGAGTGGTTGAAATCAATGACTTCATGATCTCGAATGAGGAAGATAGGTTCGCTGGACGTATGGCACACTTCGATGAATTTGGTTTCGCTGTGTTCCAGTGCGATATTCATGGATTCACGTTCATCGATGACCTGATTCAGATGCAGAGCCACTTCACTGATTTCGTCGTTGCCATATACGGTAACTTTGTTCGAGAAGTGCCCGCTTTTGGCGTAACTCGATAGTGTTTTGTTGATTGATCCCAAGGTGCTAGATGCTCTGGAAACAAGAAGATAACCTAACCAAAGGGATCCGATAATGGCGAGTAAGGTTACGATAATGTAGCGAACAAGCTGGTGGCGTGCGCTGTCTGACAGGTCGATAATTTCACTGAGTGCTTGTTGGCTGATGATCTGTCGAATGTTGTGAATATGAGCACTCTTCTGCTTTGAAAGTTCATACCATTCATTGGATTCAAAGGTCAGCGCGGCAGCTTGTAAGGTTGCTAAACTGCTTTTTAGTTCTGAAATCCAGGCGTCTGCATCATTCGTGTTTTCAATGGTATGACAGCCATTAAGCAGCTTATTTAGACTCGAAAGAGGTGTTCGCTCTACTTCTTTAGTTTTCGACAGAAAACGGTATTTATCCAGGAGGATGGTGATGCGACTGCTACTGGAGCGAATCAAAGGTGAAACCTCACTGCCTTCTTGAGCCAGTTGACATAAGTTGTACCACGATCGAGTTTGAAAAATGTGCTCAAGCTGTTGAATGATTTCCAGCTTGGACGGCATGTTCAGCATCTGGTCTCTGAGTTCGTTAATCCTATGAGAGGTCGTTTGACTCTCACTGCCATAAAGCATGTTCTTTTGTTTTTCGGTTGCTAGCTCAAAATGGAAATCATCGTAGAGAGCATTCTGCACCAGCATATTGGTCTGGAGAAATTTGTTCTCATCGTAGTTTTGCTCTGGCGAGTTCATGAAGGTTAAACCATGAGCGGTTTCTAAGCTTACCTGTTCTTCGATGCGAGCAAGAAGATTGGATACATTGGTTTTTTGCAGAACCGACAGGTCATGGTTGGTGGAGGTGATGGCCTTAACCAGATAAAGCGCCGTTTGAATAATGTCGGAGAAAAAGTAGAAGTAGTCTGAATTCGGGTTTTTGTTATCAAAACCTGCGCGTACATCTCTAATCGACTCTAAGTCAAAGAGCAGTTGATTGAGGTCATTCACCGGATCATTGATTCGCTGATCCGCGTCCAGGCTTCTGGGGTCTTTAAAACGTTGACTGATTTCGCTGCGTTTAACAAATTGCTCCAGCTGATGAATCGCATTATCGACTACTTTTCTGTGTCTTAAGAGTGCTTCTTGGTAGTTGCCTTGTTGTGTGACTTGATAGGCCCGGCTTAAGGTTCGTTCGGTTTGCAGGCCGCTAACAATGGAATAAATGTAATCAATCGCATGAAAGTCAGTGGCTGTAGTCGAAAAGTCTTGGTAGACGCTGTACCTTTCCTGAATCGCCTTAATTGAAAAGGCCAAAAGCGTAATGCTGGGTAGCAATACGATAAGGGCGAGCTTGTAGCGAATTTTTAGGTTGTTAAACCAGTTCATCCCTGTTTTCTCTTGGACTTAGTTTTCTAAGTTTAGCAAAGCCTGAGCCATCCATCCTTGGTTCAGTAACTAGATTAGATATTATTGCAATGCCGTTGTTTCTCTGCGACTACTGCGTATGGCAACAGAGAGAAGATAGGGCTGGCGCTGCTCGATTTATATACGACCATGCTTGCCTTATTATAGTTCTGCTATCGGTCGTTCAGGTCTGTGGAATGTAACATTATGTAGTAGCTGTATGTCCACAAGATTCCCAGTATAGACGCTTGTCTACCTAAGTTTTATTTTTTGGGCCAAACAAGACGCGCAAAGATTATACAATTTTGTCCGTGTTTGATAAGTAAAAAACGCCGCCATCTTGTGAATAGGTGCAATTGTTAGATGATTCGCGGGCATTGAGTCTCATGGAAAGAAGAGGTAGAGTGCGGGGTTTCCTGTAACAAAACGTAATCTTTTGGCCCGGAATCTGTGGGCTGTTCGATGTGTACCGTTAGATAGAAGAGATGAATGCATGGCATTTAATTTGAGAAATCGACACTTTTTAAAGCTTCTGGATTTCAACCGGGAGGAAATTGGTTTTTTGTTGTCTTTGGCTGCCAACTTGAAAGCAGCTAAATATGGTGGTTATGAACAACCTCGATTAAAAGGCAAACAAATTGCGTTGATCTTTGAAAAGTCGTCGACACGAACTCGTTGTGCATTTGAGGTGGCTGCGCAAGATCAAGGCGCTTATGTTACCTATCTTGGGCCAAGCGGTTCGCAAATCGGTCATAAAGAATCGATGAAAGACACTGCTCGTGTATTAGGGCGCATGTACGATGGCATTCAATACCGTGGTTACGGTCAGTCGGTTGTGGAAGAATTAGCAGAGCATGCCGGTGTGCCGGTTTGGAACGGTTTGACGGATGAGTTCCACCCGACACAAATCCTTGCAGACTTCTTAACGATGCAAGAACACTCCCATAAAGATTTGCATGAGATGACCTTTTGTTACTTGGGTGACGGTCGTAATAATATGGCGAATTCTTTGATGGTCGGTGCGGCTATTATGGGCTTGGATTTCCGTATTGCGGCTCCAAAGAGCTGCCAGCCAGTGGAGTCATTGGTGGAAACCTGCCAGAAAATTGCGAAACAATCCGGTGCTAAGATTCTTCTCACAGAAGATGTGGAAGAAGGGGTAAAAGGCGCTGATTTCCTTTACACCGATGTATGGGTTTCTATGGGTGAGCCTGAATCCGTTTGGGATGAGCGTATTACCTTATTGAAACCGTATCAAATCAATCAGCAAGTGATAGAGCAAACCGGAAATCCTGACGTTAAATTTATGCATTGTCTTCCTGCCTTTCATAATCGTGAAACCAAAGTAGGTGAAGAGATCTATCAGAAGTTTGGTCTTGATGGTATGGAAGTCACCGAAGAGGTTTTTGAATCGAGACACTCTATCGTGTTCGATCAAGCAGAAAACCGGATGCATACAATTAAAGCCGTTATGGTCGCAACGTTAGGGGAATAACAAATGAGTAATTGGTTGACGATTTATCAGGTTGATGCCTTTACCTCTGAGTTGTTCAAAGGAAATCCTGCTGCTGTCGTTCCTCTGACTGAATGGCTTGATGATGCAGTACTACAAAACATTGCTGCAGAAAATAACTTGGCAGAAACCGCCTTCTTTGCCATGACGGAAGAGGGTGAGTTGTTGCTACGTTGGTTTACGCCAACCTGTGAAGTTGAGCTATGTGGTCACGCAACACTAGCAACGGCACATGTACTTTTTGAAGAAATGGGCTTTGCTGATGATCAAATTACGTTTCAGACCAAATTCAAAGGCCCTCTCACCGTAGTGAAAGAAGCTTCAGGTTATAGCATGACGTTTCCAAATCTGAAGCCGGAAGCTGTGAGCGAGATTCCTGCAGCACTTACTGAAGGTTTGAAAATAGATGTTTCTGAAGCGCTCGTTTCCGATGACTATTTGGTAGTGCTTCCTTCAGAAGACGATGTTCTTGCTTTAAATCCTGACTTTTCCGTATTAGCTCAGTTGGATCGACGGGGTGCGATAGTTACAGCGCCTGGTAAGAATGTAGATTTTGTATCACGCTACTTTGCGCCTGCGTTTGGGATTAATGAAGACCCAGTGACCGGCTCGGCTCATTGTGTTTCAGCGCCATTTTGGGCAGAGAAATTAGGTAAGAGCGAACTAACAGCAAGGCAGGTATCTGCAAGGGAAGGAAACCTTGTTTGTGTCGTGAGTGATGAAAACGTTACTTTAAAAGGTGGAGCTGTACTTTATATGAAAGGTTCGATTTTAGTGTCTTGATTGATATTTTCTGTCGATCTAAATCTACAGAGGGCTGCCATTAGGTGGCCCTTTTTGTTGAGGATCTGACTGCTGGACTGATTTTAATGATGGCTTTTGTTAACCAAATACCAGTTTTCTAATAAAAAAATCTTGATTTGAGGATCAACTTTTATTTTAATCGGCCTTGCTCCGTACTTGTAACCTTGTTGAAACGAGGTTGTAATTTCTGAGTTATATTAGTGTTCATTTGGATTTATGAATTCTAAAAATGGAATCCGGTTCTTAAACGAGTGTTTACTTTTTGAAACAAAGATAATCTCGCTCATTGTGAGATCTCATCTAAAGTAGAAAGGGCTAGAATCAAAATTTGAAATTCTATGTGACGAATTTTTCCGCGCATAGATTTAGTTAGTAAGAGGAATTACTATGAAAAAGTCTTTATTGGCAGCAGGTCTATTGGCAGCGTCTTTCCAAGCTTCAGCAGTTGTACCAGGTGGCGATAGCTGTGGTTGGGGTAACATGTTGTTTGAAGGCCAGTCTGGTCTACCTATGCATGTTCTTGCTTCTACAACTAACGGTACATCAGGTAATGCTTCATTCGGTATGACTTCTGGTACTAACGGCTGTTCTGCTGACGGTACATTGACATACGGTGGTAAGCCAATGATCGACCTTGGTGCTATCATGGACGAGTTTTCTGAAGACGTAGCTCGTGGTCATGGCGATGCACTTCGTACTGTTGCTGTAGCTCTTAACATTGAAGCTCAAGATCGTGCTACTTTTGATGCAGTGATGCATGAAAACTTCGCAGTAATTTTCCCAAGCGAAGAAGTTACAGCTGACCAAGCAATGGCTGCTGTTCTTGACGTTATGAAAGCTGACACTCGTTTAAGCAAGTACGCTGCTTAATTTGTGTTAATAAAGAATGCCTCTCGTAGGCATTCTTTATGTTGATTATTCTTTCCCTATCTTTATTCTGTTTTCCCCTCCTTATTCCTTAAATCATTAGTTCCTATATATGCACCATTTAATAGTTCTTCTGCTGGGTGTTTTACTTAGTTTTAATTTGCACGCAAACAACAATATTTCAGAAACAAATCAATACGTTAAAGAATTACAAAGGCAGGCCCTACGCTTGAAGCTTGCTGATGAAAAAACCTGGTGGGCCTTGTTGCACTATCATGAAGATTCTTGGTCAGCTTCAGGTTATAGCAGTTACGTGGATGATCCTGATTTCTTCTATGCGGAAGACGGTGATAGCAACAGTGAAAGTGAACTTCTGGCAACCATAGAGCAGATTTTTTCTACCAAAGAGCAGGGCGAAGAGCAGGCCCAATGTCGATTCATTTATCGTTATCAGTGGCTTTCAGAAAAGTTATCTATTGATTCTGAACGTTTACCCGCAGTGAAATGTAAGGATTACGCTCAATGGCGCAGTGAAGTAAATGCGCATTCTGTTTCGCTGGTATTTCCTGCGAGTACGCTTAACAGTCCGTCTTCTATGTTCGGCCATACATTGTTGAGGTTTGACCCTAAAGACATTGAGGAAGGTTCGGATTGGTTGTCGTATGCACTTAATTTTGGTGCAAATATTAATAACGACGATAACTCTATTTTCTTTGCGTACCATGGGCTTGCCGGAGGTTATCCCGGTGTTTATAACATGATGCGTTACTTTGAAAAAATCAAAGAATATAACCGCATGGAAAACCGAGACATGTGGGAATACAAACTTAACCTGACGCCGGAAGAAGTAGATTTGATTCTTCAGCACGTTTGGGAATTAAAAGACATTAATTTCGATTATTTCTTTTTAGACGAAAACTGTTCGTTCCGTTTATTAGCGTTGTTAGAGCTGGTTCGCCCGGATGTAAACCTGACGGGGCGTTTTAGTTATGCTGTGATTCCTACCAATACCGTACGGGCTGTAATTGAGGAAGAGTTAGTTGAGGATATTAAATTCCGCCCTTCCGAAGTCAGTGTCTTGAGAACTCGGATTAATGCTTTATCCGAAGAAAGCCAAGTGTTGGCTCGTGCGCTTGCGGATGATATTCAAGTGATGGAATCGTCGGAGTTTTTAGCGCTTGAAGATAAAGAAAAAGCGGATGTAGTCCAGTTGGCGTATAGCTTTTTGAGATATGAGCAAAGAAAAATTCAGAGAAGTAAGGAGATGGCTCGCAGAAGTCATCGATTGCTGCTTGCATTGAATAAGCTGCCGTCTGAAAAGTTGGAAGTTGCAGAGCCTGCATCGCCTGAAACGGGTCATGAAACCAGTTTGATTACGTATGGGATTGGTGAAAGAAATGACGACTTTTATCAGCAGTTCAGTTTTCGAGTGAATTATCATGACTTGCTTGATAATGAGCAGGGATACATTCGCGGTGCTCAGATTTTATTTGCGAATACGGAACTAAGGTATTACCAAGACGCAGGATTGAAGGTAAATCGTTTTGAATTATTGGATATTAATTCCATTTCTAAACGTAATCGTTTTCTAACGCCGCTTTCCTGGCGAGTTAATGTGGGCTATGAACGAGTTTATAGTGAGAACGATGATACCGGTGTGGTTCAAGTGAACGGTGGTGTTGGTCATACCTATGAAGTAACCGATGATATGGCCTTCTATGGATTAGCAACGGCAAGGGCGGAGCATAATCAAGATTTTGAATACTTCGTTGAACCGGCGTTTGGTGCAGCAGTTGGATTATTGAATAATCCTTCGTTCGGTGCTCAAAAATTGGATGTAAGTGGCTATAAATTTTTGAATGGTCAATACCGAACCAAGGCTTCTTTTGAACAAAATATTAATCTTAATGTAAACCATGCGCTGAGATTCTCGTTAGGTTATGAATGGCACAATGATGAATCTTTTGGTGAAGTGTTTGCTGGCTATCGTTATTACTTTTAATCAGTGACTGGAAATACTGGAATATCCGCCAATTAACGGTACTTGTTAACGGTGCTTTGAACGGATTCAAAGGATGAGCTTATGATGAAAAAGAGTCGGCATTTCCCACTTATTCTTATCGTTCTGATTTTTACTTTATTATCAGGGTGTCGTTCTTTAACGACACTCTATTTCCATCCCAGCACTCAATACTTTAATGATCCTAAAGATTATGGCATTTCTTATGAAGCGGTCACGCTTGAAACGCCAGATGGTGTTCAGTTAGAGAACTGGCTGTTTCATGCGGAAGGCGAGCTTAAAGGTCGTATCGTTTTCTTTCATGGTAATGCAGAAAATATCAGTACGCATTTTGGTAGTGTTCATTGGCTGCCTAAAGCGGGTTATGAAGTTTTTCTGGTTGATTATCGTGGGTTTGGTAAATCATCCGGGGTGCCTGTTTTGCCGGATGTGCTTTCAGATATGCAAGTATCCTATGAATGGATGCAACGAAGAGCGTCTGTTGATAACAAACCCATTTATGTTTTAGGGCAGAGCATTGGTGCCGCCTTGTCAGTTATGGCCATCGCGAATATGGAATCACAACCGGATTGTGTGGTGTTAGATGCCGGGTTTGGTTCGTTTCAGGATATGGCGAGAATCAGCTTTCAACGCTCTTGGTTATTTTGGCTTTTTGCTTATCCGGCCAGTTGGTTGTTGCCTTCGGATTTAGAACCAGAGGATTATGCAGATAAACTTAAGATGCCTGTTCTGCAATTCCATTCGCCGAATGATCAGGTGATTCCTTATGATCAAGGTGTCGCACTTAGCAGGCATTTTGAACAACTGTCATGGGTCGACTCTTCAGGCCTGCATATTGCGACCTTCAATTTACAGAAATACCGGAATGTTCTTTTGGATTTCTATCAGACATGTAATTCTCAATAAATCGCAGTACTCTTTGAACGTTATTTATTTCCTGTCTATTTTGCTTTATTAGGGTAATGGTAAAGGGTTTGTTGTTATGTATAAGGTGCTTAATAAATTAATTGCTCTCAGTTTGCTGGTATTTGTTTCTGTATCTTATGGGCAGACTTGGGATGCTCAGTCGTTTGGGCCCACTGAAGCTTATGCACGTGAGCAAGTACTCAGTCATCTGGCCAGCAATTTATACGTTCAAATCGAAAGCGAATCTGTCAGCGTGGCGGATACAGTTAAAGGTCTAAAATCCACAACCAAAACGAAAGCAACCACGCATCTGCCGATCTTAGGTGCTCAGGTGGATTGTTTTGCCAAGAGTAACGAATATACCTGTCACGGTTTGTTGGATTCCCAGCAAGCCGCTCCTTTATATCTCCAGAAGTTGACCTTGCTATCAGACGAGATCCAGCATACGGAGAAAGCGATTGATTCAATGTCACAGATTCAGCAAGAACAAGCGTTAGCTAAAGCGATTAATCAGATAGATGAATGGTATCGCTTACGTGAAGTGCTCGCTCTGCTTTCCAGTGCTGATGCGAAGAAAGCATCCTTAGATGTGAGTAAGCATGATTTAATGGAACGCTTACAACAAAGCGTATCTCAATCCAAATCGCTGGCTCATGCTGCCAAACAATTGGTTAAGAACATTACTCAATCAAATATCCTCATCTTACCTGCGACTTTGCAGAGCTCACGAGAGGTCACCGAATTTGCTCAGGCGATGAAAGTGCACTTGGAATCTGTACTTGGTGGAAAAACAACGTCCTTAAATCGAGCGGAATACTACTTTGAAGGGCAATACGCAAAGCATGGAAAAGGAATAACGGTAAATTACCGCTTAGTGGATCGTCAGGGGAGTGTTGTTGCTGCTCGGCTTGTTCGGTTAGCACCTTCAGCATTTGCACATCTTAATACACAGCCAAAAGCCGTCGACTTTGATCAGTTATTGCATTCGGGGTATGCCGTGTCGTCTGATTTTTCAGTGCAGCTGCGCACTAATCGCGGGATGCGTGATTTGGCGTTTATGGCGGGTGAATCGGTTGAACTCTTTATCAAATTGAACCAGCCTGGCTATTACTATTTAGTAGGTCATACCAAGAGTAATCAAGGTGAAAAAAGCTATCTCCTTGATTTGCAGGATGCGCCGGGGAATCGAAAATTTATCCAATATGTAAATGCGGACGATGCCAATCGCTGGATGTCCTTGGGTGAGTTTGAAATCGAGCCACCGTTTGGGGTGGAGAGCCTGCAAGTGATGGCGCTTAAAAATGATCCTATGGATTTGATTCCCTACACCGAGTTTGATGGTACTTACTACACCATTGCCAAAAGTGTGAGCGAAGGCGTTTCTAAAACTCGCGGCTTGGTTAAAAAGAAGAAAAAAGCCAGTGAAGTGAATCCGGCGGAAGCGGTGTTGATGTTTACCACCTTGCCCAGAGTAGTAACGGATTGAGCGCTTGCAATTGAGACAGTAAATAAGAATAAAAAAGGGGATTGTAACAAATCCCCTTTTTCGTTTCGTGCGGTTAATGGTTTAAACAGATTAAACCAAGTGACCCCACATATCGTATTCATCGGCTTCTTCGATTTTAACGGTTACGATTTCCCCTGGCTTCAGGTGAACTTGGTTATCCAGGAAAACTTGGCCGTCGATTTCAGGCGCGTCTCCGAATGAACGGCAAACGGCACCTTCTTCTACCACTTCATCAACGATCACATCCATGATGGTACCGACTTTTGCTTGAAGCTTGGCAGCACTGATGCGCTGTTGAACTTCCATAAAGCGATCCCAACGCTCTTGTTTTACGTCTTCATCAACTTGATCTGGTAGCTCATTAGCAGTGGCACCATCTACCGGAGAGTACTTAAAGCAGCCGACGCGATCCAATTGTGCTTCTTCAAGGAAGTCTAATAGCATTTGGAAGTCTTCTTCGGTTTCACCAGGGAAGCCCACAATAAAGGTAGAGCGAAGCACAATGTTCGGGCAGATCTCGCGCCATTTCTTAATACGTCCTAGCACTTTCTCAGAATGGGCAGGGCGCTTCATGTTCTTTAACACTTTTGGTGATGCGTGTTGGAATGGGATATCCAAGTACGGAAGGATTTTTCCTTCAGCCATCAAAGGAATCAGCTCATCTACATTCGGATATGGATAAACATAGTGAAGGCGAACCCAGATGCCAAACTTAGCCAACTCTTCACACAGTTGAGTTAAGCGTGTTTTAACCGGGCGACCATCCCAGAAGTCAAGTTTGTATTTGGTGTCGACGCCATAAGCACTGGTGTCTTGTGAAATCACCAATAATTCTTTAACACCGGCATCCGCAAGGCGTTTGGCTTCATGAAGCACTTCACCCACAGGGCGGCTAACCAAATCACCACGGAAAGAAGGAATAATGCAGAACGTACAACGGTGGTTACAGCCTTCTGAGATTTTTAGATAAGCGTAATGTTTTGGTGTTAACTTCACGCCAGTATCGGGAACTAAGCTCTCAAACGGATTATGAACCGGTTTATCAACCACTTCATGAACTTGATTCATAACTTCATCGTAAGCATGCGGGCCACTTACTGCTAGCACGTTAGGATGCACTTCACGGATAACATCTTCTTTCGCACCTAAGCAGCCGGTCACGATAACTTTACCGTTTTCCTGAATGGCTTCACCAATGGTATCCAATGATTCCTGAACTGCGCTATCAATGAATCCGCACGTATTTACAAGAACAACATCCGCATCCTCATAGCTAGGGGATATCTCATAACCTTCGGTTTTTAGTTGAGTCAGAATACGCTCCGAGTCTACCGTATTTTTTGGGCAGCCCAGTGATACAAACCCGACTTTACCTTGATGCTTTGACATAGAAATTGTTCTCAGAATTACAGTTCATAAATGATAGGTTTTAAACAGCGGCGTATTGTAGCGTTAGAGCAAAAGACAGTTAAGGTTTAGGTCGTCTTTTTTTGGTCATTGGTCGGGAAATGATCAATTTGAGTGGTCACAAGATATGTTGAGAGCAATGAGGTATGGCTGACAGTCTTTTTAACATAAAGATAACGAAAAAAGTCAGTGTTGAGGGCAGATTAGTGTCTACACTCAAATGTGTGGATCAGAAAAGATTCTAACAAAAACAGGGTTCAGTGAAGCACATCTCGCGAGACCAAGCTTAGTATTAATTTTCATGTCTTACTTGATAGAGGCAGGGGATCTTTTTGATTTAAATCTTCCTTTAAATCAAAGAGTTGTCCGGCGCGGAGCGCATCTATTGAGTATTCGGCAAGTATTATCTGATGAGGATGTATATGGAACTAGCAGACATTTTCAATAGCTCACAACAACTCCCAAGTATTCCTAAAGTGGTTCAGGAACTGATCGAAAGTTTTAAGGATGAAGAATCCATCGATATTGACGACATTGCCGATAAAATATCGAAAGATCAGGTGTTAAGTGCAAAGGTTTTACGAATCGCTAATTCGGCGAAATTCAGTTCGAGTCGTGAAGTCAAAACGATCAATGATGCAGTGGTGCTGCTTGGCTTGAGTATGTTGCGAACCATGGTGTTGGCTTCAGGTATCTCGGCGGCAGTTACTGTACCTCAAGGGTTTGATCGAAAAGGTTTTTGGAAAGACAGTTTTGCAGTTGCCGAGCTATCGCGTTGGATTGCTCGTTATACCAATGTGAACCCTGAATCTGCATTTACGGCGGGCATGTTGTATTCCATTGGTATAGTACTGATGCATACCGTGTATCCGCAGGAATGTGTCGGCGTTGATGCCATGATCAAAGAAGGTAAAGACCGTCGTGAAGCGGAGCATCAGGTCTTTGGTTATGATTACGCGGAGGTTGGTGCAGAGTTGGCGAGGCGATGGCGTTTTCCTAATGAAATGAGCGATGGCATTGCTCATCACTATGATCCGTTGGCGAATGATCCGGTTCCGCCTATGGCTGGCATTATTAATCTAGCGCTATTCCTACATCAAGCACACATGGACGAGTTAAGTGAAGACGAGATTATCGCTCGCTTCCCTTCTCAAATCGCAGATGCGGTGGGAATGGATCATCCGAGAGCATTGCAGGAAGTACAGGATGCGGTGGGTGTTGAAGAAGCGTTGGATGCTCTTTTAGAAGGCTTGTAATCGACTTTCTGTCAATATATCTGATCGATAAGGGCTGGCATTTGCTGGCCTTTTCTGTATCTGGCTTTTCGTTCTTCGGACTTTCTATATTCGGCGGTTTTTCCTCTACGCAGTCTGTTGTAGAATAGCGCCTCATTTTTGAAGCATTTTAGTGTTGTTTCGCTATAAAGCAGTTTGTTAACTCCTTCCCCAATTTCATAAAGGTTGATAAATGAATCTTCGTAACTTTCTAGATCAAGCGTTTTCAAAAGCATTAGTAGCCGCAGGTGCTCCTGAAGGAACACCAGGAATGGTGCGACCAAGCGCGAAAGCTAATTTCGGAGATTATCAATCCAACGGTGTGATGCCGGTTGCCAAAAAACTGGGCATGAATCCACGTGAGTTTGCTCAGAAAGTGGTTGAGCAGGTTCAGCTCGAAGGTGTGATCGATAAATTAGAAATTGCGGGCCCAGGGTTCATTAATATCTTTCTAAATAAAGATTGGGTTGCCAACGAATTAAAAGGCTACGACTCGCGTTGCGGTGTTGAGCTTCAAGAGACTCAAACCATTGCGGTTGATTATTCCGCTCCGAACGTTGCTAAAGAAATGCACGTTGGTCACTTGCGTTCCACCATTATCGGAGATGCTGTTGTTCGAACGTTGGAGTTTTTAGGTCACAAAGTGATTCGTTGTAATCACATTGGTGACTGGGGTACTCAATTTGGGATGTTGATTGCACACCTAGAAGAGCTGATGCGTGATAACCCGGATGTACTTGAATCTGAATTGTCGGATTTGGAAGAATTCTATCGTCAATCCAAGCAGAAATACGATTTCGATGAGGAATTTGCAGAGCGCGCGCGTAATTACGTGGTGAAGCTGCAAGGTGGTGACCAGTGGTGTAATGACATGTGGCGCAAGCTGGTTGATGTCACTATGGAGCAGAACCAGAAGTCTTATGACCGTTTAAATGTGACTTTGTCTCGTGATGATGTCATGGGTGAAAGCCAGTACAACGATATGCTGCCAGGTGTTGTGGCTGATCTTAAAGAGAAAGGTTTGGCTGTTGAAGACGATGGCGCCATGGTGGTGTTCTTGGACGAGTTTAAGAACAAAGATGGCGATCCAATGGGTGTAATTATCCAGAAGAAAGACGGTGGCTTCCTTTACACGACGACGGACATTGCATGTGCCAAGTATCGTAATGAAGAATTAGGTGCAGACCGTGTACTTTATTTCATCGACTCCCGTCAGGCTCAGCACTTACAGCAAGCTTGGACCATTGTCCGTAAAGCGGGCTATGCGCCTGAAGGCATGTCTTTGGAGCACCATGCATTTGGCATGATGTTAGGCAAAGATGGCCGCCCGTTCAAAACTCGTTCTGGCGGTGTGGTTAAGTTGTCTGATTTGTTGGATGAAGCAGAGCAGCGTGCCACTAGTTTGATTGAGTCGAAAGGTTCTGATCTTACTGAAGAGCAAAAACAAGCGGTGATCGATGCCGTATCCATCGGTGCTGTGAAGTATGCTGATCTATCTAAGAACCGCACGACGGATTACATTTTCGAGTGGGATAACATGTTGTCGTTTGAAGGTAATACTGCGCCTTACCTTCAGTATGCTTACACTCGTGTTGTTAGTGTATTCCGCAAAGCAGATGAGTCATTAGAAACCTTTGCTGCGGATATTGTTGTTCAAGAAGACGCAGAGCGTACTTTGGCAATGAAACTCTTACAACTTCCTGAGGTCGTAGAAGCGGTAGCGAAAGAGGGTGCACCACATTTACTGTGTACGTATCTGTATGAGTTGTCAGGCAACTTCATGACCTTCTACGAGGCGTGTCCTATCAATAAAGAGGGCGTGGATGCCGAGGTTCGAGCAAGCCGTTTGGCACTGTGTAAACGCGTTGCAGAAGCGATGCACACTGGCCTGGATCTGTTAGGCATTAAGGTTGTTGATCGTATGTAATAGGGCGGCTATGATGCTTTTTGTCGCCTTTTAACATTTGGCGCTTATTTCAGATAAAAAATGTAACTCAGTCCACATTTTTGTGGTACCCAAACCAGTACACTTTATCGCGCACAGGGCACACACTCCTAAGCGACCTGTGTACTGGACGACTAACAATAACAATATGGGATCAGAGATAAATGTTTAAAAAAATCATCGCATGTGGCGCAATGGTTTGCGCAATGTCCGCTTCAGCTATGCAAATTGCTGACATTGAAATTCCAGATCAACTAAGTGTTTCAAGTGGCGATCTAGTGCTTAATGGCGCAGGCATCCGTGACAAGATGTTCCTGGATCTTTACGTTGCAGGTCTTTACCTACAAAACAAAGGCTTATCAGCCGATCAGGTTGTTAATGCTGACCAGCCAATGGCGCTTCGTTTACACATCGTTTCTGGCTTGATTACAGCAGAGAAAATGGTCAATGCAACGAACGAAGGTTTTGAGCTGGCAACGGGTGGTAACACTGCAGCAATCAAATCTGAAATCGATAAGTTCATCAATGTTTTCCGTGAAGAGATTAAAGAAGGTGACATCTTTGATTTGGTTTACGTACCAGGTGAAGGTGTAACTGTTACTAAGAACGGTGTTAAGAAAGACACTGTTAAAGGCGTAGAATTCAAAAAAGCTATGTTCGGTATTTGGTTGTCAGACAATCCTGTACACGACGGCTTAAAAGCTGAATTGCTAGGTAGTTAAGCGCTAAGTAGCAAACTTCAGATCGATAAAAAGCGAGCTTCGGCTCGCTTTTTTTATGCCTGCAGTTTGACCAATAACCTATCCAGAGAAGGGGAGAATGGAAGGATAGTCTATAGATGTCTATGTTTTTTTGATCAGAATAAAAACGTTTATCAGGAAAATATTTAGAGTCCTAAAAGAATTCTTTTGGTGGTGTGACTGTCTTTATCTTATTGAAAATAAAAGATTAATCGTTATTTCTTTAGGTTTTGATCCGTTTTTTTCTGAGTGGCTATCTGAATATTAGTAGACTTTGTGGATTTGATATTTACAACTCTAACTATTATTATTCTTTTTATATTGAACGTTCATTAAAAAAAGAATGGGTTATGAATACGCTTTGAAGTATGGCTTGGGGCTTGCTCAATGCGGTGATCCAAATCTTGAAACGTTCAATTTGTTTAATGAATGAAGAGTACGTTCGTGTCATGCCAAAAGTAGGAATGAAACCAATACGCCAAGCGCAGCTGATTGAGGCAACCATTGCTTCTGTCGAACGCTTTGGTTTGCATGGGACGACAGTAAGCAGTATCAGTAAGATTGCTGGAGTATCGACGGGGGTCATCAGTCATTACTTCGGCGGTAAGCAAGAATTATTAGAAGCGACGGTTCGATTTTTACTGCAGTCGTTGCAGGATGAATTGTTTGCTCAGTTGAACAGCGAAATTGGGAATGATCCATTAACGCGTTTGGATGCGATCATTGATGCTAACTTCAGCCAATTTCAAATTGATGAGTCCAGTGCAAAGACTTGGATGGCATTTTGGGCTCAGTCAATGCATCAGCCAGAGTTTGCACGTTTGCAACGAGTGAATGAACGCCGATTGCATTCAAACCTTAAATATTCACTAAGAGCATTGTTGCCAGAAGAAATGGTTGATGATGCAGCAAAAAGTATTGCCGCTTTGATTGATGGCCTATGGTTACGAGGTGCGCTTAGTGAAGAAGCTATTGATGGGCAGCACGCCGCTGCATTATGTAAACGATTTTTGAGATCTTTGATTTAGCGAATAAGTTATGACTAACCCCGTTACGAACAAACCATGTTATCAATCCTTTATTCATGGCCAGTATGTGGCAAATGCCACTGGTGAAACTTTCGATGTAGTAAACCCTGCTACTGGTGAAGTGATTTACGCTGTTGAACAAGCGGATGAAGCCTTGGTTGATCGCGCGGTTGAATCTGCGCAACAAGGCTTTGCTGAGTGGTCAGCAATGACTGGTATGGAGCGTTCACGCATCCTATTAAAAGCGGTTGCGCTGTTGCGCGAACGTAATGATGAACTGGCTCGAATTGAAGTATTGGATACCGGTAAACCTTGGCAAGAAGCGTCTGTTGTAGATGTTGTTACCGGGGCCGATTCCATTGAATTCTTTGCTGGTCTCGCGCCATCTATCGAGGGCAATCAACAGGATTTAGGTGGTGATTTTTATTACACCCGTCGCGAGCCTTTGGGCGTGTGTGCTGGGATTGGTGCTTGGAATTATCCGTTACAGATTGCTTGCTGGAAATCAGCTCCGGCCCTGGCAACGGGTAATGCGATGGTGTTTAAGCCGTCAGAAGAAACACCATTGGGCGCATTGAAACTGGCAGAAATTTTTATTGAAGCAGGTGTACCGGCTGGCGTATTCAATGTAGTTCAAGGCGACCATCGAGTAGGGCAGCAACTGACCGGTCATAGTGGTATCGAGAAGGTTTCCTTTACGGGTGAAGTGGGTACGGGCAAGAAGGTGATGGCTAATGCCGCATCAAACCTAAAAGATGTGACCATGGAGCTGGGTGGTAAGTCGCCATTGATCGTGTTTGACGATGCCGATCTGGACGAAGCGGTGTCTGCTGCCATGTTGGGTAACTTCTACACCCAAGGTGAAATTTGTACTAACGGTACACGAGTCTTTGTGCATGAATCCGTGATGGATCAATTCAAAGAGAAGTTGGTGACACGCATCCAGAACAACATCATTGCGGGTAATCCTCTTGATCCGGAAGTGAATTTCGGCGCAATGATTTCTAAGAAACATCACAGCTTAGTGATGGATTACATTCAGAAAGGCATTGATGAAGGTGCAACCCTACTCGCGGGTGGTCAAGCGTTAAGCCCTGAATCAGCACCTAATGGTTATTTCGTTGCGCCGACCGTGTTTGCGGATTGTACAGACGACATGACCATTGTTCGTGAAGAAATCTTTGGCCCGGTCATGGCGTTGTTGAGCTTCTCTGAAGAAACCGAAGTCATTGCGCGTGCTAACGATACGGAACTTGGTCTAGCCGCTGGTGTATTTACCCAAAACATTCAACGTGCTCATCGTGTGATTCATCAAATACAAGCGGGTATTTGCTGGATCAATGCCTACGGCGCTTCGCCTGCCGAAATGCCGGTGGGTGGATACAAGCAATCGGGCATTGGTCGTGAAAATGGTGTGGCGACATTAAATCACTATACCCAGTTGAAAGCGGTATATGTGGGGATGAATCCTTTGGAAAGCCCGTTTTAGGAAAGTTTGATGAGCAAAAAATACGATTACATCATTGTTGGCGCTGGTTCGGCCGGTTGTGTGTTAGCCAATCGACTGTCGGAAGACCCTAAGGTATCTGTGTTGTTATTGGAAACCGGTGGCAGTGATCGAAGCATTTTTATTCAGATGCCGACGGCCTTATCCATTCCGATGAATACTGAAAAATACGCTTGGCAGTTTGAGACTGAACCTGAGCTGCATTTGGATAACCGTGAAATGCATTGCCCACGAGGTAAAGTGCTGGGTGGTTCGTCGTCGATCAATGGCATGGTGTACGTTCGTGGCCATGCAAAAGACTTTGATGAGTGGGCAGAACATGGTGCCAAAGATTGGGATTATGCGAACTGCTTACCGTATTTCAAAAAAGCGGAAACCTGGGCGTTCGGTGCTGATGAGTATCGTGGTGATTCCGGCCCGTTGGGTGTCAATAACGGCAACCAGATGAAGAATCCGCTCTATAAGACGTTCATCAAAGCGGGTCAGCAAGCGGGTTATTTCTTTACTCAGGATTACAATGGTAAACAGCAAGAAGGTTTTGGCCCGATGCACATGACGGTTAAGAACGGTGTGCGTTGGTCAACTTCAAACGCTTACTTGCGTCCTGCGATGTCTCGCCCAAATCTAACCGTAATAACCCACGCTTTGGTGCATAAAGTGCTGTTAGAAAATAAACCTGGGCAGGAAAACAAAATCGCAGTGGGAGTGAAGTACGAGCGTAAAGGCACCATTGAAGAGGTGCGTTGCTCGAAAGAAGTCGTACTTTCGGCAGGGTCGGTTGGCTCGCCTCA
This sequence comes from Litoribrevibacter euphylliae, assembly GCF_042646085.1. Classification (NCBI taxonomy): domain Bacteria; kingdom Pseudomonadati; phylum Pseudomonadota; class Gammaproteobacteria; order Oceanospirillales; family Oceanospirillaceae; genus Litoribrevibacter; species Litoribrevibacter euphylliae. The sequence continues at coordinate 380,629 of NZ_JBHRSZ010000002.1, read as the reverse complement.
GATCTTACAGCTCTCCGGTATTGGTAACAAAGCTGTGCTTGAAAAGGCGGGTGTCGAAGTTGCGCACGAGTTACCCGGCGTGGGTGAAAACCTTCAGGATCACTTGGAGTTTTACTTCCAGTTTAAGTGCAAACAGCCAATCACCTTGAACAGTAAGTTGGACTGGTTCAATAAATTCTTAATTGGTGCCCGTTGGTTCTTTAAACGTGATGGTTTAGGTGCAACCAACCACTTTGAGTCGTGCGGCTTTATTCGTTCCAAAGCAGGCGTTGAGTGGCCAGACCTTCAATACCATTTCTTACCAGCGGCGATGCGTTACGATGGCCGAACCGCCTTTGCTGGTCATGGCTTCCAGGTACACATTGGCCATAACAAACCGAAAAGTCGTGGACGTATTCATATTAAGAGTGCTGATCCGAAAGATAAGCCGAGCATTCTGTTTAACTATCTTCAACACGAAGATGACATTGAAGGTTTCCGGGACTGCGTGAAATTAACGCGTGAGATCATCAATCAACCTGCGTTCGATGATTATCGGGACGGAGAAATCCAACCTGGTGAGCACGTAAGAACGGATGAAGAGATTGATCAGTTCGTACGTCAGAACGTAGAAAGTGCGTATCACCCGTCGTGTTCTTGCCGGATGGGAGAAGATGACATGGCAGTGGTGGATTCCGAAACACGGGTGCGCGGGGTTTCCGGATTACGCGTGGTGGATTCATCCATCTTCCCAACGATTCCAAATGGGAACTTAAATGCGCCGACCATTATGGTGGCTGAACGTGCTGCGGATTTGATTAAAGGGCAGGGCACCTTGCAGGTAAGCACGGCAGAGGTCGGAATGGAGCACGAGTGGCAAACCAAGCAGCGTGATCACACTCCAGAGCGCATTATTAAATAGCGGCTGATTACAACGACTTATTACAACAAATAATTTGAACAACCAATAACAAGAAAACTCATCGATAACGAGGAAACACAGACAATGAAATTTAGATCTCTACTCGGTTCGGTACTGCTATCAGCAGCGACCTTGTCTGCATCAACGATAGCAAGTGCAAACCAATGTGAAACCGTTCGTTTTTCGGACGTTGGCTGGACTGATATTACGGCGACCACCGCGATTACGTCTACGTTGCTGGAAGGCATGGGCTACAAAACCAAGACTCAGTTACTGTCTGTGCCTGTGACCTATAAGTCGTTGGAAAATAACGACATTGATGTGTTCTTGGGTAACTGGATGCCAACGATGGAAGCGGACATCAAAGCGTACCGTGAGCGTGGTACGGTTGAAACCATCCATAAGAATTTAGAAGGTGCAAAGTATACGTTGGCGGTTCCTAAATACGTGTACGATACCGGTGTGAAAAACTTTGCAGATATCGCCAAGTTTGCCGATAAGTTCGACAGCAAAATTTACGGCATCGAACCAGGCAACGACGGCAACCGTTTGATTCAATCCATGATTGATCAGGATGCGTTTGGTCTTAAAGGCTTTAAAGTGGTTGAGTCTTCTGAAGCAGGTATGTTGTCTCAGGTAAAACGTAAGACCAAGCGCGACAAGTGGATTGTGTTCCTAGGTTGGGAGCCACACCCAATGAATGCGAACTTTGAGTTGGAGTATCTGGAAGGTGGTGATGATTTCTTCGGCCCGAACCTTGGGGGAGCAAGCGTTTTCACTAACGTTCGTAAGGGGTATGCCGCTGAGTGTAAGAACGTGGGCAACTTATTAACGAATCTGACCTTTACTTTGGCGATGGAAAACGAAGTGATGTCTGCCATTCTTGATGAAGGTAAAAAGCCTAACGCTGCTGCAAAAGCATGGTTAAGTAACAACACGTCTGTACTTTCCGGCTGGCTTGAAGGTGTTACCACACTTGACGGTAAGCCTGCTGAAGCTGCAGTTAAAGCATTTTTAGCTAAGTAGTCGATGACTGTTGAGTTAAGTCGTTAGCAAAGCATTAGCTTAGATTCTTTTATGTGTGATCACTAGTGATCACACATGTCATTCATTAATCAATATAAGTGTTATGAATTGGATTACAGAAAATAAATTACCTGTGGGTGATTGGGCGGAAGACGTTATTGATGCTCTGATCGATCACAGTGGCGCTTTCTTTGATGGTTTATCCGTTGTGTTGGAAACCATGATCGAGGGCTTAGTAAACCTGTTGACTATGATGCCGCCGTGGTTGGTGGTTGTGCTGATTGCTGCTTTTGCTGTGTGGCGTCAAAGGCACTGGGGCACGGCATTATTCTCGACCTTATCACTTGTGTTGATTTGGAATCTTGGCTATTGGCAAGAAACCATCGAAACCTTGTCTTTGGTGCTCTTTGCGACCGGCTTTTGTGTGCTGATTGGTGTGCCGATCGGGATTGCCGCAGCACACCGTCCGTGGCTGTATAAAGTGTTACGACCGATTCTGGATTTAATGCAGACCATTCCGACCTTTGTGTATTTGATTCCAACCCTGACCTTGTTTGGCTTAGGGGTTGTGCCAGGGCTAATTTCTACCATTGTCTTTGCCATTGCAGCACCGATTCGACTGACCTATCTGGGCATCAGTGAAGTGCCGAAAGAATTGTTAGAAGCCGGTCAGGCGTTTGGTTGCACTAAGCAGCGTCTTTTAACGCGGATTGAAATTCCGGCGGCGATGTCGAGCATTCGTGCGGGAATTACCCAGTGCATCATGTTGTCGTTGTCGATGGTTGTGATTGCCGCGTTAGTGGGGGCTGATGGCCTGGGTAAACCCGTGGTTCGAGCTTTGAATACCGTTGATATTGCAACGGGCTTTGAAGCTGGCTTGGCCATTGTGTTGATTGCCATCATGTTGGATCGCTTGTTTAAAACCAAGGGAACCTCTGAATAAGTCTCTGATCATTGAAATTCCGAGTTGTTAAGTAGTTATGATTGAATTTAAGAACGTTGACGTCGTCTTTGGAAAACAACCTGAGAGAGCCTTACCTTTATTGGATCAAGGATTAAGCCGCTCAGAGATTTTGGATGAAACCGGATTAACCGCAGGTGTTCGTAACGCCAATCTTTCGGTGGCGAAGGGTGAGATTTGTGTGTTGATGGGCTTGTCCGGCTCAGGTAAATCCAGCTTGTTACGCACAGCTAATGGTTTGAATCCGGTGGCCCGTGGTGAAGTGCTGGTTGAAACTGAGCAGGGCATGCAGGATTTCATGGCGTTGAGCGAGGCAGAGCAACGCGATATCCGCATGAACAAGATCACCATGGTATTCCAAAAGTTCGCTTTGATGCCCTGGCTGACCGTAGCGCAGAATGTTGCTTTTGGCTTGGAACAAAAGGGCCTCTCTAAAAAAGAAATTAAAGAGAAAACTGCAAACCAGTTGGAACTGGTTGGCTTGTCTCAGTGGGCGGATATGAAACCTTCTGAGCTGTCGGGTGGTATGCAACAGCGTGTGGGGTTAGCACGGGCTTTGGCAATGGAAACGGACATCATTTTGATGGACGAACCCTTTTCAGCGCTCGACCCGTTAATTCGAGCGCAATTGCAAGACGAGCTGTTACGATTGCAAGAACAGCTGCATAAAACCGTGATTTTTGTGAGTCATGATTTGGATGAAGCTCTGAAACTGGGGAACCACATCGCGATCATGAAAGACGGTGAGATCGTTCAGCACGATACGCCAGAGAACATCGTGTTGAATCCGGCCAATGATTATGTCCGTGATTTCGTAGCTCACACCAATCCAACAGAAGTGGTTAAAGCCGGTTCATTGCAGCGTCCGCTAGACACCTTAAAGCAGGAAGAGGGCGAGTATTTATTAAGTCGTCGTCATGATTATTGGCTTAAATTGGGAGCATCTATCTCTGACAGCCAGGTTCGCTACGGTGACGAACAACATACCTTACAAGTGTGGAATGGTGAAACGGCCATTGAATCTTTAGAAAAACACCCAACCATAGTGTCATCAGAGGTTTCCATGAAAGAGGTGATGGAAATTCGCTATTACACAGGTCATGGTGTGTTAGTTCAGGCAGAACAACAGATTACTGGTTATATCGGGGATAAAGATATTTACCATGCGATGTTAGGTAAGCTGCTGGATGACGATTAGCCTGTGATGGGCTATCACTAGGCTACGTCCTTTTCCCGTAGTATGTAAAAGATGTGGCCTTTATCTCTGCATTGCCAAATATCCTTATCGCAATATTTGGCTTTCTCCATGGCCGCTTTCGCGGAAATATAAAAAACTTGGCCGTCTTCTTTTAAGATCAATTTTTGACGTTTGTCGCGCCAAGAGTCGATTTTTTGTAGGTACTGCATGCTAGATTCTCAATCTGCAACCACTCATATCCTTGATTATAGCGTCTTAAATTCGAATGTCATAAGACTAGTCGGGTAGCTTTAACATCAAAAATTCAAACTGACCTTCACAGCATAGCCAGATATCGGCGCGTTCTCTTCGGGCAAGCAGTCGAATGCTCTTAAATGAAATCCAACTTCGATTGTTTTCGTGATCACGAAAGATAACTTTATGCTCAGGTGGAAACCAGTTGATGCGCTGTAAATACTTCATACATTGTTCCTAATGCTTAGCTGGATTGACGGCTCGGATTGGCTCGGATTATTTTTTTCGTTTCCGACATAAGCTTTAAGTATATCTTGTGGTGCGGAACGCTTTTTCTGAATCCTAAGTAAGTTCGTGTAGAATAGTCCCCCAAGTGGCTGTGAGTTTTCATCCTTTTTGTGAGCTTTTGTAATTCGGTTCGTTTGGAACCGGTTCACTGATCGGTCTGATAGCGACTCAATTCTATTCTGATATTTTTCTAAAGAGTTCTTTTGTTATGGAATGTCGCCTTGGCTGCGGTGCTTGCTGTATCGCCCCCTCCATTACCAGTGCAATTCCGGGGATGCCCGATGGGAAAAAAGCCGGTGAACGTTGTGTGCAGTTGGACGACAACAATCTATGTAAAATCTTTGGTCAGCCAGAGCGGCCGAAAGTCTGCCTAGACTTCCATGCCGCTGAATGGGTGTGTGGTTCGTCGAATGAGACCGCCATGGCTCGCTTGATTGAGATGGAAGATATTACGAGTCACTAAGGCACTTCTTTTCACTGTCAGCGATTTTTTACTATGACGGTTTCTTCACGGTAACGGGTATTTCTTTATCGGGGATATGACTCATGGCCCATTCGGAAATGGCAGTAATGCTCAGCGACGGATTCACTCCTGGGTTTGCGGATATTGCAGAGCCGTCACAGACCAACACATTGTCATAGCCAAACACCTCGCACTTGTCGTTAATGACGCCGTTTTTGGGATCGCTCGCCATTACGGCACCACCCAGAATATGGGCAGTGCTGGGTGTGCCAAATACGGCTTCGGTCATCCCTGTGGTGGCTTTACCGTCGACGATTTTTTCAACCTCTTTGGTTATGGCGTCAGAGGCTTCAATGTATCTTGAAGGCGCCGGGCCGTTCCCCAAATGACTGGTCAGTTGACCGCCGATACCGCGTTTGAAGGTCAGTGTGCTGTCTAGGTGCTGCATAAACAATAAAAAGAGGGTTTTCTTACCCCAGTCTTTAGCGAACAGCACCTTTAAATTGGCTTTGGGGGAAAGCACCATGGTTTTCACAAAGGAGCCAAAACGGGTGATCAGGTTCGAGCCAGACACCCTCGGTGCGGTGATTAACTTCATTAACCCTGCACGGCTGTTTTGATTAATCGGCTCCAGGTGGCTGTGTTCGTCGGTGTGCAATACCGAGCCAATGGTGACACCCTGTGCGAAGTTCACATCGTCTTTGAAGGAAGTAACCGAGGTAATGGTTTCGTTATTGGTTCGGATATCAGCCCCGACCTGATCGGAAAGACGAGGTAAGGAGCCAGAGTCTTTGAGCTTCAACAATAAGGGCACAGTGCCCAACACGCCGCCAGAGAAAATCACGCCTTTGGTATGGCTGACCTTCTTCTGTTTTCTGGCGTACGTTTTGGACGATTGATAACTGACCAAGTAACCATCCGCCCCTTGTTTATCGCCTGCGGGCAGTACATCCACCACCTCATGTTCGGCCACTATCTCTGCACCGTGAGCTTGCGCTAGGTACAGATAGTTTTTATCCAGCGTGTTCTTGGCGTTGTTTTTACAGCCGGTCATGCAGCTGCCACATTGAGTACAACCTCTACGAGCAGGCCCTTTGCCATCAAAATATGGGTCATCCTGATAGCTGCCGTGTTGCGACGGGTCGGAAAAATGAATCGCCACTCGGGAAGGGTGAAACTGGTCTTCTTTACCCAGTGTCTCCGCCAGTTCTTTAATGACATGGTCGGCTTCGGTGAGAGTCGGGTTTTCAGTAGCGCCCAGCATTCTAAGTGCTTCTTCGTAATGAGGCTTGAGCAGGGTTTCCCAGTCTTGCAATTGTCCCCAAGAGCCAGACTCGAAGAATTGCTGTTTGGGTGTAGGCAAGGTAGCGCCATAGGTTAGGGAGCCACCGCCGACGCCAACCCCTGAAAAGACAGTCACATGACGAAGGATGGTCATTTTCATGATGCCTCTTAATCCCAGCATGGGCATCCACAGCCACTTCTTCAGGTTCCAGGCATTGGCAGCGTAGTTACTCTCTTTAAACCACTGCCCCTTTTCAATGACCAATACCTTGTAACCTTTTTGGCTGAGGCGGTAGGCACTTACCGAGCCGCCAAAACCACTGCCGATAATGATGTAATCGTAGGCCTGTGCTTGTGCTGTGTGTTTCATACTGCTGTGCTCTCAATCGCTTTACCATTGAAACTTAACTTCATTAACTGCGCTTGAATTTGAACCACAGCAGTTTCTTCAAGAGGTTGAACGGCAGGTTATTCCACGGTGGGGCAATGTACTTGGCGGTGTTGATGGTGCCCTTATGAACGATGGTTTTAGCTTTACTGAAATTAATGAAGCCTTCTTTACCGTGGTAATGGCCCATTCCTGAAGGCCCGATACCACCAAAGGGAGCATCGTCTACCATTACATGGCTTAGGGTGTCGTTAATGCAGACGCCGCCGGAGTGGGTTCGTGACACAATATCGGCGGCACGCTGTTTGTCCCAGTCAAAGTAATACAGGGCTAATGGCCTTGGGCGTTGATTGATGTAGAGCAGGGCTTCTTCGATGTCATCGTAAGGCTTGATCGGAAGGATCGGGCCGAACAGCTCCTCTTGCTCAATCAACATGGTTTCGTTTGTATCCAATACCAGTGTCATCGGCATCTTGCGCCCCCCTTCAAAGCTCTCTTCCTGCGGGTTAATTGGCAGGACGTTCGCGCCTTTTTCTTTAGCATCTTGTAAGTAAGATTGCAGGCGCGCTAACTGACGATCATTAATGATGGACGTCCAGTCATCATTGGTTTTAAGGCTGGGGTAGCTCTTGCTTATGGCTTTAATAAAGGCTTCCACAAAGGCGTGAACTTTATGTCTCGGGCAGAAGATGTAATCCGGTGATACACAGATTTGACCAGCGTTCATTGCTTTACCAAAGGCAATGCGTTGAGCGGCTTCTTCAATCGGGAAAGAATCGTGAATGATGGTTGGGGATTTACCGCCCAACTCCAATGTCACCGGGGTTAAATGTTCAGAAGCGGCACGCATCACCAGTTTGCCGACGGAGGTCGCACCGGTAAACACCAGGTGATCAAACGGCAGTTTAGTGAATTCACTGCTGACATCGACTTCGCCTGTGAAGACGGCTACTTCGTCATCGATAAAACAGGACTCGATGATTTTCTTAACCACCTCGGCGGTGTTGGGTGCAAACTCAGACATTTTGATCATTGCCCGATTGCCGGCCGCCAAAGCCGAAACCAGAGGTGATAAACCGAGAAACAACGGGAAGTTCCAGGGCACGACTATGCCTACGACCCCTAATGGTTGATACATTAGCTCCACTTGTGCGGGCATTAAGGTCATTGGGGTTTTACGTTTCTCGGACTTCATCCACTTTTTGATGCGGGCTTTGCTGTAATTAATGGCATCCAACAACGGAAAGATTTCAGCCATTAAAGTTTCCGATTCTGAGCGGTTGCCAAAATCCATACTGACCGCCGAAATGACCTCATCGGAGTATTCAATAATCGCCGCTTTCAGTTTCTTAAGTTGGTTGATTCTCTCTTGTGCCGTTGGCATTGGCTTATTGATATAAGCAATCTTTTGAGCATGAAGACGGTCACTAAGGTACGAATAATTTTTCTCAGTGGTTATTTGTTCGATTGCACTCATAAGCCTTACCTGCGTTCTTTAATGGGGATGTTAATCGCGTTTAGGTTAGCCAAAAGCCGGGGGTGGCAGATAATTAATAGTTTGCGGTGGGGTGATGAAGTATTTGAATACAGCTGGGAGACAAGCATAGGAAGGCAAGGGGTATTCAAAAACTTACCATGGGTTATTAATTATCTGAATACCATAGTGTGCTGGTAATCTAAGATGATGGACGATGTTTTTACCTATACTGGTGTAGAGCATAACAATAATCTTAAGAGCCGAGTGCGCCAAACGTGATTGATATTTCTGATATTCATATGATTCAAGTAGTGGCCGATGTGGGCAGCATCAATAAAGCCGCAGAGCTGCTGAATATGTCACAACCCACCTTGAGCAAGAAAGTAAGCCGTCTGGAACAAAAGCTAAACCTGGAACTGTTCAGCCGGGGCATCGCCGGGATGGTGCCAACCGAAGCTGCGAATTTATTGATTGAAGAGGGCAGTCATCTTAAAGACCAGCTTCGGAAAGTAGAGCGACAGCTGGAGTTGATGTCCTATAAAAAAGGCGGTGTGGTGAAGTTGGGTGTCGGCCCAATTGTAGAGCAGATTCTGTTGCCTAAAGTGCTGCTGGATTATGTGGATCAAAACTACGACTTCAAAATTCAGGTCACCACCATGTCTTCTGAAGCGTTACTGAAGCAACTTAGAAAGGGCGCTATTGATCTGGCCATTGGGCCGTTCGTTGAGAGTGATATTCCAGATGACATGACATCGCCTCTGTATTTATCCGAGAAAATTATCGGTGCGGTGCGCTCCGGGCATGACTTATCTTCGAAGGGTGCTGCGCTGACCTTAGATGCGTTCACCAGATTCAAAGCCGTCACGCCGGACATCCCTGCGCATATGGGCCATCAAATCAGTCGTTTACTGGAGAACACGCCGTTAGAGCCGGAAATCGTGTGCGAAAATTATGCGATGGCGAAAACCATTGTGAGTAACTCAGATTATATTACGGCGGGTCCTGAGTCTTTGTTTCGAACGGAGTTTACCAGTGGTGAGTTGGCGAAGCTGGAATTTCCAATCGATGTAAACTGGAATTGCATGTGCATTGGCAGACCAGAAACCTTGTTGATCCCCATCGTGAAGGAAGTTGTCTCGATCTTCTCTCAGTACATGGATGCGCCTGAAGTCTAGTTGAAAGGTTCCCTAGACAAACTCGCTTTTCACAAGGCAGCGCTTTTCTTATGCTTTGGCTAACGAAAGTGATAAAGATAACGCTTTCGTTAGCGAAAACATCAAGGCTTACGCACGCACGCGCTTAACCTGCTGGCCACGACGCCAGAAGTTAAACAACACGTCAGCCACAGAGATTAAGCCGCGTACTTTGGTTTTCGGGTCTTTACCTTCACTCATACGACGGATCTGATCGGTGTACCAACTGATTTCCATGATGGCCATATCATCAATCTTTTTAATACCGGTAGAGATGGGCTTTACTGTCGACAGATAGCCTTGGCCTTTCAGGATTTTATTGGCCAAATCGGGATCAATAGCAAACGGACGGGCCAGACCTACAATGTCGGTCGCGCCCGATTCAACCGCTTCTTCCATGGCTCGTTGGCTTCTGAATCCGCCAGTGACCATAATCGGTGCTGAGACGTTCTTTTTCAGTTGTTCAGAGAATTCAAGGAAATAGGCTTCCCGTTGTTTGGTGCTTTCCTTCAGGTTGCCCTTTCGGTTCACCGGGTTTTCCCAGCTGCCCCCTGAAATTTCAATCATATCAATGCCCAACTTATCGAGCGTTTTACACACTTCAATGGACTCTTCGTTGGTAAAGCCGCCTTTTTGGAAATCTGATGAATTGAGCTTGATGCCAATGGCAAACTTTTTCCCGACTTTGGCTCGAATGGATTTGTACACCTCGGTCACAAAGCGCATTCGGTTTTCAAGCGAGCCACCCCATTTATCGGTGCGTTTGTTGTGGTTGGGGGAAAGAAATTGGCTGATTAGATAGCCATGAGCTCCGTGCAATTGCACGCCATCAAACCCTGCCGTTTTTAACACCGACGCGGTTGTGGTGAAACGCTGGATGATGTCTTCAATCTCAGTTTCCGTCAGCTCTCTGGGTGGCACGAACATATCGCTGGCTAAAGGAATCGCTGAAGGTGCCACTGGCGCTGAGTTCAAAAATTTAGGGGATTGTTTGCCGGGGTGGCTTAGCTGCGCCCAAATCTGAGCACCTTTGGATTTAGCGGCGTTTGCCCAAAGTTGCAGCAATAACGCATCTTTCTCGTCTTCCACGGCAACCGCCAAAGGCTCATTCGCGTGGCGTTTATCCACCATCACATTGCCGGTAACCAGAAGCCCGGCACCGCCTTCTGCCCAGGTTCGATAGAGCACTTCGAATTGTCGTACGACACGACCTTCGCCAGTGGCGATGGCTTCATTCATTGCCGATTTACAGAGCCGATTTTTCAGCGTTAAGCCGGAACGAAGTTTTAACGGGGTTGATAAGGTGGATTGATTGGACATGTGAAATCTCTTTACGTTGGTAGTCAATAACGCATCAAAGGGTATCGAAGCTGATTTGTGCTGAGGTAATGAAGATATTTGTGGATGGCAGGAAAAAAACTGAAAGATCCTTTGTGCGCATCTATTGAATGACGTTTATTCGGTTCATTGCGAAGGGCAGGCAAGTTTTTTCACTTATTGGCGAAACCCGAGTTATCTATCATCAACCTTGTATTAACACTCATAAACAAGGTGACTACGACATGAAGGTTGTTCGAGTAATGTGTTCGATTCAGGAGGGTTCCCTGGGTCAAAAGAAAATTAAGCAATTGGAATCGGTGATGAAAAGCACCTACCAGGCGCACTTTGGCGCGCAGTACCGACTGGTCTTCATCTGGTTAAACATTCCCTATGAACAATCGTATTTAGCCGGCGAACTGTCTACAGCATCGACTGTACAAATGCCGGTAGAAGATGGTTTACCGCCAGAGCAACGTCATCCCTTCATGAGTGAGATCTGCGCCAAATGGCAACACATTACAGGTTGCAATAAGAACGAGATCATTTTGGCGTCGTCCGACATGACGCATGTAAATGCGTTTTACGATGCGATGGACGCACGCTTTAACCCCGCTTTGAGACGCAAAACCAAACGCAAAATGCTGATGAGTCTGCTGAAGGGCTATCTCCGCAAAGGCTACCTCAACACCAGCGTCAATCTATAAGGAATTCACTATGCCTCTTTATACCGTTTCTACCGGCCTTTCGTTAACTGTGCCCAGACGAAAAGAATTAGCCAATCTCATTATGGAGGTGCACTGCGGTATTACCGGTGCCCCGAAAACCTTTGTGAATGTGTTGTATTGTGAAAATGTCCCGTTGGCGGATGGCATCACCATGAATGTGTTGGGAACGGTGCGTAAAGGTCGTACCAGTGCCATGAACGACACCTTGCAAAAAGAACTGATTCAGAAAATCTCTGACCTGATGAAAATCTCAGATCTACAGTTAGAACTGTCCCTGTTTGAAGTACCCGCTCAATGGGTTATGGAAGGTGGTGAAATCCTGCCTGAACCGGGCGAAGAAGATCAATGTGAGTGGCTTCAAAAAGGTCACAGCGCTTAGGTCGATGGCCATTCAATCAATATGTTATGAAGTGAAAATCGTGTTTAAGCTATAGGTGCTTCACGAAAGATATTATTATTCAGAACTGCCTATCTTGGTTGTAGTAAATACTGGCTTTGGATAGGCAGTAAACAGGATTTTTACACGCTTAGTCATGTTGTTTCCGTTCCTTGGGTTTTGTAAATTCTTTTAGCTCTTCTTCTGTTGGCACCCTTGAGTCAGGGTCACTTAAGACTGCTTCAGCAATGTCTTTATCTGTGATTGAGTCAACTTCCGACTTTTTAGTCTTTCCCTTGAGGTTTTTAATTTCTTCAAAACTAAACTTTTTTAGAGTCATATCACAATGCCTGCAGAAATTTGCCTTTGTAGTAATAGTTTTACCTGTTTGTTTACTTTGCTGGCTGATATGAGTCGAATGGTTCCATCTGGCTCACGCTCAGTATAAATCACGAACAATATGCCATATTCCGAAGAGCCTATGGTTTGAAATCTTTGTTCTCCATAGCCAACCCGATAATCTTCACGCTCAATTCTGTTGTTATCAAGAAATATGTGTACAGCGTCAGCAAAGTCAATTCGCGCTTTGTGGCCACCAAAGAAGCGCCAGTGCACGACAACGTAAAACAGGCCATTGTTAATACCGAAGAACACGACCTTCGATTGGTCATGCGCCCACTAAGAAACACAGAACGGGTACTGACCAACCCAGCGGTTGAGAAAAACTATCGAACTGGAACGCGAACTGGGCGATACCATCAAGTTTGATGACATTGCCGAAGGCGTGGTCGGAGTGTATCCAAAAGTGATGGGGAGGGCGACTTAAATGCAGGTGCCTGGTCGTGTGGTTTAGTAGCGGGCTTGATTAATGACGTACCAAACTGTGAAGAGCTAATCAGCAGCATCATGAAAGATGCGCATAGAATGATTTCAGAGCGGCTAAATGGTTTGATTTGATGGGGGGATCTTTAGATAATTAATGCTTTAGTACTGAGTTAACTGAGTGATATGTTTATACTGTTAATATTACATGGAATTCCTATCTAACCCGTTGAAATAAATAGAAATTATAAAATGCAAAAGTGTGCTTGATACGCTTTTGCTTATTTGTTTTTGTATGGATATTTGTATCTCATTGATTTGTAGTAGTTTCCATGAATAATGGTATGTTAAATAAGGAAAAGGATAGGCGTACGTAGAAAAAACTGTTAGGGCTCATTAGGTACAAAGGAGAAGGCCTTGGATTTTATAATTGGTATTTTGGGGAGTGTGATAGGGAATTTTTTAACAGATTTAACCAAATCGGTAATGAATTGGGATAATCTTTTTGGTGCAAGAAAACTACAACCTACAGATGTAGAGGTTCCGGTTCAAGTACCAGAAGTAGATCGTGATAAATATGCTCGGAGAATGTTAAACAGGGCTAGAGCAGAGAGCTTTAAGTGGTCTTTTAATATGGTCATGTGGTCACTAATGGCGCTTTTTGTTTCAGCTATGTTGCCAATATTGCTTTCTTCGAACTTAAGTATGGTTGTAGATATTCAATCAAGTAGATTATTTTGGCTTCCACTAGAGAGCGTAAGTTCTATAAATGTTGCAATTGTATTTGTACTATTAGCATTTATCCCTGTGTTCATTTTGGGGCAAATTATAACTAAATATATTGAATATATTTACGATCGTGAGTGGGGGGATGTAAGCCCTCAAAGATTTTTTGTATTTTATATTCGTGCAATATTGCCTCTAATTATTGTGTATTCAGGGTTGGTTGTTTTTTGTTTCTACCCAGATGTGGGTTTCTTTGAATCTTTCAAATACCCTTTGTATGTAGTAGGTGCAATGTTCGTTGCAGTTTTAATGGGATATAGACACTAACCAGCGGCTCCACCGGACAAATTATAGTGTCACCTTTTTTGTCCCATAAAAGCCGCAATAAAACTTGCTCGGTGAGCCGGGTGTTATGTAGCAAAAGGAGATTCAGAGTAATGTCTGGTTTGGTATTAGAACTTCAACGAGACGCCCTTGATAAACAGGTAGACGTATCTGATTTGTTGCGAAAGGTAATGGTAGTATCAAAAAAGCTATCAATTGAAGAAATTGAGAAGTGGATTACTAGTGAATTGTCTGGTTATCCTGCGGATGAGGATGCAGTGCCGGAATATAGAGAGATAACTGGAACGGTAAAAGTTTACAATCCTTATCATGGATGGCAGCCACTCCATTTTGGTGATGCAGATCTTGGAGAAAACTTATCAAAGCGAAAAATATCTCAAGCAATTGGTGAGTTAGTCGCGATTGTGAACAACGATAAATCAGGCAATCTACAAGTACCATTTAATCAACGCACTAAAAACAAATTGATGTCCTTAATGGATGTTCAATTGGAGCCTACACTATTAGTTAGTGACTCCCAAATCTATGGGATTCTCGACGCGGTACGAAATGAAGTTCTGAATTGGGCTTTGGATTTAGAGTCTAAAGGAATTATTGGTGATGGTATGAGTTTTTCAAGCGAAGAAAAGAAGGCTGCATCACAGGTTACTTATCAAATAACGAATAATATAGGTAGCATGGAGAACTCACAGCTACAGCAAGATTCAGCCGGAGCTTCTCAGACGCAAAATATTACACAATCAACAGCCGATCTTGCCGAGTTTATTCAAAAGCTCAAGGCTTCCATATCTGACTTAAGGTTGGATCAGCAGGGTAAAGCGGAATTGGAGGCAGAAGTCCTTACAATTGAGCATCAGATGGCGTCACCAAAACCAAAGCAGTTGATTATCTCGGAGTCTCTGAAATCGGCTCGATCAATATTAGAAGGCATTACCGGTAGCATGTTGGCTACAGGGTTACTAACACAGCTTGCGAGTCTGATGTAGTGCTACATAACAAGAAACGCCTTTCCGCTCCTTAGTCTCTACAAGTTGTCCGCAGCTGCGGGCGCTAGCTTCAAGGAATTAATCAGAAAATCATGGAAGAAAAAGAAATCCTAGATGTAAAAGTCATTGTAGCCCTAATTGGTGTTTGTGGGATATTAATAACCGCTCTACTGAGTAGTTTTGGTTATTTATTCAAAACAAGGGTAGAGACTAAGAAAAGCGCAAGAAAGGTTTTATACCTACTTCTGGAAATACGCTATGCAATAATAAACTCTCTTTTTGATCCAGAAGATGCTGCAAAAGCATATTTTGAACACCTTTTTAAGAGGATTAAAGAAAAAGGGATTCCTGTGGAACCTTCAGAAATTGAAGGGTCAATGCATGATTTAGTGAAGACACATTTTCATAATATCATCTCAGCAATGAGAACAGACATACATGAAAACTTATTGACACCTTTTGAAGAGACCTTATTAGATCTTGCTACAGTAAAGCCAGTGCTCGCTTATAGGCTTAGAGGAAAAGAAAAACTCGAAGCTGTAATGTCTCACACCAATAATTATCTTCAAAGTTATGAAGAGAAAATATCAGAGCATATAGAACAGGAGTGGCTTCAAGAAGTTTTATTTAGCAGTTCAGATGAGTTAAAAGAAGAAAACATATCTGAACTCATAGCTCTTTTAGATGAAGATATTACGTTACTAGCAAAGCACTGTGGATTTATTGACTACAGAGAGTGTAGGCAAGCTCTTCAAAAAAAGAAGATTGAACCTCATGAATACGACTTCTCTGAGCTCGATGTATTCATAGACAAGATCCTTATAAAAATCATAGAAGCAGCTAACAAGTCAATCCAGCCGACCGCCTCTGACGTCGGCTGATGGAGGCCTTCCCCTCCTAACCCCCACACACCCGATTAATCTGCGTACCTAGATTCACCTCGCCATCTGCACTGCCAATACTCGCCACAATCTGATCGCCAGCCTTCAAATACTGAGGGTTGGCGCGTTGGCGTTTGATAAAGGCTTGCCATTTCAAACGTTCCGGCAGTAACCCCATGAGTTTCACCAAGGGTGCCGGTGGAACGGACAACGCACAACCGCCTGGTGAGCCGGTCAGTAGCATATCGCCGGGTGATAGGTTGGTGATATGAGAGAGTTCGCTGAGGGATTCTTCCGGTTTGAAAATCAGGTTCTGGCTGTTGTCGATTTGTCTTAGCTCGTCATTCACAGACAGTTTCAGTTGGCATTGCGATAGGTAGTGCATTTCATGCGGTTCTAACAGGCATAAGTACGGCCCGGTGGGGCAGAAAGTGCGATAGCTTTTGCCTTTGAAGAATTGGCCTTCGGGGATCTGAATATCCCGTGCGGTGACGTCTTGCACCATCACGATGCCGGCAACGTATTGATGCAGATTTTGTTGGGTGATGATTTGCGGTGATTCTATGGATTGGCCAAGCACGATGGCCAGTTCCAGTTCGTAATCCAGCAATTGAACGTGATCAGGTTTGATGATGTCATCGTACGGGCCGGACAGGCTGGCATCGGATTTATGGAACAGGCTGTTAAAGCTTTTATCTTCTGGGTCCATGCCCAGCTCACGGCGACTGGACGGGTAGTTGGCGCCCTGACAAATCAATCGGCATGGCGCGGTGATGGGCGAAAGCAATTCAATCTCTGTGGTATCCAGTTTTGGTAGCTTACGCAATGCCGGGTCTTTAATCATGGCAAAGGCCAATGCTTTGCCTTGTTCAAGAAAATTTGTGGTGTCTGGGTAGTCGCCTTCAATGGGGTACAGACTTTCTGTGTTATCGGTATCTTTTGTCATCAGTGCCCAACCTTGTTTTCCGGTTGTGCGGTGCTGAAATCTGGCAATATGGCAGGGCATAGTGACCTCTATGTGTTCTTAATACGGATTATTGTTTGAAGGTGTGCTTTTAAGAATTCGGGCATCAACAGCTGAGCGGTTAGGCGCATCTTAACGGCACATGATGGGCTTGGATTTCTGTCGGGGGCACGCCCCACCATTTGATAAAGGCACGAGTGAAGCTGGCGGGTTCGGAATAATCCAGTTGGGCGGCGACAACTTTCACTGGCAGTTTGGCGGTCATTAGCCATTCTTTGGCGAGGGTCATTTTGGTGTCTAACACCACTTCGCTAAATCTGTGATCTTCTTCCTTTAAACGACGTCTTAGGGTTCGATCACTGATGAACAGCGATTTGGCCACTACCGAAAGCTTTGGATTAAAGGCTTTGTTATGCAGCACGTAATTACGAATGCGCTGGGCATAATCCGGCAGCGTTTGATGGCTATCCAATAACTGCTCGCATTCACTGATGAAGTGGGCATGGATTAAGGCATCGGTTTTAGCGAAGGAAATATCAAACAAGTTGCTCGCTAACGAGATAGCAAAGTAGGGGCGTTCCGTTTTGACCGTGAGTTGGGTCAGTTCCGACAGCGCCTGCTGGTATTCAGCATCATCAAAGGGCAGCCAGAGTTCAGCGCTGGAGAAATCAAAGTTGGGCAGCATATCTCTTAGGAAGTTGATGGTCAGAGCACAATACCGCTCGAATAAGTAGCGATGAATCGTGATGGGTAAATGCTGCATATCCAGCACCAGGCTGACCGTGTCATCGTCTTCCTGAAGTAAAACGCGTGAGAGCATGATCGACATGCTTGAAAAACGAGAGACGATATCGAACGCCGAGCGCAGATCAGGGCTGGTCAAAATGGCGAGCCCCCAAACTCCGAAGTTGTCGACTTGAAGGGCTTGCCCAGCTTCAAAGCCGTAGCCTGCGCGTTGCGGCAGCAGGGCTAACGCTTGATCCAGGATCTTGATTTCCAATCGGTCGGGAAGGTCGGTTTGCTGATTGAGTAATTGCTCGCGGGTAAAACCGGTTTGACGCAAGCACAGCTCAGGATCAATCCCTTCCTTTTCAAGCATCTGAAGGATGGATTGAATCGCCAGTCTTGCCCGATTGTTTTGTTTCAGCGACATATCAGTAAACCGTTTGCCCTTGGTGTTTTTTGCTCTATTTATTAACCAGTGCGCTACAGAAAATCTAAAAGCCATTCAGAAGCCTGTCAAACACAAACGCTGCTCTTGAAGTGCACCGTGAATGCCTGAGGGCTTCGGAATTTAGTCAGGGCAGTATTTAAAACAAACCCTGAATGCTGATAGCGATGGAGGCGTCGCCTTCCACTTCAATGTTGCCTTCCATCACTTCGGTCATTGGGTCGGTTTCACCCGCAACGATTTGGGCGAACAACTCTGGCGACATGGTGATGGTGCAGTCGGCATCCTTATCTTCTGTGGTCACGTCTTTGCCTGAAATATGCAGCACTTCTGACCCTATATGGAATTTAACCGGTGAAGCAAAGCCACCAAACTTCTCAACGGCGGGAATGATTTTGGATTCAATTAACGATTCGATCGACATAGTAGATACCTTCTTTGAGTTTATAGTCATGTTGGATTTTAGGCGCGCGCACTGATGGTGGTGCGGTGCAGTTCTCTTCGATGGCCTTCAAAGCCGCCGGTGGCTTTATGCAGTACGCTGCGGTTATCCCACATCACCAGCATGTCTTCTTCCCACTTATGACGGTAAACGAAGCGCTCCTGAATCTGCCAGCGCTGAACTTCCATCACTAAGGCCATGGCTTCTTTGTGTGGCATGTCTTCAATGCCAACAATGTAGGCAATGGCAGAGCCGTAAATGGATTCTTTGCCGCTTTCAGGATGGGTGATGATGAATGGGTGGGTTTCTGAGTCCAGCGCTTCATCGGACGGGGTGATTTCCATGCTGTGGCTCTTGAATTTATCGCCGTAAGAGCCTTTCTTGGAGTAACCCATTTTCGCAGAGTGAATGGCCATCTTGCCTTCGACACGCTGGCGGAGGTCTTCTGGCATTTCCGCTGCGGCCTGAATCTGATTGGCAAACAGGGTATCGCCACCGACGGGTGGAATCTCGATGCTGTAAAGGGTCGTTGCAAACGGCGGGTCGGCTTTAAAGGTCCAGTCGGCGTGCCAGATGTCCGCGAAGATCGGGCTGGTTTCATCCGCTTCTCGCTGAATGGAAATCATATGCTTACGACCTTCCATGGGTTTTACAAAGGGGTCGATGGCTAAATCGCCAAAGTATTCTGAAATACGTTCCAGATCATCGTCGCTCAGTTTCTGATTCTTGAAAATGATGACGTGATGTTCGTTCCACGCCGCGCGAATATTTTTAATTTGTTGTTCGCTTAACGGTTGGGTCAAATCGACACCAGAAATGAAAGCGCCACAGGCTTCGCCAGTAGGTGTAACGGTCATGCTCATAACACACTCCACATTCAGTTTTTTATTAGAATCAGGAGCAGGTTAAGGTGATTAGGGAATGATCAACATGATACATCAGGCCAACAGAATGATGTATGTGGCCAAATGGAAGACAGGCGCGTGGCTTTTGTCACATTGGCAGGAGGGATTGAGGCGCGCGAAATTAGCGGTATCTGACGGCATAGTTATGCCTTTATCAACGAGACGATAATCGCCTCGTTTGGCGGTATCCGAACGTTAAATGGCCTCGATGGATGCTTTTAATTGAACTAAGGATTGCTCTGATCTCTGTTCAATTGTCTTTTTGAAGTAAATCGCATTGGCGGCCACCAAAGCAAAGTTAGGCAGGGTGTAATGCAGGGTTCGTTCAAACTCGGTTTGGTTCTCTGACATTGCACTTACTCGGTACTGCAGTGAAATAACGCTGCCATTGGTTAGGTTTTCCGCATCAGCAGACCATGTTTGACCCGGTTGGTAGGTCTTAATCTGCCACTTCAGGTCATTCGGGCCTATGGGTGTTTCAATGTTTTCTGCAAAGGAATCTCCTGCCTGCATGGTGCCTGTTTTGGCGGTGGTAACCTGCTTAGAAGACGGATGCCACTCTGGCCATCGGCTGACATCACCGGCGTAATTCAGAGCTTCGCTGGCAGGTTTGTTGATGACCACTGTATTAACCACGGTCGTGGTGACAGGGAATGTCCACAACACATAAATGAAGCCGAGCATCAGAGGTAATCTGACGGCTTCTAACGGAATCAGCTTGTTCTTATTCTCCAACAGATTCGTGGCAACGATTACACCAGTAACCAGTATCAAGGCGCCGGCAATCTTATAGACAACCTCAAGTTGCGGAGATAAAAATATGAACATGGGGCCCGCTAAGAAGGTGAGAATTGTTGAAAATCCGGCATAGAGTTTTTTCGGTAGGGTGGAATACGGGTCGTATTTAGGTCGATCTGCCGTGCCTTCTTTTTGAAGGTGATGATGCTCTTCCACGCAGTCGGTTGGCCGCCAGCCTGTTGGTTTAAACCAAAGCCCGATTTTGTCGGTTAGCTTTTTAGTCTTGATTGTATCGTGGAACAGATTACGCCAGTGGCGCAGATTCAATTTTAGCGGGCTAAGGGTGTGCGGTGCGTTGGTTGTGCCGTAGTGACAGGCTTCTTCCCGCAGTTCAGGTTGCCAGGAACCAAAGAATCGATCCCAGATAACCAAGGTGCCGCCGTAGTTGCGATCAATGTATATAGGGTTCTTGGCGTGATGCACCCGGTGGCTGGATGGGGTAGACAAGATGCCTTCGATGTAGGGAATACGGTCGATGCCTTGGGTGTGAATCCAGAACTGGTAGGCTTTGAGCAGTAAGAATTGGCCGAGATATACCTCCGGCGGACAGCCTAATACAGCCAAAGGAAGATAGAAGATCCAAGAGAAAGCGTATTGGAATGCACTTTGGCGCACCGCCGTTGTATAGTTGAATTCCTCGCCTTGATGATGACCTTCATGGGCACCCCAGAGCATATTGCGTTCATGCGCGATTCTATGGAACCAGTAATAACAAAAGTCCACGCCAAAAAAGAAGATCACCCAAGTCAGCAGACTGGCAGAGCTAAATTCGAACAGTCGGTAGTTTTCCCACACCCAGACAAATACGCCAAAGGTGAAGACCTTCAGCAGTGCTTCAGAGATCAGCAGGCAGGCCCCCATGGAACCACTGGTAATGGAGTCACTGTAGGTGTGCAGGTTTTTGCCTTGTAGCTTCAATGCGATGTATTCGAACAGCATGAATAGAAGAAACAGCGGGATGCCAATGGCTCCAAAATTGTATTCAAACGCCATGAGATTCTACCTTTGTTGTATTTATAGACGTTATCAGTGTCTCCTGATGGTGATTCCAAGTCTTTGACCCTTTGCGATTAAAAGTGGATAGATACGATAGTTTTTTATCTCGGATGTAGGCGCTAATTAATAATTATGATTAAGTAAGGTTTAGAGGTTCCTTAGAGATTCCCTCAGTCTTTTTAGGTATGACGCTGCTCAGACAGTAAGAAGGTCGTGTAATGAAACATTTGTGGATTGCCAGCACTTGGATCAATGCGTTGTTAAAAGTGTTTGATGCTGAGAATCTGAATCGCAGAGAGTTAACTCGGGACTTACCTGGATTTGTGGAAGGGGAGTTCACCGAAGGCGATCGTCTGGATTTGCTGTCTGCTCGGTTGCTTTGGCATCGCGCCAGTAAATTATCGGGAGACCCTTTACTGGGGTGTAAGATCGGATTGAGTGCCGATTATCGAAGCATTGGAGTGCTGGCCCCCATCATCTGGCATTCAAAAAGCATTGCGCTGGCGCTCCAAAACATTGCCAGATTTCAGACACTGATCAGTGAGAATGGCGCTTTTCGATATGAGATTGATGAAGAGAAACAGCTAATATTTTGCTATTACGAAGAAACACCGGCAGCGGTTCGATCCTCCTCGCAGCAAATTCTGTCTGTCACGGTGGGCGTTATTAATGTCATTAACACCTTATCGTCAGGCCAGGTGAGTGCTAAACGGCTTGTTGTGCCCGAAGGGTATGCCTCTGATGTGATTAGGGACTTTCTGCAAATGGAGGTGATCAATCAGGGGCACGGCTTTGGATTTACGATTGGCATGGCAGGGCTGAAAACGCCCATCTCCGGCTGCGATACCACCCTGTACAACGCGTGCCTGGAATACGCCAATTCACTGCTGAATGAAAAGAATCAGGGGATTGAACTGATTCAACGGGTGCGACGGTTCATCGCTCATAACGGTATGTTGATGGCGGGCATTACCGAGTGCGCTGAGCAGCTCAACACCTATCCACGCAGTCTCCAGCGGCAATTGGCGGATTACGGAACGAGCTTTAGAAAAATCAAAGAAGAAGTGTTGAAGGAACGAGCACTGCAAGAATTAAACACGGGCACCGAGATTAAAGACACAGCGCTTGTACTAGGCTATTCAGAACTCAGTGGCTTTTATCGTTCGTTTAAAACCTGGTTTGGCATAACGCCGAAAAAGGCGTTGAAAGAGGGGGTTTTTTAGAACGCCTCTCTAGGCGATTTGCGTATCGGCGTTTAGAAAGAAGAGTGTTTCAGAAATAGACGTGTTTTAGAAAAAAAATTCGGAAACAGTCGTTCCGATAAATAAGGGGAAAACCAAGGGGGAAAGGATGTTTGCTCATAAAACAATTGTGATTACCGGTGCGTCCAGCGGCATTGGTAAGGCAGCGGCAATTCAATTAGCGAAGAAAGGCGCAACCGTGATCCTTATTGCCAGGCGAGAAGCCTTACTGAAAGAAGTAGTCGATGACATTAAGGCCTTGGGTGGTACGGCGCATTGGTATGTTGGTGATTTATCCAAGGTCGAAGAAATCGATAAGCTCACTGATAAGATCCTTTCTGAGCATTTGGTCATTGATGTACTGGTCAATAATGCTGGGCGCTCTATTCGCCGCCCGATGGAAGATTCTCTGGAACGCTACCATGATTTCCAACGTTGTATGGACATCAACTACTTTGCGCCTGTGCGCTTGATCCGCAATCTATTGCCTGCGCTGCTTCAATCAAAAGACGGCCACATTATTAACTCCACCACCTGGGGCACCCTGTTACCCGCCGCCGGATTTGGCCCCTACAACGCTAGCAAAGTAGCACTGGATACCATGGCTAATACTCTGAGAATGGAGATGGAAGGCCAAGGTATCTCTGTTACCCAAATTCATTTCCCGCTGGTGCATACTGCCATGAGCGGTGCAACAAAGAGCTTTAGAAAATTACCGGGCATGACCCCGAATCAAGCCGCAGGATGGATTACAAAAGCCGTCAAGAAAAAGCCCCGCGCCATTATGGATACCAAAACACGCATCGCCAGTGGCCTGTACTTCTGTTTTCCCTCGGTTGTGGAAAAAGCCTCTCGACTGTTGCCGTTTTCCATATAGAAACGCAGGGACGATCTGATGACAAATATCGAACTGTTGTTTTAATGGACAATGCGTTAGAGAATGGTTCGCAAAATGGGAAAGCTATTTTGCGTTTCTTGGGGCGTAGGATTGGGGGCTAAAAGTCTATGAGTGATCGAACTTGTAAGTATTGTAGTGAAGTTAAACAAGAGTTTCGCATAAGAAGCCCTATAGACCTTGAAAAGGCAATCCGCGTTGTGGCCGCGAATATATCTGATGGCACTATTAGAGAGAGTGAGTATTGGCCGAAGGATATTCTCAATTACTGTGATAGCGGGCCTTTTACTGATCTTGCAAATGGTAAGTTATGGGGAGATATCGTTGACTACTACTTTGAATGCTCTAAGTGTAATCAACTTTATCATCTCACAGCAGAAACATATAGCGGTTGTGGAGGCAGCTGGTGTGCTGCAGAGCGAGAGTAACTTATAACAAGTCAAAGCACGGAGGCTTGGTAAAGCTGTTATCTTTTTTGTTCCCAAAAAGCCACCAACTTCACCAAACTGGTGTTTGAGGTCTTCAAATTTAATATGACCAAAGAGTTTAACCTTAAGTACGAAAATAATTCGACACCTAGTGTTTCGATAGTTGAAGCATATAGGAAAGTTGTAATGTCGGATGATTTCGAAGAAAGTCTTTCCTTGGTGCATTATCGTGGTGGGGAGGAAGAGTTTCGCTTAGGCAAAATGTACGCAAATAGTAACGACCCAATAGACCGAGCTGTTGGTGCAGACATACTAGGACAGCTAGGTTGGCAAGATCGAACTTATTTGCAAGAAAGTCTTAAAATATTAATTTCGCTGCTGGATGATTCAGACGAGTTCGTCATTTTCTGCGCATGCTGTGCTATAGGTCATCGAGGTGACGAAAAGTCTATTGGTCAGTTGATTAGACTTGCAGGGCATAAAAATTCTCAAATTAGATATGGTGTAACTACTTCATTGTCTGGGTTGGAGACTAAAGAGGCTATAGATACAATTATCACTCTATCTAAAGATCCAGATAGAGATGTTAGGAATTGGGCCATGTTTGGGTTAGGTACGCAAATCGAAGCTGATACGCCAGAGATAAGACAAGCACTCATTATTGGAGTATCCGACAATGATTCAGAAATTCGTGGTGAAGCTCTTGTAGGGCTTGCAGTTAGAAAGGATAGTAGAGTTATTAATTTAATATTGAATGAATGGAAATCATTTGATGATATTAGTGTTTTGAGTTTGGAAGCGGCTGAAGAAATATCGAGCCCACGGCTGTACTCTAAGTTAATTTATTTTAGTGAGACTTTGGATTGTGAAGGAGATGGACAATTTGAGTTGCAGTTACAATGTGCTTTAGAGGCATGCCAACCGAAAATTGAACAGGTAAATCCAATCGACGACTAACGCATCGGGTGATTAAGGCGTCTAGACATACGGAAATAATATGAAGAGACTGGGTAGGCACATACTCATTGGGATTACGGTTCCTGTTGTTTTACTTCTAAATGCGTTCTTAATTCCTGAGCCTTATTCTCATCCTTTAATACATGTAGGTCTTGCTCCTTGCAAAGCTATGCCTTTCTTAGAGAATAGAGAATTGATGAGAGAGTTAACTGAGATTATATTCGGGAGAATGACACCGAATTTTGCGCCCATACAGATTCTCTTTCTAATACTATTTTGGTTCCTATTTTCGCTAGCAGTATCGATACTCTGGGCTCGTTTTAAAAAGGACAAAGAAAGTGTCTAAAATCTATGTGACCGGGGCTTGGCAAGGCGCAAAAAAAACGTGGCCTACAGACTAAGGCAAAGGTCTATTTATGAAAATCGCAGTTGCCATACTAATTACATTAACGCTGCTAGCGCTATCTTTTATATCTTTGTTTTCAACATGTGCCTGGGGCTGTCCAAACACTGGCATCCAACTGGTCTTCAAAGTAAGCACAATAGGTTTATCATTGTTCTTGGCTAATTGCGTTTATCGAGCAAACCATCAAATCAGTAACTACAGACACAAAAACAAAGAGTCGTAAAAATAGCATGTGGCATGGAGCTAATAACAAGTTGGGCAATGCTCGGTCAGGAAAAAGACTCCCTTGCTGGACTCGCTAGCGCTATTTATCAAAACGTTACAAGAGAAGAGTAGGATGGAGCCGAATTTAATAATTATTGAAAACTTTGTTAAAGAATCTGACTCTCTATTTCTCAATTTGAAAGAGTCGGTGAATTGGGATGAGAGAATGAAAGCGCGGAAAACCGCGAGCTTTGGTGTGGCTTATGATTATTCTGGGATCACTTATCCAAATGAGGATATGCCTCAGGTATTGGGTGCAATTTGCGAAAAGATTGACGAAGAATTGGGGTTTAAGCCAAATAACTGTCTTCTTAATTACTACTTAGATGGAGATTCATCCATGGGGTACCATTCCGATTCAAGTGAAGAGTTACTCGAAGGTACTGGTGTGGCGATTGTATCATTAGGTTCAGAGCGTAATATTTCTTATCGAAGCAAAGAAGATAAAGAGATTAAGCATAAGTATCCGCTTAAAAGCGGAGCTCTTTTATATATGAATGATGAAGTGCAAGAGAAATGGATGCACGCGATTCCAAAGCAGAAAGGGGTTGGCGAGAGAATTAGCCTTACATTTAGGCACATCATCAAGTAACTTGTACCGACTCTTTTATCACCGTTCTCAATGTAGAGATATTCCTCTCTTTTGCTGCTACTCAAAAGTAAATTCAATATTCACTTTATGCGTCTACAGGCATATTGAACCGTCAGAGCCTGGTGTGGTGGTGAGGTGATGGTGTGGTTTAGGTTGTTGCCAATGAAAAACACGTCATCAAACCGGGCATTCAATAACAATAAATAAGAGAGACGGTTCAGATGGATTCCATAGTTAATATTGCGCTGTTGATTGCTCAAAGCATCATTATGTTTTCACTGGGCATAGGCCTTGAAGTCAAAGACTTTAAACGTGTGTTGGAACGAAAGAAGGTCGTCGGTATTGCACTCATTGCTCAAGTGCTGGTTCTGCCTGTGTTGGCGTATTTAACGGTTCATTTGTTCTCTTTTCCACCTATGTATGCGGCGGGCTTGATGATTCTTAGCTTCTGCCCGGGCGGCGTGACCAGCAATATTATCTCCAAAATGGCAAAAGGGGATGTGGCGCTGTCGGTATCCTTAACCGCTGTTACCAGTATTCTTGCGTTTGTTTCGGTACCTTTCTTGGTGGCGCTTTCGGTGACTCATTTCTTGGGCGATGCTTTAACGGAGTATTCCTTTAGCAAGATTGCCTTAGTGACTTTCTTGATCACAACGACACCTGTGTCATTAGGGGTGTTGTTCCGCCATTTCAAAACTTCTGCGGCACTACGCATTGAGCGAGGGCTGGAGCGCTTGGCTTATGTGCTCTGGAGTATCATTGTGATCGGTGCATTTGCTTCTGCTTGGGAGACCGTGGAAGCTAACTTTGGCAAAATCGGCCCAGGCTTGTTGTTCCTACCGATTGTAATGACTTGCTTGGGTTTGCTTATTGGCCGTATGTCTCATCTCTCCCGAACGGAATCCAAAACGCTGGCCATTGAAGCCAGTATTCAGAACTCACCCATGGCGCTTACCTTAGCGGTATTAATCAGCGGAGTGAGTAGCGCTTTACCAGACCTTGCTTTGCCTGCAGCGGTTTACTCCCTGACTATGTATGCCGTGGCTTTTCCATCGGTACTTCTGTTGAGACGCTGGGGCGATGGGCCAAAAGCTAACCCTGCGCCTGCTTATGAGCTTGACGGTTGATGAGGTTGTTCTTTGGTTTTGGGTTGGTTAGTGTGGTTAGTCTAATACTGATGGTGAGATGAATTTCTTGCTAGATTTACCCTGTATACTGTTTAGTCACGAAAATGCATATAGGAAAATGATGAATAATCTTCGAGAGTGGTTCGAAAGTAAATTGCTGGGCTAAACGTGAAAGCAAAAGGGTATCCAACTTATGAATGAAGCATATGCTATATACAGCTAACAAAAATATGCTTCCTCTCAGTTAAGGACATATAGGTGCATAGGAAGGATTGATGTTCAGTTTTCTTAAAAAGTTATTTCCAAGCAAACAGAAACAAAGAATTGCAATTAATCACGATCAGCTTGGTTACATAAATTTTGATGCTGCCAGTGGTTTTTGGGAAACAATCGATAGCGCTATATTTCACAGTGTTCCAGGGGATGAGCAGGGGCCAGACCCTAAAGCAGTAGATGTCATTATTACTAAGCTTCAAGATCTAGATAAGTATTGGAAAATTTGTTCAGTTGAGCTTTTATCTATTGCAAGCCAGTGGAGCTCTATACCTCCAAGCCTTCCCGCGAAGAGCTTGTTTAAAGTAGCAGCTATTTCAATCAATTCTATCGAGGAGTTGGACTGGGAAGTATGTTTTGAATCTAAGCCCGAGCATAAGTGGTTATACATTGGCATACAATTCAACGGTGATAGCATTGTGGCAAACGATATATCTACTTAATTATAAAGTATGATCAGGTAGCTCATCGAATGTGCGGTGTTAACTCCTGAGAAAGTTCCAATCAGCAATTCACTTACTAAGCTCCGGCAACCCATCAAACAGTTGCTTAGCCCACCGGTAGCAAGAATCAATCAAGGCGCTGCGAGCGTGTTCCTTCGGGCAGACCAACCAATAGCTGGTGGGGGAGTCCAAACGCTCGGTCAATGAAAGCAGTTTTCCGTCGTTTACCCAGTTGTTGATGGCAGGGAAGATGCCCAGTGCCACGCCTAATCCTTGTTCAGCGGATTTGATGGCAGAGAAGTAACTGTCGCAAACAATGCCTTGATGTTGCTGAAGCTCAGGGGAGTATTGAAGCCAGTCCCGATAGTTTTCGTTGGTGGAAAGCAGGGTTTGATCGTTCAGCCAGCGATGAACATCCGATGTCGGAAAACTTGGTTTTGGTGCATTTGTCTTTGTCGCGCGTGAAGTGTCCGTGTGTGAATTGTTCGTGTTTGAACGCTTACCAATGGGATTTCGCTTCAGGTAGTCAGGTGAGCATACCGGGCTGACTTTGACAGGGCATAACAGTTTTGCTTCCAGCCCCGGCCAGTGACCCAAGCCAAACCGAATGGCTGCATCGGCAATGCCAGTGTCGAAGTCTATGTATTCTGTGCCGGTAGTAATTCTCAGCTCGGTGTTGGGTTCCAGCGTTTTGAAGGTTAAGTAATTCGGTATCAGTATTTCCTGCGCTATGAACAGTGGGGTATTCAATCGCAGCGACCGTTGATTGTATTTCCGGTCAAATTCCTTAAAGCCTTGTTGGTAAGAGCGAACGGTATCGGCGGCTAACTGATAATAAAAATGGCCAGCATCCGTCAGTTCGAGTCGAGGGCCATGACGACGAAACAGTTTGATTTCCAGATACTTCTCTAACGCCTTAATTTGCTGACTTACTGCGGGCGGTGAAACGTGCAGTTCATCGGCGGCTTTTCGAAAACTTTTGTGCCGGGCGGAGGCTTCGAAAACGGGTAACCATTGAATAGGTGGTGGCTTCATGATTTCAGTTAATGATAAGTAAAACTTAATAAAGGATAACTAATAACTGTTTTTTATGAGGATAAATATAGATTAACTTATCAATAAAGCATAGCTCTGAGCAGAGAATGATTGGTTCATTGGCTCCGAGATATGAGTTATGACCCATTAAAACGCTTTGTTATGGGCGTTATTAAAAAAAACAGCAATACGAGGTTTACGCGATGACTAATGAAACCTTACAAGAAACAAAAGTAGCTCTTGTGGTGGGAGCGGGTGACGCCATCGGCAGTGCCATTGCTAAAGAATTCGCCACCAAGGGTTACACCGTGTGTATGGCGAGACGTTCTGAAGCGCCTGTGGTTGAGTACGCTCGACAGCTTCAGACTGACGGGTATCTGGCTCATGGCTTTGCATTGGATGCCCGAAAAGAAGAGGACGTTGAGGCCTTGTTTCAACACATTGAGCAGGTCATAGGCGCTATTGATGTGGTGGTGTTTAACATTGGAGCCAATGTGCCTATGAGCATTTTGGACACCAGTGCGAAAAAGTTTTTCAAAATTTGGGAGATGGCCTGCTTTGCTGGTTTTTTGGTTGGGCGAGAAGCTGCACGAGTAATGACACAACGTAAGCGTGGCACGATTTTGTTCACCGGGGCTACGGCCAGCCTTCGCGGCGGTGCCATTTTTGGTGCTTTTGCCAGTGCTAAACATGGATTACGCGCGTTGGCACAAAGTATGGCGCGAGAGTTAGGGCCCAAGAACATTCATGTAGCCCATGTGGTGGTTGATGCTGCGGTAGAAACTCAGTGGATTCGTGATAACCACCCGGATTACAGCAAGTTAAGTGCTAAAGAGGGGATTGTTCAGCCTGCTGACCTGGCCAAAAACTATGTGATGTTGCATGAGCAACCGCGTAACGCCTGGACTTTTGAGTTGGATGTTCGCCCTTGGGTAGAGAAGTGGTAACCCTTTTATTGTTGATTAAGAAGAGAAAACGGTATGTCGAAGCCAGTAGAGTTTTATTTTGATTTTGGTAGTCCCACCGCGTATTTGGCGCATTGTAAATTGAACGATCTTGCTAAGCAGTACGGGGCGGAGTTGGTTTACGAACCCATGCTGTTAGGGGCCGTGCACAAAGCCACTAACAACGTGCCCCCGATTTCTGTACCCGCTAAGGGGCGCTACATGTTGGTTCAGGATTTACCCCGTTTCATTCAGCGATATGGGGTGGAGTTTAAGATGAACTCTCACTTTCCGATCAATACCCTTAAATTGATGAGAGGGTGTTATGCCGCGAAACAACTGGGCTGCTTCGACGTCTATGTGGATGTGATGTTCCGGGCGCTTTGGGCCAAAGGGCTTAATCTGGGGGATGATGCCATTTGGAAAGAGACCTTGTCTTCAGCAGGGTTGGACGCCGATGCAATTATCGCATTGAGTACCGACGAGGCCATCAAGGCGGAACTTAAAGAGAACACCGAGAAGGCCGTCAAGAAAGGTTGCTTTGGTGCACCCACCATGTTCATTGATGATCAGATGTACTTCGGTCAGGATCGTCTTGATTTTGTGGAAGAGCAGTTGGCGGAACGTTAAGGGGTATCGTAAAAAACTACTGCCGAAAAGGCAGTAGTGAATAACTTATGACTTGGCTCTTGTCATAAGCGATGGTGGGAACACAATGTCCCAGCCAGGGACAGCGCCTATTAAGCGTTGTTTCTTCGCGACAGTCTAATGATCAAATTTCTGAACGGTACTTAACTTTTCGAATGGCACATGTGTCTGGGCCGTTACCTTTTGAGTGCGTCTTCCCCGAATGGGTCGCAAAGGCTCTGGGCTATAACATTTCTTAAGAGTCCTTAGCAATTCTCTTCAATAGATGACGAATTCTTCCGTAAGTAAGCTAGGAACTCATTCAGAGGTTCCCTAACCCCCAAGATTGTTGGTTTTAAACTCAAATCTCTTTGGCGTAAGACTATGTTAGAAGTAAAAACACAAGACGATGTGAAACACATTGAAGCAAGTAATGCAGTTCAAGGGCTGATGCCGTTTGATAATACCTATGATGCCATTAAGGCCAGTGCCAAGGAGAACGCGGATAAAGCGGCCATTTCGTTCTTTCTGAAAGGGGATGAATTCCAAAAAGCGCATCACATCAGCTATCAAACCTTATTGGAACGAATCACTCAAACAGCGAATTTCTTCCATAGTCTGGGGCTCACTGAAAACGATGTGGTTGCCTTTCTGTTACCGAACTTGCCAGAAACGCATTACGTGCTGTGGGGGGGTGAAGCGGTATGTAAGGTCTTTGCGGTCAATCCCTTGCTTGAGCCTGAACAAATCAAAGATTTATTAAGTTCGGCCAATGCCAAAGTGGTTGTTACCATGAACCCGATGACCAAGATTGATCTTTGGCCTAAGGTGCAATCCATTCTTAACGAATTACCTTCTGTGAAGCATGTGGTGGGGATCGATATTTACCCATATGTTAAGGGGCCGGCCAAACTAGTGGCCAAAGCGATGCAATTGCTGCATAGAAAAGACATCAGCATTCCCCATGGCAAGGCGTATTACAATTTCTCGGAAGAAATTCAGAAGTGCGAAGGTCAGGCGCTGCAATTTTATCGACGCTTTTCTGATGACACCATTTCTTCCCTGTTCTGTACTGGTGGAACTACAGGACTGCCTAAAATAGCGCAACGAACCCATCGTAATGAACTGGCCAATGCGGTATCGGTTCGACTCATGGCGTCGACGGCGCTGAATAAAGACAAGTCGATACTGGCCGGGTTGCCGTTATTTCATGTTAATGGCGCATTGATTACTGGCTTGTTACCGTTTTCAATCGGTGCGACTGTGGTGATGGCGACACCGCAAGGCTTTCGTGGTGAGAATCTGTTTCCGAACTTTTGGAGCATCATCGAGCACTTTAAGGTGGGGACCTTCAGTGGGGTGCCTACAGTGTATTCGGCGTTGATGAATTTTTCGTTTGAAGGCAAAGACATCTCTTCGCTGGAGTTCTGCTTGTGCGGAGCTGCACCTATGCCGGTGGAAACTTTCAAAGCGTTTGAGCAAACCACAGGCGTGAAAATTATTGAAGGGTATGGCTTAACGGAAGCCACGTGCGTGAGTAGTGTCAACCCTATTCATGGCAAGCAGAAGGTGGGTTCTATCGGTGTCAGAATTCCTCATCAGCAAATGATGTGTGTAAAGCACGAGGGGGATCGTATCCTCAGACAATGCAGTGTTAATGAGATTGGCACTCTGGTGGTTCGGGGGCCGAATGTGTTTTCCGGGTATTTGTTGGATCATCAGAACGAAGGTTTGTGGATGACCGATGAACAGGGGCAAGTCTGGATGAATACTGGCGATTTGGCTCGACAGGATGACGATGGTTATTTCTGGCTGACGGGGCGAAAGAAAGAACTGATTGTCCGAGGTGGGCACAACATTGAGCCTAAGATGATTGAAGAAGCTATGTGTAAACATCCTGCAATTAATTTGGCCGCAGCGGTTGGCAAGCCGGATTTACATGCGGGGGAAGTACCTGTGTGCTATGTGCAAGTGAAACAGGGGTACCCAATAGAGATTAGCGAGTTGATTGAGTTTGCAGATAGAGTGATTCCTGAACGCGCAGCGATTCCGAAAGACATTCATGTGGTCAGTGATCTGCCCGTTACTGCGGTGGGAAAGGTGTTCAAACCCGCGTTGGAAATGCAAGAGATTGAGAAATGTGTGATTGAAGTGGCGTCAAAGATAATTCCAACGCACGAGCTAAAAGTGGAAGTACGACAAGACCCGCTTCATGGTTTATTGGCTCATATTGCGGTTACTGGGAACTTGCCGTCGCTGGATGAGTTAAGTAAACGCTTAGGTGGTTATACCTTCAAAACTGAGATTGTTAGCGTTTAGTGGGGAGGTTGATCAAATTGACGTTCCCGCCAATGGCCGCAATGTTTTCTGAAATACACTGTTCGTTAACGAACTGCAGTAGATAATTGGGGCCGCCCGCTTTGAATCCTGACCCTGACTTTTTATGCCCACCAAAAGGTTGGGCTGCTACTTGCGCGCCGGTGATGTGCCGATTGATGTAGATGTTGCCCATG
This sequence comes from Litoribrevibacter euphylliae, assembly GCF_042646085.1. Taxonomy (NCBI): domain Bacteria; kingdom Pseudomonadati; phylum Pseudomonadota; class Gammaproteobacteria; order Oceanospirillales; family Oceanospirillaceae; genus Litoribrevibacter; species Litoribrevibacter euphylliae. Next base: position 348,014 of record NZ_JBHRSZ010000002.1, on the reverse strand, counting down.
CTGAGGTTGGTGCAGAGAAAATCAATCCAGTGTTTATCTCGACTATGGATACCGAGAGTGAGGGCGTAGTCTGTGTCTTCAATATCTTGGATCAGCTGGTTGATGTCGTTCGACTTATATTTGATGACGTGAAGGATCGGGCCAAAGTGTTCTTTGGTCAGTTCTTTGATGCCGTGTAATTTAACCAGTGCCGGGGCAAAGTAGTGACCGTCCATTTCGGGTAATTGGATTTGATACAGAAGTTTCTTGTCTTCTTGAAGTGTTTGAATGTAACTCTGTAAACGCTCCAATGCAGCTTCATCAATAATAGGGCCTAAGTCGCTATCAAATTGACGAGGATGATCGACTTTAAGTCGTTTCATCACCCCTATGATGGCATCAATGGTTTCCTGATAAATACTTTCATGAATAAACAATACTCTCAAAGCTGAGCAGCGTTGACCGGCTGATCCAAATGCGGATGACACCACGTCTTTGACCATTTGCTCGGTCAGAATCGAGTCGTCTGTGATCATGCAATTCAAACCACTGGTTTCCGAAATCAAGGGAATTGCGTAACTGCGTTGGTTTAACAATTCCTGTTGAATGACTTGGGCTGTTGCTAAAGAACCGGTAAACGCAATGCCGTCTATTTGAGGGTTGCCCACCAGCTGTTGGCTTAACTGATTGGTGGCGGGCAAGAAGTAGAGGCTGTCTTTCGGAATGCCGCTGGCGATAAGAAAATCATAGATTCGACGACCACAGATTTGGGTTTGAGGTGCCGGTTTGATTAAGACACGATTGCCCGTCACCAACGCAGCCACCACTTGGCCGGTTAGAATGGCGATTGGGAAGTTCCACGGGCTAATGCATAAAAAGGTGCCTTTGGGCCGGTAGATGAGTTTGTTCGATTCGTTGGCGGCATTCGGCAAGGTTATCGGCTGCGCTAACCCTTTGTAGCTTTGCGCGTAATAATGGCAGAAGTCGATGGCTTCTCTGATTTCACCAATGGCGTCCTGCCACGTTTTACCTGCTTCGTTGATGCACAGCGCGATTAATTCATATTTGTGATGTTCCAGAATGAGCGCAAACTGTTCAATGACCGCAATGCGCTGCTCAGGAGAAACACTGCTCCACTGATAGGATTCCTTCAACGCTACTTTTAAATGCTGTTGATCCAACTGGTTCAAGGTATGGCAGAGCCCAAGACGAAATTCCTGGTCGTTGGGTGAATAAAGTGTTTCGGAATTGATTTGATGGTGAATGTTCTCAGGCAGTGCCGGTTCTACTTGATAAAGTTGTTCAGAAAAATCTTGTGTCTCTTCAAGCAAAGTTTTTAGGTGCAGAGGGTGATTGACATTGAGCCCTAACGACCCTTTTAACCAAGGCAGGTAGATGTCTTGGGGAAGCGGGAAATCTGGTCGAAAGCGGTCATACTGAATTAGCCCGTGAATGGGCAGTTTAGCAAGCGCGTCGGCTTCGATTTTTTCTAACTCATGATCGTCCGTTGGTGGTTCAGGCATTGTGTCTTGAGTTTCATCGGATACAGCGGATTCAGACTCTGCATCTGTTTTAATGTCTGCTGCCACTTCCGTTGCGGAACGTTTGGCTTCACTCGCTTTCTTGGGCGGGGAAACCGTTCCTTGGGATAAATGATTCAAGAAGGATTGGTTGGCTCCATTCTCAAGAATTCGTCGAATCAAGTAGGGCAGTAATTCTTGATAAGGCCCAACCGGACAGTAACTTCGACAGTAGTAATCCTGATGCGTTTGTCTATACCCACTGAGCGCGCTGTAAATGGTTTCGCCCATGCCATGAAGTCGTTGAAACTCGATGGGAAAGAGATGTTGTCGTTCAGGGTCTAAGTCTTCCGCGAGGCTTATAACCGTGGCGATGGTGACGGCATTGTGGGTTGCGAATTGAGGTTGCAGCCAGCCTTCCATTTGCAGTTTGAGTAAGATCTGGCAGCAGGCTTGGTAATTCAAATCGGTTGCTGATTTTTGAGTGAAAACCGGGTAACCAGATAAGCCCATCTCTTGCGCTTTATGAATCTCGGTATCCCAATACGCGCCTTTCACTAAGCGAATTGGAATGCGTGTTTGATGTTCTTTGGCGAGCTGCGACAGATACAGAATCGTGGGTACGGTGCGAAAACCATAGGCTTGTACAGCAATGCCTAATTGTCCCCAGCCTTTAAGACCGGGCAATAAAAAGAGGTGTTGAAATACCTTTAATGTCAGTTCTAGCTGGTCGGCTTCTTCTGCATCCAAGGTAATTGCAACGTTCTGCTGATGGGCGTTGCGTACTAAGGCTTCTATGCGCAACAGAAAGGTTCGCTCTAACTCCGGGTATTGATGGCGAAAGGTAAATCTGGGGGTTAAGGCGGATAACTTGATGGACAAACTGTGCCGAGGTTTTGAGCGGTGTTTTTTGGCTGAATCTGTTTTTTTATCTGAGGCTGATTTTTTGACTTGCCCGGTGTTTTTGGTCTGGTGTTCGGCAACGGCATCAATGGCGGTCATGTAGTTTTTTAGATAACGTTCCGCATCGTCTTCGGTTAAAGCGGCTTCGCCTAACATGTCGAATGAACAACAGTGTTGAGTGTGATCGGTTGCTTTGGATAAGGCCGACTCGATGGTCGACCCTTTAATGAAGATACTTGCTAACTTGTTGATCAGCAGCTTAAGGGCTTCTTGTGCCAGTAAGTTCTTTCCTGCATTGAGCCAATAGCCAAAGGGCGTTTTATCGGAGGTGGCGTCCGAGGTCGCTTTGGATAACCACTGCTTTAACAGCGTCAGCCCTTCGGTCGCCAGGTTGACACTGCTGTGGTCGCTCTTGTGTTTATGAGCTTCCCAATCGCCACTGACAATTTTGTCCTGAATGAATCGGTAAGCGGTATCGGGGCTTTTGATTCTTAACAAGCCTTCGGCCAAGGCCAGCAATTGAATGCCTTCTTTTTGGTTCAGCTGGTACTCGGATAAAACTTGATTGATTAACGGGATTTGTTTGCTTTCCTGCGCAACGCTGATCAGTGTTCTGGCTAACTGCTCAATACCTTGTTCTTCTTCCGGTGAAAGATGAGTGAAAAGCTTGATTTGCTCTACGTACTCTTTTTCATCGTATAGGTAGTAATCCGAGATAATATCGGAAAGCGTTTCAGACCCTATTTGTTGGTATCTTTCCAGCAAGTCTCTTAGGATAAGCATAGAACCTTCACTAAAAATTTAGTGCACGATAATACTTAAAATAGCTTTTTCTCAAGGACTTACAAAGATTTTCTTATGCTGGAATCGCTTTCTTTTGACTCATTTCTACATTCGTCTTTATCTCTTGTGGATACCCTAGTGTTGGTTGCTGCCAGCTTTCTTGGCTCTTTGGTAACAGCCGCATTAGGTGTCGGCGGTGGGGCGTTTCTGATTGTGGTGATGGCCGAGTTTTTATCTCCGGTGGTGTTGATTCCTGTACATGGCATGGTGCAAATGGCGTCCAATGGCGGTCGTGCCTGGCTTACCCGAGATAAAATCGACAAAGAATTGGTAATGGCGTTTCTTTTAGGTGGTGGGGTTGCTGCAGTGGTAGGCTCCTTGGGGTTGCAGGTAGTGTCTTCTGACATCATTCATTGGTGTATCGCCATTTTTATTCTTTATAACTGTTGGGGAAAGATCCCGGATGTCGGCCTGTCTCAACACTTTGGTGGGCGAGTAGGCGGCGGTTTTGTTACGACCATAGCGACCTTATTTGCCGGGGCGACCGGGCCGCTGGTGGCCAGCTGGCTCAGAACCAAAGATATGGAACGCTTTTACTACACGGCGAACTTCTCCACCTGCATGACGATGCAGCATGCACTCAAAATTCTGGTGTTTAGTTTTGCCGGATTCTCGTTTTCCGAGTGGTTCGGATTGCTCTTCTTAATGATTGTGTCCGGCTATTTGGGAACCAAAGTGGGTCTTAAAGTCCTGGGCCATTTACCCGATAAACAAATGAAGATGTTGTTTAAATGGGTACTGACCTTATTGGCAGGACGACTGATTTATCGGTTGCTTCTTGTTGAGTAACGCTGAGTATGAGAAATGTTATTCACTCAAATAATAATGTTTCGATTTGTTAGTTCCTTAGGTTATTTACTGTTCGAATTAATGACTTTTTAGACGCTTTCTCAGTGATTACTTTTCTTGACGAGGTTCGATGGCGACTGAATCCTAGCCCTATCGCGTACCTATCAGTGCTTTTTCATGGCTTTGTTACAACATCTGGTTGTAAAAATGAGTTCCGATATTTCCTAATGAAATAGTTTGACGAATTCTAATTCCTTTCTAGTCTTAATTTGTAACTTTGACTTAGGTCTGGGAATGAGAGAGAAGATGCTGTGATGAACTTGATAAATCGTTATCAAAGTTGGGCCATTGCTTTATTGGTGATCCCTCTTGGAGTTGCTCTGGTTCAAGGAAATTGGTTACTGGCAGTTGTGATCGCAGTGGTCGCTTCGGTATTAGCTTGGGTTCTTAGAGAAAGCGCTTCCCAGACTGAGTTGAAGGCTGCACAAGCGGCTTTGGCCGAGTTCAAAGCGACTAACAGCGCTCAGGAAAAACTCGACAACTACCAGCAGAGCTTAAGCCAGCTGTTACCTGTCTGGATTAATCTTCAGAATCTCGTCGATAACCAAGTCCGTGAAAATGTGGATGACTTGGTTGCCCGTTTCAATACGATCTACTTTGAGCTTCAGGAGTCCATCAAAGCTAGCCAGCTCACCGCCGGCGGTTTGGAGGGCGAAGAAGGTGTTTCCCATGCCATTAAGAACGCCGATCGACAGCTTGGCGCCATCATTCAACTCATTCAAGAAACCGCAGATAACCGCAATATTCTTGTGAACGATGTAAATGGTTTGACTGAAATCACAGAAGAGCTTCAGGCCATGAGTAAAGAAGTGGCGGCGATTGCAGATCAAACCAATCTCTTGGCATTGAATGCCGCCATTGAAGCGGCCAGAGCTGGCGAACAGGGCCGGGGCTTTGCGGTGGTTGCCGATGAAGTAAGAACATTGTCCACCCGCTCTGGTGAAACCGGAGATCGCATTTCCAAGCGGATTGACCAGGTCAATAGCACGCTCTCTGAGATTTTATCGAAAACAGAAACGCTCACTCAGCAAGACGACACCAACACGGAGCAAGCCAAAGGCATTATTCATCAAGTGTTGGAAGAGTTTAAAGGCGTTGGGGAGAAGAGCATCGAATCGGCGACCGCTCTTCAGAAAACCAGCCAGGATGTGAGTGAAAACGTTAAAGATATTTTAACTAACCTACAATTTCAGGATCGAGTTACTCAGATTCTGGGCCATACCAATTCGGATATCGAAAAGCTGTTAGAGACGGTAAATCGTCATATGGCTCAAGGCGAACGGAGTGAGTTGCTGGATATCGAAAAGTGGCTTGCTGATTTGAGCTCAACCTACACCACGTTAGAGCAAGCAGCAGTGCACACAGGAGATTCTACGGAGGATGCTAAGAAAGAAGAGGGCGATTTAACCTTTTTCTGATCGGCGGACTACCCATATTTTGCAAGGGAGAAAGGAATGGCAAAAACAATTTTGATCGTAGATGACTCATCCAGTATCCGACAGGTTGTAGGGATGACTTTGAAAGGACAGGGCTTTGATGTATTGGAAGCGGTCGATGGTCAGGACGCGTTAAACAAACTGACGGGGCAAAAAATTCACTTGGTGATTTCGGATGTCAACATGCCGAATATGGATGGCATTACCTTTGTCACTGAGATGAAGAAAAAGCCCGAATACAAGTTTACGCCAGTCATTATGTTAACGACGGAAGGTGCCGATGACATGAAGGCCAAAGGCAAAGCCGCAGGTGCTAAAGCATGGGTGGTTAAACCCTTTAAAGCGGATCAAATGCTGATGGCCGTTAATAAGCTGATTCTTCCGTAGGCTCCTCAATGTCTTGTTCCTTTGAGCAAAAAGCGGATTTTTTGGTGTGTACCTTGGATGAGAATTTGACCATCTTTACGGTGAGTGAAATTTACGAGTCTTTATCCGAGATCATTAACTACGATACGCAGAAGATAATCTTTGAGCTGTCCAACGTCACAGAAATTGACTCTGCAGGTTTCCAACTGCTGTTGTGGATTCAACAGCAGTTCGGCCAGGAAAAAGAGCTGACATTCAGCCTTCAACCGGAAAGTGCAGTGCAATCCATATGTGATCTTTATCGACTTGATCTTGCCGCATTAGATGGCGGGAAAAGGGAGGCTATCTAGTTATGGATATGGATCATGCCGAAGAGTTGTTTATCAATGAGGCGTACGAACTTCTCCAGGATATGGAGCAGTTCCTTCTGGAAATTGATAATGAAGAGGCTGAGGTTGGTGACCATATTGCTGCTATCTTCCGAGCGGCACACACCATTAAAGGGTCGGCTGGACTCTTTGGTTTTGATGACATCGTTGCTTTTACTCATAAAGTCGAAAATGTATTAGATGCCGTTCGCAGTGGAAAACAAGAATTCACTGAGGACTTAATCGAGTTGATGTTGGGCTGTCATGGGCACATGCAAATGTTGGTGTCCGCCATCTCGGATAAGGAATCGGAAGTTGATAAACAGGAAGGCTTACAGCTCATAGAGCGATTGAATGTGTACTTGAAAGAGTCACCCAACGAGCCTGTTGTTGAGGATTCTCCTGCCGAAGAAACAGACACGGAATCGATTGAGAGCAGTGAAGACTATTGGGTAATTGAGGTGGAATACGGTGAGGACGTGTTTCGCGATGGCATGGACCCGCTGTCTCACATTAATTATCTGGACAACATGGGGACTATCCATGATTGCAAATTAACGACCCATTTTCCTGAAAAAGCGTTTGACCCGGAAGCGTGTTATTTAAGTGTCATTCTTGCCTATGAAACCAATCTGACTAAGGCGGATATCGAAGAAGTCTTCGAATTCATTCAGGAAAACAGCAAGATCACCATCAGCACGCCTTTGTCTTATAAAGAACGCTTCAAAGACCTGCCGGAAAACTCGGATCCAATAGGTGAAATTCTTTTGGAGACCGGAGCCATCACTGAGCGTGAATTGAATCAGGCTTTGACAGAACAGCGCTCGGCGACGGTTGAATCAAGTAAACCGATTGGCGAACACATTATCGATAGCGGTGCGGTTGATAAAGAAATTTTGGACGCAGCGCTTAAAACTCAAAGTAAACAAGCGCATAAAAAGCCTCAGGATTTACGCTTCTTAAAAGTCGATGCCCGCAAGCTGGATCGGTTGATTTCTTTGATCGGGGAAATGGTAACGACGGGTTCCGCCATTGATGTGGAAGTGAAAAAACTTCAGGACGAAAACCTCGATGAAGTGTTTTCCACCATGGTTGGCTTGATCGAACAAATTCGTGATCGAGCGCTGCAGTTGCGAATGGTGCAGGTGGGAGAGACCTTTAACCGATTGAAACGCATTGTACGGGATGTTTCCAAAGAGTTAGGTAAAGAGATCAAACTCACCATTACTGGCGCAGAAACCGAGCTGGATAAAACCATGGTCGAGAAGTTATCCGATCCGTTAATGCACATTGTGAGAAATGCCATTGACCATGGTATTGAGGGGCAGGAAGACCGTGCCTATAAGGGCAAATCCAAAGAAGGCCATCTTCAGCTAAATGCGTTTCATGAGTCGGGAGCCGTTGTCATTGAGGTGGTAGACGATGGTGCAGGCTTGAATCAAGAAAAGATCCTGGCCAAAGCCATTGAAAACGGTGTGATAAAGGCTGGTGAAGAACTGAGCCCTGACCGCATCAATATGCTTATTTTTGAACCAGGATTTTCAACCGCAGATCAAGTGACCAATCTGTCCGGTCGTGGCGTCGGCATGGATGTGGTGAAGCGAAACATTGATGAGCTCAAAGGCCAGATCACCATCAGCACCAAGCCCAATCAAGGCAGTCGTTTCCGAATTCGGTTGCCGCTGACCTTAGCCATTATTGACGGCTTTGAAGTGTCTGTCGGTGATGCCCATCTGGTGATTCCTCAAAACATGATTCAGGAATGTTTAACCTTCGATAAATCGGTGCTTGAGATTGATCGAAATTATGTGAATTTGAGAAATGAAGTGCTGCCCTTCGTTGATGTTTCGGAAGTGCTTCGTACCGAACCGAATCCCAAAGACTATCGCCATTTAGTGGTGGTTAAGTACGCAGATAAGAAAGCCGGTTTGGTGGTGGATGCGCTCTTTGGTGAATTGCAGGCGGTGATTAAGCCAATGAGCGAGATTTTCAGATCCATGAAAGGCATTGGTGGTTCGACCATATTAGGAACCGGTGATGTGGGCTTTATTTTGGATGTGCCTCAACTGATTGAGTACGCCTGCAGCAGAGAAGAATCCCGTTTTTCTAAGAGTCCATTCGAATTATTACATGAAGATAGGCAGGGGTAGCTATGAGTAGTGAAATGCCGGACATTGAATTCGAGGAATTTCAGGCCGGAAGCAATGAACAGTATCTCACCTTTGTCCTCAATAATGAGTACTACGGGTTGAGTATTCGGTCGGTGAAAGAAGTCATTGAATACGACAAGGTTACACCCGTTCCCATGATGTCAGAGTTCGTAAAAGGCGTGCTCAACCTGCGTGGGGAAGTTGTACCTGTGATTGATCTGAATTTGAGATTTGGTAAAGGCGAGACGGAAATTCGGCATCGCAGTTGTATTGCCATTCTCGAGATACCTTATGAAGACACAACAGCGGTCATCGGTGTGGTGGTGGATTCGGTAAAAGAAGTGATTGATATTATGCCGGATCAGATTGATACCCCGCCATCTTTCGGTGCTCAAATTAAAGCTCAGTTTATTCAAGGTGTTGCCAACATCGGCAAACATTTTGTCATCATCCTCGACGGTGAAAAGGTGCTGTCTGTGGAAGAAATGGCTGACATCATTGAACAATCAACGAAGTAAGGTTAGGAGACGCAAATGTTTAAGAACATGAAAGTTGCCTTTCGTTTGGCGCTTATGGCGTCAACGCTTTTGTTTTTGCTCATCGCAATCGGTGTCATGGGGATTACCGCCATGAACAGTGAGCATGCGGCAATGGAGACGGTCTACAAAGATCGAGTTGTCCCTCTGAAAGACCTGAAACTCATTGCGGATATGTATGCGGTGAATATCGTTGATACGGCACATAAGACTCGAAATGGGGGCTTATCTTGGGATCGGGCGCTACGAAACATTGAAGAGGCCCAGGATGTTATTAAGGACAGATGGACGGCTTATCTGGCGACGAAGCTGGTGCCGAAAGAGCAGGCGCTGGTGGATGAGTTAAAACCGCTCATAAAAGTGGCTGATGAAGAAACGGATCGATTGAGATCCATTGTTACCCGTCGAGATGCAGCGGCACTGGAAACCTTTATCCTGGATGTGTTGTACCCAACCATTGACCCGGTGTCTGATGTATTTGCTGGTTTGGTTGATGTGCAACTGAATGTGGCAGAAGAAGAATTTAACCTTTCCACTGAAAACTATGAATCGACACTAACACTGAATGTCGCGATTATTGTGATTAGTGTGATCATTAGTGTGGTGCTGGGGTTCTTAATTACCCGCAGTATTGTTTCGCAGTTGGGCGGTGAGCCGCAGTATGCAGAAGACATTGTCAGTAAGGTGGCTAATGGGGATATGGCCATTGATATCCAGTTGGCTCCGAACGATAACTCCAGCATGTTGTTCGCCATTTCCCGAATGGTCGATAAGTTATCCGGGATCATTGCTCAGGTGCGTGCATCTGCCGATAACCTGTCTTCGGCCTCTGAAGAGATGAATGCGACGGCGCAATCCTTGAGTCAGTCATCCACGGAACAAGCGTCGAGTGTGGAGCAAACGTCAGCATCGATGGAGGAAATGTCTGCCTCGATTGATCAGAACAACGAGAACTCTTCGGTCACTAATGGTATCGCTAATAAGAGTGCTCAAGATGCCATTAAAGGTGGTGAAGCGGTGGAACAAACCGTGGATGCGATGCGTCAGATTGCAGACAAAATTAGCATCATTGATGACATCGCCTATCAGACTAACCTGCTTGCTCTGAACGCTGCGATCGAGGCCGGACGTGCCGGTGAACACGGTCGAGGCTTTGCGGTGGTGGCGGCAGAAGTTCGTAAGTTGGCAGCACGAAGCCAAACTGCAGCGAAAGAGATTGGTGAAGTGGCAACGAGCTCGGTCGGGTTGGCTGAACAGGCCGGTAACCTGCTGAAAGATATTGTACCTTCCATTCAAAAAACGGCGGAACTGGTTCAGGAAATTTCCGCTGCCAGTGCGGAACAAAGTACCGGCGCCGGTGAAATTAACTCCGCCATTGCTCAAATCACCAAGGCTACTCAACAGAATGCTGCCGCCTCTGAAGAAATGTCGTCTACGGCAGAAGAACTCACTTCTCAGGCGGTAGAACTGCAAGAGATGATGGCGTATTTCAAAGTGGATATGTCCTCAGTTGGCCGGAAATCCATGCATCACTCCCATACTAGAGCGGCACCTAAAGCTGTGGATGCTCCAAGAGCGGCGCCGATGCGGGAAGAACGATCCAAGGGTGATGATGAGTTTGATTTCGAGAACTTTTAACTAAGCCGGTGAGAACCTCTACACGGGGTTCTCAAACCGACAACGCAGGTACAGGAAGTAATGGCGGAATTTACTCATAACGATTTCGTGCGTATTCAGCGATGGTTTTATGATCATACTTCCATCAACCTAAAAGATAACAAGAAAGCGTTAGTGTCAGCCCGGTGGCAAAAACGTATCACTCAGCACGGCTTTTCATCGTTAGGGGAGTATTTTGATTTTCTTAATAATGATCAAAGTGGTGTTGAGGAAGAAATTGCCATCAATCTGCTTACCACTAATGAAACGTATTTTTTCCGTGAACCGAAGCATTTTGAGTTCATGGAGCGCGTCATTATTCCTCGCTTATTAACAACGGCTACTGATCGATGTGTTCGCATCTGGAGCGCGGCGGCATCGACAGGCCAGGAAGCCTATACCATAGCGTTAGAGTTCGCTCAGCATTACGGCATTCAACGAAATTGGAAAATACTGGGTACCGACGTCAATAGCGAAGTGATTCGTACCGCAAAGCGAGGGGTTTACACTTTGGAAGCGTCTAAACGAATTCCGTTGGAGCTGTTAAAAATGTATGGCGCGAAAGGGGTCGGGAAAGACATTGGGTGGTTTCGCTTCAAGGATGAACTGCGATCTAAGGTTAATTTCACCTGTCACAACTTAATGAAACCACTTCCAACCAATACTGACTTTGATGTGATTTTTTTGAGGAATGTTCTTATCTATTTTGATTTGGATGATAAGAAAGCAATCGTCAACAACATGGTGGATAAGTTACGCCCTGGTGCGTGGTTGTTAGTTGGACATTCAGAGAGTATCAGCGGTTATAACGATCAACTGATTCAATTAAAGCCAGGGTGTTATCAAAAACAGGACTGATTGATGTTCCAATTTCTTGCACCGGGTGATTACTGTAGGGGAACGCCTGAATCAGAACCGATTCTTACGGTGCTGGGGTCTTGTATCTCCGTTGTGCTCTGGGATAACTACAAAGGGATATTCGTCATGTGCCACTATTTACTGCTGGAAGCCGGAACTCAAGACGATGAAACACCTGGGCGTTATGGAAAGGAAATCTTGCCGCATTTTTTTAGTTTCTTTAAAAGCAAAGGGCTACGCGGGCCAGATCTTAATGCTTATATTGTTGGCGGTGCGTTTAGTGAGTCTGCATCACGACTGCCTGAGGAGCTGATTGTGGGTAAGAAAAATGCAGAATACGCTTGTCATCTACTCGAACAGGAACGGGTCAATATTCTGCATACGGATGTCGGAGGTGAGTGTGGTCGGCGCTTTATTTATTATCCTCAAGATCGTGAATACTCCATCACTTATCTCGATGCGCTAGGAGGCTGGAAATGAAGAAAAAGATCCGCGTGTTGGTTGTAGATGATTCTGCTGTGGTCAGACAGGTCGTGAGTGGAATCTTATCTGAACAACCGGATATTGAAGTGATTGCTACAGCAGCCGACCCGTATTTTGCCATTGAGAAGATGCGTGGAAACTGGCCGGATGTGATTACGTTAGATGTCGAGATGCCAAGAATGGATGGCATAACGTTTCTAAAGAAAATCATGAAATCTCGTCCTACGCCGGTGGTTATCTGTTCTTCGTTAACCGAAAAAGGCGCTGAAACTACCATGGAAGCCATGTCCGCAGGTGCTGTGGCTATTTTTACTAAGCCTCAAATTGGAGTTCATCAGTTCCTTAAGGATTCTGCGACTCAGCTGGTTCAAGCCGTGCGGGAAGCAGCGCAATCAAAAGCATCCAAAATTGCTAGCAGTATTACGCCAAGCGCCCGACCAAAAACAACCTTGCCGCCTTTGCAGGGACAGCCTAAAGCAATGACCAAAACGACGGAAAAGGTCATAGCGATCGGCACCTCAACAGGAGGGACAACGGCACTAGAGTGCGTACTCAAAGACTTGAGTACGGACTGCCCGGGCATTGTGATCGTTCAACACATGCCTGAGAAGTTCACCGCTGCATTTGCCAAACGTTTGGATGACATCTGTAAGATTGATGTCAAAGAAGCAACCAAAGGTGACCGGGTGAGACCTGGTTTAGCGCTGGTGGCTCCAGGAGCACAACATATGCTACTGACGCGCAGTGGTGCTTTTTATTATGTCGATGTAAAACCTGGCCCGGCGGTAAACCGACATTGCCCCTCGGTGGATGTGCTTTTTCGGTCAGTTGCTCAAATAGCAGGGAAAAACTCTGTGGGCATAATTCTGACGGGCATGGGGGACGATGGTGCCCGAGGTTTATTAGAAATGCGTGAGGCAGGGGCTACCACCTATGGCCAAGATGAACAGTCCTGTGTGGTCTACGGTATGCCGAAAGAAGCGCATGAGCGCGGTGCTGTGCAAATTACCGTGGGTTTAAATCAAGTTGCTGGCGTCATTAGCCAGTATACTTCCTTTAAATAATAATTAGGGAACCTCTGTGGATACTTTATCAATCCTAATTGTTGAAGACAGCGACGCACAACGAAAGCACTTAGCACAACAATGTCAGGATATGGGCTGTAAGTTTGTTGCGGAAGCAGAAAATGGTCGAGTGGCGTTAGAGCTAATCGAGAACTCGGATAATCACTTTGATATTTTAGTGTGTGATCTTGAGATGCCGGATATTGATGGCATTGAGCTTATTAATCTCCTGGGTAATCGCATTACCGAGTTGGCGCTAATTATCGTCAGTGCTCGTGAAAAGAGTTTGATTTCTTCCGTTGAATTAATGGCGAGTAAGCAAGGAATATGGGTGTTGGGCAGTGTCCAAAAACCTCTTTCGTACAATAAGTTGAAACAGTTAATGAAGCATTACCTGACGTATAAAAACGAACAGGGAGAGGTGGTTCGACCGGCTCGTAAACCAAAGCTCAGTGTTGAAGAGGTAAAACAAGCACTGGATCTCAAACTGCTGGAATTGCATTACCAGCCAAAAATTAACATGAAAGACCACAGCCTTGCAGGTGTGGAATGTTTGGTGCGGATTAAAAAAGACGATCAGGTTATTTTCCCAGATCAGTTTATTAGTGTTTGTGAAGAGCATAACCTGATTGACGATTTAAGCTACCGAGTAGTGGCGCAAGCGGTGCTGCAAAAACTTAAGTGGAATGGTCTTGGCTTAAAGACACAGTGGTCTATCAACTTATCTGCGGTCTCTTTCGAGAACGAAACGTTTTGCGAAGCGCTTATGGAAGTTATCAAATCAATGCAGGGAGCAGCCAGTCAGCTAATCTTCGAAGTGACTGAAACGGCCGTAATTAAGGACATGGGCAAAGCGTTAGGTGTGCTAAATCGCTTAAGGTTGGCCGGGTGTGGTTTATCGTTGGATGACTATGGCACCGGTTATTCTTCCATTCAGCAGCTGTCCCAGATTCCTTTTACCGAATTGAAAATGGATCGTTCTTTAATTGATGGGATATCCAGTAAACCGCATTTGCAAGTAATCTTCGCCAGCTCTTTGGCTATGTGTAATCAGCTTGGGCTGAAAATGGTTGCCGAAGGCATAGAATCCAAAGAAGATTGGGAATACCTCAAGCGCAGAGGTTGTCACATGGGGCAGGGTTATTACTACGCACCACCGATGCCAGAGAAAGCGTTTTTAGAGTGGCATCGACATGGGATGCTGCCATTGGGTTAGTAACTATAATAAACTGTTGGCCTCCCCACGAGGACTATTTGAGCCCTGAAGGGCAGCTCTTATTGGATATATCTCCAAAGGCAATACGCTCGTTTTCATGGCAAGAAGAACGAATTATTTTTGCGGCAAAGTTTTCTCATGAGAACCTAGAGTTAGCTATCGAATATGATGACATTATAGCCCTAGCCTCAAAGGAAACAGGCGAAGGATATTTGTTCCAACTTGACGGGCAGGAAGATTAACTATTTTGTTTGACGTGATCACTAAGCTCAGTTGGATTAGTGGTCAAATTCACTAGGGGGGGGTTATCACTTTGTTATAATTCGCTTTCAATGGCACTACGGCACTTAGCCAGTAAATCTTGTGCTGTTTGGGTGGCACCGTTAAAGGAGAACCAGTTCTCTGTGCCTGATGCATCGACTAGCTTTATATGGTTACATTGCCAGCATATTGAGGCGGTTTTAACGATCTGTTGGTCTGACAGAAATTTTATTCTATAGCCTGGTGAGAAACACCTCATGGACATGCCCTTTTCCAGAGCAAACCAAAGCGATAATATTTTGTGTGTTTCTGTTTTGTTGAGCTTGGCCGTATGAAAGCCTTTGTCGTTTAGGGCAAATTTCTCTTCTCTGCTGAGAGCGTCGAGAGACGGTTGTAGCTTATCCATGTAGGTGGGAAGATCACCAAACAATAGATCCACTTCTATGCCATCAATTTGTTCTTCAAATTTAAGTTCAGTGGGTGTTTTTTTCTTTTTAAATCCAAACATTGGAGTACCAATACTTATCACGCCTGGGGAGTCGATGCCTTTGTTTAATGGCTATTAATGGCTATGGGTCATCGCCTTCTTGCAATGGTGAATACAGCCAGTCGAAGGCGTTATGCACGGCTTGTTCTTTATCATCGTATTCTGAGTGGTAGTTATGACAGTGCGGATCAGGAATTCTAATGTCACCTTCCGTAAAGCCTGAGTTTGCTAGGGTGGTGAGATAGGATTCGGTATTTCCATAGGCGTAGATATAGTTGTGGTTGTCAAAAATAAATTGACCTTCTCCTGAGACGGATAAGACCCAAAGGTGGTGTCTTCCGTCTTGTTCAAAATATTCTTGGTGTTCATATAGGAAGAGTTCCAGTTCTTCATAGGACATAGGGTATGGGCTTTGGTAGCGGCCTGGTTCTTTGCCTAACCGGGACATCAGTAGTACGTGTAAAACAGCAAACGGCCCTTCCATTTCTTTACAGAATTGAAGAATTAGGGGGATTTCTTTGGATTTGCATCCAATAAGCAGGCGGGAAAAGCCGGGGTACGTTTCGATTTGGTAGAGGTTGTCCCAGTAAACTTCTACTTGATTATCTAGGTTGCCAAGTTTGAATAACATGACGTCTAACTTCCTGTTAGTTAATGGTTAGTTCATGTGGTTTGGGCCGGTGGATTGTTTTAAGGTATTCATTCGCACTTATTTAAATCTTGCGTACAGGTGCCTGCTGGCCAATCGGTTCTATGCCAACAAAATGTATTTTTGTCTTTTAATATTAAGTCCCAAACGACAGGTGCCCCATTTTCTGTTGTTCTCGTTTCACCTATTACTTTCATTCGCATAACCGATGGACGCTCATCAATTATTTCGTACACGACTTGGTTAAGTTCTGACGTTCCATCTAAAGTCAACGGCGATGGCGCTGTTAAGATAATCCTTTGTCCGTCTTTGGAAAAACTGTAGGTCTGTGCGGTGCTGCCACAGCTGTCTTCCAACGTCTGCCAATCCCACTTACCAGGCAGGTGATGACGCACTGATAATGGCTGGGTGAAACCTTGGAGCATAATGGCAATTATAAAGATAGAGATTACTTTCATGAGTTTCTTGATACCTGATTGTTAACTTTTCGATGTTGGTTTATTTGTTCGATTTACCGCCAAAAATGACGTTGAATATGTTTTTCTTTTTTGCCGGTTTGGGCGTTAGGATTTTTCCGTTCATCCAGAATGACCCTGTGAGGATGCCGCCTTCAATGATCGGTTTGTCGACTAGGGTGTTGTCTATGAGTACGTCGATTTCACCACCCAGGGTTTTTACGAGTGCCCAATGGTATGTTTGGTGTGTTAGGGGATTGGTCTGGACGGATGATTCGATGACTCTTCCTGTAAATATGGCATAGGGTGCGGGTTCTCCGTCGTCTTCTACGAATAGCCCTGAGGGGATGAAGGATTCTGCCGCAAATTTTGGTTCTTCGGTTTTGTGTGAGTTGAATTCTGATTCAGAGCTGTAGATGTGTATTTCGTGTGCAAAGGCTGAGAGTGAGATTTCACTTGTAAAGGGGTATTCAAGTTCGTCGTATTCGCCTTTGTTTATGAGTTCAAAAAGAAATGGGTAGTCTCCACTTTCTGGGTCTTCATCCGTGGGGTTGGCCCAACCGTGTATGCATCCTTCGAACGCGGTATCGTTTGCTAAGTTAACCAGGCCTGTGATTGAGGTTAGGAATTTGGATTTACCGCTAAATGAGGGAATCATTCCTATCACGTTGTTGTCGGTGTTAACTAGTAGCCATAATTCGGGGCCTTCAGGAGATGACCATTTTAGGTAGCGGCCATGCTTGCAGGGAATTTCCGTTGCGTGTTCTGACGCGTGTTCTGCAAGTTTGTACATGTCTTCTTCTGACTCAATCGGCATACCTATGGTGGAAAAGTGACTTACCATGTCTTAGTTCTCTGATTATTTTTCCGTTAGTTTGATGATGTTTTACGATATAGATGAGTAACTTCTGGGTTTTGAGCATCCATGAACATGAATGTTCTGCCGTATAACGCGAGCATTCCAAATTCATCGAATTGATTGCGGCCTAACCCAGTGATCAACACTTCTTCGGTTGCTAAGGCATCAAGATGTTTCGATTTGATTGTGTCCATGTGTTGTTTGGTAAAGTCTGTAAGGACAACGTTGTATGCGGGGTGGTTGTATTGGACTAGGATGTTGCCATCTTTCATTGGCACGGGGTTCATGTCTGGGTGGTAGTTATATATCTTTGAGAGAACCGATTTTGCGTACTGCTTTGCCTTTTCATCCGTTAGATTATCTTCAAGGATTACTATGGTGCCGTTTGAAAACTGTGCGAGATCTTTTTGTTTATTGGTGTAGTAAACCATTCGTTCCAGCTGGCTTTCATTGGATGACGCAAAGCTTGGCTTCCAACTTGGTACAGGTGGAAATTGTTTTTCTTCTGCTACGACTAGACTGCTTAAACCTAACATGATGAGGGTTGCGCTAATTATTTTTTTCATGATTTCCTTCATGTCATGGTGCTTTCTACGACGGGGTGTCGTGCGTCCTTTTTGTCTTGTGCGGATAGCGTTTCACAGGCCATTGCTTTGTCGGTGCTCCCTAGGTGATGACTAAGGAGCAGGCGCAATTCGTAAACGGCCTGAGCGAGAATTTTTAGTTGAATATCTTGTTTATCCATGACTTTTTCGCTCAGGACGTTTAATGCGTTATTCTGCGGCCGCTACAGCGGGCTGCGGGATCGGTTGGTCGGCGTTTTGGTAGGCCGAGCGTTGAGCTGCATACACTGTGTTTACGATGGCTAGAAATACAAGGACTAGCGGTATTGTTAGTACCTCTAAGGCTTGCGACATCAGGTTAATGTTCATGAGTTCTGACAGTTCATTTGCGGACGAGGACATGCGAAAGACGATGTGGCCAAGTATGTTTGAGATAATCCAGAGCAGCCACCAAAGGCCGAGTATTGAGCTTGCCTCTTCCGATTGCCAATCGTTCGGGTTGTGGCTGGCTTTCCAGATTTCTTCCATGGCTTGGTAGGGCTTCCAGAGGGTTAATATGGGTATGAAGTAGTAACCGATCGACCAGCCGGGTGTGAACTTCATGTCTTTGGCACCGAGTTGTCGAGCGTTATAGTTTGAGCGGTGAATCCATCGAAGAATCAGGAAGCCTGAGATAATGAATACGGCGAAGTAGAGATAAGCGACCATTTGTTGTCTTTGATCGCTGGCTTCGCCATCTGCAACGGCTTGTTCTTGGGAGGTGTATACGCCATTTTGATAGTCTGACAGGAGTTGGTATTCGAGGTAATTGGAGCCGATCATGATTAGGGCGACGACGATTTGAGCGTACAGGCTGTACCTTACCCAGCTTGTAAGGCTGCTGGCGTCTCTGTAGTTACTTTCCTTGTTTGGCATGTTTATTTCTTCCTGTTTTGTGTGTGTTAAACCTTGGTAATCTGCCCGCGAGGGGAGGTTGATCAATGCAGTTTAAAAGCGTTTTGAGATCTGGAGTTATGTTTGTTTATTTGATGTCTACGTTTGGTCTGGCTGCGTTGATGGTGAGGTTGTTTGTTTCTGCCATATTTCTTGGCCACTGAATGTGTAGGTTACATTAACCGTGCCTTCGGATTGAAGTAAAAATCTATATTTTATTAGCCTACCGTTCTGTTTTGGTGTTGTGGTTATAACCACGTCGTCGAAGGCATCAGCGGATTTCCAATGACCTATTAGGGGGGTGCTTGAGTCGATCACTGTTTTTTTTTCAACTCTTCATTAATTGGCTTACTTGATGAGTCCAGCGTTAACGGCGTGAAGTTGGCTGGTTTATTAGATTCCATCTATTGCGCACTCGAACGAAACTTTTTCCCTGAATACGTTTTCAAGTTTATAGTCCTCTGGAGGAAAAGCGCCTTGGCGTAATTTGCATAGCTTGCCGGAATCATTTAGATATGAATGGTTATGAACTTCTTTTACATCGTCAAAATCATAGCCTTTGGGCATATCGAAATAATCAAATGAAAACGCTGAGCCAAATTGAAATAGCTTGCCATCGTTCATTTCAAATACCCAGCCCGTCCACCCCATGAACGTTTCCCCGTGGATTTTTGAACGAAGAGCGTCTGGAATTGCGTACCTTGATGGGATTACTTTAGATATATCATAATCGTTTACTTTGTTTCCTCCGGCGGCGAACACTGTGACGATTTGTCCGTAAGGATCATCGCCACCTAAACGTCCATTTCCATTCAATTCTTCTTTTATTCTTCGCTTCGCTAGATCAACAATTTTTTGTTTTGACTTAAATATTAGACATGGAATTTCAGTTCCATCTCTCAAAATTGCAGCTCCTCTATAGGAGGTTCCATAAATTGAGTCTTCTGCAGATTCAAGTTTCTTAATATCTTCGATAATACTCATTTCTCTACATATCTCTAACGGTTCGTTCTACGACGGTGTGTCGTGTGTCCTGTTTTGTATTGTGCGGCATACAATGCTGAAGCCTAGTTAATTTCAACACCTTATGAGGTTAGGGGTGAACTTTTCAACTGATATGTGCGCTAGGGGGGGGGTTATGGCATCCAGAACCTCTGCTAGTTTTGTTAATGGGTGAGGGGTGCCATTTACGATGGCTGTTTCTGTTCTTGGGGTAATTTTTATTTCGTAGTCTTTGCTGCCATCGGGGTAACGGGCCAGTTGTAAGATGATGGTGTCTTGCGATTCTTTGGCGGAGCGTAGATCCCAGACGTTGCCTGCTAGGTTGAGTATGTGTTCGTTGGTTTCGGTATGTCGCAGCACCGGGGCATATACCCAGTGAGACATTTTCATTTCATGGGGGAGGGTGGTTAATGTGTATTTTCCTTTAAGGAAGTATTGGTCGGTGGTCATTTTCTTTTTTGTATTTTATGTTAATTACCGGCGGCGTTTACGTCGTTCATGTGCTTTGATTTGTTAGCTGCTTCTCTGCAAAGTTGATCTGCACGCTTCAATAAAGCTGGAATACGATAGTTACCACACATGCTCAATACTTTATTCTTGGCTATTTCTAGTTCACCTGTTGTAGTGATGTATAGAGGTTTTTCACTTTCTCCTCTAAGTATTTCATACTTCGAACTTATACCTGAAAAGCCTCTCTTTGCTACTCCAATTATCTCAATTTTTTTCTCCAGAGTATCAAATAGCTTTTTACCTAGTCCTGGCTTTTGTTTTCCATCAAGATAAACGTAGCCATCAACCAAAATACAAGTAGGCTCCAATCTATGTTCATTTAACAGCTTTAAGATACAGGGTAATTCCCGTTTGTAAAAATTACCCGGTACATATTCTTCTATTTCATGCAAATGGGATATGTACTCGGCTGTTGGCTCTTCGGCGTTCCATTCATCGAATAATACTCCAGCTACAAATGCTGACTTATCATCATATTGGACATCAACTGCTAATATCATCAACCCAAGCCCTCATAATGCCAGTGGTTATCTTCTTTCTTCTTGAAATAGACTCCCCATTCAGTATTCACTGTTGTAGCGAAGTAATGTAGTTCTACTTTATCGAGTTTGATAACAATATAAGCAAGCTCTTCTTCGTAATTATCTTGAGGGTTATAAGTTCTATCTCGGGCTTCTGTATCCATTTCAGCTATTCGAGATATGATGGCTTTAGCATTCTCTATAATCTGTTTTTCAACAGATCCATTGTGTGCTTCTAGTATTACTTCAAATGACCTATCTTCTGGCCCTATTTCACAAAATCCATGCTCCGCATGCTCTGAAAGGTATATTTCTACTATGCCTCTTTGACGCATCTGCTCAAGTTGGGTCATCGTATACCCTCGGTTTTCCTTGGCAATCTTAGTTTTTTTACCCTTGTGAATACGATATAAGCCTTCTTCTTGGTAAGGGATTATTTTCACCTCGGAAGAATTGAATGCTTCCAAGTATAAAGAAGATGGATATTTGTCTAGGCTATATTTGTTCATGGTTCTCTATTACACCTAACGTTTTATTAGATGGTGAATGCTAGCGAAACTTGTTGTGGCTGTCTTTAGGTCGAAACGGTGGTTTAGTCCGTACGTTTAATCTTGACCGCTAGACGTTACAAAATAGCCATTCTCATTTTTGGATAAACAGATACTTGTGTTAGCTTTTGATGGTTGCCAACCGGCTGACAGTGCATAGCTGATGGCGTCTTTAATGTGTTTTGGAGTTAACTCAAAATGCCAGGCATTGGCATCTATGTATAAAATAGATTTTGTTTCTTTACCACGGAATACCCTGATGTTCATATCTTTAAATGGGTATAGAAACAGATCATCACAGTTTGCTACCCAAACGTATTCTTCACCATCTATATGTACTTTTCTTAGGGTTTTGCGCGTCATAAAAATACCAGAGGGTGTTTTTTGAAATTGCGGCGAGCAGGGGGCTGACTGCGTTGAGGGTTAGGTTGTTTGTTTCTGCCATATTTCTTGATCACTGAATGTGTAGGTTACATTAACCGTGCCTTCGGATTGAAGTAAAAATCTATATTTTATTAGCCTGCCGTTGGAGGCCCAATGTGCTGCAAACGACAGGGTATCGCCGTCATAGTTCGTTTCAAATATTTCGGCTTGCTCGCCATCGGCATGGTCTCTGACGGAGACGGCAAAGCTGTTCTGTTTTGGTGTTATGGTTACAACCACGTCGTCGAAGTCATCTGTGGATTTCCAGTGACCTATTAGGGGATGAGTTGAGTCGATCATTACTTCTTCCTTGTAAGTCGTGTCTAAGGTTTAACACCTAAGCGAACTAAAGCCTGTTTCTGAATATGAGCGTTAAGATGGCCGTTGAAAAAAAGCCTAGCAACCCGATGATTCCTAGTGGTTTGATTACATGCCGATAGGCTTCAGAGAAAAAGTACCAGTCAATTGAAGCAAGAACCATCGACATGAGAAGAACGAAGATCGAAAGGGTACTGAGTAGTTTTAGACGTTGACGAATAGCGGTGTCTCTCTATTGAGTGGTGCACTTATTATCTGAATTTGGGTACAACCGTTAATTTGAAAAGTCACTCTAACTTATCGATTTTATTAGGCAGGTGGCCTCCCCACGAGGACTCGAACCCCGATCACCCGCTTAGGAGGCGGACGCTCTATCCTGTTGAGCTATGGGGAGAGAAGGCTCAAGAATTCTACCTGCCATTGATTGGCTTGTCACCCGTTCCTGTTGCTTTTAAGGTATTGTTTCATAAAGATTAATGCTTAATAGCAGATTCATGAGCATACGATCATTGCTATATCGGAACTAAATCCTTACTGATTTGCTCCAATACCCATACACTATAACTAAACGACAAAGATTAGCTTCAGATGCAAGATACCAAACCTTTACTTATCGCAACGGATTTTCCTGAAATCCAGCGAACAAGCCTTTCCACTTTGCAGGTCAACTTAGGGTATTTGTGTAATTTAAGTTGCACCCATTGCCATGTGAATGCCGGCCCGAAACGTACCGAATTGATGACTGAAGAGGTCATTCAGCTGATCATTGATTGCATTGATCATCTGGGCATTAAAACGTTAGATTTGACCGGTGGGGCACCGGAAATGAACCCTCACTTTCGTTGGCTGGTGGAAGAAGCCAGAAAGCGGGATGTGGAGGTGATTGATCGCTGTAATCTGACCATTTTATTAGAGCCAGGTTACGAGTGGTTAGCCGAGTTTCTGGCAGCCAATCAGGTGGAAGTGGTGGCTTCGCTGCCGTGTTACCTGGAAGACAATGTGGACGGTCAGCGAGGCAAAGGCGTTTATCAGAAGAGTGTCGAGGCGCTCAAATTGCTGAATCAACATGGCTATGGAAAGGGCGCTGATCATCTGCCTTTAAGTCTGGTTTACAACCCAACCGGTCCGTTTTTACCACCACCTCAGCAAGCGTTAGAGCAAGATTATAAACGTGAACTTCTCAATCGCTTTGATATCAGTTTCGATAATCTCTACACCATTACTAATATGCCGATCAGTCGCTTCGGTGCTGTTCTTTTGGCAAAAGATCAGTTTGTCGATTACATGACGCTTTTAAGAAATAACTTTTCACAGGCAAATCTCGATAATGTGATGTGTAAGTCTTTAGTCAGTATCGATTGGCAAGGCTATTTATACGATTGCGATTTTAATCAGATGTTGGACATGCCGTTGGAAGCGACGTCTCTGGAACGGCCGCATTTGAGGGATTTGTTATCCCAATCGCTCGATGGGTTGCCGATTAAAGTGGCGGATCATTGCTATGGTTGTACGGCTGGGCAGGGCAGCAGTTGTGGCGGAGCGCTCGATGAGGACTAGCACTGATTCCAACATCAGTGTGATCATTCCTGTGTATCAGGATACTAAAGCGCTTTCTCATTTATTGAATGACCTTCAACCGTTGCATTCGATGATTCTTGAAATCATTGTTGTGGATGGCTGTCGTGAACATGACGGTTTTGTAGATGATAGCTACGATCCGGCTTTAGATGAGCTTCTAGCTAATCAGCCTAAGGTACGGTTGCTGAGGTGTTCGCCGCAAAGAGCAGGGCAAATGAATCATGGTGCCGAACAGGCGAGTGGTGAGTTGTTGTGGTTTTTGCATGCGGATACTCGTTTGGAAGCTTCTCTGATCACTGATTTTGAGGGCTTTTTCCAGCAGACCAAATGTCAATGGGGGCGTTTCAATGTGCGTCTAGATCATCCTCATAAACTTCTCGCTCTCGTGGCTTTTATGATGAATTGGCGTAGTCGTATCACATCTATTTGCACCGGAGATCAGGGGATATTTGTAAATACGGATCTCTTTAGAAAGATAGGTGGCTTTCCCTCTCAACCTTTAATGGAAGATATTGAACTGAGTAAGGCGTTAAAAGCTGTTTCTCAGGCGTATATCCCACAGCATAGAATCCAGACGTCGAGTCGGAAGTGGTTGAATTATGGAATTTTTAAAACCATTCGTTTGATGTGGTATCTCAGGTTTATTTATTGGTTGGGGGTATCGCCCCAACGTATCCATCAGTTGTATTACGGAAAGGCTAACAGCTCAAAATGACCAAACCTTGTAAACGAAATGCGGTAGTGATTTTTTCCAAAGCGCCCATTGCAGGTGAAGTAAAAACGCGTTTGGCCAAAAATCTTGGCGAGAAGAATGCGTTGTTGGTTTATAAGGCCATGCTTAGAGTTATTTGCAAAATACTGTCATCTCAAGGGCAGTGGGATTGTTATTTGAGTGCTTCCAAAGAGCTTGATCATCCGTTCTTTCGAGAGTTGATGGATGAGTTTGATTTAAAAACGCATCTTCAAATTGAGGGGGATCTGGGAGCGAAGATGAAGACGGCCATGGATGATTTATTGGGGGCGTATGACCAAGTTGCCATTGTTGGTGGAGATGCCATTTCTATTACCTCAGAAAGCCTCGAGACGTGCTTTGATGGGCTGAGTAATAACGATGTGGCGTTGGTGCCGGCTGAAGACGGTGGTTACATTTCTATCGTGGCGAAGAAAACTGATCCCTCAATGTTTTCTGATATTGAGTGGGGAACGGAGAAGGTGTTAGAACAGCAGTTAGCACGTTTTTCACAAATGGGTTGGGATACGTGGTTGAACTCGCGCCTTTGGGATCTGGATGAATTGGATGATTTCAAACGCGTAAAAACTATGCCTGAACTTTATCAATCAATGCTGGATGCTGGGTTAAGCAAAAACATCTAAGGGAGTCTTTGAATAGGCATTGATCTGAACAGGCTGATCTGAACGGGTATTGCTCTATAACGGGGAGAGTCACTACTCGAAGCGTTGTTTACGTTCTTCCCTTTGCAACTCGTTCACAAAACGTTCCATGGTGCGGTGGCCTAAGCCAAAGAGTTCCGTCAGCTCAATACCAAGATAATAACAATCGTCTTCTTCATTGTGGCTGACGAACCTTAGTTCGGCTTGTCCCTCTACCTGCACATTCCGGGAGATTCGCATCATAAACACAGGAATGATGTCGCCTTTCTCAAAAGGGGGTTCAGGCATTTGCTTTAGCTTAACTCGGCAGCCTGTGGCAGATACATCCAAAACTTGAGCGTGACTGGTGGACTGATGCTCTTCGCCTCTCAATTCGGCAAAGATTTCGCTGTCTTCCGGGATGTCCATACGGAACGCATGGCGTCTTTGCAAATAAAGAATTTCTTCCGGAAAGGTCAGTTTGTAGAAAGTGCCGTCCTCTGACGTTCCTGCGCCGACAATACCTGAGCCTTTAATGATGATCTCAACACCATTGAGTTTGGTGACTATATCAAAGCTTTCTTTGGCTGCCGCTAATTTATGACCACTGGGTGGACGCAGTTCATCAATAAAAAAACAGCGGTTCTTTATGTCCGCTTTTATCACTTGCGTCAGGTAATCCTGATCGTGGGCATGAAAAGAGAGGGTCGTTGGGTAGCGATTATCCTGGATGGTGCGAAGCACCGAATAAAGCTCTTCAGGTGTTTTAAGAATTCTGTAGGTCATTCAGTACTACCCAATTACTGCGTAAGCTAATTTAATCATCTGATAAGAATAGATAAATTAATAAGCTCTTGGTGAAAGGTCAAATGCCTTGATCACATTATTTTTAATCTCAGTCGAAGTAAATATCGACCAAAGGCAATGTGATCAATGTATTTGACAAGCTAGGCTGCTTGCCTAAGCTTCACCGATTAAGTTCCCTGTAATAACAGCAGCTGTGCTGCCTAATGGGTTGTATAAATTCGGCTTCTCAGATTTTCCTTGGATAATCTTAAGAATTTGTTGCATTGAATGACGAATTCTAGAGGCTATTTTACTATTGATCTCGTTAGCATCCTGGCAAGACTTAAGTTCAATTTTTAGTTCAGGCCAAGCTTGATCAAGGCGGTTTCGCGGAGCCCCCTCGAATAGCTGATAGATTCCAGATTCGTCATTGGATAGACCAAACTGAGACAGTACTTCTGTTCTTTTATTGGCTCTCATAGTAAGCACATCAGACAGCTCTGACTTCTTTTCACTGATTTGCTTGATGGCGTCAATGTCACGACTCTCTAATGCCGTCTTTTCATCTGTGAGTAAGGTTCTCATTTCAGATAAAGTAATCAGGTCATCATCAATTCCGTGAAGTATGATTTCACGAGCTTTTTCAATATTCTCCGACATTGAACTATCCTTCATAGCTGGATTGAGCCTATGATCTCAATAGTTAAGAAGAACCATCGTCAATAAAACGCCAGTTCTGTCTTAGCCAAGAAGATCATCAAACTCAATGATGTTATTCGCTAAAGCTTCATCATCAATGGCAAAGTTGCCTTCAGAGATAGCTGCTTTAATGCGCTCTACTTTTTCTACATCAAAATCTGGTTCAGCTTTAATCGACGCTTCCAGATCTTTCAGTGCTTTACTTTCTGAACTGATGAAAACAGTTTCACCACTTGCAGCATTACTTTGTTCGGTAGAAACCTTGCTTTTACCTGAGGCAGCGCCATCGGTTTGCTTTGCCTTATGAGTACTGCTATTAATATTAAGGTTGTTGATTTCCATAGTGTTCTCCAGCCTTTCCGCGAAATATAATGACTTACACTCGGTTATATCGGCAGTTTATTCATTAGCTTTAGTGTTTACATTGTTTTTTTCTGTAGCCGTCTTCTAAGTGCTTGTTCAGAAGTTGCCTGGTGCAAGTACCTATCAGTATAACATGACCACAACCGTGTCTTTATCTTTCACTTTGGCTATGATTTCCCGGTCTGACTTGATGTTTCTCACCCGAATATTTTCCCCCAGACGACCATGGCTCAGGGCTTCGCCTGCCGTACTCACAGTCATCCCTTTTCCAACGGCCTGAATGACGACACCATCGCCACGTTCAATCAGCTTTGGTAACTCAAACTGGCTGGATGTCAGGATTTTTCCTTGTCGAATAGGACGCTTTGCAGCTAAACCAATAAGCGATGAGGCATCTACCACGCTGTTGCCATTGATCTTGGAGCGATCGATGCGTGTCGTCTGGAGATGATCGTCGGTAATGATTTCACCTCTGGAAATAGGTGTGGCTGCCACTAAAACTTCACCATAAATTTTGACGCTTGCTCCACTGTAGAAGCCCCAATTCGGATTGGCACAACTCACTTTGACAGTGTTTCGGCCATAAAAGTTGTTTTTTGAACCTTCTCTGGACAGTGTCAATGGCTCACGGCAGCTGGGTAAGCGTAAACTTGAGCTGATTGAATAACTGGATATTTCAATATTAGTTATATCCGCGCCAGTGAGCAGCAATTGTTCCTGAATGAAGTTTTCAATCAGTTTTGGCACATCTTTAATGCTCTGAGATAGCAATTTAGTGGCGGTAGGGCTCTCTGTAATATTGTCGTTATTTGCCGCAATGACAGGCATAGACAAGCAAAGACAGAGCATACACATTAATGAGCTGCTAATTTGCTTTGCCTTTTTCGAGAATCGGCTAGACTTTATTACAAGTAAGCTTTGTAGCATAAGTCCCTCAAGTGACATAAATTTGCCGTTTTAATTGCGTTTAAGTTAAAGAAGCAAGGCTTATGCCACTGTCAGAACGGTGTCATGCTAATTTTGATGATGTAGTAGACGAGTGGGTTTATTTTTGATTTAGCTTTTTCGATTACGTTTGGTTTCAAGAATCAAAACGTACTGCCGATAGAGAGAAAGGACTTTATTGGTTTAGTATCAATGTTTTAAAGTATGCTTAAATGTTGATATAAGCCGTACGATTCTTATTGGGAGAATTTAATTCATGGCCGGTGTATTAGATGCAGTGAATTCCAGAACGCAGATGGTCGGGCAAAACCGACTGGAATTGCTGCTATTTAAATTGGGGTCTTCCCAGATGTATGGCATCAATGTATTTAAGGTAAAGGAAGTTTTACAGTGCCCTAAGTTAACAATGA
This sequence comes from Litoribrevibacter euphylliae, assembly GCF_042646085.1. NCBI lineage: Bacteria > Pseudomonadati > Pseudomonadota > Gammaproteobacteria > Oceanospirillales > Oceanospirillaceae > Litoribrevibacter > Litoribrevibacter euphylliae. The sequence goes on along the minus strand of NZ_JBHRSZ010000002.1, from coordinate 320,106 downwards.
TGCCTAAGCTGAACCCAGTGGTAAGAGGGGTCGCTCATATACGGGGAGGAACCATTCCGATTCTCGATTTGAGTATGGCAACGGGGTCTGCTCCATTACCTAATATTGAAAATAGTTTTGTAATCATTTCTGAATACAACCGAACCGTGCAAGGCTTCTTAGTCAGTTCGGTTGAGCGCATCGTGAACACCAATTGGGAATCGATTCATCCGCCACCATCCGGTACGGGTAAAGAGAGTTATCTAACTGCGGTTACAGAGATCGAAGGTCAATTAGTTGAAATCATTGATGTTGAGAAAGTCATTGCTGAGGTTGTGCCTTCTGGTGAAACCATCAGTGAAGAGATTCTGGGAGAAATTCCTCAGGAAGAAGAGGACGATCTTGGCCACATCTTAATTGTTGATGATTCGTCGGTAGCTCGTAAGCAGGTTCAAAAGTGTATGGAATCTGTCGGGCTTGAGACTACTTTATTTAAGAACGGTGCAGAGGCGCTGAATCATCTCAAGTCGTTAGTAGAGCAGGGGGTTAATCCTGCCGATAAATACATCATGATGATTTCGGACATCGAAATGCCTGAAATGGATGGCTACACTTTGACGTCAGCCGTGAAGGGAGATCCTCAAATGAGTGAGCTGCATATTATGCTGCATACTTCATTGAGCGGTGTCTTCAATCACGCGATGGTTGAAAAAGTGGGGGCGGATGACTTTATGGCGAAATTCAGTCCAGACAATCTGGCCTCTAAAGCCGTAAATGTTCTTAAAGGCGTTTACGATCCTGTGTACAAAGGGGGGGAGTAATCTCTCTCTTTCTTTCTGTCTTCTCGAGGTAATGGATGTCAATATCTGGCTCAATACGTTTTGAAAAGAACGACTTTGATCAGTTCAGGCAGTTTTTAGAAAATGAGTCCGGCATTGTTTTAGGCGACAACAAGCAGTATTTGGTAGCCAGTCGTTTAAGGAAAATCATGCAAGAGTCTGATCTTCATGATTTAAAAGACCTACTTTCTAAAGTGAAATTTAATGGTCGTTTAAAGGAGCGTGTCATTGATGCGATGACGACCAATGAAACGTTATGGTTTCGTGATAAGCATCCATACCGTATTCTTAAGGAAATTATTTTTCCGGAACTGGTATCTCAGAAGAAAAGCTCGATTCGTATTTGGTCCTCGGCGTGTTCTTCAGGGCAAGAACCCTATTCCATGAGTATGATGGTGGAAGAATATAACCGGAGTAACCCTGGAAAACGGGTTAATCAGGCACAAATTCTTGCAACAGACTTATCTTCTGAAATTCTTGATCAGGCCAAACGCGCAAGCTATGAAAAGCTGGCCTTGGCTCGCGGGTTGGATGCTGATCTTCAAAAGCGTTATTTCTCTGAAAACCCGGACGGTTCCTGGTCTGTGAATAGGGATATTAAATCCCGAGTTGAATTTCGTTCCCAGAATTTACTGGGGTCTTACGCCAGTTTAGGTAAGTTCGATATCATCTTTTGTCGTAATGTATTGATTTACTTTTCGGCGGAACAGAAACAAGACATTCTCACAAGACTCTCTAAGCAGCTTAATCCTAACGGCTATTTGGTGATTGGTGCGACCGAGTCTCTGACTGGGTTGAATGATATTTACGAAATGATCCAATGCCGACCGGGGCTGATCTACCGAGCTAAGAAGTAATAACAGATAATATGTAGTTGCACAGATCTTCTGTGCAGCTAACTTGCCTCGCAACTCGCAACTCGCAACTCGCAACTCGCAACTCGCAACTCGCAACTCGCAACTCGCAACTCGCAACTCGCAACTCGCAACTCGCAACTCGCAACTCGCAACTCGCAACTCGCAACTCGCACTAAGCAGCCACATCTTGCCGCTTTGCCTCTTTTGCCGTGTTAAATTTCTCTGAATTAATTTAAATCATTGAATTTATTGTGTTTTTTATTTTGGCACGCAAATTGTTTGTTAATTGGAAAGTTTAAGATTTGCAGTTTGAGGGCGGCAGCATGGCAATCACATTCGATAACGCATTAGGCATTCATCCATCGGCATTGGGAGTTCGTGTAGATCGTGCAGAGATCATCGCGAACAACTTGGCCAACGCAGATACCCCGGGATATAAGGCCAGAGATATCGATTTTCGCGCCATATTGAATCAGGAGGCAGACAAGATGTCTTCTGTAAAGCTCGATAAAACAGACGACCAGCATATTGATGGTTTGCTGAGCCCAGATGAAGGCTTGAAGTTCAGAAACCCTCATCAACCCGCTATTGATGGTAATACGGTAGAAACGCAGGTTGAACATACTGAGTACATGCAAAATGCGATGCGCTATCAGGCGACCTTCAATTTCTTAAACAGCAAATTCAAAGGCCTTACTGGCGCGATTAAAGGCGAATAAGGAGTAGTTTATGTCTCTCGGAAATGTATTTGATATTGCCGGCACCGGCATGATGGCTCAGTCGCTGCGACTTAACACTACTGCCAGTAACATTGCCAATGCGGAAGCTGTAAGTAGTAGCATCGATGACACTTATCGCGCTCGCCACGTGGTGTTTTCTCAGCTGCATAAAGATGAAATGGGATATAAGCATAACGATGTTTCGGTGAATGAAGACATTGGTAACGGAGTACAGGTGCTCGGTGTTGTTGAAAGTGATGCGCCTTTAGATGCACGTTACAACCCGGACCATCCAATGGCAGATGAACAGGGGTATGTGTACTACCCGAATGTGAATGTCGTGGAAGAAATGGCCAATATGATTTCTGCATCTCGCTCCTATCAAACGAATGTCGACATCATGAATACGGCTAAAACAATGATGCAACAAGTTCTGACGTTGGGTCAGTAAGTTAAACCGCCTGGAACCGTGCAGCACAGATTTTGAAAGACAGTGTATGACGTGTTGTTCATGGGCTCCGAGTAACAAAAAAGGTGAATTAAAATGACTGGTATTAGTTCTACAACCCAAGCAGATGCGCTGTCCTCGTACAGAACTCAAGAAAATACTTCAACGCCTGAAAACGAGCTGGGTCAGGATGCCTTCCTTGAGCTTTTGGTCGCTCAGTTAAATAACCAAAACCCATTAGATCCGCAGGATAACGGTGACTTTATTGCAGAGCTGGCGCAGTTTAGTTCGGTAGAAGGCATTGATAACCTGAATAACAGCGTGGACTCACTGTTAAGCGACTATAAGTCTAGCCAAGCATTGCAAGCGTCGGCCTTGGTAGGGCGTCAAGTAGTTGTACCAAATAACGAAGTGTACTGGTCTGGAGAGGGCAGTATTCCAGCGATGGTTGAAGTTGAAGAGGGGGCCTCTAATGTTATGTTCAACATTACCAGTGATGATGGTGCGTTGGTTGCCCAAATTCCGATGACAGAGGCTTTACCGGGTGAAAACAATGTACTTTGGGACGGTAAAGATGCGGAAGGAAATGCTTTGCCGCCTGGCAAATATAAGTTCACTGCTACAGGCGTTGTGGATGAAAAAGCCGAAAGTTTTGTGGTGTATGGTTCGGCACGTGTGAACAGTGTGACCTTGGGTGATGGCAGTACCATGCTGAATGTGGCGGGTATTGGTCAGATACCGCTTTCTGAAGTAAGAGAGATTGCTGAATAAGTTTAAATGGTATTGAAAGAATACTGTTTGTTCAAAGAGATTGGTTTTTCAAAGAATGGAATGACGCTGTTCACCAGCTGAAGAACAAGTTTTTGATCGATAGAAACAATTTTATGGCTTGTCGGTATCTCCGATAAGTGGAGCTAGAGAGGATAACGCTATGTCTTTTGGAGTTGGCTTAACGGGCTTGAAAGGTGCCCAAACGGACCTGGATGTCACGGGTCATAATATTGCGAATGCGGGTACCGTTGGCTTTAAGCAGTCTCGGGTGGAGTTTGGTGATCTGTATGCGGCAAATGTCAGTAGCAGTGGTGCCTCTGGTCAAGGGGTGAATATTAACCAAATCTCTCAGCAGTTTAATCAGGGTGAAATCACATTCACCGAGAATAACTTAGACTTGGCGATCAACGGAGAAGGCTTTTTCGTTGTTCAGAATACGCTAGGTGAGCAATTCTATACACGTTCAGGTATGTTTGGTTTGGACCGTGAAGGCTACATTGTGACTAACACGGGTGAGCGTGTTCAGGGCTTTGGTGTTCCAGATGAGCTGCAGCTTCAGCCGCAACCTAACCCTGCTAGGCCGTTGGGTGATATCCAGGTAGACGATGCGGATATGGCGCCGAACCGTACGACAGATGTGGAAACTGAGTTTAATTTAGACTCCAGACAAGAGTATGTAACAGGCGGGCTTCCGGCGACGTCTGATGGTACGGGTGTTAGTGTTCCTCAGGTGGGTGCAACAAATGGTTACTCTGCAACTACTACTGCAAGTACGGTTCAAATTGTAAATGCGGCTTTCACTCCGAACCAAGTGATATCCGATGTGAGTTGGACTGCGAATGATTCTGCCAATGCCATCGCAACTGCGATTTCTAATGTAGAGGGTGCAACCGCATCAGCAACTACGACGGTGCAAATTGATGCCGGTATTCTTGCCGCCACTGGTGTGGTGTTGAATGGAAACTTGTTGGCTTCAACAGCAACAGGCGCAAACACGGGCTCTGCAATTGCGGCAGAGATTTCAAGTTTGTCTAACTTTTCTGCCAGTTTTGATGCGGCCACAAACACTTTGACTGTGGTAAATGACCTTGGTTTTGACGTTCAATTGGACAGTACTGCGGGAGCCTTTAACGTCTCTGGTATTGCGAATGGCGTAAACCAGGGAACGGTGGCTGCAGGTGCTGGTACCACGGTCACTACAGGTGGTTATGTTGATATTACCTTGGATGCCGGTTTGTATCTGGTTAATAACGATTCTGCTACTGCGCCTAACGATGTGGTGTTTGGAGCTACGCCAACGGATGATTCTTCTGTTATTCGTCCATTCAGCCCAACAGATTCGGAAAGTTATAATCATACGACGTCTGTGACGATTTATGATTCCTTGGGTAACCCGCATATTATGACCCAGTATTTTGTGAAAGAGCCGCCAACTCTGACGGCCTCTAATGAAAATACTTGGACAATGTATGCGTTAATTGATGGTTATCATATTGGTGATCAGAATCCTGCCTATGACTCCACACAGCCTGAGTCATTAACCAACAGTATGAATTTACCGCTTTCTCAGCAAATTGTGTTTGATACCTCGGGTGAGATTCAATCAACCAACCCTTCTACGCCTTTGCTGGTGGATGATTGGCAACCACGTGATGCTGACGGTAATCCTAATGGTTCAGATGGTCCGGCAAGTGGTGTCGAACCCACTGTTCCTCCGACCAGTTCTAACTTTGTAATCGATATTACTGGGTCTACGCAACATGCTTCCCAGTTTGCGATTAATGGCTTAGCGCAAGATGGTTTCTCAACCGGTACCTTGGTTGGTTTGGATGTAGGTACGGATGGTCAGGTCGTTGGGCGTTATACCAACGGTGAGACCCGTACTTTCGCTTATATCGCCATGGCTAACTTCACGAACGAGCAAGGCTTGGTTCCGATCGGCGATACCATGTGGCGGGGATCAGCTGCCGCAGGGGAGGCAGTGATTAACCTTCCGGGGACGGCTGCTTTAGGTCAAATTCAGTCTGCAGCCCTTGAAAACTCTAATGTGGACCTGTCGGATGAGTTGGTTGGCCTGATCATTGCACAACGTAATTATCAGGCAAATGCCAAGACAATCGAAACTGAAAATACCATTTCACAGACCATCTTGAATATCTAAAGGTAAGTGATGGATGAAGAGGGAATCTTCCCTCTTCTAAGTACCAGTTCAGGGAGGAAGACCAACCTCCAGCCGCAAGTCGCACAGGGAATAGTGCGGCGACCTGTAGCGGGACTGAACGACATCTTTTATCGAGATGGGGTGTGAATGGTAAAGCTATATGGCTGGAGACCATTATGGATAAAGCACTTTATATCTCGATGTCAGGCGCGAAGCAGAATATGTTTGCTCAGCGCTCTCATGCGAACAATCTAGCGAATGCTAATACCACGGGTTTTAGAGAAGACTTTGCGCAAGCACGCAGTCAGCCAGTTTGGGGTGATTATCATCCGACTCGTGCTTATGCGATGACGGAGCGACCTGCGAGTAACTTCAAGCCAGGCGCCATGATGGAAACCGGGCGTGATCTGGATATTGCGATTCCTGATCGTGGATTCTTTGTTGTTCAAGATCCTGAAGGCAATGAGGCGCTAACTCGTGCCGGTAATTTCGTGCAGGATGTGAATGGGCAGCTTTTAACCCCGCAAGGTTTATCTGTAATGGGTGAAGATGGTCCTATCTTTATTCCACCAGCAAGTCAAATTAATGTAGCCAACGATGGCACTATTTCTCTGATTCCTGCTGAAGGGCAAGCTGCAGATGTTGTAGAGCTTGGTCGCTTGAAGTTGGTGAATCCGGAAATCGAAACGTTGGATAAAGGCACGGATGGTTTGTTCCGTGTTAAAGATCAGCCTGGGGTGGTATTTGAACAAGACCCAACCGTGCAAGTAACGTCTGGCTTCCTAGAGTCCAGTAACGTTAACACCATTAATGCAATGACAGAAATGATGTCACATCAGCGTCAGTATGAGCTTCAAGTCAAAATGATGAAGACCACTGAAGAGAACGCTGAGAAGGTGGCAAGCTTATTGCAAATTCAATAGTAACACTTAGTTTTTGACTTATTAGTGGCGCTTTAGAGGCAAGGCACTGCCAACAACAGGCAAGGAAACGTCTCTTACATAAACCACTAATGAAGTGCTGGAGGTTAGAACTATGCACGGCGCATTATGGGTAAGTAAAACCGGTTTGAGTGCTCAAGATACTCAGCTAACAACCATTTCGAATAACTTGGCTAACGTTGCAACCGTTGGCTTTAAGCGCGATCGCGCAGTATTCCACGATTTGATGTATCAGGTACAAAAGCAACCTGGCGCACAATCGGCTCAAGATTCTCAGTTGCCTTCAGGTTTACAGCTGGGTACGGGTGTCAGAGTGGTTGGAACACAGAAAGAACATACACAAGGTAATCTACAGATTACTGATCAGCCTTTGGATATGGCCATTAATGGTCGAGGCTTCTTCCAGATCACGCTGCCGGACGGCAACATTGGCTATACCCGTAATGGCCAGTTCCACAAAGATGCCGATGGCAATGTGGTGAATCCATTGGGCTTCCAACTTGAACCAAACATCGTTGTTCCACAAGATACGACGTCGATTTCAATTGGTCGTGATGGCACCGTAAGTATTACTCAAGGCGGTGAAACCGAAGCTACGGAAGTGGGCAATATTACCCTGGTTAGTTTTGTGAATCCGGCGGGTCTGCAAGCCATTGGTGATAACTTGTTTGTTCAAACCAACTCCAGCGGTGACCCAATTGAGGGTGAACCAGGACTTGATGGTCTGGGCAGCATCTTGCAAGGCTCACTTGAAAACTCAAACGTAGACACAGTGGAAGAGTTAGTGAATATGATCACGACTCAGCGTGCCTACGAAATGAACTCCAAAGTAATTTCAACCGCGGATGAAATGCTTGGATTTATTAGCCAGACACTTTAGTTGAATTCCAATAATTAAGCGGCTTGTAACACCAACGTCGCTTAAGAATCAATTGAGGGTAAGCTCGAAGCAAGACTATTCGGGAGACGGATAATGAAAACCAAGATTTTAACAACGCTATCTTTGATCAGTGTTTTAGTGTTGTCTGGGTGTACCAAAGAAGTCATCAAACCAGACGACCCTTTATATGCGCCCATTCAACCAACGGCATTAGTACCGCCAGAGCGTCAGGACGGCTCTTTGTATCAATCACGATACAATTTGGGGTTGTTCAATGACCGTCGTGCTCACCGTATAGGTGACATCATCACCGTTGTACTTCAGGAACAGACGAACGCTAAAAAATCGGCATCTACCGATCTTACCAAGGAACAGGACATCGACTTTGATCCGAGTGTGCTTCTTGGCAAGGATATGAGCAACGAAATTTCTAGCACCATTCCGTTACTGAAGAATATTGGCCTTTTGACTAGCTTATCTCAGAGTCGAGAGTTTGCCGGAGAGGGCGACAGTGATCAAAGCAATAGCTTGACCGGGCAAATTACTGTAACCGTATCGAATGTGATGCCAAACGGTGTGTTGGAAGTTCGTGGTGAGAAGTGGATGACCTTCAACCAAGGAGATGAATACATTCGTATCAAAGGCTTGGTTCGTCCGGATGACATTTCGGATGACAACACCATTATGTCGAATCGTATTGCCGACGCTCGTATCACCTACAGTGGTACCGGTGACTTGGCCGATGCTAACCGCCAAGGCTGGTTGGCGCGATTCTTTAGTAGCGAATATTGGCCGTTTTAAGGGAGCTTGATTATGTACGTGGCTGGAGTAATTAAGTCCCTGAATGCGGCAAAATTATTGAATAAAATCGCGCTTGTGATGCTGGTGGTTGTACCTCAACTGCTTGTTTCGCAATGGGCAGCGGCAGAGCGATTGAAGGATATTGCCTCGGTTGCCGGTGTACGTTCTAACCAATTGGTTGGTTATGGTTTGGTTGTGGGTTTGGATGGAACTGGTGATAAAGCACCATTTACGGATCAGACCTTCCGAAACATGATGAGCCAGTTCGGTATTACCATTCCGCCGGGCACAAACCCGAAACTTAAGAATGTTGCGGCTGTAGCGGTTCATGCGGATCTTCCTGCGTTTGCTAAACCAGGGCAGAACCTTGATATTACCGTGTCTTCCATCGGGAATGCCGGTAGTTTACGCGGTGGTACGCTGTTGATGACGCCGTTAAAAGGCGCGGATGGGCAGGTCTATGCCGTAGGTCAAGGCAGTCTGGTTGTTGGTGGCTTCGGTGTGGAAGGTAATGACGGTTCAAGTTTGACGGTAAACGTGCCAAGCGTTGGTCGTATTCCGAGCGGTGCCATTGTAGAGCGTGCGGTTCCTACCTCATTTAATCAAGGCGATTCTTTGGTGTTCAACCTGACCAGCTCGGATTTCACAACCGCGAAACGTGTTGTTGATCGCATCAATCAGTTATTGGGCAAGGGCATGGCTTCGGCGATGGACAGTACGTCGATCCGCGTGACCGCGCCACGCGACCCTTCTCAACGTGTATCCTTTATGTCGATGCTTGAGAATTTGGAAGTCGACCCGGGTGAAGACAGAGCGAAAGTCGTGATTAATAGCCGTACAGGCACCATTGTTGTTGGTCAGCATGTGAAAGTGGACCCGGTAGCGATTACTCATGGCAGTTTAACTGTGAGCATTAATGAGAACTTCGATGTGAATCAGCCGAATGCCTTAGGGCAGGGTGAGACTGTAGTGACGCCTCGTACTGAGTTAAACGCGCAGGAAGCAATCAGCCCTATGTTTCAGTTTGATGGTGCGACGTCTCTGCAAGAGATTGTTTCAGCGGTGAATCAGGTAGGCGCTTCACCTTCGGATCTGATCGCTATTCTCGAAGCAATGAAAACAGCCGGTGCATTAAAAGCCGACTTGATCGTGCTGTAAGGAGGCTATTATGAAATCGACATTTGATACCTCAAGCCTCGGTAATTATCACGATCTGAACAGCCTTCAAAACCTGAAGGCGAAATCCCGAGAGTCTGATGAGGGTAAGTTGGCGGCTATTAAAAATGTGGCCAAGCAATTTGAAAGTATGTTCGTTGGCATGATGCTGAAGTCTATGCGAGATGCCAATGCGACGTTTGAAGAAGACAATCCGCTGAACAGCTCGGAAATGAAAATGTACCGGGATATGTACGATCAGCAATTGTCGATGCACTTATCTGAAGGCCGCGGCATTGGTATTGCCGATGCGTTGGTTCGTCAGTTAAGTCAGCAAATTCCTGAACTTTCGAACCTTAATCGTTCGTCGAATAGTGGAAGCAAGTTTGGCATGGAAGCTGGCCTGGATGGCCAGATTATGGACGCCTTAGGCACGGACGCCGCCCTTTCCGGCGGTCTTTCGGGCAGCGATCAGGCTCAGCAGCTTCCGGGCATTAAATTGGACTCAGTGACCGGGTTGCCATTCAAGAATCAGGAGGCTTGGTATGGCGCACCTGATTCTCCACAGGCGCAACGTGTAGCGAACGCTGTGAAGCAGTATATGGATCGTCAGAATATCCAAATGTATGCGGAAGATGAAAAGGCGTTAAAAGCGGGTGTAGAACAGGCTCGCAACAAACGTGATGCGTTTGAATCACCAGAAGATTTTGTATCAACCTTATGGCCTGTTGCACAAGTTGCCGCACGTAAATTAAACGCGGATCCTAAAGCGTTATTGGCGCAAGCTGCCTTAGAAACGGGGTGGGGCAAGAAGGTGCCGCAAGCGGCTGACGGTGAAAGCTCATTCAACTTGTTTGGTATTAAAGCAGACAGAAGCTGGCAGGGAGATAAGGTCAGTACTGAAACTACTGAGTATGTGGATGGCATCGCTCGAAAAGAAAATGCTGAGTTCAGATCTTATGGCTCTTATGTGGAAAGCATGCTGGATTACACTAGCTTCTTACAAAGTAGGGATCATTATCAAACGGCCTTGAAGCAAGCGGAAGATGCGCAAAGTTATCTTTCTGAGCTTCAAAATGCGGGTTATGCGACCGATCCAAACTACGCTTCAAAAATTGTTCGAATAATGAACGGAAATTTACTAAAGGATTTGTCGGGTCGTGCCGATATCTAAATTAATCATTCATTAAGGTTAAGTTTTAACGACTTACCACAGGTAAATTTACCGGGAACGGGGAAATATCATGATTAAGGTCTTTGTTGGTTACGATCACGCTGAAGCAGTCTCTTTTAATGTGCTGTCTCACAGTATCCAAAATAACGCGTCTGTTCCTGTGGCCATTATTCCTGTGCGACTGAGTCAGCTTGAAGGTGTATTTAACCGTGATCGTAACGCACTGCAATCTACGGAATTCTCCTTCTCTCGTTTCTTGGTGCCTTACCTTTGTGATTATGACGGTTGGGCGATCTTTATGGATTGTGACATGTTGGTCAAAGCAGACATTAAAGAGCTTTGGGATCAGCGTGATGATCGTTATGCCGTACAAGTTGTAAAACACAATCATCAACCAGAAGAAACCGTTAAATTTTTAGGTGCGGTACAGACCAAATACGAAAAGAAAAACTGGTCCAGTGTGATGATGTTCAACTGTAAGAAGTGTAAGGCACTAACGCCTGAGTATGTGAATACCGCTTCTGGCTTGGAACTTCATCAATTCAAGTGGTTAGATTCGGATGATCAAATTGGTGAAATCACTAACGATTGGAATCATTTGGTTGGTTACGATAAATACCGTGACGATGCGAAACTGATTCACTATACCGTGGGTGGTCCGTATTTCGAAGAGTACCAAAATTGCGATTACGCCGATGATTGGTTCGCTTATCGTGATGATATGCTGCACTGTTCCCAGCGTGGCGACGTCCAAAAGAAAGTGGGTTAATCGACAAAACGCATATCTTTTTTGCTTAAGCATCAGAGGTTCCCTAGGGAACCTCTAAACAAGTCTCTCTCTGCTCAGGCCTATAAGAGAAATATCTATTTGAGGCGCGGTTTTGAAGGCATAACGGGTTACGTCTAAAAGCCGCAACAAAAAAGAGATATTTCTCTTAAGGCCCCGAAGGGCGGGGCTTTAAAAATGTTATAACTGCGTTGAACTTCTTGAAAAGGTCTAGACATTCTCTACGAAGCTCGCCTTGTTCTAACACTTTTCCAGCGCCCGCTGAGCTAGAGCGGACTTGTTCAGAGATTCCCTAAGGCCCGTATTGAGTTTCAATACGGGCTTTTTTCGTTTTGGCACACAAATTGAGTAATACCCGGTAATAACGAATTTTTCCGCAAATTTGGTTAAAAAAGCGGCAAACAATTACCGGGTGATCTTATGGGACTAATCAATTTAGGTTTAACAGGAATCCACGCCAGTCAGGCTGCGCTTGATACCACCGGCCATAACATTACAAATGCCAATACGCCAGGGTACACCCGGCAACGTGTAGAACAGTCGGCAAATACCCCCCGAGTGGAAGGCAGTAATATCATTGGTCAGGGGGTGAAAATTGATGAAATCGCTCGTATTTATAATCAATTTATCAATGATCAAATTCTACGTGATACCTCCAGTTTCTACGAATACGATACGCACTTAGAGTCCATTCAACAGGTTGATAAGTTAATTTCTCAGTCGGAAACCTCGATCTTAAATGAGCTTTCTGACATGTTTGACGCCTTCCAGACGTTGGCTGATGACCCGTCTTCTTCAAGTGTTCGTTCAACAGTGTTGAATGACATTGAAGATGTTGTGATTCGCTTTAATCAGTTGTCTGCGCGTCTGGAAGAGCAGCAATTAATTACTCAGGATCAAATTGAGAATTCAGTGACTGAAGTTAATGCGTTGGTAGGTTCTATTGCAGCGCTAAATAAACAGATTCTGGAGTTTGAAGGCGGTAGTTCCGCTGCGGCTAATGACCTGTTGGATCAGCGCGATCAGGCGGTAAGACAGCTTTCTGAGTTCATGAGTGTTCGTGTCGTGGAAGAAAGCTCAGGCGCTGTTAATGTCTTTCTCTCAGGCGGTCAAAATCTAGTCGTTGGTACTATCCCTTACGAGCTTGAAGTGACGGATAATGAGTTTGATCGCACACAGAAGTCCATTTCAGTGAATGTGAATGGCAATACGTTAGGAGTTGATAGTCAAATTTCTGGTGGCATTCTGAGCGGTCTGTTGGATTTTCAAAATGAAACTCTGAGCAAGTCTTTGAATGAGCTAGGTCGGGTTGCCATTGCCATAGCCGATCAAATGAATGATCAGCACCGCCAGGGTATTGATCTGTCCGGTCAGGTTGGCGGCTTTATCTTTACTGATGTGAATGACATGGATGCAGCCAGGAGTCGTTTCATTAGCTCTTCTAATAATGCTACGCCGAATGACCGAGTTGGTAATGTAACGATTCTGGATTCGTCAGTGATGACGGCTGATGACTATATCTTTGAATTCACAGGGCCGGGTAATAATAACTATCAGGTGCGTCGAGTTTCCGATGATTCCGTTGTGACTCAGGGGGTGCTCCCTAATGGTGTGCCTACCAGCATTGAATTTGAAGGCATTAGTGTAAATTTGGAAAGTGGCAGTTTCCAAGCGGGAGATGATTTTTTAATTCGTCCAACTCGTCTCGCCGCTTCTGAAATTGATCGTGAGATTACTCGTGGCGATGAATTGGCATTGGCCTCTCCAATTCGTACAGGCTCGAATATTGGTAACATTGGTACGGCTCAAATTGATGAAGGTTCTATTTTGGATCTATATGAGCAGTATCCGAATGACACTACGTTATTATCTACCTTTGCGACGGCTGGGGCCCTTGCGCCTCCAGTGATTATCAAATTTACCAGCGAAACCACGTATGACATTCTGGATAATTCGAACCCAGCTAATCCTGTAAGCTTGGTTCCACCCATTGAAGATCAGGTTTATATCCCCGGTGTGAATAATCCTATTTTTCCTGATGATCCGGGTGTGACAATTATCGAGACTACGGGGGCAAATATTGGCCAGGTGGTTGCGGGTACGACCAATGGCTACGGGGCTGAAAATTTAACCTTCACCTTTACCGATCCCGACACTGGCGCTGTTACAGTTCGTCCTACCGTTGCTATTCCTGCAAATGCGACAGCGCAGGATATGGTGAACATTTTAAATCAGCAAGATGGTGTTGAAGCTACTGCTCGTTCGACCATGTTCTTGAGTAATTTTGTAGATGATGCGGCTGGCGCGCCACTTGAGATTGTGATCAATGGTGAGACGCTAGTGATTTCTCCTCCCGATACTGTGAACGCAGACACTGTAGCAGCACAGATTAATGCGGATGCAAATCTAAATCTGCAAAACATAAGAGCTTATTCCGACGGTTCACAAGTGCGAATCGAGTCATATATCGGTGTTGATCTGACTGTAACCGTTAACGGTACAGCAGGTGATAGTGTTGATGTTACCGATTCCTCTGCTAATACCTTGACGGTGGTAGGACCAGGCAATTCTGCGACTATTGGTGGTACCGTTGATGTTCAATTAGCAGACGGTTTGCAAATGAACTCGGATAACGCCGGTGGTTTGTTTGCCGCGTTCCCTGTGGCTCAGGCTGCGTTCATGGGCTATCAAGTCAATATCAACGGTGCGCCTAGTAATGATGATACCTTTACCGTGGATTTTAATACCGACTCTGTATCGGATAACCGTAATGGCATTGGTTTGATCGATCTTCAACAGGCGAAAAGCATTGCAACCGATGGTAAAGGCTTAACCTTCGGTGAAGCCTATGCAGGCTTGGCATCTGAAATTGGTGCGGATACCCAGTCGTTATCTATCAATAAAGATGCGGCGGAGAGCGTGATGAATCTGTCTGTATCTTTGAGAGAGTCTATTTCTGGTGTGAACCTGGATGAAGAGGCTGCCAACCTCATTAAATACGAACTTCAATACAATGCCTCGGCACAAGTCATCCAAGTCGCTCAGGAAATTTTTGATGCGCTAATAGCGGCCTTCAGATAATAGGAGATTGAATAATGGTTAGGGTATCTACTCAACAAGCATTTCTTGGTTCAGTCGGAGAGATGATTGATCTGAATAGCCAGGTATTGGATACGCAGGCGAAAATTTCTTCCGGTAAAGAAGTATTAACGGCGGCGGATGATCCTCTGGCGGCCAGCCGAATTTCTCAGCTGACTCAGGGTATTGCTCTAAGAGAGCAGTACACCAAGAACCTTACCACTCTGGAGGCTGCGCTTCAGGCTGAAGAATCTGCGTTGAATAACATCGTTGATAATATTCAGAAGGTTCGAGAGCTTACTGTCGCAGCAGGTAACGGTTCTTATGGTCTTGAAGATAGGCAATCTATTGCCATTGAGTTGGAACAACGTTTGGAAGAGTTAGTCGCCTTGGCAAATACCAAGGATGCCAGTGGTGAATATATTTTTTCCGGCTTCCAAGGTGATACGGTGCCTTTTGTAGAAGTACAGGATGGCACTTATGTTTATCAAGGCGATGAAGGACAGCGTTTCATTAAGGCGGATGAATCCACGAACGTTGCTCGTAATGATAATGGTAAGCGAATTTTCTTTGAGATTGAGAGTGCCAATAATACGGTGTTTACAACGGCAAATCCTCTTAATGCGGATCAGGATGCTTATATTACCAGTGGTCGAGTAACTGATCAGACGGCCTATGATGCTTTTTATCCTGAAGATATGGTGATCACATTTAATCCTGAGACGAATATCGTCCCGAATGGACCAAACTATACGATCACTGAGAAAAGCACTGGTAAGCCCATTGTGACCGATTTTGCCCATGTGCAAGGGGCTGAAGTCACCTTCAACGGTGCCTCGTTTACAATTTCTGGTAATCCTAACCCAGGGGACGTTTATACCGTTGAATCGACTAATAAGCAGGATGTATTTAAGACCTTAAAAAATTTAACCGATGGTCTGAATACGCTTGCAGATACTCCAAGTGATAAAGCGCAACTGGAAACCCTGCTAGCAGATACGCTGATTAATCTGGACAACGCTTTAGAGTCTGTGATTGAAACACAGAGTGATGTAGGTGGGCGCTTAAATATTGTCGATACGTCCCGGGATACTCAAGAAGAGATTAACTTGGTAAACCAGACGGTGCTTTCAGGCATTCGTGATCTGGATTACGCAGCAGCAGTATCGAACCTTAGTTTCCAAACGTTTGTTTTGGAAGCTACTCAATCTACGTTTACGAGAGTCTCAGGCTTGTCGTTGTTTAATCAGTTATAAGTTAGGTAAAATGTTTATCGCATAGAAATTGGGTTTCACTTTATAGTTAGCAGCTTCTTCGTTATGTAAAAGGCGGTTATGAACCGCCTTTTTTATTTTTGTAACTTGTTAGTAATGGAATGAATGATTGATAAGTATGTAACTAAAGATATGCTTCGTAAGGTTGAGCGTATAGCTGTAAAGGCAGGTAATGCGATCATGGAGATTTATCAAAAGGACTTTTCAATATATGAAAAGTCAGATAATAGTCCTCTCACTGAGGCAGACCTAGCTGCGCATAAAATTATTGTCGAGGCATTAGAAAAGGAATTTCCTGAAATTCCTGTGTTATCTGAAGAGTCAAATGGTATTGAATACGATAATCGTAAGCAATGGGAAATGTTTTGGTTGGTTGATCCGCTTGACGGTACCAAGGAGTTTATTAAAAAGAACGATGAGTTTACCGTAAATATAGCTCTGATTCAGCAAGGTAAACCGATATTAGGAGTGGTTTACGGACCTGCATTAGAAACTATTTATGCTGGTGCTGTGGGATTAGGAGCTACTAAAGAAGTTAATGGACGAGTTAACGAGATCTCTGTTAGGTCGCTTGAAAAAGATTCCTGGGTATTAGTTGGTAGCCGTTCTCACCGTGGTGAACAGATGGATGAGTACCTTAAAAATTTTGCAGAGTATGAGTTTATTTCTAAGGGAAGTTCGTTAAAGTTGTGTATGGTTGCAGAGGGAGTGGCAGATCTGTACCCAAGATTAGGACCGACATCTGAATGGGATACTGCAGCTGCACATGCTGTAGTTGTCGCCGCTGGTGGTGTGGTTAATGATAAAGAGGGTAGGTCATTACAATACAACAAAGAAAATATTTTGAATCCATGGTTCTTCGTGCATAGTGCTAAGATAAAGATTCCTGCACTATAGGTTGCTTAGGTTAAATAAAGGTGACTTTTTAGCCACCTTTATTTATGTAGCCAAACTATCCACTGTACCTGAATTCAGATAATAAGTGCTGTATGTATTTTATTTAATATATTTAAATTGTTTATAGAAGGGGTGGAGGTTGCTATTAATGTAATCTTCTAAATTAATTATTTCTGAGTTGGATAAATAATCTTTATATCCACCTATTTTTCCTTTTCTTACTTTGAATGTCTCTGGGTCACTTAAATTATCTGCTCTAAGCCTCTGGTTGTTTAATAAGTTTTTTTCTTCAATTTCCTTCATGTTTTCAAACTGGCAATATTCTATTGCATCAAGCATTGTTTTCTCCCCATAATCTGGAAACCCTAAGAAATTAATTGTTTCCTTAAGGGATTCAAATGGGGTGTTATGAAGCTCTTCATAGGTAAGTATCATAAGTGACTCAGGGGTTGTCAGGTTTTCTGCCCAGATATTATAAAAATTAATAATGCTAGGTAAGCCGCCAATAGGGTGGTGTAAAAAATCTCCCATTGTTCCATCAAAGTTATCGTTTGCAATTTCTCTGTCTTTTCGCTTTGTATATTGAAAATAATATGAGACTAGTACATCTCTTGGGTCACGAATGAGAAAAATAACTTTTTTGTTCTGGTAAATAGACTTGTCCTTATTAATGAAATCTATGTGTTTCCACATGGGATAATCATCATGAGAAAATTCAGTTGTTGGAAGTTCTGGGCGGCCATTGGTTATGTTAAGAATTTCAATAGGGTCGCCTTCTGATCCATTTAGGAGGTATTTCCCTAGAAGTAGGCGTAACCAGGTTCGGCCACATTTGGGATAGGAAATTATGAAATTCTGAATGAATTGAAATGTCCAGAACTCTTTTAGTCGTTTAGACTGCACGGTTTGCCAATCATCGTCTTTTTGTTGTTCAAGAACACTATGCCGGTAATTGAATTTTTTCAATGCGGGAAATGCTCGATCTATTTTTCTCATTAAGTCTAGTGCTTCAATTTTATTGCCTGAACGGTAAAGAAGTAGTGAATAAAGATAATTAGGAATTAGTAAGTTAGGGTCTTTGTTGAATATTTTTGAAACTACCTGAGAACATTCAGAAAACCTTGATCCAAAATAATGATTAATGGCTTCGCTGATGTCTATTTCAATGCTTTTAATATATGACATGTTATACCTATTAATTAATTTGGTTCATAACTAAATTTTTTAAACTTACTGATAGATTGGATTTGTTTATTATTTCTGTAAATAGATTAGTGATTTCATTGTCTATTACATAAGATGGTTTTATAGATGTAGAATTAATTATGTCTTCGGTCCATTCAGAAGTTTCTTTAACTCCTAAGAAACTACTTATAGAGCTAATACTCTTATTTTCTAAGTCTCTTTGAGTAATAATTATGGTCTGCTCTGGATGATCTCTCTTTATATCTTGGAACCATTCAAAAATTTTGATGATGGCAGTGAAGGCATCTCTAAGCTCTGGTAATTTCTTTCCTGTTAACTCTTTAGCCATACTGCCTGTTTTTAAATTAGAAATTCCACAATCAATAGGATTTCTAATTGGAAGTAGTAGTTTGATTTTTTTATTATTCTCTAATAGAGAGTCTAGACTCTTTTCGGGTAGATTTTGTAGGTAACGGGTTACAGTAAGTGATTCTTTCCAAAAAATACTTTTAATGTTTTTCTTTACTGTTTGTTTTCCATATCTGTTTGTATAAGCCGCTTGCATACCGGGATAATTCGCGAATGCATGAGAGTGTAGTATTGATCCTCCAAAGCTTCCTCTGGTTCCCGAAGCAGAAATGTATATTACATATTTGATAAAGCTATCTAGTTTTTCAATCTGGAACTCATCAAAAAAATTAATGTTCTTGATGGTTAATACTCGTTCAAAGGCATGATTGAGTACCTGAATATTTGGATGTAGAGAAACAATTGCTGAAAGTAAAGTAGTAAGATTTCTATACGGCCCAACGACAAGACATATGCTTTCGAGGTCATTTAATCCGTACTCTATTTCTTGGCTTGCAATAAAGTCTCTTTTGATTATGTCTAGTAGCTCGCTCTGCATTTTTTTATCCTGTAGTAAAGGTGGTCCTTGCTGGGGACCACCTTTATTTTCTATTTTGAGCAATATAGTTGATACATACAATTAAACATTTGAGGGTTTGCTTGCTCAACTTGATCCCAGTTAGAAAGGCTTGAGCGTGTTTGATCTAGTGGGAATGCAGAGTCAAACTGCGCTTTATATCGGTTGTTTATGCCAATAAAGCCTAGGAAGTTAAGATCAAACTTGGCCAAGAGACTTTCAATCTTAGGCAATGTATATAAGTGCTCTATTGGATTGAAAAGCAGGTCTTGACAGCCACTGGTTGTATAAAAATCTGGGCGACTTACGATCTCATCAAACTGACCATCAATTTCTTTGTTCATCAACATAGCTCTGAATTGTTGGATATTCTCCAGAGTTGGTTTGATGTCGTTGGTTTCGATGATTTCTTTTGTCGCTGAAATTTGCTGGCGAGCTAGCTCGCTATACAAACCGATTTTGATAAGACCGTGATCTGCCAGTACTTCATAGAGAGCGTTTAGACCCTCTTCAGGTTCTGGCATATGGTGTAGTACACCTGAGCATTCGATGACATCAAACGTTTTACCCAATTTTTTGACATCAAGAAGGTTACCTTCAAGAAATTCTACATTCTCTACACGCAATTTAGCTGCCATCATGCGAGCATAAGCAATAGACGAAGATGACAGGTCTATGGCAGTAACTTTGATGTTATTAAAGTATTTAGCTGCACGAATTGCTTGAAGGCCTGTACCGCAACCAGCCACCAAGAATTCAAGCGTCTTGTTTTTTAGCTCTTTTGACGGTTGGAAATGTGGCAATTCAGTGTGTAGTGCCTGAAGGTAATCTGTTGGTGTGTGATAACCTAGTGATGTCCAACGAGGATACGGAGATTCGCTGTAGTGATCACAAATAACGTTTGATTCAGGTTGTTGGCTCGTTTCGGTAATTTTAAGGTTTTCAGACGCCAACTCAGTTAGATATAGATTATCAAACAGAGTTTTTTCTACGATTGGTTGCATAAAATCAGCCCAATCATTGATGGAGCGTTCAGAGATATCTTCTGAAATACCAAGAGATGAGATTGGCTGATACATGGTCACTAACACCATTGCTCCACAGATATCATTTGGATGCCAGGTTTTGTCTGCAACGAAACCGTTAAGAAGCATGATTAATGACTCTAAGCCCTTTTGTTCATCGGGCTTAATTTCCATTACGAATTCGTTGTTCGAGCTGTATAGGCTTAAAGCAACCGCTAAATTGACAAGTTCATCTCGAATACGAGTGTTGTGTAGGCTATCCGCCAATACGCAATAACGCAGAGAACGGGCAAGCTCTTCAATAACTTTGGATGGCATTTGGATATTACTAAGGCACGTCAGTAAAAAATGATCATTTGCAAGTTCATCAAGATTTAATTGACTGTCATCGTCACTTAATCCGTACTTGTGATCTAGTAATGAAGTTGCTAGTGGGGCAAAAGCTTCCGGGTTAACTTCCGGCAGCTTCATAAAGCTCTCTACGTCCGATTGTAACTGAGAATCAAATGCTTCAGCCTTGATCATTGGTGCTGATTGGGCGAGGCCTGACTGAATTGTCTCATCGATCAAACCTTGATTAACAAGAGCTCGGTAAGTTTGGAATGCTTCTATAAAGTTACCCTGCTGAAGCTTGGTATAAGCAAGAACTTTTAAAGCCTTTAGGTCTTCAGGCTCAAGCTTTAGTGCGTGATTAATGCATTTCTCAGCATGTTCCGGCTTACGGCATACAAGGTGTAAATATGCCATATTGATCCAGCTGTTAATGACTTCTGGATCTGCTTTTAGTGCTTTAGTCAGTAAGACCAGAGCAGAATCAAAATCCATCTCATCAATTGAGATACGGCCCATGATATTAAGCATGTCTACTTGATCCGGTTCTTCAGTAAGAACCTCAAGGCAAATCTTTTTAGCTTTCAGACGTTCTTTGATGCGTTCTTCAATTGATAGATCGGCTTGAACTGAACGGTTGTAATATTCGTTAGCTAGAACTAAACGTGATGCACCATCAATTGTTTGGTTAAACTGTGGGTGCTTATCTTGAATTTGTTGGCTGATTGCGTTCATGACTAATCCTTCTTAAATAGATCATGCGTTTTCGCTTTTATTATATTTGAGCAAGACAAGTGCCAAGTTTAAAAAGTCTTTAAAATCATTGTGTTAGGTTTTGTATTAAAGGGGGGGGGGGATAGGCGGCACCAAGTAACCGAAAGGTAAGGCAATTTTAGGAAGAAAAACGGCAAACTTTGTTAGGTATTAGTTGATCACTGCAATGCGTTTTATAAGCACAAAAAAACCGGCCAGAGGCCGGTTTAAATAAGTACTCTTTACAACATTATTGAAGCAAAGATAGCACCTGTTCAGGCTGAGAATTTGCCTGAGAAAGAACTGAAATCCCAGCTTGTTGCAGAATATTCGTTCTAGATAGCTCGGCTGTTTCTGCAGCGTAGTCTGCATCACGAATCCGAGAGTTTGATGCACTTAAGTTCTCGTTGCTTATTTGAAGGTTCTGAATTGTAGATTCGAAACGATTCATGTAGGCACCGAGATCGGCACGCTGGAAGTTAACCGTATCAACTGCATTATCCACAGCAGCTAGGGCTTCGAGTGCTCCTTCTACTGTTGAGATGTCGATATCTTCCAAGAATTGACCGTCAGTGGCGCCTCCATAGAAGCCTACACGTAAGCCTGAATTAGCTTCAATATTGCCGGTAGTTGTTCTTAATTCGAACTCTTTGGCTGCTGAAAGCTCTACTGCGCCAACAAATACAGCAGGTTCCGTAGCTGTACCGTGACCATTGATACCGGCAGCAAGTCTTAGGTTCGGATCACTTAGTTCGATGACAACATTTCGGCCATCTTCAGCTACGAGTCTTATACCTTCAGTGGATGATCCGGTATCAATGGCAACAACCCCTGTTTGGCCTGCGACGGAGTTAATGGCATTTACGGCAGTTAATCTATTTTGCTCTGCATTAGTATCATCTGTGGCAGCTACGGTTGTATCCAGAGTTGAAATTGTTACTTGAACGCCATTAATTGTAATTGTTCCCCCTGCAATCGCAGCTGTACCACCTGGTAAACCTTGATCAAAACCGACAACTGTATTCTCAAGCGCTCTTGCATCTACACCGGTTTGCTC
This sequence comes from Litoribrevibacter euphylliae, assembly GCF_042646085.1. Classification (NCBI taxonomy): domain Bacteria; kingdom Pseudomonadati; phylum Pseudomonadota; class Gammaproteobacteria; order Oceanospirillales; family Oceanospirillaceae; genus Litoribrevibacter; species Litoribrevibacter euphylliae. The sequence goes on along the minus strand of NZ_JBHRSZ010000002.1, from coordinate 298,070 downwards.
CGCAGCTTTGTTAATTGCTGCTGCTTTAGCAATGGCTGACGCAGAGACCCAGCTAGTATCGACACCTCCGGCTGCAGTTGTTGTGGTACCAGAGAAAGAGTAGATGTCATCCTGAGCAGTAGAGGCCGGAATTGTTACTCCATTGATTACCAAGTCACCACTAACAAGAGTGTTTGCTGTTGCTGAAGAGGCCGCTGCAGCTGTCAAATCGGAGTTGCTAGGTAGTGATGTTACACCAGCAATGTTGGCCTCATAGGTGCCACGGTTAAGTCCTGCATTGGTTGTCAGGTCACTATCGCCATCAATGACAATGGGTTCATTTGAAATGCTGCTAAGTACATAGCCGCCAGCAGAAGTGAAGTCTGCAGCACCTGTCGCATTAGAGCCAAGGCCTATATCGGCTGCGGATAGACCACCTGCACCCGTTGCAGATCCCCCTAAATCACTCATATTAATTGTGATGTTTCGACCGTCTTCAGCTGTCAAACGGATACCTGTAGCATCGTTGTTGGTGTTTAAAGCTTCTACACCAGTTAGACCTGATACCGCATTAATTGCTGCAACTACGGTTTCACGGTTTACATCGTTATCTAGGGTAGCATCGGTTGCAATAGTAATTTCTACACCGTTGATCTGGAATGTACCCGTGTCACTAGGGTATGTGCCAGCAGCGGCTGAAACCGCAACACCTTGAAGCTCATTTACTAGAACTTCAGCTACAACACCGGTTTCTTCGGATTTCTCATTGATTGCTGCTACTTTTGCGATAGCGCTTCCGCTTTTATCTGTTGATGACGCTGTATCATCTGCACCAGAGGATGTGCCGATAGTCACGCCATTAATAATGAGATCGCCAGTAGATAATGCATTAGGGCCTGTTGATGCAGCGGTACTGGTGGTGCCAAAGCCACTAATACCTGCCGTTGCTCCAGCACCTAAGACATCGGTGGTCATTTGGCCGATCGAAATGTCTATGGTGTCACCATTGTTTGGACCAATCTGGAATGTAGTTGCTTCGAAAGAGCCATCCAACAGTGGCTGCCCGTTAAAGGTCGTATCTTCTGCGACTCGTTGGATTTCACTTACGAGCTGCTGAACCTCTAAGTTCAGTGCTTCACGGTCGGTAGAATCATTAGTTCCGTTGGCTGATTGAAGTGCAAGTTCACGAATTCGAAGTAAAGATTCAATTACGGTATCTAGTGCGCCTTCAGCTGTTTGGGCTAGAGAAATACCGTCGGCTGCATTTCGAGTCGCTTGTTGCGTACCCTCGATTTGGGCGTCAAAGCGGGTAGAAATTGCAAGGCCTGCTGCGTCGTCCCTAGCACTGTTGATTCGCAAACCAGAAGACAAACGTTGTAATGCGGTTTGGTTTTCTCTCTGCGACTCATTCAAGTTACGTTGCGCGTTAATCGACGCAATGTTGGTGTTAATAATCTGAGGCATGGATAACTCCTTCTCATTTTCTCAAGAATTTGAATGAGATGGCAGGACAGCTAGAACCGCATAGGTATTCCTTGCTTACCACTGTCACTGCAAACTCTTGCCGTTAACTTGATAATGTTTTTGGCTTGCTTGAAATAAGGCAGATGCTAGGCCAGAAATTAAAAAGTCATTATTTTTCAGTTGGTTATATTTTGTTTTATGAGGTTGTTTGAGAGGTTGTTGGTTCAAGAGGCAAGTACTCGCCGTAAATCTGTCAGGTTAATAACAGAAAGCGTTAAAGCTTGAGGCTAGGCTGCCGATAAAGATGTCATTGGAGAAGCTAAAGGTGCAATATTTTTCTAAAGCTGAAAAAAAAATTGCCGATAAAACTCTTTGAGATGGGTTGTTTGCCACTTAAATGTCAATCCGGATCAATTCGTCAAACGACGAACAAAAAAATACGGAGAATGAACCATGCCACAAATTATTAATACCAATATTGCATCTTTGAATGCACAGCGTAACTTGAACAGCGCACAAGCTGGTAACGATACCGCTTTACAGCGTTTGTCTTCGGGCTTACGTATTAACAGCGCAGCAGATGATGCTGCGGGTCTTTCCATTTCAACGCGTTTCGATTCTCAGATTAATGGTAATAATCAAGCGATTCGTAACTCTGCTGATGGTGTATCTCTAGCTCAAACGGCTGAAGGTGCACTTGATTCAATTACAGACAGCTTGCAGCGTATTCGTGAACTAGCTGTTCAGTCTGCGAACGGCACGAACAACGCTATCGACCGTGAAGCTTTGAACTTAGAAGCTCAGCAGTTGATTGATGAAATTGAAAATGTCTCGCAAACAGCTAACTTCAACGGAACGTCTCTGTTGGATGGTTCGTTCACTGGAATTACTTTCCAAACGGGTGCGAACGTAGGTAACTCCATTGAGGTGTCTATTGGTGAAGTGACGACTAGTACCCTAGGTGTTGCTGAAACTGCAGGTGTTAGTGCAATGGGTGGTGAAATTACTGCTGATGTTCTTACTGGTGCCGCATCTGTTAACTATGTCGATAATCAGGCTAATGCACTTGCAAATGGTGATTTAGTGATTAATGGTGTGTCCATTGATGCATCAAAATCAGCAGCTGATACTTCATCTACTGCATTTTCTGCTTCTAGTGCTATTGCTAAAGCAGCTGCAATTAATGAGAAGTCCGATGAAACAGGTGTGACGGCTGTAGCACTGGAGACAGTGGTTCAAGGCCAGGCGTTATCGGCTGGTGGTAATACCTATGCTGATGACTCGGGTACCCTTGAAATTAACGGTGTATCAATTGCTATCTCGACTGCGGCTAACCTGGATGCGGATACTAACCGTGAAGCGATAGCAGCAGCCATTAATGCTGTGTCCGGTCAAACCGGTGTTACTGCGATTAATACTGGCGATGACGATACGGGTATTACCTTATCAGCGGCTGATGGTCGCAATATTGCCATTAGTTCATTCACTATGGCCACTGCGACACAGACGGCTCAGCTAGGTTTAGGCACATCTCTTGATACGGGTGTTGCAAGTGCTGTTGAGTCAGTAGTAACGGGCTCGATTTTGCTTCAATCGGCTGATGGATCGGATATTACTATTGAAGGCGGAACAGGTAATATTGAAAATACTGGTTTTACAGAAGGCACTAAGTCTGGCTCTAAGGCTCAGTTGAGCTCAACTAGATTTGCCGATGCGGCTAGTGCTTCGCCGGCAACCATCGATGCGGGCGACTTGACTATTAACGGTATTTCCATCCGTGCAACAACAACAGCAGATGATACGTCTTCCTATAGTGAGACTGGCGCTAGTTTTGAGGCTTATATTTCTTCAAGCGCGATTGCTCGTGCTGCTGCGATTAATGAAGTCTCAGAAGAAACTGGCGTAACTGCGGTTGCAGAGGAGAATGTGGTTAAAGGTACTCAAGGAACAACCGTTGGTGCAGCAGGTGCTGTATTTACTATTAACGGTGTGAGTACTACTGCAATTGATTTAAGTGCGGCTGGTGGTGATGCGTCTGATAGGCGGAGTAATACTGTTGACGCAATTAACTCAATCTCTGGTCAAACTGGTGTTGTTGCAGTTGATGCAGGTGATGGTATTGAACTTCGTGCTGCAGACGGGCGTAATATTACAGTTGAGAGTAATCAGGCGAACGGTGCGACTAATGCGTTTGACGCGACAGGTCTTGCATTACCTGACACGGTTGCTGCTAACGCGGGGGTCAATGGTGCAGGTTATACCTTTACCAGTACAGTGAGGCTGGAGTCGGCCGGGGAGTTTACTCTTGACTCTGAAACGGGAGGTATTGAGGACTTTGGCTTCCGCGCTGGTACTTACGGTGCAGAAGAGGCAGGCACCTTCCTGAAAGATGTGGATCTATCTACAGTGGATGGCGCATTAACAGCTATTACCGCAGTTGATAATGCTCTTCAACAAGTAAGTAGCGAGCGAGCGAACTTGGGTGCAACTCAAAACCGCTTTAACTCAACTATCAGTAACTTAACCATTACGTCTGAAAACTTGAGTGCTTCGAACTCTCGAATTCGTGATGCGGATTACGCGGCGGAAACAGCTGAACTATCACGTACTCAGGTACTGATTCAAGCTGGTATCTCAGTGTTGTCTCAGGCAAATGCTCGTCCTCAGCAGGTTCTGTCACTGTTGGGTTAATAGCAGAGTAGGAATGGAGCTGTTCTTTCATATACTGAAAAAGCAGCTCCTTCGGGTAACGTGCAAAGATAAATTAAGAGGTGAATTATGGCTGATATTAGAATGACTGCAGGTTTTGCTGCTTCAGCTCCTCAAGCACAGCCCTCTGAATCTGCTACTAAAGGATCGGCGAAAGCAACGGCTTATAATGGTGTTTCAGGTGCTCAGGTTGAACAGGCATCGAAAGGTGTTGATGTAAGACAAGAACAATCTGAAAAACTTGCTAAGCGTGTCGCTGAGAAAACTGAACTACAAGAAAAGCAAGTGGATGAAGCGGTTTCCAAATTGAATGATTATATTCAAAACCAGCAACGTAATTTACGTTTCAGTGTTGATGATGATTCAGGGGAAACGGTAGTCACTGTAATGGACGGTCGTTCAGAAGAAGTAATTCGCCAGATACCTGATGAGACGGTTCTCAGGTTGGCACGTAAATTGGATCAGGATGAACCATTGCAGTTATTTAGTTTATCGGTTTGATTAAAGTTTAATCATTAAGAGCCGATAAATAGGATAACTAACCTCTTCGGAGGTGGGGATTCCTGCAATAATTTGCAGGTCGGTCGTCGAAAGGCGGCCGACTTTTGCCGTTTCTGTACGGTGAGCTTACTAACCTTTAGTGATGATTTAGGGGTGTGATATGGGTATTACTTCAGTTGGGATCGGTTCTGGTTTTCTAACCAGCGATCTGATTGATCAGTTAGTTGATGTGGAGCGAAGTGCCACCGAGCCACGCTTGGATGCAAACCAAGAGAAACTTGAAACTCAACTGTCTGAAGTAGGTCGTATCAAATCCGCTATCGAAGATTTTCGATTACAGTCTCGTATTTTAACCATCGATGGTGCTCTAACTAGTACACAGGGGAGTTCTTCTTCCTCTGCGATTAGTGTTTCGACAGAAAAGGGTGCCGTGGTTGGTTCGTACTCTATGAGTGTTGAGCAGCTGGCGCAAAGCCAGTCCGTTGTTAGTTCTTCTTTTGCTGCAAAAGATACTGCGTTAAGTAATGGGGTATTAACGATTGAATTTGGTACTTTCACATTTGGTGATACCAATGCTACTCCTGGTGATGCGCCTGACGGCGGTGATAATGAAGATATTACTGGTTTTACTGACGATGCCAGTAGTGATCCAATTAGTATCATTGTGACAGACGATAACAATACTCTTGAGGGTATTCGTGATGCCATTAATGAAAAAGATGCAGGTATCACTGCCTCTATATTAAATGATGGTTCTGGGTATCGTTTGGTATTGAAGTCGGATGAAACGGGTGAAACTTCTGCATTTAGAATGACGGTGTCGGGCGATTCTGATGGTGATAGCTCGGATGCAAATGGACTGTCGGCATTGAGCTTTAATGCCACTAATCAGCATATGACAGAATCGGTTAGGGCTCAGGATGCAGAGCTAACGTTTAATGGTATTTCTGTCACTCGATCTACTAACGAAGTGGAAGAGTTGATTGATGGTGTGACTTTTGAGTTAAGTGATACGACTACCTCATCGACAATTACAGTTTCTCGTGATGAAGATTTAATCGTAGAGCGCCTTCAAAACTTTACTGATGCTTATAATGAGCTGCAAAGTATTATTAAGGAAGTGACCGCCTATGATTCTGAAACAGGTCAGGGGGCTGTGTTACTGGGGGACTCAACCGTTCGTTCCTTGAGTATGCAGTTGCGTGGGAACTTAACTCAAATTGTTCCTGGACTTGAAGATGCTAATGTTCGTTCTTTGGCTGAAATTGGTTTTAAGACGGATTATAAAACGGGTCAAATAGAGTTTGATTCTGAAGAGTTTCTAGATCAGTTAGAGGAGTACCCTGATGAGGTTGCAGATATTTTTGGGCGCAACCTGATTAGTGATAACGATGATGTAACTTTTGCATCTATTGGTAGTAAAACCGAACCTGGTGAATATGATGTGGTAGTCACTCAGCTAGCTACCCAAGGTGCACTTTCGGGCTCTGTAGTTGGTACTCCAACAAACATTCTAATAGATGGTACAAATGATGAGCTGGTTTTGGAAGTGGATGGAGTGACCTCAGGTACTCTGACGCTTACAAACAATACCTATGCGACTCTAGCTGATTTGGCAGCAGAAATTCAGACTCAGATTGATGCGGATTCTGCGCTTTCAGATATCGGTGTTACCGTCACTGTTGATTCTGATACGTTGATTTTTACCTCGGAAAAATTTGGATCATCATCTTCTGTTAATTTGACTAGTGTTGAAGATGGTAGTGCATATGGCTTGTCTGTAGGCAATGGTACAGATGGTGTTGATGTTGAAGGAACTATCAATGGGCAACCGGCAACCGGCAGTGGGCAAAGACTTTCCTTAAGTCTCGAAGATGACCCGGCAGATGGTGTCTCAGTTGATATTACTGCTACTTCATTTCCAGGTGCTTCTACTCAGTTAACTTCTACTATTACTGTCGCAGATGGTGTTGCACAAAGCATGGTTGAGAGCTTTAATGACATGCTTTCATTTGAGGGTTTAATTAGTAATAAAATTTTTTCCTTGAATGAGCAGTTGAATGCGGTAGATCAGCAACGGATTGACCTGGATGAGCGCCTTGAATCATTTCAAGAGCGGCTTACTCGCCAGTTTATTGCTGCAGATACTCGGGTTTCGCAGCTTAACAATACAGAGCAATTTGTTAAGACGCAGTTAGCTGCAATTGTGAGTTCATTTACTGGCGGTGGAGACGATTAGTCTCGGTTTCTAGCTGGTATCTTTATTGCTTGTATTGCATCCAGTGTCAATTTTTATGTCAAGGGATGAGTTCATGAGCAGTGTCAAAGTAATAAAAACCTTAAAAGAACAAGTCTCTCACGCGATAGATGTGGGAGATCATGTTCGAGCTGCTTCAATATTGAATGAAAATCTAAACCTCTTTGATAGTTTTCCTGGTTTTTTGTTTAAAGCAAAAGTCGAGATTTCTGTGTTACAGCATGGTCTTGACGCCTTATTTGATCAACTTAAACAAACTCCTAATCTGCAAGAAAAGTATTTGATTGAGGGGGTCTTAAATGTTTCGTTGAAAAGATTCGATGATGCACTTCAACTCTTTGCTTCTGCCTTGGATAGTAACCCAACCGATCCGTTATTGTGTTTCTTTGCCGGCTATACCTGTATGGAAAAAGGGATGCTTTCTGATGCAATTAAGTTGTTTAGTATTCCTGGTGAGAACATGTTTTCCGAGTCACATTTATTACTAGGGCGTTGCTATGCAGGTCGAGGGAAAAAAGATCTAGCCTATCTTGAATTTGAACGTGGGTTTGAAAAGCTTCAATCGGATGAGTCTCTTTTAACGTTGTTAGTGTTTATGAGGGAACAAATACGTTCTGATAATTTGTTAGATTGGGGATATGTTCAGCGAATTAGAATACTGATCGAAAAGTATAAAAATAGTCTTCCTGAAAATAGAAGGGACCTTCTTGCAATAGAAGCTGATATTCAATACATAACAGGAGATACTGCAGCAGCGATTACTTCATTTGGGCAATTGGTCAAAGAATTTCCAGAGGATGAAGAATCTAGAACAAGCCTTGCTTATTGTTTGTTAGGAGAGGGGGCTTTCAAGGAGGCTTATGCCTTAAAGCCGTCTCGAATCCAAAGTTACGACACTTTGGATTATGTCGAGGGTTTAGATCATTTGCCTAAATGGGAAGGTCAGCCTTTAGATCATCAGCGTTTAGTTGTTGTTGGTGAGCAAGGGTTAGGTGACAGAATCTTATTTAGTCGATTTTTAAAAACGTTGTCTAAAAAATACAAGCCTAAGTCAGTAACTCTTATCATTGATGAACGCTTAGTTCCTATATTTAATCAGAGTGATTTTTCTAAAACCCGTGTGCTTTCTATAGAAAGTGAAATAAAGCTAAATAATTATGACCTTTATTGTCACTTGTCCGATTTGTTGTTTATTTTAGGCCCTGATTCTCCACCGACAAAAGGGCTTAAATCGTATTTAAAGGCTGACGCTAAGAAAGTTAGTTATTTTCGTGATAAATATAAAAAACTTTTTCCTGGAAAGATAATTGTCGGTTTAACCTGGAAAAGCTCTAGCAAGTCATTAGGTAATAGTAAAGACTTGGTTATGCGAGAACTCGGAGCTTTACTTCGAATTCCTCAAGTTCAGTGGGTTGCACTTCAGTATGGTGACATTCAAGAAGACCTGAAGACCATAAAGAAAGAGCATGATTGTGATGTTTTCTTTGATCAAACCGTCGATCAAAAACATGATTTAGAAAGTGCTTTTGCTCAGATCGAATCACTGGACTATGTCGTTACAATATCAAATGCTACTGCCCATATTTGTGGTGCTTTAGGGGTTCCTGCAACAGTGTTAGTTTCGAAAAGACCTCCATGGCATTGGTTAACCACAGGGGATCACTCGTGTTGGTATCAAAGTTTGCGTCTAATTCGGCAGAGCAATCCAAACACCTGGTATTCCCAATTAGAGGAAATTGCAGCTTACCTTTGTCACCGGTTTAAGGGAGTTACAAGAAACTCTATTCCAACCATTGGAGAAGTAATTGCATTATTTGTTACGCAGAGGCATGAGCAGTTAAAAACGCAGTTAGAAAGTATTTCTACATCTGAGTTGCCTAATAGTCACAAAAGTTATTTAGCAGAGCTATATTTAAAGGCTGGAGAAATTAAAAAATCTACAGATCTAGTTGCACCATTACTGGAGATAGGTGAAACGTCAGACCAGAATATGCTGTTGATGTCTAAGGCTGGTCGATTGCTTGGTAAATATCAGGAAACAGATGCTTTATTAAATCTTATTAAGTCTGAATTTTATTATGAAGAGGTTGTGCTCGAGAAGTTATTGAGAGCGCTTGATATGGAAGATTATTCTTTAGCAAGTAAGCAGTGGGAAAAGGTTCTTGAATTTTCTCATTCCATAAAAAATTTAGATTTACTAAGCTCATTCTTATTTCAGCAGCGTGAATGGTTAACCCTAAGGAACTATATTCCTCAAGAGAGAATTGATTTTTGCTTTAATATGGTTAATACATTTGACGAATCATTCGGATATAGAAATCCGGTAGTAAGTATAATATTAAGGGCTGAGCTTGAAAGCTATCTTGGGAATGTAGAAGCAGGTATTAAGGGCTTTAAAAAAGCTTTATCTCTAAGACCGGAACTTAGTCATATGCTTAATGCTAGTTTAGGTTATTGCCTATTACTTTCTGGTGAATTAAAGGAAGGCTTTAAGCGTCACTCGTCTGTTCGTAATGTCTCGAAAGATATTTTTTCTAAAGAAGCAGTTAGTTACCCTTCTATTCCTGCTCTAGAGGAAAAGGATCTTTCAGATTCTAAGGTAAAAAGGATATTAGTGGTATGCGAACAAGGTATTGGTGATCAAGTTCTTAATTTTCAATTCGTTCGAAAGTTCCAAAAGCTGTTTGGAAAAGATTTGATTCTTACTGTTTCTCCCAAACTTGTTGATTTAACGAGACGGACTTTTCCTGGAGTTATTCATGTTCAATCCGAGTACGAGGGTCTTGATTTCTCGCTAAAGCAGACAATTGATAGAAAAGTTTATTTAGGGAACCTTCCTCTTTTTATGTTGGGTGAGTTTGATTGCTATCAACCAGAAACTGACTGGTTAAGGCCCCACCCAGAGAAACTAGCATATTATAGTAAAAAGTTTCGAGAAATGTTTCCTGATAAGAAGTTGGTTGGGTTGTCATGGCGAAGTGCTAGTAATACGTGGGGAAGTAGTAAAGATGTTAATTTAACTTCGTTCCTTCCTCTAATGAGGGCTGAGAATATTCAGTGTATTTCTATTCAATATGCTGATGTATCTAACGAAGTGCAGCTATTAGGAGCAGATTCAAATCTAATTTATTTAGACCCTGAAATCGATATTACTAATGACCTAGAATCTACCATTGCGATGATAGCTGCGCTTGATTCAGTGGTGACTGTTTCAAATGTTAATGCACATTTTGCAGGAGCGATTAATAAACCTGGTTTAGTATTGTTGAAGCCAAGATCCTTATGGCATTGGCAACATAATGTCCTTAAGGTGCCATGGTATCCAAGCTTAGAAATGTTAAGAGAACATGAATATATAAATACAGATGCACTAATGCGAGATGTATTGGAAAAAGTATAGAGGTTGCAATAAATGTCTAAAATTACTGAAGAGTACAGAAAAATGCAGCAGGATCTGCATAAGAATCGTCCTGACTACGGGATCGCTTCGGTTAGTTTTGCTCCTCAAGTTTCTAATATTATTAATGATAATAATATTAGAGAGCTACTAGATTATGGTGCAGGTAAAGGCCGTTTAGCTCAAAACTTAAAAGTAAATCATCAAGTTAATATTCAATTGTATGACCCTGCTATTCCTGAGTGGTCTGAAGAACCTGATCCGAAAGAAATGGTGTGTTGTATTGATGTGCTTGAACATATTGAGCCTGAATTACTTGATAATGTGTTAGACGATCTTAAGCGGGTAACTAAGCGGGTTGGTTTCTTTACTGTTCATACAGGGCCTGCCGTTAAAATTTTACCAGATGGGCGTAATGCCCATTTAATTCAAGAGCCATCAGGTTGGTGGTTGCCCAAGTTTCTTGAACGATTTGAATTAATTTCTTTTAGTAAAGTTACAAATGGTTTTTTGGTAATTGTTGAACCGTTAAAATAATAGGTATCAAAAATGAGTGATACGGATATAAAGCTAACTAAAATCGGTTTCGGTAATACAGATCTTTATTATGAGGCGAGTAGTGATACCGTTAAATGGCGGGCGAAGACGCTTTTTACTAAAGAGCCGGATACGGTTAATTGGATTGCTCAGTTTAAGGAAGGAGATGTTTTTGTAGATATTGGTGCTAATGTCGGTATGTATACTGTTTTGGCATCAAAAGCACAGAAAGCAATGGTATTCGCCTTTGAGCCAGAGTCCCAAAACTATGCCCTATTAAATAGGAATATTGTATATAACCAAATACAAGCTAATTGTATAGCCTACTGTATGGCACTAACTGACCAACAGAGTGTAGATCAGTTATACATGAGTGAGTTTAAGCTGGGTGGCTCTTGTCATACTTTCGGTGAAAATATTGATTACCATTTGAAAGAACGTAAACATCAACTGACTCAGGGGTGTGTATCTACTACTTTAGATAAACTAATAGCTGATAATGTGCTTCCTCAACCTGATCATATAAAAATTGATGTTGATGGTTTAGAGCATTTGGTAATAAAAGGGGCAGCTTCCGCTTTAAAATCTCCAAATCTAAAGTCCATTCTGATTGAGCTTAATACCCATTTAGAGCAACATCAGGAAATTATTGGAACGCTTGAAGACATTGGGTTTATTTACGATCAACGTCAGGTAGAAATAGCTGTTCGTCAAGAGGGCAGCTTTCAGGGTATAGGTAATTATATTTTTTATAGGCCTGACTCAGGGATTTCATTTGATAACTTGGTCGCTTCAATGAATAAACAGAAAGAAGCTACGCGGGCTCCTGCATCTTTCTCTATTGGTCCTTCGAATGAAAACAAAGTAACTCCTTTGAAATACACAATGAAGCGCTTGGCAGATATGGAAATTAAACATGATCCATATCATCATTTTTATGTAGATCGCTTATTTCCTGAGGAGTACTACGCTGAAATGATGGAAATGAAGCCAACTGATAGTGAAGTGGTTTCAATTAATTCTACAGGTAGAACCAATGGTGCGTATGATGATCGATTTGTTATGCATTTAGCTGATGGTTTAGGAAATCTTCTTTCTGATGAGAAAAAGATATTTTGGGAAAACCATCGACGTTGGTTTTGCTCCCAAGAAGTTATGGTAACTTTAATTCAGCGCTTTCATAAACAGCTAGCAGATGCTGGTGTGAGAAATTTAAATGTTTATCCTGAAGCTATGTTTATGAGGGATAAGAAAGGTTATTCCATAGGACCTCACACTGATTCACCTAGACGCTTACTTACGATGATGTGTTATTTACCGAAAGATGAGGAGCGTTTGCATTTAGGGACTTCAGTATATATACCAGAACAGAAAGGGGCTCAATGTTCGGGTAATCAGCATCACTCCTTCGATGGCTTTAGTAAGGTACAGACAGCACGGTATATGCCAAATAGTGCTTTTGGCTTTTTAAAGTCGACTAACTCATTTCATGGTGTGGAGCCAATGGCTGATGATTATAGTCGTGACACCTTGGTTTATATTGTTAGGCATAACATTCAAGAAAAGGCCTAAAGGCACTGATCATGTTAGATAAGCAGGTACAAGGAGCCTCAAATGTCATTTCTATGTATGAACAGCATCGTAGAAGTGGGGATTTGGAGAAGGCAAGAGCACTTCTCATTGACACCTGGAAGTCTGGACTGAATGATCCTGAATTACTTTATAAATTGGGTGAAAGCTTTTTTCTTGATAAACAACCAGAGAATGCTATTAAGTTCTTAAAGCTCGCGGAAAAATATCAACCACGAGATCCTAGATATTGTCATCTCATTGGGCAATGCTATGTTGAGTTGAATGCCTTAGACGATGCAAAAATGAGTTTCATGAAGCCTAGTGAACAAGATAGGCTTTATTTATCTGACATAGAGCTAGCTCAGTTGCATGCTATTAGTTCTTATGAAGAGTTTGGTGTGTTTGATTACGAAAGAGCATTTCAGAAACAACCGACATTAGATGTTCTTGAAGGGTATGTTATTCATTTAATTACCACTCTGAAAGCAAGAAGTGTTGTTGATCTTGAGTTCCTTGAAAAAGTATCTTCTCTACTAAATATTTGGCATGAAAATGCAGCTAAACCCGAGTTCGTTTTAAAGTGGTTCGCTCTATTTTATCAGCGAGTTGGTAACTACGCCCTAGCACAAGATTATTACCAATCATATTTGCGTTATTTTCCTGATGATATATCTGTCCTATATAACTTATCACAAGTTGAGTTGTCCTTGGGGAGCTATCATGAGTGTTATGAGTTCTATAAAAATAGAGAAAAGATCCAAGGGAGTATAGGCAGCAACAAAGCTGTGTTGATTTCCCGAGGGATGAGGGAATTGAGATATGATGAACTCGATCAGGTGAGAGGTAAGAAGCTAATTATAGTTCCTGATCAGGGCATGGGAGATCAAATTTGGAGCTTGTCTTTTATTTCTGATTTTACAGATAAGTTTGGCTGTTCTATTGAAATATGGATGGCACCTAAGATCTCTGAAGCTGTTAAGCAGTTTTATATTGATTCTAGGATAATAATAAAGAGCTTTGATGAAATTACTGATAGCGATGGGAATGATGCTCTTGCATTTGTTTCACTTGGTGACGTGTTCTTTTTGTTATCTGAATTAGCCTTTAATGTGAAAGCTCAAGGAGCTTACATGAAGGTTGGCGTTAGCAAGTTTAATGAATCTTTAGGTTCTGGCATAAAGAAGGTTGGCTTGTCATGGAAAAGTATAGGTAGTCCACTAGGAAAAACCAAAGATATACCCCTCGAATTTTTGGTAGAACTCAAGGCCTATGCAGAATATTCCTTTATTGCATGTCAGTATGGTGATGTAAAAATTGAAATTAATTCTTTACGTCGGCAAGGGTTGGCTCTTATAGAAGAAACTAATATTGATTTGTTGGAATCCCTCGTAGAGACATACAGAATAGTTGCAGGCTGCAGCAAGGTTATAACTTGTTCAAATACTACCGCTCATATTGCTGGTTCCTTAGGTATTGAAACCTTACTTTTAACGAACTCGCCAACCATTTGGTATTGGAATAAACCAGGGCCATCACAGTGGTATCAGTCCGTAACGGTTGTTCAGAAAGAGCTACATGAATCATGGGATGTCCTTTGGTCAAAAGTATGTAACTTTTTGTCAGAGAGCTAAAATTAACATAAAGAATATGAGATCTGAGTCGATACATATTAGGTATGCGTAACCAACTTTTTTAAAGGCAAATCGTTATGATGGCTAACCCAAGATTACAACAATACAGTAAGGTCAATGCTCAGACTGGTATCGTAGACGCGGATCCGCACCGTTTAATCCAGCTTTTGTATCATGGTTTGTTGGAAAACCTAGCGAAATCAAAAGGGTTTATTGAGCGCAAAGACATTGAGAATAAGAACAAGCATTTGGTTAAAGCGTGCGACATTCTCAATGCGTTGAGAACCTGTTTAGACCCTCAGCATAATAAAGAGCTGACCGAGAATTTAGACTCTTTATACGACTACTGTATCCGTCAGTTGTTGATGGCTAACCTCAAGAACGATATCTCCATCATTGATGAGGTGGTTGGCCTAATTATGCCGGTTAAAACTGCGTGGGATGATATTCGTGATCAAGTGGTACAGCCTGAAGCTCAGCCCACTTATAACGGTACATCTGCTACTGCTTAATAATTGGCATTAGTGCTTGGGGCACAACAGTGTCTTTATGGTGTGTCCCAAGAATTTATAGCAATACGAATTTATAAAAGGGAGAGTCAGTAATGACTGATGTGATTCAAAAAATTTCCGATGTCCAAGAGTCCATGCGCTTGGCTCTCTCTAATGATGACTGGGAAGCGTTAAGTGAGTTAGATCTCCAGTGCCGTGACTTGGTTCAAGAGGCGGTAACTCAAGCGACGGGCGATAAACTGATCGTTCGTGATGCTATTGTTCCTTTACTTGAGCTATATAAACACGCTGTAGCTGCATGCGAAAAGCATCGAGACGAACTGGCCGAAGAGCTTCAAACCTTCAATCGTCAACGTTCGGGCGCTAAGGTATACCAGAATTGCCAGTTCTAAGACTGGCTGTCTCTACGTCCTAGAAAATCAATAAGTTAAGAAAAACCATTTTTTGATGTGTCATTTAGTTGACTCTTAGGGCGTCCTCCGCTTTACTTTCCTGTGACAAAAAAAGAAATAAATTTGGCACTTAGTTGTATTAGCTGTCTGATTTGATTTGTGTTTTTAATTTCAAAGAATACTGTTAGGACAGAAATTAAGTGCTTTTTAAAGGGATGGATTTGAAAATATGTGGCGCGAAGTAAATGTTCTTGTCATCGATAATAATGAAGAACGCCGCAAGCAACTTGGCAATATTTTAAATTTCTTAAGTGAAGAGTTTCATTTAACTGACGATCAAGCATGGCAACAGGTTGCTCAGTCTATTACAGGTGAAGATGAGTCCATAAACTCTCCAGAAATCATTGGCATTGTAGGGCAGGTGTCAGATAAAGAAGCCTTATTGGCCAGTGTTAAGGAGTGGGATCAATCCATACCTGTTATTTCCATCGAAGATGTAGATTCAGAATTAGTAGAGCTTCAGGAAGAGATGCTTCAACGTATGTGTGTAGGGCATTTAACTTGGCCCACCACTTACAATAAGTTAATGGATCAATTGCATCGAGCGCAAATTTACCGCGAACAATTTGATTTGCGTCGAGGTCAGCAACAACGTCGAGAAGTGCAGCTATTCAGAAGCCTTGTGGGAACGAGCAGGGCGATTCAGCATGTTCGTGAAATGATGGCTCAGGTGGCGGATAAAGACGCCAGTGTATTGATTACAGGGCCGAGTGGAACGGGTAAAGAAGTCGTTGCACGAAACCTTCACCATAACTCTGCTCGAAAAGATAAGCCGTTTGTTCCTGTAAACTGTGGTGCTATTCCTGCGGAACTTCTAGAAAGCGAACTCTTCGGGCATGAGAAAGGCGCGTTTACTGGAGCCATCTCAAGCCGTTCTGGTCGCTTTGAATTAGCTGAAGGCGGCACGCTGTTTCTCGATGAAATTGGCGATATGCCACTGAATATGCAGGTTAAGCTGCTTCGCGTGCTGCAAGAGCGTACCTATGAGCGTGTCGGTGGTACCAAGATGATGAAGACGGATGTTCGTATCATCGCGGCCACGCATAAAGATCTGGAATCCATGATTGAGTCAGGTGATTTCAGGGAAGATCTTTACTATCGCTTGAATGTATTCCCTATCGAAATGCCGCCTTTGAAAGAACGCATTGAAGATATTCCCCTGCTGCTTAATGAGTTAATTGCTCGTTTAGAGAATGAAAAACGCGGTTCTATTCGTTTCAATTCTGCAGCGATTATGTCGCTATGTCGTCACGAATGGCCTGGAAATGTCCGGGAACTTGCAAACTTGGTTGAGCGTATGGCGATCATGCATCCTTACGGTGTGGTAGGTGTTCAAGAGTTGCCGAATAAATTCCGTCATATTGATGGTTTTGAAGAGGACAGTGAAATAAACCTTCCGGTGGATGTGCCGGCGACGGCTAATTCAAACGTGATGGACCCGGATGCACCGGCACTATTGCCAGTGAATGGGATTGATCTTAAAGACTATCTTGGACGTCTTGAGAAATCATTGATTTCACAAGCCTTGGATGATGCCAACGGAGTGGTTGCTCGAGCTGCAGAGAAGCTAACGCTTCGTCGTACTACGCTAGTTGAGAAGATGCGTAAGTTGGGTCTGAATAAAGACAAGGCGTAGTAAGTTCAAGTAGATCTTAACGCAAATAAAAAGCCTTTTAAGCATACACTTAAAAGGCTTTTTTATGATTAGATGAATTGGCGTGGATGCTTGTCTTACGAGTGACTCATTGCCATACCTACTTTGCTTAGTCCACCGTCCACATAGAGCACTTCGCCTGTAATGCCACTTGCCATGTCGGAACATAAGAAGGTTGCTGTATTGCCGACTTCTTCAATGGTAACGCCTCGACCTAACGGTGCTACCTCAGCACTTTCGGAAAGCATTTTTCTGAAATTTTTAATCCCTGCCGCTGCTAGCGTTTTGATTGGTCCGGCAGAGATGGCATTAACGCGAACATTGCCTGAACCCAAATCTCCGGCCAGATAGCGTACACTCGCTTCCAGGCTGGCTTTAGCCAAGCCCATTACATTGTAGTTTGGAATGATCTGCTGGGAACCGTGATAGCTGAGGGTTAACAAACTTCCGCCGGAACGAATCATAGGATTCAGAGCACAGGCTAACGCCGTAAAGCTGTAGCTGCTAATTTCGTGAGCTATTCGAAAATCTTCACGAGATGTGTTCTCAAGGTAGCTGCCGTCCAAGGCTGCTACCGGTGCATAACCTACCGAATGAACAATAATGTCGAATTCACCCCAGTGCTCTTTTAGGGAATTGGCCAGTTGTTCAATGTCCTCATCTTTGCTTAAGTCACATTCCTGGACAAAATTGCAGTTCCACTCTTCGGCAAACTTCTCGACTCTTGGACCTAGTTTTTCATTTTGGTAAGTAAGCGCTAATTCTGCACCGTGCTGATGGAATGCATCGGCAATGCCTTTGGCGATGGAGTGCTTACTGGCAAGACCGACGATCAGCGCTCTTTTTCCTTTTAGCAGGCTGCTCGGTGTTTGTGCTGTATCGGCTTTTTGTCCTGCAATGCTTTGGTCAGACATTATTTTTCCTCGTAAAACGCCGCTTCCATAAGATCTTTGGTGTATTGATGTTCTGGCTGACCAAAGATAGTCGGCGCATCACCTTGTTCTACAACTTTGCCTTGTTTCAATACTATCAGTTGGTGGCTAATAGCTTTAACCACGGCCAAGTCATGGCTGATGAAAAGGTAAGTGAGCTTGTATTTTTCCTGAAGGTCTTTCAGTAGATCCAGCACTTGCGATTGTACCGTGCGATCTAACGCTGATGTCGGTTCATCCAGTACTACCAGTTCCGGTTTAAGAATCATGGCGCGAGCAATGGCAATACGTTGTCGTTGACCGCCAGAAAATTCGTGAGGGTATCGGTGACGAATATTTGGGTCCAGACCCACTTCTTCAAGAATCGAAATCACGCGTTCTTCACGTTGGCTGGTAGATAAGCTAGGCTCATGGACTTCCAAACCTTCGGCAATGATTTCAGCAATAGACATTCTTGGGCTTAGGCTGCCGTAGGGATCTTGAAACACGATCTGCATTTTCTTGCGGAAAGGTAAAACCTGCTTCTGGTTCATCTGATCGAGACGGTTTTGATCCAATTCGATCTTGCCTTCACTTTGCAATAGACGAAGAATGCCATGGCAAAGGGTTGTCTTACCTGAGCCACTTTCTCCTACAATGCCAAGGGTTTCACCCGGTTTTACACTGAGATTGATGCCTTCTACTGCAGTGAAATGGTCTTTGACTCTATTAAAGATTCCACCTTTGATGGGAAATCTCACCGCTAAATTATTGGTAGTTAGAAGTGGATTAACATCATTTTCAAGGGAAACGGGATTCCCTGTTGGATCTGCGTTTAACAGCGTGTGGGTATATTCTTGCGACGGGGTCGTGAAGATTGTTTCGGTCGGCCCTTGTTCTATCAAGTGCCCATGGCGCATCACACACACTTCGTCAGCGTATTTATGAACAACATTCAGGTCGTGTGTGATCAGAAGAATCGACATCCCTAATTTCTGTTGAAGTTCTTTCAGCAACTCAAGGATTTGCTTCTGGATGGTGACATCAAGGGCAGTGGTAGGCTCGTCTGCTAAAAGAATATCTGGCTCATTGGCGAGCGCCATGGCTATCATTACACGTTGCTTTTGCCCGCCAGACAATTCATGAGGGTAGCTTTTCAGGCGACTTTGAGGGTCTGGAATACCAACCAATTCAAGTAATTCAATTACTCGTGTTCGTGCTGCTGAGTTTTTTAGTCCTTTATGTAGATAAAGCACTTCTGCAATCTGTTTTTCGACCGTATGCAAGGGGTTCAGCGATGTCATCGGTTCTTGAAAGATCATGCTGATGTGGTTGCCACGCACGCCACGCATTTGCGTTTCGTTGTAGTTCAGCAGGTTGTTTCCATCAAACAGGATTTCGCCCTGATAGCTGACGTTCTTGGCGTGGAGTTTCAGTGCAGATAACGCCGATACGGATTTACCGGAACCACTCTCTCCAACCAAGGCCAAGGTTTTAGCTGGGTATAAATCAAAGGATATGTCCTTAACGGCGTGGGTGCTTTCCTGGCCATTATGAAAGGTGACGGACAAGTTCTTGATTTGAAGAATTGGCTGCTGTGCTTGTATGTTTTGCTGTTCAGTCATCACTGTCCGCCTTATTTCTGTTTTCTTGGGTCGAATGCGTCGCGAGTGGCTTCACCAATGAAGACCAGCAATGTCAGCATGACGGATAAAGTAACGAATGCAGTAATGCCCAACCAAGGGGCTTGTAGATTCTCTTTGCCTTGCTTAACGAGTTCACCCAGTGAGGCGGAACCTGGCGGCATTCCAAAACCAAGGAAGTCTAGTGAGGTTAGGGTAGTGACGGCGCCTGTTAAGATAAAAGGTAAGAAGGTTAACGTAGCAACCATGGCGTTGGGCAACATATGTTTGAACATGATGCTGTTGTTACTTAACCCCAAGGCGCGGGCTGCTTTTACGTATTCGAGATTGCGGGCTTTTAAGAATTCGGCACGAACCAGATCGACCAGTGCCATCCAACTGAACAGCAACATGATACCCAGTAGCCACCAGAAATTGGGTGTTACAAAGCTGGAAAGAATAATTAAAAGATAGAGAACAGGTAAGCCTGACCAAATTTCGATAATACGTTGACCTATAAGGTCGACTTTGCCGCCATAGAAGCCTTGAAGTGCTCCTACAAAAATACCTACGGCACTACTAACGATGGTTAGGGTTAGCGCAAATAAGACTGATACTCGGAAGCCATAGATCACTCTGGCAAGGACATCTCGGGCCTGATCGTCACTGCCTAACCAGTTTTGTGACGATGGCGGTGCAGGTGCGGGCACAGGGAGATCATAGATAACAGTATCGTAACTGTATTGAATCAGTGGCCAGACCATCCAACCGCCATTCTCTGTGATTAGGTCTGCGATGTAGGGATCTGTGAAATCGGTGGTGATATCAAATTCACCACCAAAGGTGGTTTCCGGATAGTCCTTCAAAACAGGGAAATAGAGGCTATTCTCATGGCTGACTATCACCGGTTTGTCGTTGGCGATAAATTCAGCAAATAAACTTAAACCAAATAAAATCAGGAAAATCCATAGAGACCAAAAGCCACGGCGATTCGCCTTAAACTGAGCGAGGCGTCTTTGATTCATCGGGCTTAATCGTGAGGACTTTTCTTCTGTCACAGAAGATTGAACGTGAGAGGACATAGTTGCGTTCATCATTAACCCTCCCTGCTTTCAAAGTCGATGCGTGGGTCAACCAAGACATAGGTAATGTCAGAGATGAGTTTCAAAAGCAGGCCTATCAAAGTAAAAATAAACAGAGTGCCGAAAACCACAGGGTAATCGCGATTCAGTGCGGATTCAAAGCCAAGTAATCCGAGCCCGTCCAATGAGAAGATAACTTCAATCAATAGCGAACCGGTTAAGAATATCCCGACTAGGGTGGCAGGAAGCCCGGCGATAATAATCAACATGGCGTTTCTGAAGACATGACCATAGAGTACTTGGTTTGGAGCCAAGCCCTTAGCTTTTGCGGTGAGAACGTATTGTTTTCCGATTTCTTCTAGAAAGGAGTTTTTGGTCAAAATGGTAATGGTGGCAAATCCACTAATGGACATAGCAAGTACAGGTAAAGTGATATGCCATAAGTAATCGGTTACTTTCCCCCAAGCACTCAACTCATCGAAGTTAGGAGAAGTTAGCCCTCTGAGAGGGAACCAGTCGAGATACGAGCCGCCGGAAAATAAGACGACAAGCATCATTGCAAATAAGAATGCAGGAATTGCATAACCTATGATGATGACCGAGCTGGTCCAAATATCAAATCGAGAACCATGGCTGACAGCTTTCTTGATACCCATCGGGATAGAGATTAGATAAATTAATAGCGTCGACCATAAACCCAGTGAAATGGAGACAGGCATCTTTTCCCAGATGAGTTCGGTAACGGTTCTGTCTTTGAAGAAACTGTCACCAAAATCAAAGGAGGCATAGTTCACCAGCATCTGCCAGAAACGCTCGTAGGCCGGTTTGTCAAAGCCGTACATGACTTCGATGCGCTCAATAAGATCAGGATCAAGCCCTTGAGCTCCACGATACTGACTGCTCGATGAGCCACCACCACCGGTTGGAGAGATCTCTGCACTTGGGCCACTTCCTGTACGTGCACCAACACCTGTGTCCATGCCTTGTAGTTGGGCAATCATTTGTTCAACCGGGCCTCCGGGCGCGGCTTGGACAATAATAAAATTGATCAACATGATTCCAAAGAGGGTAGGAATCATCAGCAATAGTCGTCGAAGTATATAGGCGGTCATTTGTTGTTCTTTTCCCGGATTTGATAACGAAGGCTTTGACGATTAGTTTTTTTACTTGTGGTCAAAGCCTTGGGTGTTTAGTTGATCATTAAACGAAGCTATTTTCCAGCCGTAGCTATTTTTCTATAGAGGTGTCTTTGGACCACCAAGTATCTGTAGAGAAATAGTGTGTTTTAACATCCTTAGGAAAATCGAACTTATCCCAGTAAATGACACGATAAGCCGGGAAGTGCCATTGTGGGATCACGTAGTGATTCCAAAGCAGAACTCTATCAAGCGCACGAGTGCGTGCAACGAGTGATTCTCTGCTAGGGGCCTGGATAACCAGTTCGATCAGTTCATCAATGACAGGGTTCTTAATACCGATGGTATTACGAGAGCCTTTATTGTCGGCTTGGCTGCTGTGCCAATAATCGCGTTGCTCGTTACCTGGCGAGCTTGATTGACCAAACGTGCCAACCATGACGTCAAAGTCAAAGGATTGGAAGCGTTTAATGAATTGTTGAACGTCTACGAGACGGATCTCTGCTTCGATCCCTATACGACGTAGATTTTTCTGGAAAGGCAGAACCACACGCTCAAAGGAAGGGGAGACGATCATGATCTCAAATTCCATTTGCTTATTGTTTTTATCGAGTAGTTTCCCTTTATCTAAACGCCAACCCGCTTCTTTTAAAAGTGAAATGGCTTTTCGCATATTCGAGCGAATGTTACCGCTGCCATCAGTTTTTGGAACGTTGAACTCTTGAGTAAAGAGTTGTTCTGGCAGTTGATCGCGGTATTTATTCAATATTTCTAACTCTTCCCCTTGCGGTAAGCCAGATGAACCAAGTTCGGAGTTATTGAAGAAGCTACTGGCACGAGTATATTGGTTATAGAAAAGGGTTTTATTGGTCCACTCAAAGTCGAACAGATACCCCAATGCTTCTCGCACTTTGATGTCGTCAAATGGCTTTCTTCGGGTGTTGTATACGAAAGCTTGCATCCCCGTTGGGTTATCATGTGGGATGAGTTTTTTAACCATGCGGCCATCTTGAAATTGAGGCCCTTCATAAGCGGTTGCCCATTCTTTTGAGGACAGTTCAACGCGAACGTCAAACTGATCTGCTTTCAACGCTTCGATCGCAACGGTGTCATCTCGGTAATAGTCGTATCGAATGGTGTCGAAGTTGTACTGCCCTTTGTTTACTGCTTTGTCTTTGCCCCACCAATCTTTTACACGTTCATAGACAATGGAACGGCCTGGGTCGATGGATTTGATTTTATAAGGACCGTTACCGACAGGAACCGTTAGGTCTGCTTTATCAAATTCTTTATCTTGCCAGTAGTGCTTTGGCAGAACAGGCAACTGTCCAATGATTAAGGCAAGCTCTTTGTTGGTGGTATCTTCAAACTTAAAGGTAATCGTCAGTTCGTCCGGGGTGAGAACCTCGGTGACATTTCCATAATAAGAGGCGAAAAGAGGGTGGCCTTTCTCGACTAGGGTTTCGAAGGTCCACTTTACGTCATCCGAACGAATGGCTTCGCCATCATGAAATTTAGCGTTTGGCTCCAGCTTAAAGGTCACCCAGGATCTGTCTTCGGGCCAGATAATGGTTTTAGCTAACGAACCGTATTGCGAAAAGGGCTCGTCGTTGGATTGTGTGGTTAACGAGTCGTAGAGAAGACCTTGACCTAAACGATTTAACCCTGCGGCGGGTGTTCCTTTAATGATGAACGGGTTAAGACTGTCGAAGCCACCGGTTGTGGCAAGACGAATTTTACCGCCTCTGGGGGCATCAGGATTCGCATAATCAAAATGCTTGAAATCTTTGCCGTATTTAAGGTCGCCATGCATGGCAATACCATGCGAGGAGTGGATTTGTGCTTTCGTTGATGTTGTTTGCTCTTCAGAATCTGCGACAGAAACACCGGAAACTAAAACGGAAAAAGAGAGCAAAAGAGAAAACTTGGAAAATCGTGAAAAACGAGCGCTCATATCGGTCTTGATGTTGAGAGAGCTAAGTCGTTTGGCAATGGATGTCATGCGTATCCTTATTATTTTTTCTTATCTACCCACCATGTATCGAACGCCAAGTCGTACTTGGCTTGGTTGGCTGGTCGTTGAAAGAATGAACGATAAGCCACACGATGATGGGAAATGTGCCAGTTAGGCACCATATAATGATGCCATAAGAGTACGCGATCAAGTGCTTTGCTGGCTGCGATCAGAGTTTCCCGAGTGTCCGCTTCGATAATTTGCTCTACCAAGAAATCAACGGCCGGATTTTGTACTCCTGATAGATTCAAGCTGCCAGGGACATTAGCATTGGATGAATGGAAATAAAGGCGTTGTTCATGACCCGGCGTTAATGACTGCCCTAATACGTAAGTAGTCATGTCAAAATCAAATTCATCCATTCGCTGTTTGTACTGGCTAGGATCGATTACTCGAACGTTAGCTTGAATCCCCACTTTGGACAGGTTTTTTACGTAAGGGTTCAGAACTCGAGTGATGCTAGGTTGACGGACAAGTATTTCAAACTTAAAGGGCTTTCCTGATAAACGATTGATTAGCTTGCCTTGATGTAGGGTCCAGCCCGCTTGTTTAAAGAGCGAAAGCGCTTGGCGAATTTGGCGGCGAATTTGCCCTGAACCATCCGTTATCGAGAGTTTGAATGGCTTAGTAAAGAGTTCGGAAGGGAGGTGCTCTTTAACTTGATTGAGTAGGGTCAGTTCCAACCCTTGAGGTAAGTCTTTTTGCGACAGTTCTGTACTGGCAAAGTAACTGTTGGATCTTTGATAGGCGCCATAGAACAGATTTTTGTTGGTCCATTCAAAGTCAAACAGCAGACTGAGCGCTTGACGGACACGGATATCCTTAAACAGTTCTCTTCGGGTGTTCATAAAGTAGCCTTGACTACCTGCTAGTGTTTGATGAGGAATTTCTTCCTTGATGATTTCGCCTTTATTGAGCGCGGGGAAGTTGAATCCGGAGGCCCAGTTTTTTGAGATATATTCAATGTAAACATCGAAGTTCTTCGCTTTGAAGGCTTCAAACGCGACGGTCAGGTCTCGGTAAAAATCCAAGCGAACAGTATTAAAATTAAAGCGGCCAGTGTTTACCGCCAGGTCTTTGCCCCAATAGTCTTTGACCCGCTCGAATTCTATGTATTTACCCCAGTCAAAGGACTTAATACGATATGGGCCGCTCAGTAATGGTGGCTCTGATAAGGTCTTTTCAAAATCTTTGCCTTCCCAAAAAGCTTTGGAGATGATCGGCATTTCTCCGACCCGTAATGGCAATGCACGTCGGTCATCGCCGGATAAAGTGAATTCGACTGTGTATTGATCAATAACCTTTACGCTTGGTACGGCTTTTAATTTATTTTCGAATTGAGGATGACCTTTTTCGGTAAGTGTGTGGTAACTAAAGGCCACATCTTCGGAAGTGATAGGCGAGCCATCATGAAAGCGAGCTTCTGGTCTTATGTGAAAGCGAACCCAGGATAAATCAACAGGATATTCAATCCATTCTGCAATGAGGCCATAGCCGGTTTGAGGTTCGTCACCTGAAATGCCGGGATGCTGTGTACCTGTAAGTAAGGTTTCGTTTAATTCCCCGACCCCGTATTTAAACGTTCCTGGTGTGTTGTAAGGGCTGGTCCCTTTGAGTGTATAAGGGTTGAGCGTATCAAAGGTTCCGGTAGCCATCAGTCGAATGTCGCCGCCCTTGGTGGCATTCGGATTTACATAATCAAGCTGTTTAAAGTTGGCAGGGTATTTGGGTTGACCATGTAATGCATAAGCATGGACTTTTACAATTTTATTTGAAGGCGGCTCTGTTGTTGAGACAGGTGTTGCTGAGACGGATGTTGCTGCGACAGATAATGAAGAGAGTGTCTGGAGCAGTAAGCCGAAGACGAAGGTTAGTCTAAGTGGGTTAGACGTGGATCGTTTCATCTGTGGCGTCCTTGTTTTTATTATTCGTACCTAAAGGTGTTTTCAGTGGTGCCTCTTTAACTCAGATAATAAGGGCACCACTGTTGATTTTGTCGATATCTATATCAATTGATATTGGTTACGTCCACGTACAAAGTAATAGATTGTCCTGGATGGATATATTTACTCGTTGCTTTCGGGTTCCAGCGCTTAATGTCTCTTACTGATACGCTGAACTTGTCTGCGATTCTTGCTAGAGAATCGCCCTTACGAACTTTATAGCCCACTTTTCGGATGACTTTATTACCGTTCTTGCTGACTTTGGGTTTCTTGGTCCAAACCACTAACTTCTGGTTGATCTTTAACGGATCCGTTGGCGCCATGTTGTTCCATTTGGCCAATTCCCTAACACCGACCCCAAATTTACGGGAAATAGTCCAGAAACTGTCGCCGCTTTTGACATGATAACGGAGCTTATGTCGGCCATTACTTGGTGCGCGATTCTGACGCTTATGAAGGCGCTGAATTGCGCTCATGGTGTATTCGTCCATGCTTCTGCTGGTGGTAGGGATCAGCAACGTATCGCCCGCACGAATCAGATTTTTACGAATATTATTTACTTCACGAAGCACTTGAGGTGTGGTGCGAAATTGTTTCGCAATGGTAATCAGACTGTCACCTGAACGGATTTTATAGCGTTCCCAATTAACACGATGTTTTTGATCCAGAGAGGCAAGATTGGTTTCAAAGATCGGTGCTTTTTCGGCTGGCACCAAAAGACGGTGAGGGCCATTCGGGTGTGTTGCCCATTGGTTAAAGGCTGGATTGAGTTTATAGAGCTCTTCAATTTCTATATCCGCTAAATCGGCCGCTTGTGCTAAGTCGATTTGTCCGTCGATTTCAACTTCTTTGAAGTAAGGCTGATTGGGTACTTGCGGCCATTCGAAATCGTATTTTTCCGGGTTAGCAAGAAGCTCAGCCAATGCGATCATTTTGGGTGAGTAGGCTGAAGTTTCTCTGGGCAAGCTTAATGACCAAAAGTCCGTTGCTCTATTACGGCGCTTGTTTTTCCTGATGGCTTTAGAAACATTGCCACCGCCAGCGTTGTAGGCGGCTAACGCTAACAGCCAGTCGTCAAAGCGGCCATTCAATTGAGTTAGATAAGTAAGTGCGGCATCGGTAGAGGCCAAAATATCTCTTCGTCCGTCATACCACCAATCTTGTTTAAGGTTGAAGTGACGACCTGTGCTAGGGATAAACTGCCATAAGCCCGATGCCCTGCCGTGAGAGTAGGCAAACGGATCGTAAGCGCTTTCCACAATCGGCAATAACGCTAATTCGGCTGGTAAATCACGACGTTCTAATTCAACTACTACGTGATACATATAGAGACTGGCGCGTTCACTGATACGCTTAAAATAGCGGGGGTGTTTTTTATACCAGTTGATCTGAGCAATTACTCGCGGCTTTGTGATATCGCGCTCTAAGCGCAGATTGCTACGTACTCGGTCCCATAAATTGTCGTAATAAATGGGGCCGACAAAATCGTTAGTGGTTGTCATGTACTGCGGTTCAGGGTGCTGATCTATTTCAGCGACAGATGGCTTATCTGAATCGCTAGTGATTTGCTCCGAATTAACGTCTGTGCTGTCGGTAGTTTGGTTGTTTTGTTCGGTCTCTTGATCACCAGAATTACCTTCGGTGAGGGAAACGAGTTGCTCATAGCTTTGGTTGACACTCAGGTCTAATGACGCACAGCCAGAAAGAAACAGGGCCGGGGTCACAAAGCTGAATAGGATAGTTTTAAATTGATTTCTCATAGTCCACGCGCAAATGTTTGATATATAAAGATGAAATCTAGGCGTAACAAAAGTCCGAGAGTATAGCTTACCCTAGTAGGTGGTGGAACATTGCCAAGTAGTTTTGTTGTTTGGATCACTAAAAGTTATCTTTCCAGCGACGAACGGCAGCAAAACACTCGATTTCATTCAGAGTATCGGCAGGGATGTTCTGAGTTTCAGTAAGCTTTTGTCGAATTTGAGGAAGACTGCTTCTTATAAATGGGTTAATGGCTTTTTCTTTTGCAATGCTTGTCGGCAGGCTGGGTTGTTCTGATAGGTTCAGTGCTTGAACTCGCTGGATCTCAGCTTGAATGCCTGTATTCTCTGGTTCGACGGCCAGAGCAAACTTTAAATTACTCAGTGTGTACTCATGGGTGCAAAATACCAGGGTGTTGTCATCCAGCTGGGCCAGCTTTTGTAAGGCATCATACATTTGTGCTGGCGTTCCTTCGAACAACCTTCCGCAGCCTGCACTAAATAGCGTATCGCCACAAAACACCAGTGGATGGTCTTGGGTGTTATTACTGACTCCTTTGTTCACGTAAGCAACATGATCTAAGGTATGACCAGACACTCCAATTACTTCAAATGGGTGGTTAAACAGCGTTACCTGATCCCCTTCTTTAACGAGATGAGTGATCTCCGGGACTTTAGGGTGTTCAGGGCCGTAAACTGGAATATCACGTGTTTCAATTAATGATTTAATGCCGGTAGTGTGATCCCAATGATGGTGTGTAATTAAAATGCCAACTAAGTCGAGATGTTGTTTACTTAAAAATGCTTCTACCACTTTGTGATCGCCAGGATCCACCACCCACGCTTGGGTTTTATTATGAATGCACCAGATGTAGTTGTCTGAATAGGCATAAATAGGGGTGACAGAAAAGTGGGTAAAAGGCGTAGAAACAGTGGACATAAGTGTTTACCGATCACGTTGGGTTGCTTGTAAGTATGTCTGTTAGTCCATGAAAGTGATGTCATGGTCAGTCGTTCACGACAAGTAACTTTCTATCGTGGTCGATCCAATTATAATGAGCTTTATGCAGACGAACAAAGACAGTGCCCAAAGATACTCCGATATCCCAACTTTGAATGAAGCCTGGTTGGATTGGTTGGCCTCGCCCGCAGGTTCGAAACATCACGAACAAGAGTTAGCGCTTTTTAGAGAGGTTCTACCGCATGCCCGAGGTTATGCGTTGGCTGTGGCGTCATTAGCTAATCCTGAAGAGTTAGTTGGTGCCTCTAAAACGGCTCACCAGTGGTGGTTGAAAGCGCATGTATGTACTCAAGGTGAGATGACCAGTGTTCAAATTGACTCCTTGCAGTGGCCGTTTGAGGAAGACTCGTTAGATGTCATTGTTCTTCATCATACACTTGATTATGCACAGTGGCCGCACCAGACAATCCGTGAAGCGGCGAGATGTCTGAATGACTCTGGTCGTCTAATTGTTGTGGGTTACAATCCTTTTTCTGTCTGGGGTGTTGGCAAAATGCTGTTTGGCCGTTGGAGTCAGAAATTTCCTTGGTTATGTCGATTCATTAACCCTTGGCGTGTAGCTGATTGGTTGACATTGCTCGACTGTCGAGTGGTCAAAGCGTACTATACGCGACCATTGCTACCCTGGAATTTTGAGGCATTGAAGAAGATTCGTTTCTTGAACAAAGAGACGGATGACCCCAAAAAGATACCGTCAGGTTTTTGGCCGGGTGCGAGTTATTTGTTGGTATGTAAGCCAGAAACTCCGTGTTTGACGCCTATTCAAAAAGATTGGCGTCGAAGACAATTCTCTAATTTACCGATTGCCGGGCGTACGGTTTCGGGGCGAGCTGTAAATAGACAGGGTGTTTCGCGGACACTTCCTAAAGAGCCGTAATCTTCTTGAGATATTAAAAGTAATTTAGATGGCGACTATTACCGAAATTTTTACAGATGGTGCATGCAGAGGAAATCCCGGGCCAGGCGGTTGGGGAGCTTTTTTACGTTATGGAAGTTACGAAAAGCGAATGTGTGGTGGAGAAGAGCATACCACCAACAACCGTATGGAACTGTTAGCTGCAATTAATGGTCTGGAAGCCTTGAATCGTTCGTGTGAAGTCCGTTTAACTACAGATTCTCAGTATGTTCGTAAAGGGATTACACAATGGATTCATGGTTGGAAAAAGAATGGTTGGCTGACCTCATCAAAACAACCAGTAAAGAATGCAGATTTATGGCAAAAGCTGGATGAGTTGGTCGAACAGCATCAGATAGAATGGCGCTGGGTCAAGGGGCACAGTGGTCACACAGAAAATGAGTTAGCGGATCAATTGGCCAATCAAGGCATTGATCAAATGCTTAGTAAGTAAATTTAAGATACTGGAAATTAGGTTAGATGCATGGCTAATCGTCAAATTGTACTGGATACGGAAACAACCGGTCTTAATGCCAAAACGGGTGACCGTATTATTGAAATTGGTTGTGTTGAACTTATTGATCGTAAATTAACGGGTAATCACTATCACGTATATATAAATCCCCAGCGTGAAGTTCCGGAAGAAGCGATTCAGGTTCACGGTATTACCAATGAATATCTTGCTGATAAGCCGCTGTTTAAAGATGTTGCAGATGACTTTTTAGAGTACATCAAAGGCGCAGAGCTCGTGATCCACAACGCCGCGTTTGACGTAGGTTTCATCGAGCATGAGTATTATTTGCTGACGGGACAGCAATGGGACATCACTGAGTACTGTACCATTCTTGATACGCTTGCCATGGCCAGGAATATGTATCCAGGCCAAAGGGCAACACTGGATGCGCTATGTAAACGATTGGATGTTGATAACTCCGCTCGTGAACTGCACGGAGCATTACTCGACTCCGAGATTCTGGCCGATGTGTATTTGGCCATGACGGGTGGACAAACGTCGCTTGGTTTAGATGCAGATGGTTCTGGTGAGGGAGGTTCTGTCGGCGGGATCAGAGGCTTTACTCGTTTTCAGCAACCCGTTGATTTACCTGTGTTAGTTCCGACTGAAAATGAGTTGAAAGAGCATGAATACTGTTTGGATTTGATTGATAAGAAAAGTGATGGTGCGCTTTGGCGTCAATCCTGATCTTCTCTGTTTGAGATAAAGATCGGGATCTAAACTGCATTATTAGACTTTCTGAGAAAAGAAAAACGAGCAAGGTGTTGAACCTATGCCCGTTTTTTTGTGGCCTCTATTTCTACAAGCCACAATCGCTATGCTTGTATTAAGTATTGTTACAGCATTGACACGGCAAGATACCCAATCAGCGTAAGAACGATGGTATATGGAAGTGCCATGATTACCATGCGGCCGTACGATAAACGAATCAGTGGTGCCACGGCAGAAGTTAGTAAGAATAGGAACGCCGCTTGACCGTTTGGTGTTGCAACGCTTGGCAGGTTCGTACCTGTATTAATTGCAATAGCGAGGGTTTCAAAATGTTCACGAGAGATTTCATTTCTTTCAAATACTTGTGCCACTTCAGAAATATAAACCGTTGCAACGAACACGTTGTCACTGATCATTGAAAGGATACCATTGGCCAGGAAGAACATACCTGGTTGGCTTGAAGGCTCAAGACTGAGTACCCAATTGGTCACAGGGCTGAAAAGATGCTGTTCATGGATTACGGCAACAACCGCAAAGAACACCACAAGTAAAGCGGTAAAGGGGAGGGCTTCTTCAAAAGCGTGGCCGATCTGATGTTCTTCGGTGTAGCCATTGAACGCTGTAAGCAGCACGATCACCATTAATCCGATCAGACCCACTTCTGCAATGTGGAACGCAAGACCAAATACTAAGATAGCAGCACCGATGGCTTGAATGATCAGCTGTGCTTTATGTTTTTGATTGCGATCAGCGGCTTCTTTGGCTGCGAAATCTTCTAAGATATGACGAACACTGTCTGGTAATTCATGGCCATAACCGAACCACTTAGTTTTTTCCAGGATGATTACCGTCAGTAGGCCAGCGACAAATACTGGCATGGTAACGGGTGCCATCATTAAGAAGAAATGGATGAAGTCATCCCAGCCGACGTATTTAGCGATCAACAAGTTTTGAGGTTCACCAACTAAGGTACACACACCACCTAATGCTGTACCTACGGCACCGTGCATAATCAGACTGCGTAGGAACGAACGGAATTCTTCAAGGTCTTCACGTTGATGGTCTTCAATTGTTGAGTCGTCGGTATGATCGTGCTCATCGTATTCTTCGTAGTTACCGCGAGAGATTACTTTGTGGTAAACGCTGTAGAAACCAACGCCAACACTAATCAGTACTGCGGTCACGGTTAGAGCATCAAGGAATGCAGATAATATGGCGGATGAGATAGAAAACAACAGAGAAAGAATGAGCTTTGACTTTACAGTTACCAGAATCTTAGTGAAAACAAACAGCAGCAGATCTTTCATAAAGTAAATGCCTGCTACCATAAACATGAGCAACAGGATTACAGGGAAGTTCACTAGGGCTTCGTGATAGACATTTTCTGGAGATGTCATTCCTAGAGCAACAGCTTCTAATGCCAACAAACCACCAGGTTGTAGTGGGTAACAGCGTAAGGCCATTGCTAGGGTAAAGATAAATTCAGCGATTAGTACCCAGCCTGCGATGAACGGGCCTAATGTGAACAAGATTAAAGGATTTAAAATTAGGAAAGCGATAATCGCTTTTTTGTACCACAATGGAGAGTGGCCCAAAAAGTTCTTCGCGAATGCTCCAGAAAGTGAGTAAGACATTGTTTTCTCTCGACTCTATAAAAATTGGATAGGCAAAATTTTAGTTCCGAAGATATGGTATGTATAGTTTTATTGAATAAAAACCATTGTTTTTTAAAAGGATAAGGCATATTCCCTTTAAAGTGCTTTAATCCTGTGCATAATTACTCGACCATTTTTAACAATTTCCAGGTAAAGGATTTCAATATGTCGTTAACCGGAAGCGCTCCAATTAATCAGGCAACTTCTTTTAACATCGTAAGAGAAGAAGTTCTCGAGTCTTTGGGGCAAGCGGAAGCAGCTCTCGAACGCTTTCTGGAAAACAGAGAGAGTGCTGAAGATATGCAATTGTGTATCGACCAATTCTCGGCTCTGAAAGGGGTGTTTGACATCATTGAACTGGAAGGTGCCAAAATTCTTTGTGAAGAGATTTTGGAAGTCGCAAATGAGGTACCGGTTGGCGCAGGAGATGAAAAAGACACGGTGTTGACGGTCATGGGTAAGGGAATTTTTTCTCTGTCCCGATATCTCGATTTTATTAATACTCGTCAACAGGATTTACCTGAACTGCTTATTCCTGTCGTTAACGAACTTCGACAGCAACGCAATTTGGCTTTGATACCTGATAGTCACTACTTCATGGTGAATCTTAAGCAGGAGCGTCCAGCAAAAGGTGTTGAGGCGGCGGATGAAGCTCAAATTGCAGAGATTAGTAAGCGCTATCGTCATATGTACATGGTTGGCTTGTTAGGCATTATCAAGGGTGAGCACATTCCTCTGTGTTTGAGATTGATGCTTCGAAGCATGGAAGGGCTTGAAAAGTTATGCGGTGATAAACCTGTCAGCAAGCTGTGGTGGCTCATGTCCTCAGCACTAGAAGGTTTAGGCGAGGTCGCTCCAACAGAAGTCGCTGATGGTCGCAAGCGTTTATTTATGCAGATTGAGCGCTATATTCGAAAGCTCAGTGTGAGCACGGCGCAGTGTGTTGATGTTGAACCGCCTATCGGCATTGTGAAAGATCTTCTTTATATCAATGCCTTAGTAAAGGGGTCGTCTGAGCGATGCCAAACGGTTTTAGATATATACTCCCTGTCGGATTTCCCTGACAGTGAAGTGGATCGTCAGCATCAAATTGCACTCCTAATGGGGCCGGGAAGTTCAGTATTGGCCTCGGTATCTAAAGCGCTGTGTGATGAGCTGAATCAGTTGAAAGACCAAATCGATTTGTCGTCGCGGGTGTTAACTCAAGAGCCTGATGACCTTAAAGATATTATTGCTGTTCTGCGTAAGATTCTCAGTACTTTGGTTCTTATCAATCTTGATGATGAAGCCAAGCAAGTAAACATACAGGTCGAGCGTTTTGAGTCTTGGTTGGCTGAAGGGAAGAAAATTGAGAACGACGATTTAATGCAAACAGCCGATGCCTTACTGGCTGTTGAGGATTCGATTCGAAACCTTGAAGGTACACTTGTTAATCAGGCAGAGAACACGGTTGGTTCGCATAATATTCTGACTCACGAACTGGATCAGGCTCAGATTAATGTATTAAAAGAGGCTGATTCAGGTCTTTCCATTACTAAGCGTGCTCTGAATGATTATGTCGAGTCCGATTGGGATAAGATGCATCTAACCAATGTGGTATCTACATTGGCTTCTGTACGTGGCGGGTTTCAGTTTTTGGAAAAAGCACGCGCAGCAAACATTGTCGATGTGTGTTCTCGGTATATTGATAACTCGATCATTCGTTTTGAAGCGCCGCCTCGTGAATCAGAGCTGAATGCTATTGCGGATGTACTATCTAGTCTTGAGTATTACCTGGAAGGGATGCTTACTTCCAGTGGCGGATTTGGTGAGCAAGTGCTGGATTTAGCAGAAGAGGCGTTAAAGCAACTGGGATGTAAAGTGAATTAATGCTGTGTTTGTCTTTGTGATTGTTTTGTAAGGAGTGAGCCATGGAATTGGCGTTGTTAACTTATACTCTGATTGGATGTGGCGCAATTATCCTCTTAGTTGCTGCATTTATCTTCTTTCGACTTACTAATTGGTTGGTATGGCTGAAAGGTAATGTTCCTGTGCTGGTTGGTGCTATTGGCGTGTGGTTGGCATTAATCGGTTGGTCATTAACCCCTTATGTTTCTGTATCTGCAACTCATGGAGTGATGAACGCTTCGGTTGTTAAGTTAACAGACCGTGACTTTAAGCTGGTCATTGATGACGGAGTGAGGAGTTATGAATTGGTAGGAAAGGGCGATCATTTCCAAACCAAAATTACATTGGTTTCTCCTAATGGATTTTGGACAATGCTTGGCTTTCCGAAACTGGTTGTTTTGAACTCTATGCTGATTGAAACGAATCAGTTTGAGCAATCGGTGTTGTCAGATGAAAGAGATGAATGGTTGCGTCCCGAAAGTGCCGCTGGTGACTTTCACCCTGCGGGATTTGAACATCAAGAAGTTCTTTCCAGACAGTTACCTTTAGCAAGCGGTGCGCTATACAGTTTGGTTCTTCAACAAGATCGACTAGTATGGATTGCCGCTAATGAGGAAGCAAAAAGAGTAGCGGGATTCTGATAACTTCTTTGTGAATATGCTGACAGACGGATTATGTCAGGACATAAAAAAACCAGCCTTGAGGCTGGTTTTTTTATTTGAATTGACTCTGCGATTAAACAGGGAACAACTCAGATAGTTTAGTAGCCAACATGATGTCGCCTTCAGCTTTAAGCTGGCCCATCATGAATGCTTGCATACCGTCAACTTCGCCGCTCATTAGGCCACCAAGTGTTTCAGTGTCCATGATTAGAGTAACAGAAGGGTCGTCAGACTCACCTTCAGCGATTTCAAAGCTACCGCCATTGATAGTTACAAAGAAGTTGTCACCGTCTTCAATGCTGAACTGGAAAATATTTTCCATGCCCGCTGCCGCGTCAGCGTTGAACTTAGACTTCATAGTTTCAATGATTTCTGCAACTGTAGCCATTGATTTTATCCCTTCTCAGTCGGGCTTATGCCCTTGTTAGTGTCTGACCATAAGAGGTCTTGGGTAATGTTTACCTAACAATTGCTAGGCTCAACGAAAGCCGAGAGTAAGACGTCTGACTGTGTGTGTCAAGGATTAATCAAACGACCGTTTGAACTATTTGATCTAATTAATGTTTTCAGTGTAAAGATTTGGCTGTAGGTGACGGTTTCTGTCGTAGAGAGGCAATAATAGATGCTGTCAGACTGTGAATTAATCTCGGTATTCGATTGTCCTAAGATGGTAGGCACATTATCATCGTGTGCTGTTATTATTCTGCAATGAATTAAGGATAGGAGAAGTTACTTTGGGCTTTTGGAGTGAATACAGCGTTTTCTTGGCACAGGCCGTCACCATCGTATTGGCCATTATTGTAGTAGTTGGGTTTATTGCTGCAGTAGGTCAGAAGAATCGCAGAGAAGGACACATTGAGATTAAAAAGCTCAATGATAAATTTGAAGATACAAAAGATCAGTTTGAGCATGAACTGCTTTCCAAAGAAGAACTGAAAGAAAAGCATAAAGCGCTTAAGAAAGAAGAGAAAGAAAAGAAAAAAGCGCTGAAAAAAGAAGCTAAAGAGCAAACGAGCGAGCAACAAGAAGCGCGTAACAAACGTGTATTTGTGATTGATTTCGACGGTGATGTGCATGCGTCAGCGGTGAAATCAATGCGCGAAGAGATCAGTGCTGTTCTGACGTCTGCTGAACCATGTGATGAGGTAGTTGTTCGTCTGGAAAGTCCTGGTGGTGTAGTACATGGTTATGGTTTGGCTGCCTCTCAGCTGGATCGGATTCGTAAGAAAGATATTCCTCTTACTGTGTGTGTTGATAAGGTAGCTGCCAGCGGTGGTTACATGATGGCCTGTTTAGCGAATAAAATCATTGCTGCGCCGTTTGCCATTGTGGGTTCCATTGGCGTTGTTGCCCAAATCCCAAATATCCATAAATTGTTGAAGAAGAACGACATTGATGTCGAACTTCATACTGCGGGTGAATACAAGCGGACGTTGACCGTAATTGGTGAAAATACCGATGAAGGTCGCGAGAAGTTCAAGCAAGATTTACAAGATACACATGACTTGTTTAAGTCTCATGTTTCACAATATCGACCTGAGCTGGCGATCGACAAGGTGGCTAATGGTGATATTTGGTATGGCACTGAGGCTCTTAACAACAACCTAGTTGATCAAGTGATGACCAGCGATGAGTATTTAATGCAATTGGCTGATGAGGCGGATGTCTTTGAAGTGAAATACGAAGTGAAGAAATCCTTTCAGGAGAAGCTAGGAATGGCTGCTTCAATGGGGATTACACGAAGTATTGATAAATTATTAACTCGTTTCTTGGATAGCCGAACACAAATTCGTTAATCAAGTTTACTTTCACTGAGATTGAACAAACGTCTTAGTTAAGAGGGGAAGTATGGACAGTTATCAGGCATTTGAAGTAACGGAAATGGACGATGGGTCTTTTTCTCAAGCGGTAGTGACAAAGGCAGTACCTTCATTAAAGGAAGGGCATGTACTTGTAAAAGTTGACTATTCGGCAATTAACTATAAAGACGCTCTTTCTTCGACCGGTAATAAAGGAGTTACGCGTGAGTATCCTCATGTGCCGGGAATTGATGCAGCGGGTGTTGTAATGGCGTCTTCAACGTCTGAATTTACAGAAGGTCAGCCGGTTGTGGTGACAGGCCATGATTTGGGTATGAATACCGATGGTGGTTATGGGCAAGTCATTCAAGTGCCTGCTTCTTGGGTTCATGTGCTTCCTGAAGGCTTTTCGACCCGAGACGCTGCTGTATTAGGTACAGCTGGAATAACGGCATCTTTATGTATCGATAAGCTACTTATGACGGGCATTGGGCCTGAGAGTGGCCCAGTGCTAGTGACTGGCGCGACGGGTGGTGTTGGCTCTATGGCGATTGCGTTGTTAGCCAGTATGGGGTTTGAAGTTCATGCCTTTTCTGGAAAACCTGACCAGTACGAAGCGTTGAAAGCCTTAGGCGTTAAGCAGATTTTTGGACGTGAAGAGCTTTCTGAGTCTTCCAAACGACCTATGTTGAAGGGGCGCTGGGCTGCAGCAATTGATACTGTGGGTGGCGTGCCACTTGAAAATGTTTTGAAATCGTTACTGCCTCAGGGAACAGCAGCTATATGTGGTTTAGTTGCTTCGCCAGCACTGGATATGACGGTGTTTCCTTTTATTCTTCGCGGAATAAATTTGGTAGGCGTTGATTCAGCGGAAGTGCCATCTTCAAAGAAAGCGGCTATGTGGGATTTCATGGCTGAACATGCAGCAATTTTGAAGAAGTACGAAAGCTGGGTGGCACCCATCGAATTACAGCAGCTTCCAGAATACATTGATCGTATTCTCAAAGGAGGCGTTGCCGGAAGAACATTGGTAAAAGTTAGTTAGCTTACTTTTATCAAGTTTTTAAACGCAGCTTCGGCTGCGTTTTTTGTGCCTGGTATTTTCTACTCTAGGTTTGGAGTAATGGTATGAGTTAGCACGCCTTTTGCACTGATTAATTAGTTTTAATCTTTGAGTGCAGCGAGTAAGGATATCACCATGAACTACACAAAACCTATGATCGATTTGGTGCAAGAAATTCGTCGACGCGTCCCAAGTGAGCATAAACCGGATGTAAAGCTCGCAAATCCAGAGCTGCTTTCTGAATTAATTCCTATCTATCAAAAAAGTAGCGATGCTGTTCTTCAGGCCTTATTAAAAGATCTTTTTAGTAAAGCGGGTGGGGATTGGATGAAAAAACTAGAAGCTGGTGAGTCAACTGATGATAAATACGTCACTAAAATCTATCGAGGACAAGTGCAGTTGATCCCTGCTGCTAATAAGACTGAGTCTCAAAGTGTTGACTCAGATCGGCCTAAGAAGGTTTATAGGGGGCGTGTTGTTGCTTAATTACATTAAACTTTGTTTTAAGTTCAATATCTTAATCCCGTCTTAATTTATCGCTCATAGCAATCGGTGAAGGGTAGCGACCAATCACTATGTAGGTTGAGACAAGAAAGGTGATGATGGCGGTCGCTTGTATTACGTGAGCGGCTTCCACACCGATCATGCCAGTGCCTAAGGCGAGAAAAGCAACCAGTAGAGCGAATTCACTGTTCTGTCCCAATCGAAAACCAACTTCCCAACCCATTCTGGGGCTTTCTTCCAGTTTGAAGAGTAAGAAACGGAAGACTAGGGGCTTGAGGGCAAGGAATACTGCAGCCAAAATTACAGAGGGGAGCCACACTTGAGACAGTAGGTCGAGGTTGAAACTTGCACCGAGAGAGAAGAAGAACAGTACAAGGAAGAAGTCTCTGAGGGGTTTAAGTGTTAACGCTACAAATTGTGCAATGGGGGTAAGGGCCATAGTCACACCGGCAACGAAGGCTCCTATCTCCTGAGACAGTCCAATGAATGACGCCAACTCTGCAAGCCCTAAGCACCAACCGATGGTGATTAGAAACATAAACTCTTGCATGCTGTCGAACTTCAAAAGTAGGGGGATAATCAGCCATTTGATCAGTGCCCAGGCCGCCAGGATGAGTAGAGGAAGCATGAATAAAGGTTGAATCATCATCCACCAGTCAATGCCATGACTTGCTGCTTGATTACTGAACGATTGAATAGCAATCAGCACCAGAATCGCGATCAAGTCCTGAAGGAGCAACAAGCCAGTTACCAACTCGCCGATGTGTTTATGATGTAGCGCAGTGGTCGGTAACAATTTAATACCGATGATGGTACTGGAGAACATCATGGCTAGGCCAATCACTATCGCTTCGATGTCTGAATAGCCAAACAAGCTGGCAAAGCTGAACCCAGCAAAGGCAAAAATAGCAGATGAAAATAAAGCAACTAAGGTTGCTTTTCTTAACATAGTGATGAGCTTCGCAGGTTGCATATCCAAACCCAGAAGATATAACAGAAACACTATGCCTATGTGGGCAAGATCACTAATGAGCGCTGCATCGTTGATGGTTTCGAGCCCATAAGGCCCAAGCAAGGCTCCTAAGACAATATACGCGATCAATAAGGGCTGACGACCAAACATTGCTAGCGTCGCTAGAATGGCCGAACCGGTGAAGATGACGAAGAAATTGAACGTGATGCTGTGATCCATTAAATCCAGGCGAGCCTTAGTGCTAAGTTGTTAGAAATACATTATTGAAGGTTCTTAACTGACTATAGCGGTTTTAAGGCGGGATTTAAAACAAAGGATGTATTAATGACGGGCGGAGAAAAAAAGAGATAAAAAGGGGAAGTTACTCTTCCCCTTTAGAATCTTAACCCAAACGCTTACGGAAAAGCGGTGTTGGATTATCGTTCGCAGCTTGGTAAGAGAAACGGAATGCTTCAAAGCCTGTTAGTGCTTCTTCGATGTCCGTGTCTTCACGTACTGCAAAGCTATCGAAACCACAGCGAGCCATAAAATGCAGTTGATCTAGCAGAACATCACCAATAGCACGAAGCTCACCTGTATAGTTCATGCGCTCACGAATCAAGCGGGCGTAAGAGTAACCGCGGCCGTCAGCAAATTTCGGGAAGTTAACTGCGATGAAGGCGACTTCTTGATGAATGTCATTTAATAGCTCAGCGGGTTGATCAGACTCTAGCCACACAGCTACGTCATCACGACTTGCTAGTGCTTCACGATTATCCAGGTAAAATTGAACAGGAAGAATCACTTTACCTTCGGGTGTTGATTCGCCTTCTGCAACTTCGTTAACCAGTACAAAATCGTCTTCAACGATAGCACGGTTCTTAATTAGCTTTGGCATATACGCGCTCCTTGAATACTTCCATACCGATACGTTGGAAAGTGTCGATAAACAATTCGTCGTCTTGACGGTTTTCTACGTAGATATTCAGGATCTTATCGAGAACATCAACAACCTCATCACGCTGGAATGAAGGGCCAAGAATCTTACCGATAGAGGTGTTGTTCAATTTGCCTGAATCACCACCCAAAGAGATTTGATAGAACTCTTCACCTTTCTTATCAACACCTAAGATACCGATGTTGCCCACGTGGTGATGACCACATGCATTCATACAGCCTGAGATGTTCAAGTCGATATCGCCTAAGTCGTGCAGGTAGTCAATGTCATCGAAACGGCGCATGATTTCGTCTGCAACTGGAATTGACTTAGCATTGGCTAGGGCACAGTAGTCGCCACCTGGGCAGCAAATCATGTCGGTTAAAAGGCCAAGGTTTGGTGTCGCGAAGCCAGCTTCTTTGGCGGCTTCCCAAACTGCATAAAGATCAGATTTCTTGACGTCTGCCAATACGATGTTTTGCTCGTGAGTTGTGCGTGCCTCACCAAAGCTGTATTGATCTGCAAGGTCTGCAATCTTATCTAGTTGAACGTCAGTTACATCACCTGGAGCATGACCAGGGCGTTTAATAGATAGTGTAACAATGGCATAGCCTGGCTTTTTGTGTTCTGCAACGTTGCGAGATACCCAGTTTGCAAAGCCTTTAGAGTCAGCTAGTTTGGCTTCGAACTCAGCACTGTCATCAGAAAGTGCTTCATACGCCGGCTCAGTGAAGTAAGACTTCATTTTTTCCAGTAATTCTGGCGTTAGCTTACTTTCGCTGTCTTTGATGTGTGACCACTCTTCTTCAACCAACTCACCAAATTTGGCAGGTGTTAAGGCTTTTACCAAAATCTTGATACGCGCCTTATATTTGTTTAGGCGGTTACCTTTTTGGTTGTAGACACGAATGATGGCTTCAAGGTAAGTCAACATATCTTCAGCTGGAAGATAGTCGCGGATCGTGCTGCCAATAATTGGCGTTCGACCCAAACCACCACCAACAACGACACGAAAACCGGTTTTGCCTTCGTCGTTTTTAACCAAGTGCAAAGAGATGTCATGAACATCCGTCGCCGAGCGATCTGATTCAGTGTTCGCATTAACTGCGATTTTGAACTTACGTGGTAAGAACGCAAACTCAGGGTGGAACGTAGACCACTGACGAATGATTTCGCAATATGGACGAGGATCTTCAATCTCACCGGTACACACGCCAGCGAACTGGTCAGTGGTGGTGTTACGAATACAGTTACCAGACGTTTGAACGGCGTGCATTTCAACGTCTGCCAGTTCCTGAAGAATATCAGGTACATCCGCTAGTTCCGGCCAGTTAAACTGAAGGTTTTGACGAGTACTAAAGTGCGCGTAACCTTTGTCGTATTTACGGGCGATGTCAGCCAGCTTACGAATTTGTTTGGACGCCAGCATACCGTAAGGCACAGCAACACGTAGCATAGGAGCCATGCGCTGAACATACAGGCCATTCTGAAGACGCAATGGTAAAAACTCTTCTTCGCTGAGTTTGCCTTCAAAGTAGCGACGAGTCTGGTCGCGGTACTGCTTCACACGGTCTTGGATAATCGCGTGATCGTAATCGTCATAAACGTACATGAGTTAGATCTACTCCCACCTTGCTGAATCACAGCAGGGCATAATCACAGTCGTATTGATGGTAGTCAGTATCAGAAGGAAGATTGTTTCCTGCTGGCAATAAATATCGCTGCTAAATACGATGGACACGATACTCGAAGCGACATATAGAGAGAACTACCGTTTTCTTATATGGCGCGCATTCTAAGTTATATAAAGCAGGACTCAAAATTCATTATTGAAATAAAGTTCATCGGTTTAATAGATTAACTTTGGTCTTTTTATTGGTTTTCTGTATATCAAATGAGAATGATACGTGTCTTCAAACTTCTACATCTGAAATATGAGGTTGTGGGGTGGGGTTTTGATGCTCTTTTTTCCAGATTCGGTACAGCAATATGCCGTTGATCGCTCGCTGAATGGCATGGCAGAGGACGTAGATTTCCAGTGAGCCGTTACCTGATAAATGGATTATCAGCATGGCAGGTAATAATATCAGCCACTGAGTTGAACTCAGAATGGTTAATACGGCTTTATTTTGGTGTAAAGCGTAAAGAGACTGCTTAGTAGAAATGGTGACAGCTTCAAATAATAGTGAGAAAACAAGGATGATCAGAGGCCAGTAAGCCGCGGCAACGACCTCTGGATCTTTGGTCAGAGCAAAGAGTACCGATTCGGTGGTAAGTAATAAGGCTGGGCTCACGAGAAGAATGCAGGCTAATGATAGGCGTAGTGTAATTGTGTACCACCGTTGTGAATTTTGAGGGCTTGTTTCTCCTTGTTGAAACAAGGTATGTGAACGGCTGATAAAGGTAGTGGCTGACATACCAATTCCAACAACTGGAAGAATGAGAACCAAAGATAGGGTAATGATTAGGTGGGCTGCTGCGAGTTCAGTGACGCTGGTCTTGGCAATGATAGCCATGAAAGCCGCTGTACCAATGGCGAAAATTACTTGTTGAAAAGACGTTGGCCAAGCGAGGTGCCATCCTGTTACATAATCGGAAGGCGTTATTTTGTTAATGGTACCTTTCTGTTTGGTTGCGTTCAGAG
This sequence comes from Litoribrevibacter euphylliae, assembly GCF_042646085.1. Lineage (NCBI taxonomy): Bacteria > Pseudomonadati > Pseudomonadota > Gammaproteobacteria > Oceanospirillales > Oceanospirillaceae > Litoribrevibacter > Litoribrevibacter euphylliae. The sequence goes on along the minus strand of NZ_JBHRSZ010000002.1, from coordinate 255,696 downwards.
GGCGTAGAGTGAGTAAGCAAAGTAGAGCTGTTCCGAGCGATATGCTGATTACAGTCGAAAAAGCGGCGCCTTTTAATCCGAGCTCAGGGAAGCCCAGTTTTCCATATACGAGAAGGTAGCAAAGTACACCTGACAGCGTGTGGCTGGATACTAAGCAAGTAAGAAATACTTTTGGTTGGTTCGCACCATGCAAGAACCCTCGTAATGCCATGAGAATGGCGATGGGCAGTAAGCTCCAGCTTTTAATCCAAAGAAACTCTGATGCTTGAGTAATGATGTGCTCATCATGAATTTGAGCGGCAATCATTTCGCGATTGAAAAAGTAAACCAGTAGAATAAAACTCAATGCGACAAAAACTAGCTGGCTTAATCCAACTAATGTGTATTTCCTGGCAATGTACGGTGCATCGTCAATGTGTCGGGCTACTTGAGATTGAATGGCGATGGAAAACCCGGCAAAAGCTGAGAGAAAAACGAAAAAGAGATAGTTGGCTGAGGCGCTGGCGGCTAGGGCATGTTGGCCATAGTGTCCTAATATTGAGGTTTCAAGCAGCCCTAAAATACTTAAGCTGGCCATTCCTAACGCAATGGGAACTGCCAGCTTAAGAAGATTACGGGCGGTAGGTTCACAGACCGGGTTAGGGTCTGTGTTTATCATTGAATTACTGCTCATTCAGATGATATTAACTCTGGGAATAACCTAGTTGTCGTATGAAAGGACAGGCGATAACCAACGTTCCATGGTTTCAATTGGCATTTCTTTTCGCTTGGCAAGCGATTCAACCTGATCTTTGGCAATCTTACCTGTACCAAAGTAGCGGCTTTCCGGGTGAGAGAAGTACCAACCGCTGACTGACGCAGCAGGATACATTGCAAAGTGTTCTGTCAGGTTAACGCCGGTATTGGCTTCTGCATCCAACAGCTTAAACAGTGTTGCTTTCTCGGTGTGATCCGGGCAGGCAGGATAACCAGGCGCAGGTCGAATGCCTTGGTAGCGTTCTTTGATAAGTTCCTCGTTGGAGAACTCTTCATCGGTTGCGTAGCCCCAGAGTTCTTTACGAACATGACGGTGCATGTATTCGGCAAAGGATTCCGCCAGGCGATCAGCGAGGGCTTTAACCATGATGGAGTTGTAGTCATCGTGCTTGTCTTCGTACGACTTGGCCAGCTCTTCTGCACCGATACCTGCGGTGGTGACAAAGCCGCCGATGTAATCGTGTTTACCCGTCGTTTTAGGGGCAACAAAGTCTGCAAGACTCTGATTGGCTTTTCCTTCTGGTCGACGGTTTTGTTGACGAATGTGGTGAAGTGTCGCTGCTACTTCGCCTGTATCATCGTAGACTTCGATATCGTCCGCATTAACTTGATTTGCATTCCAGAAACCAACAACCGCACGCGCTTTGATTAGCTTATTATCGACAATGTGCTTCAGCATTTTCTGTGCATCATTAAATAGGTTGGTGGCTGCTTCACCGACCACTTCGTCGTTCAGAATTTTCGGGTATTTACCTGCTAAATCCCAAGAAATAAAGAATGGTGTCCAGTCGATGGTTTCAACCAGTTCTTCCAGAGGGAAGTCTTCAAACACTTTAACACCGGTGAAGCTAGGTGCTGGTGGCGTGTAATTGTCCCAATCAATCGGTGTGGCATTGGCAATGGCTTGTTCGTAAGTTAAGTCGGCTTGTTTTGGCTTACGCTTAGCGTTGCGTTCACGAACAGCTACATATTCTTCGCGAGTATCTTTTACGAACTTGTCACGTAAATCGTCACTTAATAGGGCGGTTGCAACACCCACGCTACGAGATGCATCGGCCACATAGCATGCAAGGTTGCGTGTGTAGTTTTGTTCAATCTTAACGGCAGTGTGGGCTTTCGAGGTGGTTGCACCACCGATCAACAGTGGGATATCGAAACCTTGGCGTTCCATTTCCTTTGCAACGTGTACCATTTCGTCAAGCGATGGTGTGATCAAACCACTTAAACCAATGATGTCGGCATTATGCTCTTTTGCCGCTTTCAGGATGGTTTCGCACGGTACCATTACACCCAGATCCACAACTTCGTAGTTGTTACACTGAAGAACCACGCCCACAATGTTTTTACCGATATCATGTACGTCACCTTTTACGGTAGCCATGATGATCTTGCCTTTGGTTTCGGCTTTATCACCTTTTTCTTCTTCAATAAACGGAATCAGGTGTGCCACCGCTTGTTTCATAACACGGGCACTTTTTACAACCTGTGGCAGGAACATCTTACCTTCACCAAACAGGTCGCCAACCACGTTCATGCCGTCCATTAATGGGCCTTCAATCACGTGGATAGGGCGCTCGGCATTTTGTCGGGCTTCTTCGGTATCTTCGATGATGTAAGTGGTCAGACCTTTAACCAGTGCATGTTCAATACGCTTGTTGACTGGCTGTTCACGCCAACTTAAGTCTTCTTGTTGTTGCTTAACGCCGTCACCTTTGTATTGGTCGGCAATTTCAAGTAAGCGATCGGTGCCGTCTTCGCGACGATTGAGAATGACGTCTTCTACGCGCTCACGCAGTTCTTTTGGAATCTCAGCGTACACTTCCAGCTGACCCGCATTTACAATACCCATGCTCAGGCCTTTTTGAATAGCGTGATATAGGAATACTGCGTGAATGGCTTCTCGAACCGGGTTGTTGCCGCGGAATGAGAAGGAAACGTTACTTACACCGCCTGAAATTTTGGCGTATGGCAGATTCTTGGTGATGTAATCACAGGCGTTGATGAAATCAACAGCGTAGTTGTTGTGTTCGTCAATACCAGTCGCCACAGCAAAGATGTTCGGGTCAAAAATGATGTCTTCGGGGTTGAAGCCGAGTTTATTAACCAATACATCATAAGAGCGCTTACAGATTTCATTCTTACGTTGTTCTGTGTCTGCCTGACCTACTTCATCAAAGGCCATTACCACAACGGCTGCACCGTAGCGCATACACAGTTTGGCGTGTTCGATGAATTGTTCTTCGCCTTCTTTCAAACTGATCGAGTTAACGACACACTTGCCTTGTACGCATTTCAAACCGGCTTCAATGATGTCCCACTTGGAGGAGTCAATCATGATCGGCACGCGAGCGATGTCGGGTTCAGAAGCGACCAGGTTCAGGAAGTGAACCATGGCTTCTTTGGAATCCAGCATGCCTTCGTCCATGTTGATGTCGATGATTTGGGCACCGGCTTCAACTTGCTGGCGAGCAACCTCTAACGCTTCGTCGTACAGCTCTTCTTTAATCAGACGCTTAAAGCGTGCAGAGCCGGTAACGTTAGTTCGCTCACCGACGTTAACAAACAGCGATTCTTCTGTGATGTTAAATGGTTCAAGGCCGCTCAAACGACAGGCTTTAGGAATCTCAGGAATTACACGAGGTTTAAGGGATTGAACTTTGTCGGCGATGGACTTGATATGATCCGGGCTGGTTCCACAACAGCCACCAACGATGTTTACTAAACCGCTTTGTGCAAACTCAGCAACAATGTTTCCGGTTTCTTCCGGAGTTTCGTCGTATTCGCCGAATTCGTTTGGTAAGCCTGCATTCGGGTGGGCACTAACAAGGCAGTCGGCTTTATTAGCCAGCTCTTCGACGTATGGTCGTAATTCATCGCCACCCAATGCGCAGTTGAAACCAATGCTGAGTGGTTTGGCGTGTGCAAGTGAATTATAGAAAGCTTCGGCAGTCTGGCCAGAAAGCGTACGGCCACTGGCGTCGGTAATGGTACCGGAAATCATGATCGGCAATTCGAAACCTAGCTGTTCAAATACTTCTTGAACAGCAAAGACCGCTGCTTTTGCATTAAGTGTATCGAAGATGGTTTCGATCAAAATGATGTCAGATCCACCTTCGATTAAGCCTTTGGTAGATTCAATGTAATTTTCTACCAGTTCATCAAAGGTAACGTTGCGTTTGGACGGGTCGTTAACATCTGGTGAAATAGACGCGGTGCGGCTGGTTGGGCCGAGTACACCAGCAACAAAACGGGGTTTGTCCGGGTTCTGAGCCGTAAATTTATCGGCCGCCGCACGTGCGACCTTGGCGCTCTCAACATTCAGCTCATACGAAAACTCTTGCATGTCGTAATCGGCTTGAGAAATTCGCGTTGAGTTAAAGGTGTTGGTTTCAAGAATGTCTGTGCCAGCGTTCAAATAGGCTTCGTGAATGTCCTGAAGGATTTTTGGTTGGCTGACGGCAAGTAAATCGTTGTTGCCTTTAACTTCGGTATGGAAGTCGGCAAAACGTTCACCTCGGTAATCGCTTTCTTCCAGCTTATAGCTTTGAATCATGGTGCCCATGGCACCATCCAGAACCAGGATGCGTTGTTCTAATTCTTGTTTTAATCGCTCAATTCGTTGTTGTCTGGTTTCCATGGATTACCGCCAATTCTGATCTTTAAGAATCAATGATTAGTCGTTGCTAATCATGATGATAATGTCGCTGTGTTACGAGCAATCATTGTCTTGTTAACTGGTATTTTTTGTATCGAACTTTATGGATTCTTATCAATACTAATTCATGAAACATGAATCTCAGTGGTTCAATATCTGGTGTAAAAGGGCGGTCATTCTACCAGAGCTTCTGGGCGATTTCATGTGAAACACGTGCTGAAGATGGCACAAAGCTGTAGCTGGTACCTGACTAAAAAGCTATACTATTTGAAGTAATTAAAAGTTCGAGTACAATGCCCGCCTAATTTATGCCATCGGGCAAAGTACTTGTGACAAGCAAAGGCGCGCTATGACCCAATACGAAGACATTGATCACAACATCACCATCACTGACGGTGCACGACAATACCTTGGTGAGTTGGTTGCTAAGCAGGACACTCCAGGAATGGGCGTTCGTATGTATGTGACTCAACCTGGTACAAAAAACGCCGAAACCTGCCTGGCTTATTGCAAACCAGATGAAATCATAGAATCTGATTTGGTCTCTGACTACATCGATTTCCGTTTGTATGTTGAGCGTCAAAGTGTTCCTTATTTGGATGAAGCGATTGTTGACTTTGCCAAAGACAAATTGGGTGGCCAGTTAACGATCAAAGCGCCGAACGCCAAGATGCCAAAAGTGGACGAAAATAGCCCACTACAAGATCGCATCAACTACTTGTTGATGACCGAAGTGAACCCTGGTCTGGCGGCGCACGGTGGTGAGGTTAGCCTGGTTGAAGTCACTGAAGATATGATCGCCGTTTTGCGCTTCGGCGGTGGATGTCAAGGCTGTAGTGCGGTAGATGTTACTCTAAAAAATGGTGTTGAAACGCGTCTGTTAGAAGTTATCACTGAGCTGAAAGGTGTGCGCGATGTGACAGACCATACCGTTACTGAAAACGCTTATTACCAATAAGCAGTATCGATTAATTAAAAGAAAGCCCGGAGCATATAGCCGGGCTTTTTTATGCGTCATTGTTTATTGAGGGTAAGATCCTAAAGCGAAATTTTTTATCTCTTATTTGGGGGATGCACAAACATCGTCGCTTTCGCCGTAGGCCTCTAAGATAGATATTTCTCTAAGGAGTTGGTTGGGGTCGATTGCTACTGAATCTTCCTGAAGATGGCTCATGCCGATACTGGCACCTGAAAAGTCCCAGTCGATAAGGAACCCTAATGAAGCTGGATTCTTGAGAAAGCGTCCCATTTTAGGTCCATAACGACCTTCTAATATTTTTATTGTTCGAGCTTTTAAGGGGACAAGGCTTTCAAATATGGCACTCCATTTAGCAACTTCTTGCTGCTGTGAATCATGTGTCGTAGCAAAAGAATGCACCATAAGCTAGCCTCCGTTTATTATAAAGTGACATAGTATCTTTTAAGTTTAGTAGTGATTTTTTGATTCATCCTGACCAAACATCGGTTTTGTTGGGGGGGTTCTGATCAGCGGATATAAAATAGAGATGAAATTTATCTTTTATTTTAAAAACAAAAGGTTATATGGTTTTTGAAATAATATCTGAGTGTTGTAGATGAGTTACAGAATGTCTCAAAATTTGTCGATTTTATATCAGGACGAAGATCTGATAGCAGTAAATAAACCCGCTGGAATGTTGGTTCATCGTGGTGAGCGCTCAGAAGAAGATCGCCCGATTCTACTTCAAACGTTACGGGATCAGCTTGGCCAGAAGGTTTATCCTGTACATCGGTTAGATCGAATGACATCGGGTGTCATTGTGTTGGCCTTAAACTCAGAAACAGCGAGTTTAATGGTGGATCAGTGGCGAAATAAGAGCGTCGAAAAACGATATTTTGCGGTAACCCGAGGTTACATGCCGGAGCATGTTCATCTTGATTACGCGATGGCACCTCCCGTTGATAAGTTCAAAAAGAACCCAAAGCCTAAACCCGTTCAAGAAGCGATAACGGATTTTTATTGCTTAGGGCAGGTTGAGATTCCTGTTGAAATAGATAAATACCCTCAGTCCAGGTATTCATTAGTAGAAGCACTTCCTAAAACGGGTCGAAAACATCAGATTCGTCGTCATCTTAAACATCTTAGTCATCCGATCATCGGTGATACTCGATACGGCAAGGGCAAGCACACTCAGTATTTTCGTGATCATCTGAACTGTGCTCAGATGCTTTTGCACGCATGGAAGTTGAGCTTTGAGCATCCGTACACAGGACAAACTATGTGTTTGTACGCTCAGTTGAATGAAACGTGGTGGTCCATTATTCAGACGTTTGGCTGGACTCAATCACTACCGGAGGAAGTCAGTCGTTCGCCTCTGTAAGCTTCATTGTTAATAGAGTGGAAGGTGCCAGTAACATTGGAGGGTGTTCTGTTTTCTGGATATTCACTCAGCATTGTCTATTCTCAGTCAATAATGGACTTGATTTCCTGGTTATGAAAAGTTGTAGTCCATTTTGAATGCGATACGAGGGTTGTTCTATGTTGGCAGGTTACATAGAGGGACACGATGCTAAAGTAATGAGACGGAACTCTGAAAGCGCTTCATCTGCACCAGAGGTGGGTGAGCTTAAGCAAACAGAATTTCATGGTTATTCTGTCACTGACCGGGTGGTGGAATCCAATGGGTTGTCGTTTTTTGTTCGAGACTATGGCCGACCTTCTGACCCTGCCGTTGTCCTTGTTATGGGTCTAGCTTGCCAGTTAACGGTATGGCCCCCTGAACTTATTCAATCCTTACTGGAACATGGTTATCGGGTCATTTGCTACGATAATCGGGATGTTGGTTTATCCTCCAAAATAAACTGCCGTAGGCGAGTTAACATCATTAAGGCCTTTGCTTGTCATCGCATCGGTTTTCCTATCCGTACCAACTACAACTTATACGATATGGCCAAAGACCTTCACGGTTTAATCGAAGGCTTGCAGTTGCCTCATGCGCATTTAGTTGGTGTTTCAATGGGGGGAATGGTGGCCCAAATTGTTTCCGCTTATTACCCTCAAAATGTGGCGAGTTTAACGGCCATCATGACCTCTACTAACAGCCCGTTACTGCCGTTACCGGATATTGGTTTAATCATTCGGTTAAGTGGTGCTGGAAATGGTGGTCACGATTTGGACTCAGTAAAACGACGTGTCATTGGCTTCTGGAAAGCGGTTCAAAGTCCGGCCTATCCAAGATCTGTCGATGAAATCGAATATATGATCGAGCGCGATTATCAGCGTAATTATTGCCCTGGCGGCATCATTCGACAAACACAGGCGATCTTATCTACACGCAGCATTTCTTCTTTGATTCGACGGATAGGTGTACCCACGCAGGTCATTCATGGTGATGCCGACCCATTGATTAAATTGTCGGGAGGAAGAGCCGTGGCGGACGCCATTCCTGATGCTCGATTGGCAATTTTGTCGGGTATGGGTCATGACTTACCCGTGCCCTTGGTACCTCAAATTGCAGACTTAATTCATCGGAATGCGATTCTTGCTTAGAGGGGTGTTTATAGGAGCTTATTTTTAAGCGTCGGTATGAGTAGGGGTCTTGTTGAATGTAATTCGTAGTCAAAAGTTGTCTTTGTCTGTGCTATAAACGCTCTAATCGTTCGGCATATGGTCGAAGTAAGTGAATGTTGTAGTTGTAAATTTACTACGCAATCGATACTCAGAGATAAGGACAATAGATGATTAAAGTATACGGCTTCCCCAAAACCAGGACATTACGAGTGACATGGATGCTGGAAGAGTTGGGGGTGGATTACGAATACCAGTTAGTCAACTTCGCCAAGGGCGACTCTCAATCTCCGGAATTTCTGGCAGTCAATCCTGCTGGTAAAGTCCCTGCGATCGAAATTGATGGTCAAGTTACTTTCGAGTCTGGTGCCATTGTAACGTTTTTGGCCGATAAATATGCCTCCGGTAAGTTAATCCCGGAAGCCGGAACTCTAGAGCGTGCTGTTCATGATCAGTGGAGCTTTTTTGTGTTAACCGAGCTTGAACAGCCTTTGTGGACCATGGGTAAACACAAGTTTGCGATTCCAAAAGAGCATCGAGTAGCGGAAATTTTTCCGACGGCGACTTGGGAGTTTCAACGAGCGTTGGCGTTACTAAGTCAGGGCTTAGGTGATAAGCCATATATTCTGGGGGATAGTTTTTCAGCTGCGGATATTTTGATTGCGCATACGTTACGCTGGGCTTTAAGTTTCAAGCAATCGATTGAACAAGATAATCTAAAATCCTATCTTGAGCGTGTTGAATCTCGTGATTCTCGTTCATTAGCCGATCAAAGAGAAACTCAGGCATTGGCTGAGCAAGGATAGAAAGGAAAACCTCTGCCTAGGACAACCCAAGGATGGGCGATCATGAAATCATTGCTTCTGTTATTCACTCTTTCGCTGCTCTTATCTGGGTGTGGGCAAACCTCAGATGAGATGAGCGGCAAAGAGTTGTATGAAAAGTACTGTGCCAAATGCCATAAATCTACCGGTAAAGGAAACTTTTTGTTGGGCGTTCCAGCCAATAAAGGAACCAAACTGTCTTACTGGGAGATAAAAATAAAAATTACTAAAGGCAGTGGTAAACACAGTAAGATGCCCAAGTTCCCTCATTTAACGGATACTCAAGCAGGATTGATTGCGGACTATTTGTTGTCCATGAAGTGAAGGGAGGCTTTAACGTCTTTCTTTCGGTCATATGCGTACTGTTTCAAATAATAAGATGCTCCATCTACATTTTGAAACGAAATTAATGCGTTTCGTAACAGCTCGTCGCTGGTCACAAAAGTTGTAAAGGCGTTATTATTTAATTGCTCTAGTTTAAGCTTTAAGGCAAGGACAATAATGATAAATAATGCCGATAAAGGGGAAGAGCTCGCTTTTGAACGGGCACGTAGAAACGATCTTTTAAGTTCTGCATTGTGTTGGCTTGGGGCGTTTTTTCTCAGTATCTTTGGTCTGAAATCCTATTTCTCTGGGTTGCCTGACTACGGCATCGGCTTGCTGGTGTTTGGCCTGTGTACCGCATTAATCTGGGTTCAGTTCAAGTTGACTCAGAACTGGCGGGTCTTCCAGAGCATGATTTGCCTTGGGTTTTCGGTGCTTTACCTTTTCCTTCTATCGTCTGGTGGCCAGGCAAATACTGGGCTGCTGTGGTGTTATACCTATCCTTTGATTGTGTTTTCTTTATTAGGAACCCGCCTGGGAGGTATCCTGGTCGCTGTTGTGTTGTTCTTGTCGGTTATTATTCTGTACGTCCCAGGGCTTGATTTCGTTACTCATTCTTACACGCCTGACATTAAGTATCGTTTTACAGGCTCCATTCTTTTCGTGGTGGCTTTAGGGTATCTCATGGAGCTTTCTCGAATGGAAGCACAGCGAAAAAGTGACCAAGCCAATGAAGTGTTAAAAATGATGGCACACCGTGATGAGTTGACCGGCTTGTATAATCGTCGAGGAATTAAAGAGTCGCATGAATTGGAGCGTTATCTGAGTAAAGCGCCGACCAATGAAATGGCGTTGGCTGTGTGTGATGTCGATTTCTTTAAAAATATTAATGATGAATACGGTCATGATGTGGGCGATGAAGTGCTCAAGTTGGTGGCAGCTCACCTTAAAGCGTCGATTCGGGAAACCGATCTGATTGGCCGTTGGGGTGGGGAAGAGTTCATTATTTTATTTCCAAGTACTTCGCTTGAAGAGGGATATCAACTTATTGAACGAGTTCGTAAAGTTATGTCCGAAAAGCGGTTTGAGGTTGCGGGGCACCAAATTCGCTTGTCTTTCAGTACCGGCATCAGTTCAACTCGCTATTACGACAGCTGGGATAACTTGATTAAGTCGGCGGATAAACATCTTTATAAAGCGAAAGAAGCGGGTCGAAACTGTACCCGGACGACTGAGCATAGTTAGTATCTAATTAATAATCTTATCAAATGGGCAGTTTTTACTGCCCATTTCTGCTTTTTAGACCTATTCACTGCGTGATAAATTGATCACTATTTAATTTTAATTTAATGGATGGAGTTAGGCTTTGGAGTTGCTAACAGGATTTGGCCTTGGGTTGCTGATTAATATTATCGTAGTCGTTGCGCGTGATTTTGGCCGTTTAGCGGTTGCTAGAGTCTTTGTTGTGTTCCTGTCTGCAGCTATCGCGTTTTTGATTTTTCCTTTGGTACCCAAAGAATGGTCTTTGTTTACTAATAACATTCAGGGCGCTGTGCCGGCGTTATTCTGGTTACTTTGTCAGTATGCGTTTAATGACCGTCCGCGCTTAAAAAACTTATGGTCGGTGATGGCGGTATACAGTTTTATGGCCCCCAGCTTGGCCCGCTTTTTCTGGGCGGATCAGGAGTTTACTCCTGCGATGGCCTTCTGGGGATGGCATTCAGGGCAGATATGTGAGTACCTACTTCTCAGTCATGGCCTCTGGGTAATTGTCTCTAACTGGTCCAATGATCTGGTCGAATCTCGTCGTAAATTACGGGTGGCAATGCTCATCGTAGTTGGCTTTGCGGTGATTACCGCTGCGATCAGTTTGAACTTTGGTTTAGCTGGAGAATACACACGGGGCATCATTGTGTCTGTTAGCGGTTTTATCATTTCTTATTTTTTAATGAAGGGGAGAGATGGTGTGCTGTTTGGTGAGCCAGTGACCGAGCCACCTAAAGAATTCCTTGATCCAGATACGACTACTGAGCCAAAAGCAGAGCCGTCTCAGCCTGAGATTCAGTTGATGTCAGAAGATGCCCGTTTATTGAAGGAAACCATGGAAGACGGCTTTTATCGGACAGAGAATCTCACATTAAAGATCTTGGCCAAGCGAATTGGTTTACCAGAATACAAGGTGCGTAATCTGATTAATCAGACGCTCGGTTATCGTAACTTCAATGATTATATTAATCAGCTGCGGATTACCGATGCGGCGAAACGCTTAATTGAGTTCCCGGATGACCCGATTTTGAACATTTCTCTGGATGTCGGGTACCGTTCTATCAGTTCATTTAATCGTGCCTTTAAAGAGATTGTTGGTGTTTCTCCCACCACATATCGGCAGCAAACCATTCGCAAAGCAACACCCCAATGAGTCCTCAAAAGCTTGAATTTGAAGAATTGCACACCTGTTCTGGGTGTGCTTTTTAGTTCTCGTAATCTATTGAAAAATAACATTTTTTAAAGAATTGGGTAGTGGTCTTTTGAATCTGCTTATAGCTTTCGCTCGTTCAATATTTGTGAATTCTTTAATTTCTTATCTCGTAATAATTACAAAAATAAGTGATCTGGAGATTAGGAATGACGAGTCGAACATCAACACATGTTTTAGATAACTTACGTCTGTCTTCTGCTCAGCCTACGGGTTGGGTTAAGAAAGCATTGGCAGTTTGTCTAACTGCAGCAATGTTAACCGCCTGTAATGGCGATGATGGTGATCAAGGTCCGGCTGGACCAGCAGGCCCTGCTGGAGCCGATGGTGCTTCAGCAAGTGCGGGTAACGGTGGTGTGGCAAATCCGGACGGTTCAAACGTAACCACATCTGGCTATATTTTCCCGAGCAATGCAATTTATGTAGAACTGCCTGAAGCAGCTGCGGCGGCAGATGAGGTGGATATCACTGCAGCGATTCAAGTGGCATTATTTGAACTGTCTGACAGCGGTCTTAGTGATGCAACCCTAGTATTACCAAAAGGTGAGTTTGTCGTTAACGATACCATCGTGATTGATAATGCTGATGGTTTAACCCTGACCGGTTACGGAATCAATGAAACCAAACTGAATTTCACCAATTCTACCGGAGATGATGCGATCCGTTTTGAGGGTGGATCTAACATTACTGCTCGTGACTTCAGTGTCTATGAAGCGCCTAAAAACGGCATTAAGGTGACCAACTCTGACGGTGTTCATTTGGCTTACACCGCGACCATTTGGGAAGGTGAGTTGAATGATGAGAATGGCGCTTACGGTCTTTATCCTCTGCAGAGTACCAACGTTCTAATGGAGCATAACTACGCCCGTGGCTCTGCTGATGCCGGTATCTATGTTGGTCAATCATCTAATATTGTGGTGCGTGACAATATTGCTAAAGAAAACGTTGCAGGTATTGAGATTGAAAACTCTTTTAACGCTGATGTGTACAACAACCTGGCTGTAGGGAATACCGGTGGTATTTTGATTTTTGATTTGCCAGGGTTGGAGCAAGCGTACGGCGGTAATGTACGTGTGTTCAATAACCAAGCGTATGCCAATAACTCTGAAAACTTCGCAGGTGGTGGTGCTGTCGGTATTGTTCCGCCTGGAACGGGGGCACTTATTTTCGCAACCAGTAATGTAGAAGTGTACAACAACGAATTTACTGATAACGAAACGGCGGCCATCGAAATCGCAACCTACTTCATGGCGGATGATAATGTTGCTGGCTATGTAGTGGGCGATGGTTCTGGTAATTACGAAGGGACAATCGCTGATGGCTGGAGCCCGTTATTAAAGAATGTCAGTATCCACAGTAATACTTTTGCTCGAAATGGTGGTGATGCGCGTGGACCATCCATTGGTGGTGTAGCAACACTTCCTGCATTTGATCAGATTGTTGCTGGTTACGAAGGTGGTGCGGCGAATGATATGTCCGGTGTGCCAACGGTATTCCCGAACATTCTTTATGATGGGATCGGTGAGCTATTGTCTAACGCAGGTGCGTTAGCTGGTTGGGACGCTATCGTCAGTCAATCTGCAAAAGACGATGGTGTTGACCACGATGCCTTCTCTGATGCCGATAAAATCTGTATTGGAAATAACATTAATGGAAACAACATTAGTGATGCTGGTGATTCCACAAACCATCTTGCTTATGAAAACGTGAACATTGGTGTTGTTTACGATACCGATCCTGCGGATGCTGCTAACTGGAATGGTGCTGATCCTGCGGCTCGTTTGCTATCGCAGCGTATGGATGGCCCGGCACGAACTCTTCTTCAGTGTGATACTGATCCTACTCGCTTAGCGCCAGCGGAAGTGACTTTCCGTGGCAAGGTTTATGGCTGTAATGGCGATGACCTAGCCGAACCGGCGTGTTCTTTATAAATCGCTAAACCCTTCGCCAAAGAAAACTCTCTTTGGTGAAGTCGATTTATATCTGTGTTTTTAAGCGAGGGTAGATAGATGAGTGTGTTTGAAAATTTAAATTTTGGAAAGATGACTCGATTGAGCGTCTTGTTAGCGGCTGCCAGTGTGATGGCTGCCTGTAGTGATTCTGATAGTTCTGGATCTTCGGCGACTTCCGGTGGCGGTTCTACTACCGGAACCATGATCAACAGTGGTGCCAGTGCCGCTTCTGGAAACGAAGGTGATTGTGATGCTGTCACAGATGGGGTGAACTGGGATGCTTTGATGACAGAAAACTGTCCGAATCTGTCGGACTATAATCTGTTTCAGGATTCCACCGACCCAACGACTAATCCGAATGCCGGTGGTGTGATCTTTGATCTGACCACACCGTTATTCACGGATTACGCATCAAAATATCGTTTTGCGTTTGTGCCTGAAGGTGAAACCATCAAGTACAATGAAAATGAAGTGCTGAACTTTCCTATTGGTTCGGTCATTGTAAAAACCTTCGCTATGCCAGTCGATACCTCGGCCCCGGATGGTGCTGAGGTGGTGATTGAAACGCGTTTATTGATTCATCGTGAGAATGGTTGGGTTGCTCGTCCGTATTATTGGAACCCTGGTTCAGGAGATACCGATGCGGAATTGTCCATTGCTTCTAAAACAGTGACTGTGACCACAACGCACGAAGGTACTGCAAGAACCTTTGATTATATCGTTCCGTCTCAGGCTTCCTGCCTGTCATGTCACGCTGTTCAATCGGCGGGTCTTCCAAAGATTACTCTACCAATTGGTCCTAAGGCGCGTTTCTTGAATCGTGACTTCGATTACACCAGTGGTTCTGCGTTAATCCAGACTGAAAATGAAACCGCTAACCAGCTGACCTTTTGGGCTGAGCACGGGATCCTCTCTGGCTTACCAAATCTGACATCCGTTCCAGTCACACCTACCTATCGTGATGAGAATGAAGCTGCGCTAGTCAATATGTCTGAAGCAGAAATTCAGGATGCGGCGGAAGCCTATTTGGATATTAACTGTGCTCACTGTCACCGTGCAGGTTTAACCATTGCAGAGATTGAATTGGGTGATGGTTCTAACCTTGCCGATACGTATCGTGGCGCTGCTGGTAGTACAGGGTTACAGGTGGAATATAACCGTGACTTTGAGGATGATCAGACCAAGTTTGGTGTTTGTAAGACGCCGGTTGCTGGTGGCCATAACAGCTATCCTCAGGATGTGGTACCAAGTCGTGCTGATTTGTCTTACTTGAAATTCCGCGTTGAAACCACTGATTCTCGTCATAAGATGCCGGAACTTGGTCGAGTGACTACGCACGATGAAGGGGTGAGCTTGATCAGTGCCTGGATTAATCAGATGGATCCAGCTAACTGTACTCCCTAGATGGGCCAGCCCGAACTCAAGGTTCGGGCTTACCATTATCTTAGGCAATCAAGTGTCTTGAGCAATAAATTACTTTGAGCGATGTAATATTTGGGCAGTTTCATAGCTGCCCCTTTTTATTTTGGGGCTCTTCTTAACTTCTAAATCCGATAAATCCGAGGTGCGCGCGCTTATTGTTTTTGCGTATGGCGCTTCATGTCTTCGCAATAATCTTTATCTGACCATCGTGGTGTAAACCAGAGAAAATCAGCTTGGTTTAATTTATCCGCGTTTAATAGTTCGACGGTCTCGTAATTGTCGTTAACTTCAACAATTTGTATGACCAAGGTTTTCTTTGTGGGTGACCGTTTTGTTAGATGCAATGGAACCCCGTTTTCCTTATTTACGTGATAATTACCGGCAATAAGAACTGCTTTATCGTTTTGCGAGAGGCTAAACGCCATGCTGGCATCCTTTGCGATTTGAATCTTAGCCATAGGTGCAGTTTGAGTGGCAGGGAGCATATCGCAGTGTTGACTATGAATTTCTTGTTCAAGTGCCGTTAGCTGTTCGCCCGTTACTACATCGGCGGTGGAAAAACGGTTTGGGTCTAAATCATCGAAGCCTTTTCTATAAATCTTCATGAGGTCGTCTTTGGGTAAATTACCTGCGACGATGGCCGCGCCTTTGGTTAATCCAGTTTGCACAAGCGGCATATAATATTTGGAAGGCCAGCCTGCTTGATCGAAGTTCGTGGCTTCTGAAATTTCTTCCGTTAATGAATTAGAGGTTAGCTGAGATAGGGTGTCTTGCTGATCGTAATTCAGCATTTCAAGGACCAGATGGTATTTGGTTTCGGGTAATAACTCTGTCAGTATCCAGTTCTGCAAGTGGTGATGATCGGGGTTATCGTGTTTTTCACCAATAAGCACGTAATTAGCGGAGCTCAATTCTTTGATGAGTTGTTCTGGCTGAACGCGACGACGATCCGAAGTTCGGACAATATCGCCAACTAAGGAATGGTCAACTGATAATGCAGATTGCCAGAGCATTTGTGTTTGAATGTAGGGGCTGCAGGCTGTGATCAGTAGCACTGACACCAGGCTAACAAATAAAACGGCGCAGGATCGTACGAGTATTAATGGCATAATGCTTCCAATCATCTGAAGTTAAAAAATAAGACAAGTGATAATTTATGGAACATAGCTTTTGGCACAACAAATGGCAATTGGATCAGGTTGGTTTTCATCAAGAGAATGGTCATCCTGAGCTTGTGAAGTATTTTCCTAAGCTCTCTGAAGGATCATCGGTGCTTGTTCCTTTATGTGGTAAGACCAAAGATATGCTTTGGCTAGTCGAGCAAGGTTATCGAGTTACGGGTGTCGAGTTATCCGAAATCGCGGCTCGGGATTTCTTCAAGGAAAATGGGCTAACAGCTCAAGTTTCTGAACGAAAAGTTAACGGTAACGACTTTAACGTCTTTCAATGTGATCAGTTGCCAATTGTGTTTGTCGTGGGTGATTTCTTCAATTTTAACGGTGAGTCGTTTGATGCTTTGTACGATCGAGCGGCGCTAATTGCATTGCCTCAGGAAATGCGCGCTGATTATATTCGTCATTGTCAGTCATTATTAAAAGCATCAAGTCATGGTCTGATTATTACGACGGTTTATGATCAAAGTGTCGCTTCAGGTCCACCATTCTCAGTGCTGGATGAAGAACTGATCTCGCTGTGGAATGGTCATTTGGAGCGAGTAGGGGCTATTGAGTTGATCGAAGAAGAGCCTCGTTGGAAGTCCAAAGGTCTGACCAGCTTTAAAGAGCATATATGGGTTTGGTAAAGAAATAGTGAGTATTTTCTATGTCAGCGCTTTCAATGTAAGTGCTGCCCAAGCAAATGCTTTCCGTTATAATGCCGCGCAATTTGTAAACCGATCAGAGACATTTATTCATGCAGCACGTTGATCCTCAAGCGCTTGAAGAGCTAAAAGCATTTTTACCATGTGAAACCCCGGATGAATGGGTTCAAGAAGCCTTGAAAAACCAGGACATGCTTTTGGTAAATCATGCGTATCTCGAAAAGTGTGCTGCACGTACTGCACTAAACCTGATGTTTAAGCATCCAGATAAACCTGATTTGCTGCATAAGATGTCTCGTTTGGCGCGTGAAGAATTGGTGCATTTTGAGCAGGTGATGAAAATCATCAAAAAGCGTGGTTTGAAGTATCGTTCACACCAGCCGTCTCGATATGCAGGAATGATGAACTCGGGTGTGAGAAAGCAAGACCCGGATAAAGTGATAGATACCTTGATCGTAGGCGCTTTTATTGAAGCGAGATCGTGCGAACGTTTTTCTAAGTTAGCGCCTCATTTGGATGAAGAGCTGCAGAAGTTTTACATCTCGTTGCTAAAGTCAGAAGCACGTCATTATAAGGATTACATTACGCTTGCCGAAAAATATGCGGGTAAGCCGATTGATGAGCGTATTGAGTATTTTGCTGCGGTTGAGAAAGAAGCGATCCAATCACCGGATGAGTTGTTTAGGTTTCATAGTGGTGTGCCGGCATAAGAGCAAAAAAATTTATAAAAAACGGGCCTCAGATTGCCCGTTTTTGTTTTAAGTATCCTTTATTTTTCTTAGCTTTGAGGCGCTATGATCTTAAGGCTTTCCTCAGCGAAACCGCTACCTGCTTCCGCGAAGAAGTTGAAAACGTGATCGATTCCGCTTTCTCTTAGTAACTCTTGTTCATCCGCATAGCGTGCTATCCCTGCGATAGAGCCCTTGTAGTTACTCAACTGTAACTGCTCTGTGATGTTTTTCATATCTTCTATGCTTGGTAAGGCAAGCATTACCAGCTTAACGGGAGCCAGGTTGAGGTTGTCCCAGAAGTCTGCATCTTCCGCATCGCCCATGACCACGGGTAGACCTTCTTCGGTGAGATGCTTGATCGTTAAATTGTCAGCATCAATACCACATACCCGGTCGCCAATTTCTTTGTGGAGGGCTTTGTAGGCGCCTTGGCCGACTCGACCTAGACCAATAACCAAAACTTCAGCGTTAGGGGGTTGGCAGAAAATATCGCGGTTTAAGCGTTCTGAGCGTTCATATTTACGGATAATTGATTTATTCCGAGCATAAAAGCCGTGAGCTCCTTTGTAGGTAATGCTGGTAATAACGAAGGAAATTGATACGGCCAAGGCAATAATGACCAGCCAGTTGTTGTCTAGCCAGCCTGAATTAACACTTAAAACCATCACAATGAGGCCAAACTCGCTGAAGTTCATCAGTGAAAGCCCTGCCAGATAAGAGGTTCGACCGCGTAGTTTCAACCCTGTAAGCAGAGCAAAATAAAGCAGCGCTTTAACTACCAGTAAAAGAAGGCAGAGTCCGAGTGCGATAACGAACATGTCTAACGTTGGTAAAGCGGTAAACCCAATGGCTAGGAAGAAGCCGATCAGGAATAGGTCTTTAAAGCTCAATAAGGCCTTAGCAAGTTCACCTGATTTTCTGTGCTGAGCTAATAAAACACCAAATACTAAGGCGCCAAGATCGCCTTTCATACCAACTAATTCAAAGAGTTCGTAGCCGCCAAAGGCTAATAAAAACCCGGTTAGGGGGAGCATTTCACCATGACCAGAGCGATTTAATACCCAATTAAAGATTGGCTGAGAGAAGGCTAGGAGTATTAATCCCAAAGCCCAAATGGTAGGTAACTCACCTTTTGCAAAGACTAAAAATAAAACGGCAGCAATATCTTGGATGACCAAAATGCCTATCGCTAATTTGCCATGGCGAGTTTTCATTTCACCACTGTCTTCAAGGAGTTTTACGACACAAACGGTGCTACTGAAGCTTAAGGCGAAGGCGATGATGGCTGCGGATTGCAGGGTTAAATCGCTGAAGTAAGGCAGGGCACTCATGGAGAGTAGCGTTAACATGCCAGTTAACGCAGCAACCCAAATGGCCATGTGAAATAAAGTGCCGCCCCAAACTTCAATACGAGTCAGGTCTTTTAGATGAATTTTTAGACCAATGGTGAAGAGTAATAGGGTAACGCCCAGATTTCCCAAGGTTTGTAGCAGGGAGTCAGCTTCGAGACCGTAAGCATGCAAGGCAAAACCGGCAATAAGATAACCAATCAAAGGTGGTAGATTTAATTGTTTAAAGGCAAAGCCAAAGAGATAAGCAATTAATATCCAAATAAAATCCATTAACTAACCCTTATAGAATTGATTGGAATTTATCTTCTGTTGTAATTCCGAATCGAGTGTTCAGTGGTTTTAGAATTAACTGTTGATCGAAAGATTAACCCAAGATATGCCCTGTTATATTGGATCTATGTCAAAATCAATCAAAGAAAATTGACCGTTTTCCAGCTTTAAATACCAGCCTTTCTTATCCCAATCACCAAGAACAATCCTCTCTGCTTGAGTTGTATGTAAAGCCATGGCTATCTCGGGTAACGGGTGGCGTGCTGGTCTGTGGGTGTGTCCATGAATTACGATTGGTACTTGATTGTTGATCATCTCTTGCTCAATCGCTTCAGGTGTTACATCGAGAATGCTGTAGTCATGAACTTCACGGCCTTTGCTCTTGTTTCGGAGTTTTTGACCGATGTTATGACGAACCCTTTTAGGGAGCTTCAAAAATAGCCATTGCACGATAGGGTTTCGGACTATCCGGCGGTATTTCTGATAGCTTTCATCGCTGGTGCACCATATGTCGCCGTGAGAAAGCAAAATTTGTGTTAAGCCGACTTGGATTCTTAATGGGTCTGGAAGTAATTCAGTGCCTGACAGTTGGCTAAAGCGTTTACCTAGTAAGAAATCACGGTTGCCATGCATGAAATAGACTCTGATGTCTTTGGTTTTCAGTTGGCTTAATTTCTCACAAATAGTAATTTGAAAGTGGGTTAATAGGTCATCCCCAACTGAGACTTCAAAAAAGTCACCAAGAATGTACAGGGTGTCTTTAGGTTTAACTTTGTTGTCGAGGAATTGAAAAAACGCCCGGGTTAAATCCGGGCGTCCTTCATGCAGATGTAGATCTGATATAAACAGAGTGCTCATAGATTAGATATGACTCAATGAATTCTCTGATTATTCTTCAACAACTTCTGCTTTTTCAATGATAACGTCTTCAACAGGAACGTCTTGGTGACCCATCGCCATCGTCGTAGGTACTTTTTTGATTTGCTCAACTACGTCCATACCTTCAGTGACTTTACCAAATACGGCATAACCCCAGCCTTCCATTGTTTCGGCTGTGTGGTCTAGGAAGGTGTTATCAGATACGTTAATGAAGAACTGCGCTGAAGCAGAGTGTGGATCCATCGTACGAGCCATTGCAATGGTGCCAGTCATGTTGCTCAGACCGTTGTTGGCTTCGTTTTTGATTGGATCATTCGTGCGCTTTTCTTTCATGCCAGGCTCAAAACCGCCGCCCTGAATCATGAAGCCATTGATTACACGGTGAAAGATAACGCCATCATAGAAGCCGCTTTTTACATATTCTTCGAAGTTTTTAGCTGTTTCCGGTGCTTTTTCGAAGTCAAGTTGAATGTCGATGTTACCGAAATTGGTGGTTAGACGGATCATGAATAGCCTCTATCTTATTTAAAGTTCAGATTAATGACTGGTTACACTTTTTGTACAGATTGCACAAATGTAGCGCGTTAAACGAGTAGCACTAAGTAGTGCACACAGGTACAATTATTTCCAGTTTTTACATAATACGATTTTGAACGATTTAAAAAAACACGTTTGTTTTAGGGATAGTGAATTTTAACTATGGCAACACCTGAGGCTCCAAGCACTCCTAGTAATTTTATCCGCCAGATCATCGATAAAGATTTAGATTCAGGCAAACACTCTAACATTATTACGCGATTTCCACCTGAGCCAAATGGCTATCTTCATGTGGGGCATGCTAAGTCAATTTGTTTAAACTTTGGCATCGCACAATCATTCCAGGGTGTATGTAATTTACGTTTTGATGATACTAATCCGGAAAAAGAGAACCCAGAATACATCCAATCCATTCGTAATGATGTTGAGTGGTTGGGTTTTCAATGGCCGGGTGAGCCTAAATTTGCCTCCAACTACTTTGATCAACTTCATGGCTATGCGCTTGAATTGATTAAATCAGGTAAGGCGTATGTATGTGAGCTTACGCCTGAACAAGCGCGAGAATATCGTGGCAATCTAAAAGAGCCAGGTAAAGAAAGCCCATACCGTAATCGCTCTGTAGAAGAGAATCTGGACTTGTTCGAACGCATGAAAAATGGTGAATTCGAAGAAGGTAAAATGGTGCTTCGAGCCAAAATCGATATGGCTTCGCCAAATATGAATATGCGCGATCCGATAATTTATCGTATTCGTTTTGCTGAGCATCATCAAACAGGTGATAAGTGGTGTGTTTACCCTATGTATGACTTTACGCATCCAATCTCTGATGCGTTGGAAGGCATAACTCATTCTTTATGTACACTTGAGTTTGAAGATCATCGTCCATTGTATGATTGGTTACTGGATAACATTTCGATTGATTGTCATCCGCAGCAAATTGAATTTGCGCGTCTGCAATTGAACTACACCGTTACCAGTAAACGTAAGCTGAAGCAGCTGGTAGATGAAGGGCATGTAACTGCGTGGAATGACCCTCGTATGCCTACTATCTCAGGTATGCGTCGTCGTGGTTACACTCCAACGGCTATTCGTAAGTTCTGTGATTCAATTGGTGTGGCTAAAGCGAACAGCACAGTAGATGTGGCTATGCTGGAAGCAGCAATTCGTGATGATCTGAATGACAATGCACCGCGTGCAATGTGTGTGCTAAACCCGTTGAAAATTACCATTCAGAATTATCCTGAAGGACAAGTTGAGCAATTATCTGCGCCTTTACACCCTCAAAAAGAGATGGGTGAGCGTACTTTGCCTTTCACTCGCGAAATCTTCATTGATAAAGAGGATTTCCGTGAAGAGGCAAATAAGAAGTTCAAGCGTCTTGTTTTAGGTAAAGAAGTGCGTTTGCGTAATGCATACGTGATTCGTGCTGATGAAGTGATCAAAGATGAAAACGGCGAAGTCGTTGAAATCATCTGTACTTATGATGCGGATACTTTGGGTAAAAACCCGGAAGACGGTCGTAAGGTCAAAGGTGTAATTCACTGGGTTTCCGCAACCGAATCTCTGCCAGCTGAAGTTCGTTTGTATGATCGTTTATTCTTGGATGAAAACCCGGATGGGAATAAAGAGAAAAGTTTCCTTGAATTGATTAATCCTGATGCGTTGACGGTCGTTAAAACTGCGAGGGTAGAACCAAGCGTTGCAGAAGGTCAGCCGGAACAAGGTTACCAGTTCGAGCGTGAAGGTTACTTCTGTATTGATAGCGAAGACAGTAAGCCTGATCAATTGGTTCTGAATAAAACTATTGGGCTGCGTGATACCTGGGCCAAAATTGGCGACTGAAGCTTCGTGAGATCAGTTATACGGCGTTAAAAGCTTACTTGAATGCTCATTTATAAAATATAAACTCCGCGTTTTCGTAAGCTTTTGCCTTGTCTAACTTTCTCTCACTGTGCCTCAGGAAGTATTGGTTGTGGCTATAGGGCTTCAATATAAAAAACCGGCTATTAAGCCGGTTTTTTTGTGTCTGCTTTATGTGTCTTATTTAACTTGTCATGACTCTACTTTATTTGTCGTGTAGTTCGGCACACGCAAACAAGGTGTTTTCCATTAGAGTGGCCACCGTCATTGGGCCAACACCACCTGGAACTGGGGTGATCCATGCAGCGCGCTTAGCGGCTTCTTCAAACTCTACATCACCGACTAACTTACCGTTATCTAAACGGTTAATACCTACGTCAATAACAATTGCGCCATCTGGTATCCATTCACCTTTCACTAGGCCTGCTTTACCTGCCGCAGCAATGACAATGTCTGCTTGGGCTAAATGACCTGGCAGGTCTTTGGTGAATCTATGAGTAGTGGTAACAGTGCAGCCTTTAATAAGTAGCTCTAGACCCATAGGGCGACCGACAATATTTGACGCACCAACAATTACCGCGTGCTTTCCGTGGAAATCGATGCCTGTTGATTCCAGTAGGGTAACAACGCCTTTTGGTGTGCAGGGGCGTAATACTGGTAAGCGCTGGGCCAGTCTTCCTAAGTTATAAGGATGGAAGCCATCAACATCTTTATCTGGGCGAATTCTTTCAAGAATATCGTCGGCTTGAAGGTGCGCCGGAAGAGGTAGCTGAACAAGAATACCATCGATTTCATCATCGCTGTTTAGGTCGTCGATTAGCTTTTCCAGTGCATCTTGTGTGGTGTTTTCTGGAAGGTCGAAGGATTTTGATAGGAAGCCAACTTGCTGGCACGACTTACGCTTATGAGCTACATAGACTTGAGAGGCTGGGTTGCCTCCTACCAGAACAACGGCTAAACCTGGTGCGCGCTTTCCTTGTTCTGCACGGGCAGCAACTTGTGTTGCAATCTTTGCCTTAATGTCTTCAGAGATTTTTTTACCATCAATGATTTGGGCTGTCATTGTTATCGATCCTATCAGCGGTGGACTTGTTAATTGGCTAGGTCAGTCCGGTGAGAAAATTTGCGCGCATTTTCTCATGACAGTTTAAGTATGTCATCTCTAAGTGCTGGGATACTCGATAGTTAATTGATTAAAGGAGAGGGAGGATGGAGAAAGTCTTTTGTATTTAGGGTATTAATGAAAAAAGTTAAAAAATAGTTGACGGTCAAGAAAAGCTGATTATAATTTGCGTCCACTTGAGATGGTCATCGCATGGTCTTTATATGCGCTCGTAGCTCAACCGGATAGAGCAACGGCCTTCTAAGCCGTAGGTTGCAGGTTCGAGTCCTGCCGGGCGTGCCATTTAAGGTTGTTGGATCCTCTTAAGTGCTATTCAAAATGCGGAAGTGGTGAAATTGGTAGACACGCTGGATTTAGGTTCCAGTGCTTCACGGCGTGAGAGTTCGAGTCTCTCCTTCCGCACCATTTGTTTTCTTTGTGTTCTCTCTTTTTCTGTCTTGTTTTTATCTGAAATTGCCCTTTAATTTCTCATATTTCTCTTGATTCTCGTGCGTTCAATCCTTAAAGTAGCGGTTTATTTTTTTGCCGTACTGATGCTGTGAATGGCTGATTATTTTAAGTGAGCCAGCATCAACATAGGCATCATTACGAATTTGGTTAAATTTTGAGGAAGTTCCATGCAAGTTTCAGTTGAAACAACATCTGGCCTAGAGCGCAAAATGACGGTTGAAATCCCTTCTGATCGTATCGATTCAGAAGTTGAGACGCGTTTAAAAGATACAGCAAAACGTGTGCGTATTGATGGTTTCCGTCCTGGTAAAGTTCCTATGCGCGAAGTTAAGCGTCGATATGGCTTAGGTGTGCGTCAGGAAGTTCTTAGCGAATTAATGCGTTCTACTTATTTTGAAGCTGTAATGCAGGAAAAGCTAAACCCTGCTGGCGCGCCTTCAATTGAGCCTGTGGAAGCTGCTGAAGAATCAAGCTTCTCTTATGTTGCAACATTTGAAGTGTATCCAGAAGTAGAAGTGAAAGGTATGGACTCTGTTGAAGTGGTTCGTCCTAAAGTAGAAATTTCTGATGAAGACGTTTCTGAGATGATCGATATCTTGCGTAAACAGCAAGCAACTTGGGAAGAAGTTGAGCGTGAAGCTGCTGACGGCGATCAAGTGACAATCGATTATGTTGGCACTAAAGAAGGTGTAGAGTTTGATGGCGGTAAAGCTGAAAACGCACCTCTGACTCTAGGTTCTAACACGTTCATTCCTGGTTTTGAAGATGGCCTTGTAGGTGCTAAAGCTGGCGATGAAAAAGTATTGGATCTGACGTTCCCAGAAGATTACGGTAATAAAGATCTAGCTGGTGCAGCTGTACAGTTCGCTGTAACTGTAAAAGCTGTTTCTGAGCAAAAACTTCCTGAGTTGAATGATGAGTTCTTCGCTCGTTTCGGTGTAGAAGGTAATGATGAAGCTTCTTTCCGTGCTGAAGTTAAAAAGAATATGGAGCGTGAGCTAGATCAAGCTATCAAAACTAAGGTTAAAAACCAGGTGATGGATGGTTTGGTTGAGCAGAATGAAGTTGAGATTCCTGCGTCTTTGATTAATGAAGAAATCGATCGTATGCGTCAGCAAGCTGTTCAGCAGTTTGGTGGTGGTCAAGGTTTTGACCCGAAATCTCTTCCAGCTGAAATGTTCCAGGATCAGGCTCAAAAGCGTGTTCATGTAGGTTTGATTGTTGCTGAAATCATTAAGTCTAATGAATTAACTGCTGATGGTGAAAAAGTTGATGCAATGCTGAATGAAATGGCTTCTGTTTACCAAGAGCCACAGCAGGTTATCGACTGGTATAAAAACAACCCTGAGCAACTAAATCAACTTAAAGCGGTTGTGCTAGAAGAGCAGGTTGTTGAGAAGGTTCTAGAGTCTGCGAAAGTAGAAGAAAAAGAAATGAGCTACCAAGACGCTGTTAAGCCTGAAGGTCAAGCGTAATAGCTTATTTTTTAATCCTGAACTCTGTGTTTAGGAAATAAAACAATAGCACTTGTCGCGAGTGGTTCCATTCGGCAACGACAGGTGCTATTTTGTATCAGATAGTGAATTTAAAAAATAATAGTCTGATTTTGCTTATAAAATGAGCATTTTTTCAGGGAAATGTATCAAACTGAGGGAGTGGACGGTTAATGACTAACTATCCTTTTGGTAACCCGTTTTCGTCTATGAATGGTATGGATGCAACAGATCCAAGTGCGTCATTGGTTCCTATGGTCATCGAGCAGACGTCCCGTGGTGAGCGTTCGTACGATATCTATTCTCGTTTATTAAAAGAGCGTGTGATTTTCTTGGTTGGTCAAGTTGAAGATCATATGGCTAACCTTATTGTGGCTCAGTTATTGTTCTTAGAGTCAGAAAACCCTGATAAAGACATTCATCTATATATTAATTCTCCTGGTGGGTCTGTGACTGCTGGTCTTTCAATATATGACACCATGCAGTTTATTAAACCGAATGTAAGTACTATGTGTATCGGTCAAGCCTGTTCTATGGGGGCTTTCTTATTAGCGGCTGGTGAGAAAGGCAAGCGTTATGCGCTGCCTAATTCTCGTGTCATGATTCACCAGCCAAGCGGTGGTGCTCAAGGTCAAGCGTCTGATATTAAAATTCATGCGCAAGAGATCTTGGATTTACGTGATCGTTTGAATCGAACTTTGGCGGATCACACTGGTCAACCAATGGAAACAATCGAGCGTGATACCGAGCGAGACAACTTTATGTCGGCAATTCAGGCTAAAGAGTACGGTTTAGTGGATGCAGTGCTCGACAGAAGAGAAACTGCGTCCTAATATACCCAGAATAGGTGCCGATATTTTTTAGTGGCAAGTAAAGAATAAACGGAGTAGTCGATGTCCGACGAAACTAAAAAAGGCGACGATAACGGAAAGCTTCTGTATTGTTCGTTTTGTGGTAAAAGTCAACACGAAGTAAAAAAACTGATTGCAGGGCCTTCGGTCTTTATTTGCGATGAGTGTGTTGATCTGTGTAACGATATTATTCGTGAAGAAGTGCAGGAAGCAGAAGCAGAATCACAAGGTGATCGTCTGCCTTCTCCTCATGAAATTAAGGAAACACTTGATGAGTATGTGATTGGCCAAGATAAGGCTAAGATCGTATTGTCAGTGGCTGTTTATAATCACTATAAGCGTCTTCGATATGGGGATCGTGGTGGTGATGTTGAGCTTGGTAAGAGTAATATCTTGCTTATTGGTCCAACAGGTAGCGGTAAGACCTTGTTGGCTGATACCTTGGCTCGTCTTCTGAATGTACCTTTCACCATTGCTGATGCAACAACCTTGACCGAAGCCGGTTATGTAGGTGAAGACGTTGAAAATATCATTCAGAAGCTGCTTCAAAAATGTGATTACGACGTAGAACGTGCTCAAATGGGCATTGTGTATATTGATGAGATCGACAAGATTTCTCGTAAGTCTGATAATCCGTCAATTACTCGTGATGTTTCTGGTGAAGGTGTTCAGCAGGCATTGCTTAAGTTAATTGAGGGCACTGTTGCTTCTGTGCCTCCTCAGGGTGGTCGTAAACATCCCCAGCAAGAATTTTTACAAGTAGATACTGCGAATGTTCTATTTATTTGCGGTGGTGCTTTTGCTGGGTTAGATAAAGTAATTCGCGACCGTACAGAAAAAAGTGGTATTGGTTTCTCTGCCGTAGTTTCAAGCAAGGATGACTCGAAGCAGGTAGGCGAAGTGTTAGGTGAGGTAGAAACCGAAGACTTGGTTCGCTATGGCTTGATTCCTGAGTTTGTCGGTCGATTGCCTGTTGTGGCAACGCTTACAGAGCTTGATGAAGAGGCTTTGGTTGAGATTTTGGTTGAGCCGAAAAACTCTCTTACTAAGCAATATTGTAAGTTGTTTGAGATGGAAGGTGTTGAGCTTGAGTTTAGAGATGATGCATTGAGAGCGGTTGCTCAGAAAGCATTGGAACGTAAAACGGGTGCTCGCGGGTTACGTTCTATCTTGGAGTCGGTGCTCTTGACTACTATGTATCGTATTCCTTCCGAAGAAAATGTGACTAAGGTGGTGATCGACGAAAGTGTGATCAACTCCGAAGCAGAACCACTTCTTATTTATGAATCTCAAGACGCTCCTAAAGTGGCATCTTCAGACGATTAAAAATTAAAAAGGCCCTTTTTAGGGCCTTTTCCTTGTATTTATACTATTTGTCCCCACATTATCCTAAAGACTGATTTACCGGCTGTTCTTCTGTATGCCGGAGTTATAACCGAGAGGATGTGTCTATGTCTGCAACCGAATTTGATGAAGTTATTGAGTTGCCTGTTTTACCGTTGCGAGATGTTGTTGTTTTTCCGCATATGGTCATTCCTTTATTTGTTGGAAGAGAGAAGTCAATTGCTGCTCTCGAAGAGGCAATGGCTGATGAGAAGAAAGTGTTTTTGGTTGCGCAAAAAGATGCAAATCATGATGATCCTGCACCTGAAGATTTATATGAAATAGGAACTATCGCCACGATTCTTCAAATGTTGAAGCTTCCTGATGGTACTGTAAAAGTTCTTGTTGAAGGCTTGGATCGAGCTCGTATTGAGCAGTTTATTGATCAAGAGTCTATGTTAGTGGCTCAGGCTTCCATTGTTGAAGTAGAAGAGTCGGAAGGTAAATACGACGACGTTGTTGAATCGGCTATTGAAGAGATAGAGAAATACGTTAAGCAAAGTAAGAAGCTACCATCGGAAGTTGTTAACGCTATCAAAAATATCACTTCCCTAGATCGTTTGACCGATACATTGGCTTCTCACTTCTCATCGTTGAAAGTTGCAGAGAAGCAGTCTTTGCTTGAGATGGCAGATCCATTAGATCGTTATGATGAAATTCTTGGCATTATCGATCGTGAACTTGATGTGGTTCAGGTGGATAAGCGCATTCGTGGTCGTGTTAAAAAGCAAATGGAGAAAAGCCAGCGCGAGTATTATCTTAACGAACAAATTAAGGCGATTCATAAAGAACTTGGTGAGATGGATGAGGGCTCTGGCGAGCTTGATGAATTGGATAAAAAGATCCAAGCCGCTGGTATGCCTAAGGAAGCTCGTGAGAAAGCTAACGCTGAAATGAAAAAGCTTCGAATGATGTCTCCTATGTCAGCAGAGGCTTCAGTTGTTCGTGGATATTTGGATTGGCTGGTAAGTGTGCCTTGGAAGAAGCGCTCTAAAGTTAGTTTAGATCTTGAGCGTGCGGAGGAGGTTCTTAACGAAGATCATTACGGTCTTGAGGAAGTTAAAGATCGTATTATTGAATATCTGGCCGTTCAAAAGCGTGTTAAGAAATTGAAAGGTCCTGTTCTTTGTTTGGTTGGTCCGCCAGGAGTTGGTAAAACGTCATTAGGGCAGTCGATTGCTAGATCTACAAACCGTAAGTTTGTTCGTATGGCTTTGGGTGGTGTGCGTGATGAATCTGAAATTCGTGGTCATCGCAGAACATATATTGGGTCTATGCCTGGTAAGTTAATTCAGAAGATGTCAAAAGTTGGAGTTAAGAATCCTCTTTTCTTATTGGATGAAATTGACAAGATGGGAATGGATCATCGAGGCGACCCTGCCTCTGCGTTGCTGGAAGTGTTAGATCCGGAACAAAATAATTCGTTCAACGATCATTATATGGAAGTCGATTACGATCTATCTGATGTAATGTTTGTTTGTACCTCGAACTCAATGAACATTCCTGCACCGTTATTGGATCGTATGGAAGTGATTCGAATTCCGGGGTATACCGAAGATGAAAAGGTAAACATTGCTCAGAAATATCTTCTTCCTAAGCAGTGTAAGAATAATGGCCTTAAAGATGGTGAACTTGAGTTGCCAGAAGAGGCACTAAGACATTTGATCCGTCATTATACCCGTGAATCAGGTGTCCGTGGTCTTGAACGTGAGATTGCGAAAGTCTGTCGTAAAGTAGTAAAAGCGGCAGCTTTAGGTAAGGAAGCTGTTGTTAAAGTAGAAGCTGATGCGTTAGAAGATCTTATTGGTGTTCAGAAATTTAAATATGGCATCGCAGAAGAAGAGAACAAAGTTGGTCAGGTGACAGGCTTAGCATGGACGCAGGTTGGTGGTGAATTATTGACCATTGAAGCAGTGTCTATGCCGGGTAAAGGTCGTACGATTAAGACTGGTTCTTTAGGTGATGTAATGCAAGAGTCGATTCAGGCTGCAACTACTGTGGTAAGAAGTCGCTCACGAGTTTTGGGGATTCCTGAAGATTTCTATGAAAAGCAAGATCTTCATATCCATGTGCCGGAAGGTGCTACACCCAAAGATGGACCAAGTGCTGGTATCGCGATGTGCACCGCAATGGTGTCTGTGTTGACCGGAGTTCCGGTTCGTTGCGATGTGGCGATGACGGGTGAAATTACTCTTCGAGGTCAGGTCTTGCCAATTGGTGGTCTAAAAGAAAAGCTTTTGGCTGCTCATCGTGGTGGTATCAAGACCATTATTATTCCTGATGATAATGTTCGAGATTTGAAAGAAATTCCTGAGCACATTAAGGAAGATCTTGAAATTCGAGCCGTTAAATGGATCGATGAAGTGTTGGATGTGGCGCTTGAATATATGCCTGAACCCGGTAATGAAAGCGTTAACGAAGCCTCTTCGGACACTGAAAACGCTAATGACCGTATAAATGCACATTAAATTACAAAAAAGTGGCCTCAAAGTGAAAAAAAAGTGCTTTGAGGCAGTTACTTTTGTGCGGATTTAGGTAAAATAACTCGCACTTAAATAAGAAACTGAGCGTGCTAAGGACAGATAAACTCTAGCCTTTCTGATGCTTGACAGGATAGACAGGCAGTTGTTATAAGTTTTGTTCCTTTGTGAATAATCAAAAAGCACCACAGGGAATTCTTAGATCAGTTTATTAGATTACTGACTTTTTAAAGGGGAATATTGTGAATAAGTCTGAATTAATCGAAGCTATTGCAGAATCTGCTGACATCACTAAAGCTGAAGCAGGTCGTGCTTTGGATGCAACTATTTCTGCAGTAACTGGCGCACTTAAAGACGGTGACCAAGTTGCGTTGGTTGGCTTTGGTACTTTTTCTGTTAAAGAGCGTGCAGCTCGTACTGGTCGTAACCCTCAAACAGGTGCACCAATCGACATCCCTGCAGCTAAAATTCCAGGCTTCAAAGCTGGTAAAGCTCTTAAGGATGCTGTGAACTAAGTTTAGTTCATTCGGGATTCAGGAGCAGTAGTTCAGTTGGTTAGAATACCGGCCTGTCACGCCGGGGGTCGCGGGTTCGAGTCCCGTCTGTTCCGCCAAGATTAGGGCGCATCAACTGATGCGCCTTTTTCATATTTAAATTCAGTAATTACTGAACATAAGAAAGATAACATCAGAGATAGGAAAGCTAGGTTTAGCCATGCTTCAGAGTATCAGGAATAATACACAAAGCCTGTTTGCCAAAATTTTGGTCGGCTTGATTGTTATCGTTTTCGCCCTATGGGGTGTAGACGCAATTGTAGGTAGTTTTAACGGTCCTAAGCCAGCGGCCACTGTAAATGGTGAAGATATTGATGAGCTTAAGGTGCAGCGTGCAGTAGAGTTGAAAAAGCGTGAACTCTATTCTCGTTTTGGTGAGAGCTTCGATCCCTCGTTGATTGATGATGGTCTTTTAAGAAATGCCGCTGTTGAAGAGTTAATTAACCGTAGCATTCTGTCTTCTGATGCTAATGAGCAAGGTTTGTCATTTTCCGATCAAGCATTGGATACTATGATTTTAAGTGCACCTAGCTTCCAAGTAGACGGTCAGTTTTCACAAGATGCATATGACTCTGCGATTCGTAGCCTAGGCTATACCCGTGTTAGTTTTCGCGATATGGTTCGTGAAGACATGATGGTTGGACAGATCCGAGGCAGTTTGGCTGGTACTTCGTTTGTTACAGAGAAAGAAGCTAATCAGTTGGCTAAGCTAGAGCAGCAGCGTAGAGATTATGCGTTCACAACGATAGCACGAGCTGCAATGGAAGACTCTATGGAGCTTTCTGATGATCAGATTGATCAGTACTACCAAGAAAATAGTCAGCAGTATCGTACTGAAGAGCAGGTTAAAGTTGAATATATTACTTTATCGATTGATGACTTCACTGACAAAGTTGAACTAAGCGAAGAAGACATTAAGGCACTTTACGATCAAAGCATTGCCGAGATGGAAGTCACTGAAGAGCGTAAGGCTTCTCATATTTTGGTGATGGTTGACGATGAAACTACAGAAGAAGCTGCTGTAGAGAAGATGAACTCCATCAAAGCACGTCTTGAGGCAGGAGAAGCTTTTGAAGATCTAGCGAAAGAGTTTTCAGAGGATCCAGGTTCTGCTCAGCAAGGCGGTGATCTAGGTTTCGCTGGAAAAGGGACTTACGTGGAGCCTTTTGAAGAAGCTTTGTTTGCTATGAACGAAGGTGAGTTATCTGAGCCAGTTGTTACCAAGTTTGGTGTTCATTTAATCAAACTTGTCGATATTCGTACTCAGGACATTCCAAGTTATGAAGAAATGAAACCTCGTTTGGAGCAAGATCTTCGTTTGGCTAAAGCTAAAACAGAATATGTCGCAGCTGGTGAAGAGTTGGCAAACAGCGCTTTCTCTGCTGATACACTTCAAGAAGTTGCTAAAGAGCTTTCCCTCCAAGTGGTAACCTCAGAGCTTTTTACTCGTGACGGTGGTGCAGATCAAGTAACCAGTGATCCACAAATTGTTAATCAGGTATTTGATCAAGACTTTATCGAAGAAGGGCGTTCAAGTAATTTGATTGAGTTGAGTGATGAGCAGTCTTTAGTGGTTCGAGTGTTGGATCATGTCATTCCTGAGACATTGCCTTTGGAAGAAGTTAAAGAACAGGTTATTTCTGGATTAACTAAGAAGCTTGCACAGCAGAAGGCTCGTGATTTAGCTGATGAGTTATTGGATCACTTAAGAAATGGTAAAGACTTGTCGTCTTTTGAGTTAGTATCTGACTTGAGCTGGTCGGTAATCGAGCAAGCGGGTCGTACTAACTCAGACGTAAACGCTTCAATCAACAATAAAGCCTTTACCATAGGTTTGGCTGAAAATCAGAAGAGCTTCGATCGTGAAGTATTAGCGAATGGTGATGTTGTTGTTATTCGTCTTGACGCGATTCACCAAGTGACTGATCTTGATGAGCAGGATTTGGACACAGCGCAACAAATGCTAGCGAATCAATTGGCTCGTTCTGAGTATCAGGCGTACCAGAAGTCGTTAAAAGACAGAGCAGAGATTGAGCGTTAATAGTTTTTAACGACATACAAAAAACCGCAGATTATTCTGCGGTTTTTTTTCGAGAGCCTTTTGATAATAACAATTAAAATCATTTGGCTCTTTCAATCTTTTGTCGAACTTTTAAACGCTAGTGAAGACCAAAAATTCTATTCCTGACTTTTTCTCGTTGAAATGCTTTTCCTTCGTCAATAGCTTCGAAGCGAGCATCATCCAATTGTTGAAACTTTTCAATTTCATCGTCAGGCATGTAATGAAGGCAATCGCCCCCGAAGTACCAAAGTAAATCTCTAGCCCAGCATTCGGTAAGATCTGGGTATTTCGAAATTTGCTGTGTAACGAGTTGTTGGCCTGAGAACACGTGGTTTGGATCCAGGTGCACCATGTCTTTTATAAGCTGCTCATATGCAGCTAGAAATGCAATGGCGTCCTGATCTAGGTCTTGACCTAAAAACGGTTCTTTTTCACGAAAGGCTTCGTAGCTTTGTTTTAGTAAACGTAAATGGAAGAGAATATTTTCTTGTTCTGCTTCGGGAAGTTGGGCAAAGCGTGATTCGCTCATTAAAAACCTTCATACAATTATATGTGTACTAATGCATGGACAATAAATGCATCGGAGATTTACGACTGCATTTAAGATTAGTACATGGTGAATTTGTGCAGCGTGCTATTATAGCGCCTTAATTTAAAATTTTGAGTTCTTATGTTCGCACTGGAAATAAACGACTTAGCTAAAACTTATTCAAATGGTACTCATGCCCTGAAAGGGATTTCTTTACACGTTGCCAAAGGCGATTTCTTCGCGCTTCTTGGGCCAAATGGTGCAGGAAAATCTACAACTTTGGGTATTGTTTCTTCGTTGGTTAATAAAACGTCTGGAGCTGTAAAGGTAATGGGGTTTGATCTTGATCGTGAGCGAGTCAAAGCCAAAATGAAACTGGGAGTGGTACCTCAAGAGTTTAATTTTAATCAGTTTGAAAAAGTGTTTGATATTGTTGTTACGCAAGCAGGGTATTACGGCATACCTGCGCCAGTGGCTAAACAACGTGCAGAATCTTATTTGAAAAAGCTTGGTTTGTGGGAGAAGCGTGATACTCCAGCTCGAATGCTATCTGGTGGTATGAAGCGCCGATTAATGATTGCGCGAGCTTTAATCCATGAGCCCGATGTATTGATTCTTGATGAGCCAACTGCAGGTGTGGACATTGAATTGAGACGTTCGATGTGGGTATTCCTTCAGGAAATTAATCAGCAGGGTATTACCATTATTCTGACAACTCATTATTTAGAAGAAGCGGAAGCACTGTGTCGTAATATTGCGATTATCGATCAAGGCGATATTTTGGTGAATTGCCCAATGAGGGAGCTGCTTAATCAGATGAATAAGCAGACAATATTGCTTGATGTGCAGGGCGATAAGATGGAGCAGGTGGCTTTGGCGGATTTCCCCGTAAAACTCGTAGACGAACACACTTTGGAGGTTGTGGTTTCTAAGGATCAATCCTTAAACATCTTGTTCGAGCAACTGACAGAACAAAGTGTCACAGTGACAAGTTTCCGAAACAAATCAAACAGACTAGAAGAGATGTTTGTGTCTATGCTGGATCGCTCTTCAAATGAAGAGGCTCCGAAAGGGGATTCTCTGGTTGAAACAAAGGCTGGGGAGTAAATAACTTATGGGAGTTAAAGCTAACTGGATTGCGTTTTGGACAATCATCGTTAAAGAAATTCGACGTTTTTCTCGTATTTGGGGGCAAACCATTTTACCGCCTGCCATTACGATGACGCTGTATTTTATAATCTTCGGGAATCTAATTGGCTCGAGAATCGGAGAAATGGCTGGATACAGCTATATGGAGTTTATTGCCCCGGGGCTGATTATGATGTCAGTCATCACTAATTCCTATTCCAATGTCGTGTCGTCTTTCTTTGGAAATAAGTTTCAGCACAGTGTTGAAGAACTATTGGTGTCGCCAATTCCAAATTGGATTATTCTTCTTGGCTTTACTTTAGGTGGTGTTGCTCGAGGCCTTGCTGTGGGCGTGATTGTGACTTTGGTTGCGTTGTTCTTTGTTGAGTTGCCTTTGTACAGCGTGTTTATTATTTGTATTACGGTATTTTTTACGGCATTTTTATTTTCGTTAGGCGGCTTTTTAAACGCACTCTTTGCGACGACATTTGATGATATTTCCATCGTGCCGACCTTTGTGTTAACGCCTTTAACTTATCTAGGCGGTGTTTTTTATTCCATTCAATTGTTACCTGAGTTTTGGCAAGGCGTTTCTTCGTTGAATCCGATTTTGCACATGGTTAATGCTTTTAGATACGGCTTCTTAGGAATTACAGATATTGATTTGGTGTTTGCTTTAGGAATGATCTTAGTAACCTCTGTGCTGTTGTTTGGATTATGTTTGCACTTGCTGAACAAGGGTGTCGGTATTCGACAGTAGTAACGGCTGTGTTGTTTTTTGGAATTAGAGAGTAGTAAAGGGGTAGTAGTAATGGGCGGAAAGGAAGTTGATTCTTCATTAGGCAAAGAGGTTGAGTACGAGTTTAATTACAACCCTGAATTGCTGTTTCCGATCAGTCGTCAGGAAGGTAGGAGTCGTATTCCGGTAGATTCGGAAGATCTTCCATTTGATGGTATTGATATTTGGACTGGATACGAAATTTCCTGGCTCAATGAGAAGGGTAAACCTGTGGTTCGCGTAGCAGAGTTTACGTTACCCGCGAAGACGCCGAATTTGGTGGAATCGAAGTCGTTTAAACTGTATTTAAATTCGTTTAATCAGACGGTTTTCGAATCTGAATCTTCGGTTCTTCAGGCGATGGAAAAAGACTTGTCTGAAGCGGCTGGCGGTGAAGTTAAAGTAGCTCTGTATCCAGTGAACAGTGAAACATTCGAATGCAGCTCTGTGGATGGAGTTTGTGTGGATGATCTGGATGTGGCAATCAATGTGTATGAGCCGGATGCGTCATTGTTGCAAAGTGATTCGTCAATAAAGGTAAGTGAAGTTCTATACAGTCATTTGCTGCGTTCAAACTGCCCGGTGACTGGGCAGCCAGATTGGGGCACCTTGGTAGTTCACTATACGGGTAACAAATTAGATCGAGAAGCCTTTCTTAAGTATGTCATTTCTTTCCGACAGCATACCGGGTTTCATGAACAATGCGTGGAACAAGCCTTTGTGGATTTGAAAAAAGCAACATCTGCGGAAGAATTGATTGTTTACGCTCGTTACCTTCGTCGAGGAGGGTTGGATATTAACCCTTACCGTTCAATGAATGGACATTTGCCGGCGGCGTGCTTGAAACATCGTTTCCATCGTCAATAAGCGCTTTGAACGGATCGTTATTATCTAGGCCGATACTGTCCAGCTCGATTTGTTCACGTATCTTGGCCGTTGCTGATTCAAGTGCGGCCAATACCCGGGATTTATCATTCGACTGCAGCTTCTCTTCATCCAAGTACATTGAAAAGCCATCGAGCTGATGTTCCATATAGCCACTTTCGCAACCCAGTTCTTTACGGAATCCAACAACCTGATAAATCGGAAGAGGGCGACTAAAGCCTTTAACCTGGATTTCTCCTTTGTCTCGACACATTACGGTATCTTTAATTAAAGAGAAGGTTTCGTAAGAAAGCAGGATTTCTCCAGCCTCAGCCATGCTTTCAAGTCGGCTTGCCAGGTTTACTTCTTTCCCGACAATGGTGTAATCCATACGTTGCTCTGCACCAAAATTACCTACCGTACAGTAACCTGTGTTAATTCCCATACGAATTTGCAGCGGTGTTTTGATGCCTTGGCTACGCCATTTCTGCTGAAGCACTTTCATATGTTTACGCATAGCAATAGCCATGGCGACACATTTTTGAGCATCCGCTTTGGTGCCTTCCGATGTCGGATCTCCAAAGAAGATCATCAAACTGTCGCCGATAAATTTATCAATCGTGCCGCCATGTTTTAGAGCAATGTCGCACATATCAGTAAGATATTGATTGAGAAGCTCTGTCAGGACTTCTGGTTCAAGTTCATCTGAAAGTTGAGTGAAGCCTTTAATATCAGAAAAGAACACCACAAGCTTCTTACGTTGCGTTTCCAGAGTAACGTCTTTCTTGCCTGAGAAAATGGTTTGCCAAACTTGAGGGGCCAAGTATTTCGACATCTTTAAAGACAGTTCATTAGCTCTTGATTGTTGGCATCCAATTTCTTGCTTCGCGTTATAAAGCATGTTTGCTTGCATATGAATGTAATACGCAGCGACAGAGAGAAATACCAAGGTACCAATGCTGTAGGCAACGCTTACAACCATTGGTGCGTGTTGAACAAAGTTAAAGCCAAATAGGGAAGACAAAATAAAGCAGACGGCTACCATGGTTGCGTTACCGGAGAGGAGGAGCCTGATGCCTCCAGCAACGATTAAAGCAAAGCACAGCATGGTTACAAGAAGAATGGACGGCGCAATTGAGAATTGCATCCAGAATATCCAGAATCCCCCATAAATCGCATCCATGTGTAATGCGATAGCGCGGCTAGTGGAGGTGCGTTGGATGTTTGTACTTTGAAGAATGGCGTGAAGAATATGAGGGTAAATTATGGCGAAGGTGACCATGTACCAAGCGGATTGAGAGTAATGTCCGTTGAATATCCCAACCGTGACAGCAAAAGCACCGGCTAAATAGGCAATGGTTCGGATGTAATAGTCAGCATTCGAAAAAAGCTGTTCGATGGTGGTAACGTGTTTTAGATTCGATGAGTTGGTATCTAACGCCATTAATCCGTAGCCTTATTAAAACTTTATTTTACCAGTAAGAACATCTTTAAGCATAACCCAATCACCTATGAAGCTATAAAGTGGGTATTTAAAGGTGGCAGGTTTATTGTGTTCAAAAAAGAAATGACCGATCCAAGCGAAACCATATCCAAGAACGGGTAGAAGAAAGAGTAATAGAAACTGTTGGCTGGCAAGACTGTACAGAAGCAAGCAAATAACAGATAAACTGCCAATCACATGAAGTCGGCGACAGGTTTGGTTTTGGTGTTCACCAAGATAGAATGGGTAAAACTCCGAAAAACTAGTGAACTCTTGATTGGTCGCCATGGTAATACCTTTTATCGTTATAATGATGGCCGGATCAAACACTGTTTTAGCTGACCTAATGCACGACAAAAAAGCGCATAACGTATTTGCAGGTTTTGTCATAAATGTGACATAGGTCTAAAAAATGTATTTACTGAATATACCCCTTAGCCTAATGGGGTGCAATTTTTTCGAGTAATAAAATGCAACTTATCCTAAGAGCTTTTTGCCAGCTAACGTCCATTAGTAACAATCTCCGTTGTGTTAGTTGATGAGAGCTTTTCGGTCTTTGAATCTTTAACTTGGCATCAATATCAATGAGAATCTCAAAGCTATTAATTAATCGAGTATCTATTCCTAAGTTACGTGCTCCAGCGCCTTCTTCAGAAGTTATGGAAACATGTTATCGAGCTGCAATGCGGGCCCCTGATCATGGTCGATTAAAGCCGTGGCGCTTCATTCAAATTGAAGGGGAAGGGTTAGAGCGGTTAGGTCAGCTTTTTTTGGATGCCGAAAACTTTGATGCCGTAAAAGAGCGTGGTGAAGAGGTTTCGGAAGTAAGGCAGCAAAAGCTTTTATCTATGCCAAAACGAGCACCTATGATCGTTGTGGTGGTCGGACGAGTTGAAGAGCATCCAAAGGTTCCGAGAGAAGAACAACTCATGGCTGCGGCGTGTGCTGCTTATGGGCTGTCTGTTGCACTCTACGATCATGACTTCGGTTGTATGTGGCGTACGGGAGAACTTGCTTACCATCCATTAGTAAAAGCAGGCCTTAACTTAGCTGACAATGAAGAGATCGTCGGTTATTTATATATTGGAACGCCTGATTGCTCACCTAAAACTCCGAAACTAGACGATCTTGAACAATTTGTTAAAACTTTCTGACAATATTCCCCAAAGACTATTGATTTTACGCTTTGAATTCGATAACTTAGCGCACCTCAAAAGGT
Organism: Litoribrevibacter euphylliae; assembly: GCF_042646085.1. Taxonomy (NCBI): domain Bacteria; kingdom Pseudomonadati; phylum Pseudomonadota; class Gammaproteobacteria; order Oceanospirillales; family Oceanospirillaceae; genus Litoribrevibacter; species Litoribrevibacter euphylliae. The sequence goes on along the minus strand of NZ_JBHRSZ010000002.1, from coordinate 216,916 downwards.
GAGGTGTCTGAGTGGTCGACTCGGAGGCTAGCCGGAGAGAACGTCGGAGTTTACGACGACGGCCCGAAGGGTGAGCAGCTTGCCTGCGAATAAAGAGCATGCTCTTTAACTTTTCGAGCAATTCGTAACATATAATATGGTGAGGTGTCTGAGTGGTCGAAAGAGCACGCCTGGAAAGTGTGTGTACGGAAACGTACCGAGGGTTCGAATCCCTCCCTCACCGCCAGAACAAATAAAAGCCTCGGTTTATGCCGGGGCTTTTTCGTATCTGAAGCACGAAAAAGGTACGGATGAGAAGTCTCATGGTTCGAGCCGAGCGAAGCGAGACAGCGTTGCTTTCTTTAAATAAGAGTATGACGACGGCCCGAAGAGCGAAGTAATCTCTCCCTCACCACCAGAACATAAAAAAGCCTCGGCATAAACCGAGGCTTTTTCGTATCCGAAAGCAAGAACGAGGTGCGGATGAGAACCCTCGTGGTTCGAGCCTGACTAAATGTAATAAAGCACCAAATAGACCGTCAGTAATACAGCAACCCAAACTACCATAGTCTCTGTTGGCCATAGCCGAGCAAAGTAGCCTTTAGGGCGACCTTCTTCTGTATCATATGAGAGTTTGATCATTTGCTTCCCTGAGTTAATCAGGGATTTCTCGAAGCGCTCATAAGCACTGTAGATCGTATAGCCAACACGTTTTACAAATGTCGGTGCGAGTTTTCGGTAGAACCAATCGGCATCCAAGTTAGTTGAAGGCAATTCAGGCGGATACAGTTTTTGTAAGTTAAGCCATACGAAGGCTAAGGCCGAGAAGAACAACAGTTGAAGCTGAGTCAGTACGTGAGTGAGATCGTATGGCTGATAGTTATGTTCCCATGGTAATAGGGCATAAACCGTTTGTGCGGGGAAAGTCCCTAATATCACACACGTTACCGCACCTATCATCATGGCAATGAGCATGTTCTTCGGTGGTTCTGTCGTGCGAATCCCTGAGTCATGAGCAAAGAATGCAAAATACGGGATTTTAATGCCGGCGTGGTGAAATACCCCCGCCGCAGCAAACAATAGAAGTAACCATACATAGTCATAACCTTCTTTTACCGCAGCCGCCATAATCATAGATTTAGATACGAAGCCGCTGAATAATGGGAAAGCTGAAATCGATGCTGCACCCACAATACACAGTATGGTGGTCTTAGGCATGCTCTTATACAAGCCGCCCAACTCCGAGCCATTGATCTTTCCTGTCATGTGCAATACTGCACCCATGGTCATCATCAATAAGCCTTTAAAGATGACATCGTTAAAGGCATGAGCCACGGCTCCGTTTAACGCCAAGGCGGTACCAATACCAATACCCACAATCATGAAGCCAATTTGGTTAATCAGGCTGTAGGCCAAAACTCGACGTAGATCGTTTTCAATTACGGCGAAGAAGATTGGGAAGCACGCCATTGTCACGCCAATCCACACTAGGATTTCTTCACCAGGGAAGCCTCGAGCAAAGGCGTAAACCGCAACTTTGGTTGTGAAAGATGCTAAGAAAATGGTACCTGATGGGGTGGACTCAGGATACGAATCTGTTAACCAGTTATGAACGAATGGGAATGCGCACTTAATACCAAAGGCAGCGAAAATTAACCATGCACCAATCTCTGCAATGCCATCATGCTCTAGGCCAATATGAGTAAAGAGCAGGCTGTTATTTACCTTGGCAAAGATTAAAAGGCCTGCCAGCAGTAACACACCAGATAAAACTTGAATAATGAGATAACGCACCCCAGATGCGTAAGCTCGATCAGTTCGGCGCGCCCATATCAGGAACACGGAAGTGAGCGCTAAAAGCTCCCAAAACACAAACAGTGTTAATAGATCTCCTGCAAACACGGCTCCTACTGCACTTGCGGCATAAGCCAAGCCTGCTACATGCTGTACCGTATCTTTCACATGCAGTGCATAAATAATGGCAATCAACGCCGCCAAGTGGAAAAGATAACCAAACATTAGGCTCAGTTTGTCGATTTTCACTGGCTCAAGGGTATAGCCCATAAATTCCAGGGACCAGAACACTCCGTGCTCTAATCCCATCAAGTTAAGTGCACCGACAACCGGTGCCGCCAACATAATGATGTTACGGGTCCAGCCACGTAAAAATAACGCAGCAAGTGCACCCAACATTAAGGGAAGAAACGGGATCACACTACTCATCGTAATAATTCTCCCCACGCATTAAAAAGGTACGCATCCATTTCGCGATAAATACCAAAATTGAACAGCCTACAAAACCATAAATGGCGTAAAACGCAGGGACGTTTTCCCAGCTGTGATAAATATGACGATGTACGATGAAGTCTGCGATCACTAACAAGGCACAGATCACATAAAACACTTTTAACATCTTGCTGACGTTTGCTGGCTTATCAAACCAGCCATCCGAATCATGATGATCAGACATTTAGTTTTCCCCCATGCTTGTTGAAACGCCGGGAATCAAATTAATAAGATCGATTAAAGGCTGAGGATAGAAAAACAAGGCCAAGCAACCGATAGAAGTAACGGTTAAGGCAATCAGTATTGGTAAAGGCGCTTCTTTGGTCTCTGACCAGCTCCATGGCTTTGCTTCTTCTGCTGTTTCGCCGGAAATATTACTTGAAGAAGCAAAGAAGGCTTTGATTGGAATAGGCAGTAAATAAGCAATATTCAGTAACGAGCTAATCATCAGTACCGCCACAATGATTAGTTTATCTGCCTCCAGAGCACCGATGGTGAGGTACCACTTACTCCAAGTACCTGCCATTGGCGGGAGACCGATAATGCTGATTGCCCCGATTGCAAATGCCGCCATCGTGAGAGGCATTTGCCTACCTAAACCAACCATGTCGCTAATGTTCTTCTTATGACTGGCGACCATGATGGCACCTGCACAGAAGAACAGAGTAATCTTTCCAACCGCATGGGTTGCGATATGTAGTGCCGCTCCTGCCGCAGCGACCGAGGACGCCAATAAGGCACCCACCACAATGTAACTAAGTTGGCTGACGGTGGAGTAGGCTAATCGTGCTTTTAAGTTATCTTTGGTCATAGCTATGCAAGAAGAGAGCAGTATGGTCGCTGCGCCTATATAGAGCATGATGTCGGTAGTGGAGAGATCAGTGAGCGTCTCCAAACCAAAGATATAAATCACGACCTTTAAGATGCTGAATACACCGGCTTTTACTACGGCGACCGCGTGTAACAAGGCACTGACAGGTGTTGGTGCAACCATTGCTGCTGGTAGCCAGCGATGAAATGGCATGATCGCGGCTTTACCGATTCCGTAACAGAACAAAACAAGTAAAACGCCGAGTGCAGTTTTGTTGTCATTGTCGTTAAAAATACCACCGGCTTGGAAATCCAAGGTTCCGGTTACACTGTAGGTGCCCAGAACAGCGAAGAGCAGAAATGCGATGGAAGTACTGAGCAAAATGCCGAGATAGGTTCGACCGCCTTGTTTCGCGGCCTCAGTTCCCGCATGAGTAACCAGCGGGTAGGTGGAAAGTGTTAAAACTTCATAGAAGATGAAGAGTGTAAGTAGATTGCCCGAGAAGCAAATGGCCATGACGGAACTGATGGCCAGTGCGAAGCAACAGAAGAAGCGTGTTTGATTTTGTTCGTTGTGACCTCGCATATAGCCAATGGCGTAGATGCTGGTGATGATCCACAGAAAGCTTGCAACCAAGGCGAAAAGCACACCTAAAGGTTCGACCTCAAAACTGATTCCAAGCCCAGGGAAGAGCTCAATGATGTCCAAACGCAGCACTGTTTCCTGGAATGTATAATCAGTGATCGCCAAGACAATCGTAAACAGCACGGTGGCCGTCGTGAGAGTGACACCTTCTCTTAAATTAGGGTTCTTGCCCGTTGCTAGAACAAGCAGGGCGCCAATGAACGGCACTAAAATAGATAAGGAAATTAATTGCGATGGATCAACGCTTTGCCAGAGGTTCATAGCGACACCTCCGGTTCGTTATTGTTCGGGAGGTTGCCATTCTGGAACAACCATTCAGAGGCATTGTTTGCGGCTTCTGTGGTGAGGCTGGTATCAATGCCGAAATAGATGTTCGCTAAGACCAGTGCCCACATAGGCGCAAGCATTAACCAAGGAACTTCTTTGACTGTCGATGGGTCTGTCGAATCGGGAAGCTTCTGGAAGTACGCCGCTTCTACGATGCGACCAATATACACGACTGCGAGTAACGAGCCTGCCAACACCAAGGCTGCAATGATCCAATGGTTTTGCTCTAAGGCGGCAGTGACCAAATACCACTTGCTGACAAAGCCAACAGTCAGTGGCACACCTATGATGCTAAGGCCTGCTATGGTAAACGCAGCCATGGTCAGTGGCATGTGTTTCCCAAGCCCTCTGAACGCTTTAATGTCCACTGAACCCACTCGATAAAACACGGCACCGACCGCCATAAACAAGGCACCTTTCATCAGTGCGTGGTTAAAGATATGTATGAGTCCGGCCATAAGGCCAGTGACACTGACGAGACTAATCCCCAAAATCATATAGCCAATTTGAGCCACGCTGCTGTAGGCCAATACGGTCTTCACATTACTTTGAACCGTTGCCATATAAGAACATTTGAAGATGGCAACGATGGCTAACGCCATCAATATCAAATCCATGCCCATTTCATTAAACACATGATCCGCACCAAACACGGTGAAGATAAAGCGAATCATCACGTAGACAGCTACCTTAGTCGCGGTACTGGCTAAGAAAGCGGTAACAGCAGATGGCGCATGGGTATAAGCCGGAGGAAGCCACATATGTAGAGGGAATAGGGCAAGCTTGATGCTTACACCGACCATAATAAAGGCCAAGCCGGTGTTGATGGTACGGCTGCTTTCGTAAAAATGGATGCGCGTCGCCAGGTCAAGTATGTTGAGGGTGCCGGTCTTCATATACAACATTCCGACACCAATCAAAATAAAGGTGGCACCAATGGTTCCCATGACCAGATAGCGGAAGGCGGCGGTCAAACAGCGTCGATCTGACGCCAAGCTAACCAGGGTGTACGTTGCTAACGAGGAGATTTCTAGGAAGACAAAGAGATTAAAGGCGTCGCCTGTTACCAGAATGCCGGTAAGGCCTGCCAGGCAAAGAAGATGAGCGGTGTAGTACAGGCAATGCGTTGATTGGTCGATTTCTTTTTCAATGCTGTCTTTCGAGTAGAGCAGAACAAGGGTGGATACCGCTGTGACCGCGAGCAAGACGAAGGCATTGGCAGTGTCAACTCGTAACTCGATGCCCCACGGCGGAGCCCATCCGCCAACGGCGTAACTCAATACGCCCTCGGATAAGGTTGTAGCCAGTAACTGCCAAGACAGAAAACAGGCTAAGCCACTGACCAAGGTGCTGAATAACCAGGAAAGAGATGATCGACTCAATAGTAGTGCAATAGGTGCTGCAATCAGCGGCAAAATAATAGGAAGCGCAGCTAAGTGTTGTTCAAGCATTAGATGGCATCGTCCTTGTTTTCAAATTCGTTCTCTTCAACAGTGCCATAGGCTCGTTTAATACGAACAATTAAAGAAAGCCCAACCGCTGTCGTGGCGACTCCGACCACAATCGCGGTGAGAATCAAAACATGGGGCAAGGGGTTTGAATACAGCGTGACGCCTTCGGTGACGATCGGCGCTGTTCCTCCGGTGACTTTGCCCATTGAGATATAAAGCATAAATACGGAGGTTTGGAAGATGTTCAGGCCAACGACTTTTTTAACCAAGTTGTTAGCTGAAATCACAATGTAAAAACCGGTCATCATTAGAAATACGACGATCCAGTAGTTGTAATAATCGAGGATGAAGCTCACTGGACGTTTGACCTCTCTATCTGACTGGCAAAGGCATAAAATAAACTCAGCATCACCGCGAAAACGGTAATTCCAACACCTAACTCAATGATAATGATGCCGTAATGTTGGCCCGCAACTGGGTCTGTGGCGAGCTTGTTGTAGTCGAGGAAGTGGCCGCCGTTGAGCATACTATAGAGGCCGACGCTGGCGTATAGTAGAACACCGAGCGGAGCCAATACCTGTAAAAACTTCGGCCCAATAACGGCGTAGGAATGGGGTAATCCAAATACCAAGGCATAGAGAATGAAGGCTGCTGCGGCAATAACTCCTGCTTGGAAACCACCGCCCGGCCCAAAGTCCCCATGAAACTGTACGTACAATGCAAAAAGAATCACCAACGGGATAATCAGCTTAGCGACATTACGGAGTACGCGATGTGCTTTGAACCCGGATTCTGGAGCTTCATCTTCTTCTCGTCTTCTGATGCCGAGCAACGCAATGACACCAATCGCTGCAGAGAACACCACCACTGTTTCCCCAAAGGTGTCGAAGCCGCGATAACTGGCTAATACGGACGTCACCATATTGGGTAATCCGACTTCTTTTGGCGACTCTTCAATATAGCGAGGGGCCACATGTTGGTGGATCGGGTTATCCGGATTGCCAAAGGGAGGCATGTCTAGCGTGCCATAAATTAAGGCTGCGCCAGTGACAAGAACCACGATAAGGGGGAGGACTGATGAGTGCTTACTTTCTTTCTCTTTTCGACCTGTTAAGGCCAGTGTGCCGAGCATTAATACCGTTGATATACCTGCACCAACAGCGGCTTCAGTAAAGGCGACATCAACAGCGTCCAAACTTACAAAGATCAATGCAGACAGGAAACTGTAGATACCAAACAGCATAACAACAGCAAATAAATCTTTAAGGAAGATAACTCTTAAAGCGGTAAGTGCGAGCATCGCCAACAATACCAGATCAATAAGTTCTGCCATCAGTGTGTATGCTCCTGTTGCGTCTTACTTTTTTCCGCCAGTGTTAACAGGCCACCATGTCTGGCTGATTTGGCTAGTGCATGAGAGGCCGTGGGGCTGGTGATCATAAGAAAGATCAGGATAAATAAGAGCTTTGCAGTATTGAGGTCGAAAGCGGTTTGCAACATAAGGCCGCCGATGATCAATATCGCTGCGATTGAATCCGTGACGCTGGACGCATGCACACGAGTAAAAAAGTCAGGAAACTTAAAAAGCCCGATGGCGCCGCTCAATCCAAAAAATACACCCGCCACAAGCAAGATGCTACTAACTATGTCTAAGACAAACATATTTATCCAATACAATTAATGAGCTATTCAATAGGTGCGGTGTATTCAAAGAACCTAAGAACCGCGACCATCCCGATAAAATTAATAAGTGCATACACAATGGCGATGTCCAGAAAGTCTGGGCGTCCCATCAGAAAGCCTACTGCGGCAATAAAGAGTACGGTTTTGGTGCCGAACATATTGACGCCGAGAATACGGTCATAGACGGTGGGTGCTTTAAACGCTCTGGCCAGAGCCAGTGCCATTACGACCAGAATAGCAATGCAGACCGCGGCTAGAAGTTCTGTCATTTATTTTTGCCCCAAATTTCCGTAATTTTCTTTTCCATTTGTCCCTGCTTAAGCTCTTCTATGGATGACTCCTGCAACGCATGAACCGTGATTTCTCCGTCTTTAAGATCGACACTGAGAGTGCCAGGGGTTAGGGTGATTGAGTTGGCATAAAGAACGCGATGTTTAGGCGGGATATTTGCAACGGGTATCTTGGCTAGGGCTGGGGATACTTGCTTAGACGATCCCCAAATCAGTTTGGTGACATGGAGGCTAGAGAGGGCTATCTGACCTAACAGCCAAGTGAAATAGCGAATGGTTTGATAACCTGCTCCCGCGTATTTGGGCTCCTGATCAACGGCATCCATTCGTTTTAAAACCACAAGTACGATAAAAACCGAAATGACACCAAAAGTAAGCAGTAAAGGCTGGATGTAGCCAGAGAGCAACAACCAGAATACAGAAAGTAACGTAGCCCATTTGCCTAAATGCATTAATACTCCATCTCTTTTATTGATCCTTCTTTGAACATAGAGCAAGTCAGAGTTATTTTCATTGTAGCTTTTACCCTCGTTAGCATGGGTATTTAGCTTGAATTACTTTGAGAACTGCGATTTCCATCGGCAGTTCTTTGCTCCTTGATGTTAAAATTTTATTCAATTCACTGTCGCTGATTTCGCTCGGTAGACATACATCGAGACTGGCTGTGGCTGGGAGCGTTCTGTTGGTTATCCCCACTCGTGTTCTGAAAGCGCGTTCTTCAAATGAAGACGAGTCTAACTCTTGTTTATGGTTATGTATTTGCTGTAATGCATCCAAGTAACCCCTGACGTATTGAGCGCAGAGCTTTGGATTGTTTGGTTCGTTGGAACATATGACATCAGATGTTTGAGTGTTCTTTGTTTCTGTAGCGAAGGAGGTTAGTGAGAACGCTAATAGTATAGCTGTGAGTAACGATTTCATTATGTTATGTAGCTGATCTTTCATTCTTAAAACCCTTAATTATTGTTGTCGGTTTCTCATGAATATTGATTTCATTACTTCATAAATAATTGTTTTCAACACTGCTGTGTGATTGTTACGAAGGCTGAGACTGAGCATCAAAGGAGGCTGGTACAGCGCACGTATCAGTGTTGATAGGATCATAGAAAACTTATCAAACGATTAAATCTCACGTTTGTTTTAAAGAAAATTCGATAATTTTAGATGGATAGTTCGGAAAAATCTGATGGTTGGTGTGTTGGGAGAGGTCTAACCAGTTTATATGGTTGGGTAAGTGAGTCTTCTATTGGATTATTGATGGTAGGGAAAATAAAGCTGTTTCGGTGATAGCAACCACAGCAGGATGTTTAATTTTTCGTTCGGGTGATATAAGGAAAAAGTGTTCGTTGACGTTGTTTATCTTGTCGATGGCTTTCACTTGATACATAGCTTCAATCTGCGGTTTCATGGCTGTTGGGGCAGGGAAGAATCCAGTACCTCCTTCGCCAAATACCTTTAACAAAGCACTGTCATCAAACTCCGCGATAACTCGTGGTGTGATACCTTCTTGATCGAACCAATCATCTAGTCTGCGTCGCAACGCATGATTATTCATAGGTAGCAATACCGGAGCACCATCTAAACACTTCGGAAAAGCACCGCTGTATTCTTTTCGTAATTGCTCTGTACCAAAAAACGAGAGTTCGCTTGAACCTAATTCATGGCTATAAGCTTTGACGTTAAGTTCAGTGGAAATGCTTCGGTCTGATAACACAAGATCTAACTTGTGAACGGCGAGGTCTCCTAAGAGATCATCCAGATCGCCTTCTTTACATATAATCTTAATAGGCTCATCTAGTTGTAGGGCTGGTTCAAGTACTTTATAAGCGATTAGTTTGGGGATTGAATTAACGATACCCACGTTGAAGATTGTTTGAGTACCGGGTTGTTTACTTTTGACTTTCTGTGTCAGTTCTGACCCCAAGCTGAATATTTCATTCGCATATTGTTCAACAACACGACCCATTTCCGTAATGAGCAAACCTCTACCTGCTCGTTGAAAGAGTGGCTCGCCAATGCTTTCTTCAAATGTTTTCAGCTGACCACTAATGGTTTGTGGGGTGAGATGTAAGGAGTCTGCGGCTTTTGCAATGCTACCTTCTTTGGCTACGGTCCAAAAATACAATAAATGGTTGTAGTTAAGGTGTTGCATAAAGCCTCCTAGCTGGATTCATTTCCTAAGATTAACGGTAAGTAATAGTAAGATATATACGAGGATTTAGGTAGGTATTCGACGGAAAACTCGAAGATAACAGAGTATGCAATCTTTTGCTTATAGTTGGCTATGCTAGTTTTAATGATAAGAACCCTTGTGTAGACGTGGCATAGGCTTCTTTCTTTTTAGATTCTTTCTGGTGAGGTTAGATATCAATATTTCTGATTGTTTAAGAGATAAATACTCTGAGGAGCAGGGAAGAATTTCCGAGCTGGATACCAGAAGTTTTCAGTCGGTGGTTTTCCTTACCTTCCTGATTCTTTCTGTCGTATTTGTGGGATACCTTGAACGAGAAAGTATCTTTCACCCTGTTAGTCCATTGGCTTGGGGTTTTCTGGCGTTTTATCTGTTTACCGTGTTTTGTTTGGTGTGTGCTTGGGGGCACGCAATTCTTGCATTTAAGTTAGGGATGGACTCAAAACAATCAGACATCAAGGCCATTCATCAATTACTTATTAGCAGTGAGGATGCACAAAAGGACACTATGGCTGAAGCGTATTTGTCTGTTATAGAAGCTCTTGAGCAGTTGGCTAATGCTAAGCAGACAAATCTCAGCCACGCTTACAGTGAACTGACGATCAGTGCTTGGCTTTTCTTCGGCGGAGCGTTGATTGCTTTGTTTATAGAATTAGCGAGCTAATTCATCGTCTTTCCTTCTTCCCTGACCTTCATATTCCTTCCTTTTTCTAGGATAACAACCATAATTAAAGAGGATTCTACAGCCACCGCTGGGTAGTGTTATGAAGCAGTTAATGAGCCTTGAAGAAATTGAAAAAGCTGCGGCTAATGGGCATGCGACGGCAGATCAGTTGGATTTGTTGGTTTCAAATACCCGTGAGCTTGCCAATCAACGAGAGCACGAATTAACAAAATTACAGAACATTCTGGAAAAACTTGAAGCCAAGCTTGAAGGTAAAAGTGCTGATTGATTGTTTGTAGGTAACAAGGTTTGTTTTAGTGTGCTTGGTTTTCTAAGTGAAGCGCATTTTTTTGTTGTGTTGATGAAAGTGAGCTGTACTTTCAGATAATGTCTATACATGCCTTAAGCGATAACTCAAAATGGCAGAGGCAAAAATAGCAATCTATACTCGATTTTGATGGATCTTTCCGAAGTGCCATGAGGGACGGCGTTAATTTGGAGTATTGAGAAAGATGACTCGATCATTATTTTTGCCTTCCGTTGTAACCCTTCTAATTTCCTTGTTCTCCTCGTCACTTTTTGCTGATCACTTGAAACTTGCGGTTGGTTTGGCGTTACCACCGTATGTGATTGCTGATAATGATTCAGGTATGGAATTGGACATTGTCAGAGAAGCACTAAGGCTATCCGGACATACTTCAGAACCCGTGTATTTGCCGTTCGGGCGGGTTCCTAAATCGGTCGAGGAGGGGGCTTCTGATGCAGCTCTGACTGTAACTGAATCATCCGGCTTAAATAATGTTCATTATTCGGATTCTCATATTACTTATCAAAATGTGGCGGTGTCGCTCGCGGTCAATAAGTTTCCAATCAATTCAGTAGCGGATCTTTCGAGTCGTTCAGTGATTGCGTTTCAGGATGCAACAAAATATCTCGGTGGTCAGTTTGCTAATATGGCATCGTCAAATAAGCGTTACAGTGAAAAGGCCAAGCAAAGTAAGCAAATAACCATGCTGTTCGCGGAACGCGTCGAAAGCGTGGTGATGGACATCAATATTTTTAAATATTTCCGAGCCGCTGAGCAAAAAGTTAAAACCGATTCTGACGTAACCATTCATGAAATATTCGAACCAAGTCACTACAAGGTCGGTTTTCGACGTCAGCAGCACAGAGATGATTTCAATAAAGGTTTAAAGCAATTGAAGGAATCAGGTCAGTATGAAGCGATTCTAAAAAAATACGTTAACTAAAGAGATTCTAACCAAACTAGAAGTCAGGTTGGCGCTAAAAACTTAAAGTATGTCTCACTTTAATAATTTGTAACAATAAAGATCTTATTAAAAGCGAAAGAGCATCTGTATCTTTGGCGCCCTTTATATGTTGTGACACGCTATCGATAGAATTTTGGAACCGCATTGAGTAATCAATGCGGTTCTTTTGTGTCTGCTGACTCATTTTGTAGGTGTTTTTTGTAAGAATTGCTTACAAACATGAATAAGAGATTTGATTTCGGGATTGAAATCAGCAGTAGTTTCTTAGGCCAGCGCGGGTGGATATTGGAGATGGCGTTGTGTGAACAACTATATAAAGAGGCAGTGAGTTAATCATTATCTGATCATTAACTACACTGGAATCAACAAACTATTTAATGCGTTCGGCTAATCCATCGTAGGTAGTTACGGACAACGAGGTGTTACATGCAAGTTAAATTTCAAGTTGGGTTCATTGCTCTGATATTGGCGTTCTTTTCTTCTGTTTCAGTCGGGGAAGAAAAACTCAGGCTCTATACAGAGAATTACCCACCTTACAATATGTCTAATTCTGGTAAACCTTTCGCCCATAAAGCAGACGATATTTCAGGGCTTTGTACTGAGTTGGTGAAAGCCATGCTAAAGCATTCAGATGTGGATTTTTCATTAAAGTTAAGACCGTGGGCTACAGGGCTAAGCCGTGCTCAGAAGCGACCTAATCATGGGATCTTTTGTACGGCACAGACAGATGAGAGAAAACCTTATTTTCATTGGGTAGGACCTTTAACAGAAATTGAATGGACATTGTTTGCTAAACCAGGATCATCAATTAAATTGAAGTCACTGGAAGAAGCGAAGGAATACCGTATTGGTGGTTATAAAGGTGATGTACTCAGCGATTACTTGATTGAGCAAGGGTTTAATGTAGTAACCATTGATAACGATGCGCTGAACCCTCGAAAACTGATGTTGGATCAGATTGATCTTTGGATTACTGATGGTTTGTCAGGCCCTTATCTGGCCTCAGAGTCGGAAGATATTGAAGACCTTGCAAAAGTCTTAGTATTCAAGTCTACGCCGTTATATTTGGCAGTTAATATTGAAACGGAGACTAAGATTGTCAATGAGCTTAATAACGCTTATGAGTTCATTAAAAATAACGGAGAAGCTGATGCTATCAGCTCTCAATACGTTCAATAATCTTTTGGTTTCTAATGAAAGATTTGGGTGAGTGATAAAACAGGTCTGATTACCTTGAATAGGGATAATCTATGAACATCTGTTTAACTTTGGTTGTTGGATTATTACTGATTTTTCCTGTTGTATCTCTAGGGCAAACCTTGGATACGAAGGAGAAGTCAGTTTCAGAACGTGAGTCTGTGACTTTGCTTCGTCTGGATTGGACGAGCCAGCAGGTCATCACTCAAATCACAGGAAACATTTTAAAAGAAAAAGGTATGTCTGTGACGTACCTTGATAGCGAATCCAAAGGGCAGTGGTTTCTGTTAAACAGTGGTGAAGCTGATGTTCAAATGGAAGTCTGGGAAGGCACCATGGCGAAACGGTTTAATGAGCTGGTGGCGCAAGGTCGTTTGCTCGATGCTGGTAACCATGATGTCAGAACGCGCGAAGAGTGGTGGTATCCTTCATTTGTTTCTATCTTGTGCCCTGGATTACCTCATTGGGAAGCGTTGAATGATTGTGAGGAGCTCTTTGCGACTGACAATTCTAAAGGTAAAGGTGTGTATTACGCCGGGCCTTGGGAAAAGCCTGATAGGGTCAAAATACGAGCTTTGAGATTAAACTACACCGTCGTTGAGTTACCTGACGGAAACGCATTGAATGAAAAAATTCACCAGGCGATGAAAGCGCAACAGCCAGTGTTGATCTTTAATTGGTCACCTAACTGGGTTGATGTTATTTATGAAGGGGAGTTTGTGCAGTTCCCCATCTATGACCCCGCATGTGAGACGGATCCCAAGTGGGGAGTAAATCAAGAATACCTTTGGGATTGTGGCAACCCTGCAAATGGTTGGTTGAAAAAGACCATATCTCGACAGTTTTATTCTCGTTCTCCTTGTTCCGCACAGATCGTTAAAGCCATTCAATTCAATACCAAAGATTTATCTGAAGCGGCCTATCGGGTCGATATTCAAGGCCACACTGTTGAACGTGCTGCGTCACTCTGGATGACGGCTAATACTGAGCGATGGCAGGCTTGGTTAAAGGTTTGTGATTAGGGGGTTAGCTTACCCGAGAGCCTTTAAATCTTCCCTCTTAATTCGAAAGAGTTATCTATACTTCAGCAGATACAAAGACAACTTCTTGCAGGTGTTTGCTGATGGCCAAGCAACCGGAAATGACCTTAGAGTTTTTGTTTCGGGAAGTACTGGATTCAGTACCGGACAGCTTTGGAATTCTCAATTCAGATCGTAACGTGGTGTACTGCAATGATACCTTCGCCAGTACTTTTGGCGTCTCTAAAGAAGAGGCAATAGGCAAGAATCATAAAGAGTTATTGGAAATCGCCTGGAACTCAAATTCAGGCGTTAACATTGAAGCTGATGATTTCAGTACTTGGTTTGACGAACTGATAAAAACTCAACAATCGACGCCGATTAGTCATTTTGAAAGCGATATGAAAGACGGTCGTTGGTACAAAATGACACGAATTAATCTCAAGAATGGCTACATGCTCGCCTTTGGGGTTGATATCACCGATCTAAAAAACACTCAGAAGTCCCTCGAAGAGGCGAATCAGAGAATTGAGCATCTTGCCAATACGGATCAACTTACTGGAGTCAATAATCGTCGGGCATTTGATCTTTTGTCTGTACAAGAAATTGAACGTGCTATCCGTTATCGTCAGTCTTTATCTCTTTTGGCTCTGGATATCGATTTTTTCAAAAGTATTAATGATAACTATGGGCATGAAGGTGGCGATGATGTACTAAGAGAGTTTGCTCGACTATGCGGCACCTTGCTTCGCCAAAGCGATTCTCTCTGCCGTATAGGTGGTGAGGAATTTGCTGTGTTATTGCCAATGTCTGATAGAGCCGCGGCGCATAGTATTGCTGAGCGAATTCGATCCCATGTAGAGAAACATGCTTTTCCTCTGATTCATTTAAATCAAACCATTAACATTACCGTTTCCGTCGGCATCAGCTATCTGATCGACACGGATAGGGGCATCAAAGAACTACTGGCCAGAGCAGACTCAGCCCTCTACCAAGCAAAAGGCAATGGCCGTAATCAGGTCATTGAGTTTTCCCCGTTTTAATCCTATGCCAAGGATTGTTGTACACATTATCTGAATACAAGGTCTTGTAATGTAGCTCTCGTATTTTCGGCTATTTTATGATTACACTATACGGTGTAGTTTAATTTTAAGGTTGACTGAACGTTCAGTAATGAGGAAAACAACTTGTTTAATATATGGATCGTTATATGTGGATAGCTAAAAGTGTAATGCTGTTGATGGTTGTGGTTGTTACGGGATGTGCATCAAAAAATGTGTACAACGATTTAAGCCCTAAAGCATTGGTAAGTTCAATTGCAGATTCAGACCGTTCTGTAAAACAGACATCCGAAAATCACACATCGGTAAAATCTACTTCTGTACAACCAAACAATAATGCTGTTCCGAGAATTGGCATTGCTTTTGGTGGCGGTGGTGTTCGGGGCTTTATTCATTTAGGGGTCATTAAAGCGCTTGAAGAGGAGGGCATAAATGCCAGTGTAGTAACAGGAACTTCAGCCGGTTCTATTGCAGCGGCCTTCTATGCGTCCGGAAAAAGTTATCAAGACATGATCGATGCGGTTAACAACCTCAGTGCTTGGGGTATTGCGGATGTTCGTATTTCTAATCAGGGAATTCTTCAGGGAGAGGCGTTGGCCGATTGGGTAAATGAACAGCTCGATAGTCCACAAATTGAATCCTTACCAAAACAGCTGGGTATTGCGGTGACTGATCTAACGGACAGACAGGAAAAGCTGATTTCCAAAGGCAATGTTGGCAAAGCAGTTCAAGTATCATCGAGTATTCCTGGCGCCTTTATCCCTGTAGAAATTGATGGAAACCTCTATGTCGATGGCGGGGTACTATCAGTGGTTCCGGTAAACTTCGCCCGCTCGATGGGTGCCGATATTGTTATTGCGGTCGATGTCTATTGTGGCTCGAATTACAAAGACATCAGCACTGCATCGCGTTTGTTGTACTCTGCATTTCGTATCCAGAGTTGTCGCATAGCGGAATCAGAAATGGCCAATGCAGACCTCTTGATTCAACCGGATTTTGAACCGTCTAACTTTGCCAGCTTTGACTCCCGTGATGAAGCCATTGAAATCGGATATCAGGCGGCTAAAGGACAACTAAAAGCCCTGAGGTCTTTGTTGGAAAAGCGTGCACATCATCTTAGAACGGCTTATGAAAATGAAACATCTAAACCTATAGGTTTGTAATTAAGGTGGTTTCACTCAGTCTCTATTGAGCGCCTTTTTGCCTGTTTCTTGAAATTCATTGCTCGTTTCTATCAATTTCCGATCAACGTATTTTGCATCATCAATGAATTAACTAGTCTTAGTAAATCAATTAGATCTCAGCTAATGAGACTCCAACTTTTTAGATCAGCTTGATGATGCGGGGACGTCTTAATGAAACTCTCTTTAGACTTAAATGGACAGAAGCACGAGGTGGATGTTGATCCCAACACCCCTTTGCTGTGGGTGATTCGCGATCACCTAAATTTGACTGGCACTAAGTTTGGGTGCGGTATGGCGCAATGCGGCGCTTGTACTGTTCACATGAACGGCACGTCAATTCGTTCGTGTGTGACGCCGGTGAGCAGCGTTCAAAATCAAAGCATTACTACCATTGAAGGGCTCCCATCCTCTGATTTATCCAAAGAAGCGAAGGCAGTGGCTCAGGCGTGGGAAGACATTGCTGTTGTTCAGTGCGGTTATTGTCAATCCGGACAGATCATGTCGGCGACTGCGTTACTCAAACAAAATCCCAATCCTTCTGATCAAGATATAGATGATTTTATGTCAGGCAATATCTGCCGTTGCTCTACTTATGTACGAATCAAAAAAGGCATTAAGCAAGCGGCGCAATCTATGTCTATTGCGCAGGCAGAACCTTCGGACGATTCGTTGTTCTACGATGCAACCGCTACTGATTTGAATAAACAAGAAGGAGAGAGCCATGTCGCTTAATGTAAGTCGTCGATCATTTATCGTCGGTGGTGCTCAAGCCGGTGCCGGACTGGTTTTAGGTGTCTCATTAGCCGGGTGTGCAAGCGATGATGGCATATCTTCAGACGTTCAGATGCCAGAGAAAACCTTCGAAGCGAATGCCTTTGTAACGGTTGGAACCGATGGCAAGATTACTGTCATGGTGAAGCATCTGGAAATGGGGCAGGGAACCTATACCGGGCTAGCTACGTTAGTAGCAGAAGAGTTGGATGCCGATTGGAATCAAGTTCGAGCGATCAATTCTGAAGCGAATCCAGAGCGATACAACAATCTGTTCTGGGGGAAATTCCAAGGAACCGGTGGTAGTACTGCTATTGCAAACTCCTTTACACAGTTGCGTGAAGCCGGTGCGGCGGCGCGAGCCATGTTAGTTGCCGCTGCGGCGGCGAGCTGGAATGTACCTGCCAGCGAAATTACCACTGATAACAGTGTGGCTTATCATAAGGCGTCTGGCAGACAAATTGGTTATGGTGCGCTGGCAGAGTTGGCTGCGATGCAGACGGTTCCTGAAAAGGTGACACTGAAAGATCCATCCCAATTCAAATTGATCGGGACTAAAGTTTCACGAAAAGACACAGGTAAGATCAACGGAACGGCGGTATTTACTCAAGACGTGAAGTTACCGGGTCAGTTAACAGCGATGGTCGCTCGTCCACCAAAGTTTGGCGCCACGTTAAAATCTTATGATGCGACGAATGCGAAACAGGTTCCTGGTGTTGTCGATGTGGTTCGTATTCCGAACGGTGTCGCTGTTTTAGCTCAAGATTATTGGCAAGCCAAAACAGGCCGAGATTTGTTACAGCTGGAATGGGATGAGTCGCAAGCAATGACTAAGAGTTCGGATCAATTGATGTCCGAATATAAAGCGCTGGCAGAGAAGCCGGGCTTAGTGGCTGCGCAAAAGGGTGACGTTAACTCGGCCTTTGCTAAAGCAGATAAAGTCATTGAAGCCGACTACGAGTTTCCTTATCTCTCTCACTCGCCGATGGAAGCCATGAACTGCGTGGTTCAAACCAAGCAGTCTGGCGGCGCGTATCAATCGGTTGAGCTTTGGTATGGTGCTCAGCTTCATACCGGCGATCAAATGTCCTTGGCCAAGTTATTAAACGTGCCGATGGATAAGGTGACTATTAATACCGTTTTTGCGGGCGGTAGCTTTGGGCGTCGTGCGAATCCAGCTGCAGATTATGTGCTTGAAGCGGCTGAAATTGCGAAAGCCTATGGTAAGGATATTCCCGTTAAACTGGTGTGGTCTCGTGAAGACGACACTCGCGCGGGGTATTTCCGCCCAATGTACTTTCACAAACTGAAAGCCGGATTGGATAAACAAGGCAATCTGGTTGCTTGGCAACACCGAATTGTTGGTCAGTCGATTATCGAAGGCACTTTCTTTGAGGGTGGTTTGATTAAGGATGGCATTGATCATACGTCGGTAGAAGGGGCTTCTAACTTGCCTTATGCAATCCCGAATATGCAGGTGGAATTGCACACAGTTAAAGTCGGTGTTCCTGTGTTGTGGTGGCGCAGTGTGGGTTCAACTCATACCGCCCACGCGACCGAATGTTTCTTGGATGACGTTGCTCGAGTTTCGGGTAAAGATCCCGTTGAGTTTCGGATGTCGTTATTAAAAGATCACCCGAGACACCGTGGTGTATTAGCATTGGCGGCTGAAAAATCAGGCATGAAAACCAACACCGATCCTAATAAAGCTTATGGTGTTGCGGTTCATAAATCGTTCGGTACTTATGTCGCGCAAGTGGCGGAGATCAGTAAGTCAGGCAATAACTATAAGCTTGATAAAGTTACCTGTGCGGTGGATTGTGGAGTACCAGTGAACCCTGATGTGATTGCAGCTCAAATGGAAGGCGGCATAGGCTTTGGCTTGTCTCCTGCCTTGTACAGTGAGATTCACATCGACAATGGGGCTGTCAGGGAATCCAACTTCCATGATTATCAGGTGATTCGAATGAAGGATATGCCGGAAGTGGACGTGCATGTGGTGCCATCGGCAGAACCACCTACGGGTGTCGGTGAGCCAGGAACGCCCGTGATTGGCCCTGCAATCGCGAATGCGCTGGCGTCAGCAGGTGGACCGGTAGAGCGTCGTTTGCCGATGAAAACGCCGTTAAGCTAATCATCGCTTTCATCAGACTTTTCTTCTTGGGCTTTGGTTTAAAAAGCTTGAGGAGAAAAGTTGGCGCAGTTTGCATATCAAAAGACGTTGATTTCTTTTAGGCTGATACGTCTTAATGACATCTGAAGTCAGGAAATAAGTACTCAAGCTGGGAAACAAATATGTTGCAATGCGTTGCAAATCAAACAGGATTGAACCAGAAGGACGCGGAAACTCCATTAGCGAATTCAGAGGCTTCTCTGGGCTCTTCCTCTTTTGTTGATGATGTGCGTCCGTATTTGTTTTCCTGGCTTGACCAAGGTCTTAAGACTGCCTTACTTACCTTAATAAATGTTGAAGGCTCTTCGCCGAGAGGCGTTGGAAGCCAGATGTTGGTGAATCAAAACGGTGAGTCAGTAGGCCTGCTTTCAGGTGGTTGTGTTGAAGCGGCACTGGTGAGTGAAGCGTTGGAGACGCTCGACCATCATCAATGGAAATTGATTCGTTATGGTCGGGACTCGGATTACTTCGACATCCAATTACCCTGTGGTTCAGGCATTGATGTTTTAATCACGCCGATTGAACCGTCGGATTGGGTTTCTGAATTAGCCCGGTTAACCGAACAGCGTCAACCGGTTGCCTTGAATCTGGATTTGTCCGAACAAAGCTTCTCTTTGTCACCGGTTTCAGAAGACGATTACTACCCAAAAAATCATCGCGGCAGTCAGTTTACTCGTGCGCAAGTGGAATCGGATTTAACGTCTTTTTCCAAGGTATTTTTACCTAAACATCGCATTCTGGCGGTTGGGCAGGGCGCAGTGTTTGATTTCTTCACTGTGTTGTCTCAGTCCTTTGATGTTGAACTTTTTGCTTGTTCCTCTCGATTTACTGATGATGAACTTACTCCTATTGATAGAAACGGTGTCGATAGTACTGGAGTTGATAGAAATGGAGTGTTGCATACCCAGTATCTCAGTATGAAATCTCCCAAGAGCTTTGATGCCAGTCTGTTAGATCCATTCAGTACGCTGGTGTTGCTGAGTCATGACCATGACTGGGACATTCCTATTTTAAAGGCGGCATTAAAAACGCAAGTTGCTCATATTGCTGCGTTAGGCAGTAAATCAACTCATCAACAACGATTGGCGCTGTTGGATATGGATGGTGTGTCTGTAGAAGATCAAACACGGGTTAAAGGCCCGGCCGGTATAGACATAGGTGGTAAGACGCCGCCAGAAATTGCTTTGTCGGTATTATCTGAAATCGTTGCGATGAAGAATCATCGTCATCTTAGTTAAACCTCTTCTTTCTATTATTAGCTAATCTTTTGTTGGCTCTCCTTCTGTTTGTAGGCTAAGCATAACAACCACTGTCATTTAACCGCAGAGGTTGAGATTTTCATGGTTTAGGCGTTTACTCTTAATGGTTCGCTTTGATCAGTGCTAGCAGTGAAAGTACAAACTGTCTAAGCTTGATGTTCGGGAACCTCTGAATAAGTCCGCTCTAACTCAGAGGTTCCCTAGTTATCCTTTTCTCTGGTTATACTGGGGAACGTGTGACAGACAATAATGAGATGATGGATCATTCTATGAAAAAAATAATCAACGTCAGTCTTGGGTCGTCCGATCAAGACTATGAATTCACCACAAAATTTTTAGACGATGAATTTACCATCCAACGCATAGGTACCGACGGAAACGAAGCAGAAGCCTGGGAGCAGTTACAGCGCCTTCAAGCTAAGTGTGATGTCATGGCGGTGGGTATGGTCGCTGATGATTACAATGTAGGCGAGTTCCGTTTTGAAAATCAGGCAACTCGTAAGTTAACTCAAGTTGTGACTCGTGTTCCTGTGACGACTGGTGCACGGTTAAGACGTTTGCTGCAATGCCATGCAGTACGCTATGTACAGAAAGAATTAGTAAACTACTTCAACAACAATAAAGTGTTGTTTTTGTCAGGGATGGCAAACTATGACATGGCGACTTTAATGGCAGAGTACACGCCAAACATTAAGTTTGCTGATCCAATCATTCATGCGGGCATTCCCAAATTTTTGAAATCTATTACGGCATTGGAGCTTTATGCTCGGGGCCGCTACAGCATAAACCAGTTCACTCCGTTTGATACCGAGAAAACCAACGTCCCTTCATTGCCAACAGTTAAAAAGCGTTTGATTCGCGGTGCGATGAAAGACTCTCACGTGGTTGTAGGTACAAGCTCTGAAATTCGTAAATACGGTGATCTCGAAAGCCTAAAAGATAAGACCATTATTACCTCTATGGTGACGGACGAAGACTTAGCGTTCTTTAAAGATGCCCAGGTAAATCTGGCGATTGATGTGACGCCGGATCTGTTCGAACAGGTTCTGGGTATTAATGTACTGGAAGCCATGGTCGTTGGCTCAAGTGACATTGATGCGGATGAACTATCGACAGCGGATCTTGAAGACATCATCAAAGAGCTAGATATCAAGC
Source organism: Litoribrevibacter euphylliae (assembly GCF_042646085.1). NCBI lineage: Bacteria > Pseudomonadati > Pseudomonadota > Gammaproteobacteria > Oceanospirillales > Oceanospirillaceae > Litoribrevibacter > Litoribrevibacter euphylliae. The sequence goes on along the minus strand of NZ_JBHRSZ010000002.1, from coordinate 195,499 downwards.
CACGTATGTTGCACCCAACGGGTGAGTTCAGAAACATTCGTCGTTTCGCGTTTGTGATCCATCCTCTGTCTCAAGAATACATTCGTAATGTGACGCCAATTCCTAAACGTTTTGCCCATACGCCGTTAATGAATGCGGTTGAGAAAGCGTTTGCTCATGCGCCACCGCTTGTGTATTCGGAAGTGAAGGGCATCAAATCACCGTGCGGTGCAGAAGCTGAGGGTTGGCTGATTACGGTCGGTGGTACGCCAAAAGAAATGTTGTCGCACAGTGCCGAGTTTACTTATAAGCGTCTGCTTGCTGCTGCGAAGATGGCTGAAAAGTTGGGGGCTCAGATCATGGGCTTGGGCGCGTTCACCAAGGTTGTGGGTGATGCCGGTATTACCGTTGCTCGCCGTTCGGAGATTCCGATTACCACGGGTAACAGCTACAGTGCATCGGGCGCACTTTGGGCCGCAGCGGATGCTATGAAGCGTCTCAAGTTGGTGGAAACACCTAAGAACGGCGGGAAAATTCCTGCTAAGTCTATGGTGATTGGTGCCACCGGTTCGATTGGTTCGGTTTCGGCTCGCTTGCTGGCAATGGCGTTCGATGAAGTTTATATCGCCGGTCGTAACATGAAGACTTTGGAAAAACTCAAAAAGTCGATGTTGGAAGATACGCCGGATGCCAAAATTACTTGTACAACAGATCCAGATGCGCACCTTGGGCAGATGGACGTGGTTGTAACTTCTACTTCGGGCGCAGGTAAGAAGATCCTTGATATTACAAAGGTTAAGCCGGGTTGTGTTATCACCGATGTGGCTCGACCACTGGATTTGCCACCTGAAGAAGTGGCGAAACGTCCTGATGTACTAGTGATTGAGTCAGGCGAAATTGAAGTGCCTGGTAAGCTCGACATGCGCAGCATCAAGCTACCGGATAATGTGGTATTTGCTTGTATGGCGGAAACCATTGTTCTGGCTCTTGAAGGTCGCTTTGAAGTCTTCACTATTGGTCGTAATACCGAATGGGAGAAGGTGAAAGAGATTTACAAGATGGGCTTGAAACACGGTATGAAGCTCGCTGCCATTTCAGGCGTGAACGGCGTCTATACCGACGAAGACATTCAACGTGTTCGTGATCTTGCCTTGGAAGCTCGTAAGACCTGGGAAGGTTAATGCTTGGCTAGGGGCTTACTGCTCCTAGTTCATTCTTTTTATGGGGAGGTAACGCTCCCCATCGTGTTCTCTAAATAATTCTTTTGTAAGTGGATGATCTACCGGCGAGAGATCTTTGCTTTCTTCTAAATTCTGTTCAGCAACGTACGTGGTGTGTTCTGCGCCATCGACTAAGACGTGATACCAAGGTTTGTCTTTCCGTGGTCGCGATTTTGCCATCATCTCATACCATTCCTCTGAATGAGAGAAACGGGAATCCACACCATAAATCACGCCTCGATAATTAAATCGTTTATGATGAATGATCTGGCCAATGTAAAACTGAGCTTCAGTCATGCTTTGTTTTTCATTTCTAAGTCGGTTAAATATACGCCGAATTTGGCATCCATATCAGTATAGAGCAAGACCTGAGTATTCAATGAAACAAGAACTTCCTGAAAAATACTATCTAGACCATTTCAATGAATTCCTTGATTACATTCAATCCGTGTCAGGCCACTTGCTGGATGCTGTGCATCGGATGTTTCTTGAAACCTATAAGGCAATGGATGAGTCTAGCCAGTGTTTATTAGTACGCTTGCTGAATCGTAATGTTGCTGTGATTCATCAAAAAACGCTCAAATACGATGAGATTCCCAATCTTCCAGAGGTGCTACAACGTCTTGAAGCCAAAGGTCTGATTCGGGTTGTTTCAGAAAGAGATTGGCCTGCTTGCCTAACGTACTTTACGAAAGATCAGCTCAGCAATTTTCTGAAGGCTCAGCAGGTTTCTTTTAAGTCGTCTGATAAAAAACAAGCGCTGGTGGATGTGCTTGTTTCCAATATTACATTTGAACAAGCAGAGTCGTGTGGCTTATTCGATGGCTTTTGGGTGAAAGCGTGCGAACCTGAGTTCAGCTATTTGTTATTTTTGTTTTTCGGGAATGTGGATAGCCGATTAAACCAGTTTTCCTTGCGTGATTTAGGTGTTAGGAAAACTCAGGGGCAACAAGTTCAGGCTCAAGCTCGGTTTCAGTCTATAGACGATGCATTAACCAGCTTTATCTACGCACAGAAATTGCAGCTATTAAAAAAGCCGCGTGACTTGGATTGGATTGCCTTAGCGGAAGAAATTTCTCAACTGCCGGAGCCTAACGGCGAGCAGGCAACACTTTTACATGGGCGTTACACCTTGAAGCTGGCTCGACAGTTAGAGCGACTGGATGAGACCTTAGCGCTCAACCTTTACCAAGCATGCTCTTTGCCTGAATCTGAAGAACGTAGTTTGCGACTGCTTTATAAGTTTGGTGAAACAGAACAGGTTCAAGCCCGTTTAGAAGCCCTGATCGAAAACCCTGGCTCTGAACATCTGTTGTTGTTTGCGGAAGACTTTTTGGCTAGGAAGTTTAATCAAAAACGTACCAGTAAACTGACCGACGTGTTACGAGCGGCCAAGGTGATTTCAATTGATGAAATGTTTCGCCATAACGTGGAGCAGGGCGTTTGTAATTACTATCGAGCGAATGGAGTAAACGCTTACGAAACAGAAAATGAGCTTTGGCGTGCGTTGTTTGGTTTGACCTATTGGCCTGAACTCTTTGAAAGTGACAACAGCCTGTGTAATGAATTTGATGTCATGCCGGGGTGTCTAAAAGATGGCGGCTTTTATTCTTTGCATCAACTGGTGATAGAACAGCGCAGTTCAATCATTTGTGATCGTGATGCCTATGTTCAGTTCTTAACGAAACAAGCAGCGAGTCATTTTGGAAAACCCAATGGACTGTTTCGCTGGAAGAGCAATCTGTTATCAAATCTATTTAGCATTATTAAGGACATTGATCTGGACGCGTTGGATCGTTTCTTAATAATGATGGCTAAGAGCTTTTATGAATTAAGTGATGGTTTTCCTGATCTCACCATCGTAGAAGAGGGCAGGGTTCGCTTTGAGGAGGTCAAAGCGCCAGGGGATTCACTGAGAGCGAATCAGCTGGTCACATTGAACAAGTTAAAAGAAGCTGGCTTTCATTCTTCTGTGTGTCGAGTGGAGTGGATCACAGATCCTAATCAAGCCTATTGTGTGGTGGATATTGAAACGACCGGTGGTACAAAGGAAACTCATCGCATTACTGAAATCGGGGCAGTAAAGGTGGTCTCAGGTGAAATTGTGGATCGTTGGCAAAGTTTAATTAATCCTGAACGTCATATTCCTGCCTTTATTACCAATCTAACCGGGATCTCCGATGAGATGGTTCAAAACGCACCGGTGTTTTCTGAAATAGCAGATACTTTTAAGGCATTTTTATCTGGCAGTATCTTCGTTGCTCACAATGTCAATTTTGATTATGGCTTTATAAAAGCTGAATTTGCTCGCCTAGAAGAATCTTTTGCTATGCCAAAGTTGTGTACAGTAAAAGAAATGCGACGTTTTTATCCCGGATACGAGTCTTATGGTTTGGCGAATTTAAGTAAAGAATTTGAAATTGAGCTAAATAATCACCACAGGGCGATGAGTGATGCCGAAGCAACCGCTCAATTATTGCGTTTAGTAAATCAGAAACGACTAAAAAAACAGCAGTAAGTGTGTGATAAATGAGCGATTTTGCCCGTTTTGGTTGCTAAGTAATCAGTATGAGTATCATCTGTCTTAAGAATGTAATTTTTTTGAAAAAAGCTGTTGACCGGCAAAGATCGCTCTGTATAATGCTCACCACTTCTTGAGGGAACGGCGATTTATCACAATAAGTTGCTGATCTTAAAAGAAGATTTAAGCCGGGTGGTTAGCTCAGTTGGGAGAGCATCGCCCTTACAAGGCGAGGGTCACAGGTTCGAGCCCTGTACCACCCACCAAATTTTATTTGGTACGGCTTAGATTATTTGGTTACGGAGCAGTAGTTCAGTTGGTTAGAATACCGGCCTGTCACGCCGGGGGTCGCGGGTTCGAGTCCCGTCTGTTCCGCCATCTTACTGGGTGGTTAGCTCAGTTGGGAGAGCATCGCCCTTACAAGGCGAGGGTCACAGGTTCGAGCCCTGTACCACCCACCAAATCTTTATTTGGTTACTAAGTAAAGATGGTTAGAACACCAAATAGTCACAATGCGGAGCAGTAGTTCAGTTGGTTAGAATACCGGCCTGTCACGCCGGGGGTCGCGGGTTCGAGTCCCGTCTGTTCCGCCATTTTCTATCCCCCCCCCCTTTCTTAGTTATTTTCTTAATTTTCAAATTCTTCTTTTGTTGTAATAATTTCGAAATATTTTCGTAATAATCTCTTTGTTGTTTGGTTTTGGCATGCAACTTGTATTTACTGTCTTGTATTCAAAGCATGTCGTGTCCAAAGCTCTAATGTAAGGAGAATAAAATGGAAATGAATGACGATCTTCTAGATATCTACTTTGATGAATATGACGATGATTACTTAGATGACGATGGCGTCGAGATGTAATCTAGGTTATTCGATCTTTTGATGTAATTTGTTGCTTTATAAGCTTTTATCTTTTGTATGCCGCTCCAGCATCCTTTGCTGGGGATGCGGCTAGATAAAACCCCGGTTTGTTTTTCTCGTCTCTGTATTTTCTTCTGTAATTTCTCTGCCTTTCGACGTATTTAACGTTGTTTCTACTATTTCTGCTGTGTTTTCCTTCCTGACTTGTATTAAGTGTTGTGCTCTCGTGTTGATTCAATCTGTTCAAAATTGTTCTTGGTTATATGTTTGTTGCATTATTTTGGTGCGTTTCTTGTGAGGAATCTGCATTGAAGCTCTGGTCAACAGGGTCTAAATTCATACATACAAAAATGAATAATAATTCTTAGATTGAGCCCGTTGATTAGTTTGGAGAATCCCCTAATGACTCAAAATTCAAAATATCCACATATGCTAGAGCCGTTGGATCTTGGCTTCACCACACTAAAAAACCGGGTGTTGATGGGGTCGATGCATACGGGCTTAGAAGAGGCAAAAAACGGCTTTGAGCGAATGGCAGAGTTCTATGCTGAGCGGGCTCGTGGTGGCGTAGGTTTGATTGTTACCGGAGGAATTGGCCCGAACGCTGAAGGGGCGGTCTATCAAGGCGGCGCTAAGATGGATACGCAAGAAGAAGCGGACAATCACAAGATCGTGACCGAGCGAGTACATCAAGAGGGTGGGAAGATTTGCATGCAGATTCTTCATGCTGGCCGTTATGCGTATAACCCAAAACTGATTGCACCTTCTGCGATCCAGGCGCCTATTAATCCATTCAAACCTCATGAACTAACCGATGATGAAGTGGAGCAGCAGATCGAAGCCTTTGTTCATTGTGCCTCGCTGGCTCAATCCGCAGGCTATGATGGCGTTGAGATCATGGGGTCTGAAGGGTATTTCATAAATCAGTTTATAGTGGAGCACACGAATCAGCGTAAGGATCGTTGGGGTGGAAGCTTTGATAATCGAATTCGACTTCCTATCGAAATTGTCAAACGGGTACGAGAGAAGGTTGGTAATGACTTTATTATTATTTATCGCCTGTCAATGTTGGATTTAATTGAAAAGGGCAGTGATTGGAAGGAAGTCGTTGCATTGGCCAAGGAAATTGAGAAGGCCGGAGCAAGCATCATTAACACAGGGATTGGCTGGCATGAGGCGCGTATTCCTACCATTGTGACTAAAGTGCCCAGAGCGGCATTTACCCGCGTGACGCAGCACTTAAAAGGCGAAGTGACGATTCCTTTGGTGACGACAAACCGTATTAATGACCCTGGAGTGGCTGAGCAAGTATTGGCCGAAGGGCATGCTGATTTGGTATCCATGGCGCGGCCGTTCTTAGCGGATGCGGAGTTTGTGAAAAAAGCAGCCGAAGGTAAGCCGGAAGAAATTAATACCTGTATTGGCTGTAATCAGGCCTGCTTGGATCACACCTTTAGCATGAAATTGACGTCTTGTTTGGTGAATCCGCGAGCGTGTCATGAAACAGAGTTGGTTTATGAGCCAACAAGTACTCCGAAAAAGATTGCGGTTGTAGGGTCTGGCCCTGCTGGATTGTCATTCTCGACCGTGGCTGCATCGCGGGGGCATCAAGTGGATTTATTTGATGATCAGAATGAAGTGGGTGGTCAGTTTAATGTGGCTAAGCGAATTCCAGGAAAAGAAGAGTTTTATGAAACCTTGAGATACTTCAAGGTGATGATCGAAAAGCATGGCGTTCATCTGCATCTTGGGAAACGTGTCTCTGCGGATGACCTTATTGCGGGAGGCTATGATCAGATTGTCTTGGCAACCGGGATTTCACCAAGAGTACCTGCCATTGAAGGGATTGATCATCCAAAAGTGGTTGGGTATCTGGATACGATTCTTGGGCGCAAAGCTATTGGCCAGAAGGTTGCCATCATTGGTGCGGGTGGCATTGGTTTTGATACTGCAGAATTCCTTACACATGGCGACGAAAAACCGAGTCTTGATATTGACCTCTTTATGAAAGAGTGGGGAGTTGACCTTACGGTTGGGCATCGAGGTGGTGTGGTTCCGGCTGAGGTTTCTCCGTCTGAGCGCGAGGTTTATCTTATTCAAAGGAAGTCCAGTAAGGTTGGTCAGAACCTTGGGAAAACCTCAGGTTGGGTGCATAGAACCGGTTTGAAAAAGAAAGGTGTGCACATGATCAATGGCGCGGACTACCGGAAGATTGATGATCAGGGGTTGCACTTGCTTGTGAATGGTGAAGAGCGAGTGCTTGATGTCGATAATATTGTTCTGTGTGCGGGGCAGGAGCCGCTTAGAGAGCTTCAGGAATCGCTCGAAACGGCTGGAAAAATTGTTCATCTGATTGGTGGTGCGGATGTCGCTGCTGAACTGGATGCAAAGCGGGCAATCAATCAAGGGTCACGATTGGCCGCTGAGATATAATGCTAATCTATTGAAAGTTATAAAATTATTTTTCTTTGGGGAAGACGTTCTGCAATTATTACAACGGTTACAAAGCATGCGCTTTTGTAACCGTTGGTGTATAAGCGTGAGCTTAGTTTTCCCTGCTAACTAAGTCACAGTTCGTTTTCTATAAAGCACTAAACTTAGCCTCAATAGCTTAATGATTATTGAGGTCATCCCATGAATTCCGCTAACGATACAACACCAACTGTTGAAGCTGTCCTTTTATTTAAAGGCGCGGAAGTTGTAGAGCAGATGCTTTACTCAGAGTTTGAAGGCGTTTTGGACCACGTTTCGTGTCTGCCGGATTATGCGGATGAGCGTGTAAAAGGCTGCTATGTGAATGTTCAGCCTGATTTAACTATTTCAGGAATTATTTTCTTTTGCATAGATTTTGATGAGCACGGTTACGCAGACCGCTCTTGGAGTCTGCCATTGCGTCGTTTGATGGGAATTGCTGGTCAGGGGCCGGATCTTGGCGCAGGCCCAATTCAGCTGGTGTGCCGTACTCGTTGTCCGCAGCCTGAAATGCGCGAGGAAATGTGGGATCCTTCGATTCAGCCAGGAATGAATCATTTCCAAATTTTGAAGCATGCAATTGAACAGAACGATCTGAATATCAATCAGCAATTGGCCGCTGGTCAGCATACCTCAATGGGTTGCATTGATGTGGCAGTAAGTCATGCTCAGTCTCAGAATCAGCCTCCTCTGGTGGAAAGTGAAGAGTCCAAGAATCGTCGTGATAAATTGGCTGAAATTATTAAGAGCCAGCGTTTCCGTATCGAAGCATTGACCAATGAATGTAAAGACAAGGTTGATTCTTTGGAGCGTGCCCGTCGTCACGACCAGATACAGTATAACGAGCATAAGCGTATGTTCTCGCAAAAATTTGAGCAGCTGAAAGTTCGTTATTTGAAGCGTGAACAGCAGTTAAACAATGCCGTCGCATTAATAGCTCGTTTGTTGGACATTGACGACGCAGAGGTTGTTAAGGAACATCTGGAGGATCTACGTGCTGTGGGAAACATAGCTGACCTTTCCACTGGGGAAGGGAATGCAGAGCAAATGGAATTAATTCAAACCAAGGCCGAAAACTATTTGCTGACACAGCAGTTGGTTCAACTAAAGCGTGTTTGCAATACGATGAACAAGAAAATGCGTGAGTTGGAAGAAAATGATGTGCCAACCGTGATCGCGATTGAATCAAAACGCGCTTAACTGTCGCCTCGATTTTCTGTTATAAAGCCTCTGGCTCACCAGACCTTTGTCGGTCTGTGTACAGTCAGGGGCTTTTTTATGCCTGAATTGATTCATCTGAACTAATGCCCCTGAACTAATGAAAATACTGCTCTCTCGCTTTCTTGAGAACTTTGATGATTCCGACTTATCCGTTAGATATAGATTCACTTATCCAGCAACTGCCTGTTGAGCAGGTATTTCCGAGTTGGCTTGATGGTTCCTCTGTCGAACTGTTTCTATTGCGGTTGGATTTGACGGATGTCGATGTCTCGGGAAACAAGTGGTTTAAGTTGGCCAAGAATTTATCTGAAGCTAAAACGCAAGAGTATCAGCAATTACTGACGTTCGGCGGCGCGTTTTCCAATCATATCTATTCATTCTCAAAGGCCTGTGCTCAGGCTGGTTTGAGCTCTGTTGCTGTTATCCGTGGTGACGAATTGACGCCCGAATCTAATCCCATGCTTGCTGAAGTAGCAAGGTCAGGAACTCAATTGCTTTTCGTTGATAGGAAGGATTACCGTCGAAAATATGACGAAGACCGCTTGGCCTTTTATCGTGATCAGGTGGGGGAGTTTTTCCTGATTCCAGAAGGTGGCAGTAATAACGAGGGTGTTCTTGGTGCTGAAAGCATCGGTGAGTTAGTGGTGAATCAAACAATAAGTTTTGATCATGTGTTGGTGGCGTGTGGCACCGGGGCTACCATGGCGGGTATTGTACGTGGTATGTCAGGTGGGGCTGATCAGCCTCAAGTGCATGGTTTATCCATGTTTGGTCAAACATCGGTCGAGCCTGAAAGAGGGTGGTTGACCAAAGAAGTTGCTCGTTTCATCGCAGATCCAAAGCGCACTAACTACCAATTACACTACGATGCCCGTCAGCCTGGTTATGGTCAGTTAAATGCGGAATTAATTGAGTTTGCGAATCAATTTCTGAAAGAAACAGGTATTTTGCTGGATCCGGTTTATACCTTGAAACTGATGGCATTTGCTAAAGAGAGAGTGGCTCAGGGTTTCTTTGATCATTCAGGGAAAGTATCTCGTATTTTATGCATTCATACTGGTGGTCTTCATGGTTGGTTGGGGTACGTGGATCAGGTGTTAGGTGCTGATATGCCGGCCCAATTGTCCGGGACGATAAAGCAACGATTGTTCTCTTGAAAAAGGGCATGATTGGTTTTTGAGAGTTCGTTCGTGCTGAGTATGGATATCAATATTGGGCGATTCCACTGTTCAATTAAGCTGTCTAGCTGTTCCTTTAAGGAATCTCTGTCCAAAAGTTGGTTATGTTCTTTGCTATGAAACGGGCTTAGCCAAAATGGCTTCTTGAGAATAATGAACTTGTCATCGTTTGATAGAAAAGCGTCTATCTCGTGCCTTGCAAACCATAAAGGTCGTTGAGTCGTGTTCTCGTTCTCAACGTTGTATGGGAGTGACACAGGCTCACTTGGATGAGTGAATAAATAGCCCTGCATTAATACTTCACGGTGCGTCGGTTGAGGAAGGTTTAGCTGTTTCGATAGCTCAGTAAATGACTCTGATAAACACATTTGGCTCTGATGATTGATCAAGTGCTGTGTCTTTAAGTCGAGGCGATCTTTAATCATGGGGCCAAGCCAATGTTTAAAAGGGTGGCTTGCATCCAGCCATGGCTTGCTGCCTAGATAGAACTTAACCGCAGTTTCTAAGTGGATTACCTTGTTTGTTTTCTCATCTCTATATAAAAAATCAATTTCACCCAGTGTGCGACCATTTTTCTGAAGTTGTAGATGCTCTGCCAAACGTATGACGCCAGGAAAGGTTGAAAGCAAGTAGCTGATCAGTGCTTCGTAATAAAAGCCGACGCGAGTGGATTGTCTGCTCTCAATATGATGTATCAGTGGGCTCGGAGAATGATTTAACTTGGCGAGTTGTTCTAACCAGTCGGCTGTAGGTGTCGTGGTCGAAGTTTGTGGTGTAAAGCTGGGGGCGGATAGCTCTGAAGGTGTTAGTTCGGATGAAAGCGACTGTTCTTTGAGTAAGGGGGCGCTGTAGATGATCCAAGCAAGGTCTGCCACATATTGATGCGAAAAATTAAATGCATTGAGCGATTGTGGCATAGTGAATTCCTGGGATTGTTATCGAGTCGTAACCTTGTTGGACTACTATTTAAGTTGTTGTCCTAGGCCGAAAAGAGTAGCATGCCTGGGTACAGAAAATTACCGTTCAATTTGAAGAAGTTAGCTTAACAATCATGGATCAGTTTAGAAATATTGGCATTATTGGCCGTATTGGTAGCGCAAAAGTTGTTGAAACTATTCGTCGTTTGATGAAGTTTCTTGATGACAATGGCATGAATGTGATTTTAGAAGATCGCATTGCAGAGGTTATTCCGGGCCATAACCGTCAAGTAGGACGGTCGCAGCTTTTGGGTGAAATGTGTGATCTTGTGATTGTGGTTGGTGGTGATGGTAGCCTGTTAGGCGCTGCTCGTAAGCTGGCTAAATATGGTGTTCCTGTGTTGGGAATCAACCGCGGTAAGCTTGGATTCCTGACGGATATTTCACCGGACGGTGATTTAGAAGAAAAAGTTCAAGAAGTTTTGGATGGTCGTTTTATTACCGAAACGCGATTCCTGTTGGATGCACAGGTCCGTCGTGGCGGTCAGCCGGTCGCGACATTATCAAGCTTAAACGATGTGGTGCTTCACCCTGGTAAAGCGACCACTATGATTGAGTTTGATCTCTTCATCGAAGGGCAGTTTGTTTACTGTCAGAAATCGGACGGTTTGATTGTGTCGACGCCTACCGGTTCTACAGCCTATTCTTTATCTGGCGGTGGCCCGATTATGCATCCTAAGCTGGATGCGGTTGTGTTAGTGCCTATGTTTCCGCATACCTTGAGTAGTCGCCCAATTGTGGTTGATGGTAATTCAGAGATTAAGTTAATCGTTTCTGAAAACAATAAAACCTATCCGCACATCAGTTGTGATGGTCAAGAGTCATTTACTTTGGCACCAGGTGATGTGATTTATATTCACAAAAAACCTCATAAGTTGAAGTTGATCCATCCTCTGGATCACAACTTCTATCAAACGTGTCGTGACAAGCTTGGTTGGCAGGATCAAAGAGGCGTGTAGCTATGAGTTCAGGTAACCCGACGGCTATCGCTGACAATGTTCAAGGCTATGATGTCATTGGTGATATTCATGGTTGTTCAGTCGCACTTGAACGTCTTTTAGAAAAGCTGGGCTATCAAAAAGAAAACGGGGTTTATGGCCATCCGGATCGTATCGCGGTTTTTGTAGGCGATATTGTCGATCGAGGCCCACATATTCGTGAAGCCGCTTGGCTAGTGCACGATATGGTTAAGGCTGGAAAAGCACTGATTACCATGGGTAATCATGAATACAATGCCATTGCCTATATGACGCCTTCGCCAGAGGGCAGTGCTCATGAATATCTGCGAGAGCATAATCAACGCCACACTCGCATTATGCGCGAGACACTGGATCAGTTTTCGGATTACCAGGACGAATGGCAATATCTGGTTGAGTGGTTCCTGACGATTCCTTTGTTTCTTGAACTACCTGGTTTTCGAGTTGTTCATGCCTGCTGGGATGAAGCGTTAATTGATGAATTTAAAGCGCGTCGAAATACCAACACCATTGATCTGGATTTCTTGGTTCGCTCCTCTGATCTTGATTCCTTTGAATTTGATGTGATGGATCGTTTGTTGCGAGGAACGAACCTTAAGCTTCCTGGCGGCATGAGCATTGAAGGGAAGGATGGTTTTGTTCGTCAATTCTTCAGAACCAAGTTTTGGTCTGAAGCGCCAGAAGTGTATCAAGACATCGTTTTTCAGCCGGATCCGTTACCGCCAGAGATTGCTGCCAGAGATTTAACCGACAGCGACCGTTCAAAACTGTTGAGTTATAGCCAAGACAAACCGCCGTTATTCTTTGGACATTACTGGAGAATGGGAAAGCCAGAGTGCATCAAACCGAATCTGGCCTGTCTTGATTATTCTGCGGTTAAGTATGGTAAGTTGGTGGCTTATCGATTCGACGGCGAAACGACTTTATCGAATGATAAGTTCGTCTACATTGAAGTTACGCCTGAAGAGTTTCCTAAGCCAGAAAGTTCGGGTCTGGAAGATCTCAGCAAAGTTCAATAATGTGGTATTCAATAGTACTGTATTAAGTGGTGCTATTTTTCATTCCGTAAAACTAGGAGTGCTGATTGTATAAGCTAGGTGAGACACAGTCTTCAGAGCTGGTTGCTCAAATCAGTGCTCGGCTATGGAAAGCCAAAATTCCTCATCAAGTGGTTTCAACGGCCAAAGATGAATCTCCTTCGTCAGAAATTTGGCTGGTGCGTGAAGCAGACCTTCCTTTGGCGATGGAAATTCTTAATTCGCCGGACTCAGAAAAAACATCACAACAAACGGCGAAAACACCTCTCATTGAGTCCTTATCTTACGCGCACGTTACTTGGTTCTTTATCTTTGTTTGTCTTGGTATTGCGCTTCTAACTGGTGCGGGCGGGAATGTGGAAACTGTGTCTTGGTTTTCTATTGTTCCTATGGAAATTCGTGGTAATTCTTTGTCTCCCGGAACACTGGAGGGTGTCATTGCTCAGGGTGAGTTTTGGCGTTTATTTACCCCGGCTCTGATTCACTTCGGCGGTTTCCATTTGGTGTTTAATTTGCTTTGGGTATGGGAGTTTGGTCGTCGGATCGAGCAATTGGATGGCAAACTTCGCTTATTGGTAATCGTTCTTGCGTCAGGTGTTATCTCTAACCTGGCTCAGTATTACAGTGATTCGGTTTTTTTTGGTGGTATGTCAGGTGTTATATATGCCTTTCTTGGTTATATGGTGGTATTGGATAAACTGTCGAAGGTTCCAAAATACAATCTGCCTACGGGTATTGTTGTGTTTATGCTGGCTTGGTTGGCGTTAGGCTTTACGCAATTCACAGAAGCGCTTGGGTTAGGTCGAATTGCTAATGCTGCGCATGCGGTTGGATTGCTTTCAGGCATAGGCATTGCTTTATTAGTGAGACTGCTTTTTTCATCGCGATCAGTAAAATAAATGCCTTTTTACTTATCGCTCTCTTTGGGTTTGGAATGGCAAAATCCTGTCAGGGCTAATACAATAGCCTATCTTTTGATTGCTGGAGTTTGGCTGATGACCTTAGACGATCTGATTCGCTCAATTAACCCTGAAATTTACGGGAATTTAAAAACGGCTGTAGAGTTGGGGCGTTGGCCAAATGGTGTACGACTGACGAAAGAGCAAGTGAATCTTTGCTTAGAAGCAATTCTTCATTATGAAGCGAATAATGTGCCTGAATCAGAGCGAGTTGGTTTTATTGATCGTGAATCAATGCCTGAGCATAAGCGTAAGAAGGCAGAACAAGAAGAGCAGTTAAAGCGTCAGATTGCTGTCCAGAATCTCCAATAATCCACTTATCTTTGGATGTCTTCCCTGAGTTTTATTATGCAAAGTGATTTGTTTGATGGTTCGTCTGATGAACCTCAAAAAATAGAGCCAATGGCTGAGCAAGCATTGGACGTTGGTAAGGGTTCGCAAGAGATAGTTCCTGGAGTGGTCTATTCTGGCCATTTGAATAAAATGCGCGTGCGCTTATTGTCACCTGTTCAGTATCGATTAGGTGATGACTTGATGATGAATGACCTGATTGGTCGGTCATTGAAGTTGACGTATAAGCAGCATATCAAGTGTATTGGTTGTGGTGCAGATACCAATAAGAGCTTTAGTCAGGGCTATTGTTATAAATGCTTTACCACCAAAGCCGCTTGCGATGCGTGTATTATGTCTCCGGAAAAGTGTCATTTTGACCAGAATACGTGCCGTGAACCGGGTTGGGGTGAGCAGTATTGCAATCAATCTCATTACGTCTATCTGGCAAACTCGTCCGGCATCAAAGTCGGGATTACTCGTGGTACACAAGTGCCAACGCGTTGGATTGATCAAGGCGCTTCTCAGGCTATTCCTATTATTCGCACCATGAATCGCCATTTGTCCGGTTTAGTTGAAGTGATTATGAAGCAGCACGTCACTGACAAAACCAACTGGCGAACCATGTTGAAAGGTGTTCCAGAATCTTTGGATATGCTTGAAGTAAGGGATCGCCTGCTAGAAGAAAGTAAGAGTGAATTAGAAGAAATTACCAATCGATACGGCATTAATTCAATTCAACCTCTGTTGCACTCAGAATCTATCGAGATTGATTATCCGGTCTTGGAATATCCTGCTAAAGTTAATTCCTTTAATTTTGATAAAGAGCCTGACGTTTCTGGGAAACTGATGGGCATTAAAGGGCAATACCTGATTTTTGATTCCGGCGTCATTAATTTACGGCGTTTCACTGGTTATGAAATAGATATTGAGTTGCTAGAGAATTTTTGAAAAAGCCCGCTCTGTCTCAGTTAAAACAAAATACAAAACTACAATAATAAATGCTGGAAGGTGGGGAATAGAACCTTCCGGCCGCTCGGAGAACATTCATGTCGCAGGCACCAGCCCAAGCCATTTATTTAAAAGATTATTTGCCCCCGGCATTTACTACCAAGGAAACCTTCTTAGATTTTGAACTGTTAGCCGACCATACTTTGGTTCGTTCACGTTTGAAAGTGGTTAGAAATCCCAAGCGTCAAGATGCTTCAAACGAATTCAAACTGGATGGTAACGAACTAGAGTTGCTTGAAGTTAAAGTTGATGGTCAGGCGTTGTCTGAGGCTGATTATGAATTAACGGCCACTTCACTGACTTTGAACCTGGATAAGGATGCCTTCGAGTTTGAATGTACAACTCGAATTTATCCTGATCGCAATACCGCATTGGAAGGCCTGTATATTTCCGGCGGCATGTATTGCACTCAATGTGAAGCCGAAGGCTTTCGTCGCATAACTTTCTTCCAGGATCGTCCTGATGTGTTGTCTGTGTTTACGACACGAATTACGGCGGATCTAGAAAAATATCCTACTGCGCTATCAAACGGCAATCAGGTGTCTCGTATCGAACAAGACGGAAAGGTGGTTGCTGAATGGCATGACCCTTTCCCAAAACCTTCCTACCTGTTTGCTCTCGTCGCAGGTGATTTGATTTGTCAGCAAGATCGTTTTACCACTCAATCTGGCCGAGAAGTTTTGCTTCAGATTTTTGTCGAGCAGGGCAATGAACATAAGTGCGATCATGCGCTTGAGTCTTTGAAACGTTCGATGAGATGGGATGAAGAGGTTTATGGTCGAGAGTATGATCTTGATCTTTTCATGATTGTCGCGGTTGATCACTTCAATATGGGCGCAATGGAGAATAAGGGATTAAATATCTTTAACTCCTCTTGTGTCTTGGCGACACCTGAAACGGCGACCGATGAAGCCTTTGCTCGAATAGAAGGGATCGTTGGGCATGAGTACTTCCATAACTGGTCTGGTAATCGTGTGACCTGTCGAGATTGGTTCCAGCTGAGCCTCAAAGAAGGTTTTACCGTATTCCGTGATGCAGAGTTTTCATCGGACATGGGCAGTCGCGCAGTGAAGCGTCTGGAAGATGTCAGCTTCCTTAGAGAACATCAATTTCCTGAAGATGCTGGTCCTATGTCCCATGCGGTTCGTCCTGCTTCGTATATGGAAATTTCCAACTTCTATACAGTGACCATTTATGAAAAAGGCTCGGAAGTGGTTCGAATGTTACGAACTATTCTGGGCGCGGAGCTTTTTCGTAAAGGTTCGGATCTTTATTTTGAAACCTTTGATGGTCAGGCTGCTACGACGGATGACTTTGTGTGGGCGATGGAGCAGGTAAGTGGTCGCGATCTTGCCCAGTTCAAACGTTGGTACAGTCAGGCAGGTACGCCTCGTTTAGACATCTCGAGAACGTTTGATGTTGATTCTGGTGTGCTGTCATTAAAAGCGGTGCAATCCACGCCTACAACCGCCGATGGTTCAGCTAAAGAGCCTTTTGTCATCCCTGTTGAGTTAGGGGTACTAGGCGACAACGGCCAACAGCTTGAATTGACAGCGGATGATGATCGTTTTGATCTTCAACGAGGCGTTTGGTTGATAGATGCGTCAGAACAGACGCTTGAGCTGAAATTAGCAAATCAAACCGATACAACACCGGTTGTGTCTTTGCTTAGAGATTTCTCAGCGCCAGTGCTGCTGTCTGATGATTTGTCAGACCAAGAAAGAATACAGTTAATCGCATCCGACTCTAATGGTTTTAACCGTTGGGAACAGTGCCAGATAATCTACAAGAAACTAATTATTCAACATGTAAATGGTGGCTTTGATTCATCATTGCTAGACGGCTTAAAAACGTCTTTGATTCAGTTGCTTAATGATTCGGACGTTGAGCATGCTGTGAAAGCAGAGTTGTTAAACCTACCTTCTGAATCTGAATTTCTACAGCTTGTTCCAAGCATTAATATTTTATCTGTGGCTCAGGCTCGAAAAGGGTTGCGAGTATGGATGGCTGAAGCTCTTAAAGCTCAATTGGAGCAGTTGTTTGTTGATTTAAATCAAGAGCAACAATACCGGTTTGAGCCAAAGCAGGTCGGGATTCGTAAGCTTAAGAATTTAGCCTTGGAATATCTGATGTTGGCTGATTTGTCTTCATTCCAACCTATCGCTTTAAAACAATTCGAAACGGCGACCAATATGACAGATCAGTTGTCGGCGTTTCGTTTCATTGTGAAACATGCCGATGAAGCTTCTGCTGAACGAGTATCCGATGCTTTTCTTAACCAGTGGCGTGACGATGTTCAGGTGCTCGAACAATGGTTCCGAGTTCAAGTCAGCCGTTCTGATAGTAAAACACTCTCCAGAGTCAGTGCGTTGTTAAGCCATGAGTTGTTTGAATACCAGAATCCAAATAAGGTGAGGGCGGTTATTGGAGCGTTTGCAATGGCGAACGTCGAAAGCTTCCACTCGGCGGATGGCAGTGGTTATGAGTTCTTGGCGAAGCAAGTTGCTAAGCTGGACCAGATGAATCCACAAATAGCCGCTCGTTTGATAAGCCCTTTGGTGAAGTGGAAAAGTTATGATCAAGCTCGTGGTCTTCAAATGAAAGTCCAGTTAGAAGGGTTATCAAAACTTGAATTATCAAAAGACTTGTACGAAGTCGTCAGTAAAAGTCTCAGTTAGTCTTATGATTTTTATTGATTTAAATATCAGTAGCTCTGAGGAAGATAAGGATTCGGGTGATTTTTGTTGCCCTTTGTAACAAAGGGTTAACTTGCTTTGTTCATTCCTATATTTTCGTTCGCGTGAGCTCGATATTGTGGAGAGTTTTTTGTATTGTTGATTCTCTAAGGCCAGGAGGGCTCTGAGATAGGTAAGTTTCTGCCAAAAGAAATCTAATAAAAATGGTCAGGTAAAGTTTGTATGTCGACGCTACGTAAAACACTAATTGCCCTAACGGGCTTGGCTTTGATAGCACCTATGGCGCAAGCCAAGGTTTCAGCATCAGAAGCCGCAAGATTGAAAACCGATTTAACTCCGTTTGGAGCGATAAGAGCAGGAAATGCCGATGGCAGTATTCCTGAATGGGCGGGAGGGTTAACTACACCTCCACCTGATTATGAAGGACCAGGTGATCATCATCCGAATCCTTTTCCGGATGACGAAGTACTGTTTACGGTTACTTCAAAAAATATGAATAAATATTCTGACCTTTTAACGGATGGTCAGAAAGCCCTATTTGCAGCGTATCCTGAAACATACAGAGTACCTGTTTATAAGACTCGAAGAACACAGGCCGCACCTGAATGGGTATACGAAAATACCATGAAGAATGCGACCAAAGCGGTGCTGGCAAACAAAGGTAATGGGGTGAAAAAGGCGTACGGTGGTATTCCTTTCCCATTGGCTGCGCAAACCTCGAAAGATGGTTTGGAGATGTATTGGAACCACGTAATGAGATGGCGTGGTATCTATATTGTACGTCGTGCGTCAGAAGCGGCAGTACAACGAAATGGCGATTATAACTTGGTAACTTCTCATCAAGAGGCGTATTTCAACTACTATAATCCTGAAGGTTCTGAGAAGAAGCTGGATAATATCCTGTTTTATTATCTATCGTTTGTAAAAGCGCCGCCACGTTTGGCTGGTGGTGCGGTATTGGTTCACGAAACTGTGGATCAGATGAAAAAGCCACGTAAAGCGTGGGGCTATAATGCCGGTCAGCGTCGTGTACGCCGAGCTCCAACTCTGGCTTACGATACGCCAATTGCAGCAATGGACGGTTTAAGAACCGCGGATGACACTGACATGATCAACGGTTCACCTGATCGTTTTGATTGGAAGTACGTTGGCACTGAAGAGAAGTTGATTCCATACAATAACTATATGTTGAGCGACCCTAGTACTAAGTACTCGGACTTGCTGTGGGCTGGACACGTTAACCCTAAATACACGCGCTTCGAGAAGCACCGTGTGCATGTGATTGAAGGGACGTTGAAAAAAGGCAATCGTCATATTTATACAAAACGTAGATTGTACATTGACGAGGACAGCTGGAGTGTTGCGACCATTGATCAGTACGATGGCCGTGGAGAACTGTGGCGCGTCTCTATGGCGTACTTGAAGAACTATTATGAAATGCCTGTGACTTGGACGGCTTTGGACGTTTACCATGACCTTCAAGCTCGCAGATATGCGGTACAGAATTTGGATTCGGAAGAATCCTCAACAATTGACTTTAGTCAGCCGATACCTAAGAAACGTTATTTCAAACCTTCTTCTCTAAGAAGGCGAGGAACTCGTTAGGTCTATAGCCTGATGTAAGTCATTTAGATGCAAGAGTAGCGACTTAGGCTACTCTTGTTGTAACTGAGTTCATGAAACTGTTGTATGAGTCCATATATGGTCAAAACTGTGAAAACCCGGGCTTTGAAATCCTTGCTTCTACCCCTAGTGGCAGCGAGCGGTCTCAGCCTTAGTCAGCAAGCCTTATCTTTCTCTGATGTTCTGGATACACCTGCGGTCAAGTCCTCAAAAGCGGTCGAATCATTGCTGTTGGATATTGATCGTCTGAACGGTGGGCGTCTGGTCGCCTCAGGCGAAAGAGGGCACATACTTTATTCTGACGATAACGGTAAAAGCTGGGTTCAATCAGATGTACCTGTCATTGTAAATATTATTGCCGCTGACTTTGTTAGTGATACCACTGGTTGGGCTGTTGGCCATGACGGAGTGGTATTGAAAACGACGGATGGCGGTGAGTCTTGGATTCGTCAATTCGATGGTTTCAAAGCGAATGAGCAAACGCTGATTCAGCGACAGAAGTTCGTTGAGGCGTTGGAAGCTCAATTAGAAGAAGCTTCTGATGATGAGATTGAAGATCTTGAGTTTGCTTTAGAGGAAGCTCAATTCTCATTAGAAGATGCACAGTTTGACCTTGAAGGCGGCTCTACTAAGCCTTTCTTGGATGTTTGGTTTAAAGATGAGAACACAGGAATCATCGTTGGTGCTTATGGCCAAATGTTCCAAACAACCGATGGCGGTGCAACCTGGAATAACATTGCAAGTCGATTAGATAATCCAGATCGTTTTCACTTGAACGCAATTGTAGATGTGCAGCCAGGCTCTCTAGTTGTTGTTGGGGAAGCTGGACTGATCATGCGTTCAACCGACGAAGGCGCGACCTGGGAAACCCTTGAGTCTCCATACGACGGCTCATTTTTTGGTGCAGTATCAACAAGACAACTCAATGGTCTCTTGGTTTATGGTTTGAGAGGACATGTCTTCCGATCTTCTGATCTAGGAGATTCCTGGGAGGAGATTGAAGTAAATACAGAGCAAACTTTGAATTCAGGCCGAGCTTTCAAGGATGGAACCATCATGCTTGTAGGTAATAATGGTGTGGTATTAAAGAGCTATGACTCTGGACGAAACTTCACAACCACGGTTCGAGAAGATCGAAGTTCACTGGTTGGAATTGAAGAGTCGAAGGATGGCGGCATTGTGCTTGTAGGCCAAGATGGCTTGTATCTGGCGTTGCCGAACGCTGAATAATAACTAAGAAATAGGGTTGAAAGTAGATGTCGACAAAGCATCGTAATGATACTGATAACTATATCCTGTCACCGGAAACTGAGCCATTTTTAGAGAAGTTGTTCTTTAACAACCGCTTACTTTTCTTGTTAATCTTTTTAGGTTTGACGGTTTTCCTAACATACAGTGCGCTTAATATTAAGCCTGATGCGCGTTTAGAAAAACTGATTCCTCTTAAACACCCATACATCATGAATATGATGGAAAACCGGGATAGCCTAGAGAATCTAGGTAATAGCATTCGTATCTCGGTTGAAAATCCAAATGGCTCCATTATTGATGCAGAGTACATGGAAACACTTCGTCAAATTACTGACGAGCTGTTCTATATCCCAGGTGTTGACCGTTCGGGTATGAAATCCATTTGGACGCCAAATGTTCGTTGGGTTGAAGTGACAGAGGAAGGCTTCCAGGGCGGACCGGTTATTCCACCGACCTACGATGGATCTCAGGAAAGTTTGGAACAACTGCGTCAGAATATTCTTCGTTCTGGTACGGTAGGTAGCCTTGTTGCAAACAACTTTGAGTCAGCAATTATTCAAGCGCCTTTGTTTGAGAAAAACCCGGAAACGGGTGAGCAGCTGAATTATCAAGAGTTTTCTCAAAAACTTGAAGAGAAGATCCGTCAGAAGTTTGAAGGCCAAAACGTAAAAATTCACATCGTTGGATTTGCTAAGAAGATTGGCGATCTAATGGATGGTATTAAAGACATTGGCTTCTTCGCACTGATTGCTATTGCGATTACCTTTGTTTTGTTGGTTCTTTATGCTCGTTGCTTTAAGGGCGCGATCATTCCAGTAATTTGTTCCATTATCGCTGTATTCTGGCAGTTGGGTATTCTTAACCTGCTTGGATTCGGATTAGATCCGTATTCTGTTCTGGTACCTTTCCTAGT
Source organism: Litoribrevibacter euphylliae (assembly GCF_042646085.1). Lineage (NCBI taxonomy): Bacteria > Pseudomonadati > Pseudomonadota > Gammaproteobacteria > Oceanospirillales > Oceanospirillaceae > Litoribrevibacter > Litoribrevibacter euphylliae. Next base: position 174,276 of record NZ_JBHRSZ010000002.1, on the reverse strand, counting down.
ATTTGCAATCGGTATTTCTCATGGGGTACAGATTATCAATGCGATTGCCATTGAATCTGCCGATGGGAAAGACAAGCTTGGTGCTGCTCGTCACGCGTTCCGTGATCTGTATGTGCCTGGCATGTTGGCTCTGATGAGTGATGGTATTGGTTTCTTAACGTTACTATTGATTCAAATTGACGTGATTCAAGAGCTGGCTATCACCGCGAGTATCGGTGTGGCTGTAATTATTTTCACAAACTTGGTTCTTCTGCCAATTTTGATGTCTTATGTTGGTATTTCGAAGACGGGTGTGAATTATCTACAGCGTAGTGCCAATTCTGAGCCAAAAATTGCAAAAGCGTTATCCTATTTTGCGCACCCAACGGTTGCTCCTATTTCTATTTTAATAGGTATCGCGTTGGCCGGTTTCGGTTTCTACTATGGTCAGGATTTGAAAATCGGTGATTTAGACAAAGGTGCACCTGAGCTTCATCCAGATTCTCGTTATAACTTAGATAATGCCTTTATTACGGATAACTATTCGACCAGTGCCGACGTAATGGTCATTATGGTTAAAACGCCGACCGAGCAGTGTTCTGCTTATCAAACCATGGACGCGATTGATCGTTTCCAATGGAAGATGGAAAACGTAGACGGTGTTCAGGGGACTGCATCACTTGTAACGGTTTCTAAGATTGTTACTACAGGCATGAACGAAGGTAACTTGAAGTGGCGCTCACTTTCTCGTAACCAACAAATTCTTAACTCTTCTATTCAACGTGCGCCTTCTGGCTTGTTGAATGCTGATTGTAGTTTGGCGCCTGTGATTCTGTTCTTGGCTGACCATAAAGCTGAAACCCTTGAGCGAGTGACGGCGGCAGCGGAAGAGTTCTCGGTAAGCTACAACATCGAAGGCGAGCTTGAGTTTCTACTGGCCGCAGGTTCAGCAGGTATTGATGCTGCAACGAACCAAGTGATCGAAGCGGCTCAAGATCGTATGTTGGTGTTTGTATACGCGGTAGTATCTATTCTGTGTTTCATCACTTTCCGTTCTATTCGTGCGGTACTGTGTATCATCACACCACTGGGGATTACCTCGGTATTGTGTGAGGCTCTGATGGTCTATAAAGGTATTGGTGTCAAGGTTGAAACACTGCCAGTAATTGCACTGGGTGTAGGTATTGGTGTGGACTACGGTATTTATATTTATACCCGTTTGGAAACTTACATTCGTGATGGTTTGGGTCTACAAGCTGCTTACCTTGAAACATTGAAAACAACAGGTAAGGCGGTTGCCTTTACTGGTGTTACTTTGGCAATCGGTGTTGTGACCTGGGTTTGGTCTTCTATTAAATTCCAGAGCAACATGGGCTTCTTGCTGACCTTTATGTTCTTGTGGAACATGGTTGGAGCCTTGTGGTTGTTGCCAGCGCTTGCGCGCTTCTTGATTCGTCCTGATCAAATCATGGCGAAGGAACGTTTACGCCAACAGCGTCAAATCGCAGATGACTGATAGTTAGTATTCGTTTACAAAGTAAAAGAGCCCTGCAAAGATGCGGGGCTTTTTTATGTCTGAATAATTTTCAATTGGATTGAAATTAAAAAGAAACGGTAAGGTGGATCTGATGCTTGTGTTCTGGAGCGATATAATTTTGACTCGATAAATTAGATTTCTATGCTTTATTATCGTCAATTATCCGCCAAATAGCATTGTTGTTTTTGTAACCTGTTGAATATAAAAGAAAACATATGTTGGCATGTCGATTGCTTTTACTAGGTAAGATCCAAAGAAAGTGCCAGAGAACTGGTTAACTTAGGTAATGATCGGACGTAGTAAATATGACAGTGATTGATTCGCAAAGGAATTTAGATCTGCAGGGTGGAATGCTCGCAGATAGCTCAAAGTTATTGAAAGCACTCAGTCCTGAGAGTTTCGCTAATATGAGTCTGGAGGATGCTTCAGCGCCTACTGAATTAGCGGGATTACATCGGACGTTTGAGTTGTTTGGTCAGATGTCTCAGCAGCTGAGTCAGTCATATTTGATGCTTGAGGGGAGAGTACAGCATTTATCTTCCCAGCTTGAAAAGCAAACGGCCGAACGATTAAAAGAGCTGGCTGAAAAAGAGCAGCTTGCCGAGCGCCTTACCAGTTTGTTGGATTTATTGCCTGGTGGTGTCGTTGTTATTAACGAAGGTGGTCTGATCGAGCAGTGTAATCCAGCAGCTCAAGAGCTTCTTAATGCGTTTTCCGGAGCGCTTGTTGGCAGCCGTTGGGTTGATGTTATTCGTAGTTGTTTCCGCCCTAGACAAGATGATGGTCACGAAGTGTCTACTGTTTGTGGTAGCCGATTGAGTATTTCGACACGATCTATGGAGAATCAGCCAGGTCAGATCGTATTACTGACAGATCAAACAGAAACACGTCGCCTGCAAGAAGAAGTTTCCCGTAATGAACGATTAAGCGCCATGGGTAAGATGGTCGCTTCTTTGGCTCATCAAATTCGTACGCCTTTGTCGGCGGCAATGTTATTTGGTGGGCATCTGAAATCTTCTGAGTTAGATGAAGTTAAGCGCGTCGATATCGCTCAGAGATTAATGTCTCGTCTGTCTCATCTTGAACAACAAGTTCGAGACATGCTGATTTTTGCGAAAGGGGACTTAAAAACTGCGGAGCTGGTTGAAGTTCGCGAGTTTTGTCTGTCCCTTCAGGATGCAATTACGGCTCATGATTGGCCGGATACGGTTTGTGTCGAACTTAGAAATCAGTGTCCGGAAGAGCTCTTCTATTGCAATTCAGAAGCCTTAGTCGGTGCCGTGCTAAATCTTGTTGAGAACGCGGCACAAGCAACCAGTAATGAAATTTCTGTCCAAATTTCTTTGAAGCAATCAAGAGATAAAGCTTGGTTCATCTGTGCGGTTAAAGACGATGGCCCAGGAATGGATAAGAAAACACTTTCAAAAGTAATGGAGCCTTTCTACACCACAAAATCGCAAGGTACTGGCTTAGGCTTAGCTGTGGTTAAAGCTGTTGTGTCCGCGCATGGTGGTGAGTTTACTCTGTCCTCTGAAGAGGGGGATGGTACGAAGGCGGAATTAAGGATTCCATTAGCAAATTTAACTTCAGCAGAGATTGAAGGAGTCGAATAATGGCAAAGCAAAAAATTTTAGTGGTTGAAGATGATCGTGATTTAAGAGAAGCGCTTTGCTTGACGTTAGATGTGGCAGGCTATCCATACGAAGAGGCTTCTTCGGGCGAAATGGCGCTGGACATTCTGAAAGACACTCCTGTTGATATGGTGATCAGTGATGTCAATATGCCGGGTATCGATGGGCATGAGCTGCTGACGCGAGTCAAACTCAACCATCCGGGGCTTCCATTTGCTCTTATGACAGCGTATGGCGATATTGAGCGCGCTATCAGTGCAGTGCGCTCAGGTGCAGCGGATTACCTTGTTAAACCGTTTGAATCTGAGACTCTGCTGGAGCTTGTTAAGTCGACCTTGGGGAATCAATCTGCGGTTTCAGGTAGAAATCAACCCGTTGCAGAGGAGCAGAGTTCGCAAGATCTATTGAGCTTGGCGAAGCGTGTTGCGGAATCTGAATCTACGGTGTTGATTTCTGGTGAGAGCGGTACAGGTAAAGAAGTGCTTGCACGTTACATCCACGATAACTCTCCGCGTGCAAATGAGCCGTTTATTGCGATTAACTGCGCTGCCATTCCTGAAAACATGCTTGAGGCTATTCTGTTTGGTCATGAGAAAGGCGCTTACACTGGCGCGGTAAATGGTGCACCAGGTAAATTTGAGCAGGCCAACGGGGGAACGATTCTTCTGGATGAAATCTCTGAGATGGAGATAGGCCTGCAGGCAAAACTGTTGCGCGTGCTTCAGGAGCGAGAAGTAGAGCGTTTAGGTGGTCGCAAGACAATTAAACTGGACGTTCGAGTGATTGCGACAACCAACCGTGATTTGCGTGAATATGTTCAAGAAGGGAAGTTCCGTGAAGATTTGTACTATCGTCTAAGCGTGTTCCCACTTCAATGGAAAGCATTACGAGATCGCCCGAAAGACATTGTGCCATTAGCGAAACGTTTGTTGAAAAAGCACGGTAAGAAAATGGGCAAAGGCGCATTGAAAATTGATTCCAGTGCCATTCATATGCTGACTCAATATAACTGGCCTGGAAATGTTCGTGAATTGGATAATGCCGTTCAGCGAGCCTTGGTATTACAACAAGGAAATGTTGTGACTGCAGAGGATTTTCGCCTGGAAATGTCCCCGCCTGCAATTACCAATAATGTTCAGCCTATCGGTGTGGCACCGGTGAATCGAGCGGTTTCAGAAGAGTCTTTCATGGTTGATCATTCCATAGGCAATCCGGAAAAACATGGTATACTGGATAATAGTTCTGTCGGTGTTTCTTCTGGTCATGCATTTGACTCAACGCCAGAAGCCTCTTTAGGGGATGACCTTAAACAGCGTGAGTTTCAGGTGATTTTAAATACCCTGAAATCGGTAAATGGCAGTCGTAAACAGACCTCTGAAATTTTGGGAATTAGCCCAAGGACGTTGCGCTATAAGTTAGCGAAAATGCGTGAAAGTGGTCTTGATGTTGATGAATTGTTGGCTGCTTCCTAAGTAGGAAACAGCCTCAATACGAGGTCGGCAAACCTCGTTTTTAGATCCATGTGGCGTGGATCGAATTCTCCGTTTAAGCCCGGCCTTCTGGTCGGGCTTTTTTATTTCGAATTCCTATTTCTTATCGACGTTTCTTTCGAGTTCTTTACTATTTTTCTTTGCTGATTTTTCAAACTTGGCCTGCTTTGTGCTGAATTACCTGTAGAAGAGAAAAATCTAACGGGTTTTTGACGTTGTTATTGTCAGTATCACTGCTGATGAGTTTAACGACAATAAACCGCCAGAAGCCGAGGAGAAACTTATGGAAGTCAGATCAGATATATCTCAAGTGCTGTCGCAAATGCGTCAGATGAGAAGTCAGGTTCAAGAGCAATCGAAGCAAAGTGCGGAACTGGGCCAATTAGGTCAGTTAGGTGATGTACAGGCGCCAAGAGAAGTTCAGAAAGATGATGCGCCTGAGTTCTCTCAATTGCTCAAGATGGCAGTAGATCAAGTGAATGAGACGCAGATGCAGGCGTCGAGTTTGGCAACAGCCTATGAAAAGGGTGATCCGAGTGTCGATATTCCTGAAGTCATGATTGCAGCGCAAAAAGCCAGTGTGGCTTTTCAGGCTATGACACAAGTTCGAAATAAGCTCATTAATGCTTATGAAGAAATTATGAAGATGCCTATTTAACAGACTTAGGCAAATGGCCAGTTAACCGATTGGCAGTTGGAAATGGATAAAGAGGTTGTTGTTAGAGCTAATGCTTTGATAACAGAATCCTAAAAATAAAGGTATCAGAGAATGGCAACGGTATCAGCAGATGCAACCACTGGCGGACTTCCGGCAGAAACAGGGTCCACTGAAGTCGCTCCCGCTAGAAACACGGAACTCCAGCGCAGTTCGCAACAGCCAACAGGTGGTTTGCATGACCCTGGCTTGTCTGAGCTTGAGTCGATAGACGCACCTCCAGCCAAACCTATGCATCCCTTAGTGGCTGGGTTTGAGCGCTTGGGCGTAATGCGTCAGGCAGGGCTGATTATTGGTCTGGCGGCAAGTATCGCGATGGCCGTTGCTGTTGTTATGTGGACTCAGGAAGAGACCTTTAAGCCATTGATCAATGACTTCGGCCGTTATGACACGGATGAAGTTATGGAAATTCTTGATCAGGCTGCCATTAACTATCATGTTGACCCGAATACCGGAATGCTCATGGTTAAGAGCGAACAGTTTGCTCAGGCTCGCTTAAAGTTAGCGGCGCAGGGAATTACTGAAACGCAAGCTATGGGTTATGAATTGCTTGATAAAGAGCAGGCACTGGGCACCAGTCAGTTCATGGAAACGACAAAATATCGTCGTAGTCTGGAGGGTGAGCTGGCTAGAACCATTACCAGCATGAATCAGGTCAAAAGTGCGCGTGTTCACTTAGCCATTCCCAAGCGTTCGGTGTTTGTTCGTGATGCCAGAAAACCGACAGCTTCGGTATTCCTTGAGTTGTACGCTGGCCGTGCTCTGACGACAGAACAGTCTACCGCTATTGTGAATATGGTGGCGTCCAGTATTCCCGAAATGAAACCAAAAGATGTCACGGTTGTGGATCAGAAAGGTCGTCTGTTGTCGCTTCAGGATGAAAACTCAGATTTAGCAATCGCTTCGAAACAATTTGACTACACTCGGAAACTTGAAGATACGTTAACGCGCCGAATTTACAGTATTCTAGAACCTATTGTGGGTGGCGAGAACTTCAAGGCGGAAGTGTCTGCCGATGTTGACTTCACCACACGAGAGCAAACGGAAGAACAGTACAACCCTGACTTGCCAGCGTTACGTTCAGAACAGGTTTTGGATGAGAAGAAAGTAGGTGGTATCGAAGGGGGGATTCCTGGGGCGTTATCGAATCAACCACCAGGCGAAGTGAGTGTACCTGAGATTGCGGGTAATGGTGAGGAAGGTCAGGCACAGGCGCCAACTAATACTCGTAAGCAGGCAACGCGTAACTATGAACTGGATCGTGTGATCAGCTATACCAATCATGAATTAGGTAAGGTTCGTCGATTAAGTGTGGCGGTTGCAGTAAACGACATTCTTCTGCCTGATCCTGATACCGGTGATCTGAAACGTACGGCCTGGACGCAGGAAGAAGTCGATCGATTGACTATATTAATTAAAGATGCGGTAGGTTATCAGGCGGCTCGTGGTGACAGTGTGACTGTGATTAACAGCCCATTCCTTCCTGATGATCAGGCGGCATTAGAAGAGCAGCCGTTTTATGCTCAGCAGTGGTTCTGGGACAGCTTTATCAAACCGGCGCTTGCGTTCTTGTTTGTTCTTCTGATTGTCTTCGGTGTGATCAAGCCTACGCTGAGAAACTTAAGTGGCAGAGACGAAGACAGTACGGTTGATGATGAGTTGGATGCAGATTTGGCTGCTCTGGAAGCATCAAGTGAAGATATGGGAGATGATCTGGTGTCCTTGACCGGTGGTGATTCACTATTACCAGGCCCTTCCGAAGGTTTCGAACGACAACTCAATGCTTTGAAGGCGCTTATTGCTGAAGATCCTCAGCGAGTGGCTCAAGCAGTAAAAGGCTGGATTAACGACGATGACTGATGATCAATTACCTGATGTTTCAGGCATGCCAAAAATTGAACGCGCGGCAATCTTGATGATGACTTTGGGTGAGTCGGATGCTGCGGAAATCCTCAAGCACATGGGGCCAAAAGAAGTACAGGCGATTGGTAGCGCCATGTCTAAAATACCAACGGTTAAGCGCAATGTCGTGGAAGCTGTGGTTCAAAGTTTTATTGATGATGTAGGCATGCATACCGGCTTAGGCATCGGTTCTGACGACTACATTAAGAGTATGTTGACTCAGGCGTTGGGTGAAGAGAAAGCCAATGGTTTGATCGACCGTATTTTAATGGGTGGTAACACCAAAGGTCTGGATACCCTTAAGTGGATGGATGGTCGTTCGGTACACGACATCATCAAATACGAACACCCTCAGATTCAGGCGATCGTAATTGCGTATCTGGACCCGGATCAGTCGGCGGAAGTATTAGGCTTGTTTGATGAGAAACAACGTTTGGACATCATTTTGCGTGTGTCTGCGTTGGAAGCGGTTCAGCCAAGTGCCTTGCAAGAGTTGAACTCAATTCTGGAGAAACAGTTCTCTGGTACTGCAGGTGGTCAGACTGCTTCTATGGGTGGTGTGAAGTGCTCTGCGAATATTATGAACATGATGGACAGCTCAATCGAAGCCGATCTTATGGATGCCATTAAAGAAGTGGATGAAGAGCTTGGTAATCAGATTGAAGACCTTATGTTTGTATTCGATAACCTGGTGGATGTGGATGACCGTGGTATTCAGGCGCTGCTTCGCGAAATTCAGTCGGATTCACTGATTATTGCTCTGAAAGGCGCGGACGACTCTGTGAGAGACAAATTCCTCAAGAATATGTCCAAACGTGCTGGCGAATTGCTTATGGATGATCTGGAAGCGAAAGGTCCGGTTCGTGTCAGTGAGGTTGAAACGGCACAGCGTGAGATTCTGGCAACGGCTCGTCAGATGGCAGAAGCTGGTGAGATTGTATTGGGCGGTGCTGAAGATATGGTGTAATTCCTCTTCAAACCAGCTACAAACAACGTGGATAAGAATAGGTCAGAAGTCGATTCAATAGAGTGGGTTTCTGGCCTTTTCTTTTGGCTAAACTAAAGAATATGGGCGTGCCATAAAATTGGCAGTAAAACCTGTCACGATCTTTGCATTTGATAAGGTGTTGATACGAGTTAAGTCAATTTTCAGTGGTTTCGGGTTGAGTGGTTTTGAGTTCGTTCTACTGAATTCGTGAAAGAGTTAATTGGCTGCATTAATTATCGACAGAATCACTTAGCCATAGTGTTTATTAGTAGGTTCAGTAGTAGTCAGCAGTAATAAAAGGTGCTCTATGTCCAATAAAAACAATGTAGGTCGAATCCCCGAGACGGGTGCTATGACAGCGTATGAACGCTGGGAATTACCGTCTTTGGATGATAAGGATGAAGCCGCTAATGAAATTGAGATAGAGCCAGTCACTGCTGAAGAAGTGGAAGGTATTCGACAAGAAGCCTATCAGGATGGGCTTACCCAAGGCCAGGAAAAAGGCTATCAGGAAGGCTTGGCAAAAGGTCAGAAAGAGGGTCATGCCCAAGGCCTTAAATTAGGTGAAGACGAAGGTACTAAGCAAGGGTATGACAAAGGTCTGAAGCAAGGCTTGGCGGAAGGTCAGAAAGACATCGCTGCTGAGGTCAAAAATCTGGCAGACTTGATGACTCGATTTGATCAACCTCTGGCAGATTTAAACAGCCAAGTTCAAGAATCCCTGTTAAACGTCATTACTGCTGTCAGCCGCACGGTCATTCATCGTGAGCTCCAAACGGATTCTTCTCAGGTTACCGAGTTGTTGAAGCAAGGTCTGGATCAAATGGAATCCTCTCGGGAACAAATCGAGGTGACGGTTAATCCGGTCGATTTGATTCATGTCGAAAATGCTGCGGAAGAAGCGGGCGCGACATGGAAGATAGTGGGGGATGATTCTATCTTACCGGGGGGCTTGAAACTCAAGAGCGGCCCGTCTCTTGTTGATTTGACATCTGAACATCGATTCCAACAAGCCATTCTTAATTTGTTAGGTCGTACCGATTGGGCGATTGATTTGGCGGCAGACAAAGCCAGCGACACTCAAAAGACCCTGTCATCTCTAGCGGAAGGCTATGACCTTCCAGACGACTCTCAATTTCCAGACGACTCTCAATTTCCAGACGACTCTCAATTTCCAGACGACTCTCAATCTCCAGACAGCTCTCAATCTCAGCAAGCACCGGAACAAGCGATGCCTGAAATGGTTGATCACGAGAGTGATGATAATGAAAGTGCTGATAATGAAAACACAGAGCAAGGCGCACTTAATCCGGATGAAACTGAGCAGCCAAGCGAACAGCTGTTGGAAGAAAGCGATACGTCACTTGATGAGACTGACGCAGCGGCGTCTTCTGATTCTGTGGACGAGCGGGTAGAAGAGCCTGTTGATGTGTCAGTAGAAGAACCAGTGTCTGACATATCAGAAACGCCTCAAGACTTGGAGAACCATTCAGAAGAGCAGAGTGCTGAATCATCATCTGCTGAGACTTTGGCGGATACTGAAGCAGCTGAGTCTTCTGATCATGAACAAGCATCGGCACAACAAGAAGACGTGCAGGATGAAACTGCGGTTGAAGAAAATACCTCTGAGTTTACCGCCTTTGAAGAAACGGTTGTAAACGAAACTGACCCTCAAGCGCCGCAAGAATCTCTGGATGAAACGACTCCGATTTCCGAAGAGCCGATGCTTGGAGCGTCCGATGACGAAGAACTGGGTAATGGCTCGTTACCAGAATTGGAATCAGAGGGTATTGAAAAAGCCGACGATTCTGAGGTATTTGATTTTGATGCGGCTTCCCAAGATGAACACACTACGGTTTATCCTGAAAATCAGAAAGTCTCGGATTTAATGGCTCAGGAAGATTTCTCTGAGCAAGATGTAGAAGATATTAATCAAACGGCACCTCAAGAATTACCAGATCTTGATAACTCCAACGGTGCAATGAGTGACCCGTCGAGTCAGCAAAGCGCAGCGGCTCCTGATTCAGACCATCCTGAGGTTAAATCCATGATGCAACCGACATCACAAGGAAATGGCTTTGAAGCGTTTGCATGGCAAACGCCTCAAGCACAACAAGCCCAAGCTCATGCACAGGCGATGAATCAACAAGCGCAACAGGCTCAAATGCAAGCGCAAGCAGCGACGGCTCAGGCTCAACATGCCCAGATGCAGGCACAGCAAGCTCAGGCTCAGGCGCAAGCTATGAATCAGCAGGCGCAAGCTCAGATGCAGTATCAACCTCAGTACGCTCCGCAGCAGGGAATGCCTCAACAAGGAATGGGGCAACCTGGAATGCCAATGCAGGGCTATCCTCAGCAACCTATGCAGCACATGCAACCGTCGATGCAGACTCCGATGCAGGGAGGTATGATGCCAATGCCACAGAACATGCAGCAAGGCATGCAACCGGGAATGGCGCCTGGCCAATGGGGAAGTTATCAAGGTATGCCTGTACAGCCAGTACCATTGATTCCGGCTCAGCAAGGGAACTTTAGTGCTTTTAGTTATTCAGCTCCGAGTTATTTTAACCAGAATCCGCAGGCTCAGAACCAAGGGATGGCTCAATCTCAGAACGGTTTCGTGTCTTATCCGTACCCAGTTATTTAATTAAGGATGGCTGACAGTCTTATGACGGATATTCTTACTTTTCTGCAAGACGCTAAAGGACGGGTGGCTGAAACTGAGGTTGCAGCTACCGAAGGCCGTTTGATTCGAATGGTGGGTATGACCATTGAAGCCGCAGGATGTACCGCGACGGTGGGTGATCATTGTGTCGTTGTTTCCGGTGGTGGAAAACATGTGGAAGCCGAAGTGGTTGGGTTTGCGGAAGGCCGCCTGTTTCTCATGCCAACAGAATCTACTGTGGGCTTAAAGCCGGGTGATAAGGTGATTCCGTTACCAGGACAAAGCAAAATTCCTGTGGGATTCGGTTTGCTAGGCCGCGTTTTGAACGGTGTGGGCCAACCGCTTGATGGCAAGGGTGCGCTTGATTCAAGTGACGAAGTTCCATTAGTTGGGGACATCATTAACCCGCTGGCACGTCGCCCAATCCGAGAGCCACTTGACGTTGGAATTCGTGCGATTAATTCACTATTAACCGTAGGAAAAGGTCAACGTATTGGTTTGTTTGCCGGTTCTGGTGTGGGTAAAAGTGTCTTGCTTGGCATGATGACCAAACATACCAAAGCCGACATTACTGTGGTGGGTTTGATCGGGGAACGGGGACGAGAAGTAAAAGAGTTTATTGATGATATTCTAGGTGAAGAAGGTTTAGCTCGCTCAGTTGTGGTTGCGTCCCCAGCCGATGATTCACCATTGATGCGTCTGCGTGCAGCCATGCTCACCACGGCCATTGCTGAGTTTTACCGTGATCAAGGGAAAGACGTGTTACTACTGATGGATTCGTTGACCCGTTACGCGCAGGCACAACGTGAAATTGCCTTATCAGTGGGTGAACCACCCGCAACCAAAGGATATCCACCCAGTGTGTTTGCAAAGATTCCTCAATTAGTGGAGCGTGCCGGTAATGGTGATGAAACTGGTGGTTCGATTACCGCTTTTTACACCGTATTGACGGAAGGGGATGATCAACAAGACCCAATTGCTGATGCCTCACGGGCGATTCTCGATGGGCACGTGGTATTGTCCCGGAGTTTAGCGGAAGAAGGCCATTATCCGGCGATTGATGTGGAAGCATCGATCAGTCGTGCCATGCCTCAGATCGTTGCAGACACTCATCTAAAATCAGCACAAGGTTTCAAACAAATTTACTCCAGATATCAGCAGAATCGAGACCTTATTACCATTGGTGCCTATGCCCCAGGGAGTGATCCTGAAACGGATCTGTCTATTAAGCTTCATCCTGCCATGAAAGCTTTCTTGCAGCAGAGTATGAGAGAAGCACATCCATTGGAAGAAAGCATTAAAGGGTTAGGGCAATTCAGTGCAGTAGCCGCAGCCCAAAACAATGCCAATGCTCAACAGTCCAACGGGCCAAGACTTGAAGGTGCAGCAGCTCAGTCTGTCCAGACACCGCCAGCGGCTCAGACCAGATAGTTTTTTGAAGTGTTGAGAGTAACCGTCAATGAGTAAAGCCGATCGCTTACAGCTGGTTTTGGATCTTGAAAAAAAGAAGAAGGATCAGGCCGCCAAACTATTGGCTGAGGCCATTGGCAATCTCCAAAAAGCTCAGAGCTCGATGAGCCAGCTTAAAGATTATCGAACGGATTATCTCAATGAAGCCCAGGAGATCGGTAAGCAAGGTGTCAGTGCTTCAGATTTCAGAAATCGTCAGCTATTGGCCGATCGAATCCTCGGGGCCATCGAACATCAAGAACAGTCTATTAATCTCTACGAACGCCAGCTAGAACAGGTGCGTAAGCACTATGAAAAGATCTATGCGCGTGTTCGCTCCATTGAATTGTTGATCGAAAAATCACTTGCGGAAGAAGAACGAAAGCAAGGGGTTCGAGAACAAAAGATGCTGGATGAGTTCTCTCAAGCTCAGCATTTTCGCAAGAAGCAAGTCATTTAATAAAGATATTGGTTTGCGCGCCGATAGCTCCCTTCAGATATCGCTTACTTTGATTTACCGATTTTGCCGTTGTATCTACCTAGAAAACCAAAGATTTACGACTAGACTAATCAAGGCTGTATGATTTTTTCCAAAAGGAGCAGGTTCAATGTCTGATGTTTGCCAAATTGATGCGGGTGAGAAACTTCATATTTCTGTCGTTGAAAGCCTACATGAACAGTTGGAAGGTGCGTTATCAAACCATCAGTCAGTGGAAATAGATGTCTCTAAAGTTGCTCAAACCGATACAGCCAGCCTTCAACTATTGTATGCGTTCACAGTTGCTACTCAGAGTGCAGGTTTGAAGGTGACATTTATCAATCCGACAGAGTCAGTCATTTCAGGGGTTAAGCTATTGGGTTTAAGTGAAATTCTTGGAATTCATTGAGTTATATAAGGATTTAGTAGGTCGGACTGTATAAGCATTGTTTTGATAGCGAATTGGATGAATATTGAATTCAGATAATAAGTGCAACGTGCAATGACACGAATTAAAAGGAGCTGGATAAATGCCGAAAATTTTAGCTGTAGATGATTCTGCCTCGATGCGACAAATGGTGACCTTTACTCTAAAAGGCGCCGGATTTGAGGTTGAAGAAGCGGCAGATGGGCAACAAGCGTTAAACATAGCCAAACAAAGTGACTTCGATTTGGTTTTGTCTGACGTAAATATGCCTGTTATGGACGGTATTCAATTAGTAAGGGAACTTAGAACCCTGGCTGAGTATAAGTTTACGCCTATTTTGATGTTGACCACTGAGTCGGCAGGTGACAAAAAAATGGAAGGTAAACAAGCTGGGGCGACAGGTTGGATTGTGAAACCTTTTAACCCAGATCAGTTACTTAATACCATCAAAAAAGTGCTGGGGTAAAAGAGAGTTTCCTGTTGAACGGAGGGAAGGATGAGCATAGATCTCAGTCAGTTTCATCAGGTGTTCTTTGAAGAGAGCTTTGAAGGGCTGGATTCCATGGAAGAGGGGCTGCTGGATTTAAACCCCGATGATTTTGACGTGGAAACTATTAATACCATCTTTCGTGCAGCGCACTCGATTAAGGGGGGCTCGGGTACCTTTGGCTTTCAGGTCGTCGCAGATTTTACCCATGTGGTCGAGACCTTATTGGATGAGATTCGTGCCGGTTCCCGAAATCTGGAAGCTAATCACGTTGATCTGCTATTACGCTCCGTCGATTGCTTGCGAGAAATTATGCAGGCTTTGCAGCAGGGGGATGAACCCGAAGTCACTCAGGCAACGGAATTAAAAACAGAATTCGAAGCTGTTCTGTCTGGAGAGTCATCAGCTGGTGACTCGAGTGTAGAAACGCCTGTTATTTCTGCAAGCGATGCTTCAGATTCGACCGATTCTGAGTCGAATAATCAAGGCCATTGGGCCATTTATTTCAAACCGGATGCTGATGTCTTACGAACAGGTAATGAACCTGTTCGTATGTTCCGAGAGCTTGAGTGCCTAGGAACATTAACCTCCCAAGTGGTGGTGTGTGATGTTCCTGAATTTACTCAAATTGATCCAGAATCTTGTTATTTAGCTTGGAATTTGAGGCTTGAGGGCGGTAAACGGGAAGACATTGATGAGGTTTTTGAATGGGTAATCGATGAATCCGAGTTATCCATACGCTGGGTTGATGGCGTGGCTTCAGAGGTTGCTGAAAGCCCGTCTGCGGGTGAGCCGCTGTCGGTGGTAGCCGAAGTTGCTGCTTCAGACACAACACATTCAGAAACAGTCGCCTCAGAAATTTCAACAGCCAAAGTAGATTCTGCTGATCCATCACCTGTAGCTGAAACGGCGCTCGCCGATGCTGTAGAAGCTCCATCTACTACAGATGCTCCATCAGCCATGGATGATAAGGCTGCAGCTAAGCCTGCAGCGAAGAAGACGGCATCAAAATCTGCGGCAGAAACTACATCCATTCGTGTCGGTATTGATAAAATCGATAGCCTGATCAACATGGTGGGCGAGTTGGTGATTACTCAGTCCATGTTGGGGCAGCTAGGCGCCAACTTTGATATGGATAAGCTGGTTCGTTTGCAAGAAGGTTTGGCGCAACTTGAGCACAATACCCGTGAGCTACAAGAAAGCGTCATGCGAATTCGGATGCTTCCAATCAGCTTTACCTTCAGCCGTTTCCCACGGCTGGTTCGAGATCTCAGTAAGGCAATGAATAAGAAGATTGACCTTGTTCTGTTGGGTGAGAACACCGAGCTTGATAAGACCGTGATGGAGAAGATCGGTGATCCTATGGTTCACCTAGTGAGAAATTCACTGGATCACGGCATTGAAACTCCCGAGCAACGTGTGGCGGCAGGTAAGCCTGAAACCGGTACGATTACTCTTAATGCTTTTCATCAGGGTGGAAACATCGTTATTCAAATTATTGACGATGGCAAAGGTCTTGATGTTGATCGTATTCGGAACAAAGCCATTGAACGTGGATTGGTGTCCGAAAGTGATCGTCTCTCCGATGAACAAATCCATGAATTAATCTTCCATCCGGGATTCTCAACCGCTGATGTGATTTCTGATATCAGTGGCCGTGGTGTTGGCATGGATGTAGTTCGGCGTAACATTCAAGAACTCAATGGCTCGGTGGAAGTGGAATCAGTGTCAGGACAAGGTTCGACCTTTACCATTCGTCTTCCACTGACATTGGCAATTCTTGATGGACAATTAGTTCGTGTGGGTCAGGAAGTCTTTATTTTACCGCTGGTCTCTATCATTGAGTCTTTGCAGGTAGATATGGGCATGATCAATAACGTAGGTGGCAAAAAAGAGGTACTTCGCTTACGGGATGAATATGTTCCAATCGTTAAGCTACACGAGCTATTAAAAGTCGAGCCTGATAACCGTGAATTAGAAAACGGACTTTTGGTGGTGGTGGAAGCCGACAACTCAAAAGTCGGTCTGTTTGTGGATGATTTACTGGCGCAACAGCAAGTGGTGATCAAAAGCCTGGAACAAAACTATCAGAAAGTTGAAGGCATTTCGGGCGCCACGATTTTAGGTGATGGCAAGGTGGCTTTAATCGTTGATATTTCAGGTGTCTTGAAAATGACAGGACAGAATAAAGGGCGATTAGGCAGCGATCACCAAGCAGCTTGAAAGGAAAAAAGTTATGAGTGAGCAAGCCGTAAGTACTGTTACTGAGCCTCCTGTCTCAGGTGAACCTGAGAATGTATTAGGGTCTCCTGATGCGGCAACAGACCAGTATTTGACCTTCATTATGGCCGAAGAGGAATATGGGGTCGATATCCTAAGTGTTCAGGAAATTCGGGGGTGGGATGATGCAACCCCGATTCCTAACAGTCCGGATTTTGTTAAAGGCGTCATTAATCTTCGAGGCACCATTGTACCTATTATCGATTTACGTCTGCGTTTTGGGTTAGAACAAGCCGAGTATGGCCCTATGACGGTTGTAATCGTACTGAAGGTGGCTGGTGAACGAGGGAATAAAGTGATCGGGATTGTTGTCGATGCAGTCTCGGATGTGTATTCGTTGGGTGTTGAGGAAATGCGTCATCCGCCAGATATGGGTGATGAAGTTAATACTACGTTCATTAAGGGCTTGGTTGATGTGAAAGGCAAAATGGTGATTTTGTTGAATATCGATGTGTTATTGAATCTGAAAGAAATACCAGACGCTGAAACACTCAAAAAAATCATACACGAATAAATTTGCTGAATTATTAAACGACTAATGAAAACACAGATTTGGCCGATTAATAAACGAACTCGACTTGAGTTTTGAGATAAGGGAATGATCTAACTTAATTGTCCCTTCGTGGTACTCGACTGCAGGTAAATAACTCTCAATAAAAAAGAGAAACCAGGGTTCATTGGAAGATTAGTTTGATAGGGGATCAAAATGGACGTCGCAACATCCAGTATTCAAGAGTCTCGAACGACTTCGTCCTTCTCATGCCCAATCTTAGGCAACGCTGTAGTGAGTTCTGTTGTTACAGCGAGTCTGTTTCTAAATTCTTCAGTCTTGGTATCTTAAGGAGAAGATAATGAATTGGGTAAAGGCAAGTCTCAACAGGCAAATTATTTCAGTTCTCGTTATATCTATGGTGGTGTTGGCCATTCTAATTATGGCTTCCGAAAACTATCTGGCCAGTCAGTCTCAGTATTACAGCGCAAAAATTGAGAGCGAGTTTCAAAACGCCAAACGCGTGGCCGATCTTCAGAATGAATTTAAGGTTCAAGTTCAAGAGTGGAAAAATGTCTTAATTCGAGGTGGGAACCCATCTGATCTTGAAAAGTATTGGGATCGTTTTAAGTCTGCTGAAGGTAATGTTCGTAAGAAAGTTATTAATATCCAAGAAAAGGATACTGAGAACACCTATGGTCGAGCATTAAAGCAGTTCTCTCAGGCTCATGAGAATATGGGGGTGGCCTATCGCACAGGGTACCGCAAATTTGTTTCGTCTGGTTTTGATGTTTCCCAAGCCGATAATGCTGTTCGAGGTATAGATCGCCAACCATCAGAGTTAATTAGTGAGCTATTACAGAGTTCAGATAAGCACATTGCTGAGCTAATTGAAGAACAAAAAAGCGCCATGATTCAAGTGGAGCTGTTCTCGTTTGTTCTGATTACTTTGTTCATGATTCTGATTACGCTCGCCATCATATTTATCGTGAATAGAATTATCGTTAGTCCTATATCCCGATTGGTCTCTGAGGTGCAGCTTTTTGGAGAAGGCGGAGATGCTGATTTTTCGTGTGTTCGTGATGATGAAGTTGGCTTGCTGAGCAAAACTCTTGATTCAATGAAAACGGCTCGGGAAGAGCGTCAACGTGAAATTCAGCGACAGGCAAGTGTGAACGAAGGTATTAAAATGGCATTGGATAAGTGCCAAGCTAACGTTATGTTTGCTAATACGGACTTGGAGATCACATACGTTAATGAGTCAGTTGTCGACATGCTGACACAAAGAGAATCACAATTACGAACTGTATTGCCAAACTTGAGTGTGGCTAACATAGTCGGTTCGAATGTTAGTGACCTTCATGAAAATCCTGATCAGCAACGATCAAATTTAAATAACCTGAATTCCCCTTTCGATACTCGTTTGAAAATAGCTGGACTGACATTCGATGTAACCTCAACCCCTGTTATCAGTTCAGAAGGTACTCGTCTGGGCATCGTAGTTGAGTGGAATGATATTACTGACTTCCTTGCTCAAGAGGAGAGAGAAAGAGCAATTGCAAGAGAGAATGCCGGTATTAAGATGGCCTTGGACAAGTGTCAAGCCAATGTCATGTTTGCTAATACTGATTTAGAGATCACTTATCTCAATGATTCAGTAAAGGGCATGCTATCAGGGCGTGAAGATGACTTGCGTTCGGTGCTTCCGAATTTTAGTGTGGACGATTTAATGGGTACTTGCGTTGATGATTTTCATAAGAAACCGGCGCATCAACGGGGCTTACTTGCTGATCTTAAGGAACCGTATAACACGCGTCTGAAATTGGCTGGCCTGACCTTTGACTTGATTGCTTCTCCTGTGATTGATGATGACGGGACACGTTTAGGCACTGTGGTTGAGTGGAATGATATTACTGAATCTCTGGCTAAGAGAGAGCGCGAAGAAGCTGTTGCTCAGGAAAATTTACGTGTTAGACAAGCGCTAGATTCGGTTTCTGCAAACACCATGGTGGCGGATGGCGATGGTAATATCGTTTATGCGAATGATGCTGTTCTCGGTATGTTGAAGAATGCAGAGGACGACGTGCGAAAAGCCTTGCCTAATTTCTCTGTTGATACGGTTTTGGGTAGCAATTTTGATGGTTTTCATGCAAACCCGGCTCATCAACGTAATCTGTTGGGCGGTCTCAAAAATACCTACAAAACTCAAATTGAAGTTGCAGGTCGTACGTTCTCTTTGATTGCTAACCCGATATTCAATGACGATGACACACGTATAGGGACTGTTGTTGAGTGGAACGATCGCACCGAAGAGGTGAAAGCCGAAGGTGAGATCAGAAACTTAATTAATGCAGCGGCCAATGGAGATCTTGCTATTCGCTTGGAAACAGACGGCAAAGAGGGCTTCTTCCGTGTCATCAGTGAAGGTCTGAATGAGCTGGTCTCTATTGCTGAAGGTGTGATTAACGATGTTGCACGTGTATTGGATGCGATGTCTCACGGTAATTTGACGGAAGTTATCGATAAAGACTACCAAGGTATTTATGACAAACTGAAACGAGATGCGAATCAGACCACCGAAAAATTGTCGGAAATAATTGGTCAGATACGTCAATCATCCGTCAACGTCTCTTCTGCAGCGGATGAGATTGCTCAGGGTAATGCAGATCTCAGTCAGCGTACCGAAGAACAGGCGTCCTCACTTGAAGAAACTGCGTCAAGTATGGAGGAAATGACCAGTGCTGTTAAACAATCCGCAGACAATGCGATGGAAGCAAGTCGATTGGCGGATGATGCTCGGATCAAAGCACAGGAAGGTGGTGATGTTGTTAGTAACGCTGTCAGTGCCATGGAGGAAATCAACGTAGCCAGTAAAAAGATCTCAGACATCATTGGTGTCATTGATGAGATTGCCTTCCAAACCAACCTGTTGGCTTTGAATGCAGCGGTAGAAGCTGCGCGAGCAGGTGAGCAAGGTCGTGGTTTTGCGGTTGTGGCAGGTGAGGTTCGTAATCTGGCTCAACGTTCAGCTGGGGCAGCAAAAGAAATTAAAGATTTGATTAGAGACAGTGTTTCTAAGGTGGAAGATGGTACGGCCTTGGTGAATGAGTCGGGTAATACGCTATCAGAAATCGTCAGTGCGGTTGATCGAGTTACTGCTATGGTGTCTGATATTTCCAGTGCCGCTCAAGAGCAAACGTCCGGTATTGATCAAGTGAATAACGCAGTCAATCAGATGGATGAAATGACTCAGCAAAATGCAGCCTTGGTAGAAGAAGCCTCTGCGGCCGCTGAGGCGATGGCTGAACAATCTCGTAAAATGTCTAATCTTGTTGGCTTCTTTAACTTGCTTGAAGAGTCACAGATGGGAACTGTCATGGTGGCACCGTCTGTTCAAAAACAAATCTCTGCGCCAATACAACAAACTGCACCAGTTCAAAAAGCAATGTCAGTCAGTACTCAACCTTCAAGAAAAGTAAATGGTGGCGGTTCACCAGAGGGAATTGCTGTAACCAGTGATGACGATCAATGGGATGAGTTTTGATTAAAACCTGTGTTTGGTGAACCAGGGTTGACTGTATCTTATATAGGCCCTCGTTTGAGGGCTTTTTTGTCTAAGCATTAATTTTGCTTGAGGAAATAAACTGTGAGTCATGATCTTCGTGAATTTCCTATGACGGATAGCAACTTTGAGCATATTAGAGGGGTTGCCTATCAAAGAACCGGCATCGTCCTTGGTGACCATAAAAGAGAGATGGTCTACAGCAGGCTAGCTCGTCGCTGTCGGGTGTTAGGTGTCACCAATTTTGATGAGTATATTCATATTTTAGAATCATCAGAGGCGGATGAACTAAGCCACTTTGTTAATAGCATTACCACCAATCTCACTTCGTTTTTTCGTGAAGGTCATCATTTTGAATTTCTTCTTGAGACTGTTTTGCCTGAGGTATTTGATGCAAATACGGCTACTCGGCGAGTCAGAATCTGGTCGGCTGGTTGTTCAACGGGAGAAGAGCCGTATTCCTTGGCAATCACAGTTCATAAGTTCTTAAAAAAGAATGTGACGCGATATAAAGGGTGGGATGTGAAAATTCTAGCAACTGATCTAGACTCAAATGTATTGTCTCATGGTCGTCATGGGGTCTATCGTGTTGCCGGTTCCGATGGCTTGAGTGCGGAAGATCGACGAGAGTACTTTGACGAGTTGGATCAGGGAAATGAACATGAACTGATCGCCAAAGATAAAATTCGCAGTTTGATTATCTTTAATCGTCTTAACCTGCTGCATAAGTGGCCAATGAAAGGCCAGTTTGATGTGATTTTTTGTCGTAATGTTGTGATTTACTTTGATAAAGAGACACAGAAAGTATTGTTTGATCGATATGCAAATATCTTGAAAGACCCAGGGTATTTGATGATAGGTCATTCCGAGAATCTTCATCGGGTAACGGATCGATTTAAAGCACTTGGCGGGACTCGTTACAAAAAAGTATGTTAAGGAGCAGGAATGCTGAGCAATTCTGAATGCCATCGGCCACAGTTGCCTCGTTCTCTACCAGGATTTGATCACATCAAACGTTTTTGGGATCCGAGGCATGAATGTTATGTGGCTAAAATCTTGCCGGGTGAGTTTTATGTTTCTGGGGCCGGTGAGATCATCTCAACGGTTTTAGGATCGTGTGTTTCAGCCTGTGTTCGAGACCCAATATTAAGAATCGGCGGGATGAATCATTTCATGTTACCTCTTCATGGAGGGCACTCAAACGTTGAATGGGAAGGGGCTCCTATTAGTTCTGAAACCCGCTATGGTAATTGGGCCATGGAGTATCTCATTAACGAACTTCTTAAAGCTGGCGCAGTGAGAAGTCGTTTGGAAGTGAAAGTCTTTGGCGGTGGTCAGGTGTTATCGAACATGACTGATGTTGGTGCTAAAAACATTCATTTTGTAGAAAGTTATTTGTCCAGTGAAGGAATGAATGTTCTTGCAAGTGATTTAGGTGGGACGAATCCTAGGAAAGTTCTCTATTTCTCAGACACAGGAAAAGTATTAGTTAAGCGTATTACAAAAGTCTCTAATGACACGATTGCATCACGTGAACGTGATTATATGCGTCGTATTGATAAAGACATTGGTGATACTGCAGCTGGCAGCATTGAGCTATTTGATTAAGATTTCTAAGAAAGGGCTATCTCAGAATGCAAAGAACTAGGGTGTTGATTGTTGATGATTCACCTTCTGTCAGGAGCGTACTGCAACAGGTTTTATCTTCTGATCCAAATATTGAAGTGGTTGGTACTGCAGAAGATCCATACGTTGCTCGTGATGAGATTAAGAAACTGAACCCGGACGTATTGACTTTGGATATTGAAATGCCTCGGATGGATGGCATTTCGTTCCTCAAAAATCTAATGCGGCTTCGACCAATGCCTGTGGTGATGGTATCTACGTTGACTGAGAAGGGTGCTCCTTTGACGTTAGAGGCGTTGGAGATTGGTGCGGTGGATTACATAGCTAAACCTCAGGTGGCACAAGATTTGGGGTTATCAGGCTATGCTGAAGAAATTTGCTCGAAAGTAAAAATGGCCGCAAATGCGAAAGTTCGTGGTTACAAGCATGAGACTTCGAAAAAGAACACGCTAGTTGTTCCTGAGCGTGTCAGTGAACGCCTTGATGTAAGCCGTGTTATTGGTATTGGTGCGTCTACTGGTGGAACAGAAGCGGTAAAAGAAGTACTGATTCGAATGCCAGAGTATTGTCCTCCTATTATTATTAGCCAGCATATCCCGGCAGGGTTTAGTCGGTCTTTTGCTGATCGGGTCAATGCAAGCAGTACCATTGAAGTTCGTGAGGCTATGGATGGAGATCAACTGAAGCCAGGATTAGCTTTGGTGGCTCCGGGGAATAGACATTTAGTTCTTAAAAAACGAGGCATTCATTATTTCGCAAGTTTAGATGATGGAGAGCGAGTAAATCTGCACAAGCCCTCCGTGGAAGTGATGTTCGATTCCATGAACCTCGTGACAAAAGGGCATTGCGTCGCGGCCATGCTAACAGGAATGGGTGCCGACGGTGCTCAAGCCATGTTGCGGCTTAAAAAAGTGGGAGTACCAACGCTTGCTCAGGATGAAGCAACTTCGGTTGTTTGGGGAATGCCAGGTGCTGCGGTGAAGTTGGGAGCAATAGATCGTCAGGTGGCTTTGCCTCATATGACACAGGCAATTTTGAAATCCTGTTTGAAGTGATAAAGCGTTCTGGATTCTAAATTTTTATAAAATAATGATTCTGTTAGTTAAAATGGTTGGATAACAGAAATTTTTGGCTATTATGTAGTTAGTTACCTTTTTACAGGTCGGAATGGAATCGATAATAATCAGCAATGAGGTTTTTCTATGGCTATTGTTTCGTCGCTTGATGGCAGTACTGGTGAGCTAACAATCAAAGTTAAAGGGCGTTTTGATTTCAGTGCACATCAGGAGTTTCGAGATGCCTACGAAAAAGTAGACAGTGTCCCAGCTTTGTACTTAGTCGATATGGCAGAGACAACGTACTTGGACAGTTCTGCATTAGGTATGCTCCTTCTACTTCGTGATCATGCGGGCGGTGATTCTGCAAAAATTAAGATCTCCAACTGCAATAATGATGTTAAGAAAATTCTAACTATTTCTAATTTCGAACAGCTTTTCGATATCAGCTAAATTCCCAACGTTAGATGCGTTTCTCTAATCTGAGTGATTGAGGAGTACAGTCGTTATGGATGATGATTCTGGCTCACTAAAAATACTCATTGCCGATGATAATGAAACGGATCGAATGATCTTGAAAGCCATTGTTACTCGTCAGGGGCACGAAGCTGTCACTGCGAGTGATGGCATGGAAGCGGTTGAACGTTTTATTGAAGATCAGCCTGAACTTATTCTCCTTGATGCTTTGATGCCTAACATGGATGGCTTCGAAGCGGCTCGTCGGATCAAAGAACTGGCGGGCGAAGATCTAGTTCCGATCATCTTTCTCACTTCTCTTAAAGATGCCGAGTCGCTTGCCAAGTGTTTGGAAGCGGGCGGTGATGACTTCCTCTCGAAGCCCTACAATCGAATCATTCTGAAAGCCAAAATCAATGCCTTTCGTCGTATGCGCAACATGCATATGACGCTTCAGAAGCAACGGGATCAGATTGCACTGCATAATGAGCACTTGTTGCATGAGCAAGAAACGGCTAAGACGGTGTTTGACAATGTAGCGCACTCAGGTTGTCTGGACTCGCCAAATATTAAGTACCTGTTATCGCCCTTGGCGGTGTTTAATGGGGATGTTCTGCTCGCTGCACGTAAGCCTTCTGGCGGCATGCATGTGTTGTTAGGCGATTACACCGGGCATGGTCTGCCTGCCGCCATTGGTGCCATGCCGATGGCCGAAATCTTTTATGCCTTAACCAGCAAAGGTTTCACCATTGAAGAAATCATCAAAGAGATTAACAGTAAACTAAAAGCCATTTTGCCAACGGGCGTGTTCTGTTGTGCCTGTATGCTGGATATTGAATTTCGTGAACGCGAAATGAAAGTATGGATTGGTGGCTTACCCAGTTGCGTTCTCTATCGTAGCGGAACAGGTGAACGTGTCGAGCTGGCTTCGAACCACCTGCCGTTAGGCGTTCTGAGTAACGATCAATTCAAAGTGAAAATGCAGGTCTTTGAAATTTCTGAAGGCGACCGGGTATTCATGTGGTCCGATGGGATTTTGGAAGCTCGCAACGATCAGGACGTGATGTTTGGTGAAGAGCGACTCATGGCAGAGTTCGATCAATGCAAACATCCAAATCAGCTATTTGATTCCATTCATGATTCTGTTGAAAATTTTTTGGGTGAAGATAAACGGGACGATGACATCACTTTAGTGGAAGTAAGAATTCCGAACGAAGAGGAGCTGGAAGAGTTACCGGAAGAGTTTGTCGATGTCTCCGACAAAGGCCCAATGGATTGGTACTTGGATTATCGATTGAATCCGTTGAGTCTTCGTTATTTCAACCCGTTACCTTTTGTTCTGCAGTTGATTACTGAAGTCCCTGGATTACGTCGGTGCAGTGGGCAGGTATACACTATCTTGGCAGAGCTGTTTTCCAATGCCTTAGAGCATGGTGTGCTTCAATTGGATTCCGGATTAAAGAAAAACCCTCAGGGGTTTAGCGAGTATTACGAGAAGCGAACTAAACGCCTTGAGAATTTATCTGAAGGCTATGTGAACTTTGAGTTGAACCATATTCCGACTGATACCGGTGGGCAGTTGACGGTAAGAATTAAAGACAGCGGCCAAGGCTTTGATTATCAATCGAAGATGGCCTGTGAAGAGAAGCAATATTGTGGGCGAGGAATTCCCCTGATTTCCAGCCTTTGCCGCTCGGTTGAATACCGAGGTTGTGGTAATGAAGTTGAAGTGATTTTTGAGTGGCACTATCAACAAACGGGCAGTTAACTGATCCGTGAATTCAACTCCCAAGTGCAACAGTCTCTTAACATTAAATCAATGAAGCATTCTCTCAGTAATTGAGGTAGAGTTATAAATCGAGTGTATTTTTTAGGGAGTGATGGATGATGGGACATCAGCACTTAGATACAGACGCATTGGAAGAGCTCAGAGACGTAATGGAAGATGAGTTCGATTGTCTGATTGAAACCTTTATTACTGATGCTGATAAAAAACTAATCGCTTTGAGAGCCGCCATTGAAGCAGAAGATGCTTCTGAAGTGGGGAAGGTCAGCCACAGCTTTAAGGGATCGTGCAGTAATATTGGCGCACCTTACTTAAGTGAGTTGTGTAAGGAATCAGAAGATAAAGGTAGAAACCAAGATATTTCTAATATCCAAAGCCTTTACCTGCAGATCGAAGAAGAGTATCTGCAAGTGAAGCAACTCCTTTCCCAGCAGCTCAGTTAGTCGTTACCTAAATTAATCCGTTCTCGATTAATTTAGGTATTTATTCACATACAACTGTTTGAAAACGCTAGCTCAAACACGACCTTAATATTCATCCTTTCTTTTAGAATTCTTTAACTTGGCAAGCTAATTGCTCCATTGGATTTATGTAATGATTTATGGAGCAGAAACATGGCAACTCCACAGGTTGGAATTTTTCTTACAGACACGCAAACAGCCTCAAAGGGCTCAGGTACAACGGCTAATCGAGGCTATGGCGACACGGACTTTTCTGATCAACTGAATGAAATGATGGCCCAGTATCAGGCCTCAATGAATGGAACGAATTCGCCGGAAGAAGGCAGTGTTTTGCCACCTGAAATGAATGCCCTAATGGGGCTAGAAGGTATGGAGTTACCTGAAGGACTATTATCAGAGCTTCAAACTCGTTTACAGAGTTTCTTTGAGCAATTGGGTGATCTTGAGTCCTTAACTCAAGAACAACTTCAGCAAGCTTATCAAGATATCACGCAGCAAATAATGGATGTAAGTGCTGAATTTGGAATTAGTTTGGCACCAGGTTCGGTGATGTCGTGGATTCAGAACTTGTCACAAGGTCAGCTAACGGATGCTCAAACTTTGTTCTCTGGTGCATCGGGTAGTTTGCCAACACAATTGGCTCATCGCTTTGGTAATGCAAACGCCAGCAGCTCGTCAGCTAATGGACAGGGTTCTCTAGGAACTGATTCCTTGCAAAACTTGTCGCTTGACTCGCTTCATCTATTAAAGAAAGCGGTTCAGTCTCAAGAACTTTCGTCTTCGTCGGTTTTGGATGGTTTGAAGTCTATGATGGCGAATACCGCGGCGACTAGTATGGCAATCTCGCTCGAAGATATAACGGGTGGAGCTCATCAGGCCCCGGTTAATCTATATTCACAGCCGCAAAACTCGGCTGTTGAAGATGCTGAAGTCCAGTTACAACGAATTCCTGTGCCGCCGACAAATCGTCAGTTCTCTCAAGAGCTGGGTGAACGCATCATGATTATGGCAAGCAAAAATGTACAAACAGCTGAAATTCAACTGACGCCACCAGAACTAGGTTCCTTGATGGTCAAGATCAATATTGATAATGATCAAGCCAGCATTGTGTTTACTTCGCCTAATACCAGTGTGCGTGATGCGTTGGAGCAACAGAGCTTCCGTTTAAGAGAAATGTTGGCTGAACAGGGAATGGAAGAGGTTGATGTTGATGTTTCTGATCAACAACAAGACGATTCCCGTGCGGAAGAAATGTTAGCTGATATGGCTCGTGACGGTATGAACAGTGAAGAGCACGATGCCGAGGCTTTCCTTGAGAGCCTGGATCAGCAGAAAGTGACGACGGCTTCTATGCGATTGGTTGATTACTATGCCTAAATGCAATGCTTAATTGTTGGCTACACTTGAAGTGATGGTACATTTTTTTACAGAGTTTTCAGTAGATTATATCGGAGCGTGCTGGAATATTATCTATAAAAGGTGTATCAATAGCCGCACGCTGTTATGACGGAGTGTCGACAGAAATAAGATAACAGTGAACGGAAAACTTCAATTAATGCTAGTTATGAAATGGAGTCATTATGGCCGATGAACAAGATATAGATATGTCTGATCCGCAACAGACTGGTAAGAAGCGACTTTTGATCGTGATTGGAATTGTCGCTTTAGTAAGTTTGCTTTCGATAGGCGGTGTTCTTTTTCTTGTATTAAGCGGCGATGATGAAGCTGCTGAGGAAGCGGTTCCTGAAGAAGAGGTTAAAAAACCGGCGCTTTATATGGAAATTCAGCCTGCTTTTGTTGTGACTTATAAAGTAGGAATGAGACAGAGATACCTTCAGGTGTATGTTTCTTTGATGGTTCGAGATCCGGTACTTTTAGAAGCATTGAAGAATAACAATCCGGCCTTACAAAGTGCGTTGTTGCAATTGTTCGGAGAGCAAGATTTCAACGAATTGAAAACGCCGGAAGGAAAGGAAAAATTACGATCGTTGTCGCTTGATGTGGTTAATAAAGTGGTGGCGGAAAACATTGGTGAAGGAATGGTTGAGAAGGTGCTATTTACCAACATAGTTATGCAATAAATAACTGTGGTGTTTAGTGCCTTTAAGACATGTATCCTTCTGTATTTATAGCAGGTACGAGTTGTGCAGGACTTACTTTCACAAGACGAAATTGATGCGCTATTACATGGTGTAGACGACGGCGATGTGGATACCGATGGTGATACAGGTTCCGCTGAAGGTGTAGCTTCGTATGATATTACCAGCCAGGATCGTATTGTTCGTGGTCGGATGCCAACGCTTGAAATGATCAATGAGCGTTTTGCCCGTTATACGCGTATTAGTTTGTTCAATTTATTACGTCGAAGTGCAGAAGTTGTCTCTGGTGGTGTTCAGATTATGAAGTTTGGTGAATACGTCCACTCTTTGTATGTACCTACCAGCTTGAACCTAGTGAAAGTTCGTCCACTAAAAGGAACAGGTCTGTTTGTTCTTGATGCCAAACTCGTATTTAAACTGGTGGACAACTTTTTTGGCGGTGATGGTCGTCACGCAAAAATTGAAGGGCGTGAATTTACACCGACAGAAACGCGTATTGTACAAATGGTACTTGAGCAGCTCTTTATCGACATGAAAGAAGCTTGGGGAACCATTTTAGATATCAATTTTGAATATTTAAATGCCGAAGTGAACCCGGCGATGGCGAACATTGTGAGCCCGGCGGAAGTGGTTGTGATCAGTACCTTCCACATTGAATTGGATGGTGGCGGTGGTGATCTACAGCTTACGATTCCGTACTCTATGATTGAGCCGCTGAGAGAAATTTTGGATGCAGGTGTTCAGAGTGATATTGATGAAGTGGATGAACGCTGGGAACGTATTCTTCGAGAATATTGTCTTGACCTTAAAGCCAATTTGACAGGTTCTGTTTGTAAGCGTCAGATGACCTTGCGAGAGATTGTAGACTGGGAAGAGGGCGACATTATTCCCGTTGAGATGCCTGAGTTCATAACCATGTTAGCGAACAAAGTGCCGACTTTGGATTGTCAGTTAGGGGTGTCTGGTGAGCATTTGGCCGCCAAAGTTGTTAAGCCAGTGAAGAAAAGATTGAGATAAGGGGAGTAGCCATGTCTGAAGAAGATAACAAACCAGAAGGTCAGGAAGAGAACGTCGACCAAGATCAATTGTCGGATGAATGGGCTGCTGCAATGGAAGAGGCAGGTGTTGCTGAAGAGGCTGATGAACCGACAGGCCACGATCTTTTAAATAAAGGTGCCAACGAAGCGACGGATGGTGATTTACTAGCGGACACAGATAACCCGAACTTGGATGTTATTCTGGATATTCCCGTGACCATCTCTATGGAAGTAGGGAATACTGAAATTTCCATTCGAAATTTACTTCAGCTAAACCAGGGCTCGGTGATTGAACTTGATCGTCTTGCGGGTGAGCCTCTGGACGTTTTGGTGAATGGCCAGCTGATCGCTCATGGCGAAGTTGTGATGGTGAACGAGAAGTTTGGTATTCGTTTGACGGATGTGGTTAGCCCGACTGAGCGAATTAAGAAGCTAAGGTAGAAAAATTCCGTATTTCACAGCGCTCCGTACTGTGTTGATTAGTACCATGTTGATGACGTTTATGTTCAGAAATACTATCGAGCGCTTGTCTTGAAAGACTCTTCTAGAGTCTTTTTTTTTAGCCTGCTAAACTCCGTGGTCGTAGGGTCGCAATGTAAGGGATATTCTGAGCAAGCTCTGGGGCATCGTGACTACTATTATAAAAGTGACCATTATAAAAATGACTCCTCAAGGATGCCTGTGAATCGATTGTCTGCTATTTCCTTATCTTTGGCCTTTTTATTTTCTGTCAATCTTTATGCGATAGAAGAATCTCTGTCAGATACTTCTGCAGAAACTCTTGTAACAGAAGCAGCAGTATCCAATGTTCAGGGGGTAGATAAAAGTAGCCCTGTAGAAACTTCAAGTATTGAAAACGAAGCGTCGAACACGCCTGTCTTGGATAATAACAATCAGGCTTCGCCTTATGTTCAGCGACTTGTAGGTGGTCAGGCTGATACTGATTCTGCTCAATCTCCAACGTCAACTACTCAATTAGCAATGACGGTCGCCGGGCTGTTTGCAGTAATCGGCATGATTTTTGTAATTGCATGGTTAGTCCGACGTTTATCTGGCGGTCAATTTGGTCACAGTAATGCAGTGATCAAAATATTGGCAACACAGCCTCTAGGTACTAAAGAACGTATATGTCTGATTGACGTCGGTGGCCAGCAGGTTCTGGTGGGAATTACGGCGCAATCAATGCAAACGCTTATGGTGCTGGATCAACCGATTGATCTTAAGACTGAAAAGCAAAGTAAAGCCTGGTCCTCAGCAGAGTCTGTAAATAGCGTATTCGGCGCTAAGTTACAGTCATTATTGAAGGGGACTTCACTGCATGAGGTTAAAAAGTCTAGCGTGGACGATTAGTTTTGTTGTCGGTCTATTAACAACCCTGCCAGCTTGGGCTGAACCAGGCATCCCCGCTGTCGCGCTTACTACCAATCCTGATGGTAGCCAGGAATACACGGTAACCATTCAAATTCTAGCCATCATGACCATGCTGACCTTGTTGCCGGCGGCGGTCATGATGATGACCTGTTTTACTCGAATCATCATCGTCTTTTCCATTACCCGTCAAGCGATGGGGCTTCAGCAGTCGCCTTCTAACCAGATTATGATCGGGTTAGCCTTATTTTTGACGTTCTTCATTATGACCCCGGTGTTGGAAAAAATTCATAAGAATGCATTGATTCCTTATATGGATGAAGAAATTACCTCGTTACAAGCGTTGGAACGGGCAGAAAAGCCCATCAAAGAGTTTATGCTCGGACAAACCCGCGAAGATGATATTGCGTTGTTTGTCCGTATTTCTGGTAGAACCGACATTGAAGGGCCTGAAGATTTGCCGATTTCCATTGTCGTTCCTGCGTTTGTTACCAGTGAATTAAAAACTGCATTTCAGATTGGCTTCCTGATTTTTATTCCGTTCTTGATCTTGGATATGGTGGTGGCGTCGGTTTTGATGGCCATGGGTATGATGATGTTATCTCCAATTATTATTTCGTTGCCGTTCAAGATCATGCTGTTTGTGTTGGTGGATGGTTGGTCATTGATCATTGGCACTTTGGCTTCCAGTTTTAACGTGTGATGAGGGATGAGCTATGACTCCTGAAGTAGTAATTGATATTTTCTCGGACGCGATCTATCTGGTGATGATTATGGTTGGTCTGATTATTACGCCCAGTTTGATTGTGGGGTTGATTGTTTCGACCTTTCAGGCGGCGACTCAGATTAACGAACAAACATTGACCTTCTTGCCTCGTTTAATTATTACTTTGTTTACTTTGATTGTGGCTGGACCTTGGCTGATGCGTGAGTTAATTGACTACACCGAACGACTGATCACCAGCATTCCATTAGTTATTGGATAGATGGCGATTGGATAAAACACCGTTCGTTTACATCAGGCAGGGCATAAGAGCATTTTATGATTGAAGTCAGCACCCCGGAAATTACTGCATGGGTTGGTCGTTATATGTGGCCCATGTTTCGTATTGCCGGATTTATGCTAGCGGCTCCGTTTTTTGGAGCCAACTTCGTTCCTGCACGGGTTCGACTGCTGCTGGCCTTTGTCATCACTATTATGGTGACACCCGTTCTGCCTGAAGTACCGAGAATGGATCCATTAGCGGTGGAGCATTTGTTGTTGATTATGCATCAAGTGTTGATCGGTTTATGCCTGGGTTTTGTCTTACAGCTCTTAACCCAGCTATTTGTGATAGCGGGTCAGGTGATTGGTATGAAAATGGGACTTGGCTTCGCATTGATGAATGACCCCGCGAATGGGATCAGTGTTGCGGTAGTGTCTCAGTTCTACTTAATGATGGTGACCTTACTGTTTATTTCTACCAATGGTCATTTGGTGGTTTTGGAAGTTTTGATCGAGAGTTTTTATACCATTCCAGTGAATGTGCAAGGTCTGACCGTTGAAGATCTGAGATTGATTCCTTTGTGGGGAAGCTGGATGTTTGCTGGGGCGGTTCTCATTGCTTTGCCAGCAATCGTTGCTTTGACAGTCGTTAATATGGCCTTTGGTGTGATGAGTAGGGCTGCACCGCAGATGAACATGTTTGCTTTGGGTTTTCCGTTTACGTTGGTGTTTGGTTTATTTGTGATGTGGGTTTCACAAGTCAATGTTTTAGCTCTGTATCAGATGTTTGTGTCTGACACCTTGATGTTTATGCGTGTGCTCATCAAGGCTTAGGCTTTTAAACTTTTTGGGCTCATCGGTTCATTCGGATGAGGAAACTCTGGACTCAGCGATCTCCGCAATGTCTCAACAAAATTGACTTTGAAGGGTGTTAAGTCATGGCAGAAGAAGACAGCAGTCAGGAAAAAACAGAAGAGGCGACGCCCAGGCGGTTAGAAAAGGCGCGTGAAGAAGGCGATGTTCCCCGGTCGCGGGAACTCAGTACCTTTACTGTTTTAATGGCCGGTGCAGTGGGGCTTTGGGTCTTTGGTGATCGTATTGTCAATTCTGTGATTGGCATGATGAAAGATAATCTTTCTATTGAACGAGCTGCTATTTACGACACCAAGCAAATGGCCATTCATTTGGCGAGCGCGGCAAATGAAGTCGTTTTGGCGCTCGTTCCTTTGATGGGTGTGTTGACCGTTGCAGCAATCATCGGGCCGCTCGGGCTAGGTGGTTGGAACTTCGCTAGCAAAGCGATTATGCCAAAAGGCAGTCGTATTAATCCCATCAGTGGATTAAAACGCATGTTCTCGATGCGGTCTTTGGTCGAATTGGTAAAAGGCTTGCTCAAAGTTACCTTGGTTGGTGGTCTGGCGGTCTTAATTATGGATTGGTATCAGACTGAAATTTTGTTTTTGCCGATGGAGTCTATGGAGTCGGCGCTTGCGCATAGTGCCAATATTATTCTTTGGAGTGCGATTGCCTTATCGGCATCTACTTTAATCATTGCTGCGATTGATGTTCCGTATCAAATTTACGAACATGCCAAAAAGCTGAAAATGAGCATGCAAGACATTAAAGATGAATTTAAAGAAACGGAAGGTAAGCCGGAAGTTAAGCGTAAAGTTCGTCAATTGCAGATGGAAATGGCGCAGCGTCGTATGATGGGGGATGTTCCCGATGCAGACGTCATTATTACCAACCCGACCCACTATTCTGTTGCATTGAAATACGATCCAAGTATTTCGTCTGCGCCGATCATGTTGGCGAAAGGAGCGGATCAGATCGCCTTGAAAATTCGTGAGATTGGTAATGAATACGACATTCCAATACTAGAGGCTCCGCCGTTAGCGCGTTCGATTTACTACAACACTGAAATTGGTGATGAAATTCCAGAAGGGTTGTATGTTGCAATAGCACAAGTGCTGGCTTATATCTTCCAGATGGATCAATACATGGCGGGCCGAGGGCCGAAACCAAAAGATCCGAAGGACTTCCCAATTCCAGACGATCTTCAGCACGAATAATCTTAATTTTACTTTTGAAGAAGAGGCGTTTGCCTCTTTTTTTATATTTCTATCAAAATGGGAACGGTTTTTGCGAAACATCTCTCTAGAAGTTAATTGCGTCAAAAAAATGTTAATGACGTTTTAGGGAGTAAAGAGTTATGAAGCTGCCGTTTATTGGCACGGTTAATACCACGCCAAGAGACATGCTGTATACAGCACGGAATATCTTTAGCAGTAATATGGGTGTGCCGATTCTGTTGCTAACCTTGTTGGCGATGATGACGTTGCCTGTGCCCCCCTTTATTCTTGACGTCTTATTTACCTTCAATATTGCCTTGTCTCTAGTGGTATTACTGGTGGGCGTGTATGCCTTAAGGCCGCTTGAGTTCGCGGTTTTTCCAACCATTCTTCTTGTGGCTACCTTGCTTCGTTTGGCACTGAACGTTGCATCAACGCGTGTTGTATTACTTGAAGGTCACCAAGGCGGGGACGCTGCTGGTAAGGTGATTGAGGCATTCGGTGAGGTGGTTATTGGTGGTAACTACGCTGTTGGTCTTGTGGTCTTCCTGATCTTGATGATTATTAACTTCGTGGTGGTGACTAAGGGTGCTGGCCGTATTTCGGAAGTGAGTGCACGTTTCACCTTAGATGCGATGCCGGGTAAGCAAATGGCCATTGATGCGGACTTGAATGCTGGTTTGATCGATCAGGCTGAGGCGAAGCAGCGTCGTGCCGAAATTTCTCAGGAAGCTGACTTCTATGGATCGATGGATGGTGCCAGTAAATTCGTTCGTGGCGATGCCGTTGCAGGTATTCTGATTCTGTTAATTAACTTAATTGGTGGCTTGGCCATTGGTATGGGGCAGCATGGCTTGGAGTTTGCTGATGCAGTTGAAAAATACTCGTTATTGACCATTGGTGATGGTCTGGTTGCTCAGATTCCTTCGTTGCTACTTTCTACTGCTGCCGCGATCATGGTTACGCGTGTAAATACTGCAGAAGAAATGCGTGAACAAGTTATGGGTCAGATGTTTGACTCACCAAAAGCGTTGTCAGTGTCGGCAGCTCTTCTCATTGTTATGGGCTTAGTTCCTGGTATGCCGCATGTGGCCTTTATTGGATTGGGATTATTGGCTGCCGGTATTGCAGCATTTATATATTACAGAAAGCGTCAAAAAGAAGAAGGTGGAGCGGATCAGATTGCTAAGGCTGGAGAATTATTGGATAAGGACTCTCCGCAAGGCGCTATGGAAAGCCGTGCGGAAGAAGTCAAAGAGCTGTCTTGGGATGATGTGACGCCGGTGGATCCGGTTGGGCTGGAAGTGGGTTACCGTTTGATTCCTATGGTGGACAAGAATCAAGGTGGCATGTTGTTGAACCGGATTAAAGGGGTTCGTAAGAAACTGTCCCAGGAAATTGGTTTCTTAATGCCGTCGGTTCATATTCGGGATAACCTGGACTTACTGCCCAATGTCTATCGCATTTCACTTATGGGGGTGACGGTCGGCGAAGCTGAAATTCATCCTGACAAAGATTTGGCGATCAACCCTGGTCAGGTATTTGGTGAGGTTGATGGTATTCCGACGAAAGACCCTGCGTTTGGGCTGGATGCTTTCTGGATTGATCCTGCTCTGAAAGATAAGGCCCAAACTCTGGGTTACACGGTTGTCGATGCAAGTACCGTGGTGGCAACCCATTTGAATCAATTGTTGTTCAAACACGCCGATGAGTTGATTGGTCATGAGGAGGTTCAACAATTAATGGACCTGCTTTCGAAGAAGTCACCAAAACTGGCCGAAGAGTTGGTTCCAAATACGTTGACGTTGAGTGCCTTATTGAAAGTGCTTCAGAATCTTTTGTCAGAACAAGTCCCTATCCGAGATATGCGAACCATTGCGGAGGCTGTAATTGAAGCAGCAGCTCGTGGCAAAGATCCGTCAATGCTTACAGAAGCGGTTCGTTTGGCGCTATCTCGTATGATCGTTCAAAACATTGTTGGTGGTGAGCAAGAGTTGCCGGTGATTACGCTTGAACCCGGTTTGGAAAACATTTTGTTACAGTCTGTACAACAAGCGAAACAAGCTGGCGCAATGGGAGATGATAGCATTGTCCTAGAGCCTTCTCTTGCCGAACGATTGCAGTCTTCTGTCAGCGAGGCAGCGCA
The DNA here is from genome assembly GCF_042646085.1 of Litoribrevibacter euphylliae. Taxonomy (NCBI): domain Bacteria; kingdom Pseudomonadati; phylum Pseudomonadota; class Gammaproteobacteria; order Oceanospirillales; family Oceanospirillaceae; genus Litoribrevibacter; species Litoribrevibacter euphylliae. The sequence continues at coordinate 139,105 of NZ_JBHRSZ010000002.1, read as the reverse complement.
GCGTCAGGAATTGGCAGGTAAATCTGCTGTTCTCTTGGTGTCTCCAGCGATCCGTGCTGCGGTAGCTAAGTTTGTGAAGAATGCGTCCGAGACATTGTCTGTGCTGTCTTACAACGAAGTTCCTGACAATAAGAAGATAACGATTGTTGCAGCAGTTGGAAGTTAATGTGCCATGAGTGAATCGTGTACTGGCATTAATTTCGCATTTGTATTTAAAACAGAGAATTAAGCGTCAAAATTTCCGCTTAATAAAGTGCGCTAAACCTGAAGCGCAGTTTTGGTGAGAGTGACAAGGCCATGAAAGCTAAAAAATTTTTTGCTCCTACAATGCAACAGGCATTGAAAAAAGTAACAGAACAAATGGGGCCTGATGCCGTTGTTTTAGCGAATCGCAAAGTAAATGGTGGGGTAGAGGTTATCACTGCCTTGGATTACGATCCTAAGCATGATGGAAAATTGGATTTCGATAACTTTGATCAGTTTTCTTCAGAGGCTCCTGCGGCAGAGCCGCGTCGCCAGCGTATTGTGAACCCTGAACTTGAGGCTGAACTGCGTAAGACATCCAGAGATTTGTCGCGTGGTCGTTACAGTGACATTGCTGATGATCTGATTGGGTTGAATGAGCGTCTTGAGAACTCATCAATTGATCATGATGACTTTGGTGCGACCGATACGCCTTTCAAAAAGAAAGCGTCAATTTTGCGTTCTAAGTTTGCAAAGTCCTCTCCAAAACCAACGGATGAACTAAACTCCATGAAGCAGGAAATTCTGGGCTTGAAACAATTGCTAAGACAGCAATTAGACGAGCGAGAAATGGCTGATTATGCGAGTTACCATCCTTTACACGCTTCTGCATTAAAGCGCTTGAATCAATTAGGGCTAAGTCAGGCGCTTGCCAGAAATATCGTAGATCGTGTGGCAGAAATGCACGATGAACAAGCGATTTGGCGTGAGGCGCTAACCATTCTTGCCGATGATTTGCCGGTTGCAAAAAGTGATTTACTTGAACGCGGCGGAGTGTATGCGTTCTTCGGGCCTTCTGGTTCAGGGAAAACCACCACGATTGCAAAGTTGGTTGCAAAGTTCGCTTTGAAACATGGCAGCGAGGGCATTGTGTTAATCTCAACGGATGGTCAAAGAATTGGTGCGCATGACCAGATGAGAACGCTTGGTCGAATTTTAAATGTGCCGGTGCGAGTTGTAGACAAGAAACACTCTTTAGAATCTTTGCTAAATACTGTTCGCAATAAGAGTTTAGTGGTCATCGACACACCGGGAGTTGATCCGGCAACGTCATCCATTCATCAGCAATTACGTGTCATTAAACAAGGCGCTGCGAACTTTAAAGCCTTCTTAACCTTGCCATGTACAGCAAATAAGAGTGTTTTAACAAGAATACTTGATAATTATCAAGACTTTAGCTTGAATGGATGTATTCTTACGAAAATTGATGAAACAGGTTCGCTAGGAGAGCTACTTAGCATCTTGGTTGAGCGTGTAATGCCTGTATCTTTTATCACCAACGGACCTCGTATTCCTGATGATATTGAAAGTGCAAATGCAGGGAATTTGGTGAGTAAGGCTGTGTATATGTATCAGCAGTCTAATGGTGGAGTATCGGCCTTCGATACTGAGTTGAGACAAGCGGAACGGGCGTTATCTGATCGTAGAATCGCTTGATCCAGGATTTATAGTGGTTTGCAAATTGTGTCACTATTGAATCCCAGAAAGTAATAATGTGCCACGGGAGTAGGTATGAGTAGTAGTCCGGTACAAGTCATAGCAGTAACAGGTGGTAAAGGCGGCGTTGGTAAAAGTAACGTTGCTTTAAACCTTGGGATTGCCTTGTGCGAGAAAGGACGTAGAACCGTTCTATTGGATGCGGATTTAGGATTGGCGAATATCGATATTTTGTTAGGTATTTCGTCAACTAAAACCTTGGAAAACGTGTTGGACGGGGAATGCGATCTACAGGACATTATGGTGCCTGGGCCAATGGGGCTTAAGATTGTGCCGGCATCATCTGGTACAAAACATATGGTTAACTTGTCTTCTCAGCAGCATGCAGGTTTAATCCATGCGTTCAGTGAAGTCGCGCATCAAATGGATGTGCTGATTGTGGATACAGCGGCAGGCATCGCTGATGATGTGATCAGTTTTGTTCGGGCGTCTAATGAAGTTTTAGTGGTTGTGACTGATGAGCCGACGTCAATAACGGATGCCTATGCATTAATTAAGCTGCTGAATCGGGATTATGGGATGTACCGTTTCCGGGTTGTGGCAAATATGGTGAAAACGCAACAAGATGGTCGTAATTTGTTTGCTAAACTCACCAAAGTAACAGATAGATTTTTAGATGTAGCTTTGCAGTATGTCGGTTGTGTTCCATTTGATGAATCTGTCAAAAAAGCGGTGCAACGTCAAAAAGCTGTATTAGAGGCCTATCCAAGATCGAAAGCTTCAGTCGCTATTCGAGCTTTGGCTCAAAAGGCAGACGCTTGGCCTTTGCCAACGTCGTCAAAAGGACATCTGGAATTTTTTGCAGAGCAGCTGGTTCACTACAACGTAGGTTAATCATGTTGATTCTGCTAAAACCATCAAAGACTGAAGAACGTATAGGGTATTGCTATGGCTGCAGTTAATGGGGTTGCTATGTATTCAGAGACGGATCCGAAAAGTTCCCAAGCCCTTGTCCAGCAGTATGCCGGTCTGGTAAAGAAAATTGCTACCCATTTAATGGGGCGATTACCGCCGTGTGTTCAATTGGATGATTTAATCCAGTCAGGCATGATTGGTCTTCTTGAGGCCGCGAAGAAATACGACGCGTCTAAAGGGGCTAGTTTCGAAACTTACGCGGGAATTCGTATTCGGGGTTCCATGTTGGATGAAATTCGTCGAGGCGATTGGGCGCCACGATCGGTGCATAGAAATAGCCGCCGGGTGTTGGATGCCATCAAGCAAGTCGAAGGGCAAACCGGCCGTGACGCGCAAGATCATGAAGTTGCTAAAGAATTAGGTATATCGGTCGATGAATACCACAGTTATCTACAGGATTCGGTTGGCAGTAAACTATTTAGCTTTGAAGAGTTAATCGCCGAAGGTGAGTATCAGCAGGATGATATCCATGGTACTACCCCTGGTCCTTTTGATGATGTTGCCAAGCAACGTTTTCGCAGAAAACTAACCGAAGCAATTACACGTTTACCTGAGCGAGAACGTTTAACGTTGGCGCTGTATTACAACGAAGAATTAAACTTGAAGGAAATTGGTGAGATTTTGGGGGTAAGTGAATCGCGGGTAAGTCAGATTCACAGTCAAGCGGCTCATAGATTAAAATCAAGACTGCTTGAATGGAATGACGAGACTGCGTAAAAACGGCATAATAACTGGATAGTCTAGAACTAACGGCTACACTTATCTTACAACCATATTCGAAGGGAAAAATCATTTTCCATCAAGGTCTTGGGAGGTCATCTTGGACAAGAATATGAAAATTCTAATAGTTGACGATTTTTCAACTATGAGAAGAATTATTAAAAACCTTTTGAAAGATTTGGGATTCACAAATACTCAAGAGGCAGATGATGGAAGTACAGCGTTACCTATGTTGAAAACAGGTGACTTTGACTTCCTTATTACTGATTGGAACATGCCAGGCATGACAGGGATTGATTTGCTTCGAGCTGTTCGTGCTGATGATGCGTTATCACACATGCCCGTGTTGATGGTAACTGCGGAAGCAAAGCGTGAGCAAATCGTAGCAGCCGCGCAGGCGGGGGTGAACGGTTACGTTGTTAAGCCTTTTACCGCTCAAGCGTTGAAAGAAAAAATCGAAAAAATCTTTGAACGTGTAGAAGCCGGTTAAGTATCTGTGACCGTTCTCTAAGGGGAACCGAATGTCTGAGAAAAAAAGCGGTCACCTGGATGACTTTCAGGAATCGATCCGTGAACACACCAAAGCACTTACCGAAGCCGTAGAGGCAGGGGATTTCACAAGTGCTATTCAACATGTACAAAGCTTGTCCGACGTAAGAGACCAGAGTCTATATAAGGAAATTGGTCGCTTAACGCGAGCTTTGCATAATTCTATCAAAAACTTTGAAATAGACATTTCTGAGCAAAATGCAGAAATGTCTCAGATGGCTGACGCATCCGATCGTTTGGATTACGTTATTCAATCTACGAATAAAGCCGCTAACAAAACCATGGATCTCGTTGAAGAAACTATTCCTGTTGTAGATGGCCTCAAAGCGGAAGCTTCAGAGCTGTCATCTGAATGGGGGCGGTTGCTTCGTAGGGAAATGGATGTCTCGGAATTTCGAAACCTCTATAAGCGCATTGATGAGTTTTTGAAAAAGGTGGACGGTTCCAGTGGGACTATGTCATCAAACCTTTCTAACATTTTATTGGCTCAGGACTATCAAGATCTGACAGGTCAGGTAATTCAGAAAGTAATCAAGCTGGTTAAAGGTGTTGAGGAAGATCTTGTTGGCTTGGTGAAAATGGCTGGTTTGGTCGAACGCATTACTGGCATCGAAAACACTCAAGAAGTTACAGACGCCGCCGATGAACTGTTAGCAGAGGGTCCTATCGTTGACGCTGAAGAGCGTGAGAATGTAGTGACCAGTCAGGATGAGGTGGATGACTTGTTGTCCAGCCTGGGATTCTAAGGAGTCATTGAATGAGTTTCGAGGCCGATGAAGAAATCCTCCAGGATTTCCTTGTAGAGTCAGGAGAAATTTTGGAGCTGCTTCAAGAGCAATTGGTCGACCTGGAGCAGAGACCAGAAGATAAAGATTTATTAAACGCGATTTTCCGTGGTTTCCACACCGTTAAAGGTGGGGCCGGTTTCCTTCAATTAACGAATTTAGTTGAATGCTGCCATGTTGCGGAAAACGTGTTTGATATCTTACGTAATGGTCAGAGATCTGTTACTTCTGAGTTGATGGATGTGGTATTGCAAGCGTTGGATGCGGTCAACGAAATGTTTGATTGTGTTAGAAACCGCGAAGAATTACCTGCGGCTGATCCTCAGCTCATTGCAAGCCTTGAAACTTTAGCCAGACCAGAAAGTGAAGACGCGCCTGCAGCGGCAGAGCCTGTTGCTGAGGCAGCACCGGCCGATGCTGCTGATGCTGAGTTTGATCAAATGGTTGCGGCATCTCAAGACTCATCTGGCGCCGATACTTCTGATGACTTATTCGATATGGATAATTCTTCTCCGTCTTCGGGCGCTGGTGGTGATGACGAAATCACCGAAGAAGAATTTGAAGCATTGTTAAATGAATTGCATGGCGAAGGAGGTTCTCCTTCCGCTTCTAAAGCTAAGGTAGAAAGCGCTACGCCACCTCCTGAATCTCCTAAACCTGCTACCCCGGCGACGGGTGGGGGAGATGATATTTCCGAAGATGAGTTTGATGCTTTATTGGATCAACTTCATGGCGCAGGCAAAGGACCTAGTGCTTCTAAGCCTGCTGACTCGCCCGAACCTGCAGCCGCGGCACCTAAGCCTGCGGGCTCGGCCACTGGTGATTTAATCACTGATGATGAGTTCGAAAATCTGTTGGATGAATTGCATGGGGCAGGTAAAGGACCGACAGCGGTAGGTACAAGTGAACCTGCAGCTAAGGCACCGGCACCTCAAGCTCCACCTGCGGCTTCCACACCGAAAGAAGAACCAAAGCCTGCTGTTCAGCCTACTGCTCCGGCGGCGCAAAAACCTGCTCCGGCTGCAGCGCCTAGAGCACAAGGTAAAGATAGTGCAGCGCCAACCGAAACCACCGTTCGAGTAGATACTAAACGTCTTGATGACATCATGAATATGGTGGGCGAATTAGTACTCGTGCGTAACCGTTTGGTTCGTTTGGGAATGTCCAGCAGCAACGAAGACATGTCCAAGGCAGTTTCGAATCTGGATGTAGTCACCGCTGATCTTCAAACGTCAGTGATGAAGACTCGAATGCAGCCGATTAAGAAAGTCTTTGGCCGTTTTCCACGGGTTGTTCGAGATCTTGCTCGTACACTTAAGAAAGAAGTTAATCTTGAGTTGGTGGGTGAAGATACCGACTTGGATAAGAACCTCGTTGAAGCCTTGGCCGACCCTTTGGTTCACTTGGTTCGAAATGCAGTGGATCACGGCGTTGAAATGCCTGAAGTTCGAGAATCTAATAGTAAACCTCGAACCGGTAAGGTTGTACTGTCTGCAGAACAAGAAGGCGACCATATTTTATTAAGTATCACCGATGATGGCGGTGGTATGAATCCAGAAAAACTGCGCCAAAAAGCTGTTGAAAAAGGTTTGTATGATCAGGACGCAGCGGATCGCTTGAGTGATAAAGAAGCCTTCAATTTAATCTTCCATCCTGGTTTCTCTACTAAAGAGCAAATTTCTGACGTTTCGGGTCGAGGCGTTGGTATGGATGTTGTGAAAACTAAAATTTCACAACTCAACGGTACCATTGATGTTGACTCCGAAATTAACAAGGGTACTCGTATTTCGATCAAAGTACCTTTGACCTTGGCAATTATGCCGACGCTGATGGTTATGCTGGAAGAGCAGGCTTTTGCCTTCCCTCTGGTGAGTGTAAATGAAATTTTTCATTTGGATATTACTCAGACCAACATCGTTGATGGACAAGAAGTGATTGTTGTTCGTGAGAAGGTTTATCCTCTCTTCCACCTTAAACGCTGGTTAGTACGACGTTCTCAAGTGGCTGAATCTGAAGATGCTACCGCACATGTCGTTATTGTTTCGGTCGGGACACAACGAGTTGGTTTCGTTGTTGATCAGTTAATTGGACAGGAAGAGGTCGTTATCAAACCTCTTGGTAAGATGTTGCATGGAACGCCGGGAATGGCGGGTGCTACAATCACCGGTGATGGTCGTATTGCCTTGATTCTTGATGTGCCTAGTATGTTAAGCAACTATGCATCCAAATCCATGAGTAATTATAAATAAGTTAATATCCCGGAGTACCAATGGCAGTAAAAGTTCTGGTAGTTGATGATTCAGGTTTTTTCAGACGTCGTATCAGTGACATCTTAAACGCAGCCAGAAACATTGAAGTTGTTGGTACTGCCTCAAACGGGGCCGAGGCGGTTGATCTGGTTCAAAAGTTACAACCGGATATTGTAACAATGGACTTCGAAATGCCTGTGATGGATGGTATTACTGCTGTCCGCGAAATCATGAAGGTTCGGCCAACACCTGTCATTATGTGTTCTTCACTGACGTTTGACGGCGCCAGAGTGACGTTGGATGCTTTGGAAGCGGGTGCGGTCGATTTCTTGCCAAAGAACTTTGAAGATATTTCAAAAGATCCTGGCAAGGTTCAGAAAATTCTTGCTGAAAAGATTCGTGAAGTCGCTGGTTCGAAGACGTCTAATACGCTTCAGTTTAAATCAACTGGCGACAAAAAAGCTGATATGAAGGCGAAGCGGGAAGCGATTCGAGAAGCCCTGAAGTCTTCTCATACATCGACGGCTCCCACTGCATCACCAAAAACTCCGGCACCTCAAGTCACCAGAGAAACGAAACCGACAGAGACTCGAACAGCACCGACTCCTGTACCAAGGCGTTCGGGGTCAAGCATTCGTTCGTCGGATGTTAAATTGGTAGCCATTGGGACATCGACCGGTGGCCCTGTCGCTCTGCAACGAATACTCACGACTCTACCTGCGAACTTTTCTAAACCCATTGTGTTAGTTCAGCATATGCCAGCCAATTTTACGGCAGCGTTTGCAGATCGTCTGAATCAGATTTGCAAAATTAAGGTGAAACAAGCAGAAGACGGTGACCAATTGCAGCCTGGCGTCGCACTGTTAGCTCCTGGTGGCAAGCAAATGATGATCGACAAACGAAATGGCGGGACTGTTCGTATCATCGAAAGTGACAAGCGCTTGAATTATAAGCCATGCGTTGATGTGACTTTTGGCTCGGCTGCCAATGTTTATCATGGTGGCGTTTTAGGGATCGTACTAACCGGCATGGGCGCAGATGGAAAAGATGGTTCTGCGTTATTGAAAAAAAACGGTAGTTCCGTATGGGCGCAAGATCAAGACAGTTGCGTCATCTTCGGGATGCCGATGGCGGTCATTAATGGGGGCTTTGCAGATGATGTGCTGAGTCTTGATCAGATTGCACAAAAGCTGGTGAATGAGGTCTCTTAACAATGGATGTGTTAAGTCTATTCGGGTTAATACTCGGTGTAGGCGCAGTTCTTTTCGGTAACTTCTTGGATGGCGGCCATATTACCATGCTTGGTAATTTGGCTGCTTTCGTGATTGTTGTCTTGGGTACTATCGGTGCTATGTTGCTCCAAACAACGCCAAGAGCGTTTAATCACGCCTTGAAGTTAACCAAGTGGATTTTTCTTCCGCCAATTGTCGATTTTGAGCGTGGCATCGAACAAATTATGTTTTGGAGTACCACCGCTCGAAAAGAAGGGTTGCTTGGTTTGGAAGGTATGGCGGATACCGAGGTCGACCCTTTTGCCCGTAAAGGCCTTCAGTTATTAGTGGACGGTGCTGAACCGGAAACCATTCGACATACCATGGAAATGGTGATTGAACTGGAAGAACATCGTGATCTGGGCGCAGGTTTATTTTGGGAAGGCATGGGCGGCTATGCACCAACCATAGGTATCATTGGTGCAGTACTGGGCTTGATTCATGTTATGACGAACCTTGGTGAACCTGAGTTGCTGGGTAAAGGTATTGCCACTGCATTCGTTGCAACTATTTATGGTGTGGGCTCTGCTAACCTTTTGTTTTTGCCTATAGGGGGGAAACTCAAAAGCTTAGTGATTACTCAAGCCGAGTATAAGCAGATGATCGTTGAGGGCTTAGTGGCTATTTCCGAAGGGGAAAATCCTAAAGCCATTGGTTCAAGGCTTCAAAGTTTCATTGAACGATAAGCGTTAATCCCAACCTCTAAGGTAAGATGGAATGGCTCGCAGACGAGTAAACTTACATGGGCCTAGTCATGAGCGCTGGCTGATTTCGTACGCTGACTTTATCACTCTTATGTTTGCCTTTTTCGTGGTCCTCTACGGAATATCTTCCGTGAATGAAGGTAAATATAAAATTCTAGCTTCTAATCTAATAGGTGTGTTTAATGCGCCACCTACCTCTAGTGATCCTATTCAGGTGGGCGATGTTGCTCGCCAAATTCCGGTAACGGAAAACAGAATTATTATTCAACCAAGTACTACTGCCGTTCAGGAAACATCTGCAAGTGTGCCACAAGAAGCTGATATGCCTGAATTACAAGAAGCCTTTGAGCAGGGGTTTGAAGGGTTGTTGAAAGAAGGGATTATGTCCCTGGAAGGGAGTGAAGATTGGCTGGAGATTTCGTTAGGTACTGAAGTGCTTTTTACCACGGGGGGCGCAGAACCAACGCGTAAATCGGTGGATGTGATTGCTGATATAGCGATGATTCTTGGTGGTTATTCCAACCCGATACAGGTAGAAGGGCATACCGATAATGTCCCGATTTTTAACAAAGAGTTTCGTAGTAATTGGGAACTGTCTGCGGCGAGGGCGGCAACGGTTGTCCGGCAATTACAGGATGAGGGGCTCGATCCAACCCGTTTGGCTGCTGTTGGTTATGGTCAATTTCAACCTATGGTTGCTAATACGACACCATTGAATCGTCGTAAAAATCGTCGCGTAGTGCTACTGATTTCAAGGTCTGCAGTAACACGGGACGCACTTAAAGAGACCAGATCAATTCAGCCTTGATCTTTCTTCTGCAACTGGCACATAGCTTGCTATCCTTGTAATAGTGGCATTTTTTATTGGAGTCAGTCATGCGCGTTTGGGCGGTTGCAAATCAAAAAGGTGGTGTTGGTAAAACCACAACGGCAGTTAGTCTTGCAGGGCTATTGGCGGAGCAGGGAAAGCGCGTTCTGTTAGTAGATCTTGATCCGCATGGTTCTATGACCAGTTATTTTGGATACGATCCTGATGAGCTTGAGCATTCGTGTTTTGATCTTTTTCAGGCTTCTGATGCCATTCCAACAGAGTTACCGAGTCAGCTTTTATTAGATACCAGTCATGCGAATATTAATCTATTACCTTCTTCTACCGCTCTGGCAACGTTAGAACGTAGCATGGTCGGAAAGGAAGGTATGGGATTGGTAGTTTCTCGTTCGTTGGCTTCTCTGTGGGATGATTTTGATTATGCATTGATCGACAGTCCGCCTATTTTAGGGGTATTGATGATTAATGCGTTGGCGGCATGTTCGCGTTTAATTATTCCTGTTCAGTGTGAGTTTTTGGCTCTGAAAGGGTTGGAACGCATGGTTCATACGTTGAATATGGTGACTAAGTCGAGACCAACGCCGCTTCCGTATCATATTGTGCCAACCATGTTTGATCGAAGAACTAATGCTTCACTTCATAGTGTCAAAGAAATGAGGCATACCTATCCTGAGACTGTGTGGAATCATATGATTCCTGTGGATACGCAGTTCAGGGATGCCTCAAAAGCCGGTGTTATTCCCAATGCTTATGATTCGCAGGGACGAGGAGTGAGGAGTTATTCCAAGCTGCTTAAAACATTACTTGAAGAAGAATCAAGTTAGGGCGACACCATGGTGCCAAATCAGAAGGACGTACTGGCCGATTATTTATGCGACATGTTGGGTGTTTCTCCAAAAGAGACATCTAGCAAGTCTTTGGATGAATCCACAATGGAGGATTCAACTGAGTATAGAGCAAAAGCGGAGCAACAAACTTCTGAAGCCCATTCTGAAACGGCGGTGGAAGTCAAAGCGACTTCGTTTTCTTCTGATCATGAGCCGGTTGTAGATTCGGAACGTTCTGATGTTCAGGATGCATTAGAAACCGCCGTTAAAAGAAAGGCATTATCTTCTGCGGTTGCTGTACTGGAAGAAGATATTGAAATTGAATGGACACCTGAGTGGTCTTCAGAGCTGGATAAGATCAGTTATCAAATTGATCGAGATAAACAGCTCACATGCTTGATGGATTTGGTTCATCAGCCATTAAACTCATTGACTCTGGGTGAGCAGTCGCTTGCGCTATTTGATTTATTAGCGCTATTGAAACAGCTTCCAGAATCAAAGCTTAAAAACTTATTGCGAGAGCAATATGACAAGGTTGAATTGGTAAGGCGATCAGCAGAGCACAGAAGCGTCTCTGGATGTTAAGCATTTATATTCAATCAATACTGTTCAGGTTGTAGTGTGTTATGAGTAACAGTCAGAAATCATCTAAAACTAAGGTAACGTCGAAGCCTGTCAAACCTATGACAGCCTTGCAGGGGTATCTTGATGATATGTTGACAGTTGCAACCACGACAGCCGCTGTCCAAGAAGCAACTGCTACACAGGTTGAAGTGACCACAGAAGTTGTTCCTGAAGTCGTTACTCAGGTTGAGCCCCAGATTAATGCTCAGGTATTTGAACCTGCGACTCAAGCGCGGGAAACAACTGCTTTGGAAGAACCCAAGCCTGTTGTTGAAACGCTGACCCCTTCTTTTGAAGCCGTTATCGAAACCCCGTCTGTGGATACAGACGTTGATCTTACCGAGACGGAAGTACTTGAGCCCCAAGCTCTCAAAGAAACGGTGGTCGACGTTCAAGCCCCGCCTGTTGAGCAAACCATTGCGCAAACTGAACGAGCCGTATCTGAAGAGGGCGAGGAGTTACCGTATCCTCTGTGGGCTGCTTCTGGTTTTGAGTGTTTGCTCTTTTATGTGGGTGGTATCAAGTTGGCGGTTCCTCTGATTTTATTGGGTGGAATTCACCGAATAGAAAAAGAGCTGACGCCGTTATTTGGTCAACCAGATTGGTTCCTTGGGTTATATACTCGCACTACGATGGATGGCCAGCAAAACATCCGAGTGGTTCATACTAGTAAATGGGTTATGCCTGAAAAGCAGGGGCCAGACGTCGATCCTCTGAATCATTACGTCATTTCTCTGGGTGACAGTGAGTGGGGGCTTTTGAGTCATCAGTTGTCCGATTCCATTCGCTTGACGGCCGATCAGGTTAAATGGCGAACATCCGCAGGGAAACGCCCTTGGTTGGCGGGAACTGTCATTGATCACATGTGCGCAATTCTGGATGTAGATCGTCTGGTGGATCTGTTAAGTCAGAATTCAAATCGCCTTTCTTAGGTATTTGTTCAGAACAGCCCTTTGTCCTCTTTTATTTTTGGCACATTAGCTGCAATTAACTTAATAGCACCAAAATTTTGACGATTTTGGCGCAGGTTACGGATTTCTGTCCTTATTAAGTGGAAATTTCTAAGGAAATTTCTCTAATAGCCGACAAAGAATTTAGTAAACTGCTCTAAAATGAATGGTAAGTGGGTGAGAAGTTTCTATTCTTGCTGGTTTTAATTTTGGTGTTATGAGGTAGAAGATGGCAACGCATTCATCTCAGGCTGGTGATGATCCTATTTTACAGTGGGTCACTTTTCGTTTAGACGATGAAACCTACGGTATAAATGTAATGCAAGTTCGTGAGGTCTTGCGTTATACAGAGATCGCCCCGGTTCCAGGAGCTCCACCTTATGTTTTAGGGATTATCAATCTACGTGGCAGCGTAGTGACGGTAATCGATACTCGAACACGCTTTGGTTTAGCTTCAGCAGACACAACGGATAATACCCGTATTGTGATTATTGAAGTTGAGAATCAGGTTGTAGGTATCCTTGTGGATGCTGTAGCGGAAGTAGTTTACTTACGTCAATCTGAAATAGAGACAGCCCCGAATGTTGGTACTGAAGAGAGTGCTAAATTCATTCAAGGTGTTTGTAACAAGAATGGTGAATTATTAATTCTTGTTGATCTTGAAAAACTAATGAGTGAAGAAGAGTGGGCGGAAATGGCCATGTTGTAATGGTCATGAAATGAAACAGTTAGGTGGATCTCATGTTGCCTCCAAATATCGGTAAAGTGGACAGTCTCAACCCGATCACTCGGGTCAAAAAGATTCGAAAGTACCGAGAAGACGACAAAGAAGACGCTGAAAACCCCGAGAAAGAAACGGATGAGGCTGAGGATTGGGAAACAGACCAACCAACGTCATCAGATGATTCTCAGGATGATCAGTATCCTCACATTGATGACTATGTTTAGTTGGAGGGGTTATGGAATTCACCTGGTTTATTAGTTTTGGTCTCGTTACGTTTGCTTGCTTAATGGCTGTGTTGGTTTCATATCACTGTTATAAAAAAAGCGAGCAGGCTCGTCAGCAGGTATCTGATGAGTTGGCAAAAGTCTTGGCTGAATTCTCTGCGTTTAAGAGCAGTAGCATTGGCATTGGCAAAAAGGTGATGGGTATTGAAAAAGAACTGGCTGAAACCGTAGAGAAGCAACAGGATTTTGAATTCCAGGATCCAAATTCACTGCCGTACACCCAAGCCTCTCGTTTGATTCAAATGGGTGCAGATGCCGAAGACTTGGTGAACAGTTGTGGTCTTTCCAATGCTGAAGCCGAATTACTGATGTTAGTGAATCGTCAGCCAATGGGGGCTGCGCATTAGGAATTAACTCCAACCCCGCATAATGTTTTTTATCTCGTGAATTTCAATCTTATAGGCGCACTTAGTTTAAGTGTGTCTATATGTCTTACTTAACCCTTTCTGCCTTGAACTCACATGGGCTTTCGTTTGTTTGGTTACGATGGATCGTCTTGTGATGGCGGCGTAAAGCCTTCAGGGACTTTGTTTCTGAGTTGGTAGGCAAACGCAATGATTTCGGCAATGGTCAAGTATAAGTGTTCTGGAATCTCTGTGCCGAGCTCCAGACGACTCAGCGTGCGAGCTAACTTTTCATCGTGATAAAGGGGAATACCATGTTCTTCTGCAACTTCAATAATTTTTCTGGCCAGTTCATCTTCGCCCTTTGCCGAGACTTTAGGTGCATTTTTTCCATCGTAGTTCAGCGCAACGGCGGTATCGATTGGTTTACTGTGGCTCATGGATTAAACCTTTACGCTGACTGAATGATTGGTGGTTTTGACGATACTTTCTCTGGGCATGTTGATCATGCCAAATCGCGTATTGAGGCTCAATTCAGAAGCTAGAAAACTTTGGCACTGAGTTTCAAGATCGATTAAATGTTCATTTAATAGTGACAGAGTTTCTTGGTGATCGCTGTAGAAATTGGCAGTCAGATGATTTTTGTCAGTGTCGTAGATAATTTGACCAATAAAAGGGGCTAGTGGCGGTAGTTCAAACTTCAAGTGTACCAACCATTGGTTTTTCTCTTTCTTAGTGTTATCGCCAGATTCTGAGGTATTGGAGTGCTCATCAGTGATGTCTATGCTGACATTGGTTGGGCCTGTGTTGGTTATGATCGGCAGATCCAAGTGAATATGGTTTGGAGTATTGGTTTCTACTTGGCTGCCCCCGGAAGCCAATCTCATTGCAGACATGCGTCCAGTTAATTCTTCCACATTGACCAGCATTTGTCGTAGTACGTTATTAATTTGTAAGTCGGTCGTGCCTTGCAATAACGATTGCTTGACGTTGCCAGTAAACAATTGATGCTTTCTGAATTCGGCTAGCCTTAACCATTGACTGCTATCTATGGCTCGATGTGTCTCTGTATTCAGCAATTGCGGATTGGTAGCTTGTGCGTTTGATGGGTTCTGCGTGGCGGCCTTGGCTTGTGTGAGCGCTTCCTGTGTAGGCTTGTTGGTTGCTGTAGAAATATCTGAAGGCGCTTGTGTGCCTGCCAATCGGCGGATGGATTCCAACATCCAATCCAAAAGATCAGGTTGTGATTGAGTGGTTGGGGCCATTAGCGCCAAAACCTGAGTCCAGTCTCTGAGTATTGATAGCTGAGGGGCTGGCTGAGTCGTTGACGGTGGTGTATTAAATGCGCCGGTCTCTGTTGTGTTGGACAAGGCTTGAATACCGCTATGAACCGCATTGGATACCGCTGAGGGTTGAGTGGTCAATGTGCTTCGATTCAATGCCTGATCAATCATGCTTTGTAATGTTATCAGGCTATTGATCAGCGTTTGTTGTGTCGTCTGGCCTTGAGCGACCGCGTGTACTTGAGTGTGGGCTGGATGACTCGGCTGGTTTGTCGTGACGGTTTTGGCGTTGCTATCCTGAGGTTGCCAGGTAATCAGCTCTTTTATGAGCTGTTGGACGTTGCTTTTGAAGTCGTTTTGTCCTGCATGGGGCAGTCGACTAAAAATATCTTTTTGAATGCTTTGTGCTATCACCAGCAAAAGATTACTTAATGGGGAAGCTTTAACTTGCTCACTGCCTGAAGTTGGATTGATCTGGAGTGGATTTAGTTGAGGTGCATTCGGCAGTTGTTTAATGATCTCTGCAACCGCTTCCATGGTAATGCTAAGGTCGAGTAATACCCCTGAAGATGGCCGAGATTGACTCAGCCACATTTGAATTACTTTGTTGATTTGTTCTGCGGTAATCGGCGAGGGTGTTGCGGTATTTGATGTTGATGATGCCTTGTTGTTAATCAACGAAGCTTGTTCTGCGGCAGACGTCAGCACCTTTCCTGTATTTAGTAAACTCTTCGGATCTATGGGGGATACTGCAGAATCTGTTCTTTGGCTTTGTGGTGTTACCTTGTCGATCGTGAGTTGCTTGTCTTGGGTTACTTTTAATTCCAGCTGATCCCCTTGATCTAAGGGAAACTGTGTCAGAATGTCGAGTACTTTCCCTTGAATGATAATTTGGGCTTTGTATTGAGCTATCGTTTGTTGCTGTTGATTTACTTGCTGACTTATTTGTTGCAGCGTTGCAGAGAGAACGTCCGCTTTGAGTGTTTGATTGGGCGACACAGAGCTGAGCAATTCTTGGGCGTTGCTGTTTTGCTGTGAGGGTTGAATAGCGGCCAGTCTAAATTGTCCGGGTTGAAAAACACTTTGCATTCGAAACGCCTGATCTACTGAGTTACATCATTTAATAATACATTGAATTTGTAGTATATTCCTGACTCCTTAGACGATAGGTGCTTATCAAACGATATGGGCGGGGTCAGCATGACAGAATATCTGTCAGTAAAGAATTTACTTATAGAGCGAGACGATCGCCTTCTCTTCAAGAATTTAGATTTTACCCTGACTGCCGGCGATGTAATTCAGCTGGTAGGGCGTAATGGGTCGGGTAAAACCTCCCTGATTCGAACCCTGCTTGGTTTGATGCCTGATTTTGATGGAGAGCTCTGTTGGAAAGGCAAACCTCTTTTTCAGGAAAAAGATGACTTTTTTAATAATCTTCTTTATCTCGGGCATAAAGCTTCCATTAAATCTGCGCTCACGGCGAAAGAAAATCTAGAGTGGCTAGTGGCGCCATATTATAAAGTGACTGACGAAAAAATTGAGCAAGCGCTCAGCGAGGTTGGTTTGCGCGGTTATGAAGACGTTGAATGCCATTCAATGTCAGCGGGTCAAAATCGTCGTGTGGCTTTGGCCCAGCTCTATTTGTTAGATTTACCTGTCTGGATTTTAGATGAACCCTTCACCGCCATTGATCTTGCTGGGGTTGCTCAGTTGGAAGCTCGTATCGCTGAGCATGCAGCCCAAGATGGTGCAGTGATTTTGACTACGCACCATGTGTTAGAAATTGACTCCGTTAAGCGCGTGAATCTGGATGACTTTGCTCCAAGCTCGAGTGCTTCAAACGCAGGAGGCTCACATGGCAGCTGATCTTGGGTTCAGTGCTCTGCTAAAGCGTGATTTAAAATTAGCATTTCGTCAGAAAAGTGATGTGATCAATCCTTTGATGTTTTTTGTGATGGTGATTACCTTATTTCCTTTGGGTATTTCACCGGACCCGAATGAGCTGGCTGTGATCGCGCCAGGAGTGGTCTGGGTTGCTGCCCTGTTAGCATCTATGTTGTCGATGGAAAATATGTTTCGTTCAGACTTCGACGACGGCTCATTAGAGCGGATGTTAGTCTCGCCATTGCCCGGTTTTCTCATTGCGCTTGCGAAAGTCATCAATCATTTCCTTGTAACTGGGCTGCCATTAGTTATAGTGTCGCCAATTTTGGCATATATGTTGAACATGCCTTCGGAAGCGTATTGGGTGATGATGATCACTCTGCTGTTAGGGCTCCCAACATTGAGTCTGGTTGGTGCTATTGGTTCGGCATTAACGGTTGGTTTGAAACGTGGGGCACTTTTATTGCCTTTGTTGGTCATACCCTTGTTTATTCCGGTTCTGATCTTTGGAACAGGTGCTGTACAAGGTGTAATAATGGATCAACCTGTTTCAGGTCAATTAAGCATTTTAGCGGCTTTGTTATTGTTCAGTTTAGCGAGTGCACCTTTTGCATGTGCGGCGTCTTTGAAGATTAGTATGGGGAACGGATGAGTTTATCAGAAGCAACATCACCGGGTTGGAAGGCGAGATTTAAGCGCTGGTTCCATAGCTGGGCCTCTCCGAAGTGGTTTTATGAGAAAAGTGAACGCTGGTTGCCATGGCTTTCAATTCCGGCCGTTCTCTTGATGCTTGTTGGTTTAGGGTGGGGATTAATTTTTGCTCCAGAAGACTACCAACAAGGTAACAGTTTCCGAATCTTCTATCTTCATGTACCTGCTGCTTTCTTGTCTCAATCAATTTTTATGATGATGGCAACTGCTGGTGGTATTAATCTGGTATGGCGTATTAAGCTTGCTGACATGGCGGCTAAGCATTGTGCGCCAATCGGAGCGTCTTTTGCTGTGTTAGCGTTGGCAACTGGGGCTATCTGGGGTAAACCAACCTGGGGTGCTTGGTGGGTTTGGGATGCTCGTTTAACAGCTATGTTAATTCTGTTGTTCTTGTATTTAGGTGTAATTGCTCTGTATTCGGCGATTGATAATCGTGAAACTGCTGGGCGATCCACTGCTGTGTTGTCTCTCGTAGGGTTGGTTAATATCCCTATCATTAAGTATTCAGTAGAGTGGTGGAACACTCTGCATCAGCCTGCCACTTTCACACTTACTGAAAAACCTGCGATGCCATTTGAAATGTGGTTTCCGGCGTTGCTAGTGGTTTTGGGCTTTTATCTGTTTTTTGGTTGGATGTTATTTAAGCGTATGCGAGCCGAAGTGGTTGAGCGTGAGTTCAAGGCTAAGTGGCTACAACAAAAGTTAATCCAGAAAAAATAACTATAACGCTATACGCGATTTAGATGGGCATTTAAGAATGCCTGAGTGGTATCTGAATAGAATTGATGAATAGAAACGAACAAACCGCATGAATGTGACTTTGTTTCGGTGGAGATTAAATAGTGGGTCAGTTTGAGTCCTTACAAGCATTAATTGAAATGGGTGGGCATGGGTTATATGTCTGGTTGTCCTATGGCATCGGTGTCGCAGTGATTGCATATAATGTGATCAGTGCAAGTATGGCTAAGAAAAATGCAGAGATGCGAGCCAGAAAGTATATCCGTCGACAAGAGTTGGAGGGTTAATACTATGGCGATGCATCCGAAACGTAAGAAACGATTGATTGCGGTGTGTTTGATTGTATTAGCAGCTGGCACGGCTATTGGCTTGGTGCTTTATGCTCTGTCGTCGAACATTAATTTATTCTTTTCTCCAACCGATATTGCTGAAGGTAAAGCGCCTGTTGAACAGCGTATACGTGCGGGTGGGATGGTTCTTGAAAACAGTGTAAAACGCGACTCCGAAACCCTTCAGGTTGAGTTCGTATTAACCGATTACGCGCACAATGTAACGGTGAATTATGATGGTATTCTTCCCGACTTGTTCCGAGAAGGGCAGGGGATTGTCGCTACTGGTAAGTTGAACAGTGATAACATCTTCATCGCCAGCGAAGTATTAGCAAAACACGATGAAAACTACATGCCACCTGAAGTTGCTGAAGCGCTTGAAAAATCGGGCCATAAGGTCAAAAGCGATTCCGTAAAATCAGAACAATATTAAGAGGTGCCTTATGATTCCTGAACTAGGGCACTATGCTTTAATTCTTGCGTTGGTAATGTCTGTAGCCTTATCCATTCTTCCTTTGTATGGAACGGCGACTAATAATCAAGTCTTTCAATATTCTGCAAAACCCTTGTCCTGGGGGGTATTCACCTTCCTGATGATCAGTTTTATCTGCTTGACCATTTCGTTCTTACAAGACGATTTTACGGTTAAGTATGTTGCGAGCCATTCCAATACCATGCTTCCGTTTGGCTACAAGTTTTCTGCGGTATGGAGTGCTCACGAAGGTTCAATGTTGCTTTGGGTGTTGATTCTTGGCGGCTGGACGTTTGCAGTGTCTATCCTAAGCAAAGGCTTACCGGACGCAGTATTGGCCAGAGTTTTGGCGGTACTGGGGATGGTGTTGACAGGCTTTGCGTTGTTTACTTTGTTGACCTCAAACCCATTCGAACGCCTATTGATGGACACGCCAACAGATGGTGCGGATTTGAACCCGTTACTTCAAGACTTCGGTTTGATTGTTCATCCTCCTATGTTGTATATGGGGTACGTGGGCTTTTCTGTAGCGTTTGCTTTCGCAGTTTCTGCATTAATGACCGGAAAGCTGGATGCAGCTTGGGCTAAATGGTCACGTCCTTGGACAGTAGTTGCCTGGGTATTTCTAACACTCGGTATTGCTCTAGGCAGTTGGTGGGCGTATTACGAACTGGGCTGGGGCGGCTGGTGGTTCTGGGATCCGGTTGAAAATGCTTCTTTCATGCCTTGGTTGGTCGGTACAGCATTGATTCATACCCTAGCGGTGACAGAGAAGCGCGGTGCTTTCAAAAGTTGGACGGTGCTGCTAGCGATTATTGCTTTCTCGTTGAGCTTATTAGGAACCTTCTTAGTGCGTTCGGGAGTATTAACTTCGGTACATGCCTTTGCGACAGATCCAAGCCGTGGTTACTTCATTCTGGGCTTATTAGCGATAACCTTTGGTGGTTCATTATTGCTGTATGCGATTAAAGCGCCGACGGTTCATTCGAGTATCAAGTATTCATGGCTATCCCGTGAAGCTTTCTTACTGATTAATAACATTATTTTGATTATTGTTGCTGCTGTGATTCTTCTGGGGACTTTGTATCCGTTGATTCTGGATGCTATGAATTTAGGTAAGATTTCAGTAGGGCCACCGTATTTTAACGCGGTCTTTGTGCCTATGATGTGCCTGTTGGTTGTGTTCCTCGGGGTAGGGCCAATCAGCCGATGGAAAGCGACTAAGGCGAAGTATTTGGTGGGTAAACTGACCGCTATTTTGATTTTGTCCATCCTTGCCGGCTTGGCCGTGCCGTTCATTTATCATGGTGACTTTGATGGTGCAGTATGGTTCTCCATGACATTGGCGCTTTGGGTTTTCGGTTCTATCTTGGTGGATTTGAAAGCTCGTGCAGGCAATGGCAGTTCATTTATTCAGCGTCTTAAGAAATTACCACGCAGTTACTATGGGATGCACTTCGCGCACTTGGGTGTCGTAGTAACTTTGGTAGGTATTTGCATGGTGGCTGTTTACGATCATCAAGAAGATGTGCGTATGGCTGCAGGAGACAGCGTCGAAGTTGAAGACTACCGCTTTGAATTTACTGGTACAACAGGTCACCGAGGGCCTAACTACGTGGCTGATATAGGTGAGTTCAACGTCTTTAAAGACGGCGAACAAGTGACTTCTATTTACCCTGAAAAACGTCGCTATAATGTGAGTCGTCAGGTAATGACTGAAGCAGGTATTGATCCGGCGTTAAGTCGAGACTTGTATATCTCCCTAGGTGAGCCTCTGGATGGTGGTCAAGCTTGGGCGGTTCGAGTGCATGTGAAGCCGTTTATTCGCTGGATTTGGCTAGGCGCCATTCTGATGTCTATCGGCGGTTTATTAGCCGTGATGGACAAGCGTTATCGTTTAAAGAAGCAAGCGGCGTAACTCAAATTTCGACTGGTAATGGATAATTAAATAATGAAGCGTGTAGCCTTATTTGTACCTTTTCTTTTGTTTATTGGCTTAGGTTTCTTTTTGTTCAGAGGTCTCAGTTTAGACCCGAAAGAACTGCCTTCAGCGTTGATTGGGAAAGCCTTTCCCGCGTTTACGGCTGAGAAAATCGACGGTACAGCTGTTACTGAACAAGATCTGGTGGGTGACGTCGCTCTGGTAAACGTCTGGGCAACTTGGTGTCCGACCTGTAAACAAGAGCATGCTTACTTGAATAAACTGGCGGCTGAAGGTGTCAAGATCTTTGGTGTGAACTACAAAGATGAAACCGATAAAGCAGTCGATTGGTTAGAGCAATTGGGGAATCCTTACGTCTTTAACATTAAAGATGAAGACGGCATGTTGGGCTTGGATCTTGGTGTTTATGGTGCGCCAGAAACCTACCTGTTAGATAAGCAAGGGATCGTTCGCTTGAAGCACGTGGGAGATGTCAATGACCGTGTGTGGAAGGAAAAGATTGAGCCGGAATATCGTAAGTGGGTGGCACAATGAGTAAGGCATCCATTGTGAGAGATCTGTTAACCCAGCCTTTTGCTCGATTGGCTTTGACGTTTGTCTGTCTGGTTTCTGCATTTCAGGCATCCGCTGTGATTGAAATTCTTGAGTTTGATACGGAAGCCGAAAAGGCTCGTTATCAGGAGCTTATTGACGAGCTTAGATGCCCTAAATGTCAAAACCAGAATTTGGCGGATTCTAACGCCCAGATTGCGATTGATCTTAGAAATAAGGTTCGTGAACTAATTGATCAGGGTAAGTCAGATGAAGAAATTAAGAATCATCTGGTGGCTCGATATGGCGATTTTGTTCTTTATCGTCCTGAAGTAAAGAAAGAAACTTATGTGCTTTGGTACGGGCCTTTTATCCTATTAGGGTTTGGAGCGTTAATTGTTATTTTTGTACTGATTAACAATCGACGAAAAGCAGCTTCCAAAGATGAAGGTTTTAGCTCTGAGCAAGAGCGTCAAGAACGCTTGAAAAAGCTATTGAAAGATAATTCGGAGAAAGAATAAATGGCATTACTTTGGGTATCGATTGCGTTAATGACGGCCTTAATGCTGTTGTTCTTTATCCTTCCTGTGCACTTTTCCAGAAAGTCTGATGATCATTTGGAATTATCTGAACTGAATACTAGAGTCTTCAATGAGCATCTTGCTCAATTGGAGCAGGATCTTTCTGAAAATATTATCGATCAACAAGATTTTGATGCACAAAAGCGTGAGCTAGAAGATAGATATATCTTGGATATGGACGGCTTGGATTCTTCCTCTTCCAAGGTGTCATCTAAGTCATCAATGGTAGTGCTATTGGTTGCGGGTCTGATTTCTGTGGTTTCGTCTGTTGCCATCTATTACAAATTAGGTGCAACTGAAGAGTTGGAAATGGCGGAAAGCCTGGAAAAAGTGAAAGGCTTGTCCGAGCAAGAATTGCTGGCCCGGATGGAAAAACAGTTGGAGTCCAACCCCAATAACTTGGAAGGTCAGTTGTTATTAGCCAGAACCTATTTAACGCTTGGCCGTTCAGCTGATGCAGTTAAGCCGCTTACAACAGCGTTAGAGCTTGCAGAAGGCGCTGAAGGTGAAGCGATGATTTCAGCTCAGTTGGCACAGGCTATTTATTTCAGTGATCCTTCCTTTATTCCTGAAAAAGCTGAAGCTTTGATTGCTCGCTCTTTGGAACTTGATCCACAAGAACCTACGGCTTTAGGTGTATCAGGTATTTTTGCGTTTGAACAAGGAAAGTATGAGCTTGCGATTCAACAGTGGCAGAAAATCTTAGCTTTGATTGAAGAAGGGCCAAATGCTGAATCTCTACGTCAGGGTATTAAAACCGCACGTGCTAAATTGGCGGAGCAGAATGGCGAAGCGCCAGCTGCGTCGTTAACTGCTTCGGATTCAGAGCCGGTAGTCATTAAGGTAGCAGTCGGTGTGTCTGATGAGGTTCGTGACGCATTTGATCCGGCTACACGGGTGTTCGTTTATGCTCGCCATGCAACTGGCCCGAAAATGCCTTTGTCTATTCAGAGTCTGAATTTGGATGCCTTGCCAGTGTCACTGCAGCTGGATGATTCAACGTCTATGGGGGGGATGGCCAAACTTTCTGACGCAGAAACCGTTCAGGTAGTAGCTAGAATTTCTGTTTCTGGTTCGGCAATGCCTTCAGAAGGTGATCTTCAGGTCATGAGTAAACCGATTGATTTGACGGCGGTTCCTGAGGTTGTTGTTCTAGAGCTTAAAAAATAGCACTTCGAGGCTACCAAGTAGTCGATTCTAGATCGGTGCTTGGTAGCCTCAATTCCTCTTCTAGTATTGTTCCTTCCTCTTTCTGAAGAGTTCTTTTTGCTACCGTGTTGGTATAAGATTACGGCTTTAATTCGGATGTTTGACGCAATTACGAAATTGCCGTCCATAACAGGGAAGCCAACCTAAAAAATGCCATTTAAACCTGTAGAAAGTCTTTCTGAGCAAATTGCTACACATCTTGCCGACAAAATTATTCGTGGTGAAATTACAGCCAAAGAACGGATTCAGGAACTTCGAATTGCCGGTGAACTTGAAGTGAGCCGTGGCTCGGTACGTGAAGCCTTGTTAATTCTTGAACGACGTCATCTTGTTGACATTTTGCCGAGACGTGGCGCTGTTGTAACAGAAGTGACCTCGTCGCATGTCAAAGGTTTATATCAGGTGTACAGCCAGCTTTTGGAATTGCTAGCTCGGGAAGTCACCGTTAAGTGGTCTGGTGATGATTTGGATTCCTTAATTAAGAAGTTTGAGTCAATGCGAACGGCAAAAGATCGAGGCGATCGGCTTGAGCGCGTGTTCGATTTAGGCTTTGAAATTATGGAGCAGGCGTTCTCCATTGTCGGTAATCCCTTCTTATCTGAAACGCTCATCAACTTTAAACCGATGATTCAACGCACTTACTACATGGCGTTACAGAGTCAGTCAGGGGATTTACAAGATAATATTGTCTTTTTTGCTTCTTTGATGGATGCCGTCATCAAGCGTGAAGAAGACAGAGCCGGTGAGCTGGTCAAGGCATATGTTTTACAACAAATGCACGAAGTTCTTAGCACGCTGGACTCTAATGCAGCCGAAAATAATTCATAGAACGGTTAGTAGTTTATCCCACCAAATTTAGAGAACGACGCAGAGAAATAATGTCATGAGACTCAAGTGCATCAAATTGGCAGGGTTTAAATCCTTTGTGGATGCGACAACCATTCCTTTTCCGAGCAATATGTGTGGCATTGTCGGGCCGAATGGCTGTGGTAAGTCCAATACCATTGATGCTGTGAAATGGGTGATGGGGGAGTCGTCTGCGAAGAACCTTCGTGGTGATTCGATGACCGACGTTATTTTTAACGGTTCGAATACCCGTAAGCCGGTCAATCAGGCCTTTGTCGAATTGGTTTTTGATAATTCTGATGGCACCTTAATTGGCGAGTATGGTCGTTACTCTGAAATCTCTGTAAAGCGTCGTGTAACTCGCGACGGTCAATCTCAATATTTTCTTAACGGTACTAAGTGTCGTCGTCGTGATATTACCGACTTGTTCATGGGAACAGGTCTTGGTCCAAGAAGTTATGCCATTGTTGAACAGGGCATGATTTCGCGTTTCATTGAAGCAAAACCAGAAGAACTACGTTCTTTCATCGAAGAAGCGGCGGGTATTTCCAAGTACAAAGACCGTCGTCGTGAAACAGAAAACCGTATGCGTCGAACGCATGAAAACCTTGAGCGTTTGACGGATTTACGAGAGGAATTGGAGCGCCAGCTTGAGCATCTGAAAAAGCAAGCGGAATCTGCGGAAAAGTACAAAGGTTTCAAAGCTCAAGAGCGTAAAACCAAAACCGAATTACTGACGCTTCGTTGGCAAGTACTGGATCAACAAGTGCGTGAAAAAGAGCAGTTGATTCGAGATTTGGAAATTAAGTTTGAAGCGGCTTTGGCTGGTCAACGCTCTTTCGATACAGACATTGAAGAGAAGCGCTTAGCGCATACAGAAGCTTCTGATAAGTTCAACGAAGTGCAAGGTCATTTTTATCAGTTGGGTTCTCAAATTGCTCGTACTGAACAGTCCATCGAGCACCAGCAAGAACGTTCACAGAAATTGAGGCGTGATCTCGATGAAGTAAAACTTCAGTTGGCAGAAGCCCTTCGAGAGTTGGAGCAAGAGAAAGAACAGCGTGCCATGATCCAGGACGAACTGGATGAGTTGGAGCCTGAATTAGAAATGCTCACCCAGGAGCGAGAAGAGTCTCAGTTATTGCTTGAAGAAGCGGAAGAAGCGCGTCATAACTGGCAGGAAAAGTGGAATCAATATTTAGCAGAAGCCTCTCAGCCAGAGAAAGAGGCGGAAGTCGAGCAGTCTAAAATTCGTCAGCTTGAAGACAATATCGATCGTCAGATTAAGAAGCAACGCCGGTTAACGGAAGAGCAAGAAGAGCTAGTGATTGGCAGCGTAGAAGCTGAAATTGAATCGCTTAAAGACGATGTTCTGATACAAGAAGATCGAATCGAACAGCATCAACAATCCATTTACTCTTCTTCTGAAGCCATTGCCGCAGAGCAAGAGCGTATTGAGGGTCTTCGTCGTCGGGTTGCGCAGCAACAAGCTGAGCTGCAAAGTGCCAAAGGCCGTTTTGCTTCATTAGAAGCCTTGCAGCAGTCTGCGTTAGGTGACGGTAATGAGGTTATTGAGCGCTGGTTGAAGAATCATGGGTTGTTTGATAAGCCTCGTTTGGCTCAGTGTATGACGGTTTCAGACGGTTGGGATAAAGCCGTCGAAACAGTATTGGGGGATTTCCTGCAAGCGGTGCCGACAGGCACTCAAACGGTAGAGCAGCAATTAGCCTCTTTCTTGGGTGAAGCTGTCGAGCAGGGGGCGTTGGCGGTCTTTACACAGGCTCAGGCCAATCAAGCCAACAATGCTTCTATTCCAGAAGACATAGCTAAATTAACACCAATCAAATCGGTGGTGTCTGCAACTCAAGGTATCGATCTAACAGGTGTGTTGGATCATATTTATCTGGTGGAAGATCTGGTTCAAGGTCTTCACATTCAACCAAAAATTCCTGCAGGTTATTCCTTAATTACACGTGATGGCATCTGGCTTGGGCCGAACTGGTTGCGAGTTGCGAAAGCCGACGCAGATCAAAGCGGTGTCATTGGTCGGCAAAAAGAATTGGAAGTGCTTGAAGAGCGTATCGATGAACTGGATATTTCCGTTGAAGATACCGAAATTGATCTCGAAAGCTCCAGACTCGCACTTAAATCGAAAGAGCAGAATAAAGACTTTTCTCAGAAAGAGTTGATGCGTTTGGAGCGTCAGCTGAGCGAGCTTCAGTCAGATTTAAATACCAAGCGCGTTCGTGTTGAACAAATTTTGGTTCGGAAAGAGCGTATAGATTCTGAAATCCAAGAGATCAACGAACAGATTGAATTGGACCGGGAAAATCTTGAAGATTCACGCATTCGTTGGCAGGAAGCGTTAGAGCAAGCTGAGAGTAATATCGTAGTTCGTGAACGACTGGAAAAAGAGAACGAAGAAACACGAGTTCAGTTAGAAAGCGTTCGAGCGCGAGTTCAGAGCTCTAGCCAGGGCTATCAGGATATCCGTTTAAAAGTGGAATCTTTGAGAACTCAGAGCCAGTCGGTTCAAACCTCAATCAGTCGTATGGATCAACAAATCGATCGCCTTCGTGAACGCAATGAAATGCTGACTATGGAGCTGGAAGAGTCGACTGATCCGGGTGAAGATTTACGTCTTCAGCTCGAAGAGTTAGTCGAGCAGCGTTTTACCGTGGAAGAAGAGCTGGCGGACGCTAGAACTAGGATGGAAACCTTAGATCACCAAGTTCGTGATCTTGAAAAACTGCGAAATGAAGCCGAACAGTCTTCGCAAGGCGTCCGCTCAACGTTAGAAAACCATCGAATGGAATGGCAGGGTTTCCAGGTTCGTCGAAATGGTATGAGAGAGCAGCTCGAAGAACTTAAGGTAAATCTTGACGAGCAATTAACGCTTCTGCCGGAAGGTATTAATGAAGCGGAATGGGAAGAAGAGCTTAGGTTGATTCAAGCTCGTATTCAACGTTTGGGGGCTATTAACTTGGCTGCCATCGATGAATATCAAGCGCAATCAGAGCGGAAACGTTATTTGGACATGCAGAACGATGATCTGAATGATGCGTTAGAAACTCTGGAAGGTGCGATTCGTAAGATTGATCGTGAAACCAAGGCCCGTTTTAAGGATACCTTCGACAAGATCAATGCAGGAATGGGTGAGTTGTTCCCGAAAGTTTTCGGTGGTGGTCATGCGTATCTGGAACTTACGGATGATGATTTGCTAACGACAGGTGTTGCCATTATGGCTCGTCCACCAGGGAAGAAAAACAGCACCATTCACTTATTATCCGGTGGTGAAAAAGCCCTGACCGCGATTGCAATGGTATTCTCCATTTTCCAATTAAACCCTGCGCCTTTCTGTATGCTGGATGAGGTTGATGCGCCTTTGGATGATGCCAACGTTGGTCGTTATGCGCGTTTGGTAAAGGAAATGTCGAGTAAGGTTCAGTTTATCTATATCACCCACAATAAAATTGCGATGGAAAAAGCCGAGCAGTTGTTAGGTGTGACCATGCAAGAGCCAGGCTGTTCTCGTCTGGTGTCTGTTGATGTAGAAGAAGCTGCAGCTATGATTGATGCCTAAAATATAGGTTTAAAAGGGGCATGATTTATTCTTTGCGACCCTAGAAAATACTGCATTTAACGGGGTACAATGTGCCCCGTTCAGCTAGTATGAAAATACTAATCTTCATTGTTACTTTTTATTTTGCTTTCGGTCGCTGAATTAGGTGATTAGTCATTGTTCAGTATGGGTACGACCGTCATATTTTTTTAGGATAAGGAATTCATGGATATCAGTTTACGTGAATGGTTGATTTTAGTGGGGTTGCTTGTTGTCGCAGCAATCCTTGTTCATGGTTATCTACATATGCGTCGTCATAAGCTAGATACCACGTCAGAGTTCAGTAACATACCTCACTCAGATGATTGTAATGGTGAGTTGCCTAATGGCGGAGCTCGTATTCGTAACGGCGAAGAGCGTAACGAACCGACGTTTGATCAAGACTTCGTTGATGTATCGGACTCTCATGATCGTCAGGATACCGTGGTTCCTGTGTTAATGGATTCTGTCTCTGTGTCAGAAGAGCCATTAGATCGTTCGTCGCAGGGCAGTTTGGATTTTTCATCCAACGAGCTTGATGATTCAGATTCTGACGAAGTTCAACCAACGTTGAACTCTGAGCAGCAAATCTCCACAGATAGTCAAGACAAACCAGAACCTGTCGGTCTATCTGAAATCAGTGAGCAATCAGAAGATGTGTTGATGCGCTCTCCTGAATCCTATACTGCTGCACCTGAAGAACCAGTCATGTCTGTTCGACGTCAGCAGTTAGAAAAGTGTCGATTAGCAGAAGATCATCTCGGCCCGACCGAAGATCCGGATCGCGTATTTATGTTACATGTTGCGGCGAAGGACGAAGAACAGGGCTTCAATTGTGGTCGACTGGTTGATGTTGCGATGGCTTGTGGTCTACGTCACGGCAAGATGGATATCTTCCATCGTCATCAAGAAGACAATGGACAAGGCAAAGTTCAATTCAGCATGGTCAGCTCTGTGAATCCTGGCAGTTTTGATCTTGATAAAGTGGATGATCAATGGACACCGGGTGTGACTTTCTTTATGAGTCTTCCAGGTCCAACCAATAATATCCAGGCATTTGACTACATGTATGAAATGGCAAAAGTGATTGCCAAGAATATGAACGGTGAAGTACGAGATGAACAGCACAGTGTTATGACGACGCAAACGGCTGAACATATTCGCCAGGAAATTCTGGACTATGAGCGTAAGCGCAGATTGTCGCAGAACGCAGGTTAACACGACATTTCAATAATTTGTTTATCAGGCTCCAATCGGAGCCTTTTTCTTTTCAGTAATTTGTAGGTTGTAAGGTAAATAGATATGTCTGAGCAAATCGGTTTGTTTGGTGAATCCGATCAAGGCAACTCGAATACTAATAGTTCACAGGCTAATGATGTGGCTGCTCGAGTAACAGAGCTCCATGAGACGCTTCATAAGTACAACTA
This sequence comes from Litoribrevibacter euphylliae, assembly GCF_042646085.1. NCBI lineage: Bacteria > Pseudomonadati > Pseudomonadota > Gammaproteobacteria > Oceanospirillales > Oceanospirillaceae > Litoribrevibacter > Litoribrevibacter euphylliae. The sequence goes on along the minus strand of NZ_JBHRSZ010000002.1, from coordinate 110,036 downwards.
CCAATACTATGTACTGGATGATCCAAGTGTTCCTGACAGCGAATACGACCAACTGTTCCAGGAACTCAAGAACATTGAATCCGAGCATCCTGAATTCATTTCGCCTGATTCTCCAACTCAGCGTGTGGGTGATAAGCCGCTTGCTGCCTTTACGACCGTTACGCACGAAATGCCGATGTTGTCTCTGGATAATGTGTTTGATGAGACCGAGTTTAGAGCGTTCGATCAGCGAATTAAGAAGCTTTTAGGGCTTACCGAACAGGACACCGTCGAGTTCGCCTGTGAACCTAAGCTGGATGGTATTGCAGTGAGTCTGCTGTATGAAGATGGTTTGCTGGTAAGAGGAGCGACCCGTGGAGACGGTTCTCAGGGCGAAGACATCACATTAAATGTTCGTACAATTCCGTCGATTCCTTTGAAACTTACTGGCGATGGCTATCCAAAGCGTTTGGAAGTGCGCGGTGAAGTTTACATGCCAAAGAAAGGCTTTCATCGTTTGAATGAAACCGCCAAGGCAGCTGGTGAGAAAGCGTTTGTGAATCCTCGAAATGCAGCAGCAGGTAGCTTGCGACAGCTCGACCCTAAACTCACGGCGAAGCGACCACTGGAGTTTTGTTGTTACTCCGCAGGTATTGTTGAAGGTGGTGCACTTCCTGAAAGTCATTATGCGGTTCTGAATCAGTTTAAAGCCTGGGGCTTTTTGACTAACAAAGAAATGGCATGTGTTCAGGGGATCGATGCATGTTTGGAATATTACAAAGGGCTTGAGGCGAAGCGTGATCATCTAGCGTATGAGATCGATGGCATCGTATTCAAGGTTAACCGCTTTGATCTTCAGAAGCGTTTAGGGTTTGTCTCACGAGCACCTCGTTGGGCGGTGGCTCATAAGTTCCCAGCGCAAGAGAAGATCACTGTATTGCAGGGTGTAGAGTTTCAGGTCGGGCGTACTGGCGCCATTACGCCAGTGGGACGTTTAGAACCTGTCTTTGTGGGCGGTGTAACCGTGTCAAACGTAACCCTTCATAACATGGATGAAGTCGAACGTTTGGGGGTGATGATTGGTGATTCAGTTATTGTTCGACGTGCCGGAGATGTGATTCCACAAGTAGTGAAAGTTGTTGAAGAACGCCGTCCTGAAGGCGCCGAAAAGGTTGTATTACCTGATGATTGCCCTGTTTGTCATTCAGAAATTGAACGCGTTGAGGGGGAAGCCGTTGCTCGCTGTACGGGTGGTTTGATTTGTGCGGCTCAGCGTAAGCAAGCCTTTATCCACTTTGCGTCCCGAAAAGCGATGGACATTGATGGTTTGGGCGAGAAGCTGATTGAGGTCTTCGTCGACAAAGAGATGGTCACTCAGTTGGGGGATTTGTTCCGTTTACAAGTCGACGATGTGGCAGCGTTGGAACGCATGGGTGAAAAATCGGCTGAGAACCTGATACGTTCTCTGTCTGAAAGTAAACAAACAACGTTGCCTAAGTTTCTATATTCTCTGGGCATCCGTGAAGTAGGCGAGGCAACCGCGCAAAACTTGGCGAAAGCGTTCGGAAACCTTGAGTCTATTATGGATGCCTCTATTGAACGGTTAACTGAAGTAGACGATATCGGGCCTATTGTTGCTGAGCATATTCGTCATTTCTTTGAAAATGAAGCCAATCGCGCTGTGGTTGCAGATTTGATTGAGCAAGGGCTTTGCTGGGATGACATTGAAGTCGTGAATGCCGAGGATCTGCCATTGAACGATCAGACGTGGGTGTTAACCGGAACGTTAGAGCGGATGTCTCGTACTGAGGGTAAAGAGAAACTTCAACGCCTTGGTGCTAAGGTCGCGGGCAGTGTTTCGAAAAAGACTCATTGTGTTGTCGCTGGTCCAGGTGCCGGTTCGAAGCTCACCAAAGCTCAGGACTTAGGTGTTGAAGTGATGGACGAAGAAGCCTTTATTGCTTTACTTCAGCAACACGGTATTTCGGTGGAATGATTTCGAGATGATATGGCTTGAACTTCATTCGGAGACGTTAAATACTTGACGCAATCATGTGAAGAAACAACCACGCATATCATGAGTGGAATGGTAAAAGTAGAAGCTGGGTGTTGAAATGAATCAACGGGCGTTATTGATGGTTTTAGGCTTGTCTTTTTTGGTGATGGGATGCTCTTCTCAGCCCAAAAATATCAACAATGTCTGTTCGATGTTTGATGAAAACTACGATTGGTACGAAGCCGCGTCAGATGTTCAAAAAAAATGGGGCGTGCCGATTCATGTGACCATGGCCTTTATTCATCAAGAATCAAAGTTTGTCAGTGACGCCAAACCGCCTCGTTCTACGTTTCTTTGGATCTTTCCAGGGCCTCGACCTTCCAGTGCCTATGGTTATGCGCAAGCACTTGATGAAACCTGGGATCACTACATTAGTAAGACCAAAAACTACGGTGCGGATCGGGATGATTTTGACGATGCCGTCGATTTTATCGGTTGGTATAACTACACCAGTCATAAGAGAAATGGCATTTCTAAGTGGAACGCCAAGCACCTCTATCTTGCTTACCATGAAGGGCATGGAGGCTATTCACGACGCACTTACAACAAAAAGAAATGGTTGTTGAAAGTGTCGGATAAAGTCCAACGACGAGCTTCACAATACCTTAGACAATACAAAACCTGTAAAGCCGATTTGGATCGGGGTTGGTTTAGTAGGACCTTTCTTTAATTTTTAAATACGCTTTTCGGAATTAAATCTAGATGGCCATCGAAGTACCTTGGCAACAATTATCACAAGACGCTCTAGAAGGGCTGATCGAATCTTTTATCTCGAGAGAAGGCACAGATTACGGTGAAATAGAGCGCTCGTTGGAAGACAAAAAGCAGGATGTGGTTGCTCAACTCCGATCAGGAGCGGCCGTGATTATTTTTGATGAAGAGGCAGAGAGTTGTAATATCTTGTCTCGCGAGCAGTGGAAAATACTTCAGCAGCGCTCAGCAGAAGACGAGTACTTTGGTTCGGTGTAAGCCTGTCAGTCTTTTTACCCGTGTTGGGATTTAGCCATCTTTTTCTGAATGCTCAGTGTTTCCTTCCAGTGTTTGATGTGTTCCGGAATTTCAGGTGAGTCGAAAATGCTGTGTGAATCAAAGTCTTTACGGGCTTGAGAGACAGAAACACCCCCCACTTTGTGAGCTTCGATTAATGCGTCTTTAAACGACACAATGCCTTTTGAGGAAGAATTGCTCTTATCCACGAGGAGTTCCCGGCTGTAACTGATGGCAGAGGTTTTTCCTGCTTGATTGAGTATCCGCTGCTCCATGTAGAAATAGTTTCGATCCCAATAGATCAACCGTGAGGTGACGGTAAACGCCTCAAAGGGCGATAGCTCTTTGAAATAACTGATGGTTCTGGCATTGATAACAGGAGACCAGCGTTTTTGCTTTAATGTGGGGATTAACCCCAGTTGGCTGAACAGTTGAATATGGCTGAGATCAAACAAATTTGCGTAGCGCGTGTTGGTCATGTGACCGTTGAAATCCAAATCGGTTGGCCATACACGAGAATGAAAGACTGAGGTATCATCGACGGTTATGTTGCTGGTTTTACGAAGGTTTAACCAGAGTAGGAGCAGCCTGAAATACAGCTTCATGAGCTAAATGCCTGTTCATCCGTGTTAGAACTGGCAAATTCTACCCGTTTCAGAAGACAGGGGAAATAAGTTGTCTGAACATATTCATTTAGAGAAATTTAAACAAAGCAGTAAAACGGATCGACAATACGTCGCTTGGGACGTGATCATGATCCTGGTGCTTTTCTCTAATCTATCTTTCCTGGTGATCGATTGGTTAATGACTTGGGAAGTGCTGACTTCATTTTGGCAGAGCCTGTCTGCTCCCGCGCATCAATGGTATCTCGATTACATAACTCCAAACTTTGTTTATATTGATGGTGCTTTTGTACTCTTCTTTCTGACCGAGTTTTGTGTTCGTTGGGGGATTAGCCTTAAACGCAAAGAGTACCCTGGTGTCTTCTTTTTCCCGCTGTTTCATTGGTATGACTTGCTTGGTTGTATCCCTCTTGCCGAGTTCCGTTGGCTGCGTTTGTTAAGGGTAATCTCGGTATTGCTGCGTTTACATCGCATGGGCGTGATCAACTTGAAAGACAATTATTTCTATCGTCGATTTGTTAAGTATCACGATATTCTGGTTGAAGAAGTGTCCGATAAGGTCGTGCTTAATGTGCTCAATGGTGTTCAGGCGGAATTTGATCAGGATTATCCGTTAGGTAAGAAGATCATGGAGAATGTGTTCAAACCTAATAAACCTGAACTTGTTCGCTGGATTGCCTCTGGTATCGAAGATTTTATTGCAGAGCATTATCAGAAAAACCGTAATCTGATTGAATCAAATATCCGTCAGCGTGTTGAAGTCGCGGTTGAGTCTCAAACCGAATTAAAGACGCTGGAAAAGTTGCCTGTGGTGGGGGATAAAATCAGCCAGGAAATTCAGCGAGTGGTGTCTGATGTAGTGTGGCAGGTAATGGATGGCTTGATCTCAGATATTGCAACGGATGGTCAACAGCCGGATATGGATACAATTTTGGACGCAGTGCTCTCTACTTTTAGCGAAGAAAATCCGCAATTACATCAGTTAACACGGAATATGAGTGTGCAGACCATTGATGTGATCAAAGAGAAAGTAGCGGTTAAGAATTGGCGTCAGATTTAAGCGCGGGTCAGTCCGAATCGTTAAAAACAGGTTCGTTAAAAAAGAGTGGGGCACAGGCCTTAATGGGTGTTCCGCGAACATAACGACCGTTTATATAATCAGCAATGCCATTGATGACGGCGCGAGATTCTACGTTTAATCGAACCCAGATGATGACACTCTTGTTGCCTGCAATACTCTTGATAGCCACATTCTTGACTCTGGGGCTGTTGTTAAACAACGCCATAATCTCTTCTTCTGTGATATCCGACGGTACGTTATCTATTCGAATAAACATCTTCTTATCCTTTGATATCAGTCAGATAATGTCTGGGCTGGTAGGATAAATGTCTTCTAGAGCTTAAGTTCCAATTTCTCTGATTTTAATCTTAGTTCATTTAAAGATTCCCTAGGTTTTTCACGGATTTTTATAGCGAAATATTATAAAGTGGGTGTCTTCCGAACCTGGGGAACCTCTGAATAAGTAGCTTGGGTTCGGTAGCCATTCATTGACGTTATAAATAATAAAAAATGCTAAGGACTCAGATATGCCGTCCCCGCCGAAAAGGACATTCTTTCAGACAGTGTTTTCTCCTGCCCGAAGCTTGATGGATCGTTTATCGTATCTGAAAAAATTCATGCTGATTAGTGCGTTGTTTTTATTGCCAGTAGGGCTTTTGGGATATGGCCTGGTTACTGAGATTCAACGCAACTTGGCTATTACAAAGGTTGAGCAGCAAGGGCTCCGTATGTTGGCTCAAGCCTTTAAATTAATTGAGCAGGCGTCAGAATTTCGTGATCGTTCAATCATCCTTAGAGTTAATGATTTAGAAGTGATTCGGAATGAGTTGGATACGAAGAAAAAACAAGTGGAGTCGATGCTTAACAAGCTTAAAATGCTGGTTGATGAGTTTGATGATGCGGAAATTGATCATCAATTAAAGCAAGTACATGTTAGTTGGAAGCAGCTCAACAGTTATTCTTCAGGCGCCCAAGGTGGGCCGCACATCCAATTCAAATATTACGACAGCTTTGTCCGCACAATTCAGGTTTTGGTGGATGTAATTGGCTATCGAACCAAGTTAGTCCACGATCCAAACCTAAATACCTTCTTGTTAATCAATATGCTTTCCGATGATATGCCGATTGCTTTGCGTGAGTTAGGTCGAGCGCGAGCTTACGGTGCGTATGCCTTAAATCAATTGAGTATCGACCACGACACGTATAAAGAATTAGACGAAATTTACGACGATTTGACGGATAGCTTCCACCTTCTGAGTAATAATCTCGGTTATGCGGTGGCAGAAAACAAGCAGTTTCATCTTCCGCTTCAGCGTGGGGTTGATCGTGTGATTACGGGTGTCCTTAAAGGGCGTGATTCTATGTATCGGGAAATCATAGAAGCTGATCAGAGGACAATGGGGTGGCAAGACTACTATCTGCAAATGACGGACATCCATAACACCATGTATCAATTCATCGATACTCTGTTGGATATTGTAGAAGAGCAACTCAAAAACCGGGCGGATGAAGAAAGCGGTAAACTCATTGGATTCATGTGTTTGACAGCATTTCTTTTGGCGCTGATTATCTTTTTATATGCGGGCATGTATTTGTCGGTTCATCAGACGCTCAAGTCCTTTGTTGAGAAGTCAAAGTCTGTGGCCAATGGCCGTTTGGATACCTATATGCCAGAGTCTACACGCGATGAGATGCGGGAATTAGCTCTCAACTTTAATCAAATGGTTTCTCAGTTATCAAAGAACCAGCAGGACTTGGTTGAAGCGAGAAAAATGGCTTCCATGGGACAGCTGGTTGCTGGGGTTGCTCATGAGATGAATACCCCACTGGGAATAGCATTAACCTCAGTGAGTTTCTTAGAAGAGCAGATGGCGAAAGTAAATCAAAACTATTCGGAAGGGCGCTTATCTACGGCTGACTTTCAAAATATGATTTTTGCCAGCACTGAATCTCTAGGTCTGATCGTTAAGAACCTCAATAAAGCGTCTAGCTTGGTTTCAACGTTTAAGATGTTATCCGTCAAGCCAGAGCCTGATCTGTGGGCGTCGGTGGAGTTAAAGGCTTTTTTGGGTAAGTTATCGGAGAATCTAAGTCTCAGTACCGAGTTAAAAGCGAAGTGTAAGGTTAAGTGTGTTGATGAAGTGGAGGCCTTCCAGGACGTTGAGAAACTGGCAACGTTGCTTGAAATCCTGATTAATAATGCCTTTCAGCACGGCTATGGGGGGGATGCGTTAGGTGATGTCATTATTTCTGCTGAGTCATATGAAGATCGCATACGGTTGGCAGTAGAAGATTCAGGTAAGGGGATTGATGACAGCATGATCAATCAAATTTTTGATCCTTTTGTCACGTCTTCCCGGATGAGTGGTACGGCAGGCTTAGGACTGCACATTGCTTACAACATCGTTACCCAAGCGTTGTATGGGCACATTAAATGTATGTCAGAACCAGGAAAATACACTCGATTTGAGATAGAGATACCAAAGGACTTAAGAGAGCAGCTGTAAGCTGCTCTTTTTATTGGGTGGGTGCTTATTTTATTTAATTAGAACAAGCCAAGCGCTGCATCGGTATAACGGGTTGGCATTCTTGGTAAACCTTCTACCGTTTCATGGGGATTAAGTTCTAAACCACCAGATGGAATGTTAACGAAACCACCCAAGAAGGTCTGCGTGAAGTTTTCATCAACTACCATGGTTTTATTGCCGGTCCTGACATTGTTTCCGTAAGATGGGTTTAGATTGCCGTTAGGGTCAATGGCCCAAGCAATATCTTTGGTTTGAGATGAAATAAAGAAGTTGTCTACCATGCCAGAATCACTGGCTTTACCCACTTCTAAGGACTGGAACTTATCAAGAGGCTGACAGGTATCCGTACCTGTAGAGGTTCGGCAATCCTCCGGTGTAATTTCTAGAAGGTAGGAATCAGGGATTAAACCGGCACTGATGTCATCTCCATCAAGAATACCAATGTAGTTGGCACGAATCGGGTCAAGGCTACCACTGTTTTCACCGTTTTGGTCACCTTCTTCACCGTACTGTAAATAGGCTTGCCCTTCTACTTGTACTGGGATAAAACCAAACACCCATTCAGTACCTTTAATCAGAACATCAATGTTACCTGTCATGCTTTCGATATCGCCAGACAACACACCACCGGCTTGTTCGAAGCCGATACGAACACCCACAACTTCTCTCATGCCGTTATCGCCGTTTTCAAATGCAAGTTCAAAGTATGGGTTAACAGTTTTGAAGGGATGGCTGGTGACTGAGCCATCACTTTCTTTTTCATAATGACCTAATGCGAAGTCTCTGATACTAACGTCGGCATCGTTAAGTTCTTGCATACGGCTAGGATCACAGCCAGAAGCTGGGCAGGGCTCACCATTCTCGTATCGATCAAATTTTCCTAACTCTAGATGGTCAATAGATAGGTGTGTTTCCATGTCGGCGCCAATATTGACCCGGTAGAATTCGGTGTTCACTTCCTCAGGGGCAGCACTGAAACCTGCGGTGGTTTGAGTGACGTTATAGTTATCAATCGTGATGAAGGCTTGGCCAGAGTACTCAGATAGGCTTGAGTCATCCAGAGGTGTCAACTCGGCCATGGCGGAAGAATGGCCGGCTATTAATAGTAAGGCTGTTAGAGGTCGAATGAGATTCATGATAGGCCTATTATTGTTATTTTTTATAGCAGTATATCTGTAGTATTTTTGATCACTGTGAACTTGATCACAGACGTCATTAGGTGTCGCGATGTGTCAGGATTGGCGTGAATACGCAATGTAATGAATTTATTGATCAAATGAGGAGGATTGTAGGCCTGTTATCAGGTTAATGGAGTCTTGATTCACAAAATGAAGCAAAAAAGCACTGAACTTTTCTTAACTTGTTTAGTCGGACAGCTTTTAATATAGTCCCAATTTGATTGAACGCTTGTTTAATTAACAATAAATCCTAGGTTGTAATCGAGATGTCAAAAGCTTCTGTGGGTCGTCCGACAAATAAGGAAGGCCAGTCTAATGTTCGTGATAGGTTGTTGTTAGCGGCAAAAAGATGCTTTCTTGAGGAAAGTTACGAAAAAGTATCAACGAGGAAAATTGCGGCAGAAGCAGATACCAGCATTGCAATGATCCGTTATTATTTTGGTAGTAAGGAAGGCTTATACCAAGAGTTGATTCGTACCCAGTTTGTGCCTATTTCTGAGCGCCTTCACATGCTACAGCACTCGGACGATGTCACTAACATGGAGTCATTCTTTAAGGTCTATTACCAAACCATGTTACCGGATTATCAGTTCCCAATCTTAATGATGCGAACTTTGACTATGGGGCAGGGGCCAAGCCGGAAGTTTATTCTTGATAAGGTCATTGAGCCGATGCGTAATTCATTTCGTAAGGTAATAACCAAGCTTCAGGAAAAAGGTAAAATCGACTCAGCGCTCGATGCAGATATGATTGGTATTAATATGATCAGTCTGGCGGTTATGCCTATGTTAGCCAAGAATATTTTTGAATATCAACTTGGCGAAACGCTGGACTTGGACTTTTATCTCAAACTGGCTGAGCATAACGGTCGTCTGTTGAAGAGTGGCCTTCAGATTGTGTGATGCTTAACAAATAACACAGGTTATTCACCCGTGTTATTTGTGAGTGTTGCTTCTAACACTTCGCATACATGCTTAAGCACTTCGATTCTAGCGAAGTGCTTGCTGTTCGCTGGAATGAGTCGCCAAGGTGCATATTCCGTTGATGTGTAATCTATCATGTCGTTAATGGCGATTTCATAGTCATCCCATTTCTCACGATTGCGGTAGTCTTCTTCAGTAATTTTATGATGCTTATAAGGGGTGTTTTCTCGTTCTTGAAATCGGCTGAGCTGTTCGTCTTTATCTATGTGAAGCCAGAATTTAATAACAGGAGTACCTTTATCGTGTAGTTGTTGTTCGAAGTCGTTGATTTCATCATAAGCGTCTTGCCATTCCCTGGTTTCAGCAAAACCTTCCACTCGTTCAACCAATACTCGACCATACCAACTACGATCAAAAATGCTCATGCGACCCGCTCTTGGGATTTTTCGCCAGAACCGCCAAAGGTAATGATGAGATAGCTCTTCTTCTGTGGGGGCGGCAATAGGAGTTACCCGATAAAAACCAGCATCAATAGACGAGGTAAGCCTTCTGATGCAGCCGCCTTTACCTGCTGCATCCCATCCTTCAAATACAATAACGCAGGACTGATCTTTTTCTTGAAACTGGTGAATGAGCAAGCTTGCTTTTTTTTGCCAATGCTTAAGTGTTTTCTTGTATTCGCTCTTATCAATGGATTGAGAGAGGTCAACTTTGGCTAAATGATTTCCCTTAAAGGCAGACAGTTCTTTATGCAGTTTGGCACTTTGAATTTCAGGAGGACTCTTTAGTCGTGCCTTTATCTGTTTTGCTATGAGGTTGCCGACATTAAGGTTTCTTTCGTAGAGGTCAGATGAGTCTATGATGTGCCACGGCGCTGCTTCGCTGTGCGTTGCTTTGAGGGTGTTGCGAATGACATTTTTCGCGTGATCAAAGTTTGTATAGATTTGCTGATCACGTTGGTGAATTTGCCAAGTCTTGTGAATCTGCTTTCGTTCTACTGTTAAGCGTTGTTTGAGTTCCTCTTCAGGAAGGTGAAGCCAAATCTTGATGATCAACATGCCTTGGGAGATGAGGGTCTCTTCGAATTTTTTACTGTATTCGATGCGTTGGGCCAATTGCTCTTGATTGAGTTGATCTACAAGGTGTTCGATGATGCTATAAGACGTCCAATCTCTCAGACACAACCCAATAAGGCCTTTTGGTGGAAGGTCTTTCCAATAGCGCCACATAAAGGGTTTCTGTTGTTCTTCTTCGGTAGGAAAACCATAGGCATTGGCTTGAAGGAAGCGTGGGTCCATCCATTCATGGAGTAGGTTCAAGGTTTCATGGCGACCGGATCTGTCATCGCCGCCGATGACGATCAATACAGGAAAATCTGCATCTTTGAGGCTGAGTTGCAGTTGAATTAGTTCTGCGCGAAGGGCTTTAACTTCTTCTTTATATTGGCTCTTTTTCATGAAAACTGTTCCAAACTCATAAGATTTGAGTCTACAACATTTCTTAGAGGTTAATCACTAACCGGAAAAAGGGCCTAGGGGCATTGTGGATTAGGCTGTTGTGGAGAGAGAAGAGGGGAAGGGAGTAGTCGTTGAAAGTAGTTGTTGAAAGCGGCTGTGAGAAGAAAGGGAAAAGGATCAACAAAGTGCTGATTCTTCTCCCTTAGTCTTAAGCTAATTGAACCTTAAGCCAGTTTGTCTGAGGCTACGTGATAGTTCGGGTCTTCCATTACGTTGACTTCAACCAAGTCGCCTGCTTTTTCAAGTAATAGCTTACAGTCTGAACTTAGATGACGAAGATGTAAGGTTTTACCTGCTTTGATATAGCGGTCAGCAAGCGTATCCAACGCTTCGATGCCTGAATGATCCGACACCTTAGAGTGTTGGAAGTCGATGATGACATCGTCCGGATCTTTTGACGGATCAAATAATTCCAAGAAGTTAGCAACGGAACCAAAGAATAATGGGCCATGTAACTTATAGATGCGACTGTCGCCTTGATCTTCTGCAACGACATTGATGTGTTTTGCGTGTTCCCATGCGAATACTAGAGCAGAAACAATCACACCCACAATTACCGCAATGGCCAAGTCGGTTGCAACCGTAACACCAGATACCAACACAATAACAAATGCGTCTTGCTTAGGGATCTTCTTCATAATGCGGAAGCTTGACCATTCAAAGGTGCCGATAACAACCATAAACATCACGCCCACCAAAGCAGCGACAGGGATTTGTTCGATCAAATCTGAGGCCACCAAGATATAAAGCAATAGGAAGACTGCACCTGTGATGCCAGACAGGCGACCACGACCACCGGAGTTCACGTTAATCATACTCTGACCGATCATGGCACAACCGCCCATGCCACCGAAGAAGCCTGTTGTAACGTTAGCTGCGCCCTGTGCAATACACTCTTTATTGCCTCGGCCACGAGTCTCGGTCAGTTCATCAATCAGGCTAAGTGTCAGTAAGCTTTCGATCAGTCCAATAGCGGCAAGAATCAACGCGTATGGGAGGATGATGTACAGAGTTTCTAGGTTCAGAGGCACCATAGGAATATGGAACTCAGGCAAACCGCCGCCAATAGAGGCTACGTCGCCCACTGTTTTGGTATTAAGATCAAGGCCGATAACCGCCAGAGATACCACAATAATGGCAACCAAAGAAGAAGGGATTGCGGTGGTCAACTTAGGTAAGAAATGAATGATGAACATAGTGACAGCAATCAGACCAAGCATCATATAAAGCATGTTGCCTTCCATCCACTCTGAGTTGCCTGTCGTAGGATTTTCAATCTGGAACTGACCAAGCTGAGCCAGGAAGATGACGATGGCCAGGCCGTTCACAAACCCGAGCATGACAGGGTGGGGCACCATGCGGATGAACTTGCCGAGCTTAAATATCCCGGCGGCAATCTGAATGATTCCCATAAGCACGACCGTGGCGAAGAGGTATTCCACGCCGTGTTGGCTTACGAGTGAAACCATCACGACAGCAAGTGCACCGGTTGCTCCTGAAATCATGCCTGGACGACCACCAAAAACAGCGGTGATTAAACCTACGAAGAAAGCCGCGTACAAACCTACCAGAGGTTCTACACCAGCTACGAATGCGAAAGCTACGGCTTCTGGAACAAGTGCAAGAGAAACGGTCAATCCCGAAAGGAAATCGTTCTTTGCATTAGCAGGAGTATATCTATTAATCAGAGAGAACATTCTGTGCCCTTTTAGCAGGTAACGAATTGATGATATTCAGTGATACCGGTACCTGGTTATTCATTATGTAAGCAATTATTGGATCTGAAGGATGATCGTGAACAATGCTTGGTTAAAAATCGGGCGGCATTCTATCAAATTTATCCTTTTGCAGACAGGGGGAATAGAAAGCCCAAAATTGTGCACATTGCAAGTCACCGGATATCTCTGCACTTTCTTTGTACATTTTTACCTGTATTCATGAAATGAATAGCGAATATAATCAAGATTTCCTGCATTTATGGCTAAAAATACCCAGGCTTGCCTTTAACTTATAGGGGCACCTAACCTATAATTCCGCCGATATTTTTGTAGGGGACCCCGTGTGCTCCTGGCCAGTGACCGGAAAAACATAATGGTCACGGAATAACTTGATATTGAGTGAGATATTCACATGAGCTTGTATTCAGAATACCTAGCAGAGATCGAGGTTCGTAAAACGGATCTTGGCTTAAACCCGAAACCAATCGATAGCGCGGAATTGCTATCTGAGATCATTGCCCAGATCAAAGACACTGGCAATGCTGAGCGCGAAGCGTCTCTAAACTTCTTCATCTACAACACGCTTCCAGGTACCACTCCTGCTGCAGGTGTTAAAGCTGAATTCCTAAAAGCCATCGTTTTAGGCGAAGAGAAAGTTGAAGAAATCTCTCCTGAGTTTGCTCTAGAACAGCTTTCTCACATGAAGGGTGGCCCTTCTGTTAAGGTTCTTCTTGATATTGCTCTTTCTGACGATGCTCAAGCTAAAGCCGCTGGCGAAGTTCTAAAAACTCAAGTATTCCTATACGACGCTGATACGGCTCGTCTAGCGGACGCTTATAAAGCAGGTAACGCGATCGCTAAAGACATCCTTGAAAGCTACGCGAACGCTGAGTTCTTCACTAAGCTTGACGATATCCCTGAGAAAATTAAAGTAATCACCTACATCGCTGCTGAAGGTGACATCTCTACTGACCTTCTTTCTCCAGGTAACCAGTCTCACTCACGTGCAGACCGTGAACTGCACGGCCAGTGCATGATCACTCCTGAAGCTCAGCAAGAAATTAAGAAGATGGGTGAAGACAACCCAGATGCTAAAGTAATGCTGATCGCTGAAAAAGGTACTATGGGTGTTGGTTCTTCTCGTATGTCTGGTGTTAACAACGTTGCACTATGGGCTGGTGAGAAAACTTCTCCATACATTCCATTCGTAAACAACAAGCCAGTTGTTGCGGGTACTAACGGTATCGCACCTATCTTCCTAACTACGGTTGGTGTAACCGGTGGTATCGGTCTTGACCTTAAAAACTGGGTTCAGAAAAAAGACGAAAACGGCGAAATCGTTCGTGATGCTAACGGCGACGCAGTACTAGAAGAAGCTTACTCTGTAGCAACAGGTACGGTTCTTACTATCGATACTAAAGCTAAGAAGCTGCTTGATAGCGAAGGCAATGTACTGTCTGACGTAGCAGACGCTTTCACTCCACAAAAAGTGGAATTCATGAAAGCTGGCGGTTCTTACGCGGTAACTTTCGGTAAGAAGATTCAGACGTTCGCTGCTGAAACGCTAGGTGTTGAAGCGCCAGTTGTTTACGCTGCGTCTAAAGAAATCTCTCACGAAGGCCAAGGCTTAACGGCTGTTGAGAAAATCTTCAACCGCAACGCTGTTGGTGTTACTTCTAAGACTCCACTACACACTGGTTCTGACGTTCGCGTTAAAGTGAACATCGTAGGTTCTCAGGACACCACTGGTCCTATGACGTGTCAGGAATTGGAAGCCATGGCTGCTTCTACTATTTCTCCAAGTGTTGACGGTGCGTTCCAATCAGGTTGTCACACTGCATCTGTATGGGACAACAAAGCTAAGGCAAACACGCCTAAGCTAATGGCATTCATGAACGCGTTCGGCGTAATCACTGCTCGTGACCCGAAAGGCGTTTACCACTCAATGACTGACGTAATCCACAAAGTATTGAACGACATCACTGTAGATGATCGTGCAATCATCATTGGTGGTGACTCTCATACGCGTATGTCTAAGGGTGTAGCATTCGGTGCTGACTCTGGTACGGTAGCTATCGCTCTTGCGACTGGTGAAGCAGCAATGCCAATCCCAGAGTCTGTAAAAGTTACCTTTAAAGGTGCTATGAAGCCTCACATGGACTTCCGTGACATCGTACACGCGACTCAAGCTCAAATGCTTAAGAAGTTCAACGGCGAAAACGTTTTCCAAGGTCGTGTAATCGAAGTACAAATCGGTACTCTTCTAGCTGACCAAGCGTTCACCTTCACTGACTGGACTGCAGAAATGAAAGCGAAAGCTTCTATCTGTATCTCTACTGACGAAACACTAATCAAGTCTCTAGAACTTGCTAAGTCTCGTATCCAGATCATGATCAACAAAGGTATGGACAACGAAGCTGGCATGCTGCAGAAGCTCATCGGTCTAGCTGACAAGCGTATCGCTGAAGTTAAATCTGGTGAAGCACCTGCGCTTGCTCCAGACGACAACGCTAAGTACTACGCAGAGTTGGTTGTTGACCTGGACGCGATCGACGAGCCAATGATCGCTGACCCAGACGTAAACAACGAAGACATCTCTAAGCGTTACACGCACGATGTGATCCGTCCAACTTCTTACTACAATGGCCGTGAAGTTAACCTAGGCTTCGTTGGTTCTTGTATGGTTCACAAAGGCGACATGCAGATCATCGCTGCGATGCTTCGTAACCTAGAGAAGAATGGTCCTATCACGTTCAAGGCACCTCTAGTTGTTGCTCCACCAACATACAACATCGTTGACGAGCTTAAAGCAGAAGGCGACTGGGACATCCTAGCGAAATACGCTGGCTTCACGTTCGACGACGAGAACCCGAAAGAAGCGGCACGTACTTCTTACGAAAACATCCTTTATCTAGAGCGCCCAGGATGTAACCTATGTATGGGTAACCAAGAGAAAGCTGCTCCTGGTGACACTGTACTAGCAACATCTACTCGTTTGTTCCAAGGCCGTGTTGTAGAAGATACTGCTGAGAAGAAAGGTGAGTCTCTACTAGGTTCTACGCCAATGGTTGTTCTTTCAACTATCCTTGGTCGTTTCCCAACTCTAGAAGAGTACAAGCAAGCGGTTGAAGGTATTAACCTAACTAGCTTCGCGCCACCTTCTGAAGACCTAGCCGTTGAAGCGCAACCAGTTAAAATCGTTGGCTAAGACGATTTGATTGGAGTCAGACGTCGGGAGACTGGCGTCTGAAGCTGAAAAAGCCCAAACAATCAAAATTGTTTGGGCTTTTTTGTGCTCGACATTTACTGAAGTTAATGAGTGTAGGTGTGTACTGAGAGTTGATGTGAAGGCATTCATGGTTTTGAGGTGATAGGCAGGGGGGGGCTATGATAGGTTTTCTCTTTGTTTGAAAAATGTAAGAACAAGTTTTAATCAATAGTATTTTGGTAACAAAAACGATTTGGATATAGATTTCTTAAATTAATCTAAAATATCCTAAGCTCTTGAAGCGAAGAAGATGGGGAAAAACATGCTTGATCAAGATGCTACAGATTTAAAAAATACTCTTGAGATTACAATGATCATTATGGTCATTGTTTTCTTTATCTTGTGGCTTTGGCCCGCCGAGATGATAACTGAGGAACAAAACGAAATTCTCAGGGAAAAAGGGCGTGGTAACTACGTCATGAATGTAGAGGGGCAGGAAGACTTGGCCCGTTTTGTAGTGATCTCGAATAAAGGAAAAATTGTTTCAGACAAGATCCTTACTAGTTTCACTCGCATAGTAAGACACCCGCAAACAGGGAAAGTCATAGGAGGCACTTTTTACCATGAAAATACTAAATGCTTTCAATTAGTTACTACTCCCTCTGTACTGACCACCGTTCAGCTTTTTCAAAATAATAACTGCAATTTAAACGCTCATGAGTCAAATCTTGGTATCGTCTGGCAAAGGATATAAAGCACTAATGGATTGGTTGTTCTTACTTTGGCGCCAATTTATTTCTGTTGGTTGTCATCTGTTTCCTATACTGATCAGTATATAAAGCGCCTTCAAAAAATTTTAAATACGTCCCGACATGAACAGCCAACATCGCCTCTTTTCCCGGTTTATTAAATCCCTGCCTCCAGGTGAACTTACATGGATTGGCGTGCGCCCTGAACGCAAAGCCGTTATGCACGAATTGACTTCGGTAATGGCTCATAAAGATTTGGGTCTTGAAGGAGATCACAGGCTTAAGAAGATGCCGGGTTCTGGTCGACAGGTCACCCTCATAAGTCAGGAATACATAGACATGATCTCCCACTATTTGGGAGGAAAGCCAGTGTATCCGAACACCTTAAGGCGCAATTTGGTGGTGAAGAACATCAATCTATCGGCCTTGCGATATCAGCAATTTCAGATTGGTGATGCTGTATTTGAAGCGGGTGCTTTATGTCATCCGTGCCAACGCATTGAAGCTGCGCTAGGTAAGGGCGGGATAGCCGCGATGATGGGGCATGGTGGCCTGTGCTGTAAGGTGATTAAAACGGGTGAAATCAAAATTGGTGATACAGTGAGCCTGGTTAGCCCACAACAGGATTTGTTTTGAAAATAATGAAGTCAGTGTATCCCCTGAAAAACTACTTGGATGACTAATTAAGTGCTCATAATTTGAGCGATCATTGGTTCAACTTGTGTTAGAGTATTCAAAGGTACTACCTTTTATTCATGAGGCGAAGTCAATGGCGACATCAGTAAAACTTGACGACAACTTGAAGAGTCGAGTTCAGAACTTGGCTGAAGCGCGAAACCGTTCTGCACATTGGATTATGCGTGAAGCAATCCGTGATTATGTTGAACGCGAAGAAAAACGAGAAGCTTTAAAACAAGATGCATTACATGCTTGGGAGTCTTATCAACAAAATGGACTTCATTTGACGATGGAAGAAGCAGACGATTGGTTGGCTAAGCTTGAAAGTGGTGAGGATGCGGAGCTGCCTAAGTGCCACGTTTGATTTGGTCGCCGTCAGCTCTAGAGGATGTTCAGCGGCTATATCGTTTCCTCGCTCCAAAAGATAAAGCTGCTGCTCGCCGAGCGATCAAAGAGATCAGAGCTGGTGTAAAAATACTGTCGCATCAGCCAGAGGTCGGACGGCCAGTTGAAGATATGGAGCCGGAATTTCGTGAATGGTTTATCGATTTCGGAAGTAGTGGCTATATCGTGATATATCGCTTTAATGGTGAAACCGCGACGATTATTGCCGTACGACATCAAAAAGAAGCGGGATATTGATCATCCTGCCACTCCAATTGGCTACTGTTCTAAAGCCAATCAATTCTTAAATCAGAAGCCCAAAAAAACCGCCAGCGTTCGCATGGCGGTTTTTATTTATGGTATTAATCAACCCTGACACTTATCAATTCAGATATGTCAAAGCTCAACAGAAGCCGTTTCAGCTTTTGATGTATACGCTTCCATCTGGTCGAAGTTCAGGTAGTTGTATACTTCGTCAGACTTGGATTCTAGCGACTTGGCGTATTCGAAGTATTCAGCCGGAGTAGGCAGCTTACCAAGGATTGCACCAACAGACGCCAGTTCCGCAGACGTTAGGTAAACGTTTGCGCCATCACCCAGACGGTTAGGGAAGTTACGAGTAGAGGTCGACAGTACCGTGGTGTTAGGAGCAACACGAGCCTGGTTACCCATACACAGTGAACAACCCGGAACTTCAGTACGAACACCCGAGGTGCCGAAAGTGTTGTAGTAACCTTCTTCCATCAACTGAACCGCGTCCATCTTGGTTGGAGGCGTCATCCAGAAACGAGTTTTAAGACCGCCTTTGTGTTGAGATAGAAGTTGACCAGCGGCACGGAAGTGACCGATGTTGGTCATACAAGAGCCGATGAATACTTCGTCTACGGTGTCGCCAGCCACTTCAGAAAGTAACTTAGCGTCATCCGGGTCGTTCGGGCAGCATACGATTGGCTCTTTGATGTCTGCCAAATCAATTTCGATTACGTGTGCGTATTCGGCGTCAGCGTCCGCTTCCATCAGTTCTGGGTTAGCCAACCAAGCTTCCATCGCTTGAGCACGACGCTCAAGAGAGCGTGGGTCGCCGTAACCTTCCGCGATCATCCAGCGCAGCATGACAATGTTAGATTGCAGATATTCTTTAACGGCGTCTTCAGAAAGCTTAATCGTACAGCCCGCTGCAGAACGTTCTGCAGATGCGTCAGACAATTCAAACGCTTGCTCAACCGTCAGGTTATCAAGGCCTTCAATTTCCAGTACGCGACCAGAGAATTCGTTGATCTTACCGGCTTTTTCTACCGTCAACAGACCTTGCTTGATGCCGTAGTAAGGAATTGCATGTACAAGGTCACGTAGAGTAATGCCTGGCTGCATTTCACCTTTGAAGCGAACTAATACAGATTCAGGCATGTCCAGTGGCATAACCCCCGTTGCCGCTGCGAACGCAACCAGACCAGAGCCAGCAGGGAAAGAAATACCCATTGGGAAACGTGTATGAGAGTCACCACCTGTACCAACGGTGTCTGGAAGTAGCATGCGGTTCAACCAGGAGTGGATGACACCGTCACCAGGGCGAAGTGCGACACCGCCACGAGTTTGGATGAAGTCTGGCATGGTGTGCTGCATCTCAACGTCAACTGGCTTAGGATACGCAGCTGTGTGACAGAAAGACTGCATAACAAGATCTGCAGAGAAACCAAGACAGGCAAGGTCTTTCAGCTCGTCACGCGTCATAGGGCCGGTCGTGTCCTGTGATCCTACCGTAGTCATCTTAGGCTCACAGTATTGGCCAGGGCGAACACCCTCAACACCACATGCTTTACCCACCATTTTCTGAGCAAGGGTGAAGCCTTTAGTGCCTGCTTCTGGATCAACTGGCTTACGGAATGCGTCTGAAGGGCCTAAGCCTAGCGCTTGACGTGCTTTCTCTGTCAAACCGCGACCAATGATGAGAGGGATACGACCACCGGCTTGAACTTCATCCAGAATCACGTCTGATTTGAATTTGAATTCAGAGATTACTTCGCCGTTCTGGTTAGTGATTTTACCTTCGTAAGGGAAGATCTCGATCACGTCACCCATGTTCATTTTGTCTACTGGTGCTTCGAATACGAGTGCGCCAGCGTCTTCCATGGTGTTGAAGAAGATAGGTGCCACTTTAGAGCCGATACACACACCACCCGTACGTTTGTTAGGTACACCAGGGATGTCGTCACCGAAGAACCAAAGCACAGAGTTCGTTGCAGACTTACGAGAAGAACCCGTACCTACTACGTCACCAACGAAAGCAACAGGAAGGCCTTTCGCTTTGATCTCTTCGATTTGAGCCATCGGGCCAGTGACGCCGTGCTCTTCAGGCGTTAAACCGTCACGCGTCATTTTGTAAGCTGCGCGTGCGTGAACAGGGATGTCTGGGCGAGACCATGCATCAGGTGCCGGAGAAAGGTCATCGGTGTTGGTTTCACCCGTTACCTTAAACACAGACATTTTGATGCTTTCAGCCACTTTGTTTTTCTTGGTGAACCACTCAGCGTTTGCCCAAGACTCAATCACCGCCTTGGCGACTGGGTTGCCCGCGTCCATTTTTTCTTTAACGTCATTGAACGAATCGAACATCAAAAGGGTATTCTTAAGTTGCTCACCTGCCAGTTCAGCAAGGTTTGCATCGTCAAGAAGTTCAACCAAGGTAGCGATATTGTAACCACCTTGCATCATGCCCAGTAGTTGAACTGCTTTTTCTTTAGATACAAGCGGAGATTCGGTTTCGCCTTTGGTAATAGCAGTCAGGAAAGCCGCTTTAACATAAGCTGCTTCATCAACACCTGGTGGAATACGGTTTTCAAGAAGATCAACCAAGATGGCTTCTTCACCCGCAGGCGGGTTTTTTAGTAGTTCTACTAGACCAGCCGTTTGCTCTGCGTTGAGCGGCTTTGGTGGAACGCCTTGTTCAGCACGTTCTGCGACGTGTGCGCGATAAGCTTCTAACACGATTCATAACCCTCATCAGTTGAATTTGCTATGAGTTCTTTCTTATAGATAGAAATCATAGACGGTCGATTTTGTTCCTGCGACCTTCAATTTGGTGTAAGAATTTTATTGAAAAACTTTCTAAAAGATGAGCGGATTGTAGACAAGATAGGTTTATTGTCAACAATGGGTATTTAAATGTGACAATTTATGAGGATGATAGAACTAAAATTAAAATATTGTCGACAATGTTTTGTTTCAGCATAAAAAACTGAAATCAGCATTTCAATGGCTCTAGGGAACCTCTGAACAAGTCCGCTCTAGCTCAGCGGGCGCTAGAAAAATGTTAGAACAAGGCGAGCTTCGTAGAGAATGTCTAGACCTTTTCAAGAAGTTCAACGATGTTATAACGTTTTTAAAGCCCCGCCCTTCGGGGCCTTAAGAGAAATGTCTCTTTTTTGTTGCGGCTTTTTGACGTAACCCGTTATGCCTTCAAAACCGCGCCTCAAATAGACATTTCTCTTATAGGCCTGAGCAGAGAGGGACTTGTTCAGAGGTTCCCTAGTACTTATTCAGAGGCTTCTTAAGAAAAACGCCATATTTGGCGGTTAATGTATAGCTTATAAAGCGCATAAGTTTCGCTGATACTATTATTTATGAGTTGAGTTAGAGGCGAGTTTGATTTGAAGATGGATTGTGTGTGAAGTTTGATCATTCGTGGCAATCGCTGCTAAGACCGGATATTAGTTCTCATTATTTTCCTAACTTTCATCGTTGGGACTTTGACCCCAATAAAACCTCGTATGACCCGGTGAATGCTCTGTGGATGAGCGAACTGTCGCGGTGGATCTATCGTCATGATCGTGATCAGTATCGCTCTGCGTTTAGTGCCAGCATGGTTCACCCTGAGTTAGAGATGATTAATCTCAGGGAAATGTACTTTGTAGAAGAGCGAGGCATGCAGGCGTCTTTGCTGGTATCGGCAACGAAACCTCATTGGGCGGTGCTGATTTTCAGAGGTTCGTCTGAACCGACCAATTGGATGTACAACTTCAAAACCAGCCTGGCTCCCTGGTTTGGTGGTGGCTTGGTTCATCAAGGTTTTTTGGAAGCTCTGATCAGTATCTGGGAACCCATTCGACATCGCTTGCGGCGTATTCGGCGCATGCCGATTTTCTTTGCTGGGCACAGTTTAGGAGGTGCGTTAGCAACCCTGGCTGCTGCTGATTATTCACCAAAAGCCTTGTATGTGTTTGGTGCCCCCAGAGTAGGGGACAGTGGCTTTGCGTCCAGTCTGTTAGGTACACCGGTTTATCGTGTGGTGAATCACTCCGACATGGTGTGTTGGCTTCCGCCTTCAACTTCGCCGTTTCGTTTTCGTCATGTGGGTGAGCTGCATTACTTTTCGTATTCTGGAAACAAATATGTCAATCCGGATGACGAGTTCATAGAATATGATCGACGAGTCCGAATGGGGGATTCTCGTGCCGAGATGCACGAGAGGGCTTGGACTGACCCGCCAAAACGTTTGTCGGATCATTCTCCGATCAATTATTCGGCGAATATTTACAAGGAAGTGGTTGAGCATCCGTTGTATCAGAAGCTTTTGGAGACTGAAGGGTATCCGTCTGACTAGTCGTATCCGTCTGATTTGAGCGGCTCGATTGGGACGTAAACAAATTCAAGACGCGTTCCCGTTCTTCTTTTTCTTGTTCGGACAGTTTCCTAACTTCCTCATAAAACGTCGGGAAATCGTAGTTGCATTGTTGAATCCATTCTTTGAACGCGGGAACCCAACGGTTATAGGTGCTGACCAGCGCCAAACGTGCATTATTTACAGGTTTTTCAAACCAACGGTCATAACCTGCATAGTCTTGCCATTGGGTGTGTTTTAATTGCTTATAGTTTTCTGTGAGTTCAGAGAGTATCTGCTCTTTTTGTTCCAGCTTTTCATTTCTTGATAGGTCGGATTGATAGACGCTGTCTAACTTAGTACGTGTTGCACGAAGTAATTGAGTAAAGCCTTTAGAGCGTTCTCGACGGGCCTGAAATTTCGTAATCAGTTCCGGACGATCTTTTAACCAAAGCTCAACCCCTGACTCTTCAACAGCGGAAGCGAAGCTTTCATTAAAGGTGCTGTCGCCTTTTAAATACAAAACCTGATGAGCAAGTTCATGAAAGATTAGAGCATGTAAGCCTATCTCATCACGCCTGAAGAAGGTTGAAAGAACCGGGTCGTCAAACCAGCCAAGCGTTGAGTAAGCGTCTGCGCCGCCGACATGGGTATCCATGTTTCCTTCGTCGGCAATTGCTCGAGCATAAGCCAGAGCCGCTTGCTCGCTGTAATAACCACGATAAGACGCGCAGCCTACGAATGGGTAACACCATTGCCTGGGCGTTAAAGAATCATCAGGAGCGGCAACAACACTCCATACAGGATACTGACGGTCAAGCTGAACAAATGAGCGATAGTTGGTTTGAGCTTGGGGTATTGAAAGTTCATGTTCGGCAAACTCCAATGCTGAAACCACTTCATTCAGGCGCTTTTTTAATTTTGGGTCGGTTTTGGGATCATCAATCAAATTATCAATCGATTCCTGGCTGAACATAATATCTATGTGCCCTTGTACTGCCTGGCCGTAATAACCTATTTGTTCGCATCCTTGTAAAAACACGACACTAAAAGTGAGTGTGAAAAGAGCAATTACTCTAAATGCCAACTCGTTTGAAAATTTACGTTTTCCTACAAAACTTAACCGTTCCATGGGGTTTGCTCTTCCTGACCTTGAGGTATATTGTGTGTTAATAAAATTAAATTAGTGTCGTCTAATAACAATAATAAGGAGTTACGACATGAGCCCTTCGGCGTTTTTGTCGGTACAGTCTGAACTTGCCGGTAAACATATCTTAATTACAGGTACTACGGGTTTTCTTGGCAAAGTTGTCCTAGAAAAACTACTCAGAAAAGTACCTGATGTCTACCAGATTACTCTTTTAGCTCGTTCAAATGCTCGTTACAAGTCGGTAAAAGAGCGTGTAAAAAATGAAGTCTTATCAAGCTCGGTCTTTGATCGTCTAAAACAGGATATGGGGCCTGTGTTTGATGAGTTCGTTGAAAGTAAAATTTCTGTGGTAGAAGGCGAACTGACCAGACCTGGGCTAGGAATGATCGCTTCAGATTTTCAAGCGTTAGCTAATGACATTGATCTTGTCATTAATTGCGCAGCGAGTGTGAACTTTCGTGAGGCGCTGGATAATGCCATCCGTATTAATACCTTGTCCGTTGAACACCTAGTAGATTTGATCAATGCCGGTAATGGTGTGCCTATGGTTCAAGTCTCGACGTGTTATGTGAATGGCCATAACACGGGTGATATCGATGAACATGTTTACCCGCCCAAGAATGATGAGATTTCAGGGTTTGAAGACGGTAGCTATCACGTTCGACCTTTGATCGAGCGATATATGACGGAATGTCAAAAGATTAACATCTCTTCCTCTTCTAAAGAGGAAGCCGAAGCCGCCAAGATTCAACTTGGCGTTAAAGAAGCGCGTAAGAACGGTTGGAATGATACTTATACGTTCACCAAGTGGATGGGTGAACAATTGCTGATTCAGCAACTCAAGGGTTCTGGTTTAACCATTGTTCGCCCTTCCATCATTGAGAGCACGGTATGTGATCCTGTTGCGGGTTGGCTGGAAGGTATTAAGGTGGCTGATGCGCTTATCTTTGCATTTGCTCGAGGCAAACTTAGCTTTTTCCCTGGTGATGATAACGGCATTCTGGATGTGATTCCTGCTGATTTAGTGGCAAACAGCATTATTCTTTCGGCTGCAGAACAGTTGGCTAATCCAAATAATTATCGTATCTATCAGTGTTGCAGTGGCAGAGATAATCCAATTCAGCTGCGTGACTTCATTAATTTGGTGATGGAAGAATCTCATCAAAACTATCTCAATTATCCAAAGCTCTTTAAAGCCAAACCGGCGGCTAAATTTAAGACCGTCAGTAGTTTTGCCTTTCAAAGCTTTATGAGAGGGCTTCAGGTCGCGGCTTTTTGTCGCGGAATCTTCCAGCCCAAACTGCGCCGTAAGTTGACTGATAAAGTGGCGGTTTCGAGAGAACTTGCCAAGATTTACGCCTTTTATACAGCTCCTCAGTATCGTTTTGATAACTCCCAATTGAAGCAATTGTGGCGGCGCTTTTCAGTGAATGATCAGGAAGAGTATATGGTCAGTGCCAAGTGCTTTGAGTGGAAGGAGTATATTGGCAGTATTCATATTAATGGGTTGCATACGTATGTTCTTGAAGAGCGCGCCGCCTAAGAGGGGTAAGCTTTCTGAGCAGAATTAACTGCGTTAAGTATAGAGCTTTAGATGCTCATTTAGGAAAACTAAACTCCGCTCTAAAGCTCTATATTTGCCTTGTTTCTTCTGGCTCAGAATAGCTTACTCAGATTTAGAAAGATTCATTTGCCGTGTTACTGCCTATTCAGTTTCTTTTCTTGGATTAGGATGTGGGCAAACTGCCCTATGAAGTGAAAACCAGATCGAATTAACGATCTGGTTTTCACTGGAAGGGTGGTAGAAAAACGATGAAGCTTATTTTAATCGACGGATGATCGATGGGGTGTAGTTTTTCGTTTTTGAAGTGCCTACCGCTTGCGCTTCAGCTAAGCCATCATCGTCGTCTTCAACCGCTCCTGGGTCTTGAGGGAGTGCAGCAACGTATTCCTGAACTTCGACAATTGTTGGCGTCAGGTTTTCATCTACTTCAATATTAAACACGGACCAATTATCAGTGGCACCGCCGGTAGTGTTTGTTGGTGAATAAATGATTTCTTGATCGCCAGTTTTAATTAGAACACGTGCAGGGGATTCCAGAATGCTTCCTTCACCGGTAAATAGATTTACATAATATTGATAGGTACCTGGGAATGGGAATCTTGGAATACTGATCACTTCAGGACCAAAGCTATTGGTATCATCTACATCAAGATCAATAGGTACGCCGCCTACTGTTTGTTTTTGTCTTTCATAATACACATGGAATTGTTCTGTGTTTTCGGCGTTAGCTGGGCCATATAAGTGAGAATCCAGATCGCTTGGGTTTTCGCCCCAGGTCAGCGTGATGTTGACTGCGTCAGGAGAAAGAATCAAACACGTCTCGGTGATGTTCAGATCGGTAATGCCTGTATCTACTTCCTCCGTATTACTGATGGTATTGCTTCGTGCGCTAATAAGAACTTCGGAAGATTGGCGCGCCGGTAGTGTAAAAATCCCTTCGTCATCACTGAAACTGGTTGCGCTACCAATGTAATCACGACCTTGAGATGTGACCGTGACATTTGGCAGGCGCTGTCCTTCGTGGTCTACAACACACCCAATGATGTTGATGGTTTCGTAAATTTTGTCGGCGTTCCATACGGTGAAATGACTTACTGTGCCTTGATAAACATAGCTGTTGTTATCAAGTTGGGTCAGATCTGCTGTACCTTCTTCAATCCAGTAACCTGTGGTCTCATCAAAGTAGAACAGGGGAATAGTGGCGTCAGCTGTGTTTGGATCAATACCGTCTGCTAGAGGGATACGTATGGTAGCTGTTTGACCTTCTGCAAGGTTTAGGTCGTTACCATTTTGGTCTTTAAACGTCGCACTGATCGCACCAAAAGATTCAATCAGATTGATGTCACCTTCGTCATTTATGGTTTGGTAGTTGCCCGGCATCAGCGATGGATCTGAACTCGGATCGATTACGGTAAGACTTGTGGAGACATTACCTTCTGGAGCAGTACCATCAGCATTGACTAAGCTATTTGAAGAAATGGATACGATCGCTGTGTTTCCGACTTCAATGTCGTAGTCTTGGCTTGCATCAAATTCGGCTTCTACTAGAGCGCCTTGTAATAATAAGTCGACGGAATTAATGGCGTCGTCTTGTTCGCTATTATTAATGATCAGTGAGTATTCACCGTAGCCACCACCTTCACCCGAAACAATTAGACGAGTAGGAACAGCATTGTGTGAAAGGGTAAATTGACCGCTTTCTCCTGTGGTCACTTCGCCTAAGTCGACAGTTTCACCATTCACCACACCCGCAACACTGACGGTCGCGTTATCAATGGCTTCGCCTGAGTAAAAGTCTTTGGCAGTACCCGAAATTGTAAATTCCGGTGACTGTTCGTCACCAGGAGAAGATTTCGAGTCTGAGTCACTGCAGCCAGCAAGGGTAGTAGACATTATGATTGCTGAAGTTAAGAGTGAGGCGTGTTTGAACATTCCCTTCATTTGAAGTCCTTAATTTCCATATTATTTCGTATGGCAAGGCTATTCGAATCAGAAATTAAGGGAAATGATAATTTCAAAGATTAAGGTATAAATTTGACTTATTTCTCAAAACGAAAGAGAAGAGTTTCTTATTTAGTACTTTGTCATTAATTGGGTAATGAGTTGTTTGCAATAGCAACAGGCTATCTGTGGAGCGTATCCTAAAAACCTACTACTGTTATTTTTAATTTCTCATCATTTCAGCCGAGCCGATGTATTTTGGAATATCGGTTTTAAGTTTGTTGGCAAAGAACAGTACAGGGTATTTATGAGCTGGAGTCGCTTTAATTTTTATTGCAATGAAACATCCCGACGGCTCGGAAAGGGTGAAGACGTGAAGTCTGCATTTGCCCAAGCTGAGAGCCTGGACATTGCTACGCAGTTTGGGCCTGAACTCAAGGCTGGTGGGTTGGCGTCTTCGATCATTGCTTCATGTAAGAACGATGACCTTACGCACGAAGGCGCTAAGCAAGCACTCGATCTATACAAGGGGTTAGACGTGTCCGTGTTAACCCATAAACCCAGTCGTATACGGCGGGTGGGCGTCTATATTGGATTTCTAACCCTCATGTACCTTATTTTATCGGGAATATATTTGACCTATGTGATCCCTCAAAACTTAGCCATGTTTGAAGTGATGGATATTCCTACTCCGGCACGTTTTATGTGGTTTGTGAATAACTGGGCGATCATTTCAGTGGTGATTATTTTGATTCTGATCGGTGCGTTTTTGATCAGTAAAACCATCAAAGATATGTTTGATTATGACAGGGATATGGAATCCTCTTGGGTGTACCGTTTTCTATTGCCTAAAAGAATGCGGGAAGAGTATGAAAAATTAATCTCATTGATGCACTTGCCATTGTTCATTGGCAAGAATGTGAAGGATGGCATCAATGATCAGGTAATTGAATATTATCAGTCTGACGGTATGTCTACCGCTGATGTATCCCAGAGCCTGTCGCTTTTGATGAGGGAACACTTGTCGAATCTGATTGCTTATTGTGAGTCTTATATGCGTCGTATTTATGTTGTAGTGGCGATTTTAATTGTATTCACCATATTTGAATTCATTGTCAGCGCTTACACACCTTTATTTGTAATGGGGGATGTCTCGTGAAGAAGAGTCATGGTTTTACCTTAATTGAATTGATGGTTGTTGTTGCCATCATAGGTATTCTTGCATCCGTGGCGATGCCTCAATATCACACTTACATTCATCGAAGTGAAGTTACAGAAGCCTTAGGAATGGCAGCAAACATTAGGGAAGACATAACGGCGTATTATGTTGAGAGGCTGGAATTTCCGAAAAACAATCAGCAAGCGGGTGTTCCTGCCCCAGACAAATTGATTGCGAACCGAATCACTGGGGTAGAAGTGAAGGACGGGGCGATACATGTGACCCTAGGAAACAAAGTCGCGAAACCGCTTCAAGGCAAAGTGCTATCTTTCCGACCAGCTACAGTAAATGGCAGCCCTACAAGCCCCATTTCATGGTTGTGTGGGTATGATGAGCCAGTAACCGGAATGTCTGCTATTGGTGAGAATAGAACAAGCGTTGATGAAGAGTATTTGATGGCATCATGCCGTAAGAGATGAGTGCATGACTGTTGAGGGAAGAAGGGCTGCATTGAGGTTGATGCAGCCCCTTTTAGTGAGTGCTCTTAATCCTGCTATTGACTAACAGCAACCACCACCGGATTCACTTGCGGTCGTAGATTCGGTGTCGTAAGGCAGTGATGTTCCACAGCCATCGAAGATGCCGTAGTGTTTGTCCCAGTTACCGATAAATTCAAAGTGCTCTTTAAAGCGTGTGTCGTGCAACATACGCCAGGTATTTCCACACACTGGGAATACTTTTCCTGCTTCAATGAAGTGATGCTTATCCAAGATGAAGGCTTCAGGAAGATTTGGCATGTTGCCTTTATAGATTACCGCCTGTCCGTAATCTTCACAGGCTGGTTCTAGCTCATCCAGCTTGAATAAACGGTAGGTTGCAGAGAAGAATTGGATGTTGCCCAGTTTCTCTTTAATCACCTCGTTGTTGATGCCAAGCGGACGATCCTCTACCAATCGAGGGTCTAAGAAACCACATGTTTTGGCGAGGTTTTGGAAGTCATTCCAGTACAAGGCACCACTCAAACATTCTCCGTAAAGGATAGGGTCGTTGATTAGCTCTTTAGGTACTCGACGGTCGGAATAAACATCGGAGAAGTAGATTTCGCCGCCTGGCTTAAGCAGTTTGTAAGCCTGCTTGAGGACGGCTTCTTTATCCTGACACAAGTTAATCACGCAATTGGAAACAATGATGTCAAAGCTGTTTTCTTCGAGTCCAAGCTCGTCCAGGCTTTCCAAATAACCTTTGCGGAATTCCACATTGGAAGCAGAGAACCCAAACTTGTCTGCATGAAAG
This sequence comes from Litoribrevibacter euphylliae, assembly GCF_042646085.1. Taxonomy (NCBI): domain Bacteria; kingdom Pseudomonadati; phylum Pseudomonadota; class Gammaproteobacteria; order Oceanospirillales; family Oceanospirillaceae; genus Litoribrevibacter; species Litoribrevibacter euphylliae. The sequence goes on along the minus strand of NZ_JBHRSZ010000002.1, from coordinate 80,744 downwards.
TCTATATGGCGGTTGGCAACGTCTAACTGTTCCTCGGTCATGTCGACACCGACGACATAGCCATTCTCTCCAACTAATTGCGCTAAAACATAGCAGTCACGACCGGAGCCGCTACCTAGATCAAGAATACGTGCACCTTCTAATTTTTCAGGCGCAACCAAACCACAGCCGTAATAGCGAGTAAGAACTTCATCATGGACGTTTGCTAATGCTTGTTTCACAAACCGTGGCATGTTGGTATCAGTGCAACAAGCGTCGGTTTTAAGGTCGTCACTGCTTTGAAGGGTTTTGCCGTAGTAATCCTGTACTTCTTCGCGCATTTAAGACTCCAAGAGGTGGCTATCGAGAATGAAAGAGGTAGATCATAAGCTTCTGGTTGAACACTGTGAACCTGAAGCCTGAGATTAATTGAATTTTATGACAGGGAATCACAGAATAGGTTCGACTGGCATAGTGGAATTGTTCAGCGCTTCCTTAACACCAGCCGTATACATGTCAGCTATTTTTCAGTGATGAGTAACTCGTCCAGAGAGATCTTTTCAGGACGGTATTCGTTAACCTGATGATCATCCGGGTAGCCCAGGGCTAATCCACAAACAAGTTTGTACCCTTTAGGAATCTCGAAACGTTTCTCGACTGGTGAGCGCCACATTCCCAGTGCTCCTTGAGCACAGGTTCCCAGGCCTTTATTGGTGGCGGCCAGCATAAGTGACTGCATAAAAATGCCAAGATCCACTAGAGCGGTGTGTTTCATTCCTGGGTGGATGAAAAAGAACATGGCCACAGGCGCATTAAAGAACTCGAAGTTCTTTGCCATCTGTTCATCACGTGACTTGCGATCATTACGTTCAATGCCAAGCACTTCATATAACCCCATTCCCGTAGCGACTCGACGCTCCTGAAAAACAGGAGGGTACTTACCTAAAATGGGTTTAAAGTCACTGTCAGGTAGATCCTTGCTGGTGGCAGCTGAAATGAGTTTTAAAGGCAGAGGCTGCTTGCTGATTTTATTGGCGGAATGGTATTTGGAGACCAGTTCTTGTCCTAATGCTTTGCAACTGCCCCCAGTGGCAACGGCAATTTTATAGGGTTGAGTGTTTGAGCTGGATGGTGATTCCAGGGCTTCTTTTAAAAGGGTTTCAAGAAGCTCTGTTGGGACTTCTTTATCTGCAAAAGATCGAATACTTCTGCGCTGATTCAATACGTCAAGAAACTCCATGGAACATCCTCTCTCTTATATTTATGAGCCTCTCATTGTTGCTAATTTAGTTGATGTGTCAACTACTTGGTAATTAATCAAGAGGCATTGTTTGATTAAATGGTCATATAAGTGTCAAAAAAATGTCTTTAGTGTGATTTGTGTAACAGAATGTGAATGAAGGACAAGGCGATTCAAAAAGCCTTTGATATATTGCTTTTATCTAGAGATAAGAAATTAAAGGCCGTGGATTTACTATGGATGTCGAAGAGTTAAAATCAAAACGTACTCGTCTAAGCCCGGAAACCCGTCAAGCGCAGTTATTAAAGTGTGCTGTGACAGCATTTGCAAACAAAGGTATTGGCAGAGCCGTTCATGCCGATGTTGCTGAACTAGCTAATGTTTCTGTACCTACTGTATTTAACTATTTTCGAACCCGTGAAGACTTGGTGGATGCTGTGTTGGCTGAAGTCGAGCGTTTTTATCTTGAAGTGGCAAATATGGCCCATCATTCAGATTTTGGTGCGGTGGATGCGTTAATGACTCATGGAGATCAATTTGTTGATAAAGCCGTAAAGCATCCAGAGTATATTAAGGTCTGGTTGGAGTGGACTTCATCGTTACGAGATGATGTTTGGCCGCGCTATTTGGTTTTGCATAACCGAGTTGTAAATCAAATTGCCCGATCCATTCAAAAGGGCATTGATTCTGGTGAAATTTCTGTTGATTTAACTGCACGTGAATTGGCGATGATCTTCATGGGCAGTGCCCATACTGTAGCCATGATGGTGTACGCACCAGAAACTACGATTGATGGCATTCGATCCTTCATGCAAAGAGCCGTAAAAGTGTTACTAGGTCAGAAAATATAGTTTTTATGTATATCTGTTTTTACCTTCCTGTTTTCTCTTTCTTATAGCTACCATACTCTCTGTCAGGAATTCTATTTCTGGTTAAAAAATGATCTACACTTGAAGTGTCACTCCATAGAATCAGAGAGTAGGTAGATACTGTGAGCTTTCATGACACACCTAATAATAAATTAGGAGGAAGCCTTCTTGATAATGATACCGTTACTGCGCTACTAACCATCTTCGACAGCGTTAAAGATCACTTATCCATTCTTGGGCGGGATTACTGTTATCGTCAAGTCAATAGTGCTTACGAACGTGCTTTTGCTACGACACGCGAAAACATTATAGGCAAGAGTGTCAGTGAAGTATTTGGTGATGAGGTGTTTGCCTCAATTATTAAGCCAAAGTTAGATGAGTGTTTTTCTGGAGAGGAGGTTGTTTATCGCCAGGATTTCAAATTTCCTGGGTATACCAGTAAGCGCTTTATGGAAGTCCGCTACCATCCTATTTTCTCCAAAGAATTAAACCAAGAGGAACAGGTAATTGCTGTAGTGGTTTCCAGTCACGATATAACCTTGATGAAAAGAACCACCGATCAATTGAACGATTTGGCACGAGTGGATGCCTTGACTGGGTTACCGAATCGACGTGCTGTTGATGAAGGTATTGAGCGCTTTGAGGCAAACTACCATCGTAGTGGTATTGAGTTTACCTTGCTGTTTATTGATCTTGATGATTTTAAACTTATTAATGATTTACATGGTCACAAGATCGGAGATGAAGTTCTTCATGTTCTTGGAGAACGGTTCAGGCGGTGTTTCCGAAAGGATGAATTAATAGGTCGTTACGGTGGTGATGAATTTATATCTATCATTCCTAACAGCATGTCTGAAATAGAACTTGAACGCTTTAAACAGCGTTTGGCGATGGATATAGAGCGGCCTGTAAACGTAATGGGACACATCATCAAGCCGAGGGTTTCAATTGGTGCCGCAGTTGTTCCTAAAGACGGTGTAAACATGGATGTTATTCTTCGCCAAGCTGATCAAGCCATGTATGCTCATAAAACCTCTAAAGCCAGGGATGTGATGTAATTAATGGATACTCGTCACTAATTCAGAGATTCCCCGAAACCTTGAATCAATTGTTTTCGCCCCGGTGTTAAATTTATTCATTTCCTTTCTGCTTCATTAGAGCATAAACTCTACCTCAAAATAAGAATAATGACTCATGTTTTACGTGGTGTTATTGGCTCCGCCACGACCGGAATTAATGGGAAATCAGAGGGAAAATACGTGATTAGATTTGAACTGAATGGTTCGATGGTAGAAGTAGATATTGAACCGGATACGCCTTTACTGTGGGTGTTGCGAGATACTTTAGGATACACAGGAACAAAATTCGGGTGTGGGTTAGGCTTGTGTGGCGCTTGTACTGTTCACATGAATGGCAATGCAATTCGGTCCTGTTCCATGCCTGTTACCGCCATTGCAGACCAAAAAATTACAACCATCGAAGGGATCGGTTCTGAATCCCGCCTTCATCCTGTTCAGGAAGCTTGGATTGAGGAAAGCGTACCTCAATGCGGTTATTGCCAATCCGGTCAAATCATGTCGGCCACTGCGTTGTTAGCAATGAATCCAATGCCTTCGGACGAGGATATTAAGAGTTTTATGTCGGGTAATATCTGCCGCTGCGGTACCTACCCTAAGATTCGAAAAGCGATCTCCCTAGCTGCCGAGAAGATGCAAAGTACCGGACTTGCTTCTGATACTAAGTCTGAATCTCTTAATTATGACCTGGCAACGGAGGTTCAGTCATGAGTGATAAGTCTATGAACACTTCGAAGAAAGGTCTGTCCCGACGAGATTTTATGAAAGTCTCTGCCTTATCTGGTGGCGGTTTGTTGCTTGCGGGTTATTTGAGTGGTTGTACCAACAAACTGGTTCAAGACCCTGAATCCGGTGTTTTGAGTTGGAAAGCCGATGCTTGGCTTAAGATGTTTAATGATGGCCAGGTCGAATTTACCTTAGATCGTGTTGAAATGGGACAGGGCACTTACACTGGGATTACCACGCTTTTGGCCGAAGAGATGGATGTTGACCCAGAATCCATTCGCGTTGTTTTTGCGCCAGCGGCGACGGAATATCGTAACCCGGATTACGGTCTTCAACTTACCGGTGGAAGCAACAGCATTTCCAGCAGTTGGCAGCCCATTCGTGAGACTGGCGCGTCGGTACGTTATTTGATGAAAAAAGCCGCTGCGCGTATCTGGAAGGTAGATATAAGCCAATGTGACACGAATAAAGGTCAAGTTATTCTAACTGGCAGCAACAAGCAGATTGCTTATGAAAAGCTTCTCTCCCTAGCTGTAAAAGAGTCTTTGCCTTGGGACATTCCACTCAAAGATCCGAGTCAGTTTAAGTACATAGGTAAGACCTCAAAACGACTGGATTCACCGCTGAAGTCGACAGGCCAAGCAAACTTTGGTATCGACACTCAGGTTGAAGGAATGGCGTTCGCTTCAGTCGCCCGTTGTCCGGTGATTGGCGGTGGTGTGACGTCGTTTGATGCAACGAAAGCCAAACAACAGCCGGGTGTTAAAGATGTGGTTCAAATAGAATCGGGCATTGCTGTGGTTGCCGACAGTTATTGGCGAGCAAAGAAAGCGAAGGAGTTGCTGGACATTGTTTGGGATGAAGGGGCTAATGCTAACCTTTCAACTGAAGGCGTGTTTAGACAGTATCGAGAAGCCGCAGATCAGGATGAAGGCGATAGTCGTCGTGATGAAGGCGACTTTAACGCGCTAACGCAGTCTGGCCAAGGACGCAGTGTGGTTGCCGAGTTTGAAGCCCCGTTTTTAGCACATGCCACGATGGAACCTCAAAACTGCGTGGCGAGAGTAACTGAAGATCGTTGTGATATCTGGGCGCCAACCCAAGCACCCGATGTTGCGCAGGTTGCTGTTGCAAAAGTCACTGACTTGTCCTTGGATCAAGTTCATATCCATACCACCTTCATTGGTGGCGGCTTTGGACGACGCTTGACTCAAGACTTTGTGGCCGAGGCTGCTGAGATTTCTACAAAAACAGGCTTGCCCGTCAAACTAGTGTGGACGCGAGAAGAAGACACTCAACATGATATTTACCGTCCGGCGTCGTTCCATCGATTAGCCGCGGTGTTGTCTGATCAAGGCGAGCTGACGGGCTGGCAACATCAGATCGTCTGTCCAAAAATCTTGAGTTGGTATGTTTGGGATGCTGCACCAGCCCAGTTCCCTTGGGCTCCAAAGTTCATGTACAACACATTGGCGGAGACAGGCTTAGCCGGTGAGGGTGTGTTAGCACCTGAAGATCACTCTCCGTTTGAAGGGGCTGAGTCGTATCCTTATCAGCTGCCGAATATTGATATCCGTTATACTCATGCGGATGCGGGTGTGCCAGTGAGCTATTGGCGTTCAGTAGGTCATTCCCAAAATGCTTTTATAGTTGAAAGCTTTATGAATGAGCTGGCTCATGAGGCTGGCCAAGACCCGTATCAGTTCCGAAGAAACTTACTTAAGAATGAGCCAAAAGCATTAAAGGTGTTGGATCGAGTGGTTGAGCTGTCTGGCTGGAAAAACACGCCAAGTGCAGGTATTCATCGCGGGTTGGCAGTACACAAGAGCTTTGGTAGCTGGGTTGCGCAAGTTGCAGAAGTTAAAGTTCAAGGCTCTCAATATCAGGTTGAGAAGGTCTATTGTGTTGTCGATTGTGGCATGGTGGTTAACCCTGAAATTGTCACTGAGCAAATGGAAAGTGGGATCATCTTTGCGTTAACGGCTGCAAAGTATGGCCGAATCGATATCGAAAACGGTCGAATTAAACAAAGTAATTTTCATGATTATCAGATTCTTAGGATGAACGAAACGCCAGAGATAGAGGTTGACGTTATTTCAAGTGCAGACGCACCAACGGGTGTTGGGGAGCCAGGTGTTCCACCGTTGGCACCCGCATTGGCTGATGCGTTATTCAGTGCTACAGGGCAGCGGCTCAGGACGTTACCCTTGGAAATAGCCTAGAAATTATTAACCGTAACTGGGAACTAAGCTGGATACAGTTAGTCTCTAACATCACTTTGGAAATAGGGCGGCCGTAAAAAATATGTCGCCCTATTTTCATAGTTAATGACTAAACTCTGGTTTCAGATCGCAGTGGATATGGTTAAGGGAAAAATCATGAAAAACATTGGTGTTGTCTTGTTGGCTGCGGGCCAATCACGTCGCTTTGGTAGTCAGAAGCTGATGTATCCGTTAAAAATGGATTCTCAGCGAGATCCACAGCCGATGTTGGGGTGGACAATCGAGAGCATCCGACAAGTTACAGATCAATTGATCGTAGTTGCCGATGCAGCTCAGAATGATTTGATTGATTTTTTGATCGCCAGCGATGTCAGTTATGTGCTGAATACAAAAGCCAGCCAAGGCATCGGTTTGTCATTAGCTACAGGTATCAAGGACATTTCGGACGCTTGGGATGGCGCTATGATTGCGCTTGGCGACATGCCCTTTATTCAGCCGGAAAGTTATCAAGCGTTATTAGCTCGTTCACTCCCCAATGCCATTGTGATACCGGAAGTTGAGTTAGCGTCAGGTGAAGCCAAGCGTGGAAACCCTGTGGTTTTTGGTCGTGAGTTTTTCGATGAGTTGGTTGTGCTCGATGAGGACAAGGGTGGACGAGATGTTATCCAACATCATCAATCTTCAGTGATTACTGTTCGTTTAGACGATTCCGGGTTACTGCAAGACATCGATCAACCAGACGATTTATTGAATTTGTCAGCCTAAAGCGCTTTAAACTGGTTCATAAAATCGCGGTCAATCTTGTCTTTCATACGCCAAACCCATCGACCCTTAATCGTTAAGCCGTGCTTGCAGCCAACCGCTGTTCTATCGCCGCAGGCTAACAGGCTGAGAAAGTCTTGCTGGGGTTGATAGTCACTTAAGGTGGTGTTTTCGCTAACTGCTTTTAAATTAGTGTAAAGTGTGTCCGCCATGCGAACGGCATAGACACCAGCTTTCGGCAGTGGTTGATGAATGAGGTGGGCAACATCGCCAACAGCAAAAATGCTATCGTAGGACAGTGTTTGCAGCGTCGGGCGAACTTCAATGAAGCCTGCTTGTGACAGCGAGAGCTGTGTATCCGTAAGCCATTCAGCCCCTGTTACTTGCGTACACCAGAGGTGCGCGGAAGAGTCGATAATTTCGCCATCTTTTGTGAATAATTGCGTTGCGGTGACGCGTGAGACATCACAGTCTTGAAGAATACGAATACCTGCTTCGGCAAATCGTTTGTGAATATAACGTTGAAGGCGTGTAGGGTAGCCTGTAAGGATATCCTTAGTTCGACTTAATAACTGAATGGACACCGGGCGCTCTATGTCGCGTTTTAACTTGTAATCAATGGCCAGAGCCAATTCAATACCGGCAGCTCCTGAGCCTATGATAGAGAGTGTAAAAGGGCTGGAAGGGTTAGATTCCTGAATATCCTTGAGTAGCTTTGTCCATCGACTATGGAATTGCTCAATGGGTTTGACCGGAATCGTGTATTCAGCGGAACCTGGTACACTGAGATCTGGCGTTGCACCAGTATCAAACGAAAGTAGATCGTAAGAAATCCATTGATCATTTTCGAGCAGCAGTTGTTGTTTTTTAGGATTTAACGCGTTAGCTCTGGACTCAATGAATTGACACCGACTGCATTGTGCCAGTTTGATTAAGTCGATATGAATGTCCTGAAAATCATAATGGCCTGAGATAAAGCCAGGGAGCATGCCTGAATAAGGGGCGAAGCGACCGGGAGAGATAAGCGTGACCTCTAAATCCCGAATTGGTGCGCGAACCAGTTTTTTTAGTAAGAGTGCGTGCGAGTGACCACCACCAACCAAAACGAGATGCTTTGTCATACCTGACATACCTTAGGCGCTTCCCAACATGGAATCCTAACATATCAGTAGAATGATAATCTCGCAAAGGTTCCGAGGGAATCTCTGAGTAGTCCGTAGTTAATAAGGAAACAAAAGACGTGTATACATTAAAGATAAAGCCAAGATTTTGTGAGACAGATGCACTAGGTCATATCAACAATACTGTGGTACCGATGTGGTTTGAGCAGGGCAGAGAACCATTGTTTGAATTCTTTGTTCCCACCATGAAGCCCGAAGATTGGAATCTGATCATTGCGAGAATCGAGGTGGATTTCTTAGCACAGTTGGAATTTCGTCATGAGGTTGAGGTTAAAACCTGGTTATCCAAAATCGGTAATTCTTCTATGAAAGTGACACAAGAGGTGTGGCAAGAGGGAGTGTGCTGCGCCAGAGGCCATGCAGCAATGATACACTTCGACTATCAAACCAACTCCGCGGCACCCATTCCTGAGGCCATCAAGCAACAGCTCCAAGTACACCTTCAGGAAGATTAGAGCCAGTTCATTCTGTGTTGCAGGCAGGGAATGCTTGAACGAACGGAATCTGTTTCTTCAAGCATGAGATCCAGTGTTAATACGCCGGAACCTTGGTTCAATTGGCCTAACACTTTACCCCAAGGGTCAATAATGCAGCTATGCCCCCAGGTGTTGCGCTTGGGTGAGTGCTGCCCACCTTGATTTGCCGCAAGAATAAAACATTGGTTTTCAATTGCTCTGGCTTGCAGTAAAGGTAACCAATGGGCTGACCCTGTTTGGTAAGTGAAAGCCGATGGAATGGCGATCACTTTAGCGCCTCGCTGAATTAAGTTGCGAAACAATTCCGGGAAGCGCAGGTCATAACAGATGGCAATCCCTAAAGCACCCAAAGGGCTCGCTGTGACACAAGTGCGTCCACCTGCTTCATAGAAATCAGACTCTCGATAAGCGCCTTGCTGATCGTTTACATCAACATCGAATAAGTGGATCTTGTCGTAGCGAGCATACTCATTGCCATCGGCATCGACAATCAGGGCAGTTGCTGTGGGTTTAGATTGAACTTCGTTGTCGACCAAAGGTAACGTTCCGGCAACGACCCAAAGCCGGAGTTCTTGGCAAATGCTGCGTAACCAGGTTCGAATAGGGCCATCTGGCTGCACCTGCTCAGTGGCAAATTGATACGCATCTTTCTCCCCAAAGTGAGCAAACATCTCCGGTAAGACCGCTAACTCGGCGCCGTCAGCTTTGGCTTGTCGTAAAAGCGCTGAAGCTTCGGTTAAGTTTTCCTCAGTGTTTGCTTTACTTACCATTTGGATAACAGATGCTTTCATGTCGGGAGTGGCCTGCTTGTCTTGGTTAGATGATTTTTATTGTAGTTAGTATCGTCTTTTACGTCAGAATGATCTTATTCTGAGATTCTTTAAATTCCAATCAATAAAAAAGCCGACGTTCATTTTCAGAACTCGGCTTTTTGAGGGTTAAAGTGCGTAGGATTAGAGCTTTCAACCGCTAGTGACGAAGCTTGCTGTCCAGGTTATCAACGGCCTCGGCCCAGTCAGAATCATCTTCGATGGCTTCACGCAAAAAAGCCGCTTGGGATGAAGTCCAGAAAGGCGCCTCATCCAAGCGGATGCTGCCTGAGATATGATGATTCTGAAGAAACTGATTAATGCTTTCTTTGTCCGAATCCAGCCCGAGCTGTGCAAACAAAGTACTGATTTCATAATGATTACTGGTATCCATTGTGATCCCCAACACACATGATCTTTCTAATAAAGAAATTATTTAGATTCTATTGAGAATAGTCAGAAGCGATGGAGTCAGCCACATACTGACATAGCCCAGAGATGGGAAACTTTGTTCTGTATCTCTGGGGAATTAGTGTGTTCAGAGGTTCCTTAAATATGGAAACGTTTCATGGATTCCTGAATGCCTTCAGAAATCCCATTGAGTTCTTTGGATTGGGTTAAGGTGGTAGAAATCGATTCTGCGGTTTCTTCTGATAAACTGCGAATCTTACCAATGTTGTGGTTGATGTTGTCGACAATAGCGGCTTGTTCTTCGGTTGTGGATGCAATGTTGATGTTTACATCTTTAATCTTCAATACTGAGTTTGCGATGTCTGCAAGTGCCATGGACGCCGTGCTTGCGCTCTGTTGTGATTGCTCGGCTTTTCCAACTTGCTGATGCATAAGAGTGACTGACTGAGCCGCGACGGATTGTAAGTTGGAAATAATGTTCTTAATTTCCTGCGTCGATTCAGAGGTACGCACTGATAATTGACGAACCTCATCGGCTACAACCGAGAAGCCTCGGCCATGTTCGCCCGCGCGTGCAGCTTCAATGGCTGCATTCAACGCTAATAAGTTGGTTTGTTCGGCAATGCTCTCGATAACCGTGAGTACCTGATTAATGTCACCAGTTTGATGTTTGAGATCTTCAATGGTTGAAGCGGCTTGATTCACGCCTGCAAGCATTTCTTCAATATTGCTTTCAATGGCCTTAAATTGTTGTTGGCCTTGTTCCACGGAAGCATTAGCTTCGACAGTCGCTTCTGCGGCATGGGCCGCATTTTGTGCGACTTGCTGGAAGGTTTGATTCACGTCTGTCATAGATGCGTGAATGCTGGTGGCTTCTTCTAGTTGTTGCTGACTGTGGTGATGAATACTTTCAGACGTATGGCTAATGTTGTTGCTTAAATTTGTCAGGGAGTGAGCCTGATTGCGCATCGAAGTTAAGAGTTCAATCATGTACTCACGTAATCTTCCGCCGGAACGAATCAGGCTTTGAAGTTCGGAGGTGATGGCCGAAACATTAAACTCTTGTGTGAAATCGCCGCGTGAGTATCGGCTAAAGTAAGGGGTAATCTCTTGAATTCGTCCGCCTACGCGTCGTTGAATTTGATCGACTAACAGCGCAATCACAATGATGAAGCCGATCAGTATGAGCATGCGCATTTCATACTGCCTTAGCTCATCAGATAGAAAACCTTGGTTAGTTTGAGCAATATCAGTAAGTTGACTATCAATTTCATCCAGGTAGTGATTTACCTGATTCATTGTGTTTTGAATGCTTTTTTGCTGGTTGCGCGTTCGAGATAACTCATCCGGATAACGCTTAATCAGGTAACCCAGTTCGTTTCTTATGTCTTCGCTTTTGTTTTCTTCGTCTTCCTCTTCTTCAGCGAAAAAGTCAAAATCATCTTCAGATTCGAAACTTTGATTCGGTAACAGATTAAGAGCATTCAATTGCATAACGAGCTTCGTAATTTCATCGAGCTTGGCGTTGATCGCGGTGAAGGCTGCATCTGTTGGCGCATTAAAGTAATTTCGGCGTAATAAGCTCAGATTAACTAACTCATATTGAGCTTCAGCCGTATAGGAGGCCCACTGGTTGGAAAGGTCTGAGTCAGCAGTGGAGTCTAGGTTTACTCGGCTGTCTTCTGCCAAGTCTTTTAGGCTGTCGAGGCTGCTGGCAATTTCTCGTTCGTTTTGATCCAACAACAGTTCGATATTACCTGACATCTTTCCGGCAGCACGAACATCGGTCTTGAGCAAGTTAAGCAGGTTATCTGAGCTTAATAACACTTCATCCAGCTGAGGTGTTCCTTCATGGCTGTCTTTATATTGCTGCGTTTGACTGATCGCATCCGACAGTGTTTCTTCGGCTTCTGATAAGAGCAGGGCATCACCACTTCTTAAATAGCGAGAGACAACAGAACGCACATGGATTCGATAGTTACTGATGATTTGATTAAAGGCTTTGTTTTCTTCAAATCGGCTGTCGATGCTGTCTAAGCCGAAGTGCGTCAAACTGGCTAATCCGATAGCGATTGCAGCAAGACAACTGGTGTTAAAGATGGTCAGAGTTTTTATGTTCATTGGACCCTCAGTCTGATTAGCTACAGCATACGACTAACGAATAACTCAGTTATCGCTCGAACTGGGGCAGAACTTATTGCAGGAATGTTAAATTATTATGACAAGATAAGAAATGAAACGCAGAAGCCGATGTGACGTAAGGGATCGAGGCATTTTTTAAGGTTTTGTGACGGTTTTTTGATGAGTTCTGGAGTGTTGTTTGTCTTTAAGATGAGTTAGTCAAAAAACCGTCTTAATTTCTGTGCTTACCTTTACTTTGTGTTTTCTCTTTTCTCTTTTCTTTGTGCCACCGTCCGCCGTGTCTACATTTGATGGCGGCGTCCTAAGCGTTCATCAAGCAGACGTAGCTGTACCGACATATTGTGCTTTGAGTCTGCGCTGCAAATGGCTTCTTCTCTGGAAATGCGTCCTTCCAGATAAAGCTGAATGAGGGAATTGTCGAAAGTGATCGCTTTATCCCGATCTTGAGTACGCCTGGAGATAGCTTCTTTGATTTGATCAAATTCTCCTTTTTGAATGAGATCTTGAATGTAAGGGCTGTTTTGAATCAGTTCGACCGCTGGCCATAAGCTGTCTTTGCCTCGAATTAAGCGTTGGCAAATGATGGCATTCAAATTTCGGGATAAATCCATCAGAACTTGATGGTGGTAGCTTTCTGGAAAGAAGTTAACAACGCGGTCCAGGGTTTCAATCGCATTACTGGCATGGATGGTTGCTAGGCAAAGGTGGCCTGTTTCAGCGAACGTGATGGCGTTTCTCATGGTTTCTTCGTCACGAATTTCACCGATTAGAATGACATCCGGTGCATCTCGAACCGCATTTTTGAGCGCTTCCGAATAAGAGTGTGTATCCACGCCCAGTTCTCGTTGATTAATGATGCATTTCTTGTAGTCGTGTAGATATTCAATGGGGTCTTCAATCGTCAGAATATGTCCGTGAGCACTTTCATTTCTATGATTTAGCATGGCCGCAAGCGTAGAGGATTTTCCTGAGCCTGTGGCTCCTGCGACCAGAATTAGGCCTCGGCGTTCTTCCACTAAGTCTTCTAAAATTGGCGGTAAGTGCAACTCTTCCACGGTCGGTGGCGTGGTATGAATGAGTCTTATAACGGCCGATACAGTTCTGCGTTGTTGAAGTAGGCTTACCCGGAAACGACCAATATCATCAACCGTGATGCCTGCATTCAGTTCAAGTTCCTTTTCAAAGCGCTCGATTAAGTTGTCTGTGAGTAAGGAGTAGGCCATTTCCTTGACATCATTGCTATCAAGTACCGTATCGGGGTTGATTGGACGAGTTTCGTTTTTCACTCTCAGTAGAACTGGGGCGTTGGCGGAAAAGAAGAGGTCCGAAGCGTCTTTTTCTACCATGTAAGTGAGATAACGTGATACGTCCATAGCCTGACTCCCGCTGGTGGGTTGCTTATATTTCAAAAACTCGTATTTCAACGCTTGTTGAGTTTCAGAGTTCAACTGAAACTAAGTGTAGGAAACAGCCTATCATCGGGCTAAGAATAAAGACGATATTACTGTCAGAAAGTAAATCGTTTTTAAGTCTGAAAATGAAGAGAATTAAGTGTTTTCAATTACTTTGAAGATAGTTCCAGACGCTGGAAACTGTGTGTGATAATCGCTCTCTTAGGTGTAGAACAGGAGCCAGAAAAATGGCATCTCTCTGGCTCCTTAGATGTCATCAAATCGTATTACAGCGAGCGCGCAACGATTTCTTTCATGATTTCATTGGTACCTGCATAGATCTTCTGTACACGAGAATCGGCCCATGCTCTGGCAATTGGGTATTCCCACATATAGCCGTACCCACCGAAGAGCTGCATACACTCATCCATGACTTTGCATTGTAAGTCTGTGGTCCACTGTTTTAAGGCTGCCGCTGTTGGAACGTCCAGTTTGCCTTCCAAGTGCAGTTCTAAGCAGCGATCCAGGAAGCATCGACCAGCTAGCGTATCAGCCGTCAGTTCCGCGAGTTTGAAGCGAGTGTTCTGGAAGGTCATCACGGGTTTACCAAAGGCTTTACGCTCTTTAACGTATTCTTTGGTCCATTTGATGGCGGTTTCAGCGGCAGCAACAGCAGTTAAACCAACCAACAGACGCTCTTGTGGTAACTCTTGCATCAAATAGAAGAACCCTTGGCCTTCACCGCCCAGTAGGTTCTCTTTAGGGACTTTTACGTCCTGGAAGAACAGCTCGGAGGTGTCCTGAGCTTTCATGCCTACTTTATCCAGGTTCTGGCCTTTTTCGAAACCATCTGAGTTTGCTTCCACAACCAATAGGCTTGTGCCTTTGGCGCCTTCAGCCGGGTCTGTTTTCGCCACGACAATAACCACATCGGCTAATTGACCATTAGTGATGAAGGTTTTCGAGCCATTAAGCAGGTAGTGATCGCCTTTATCAATAGCGGTAGTTTTAACGCCTTGAAGGTCTGAACCTGCACCCGGTTCAGTCATGGCAATGGCGCCAACCATTTCGCCACTAATCAGTTTTGGAATGTATTTTTGTTTTAACTCTTCGCTACCGTAATGAAGGATATAGGGTGCCACGATGTCTGAATGCAAAGGGAAGCCAATGCCACTGCACCCTGAGTTAGCAATTTCTTCGATAACAATTGCGCTGTAACGGAAGTCACAACCAGTACCGCCGTATTCTTCTGGCATGGTTGGACACAGCATGCCTAATTCCCCGGCTTTCTTCCAAAGGTTACGATCTATCTGTCCATCTTTTTCCCACTGCTCGTGATATGGAACCGCTTCTTGTTCCAAAAACTTCTTAACAACATCTCTAAAAGCTTCATGGTCTGAATCAAATAACGTGCGAGGAATCATATCGCTCTCCTTATGGGTTTTAACCAGTATTGCTAGCTCCTTGTTTTTGAACAATTGCCGTTATTCTCGGATTTATTGACCTGAATGATCAGTCACAGTTTGAAGATAATTTTTATTTGGAGCCCAAAGAAGCACATTTTTTCGCTATAGTGTGTTAACTGTGTTTTAAAAGTATTGTTTAACTATTTGTTTATAAGTGATTAATTCATCCAGTGAACAGGCGGTATAATGGTTGATTCCCCATCAAAGAAACCTTTGTCAGCGTTACTCATTGAACCTTCTTTTATTGTTCAGCAGGTGTTTTCTTCCATTCTTCAAAAACAAGGGTTTTGTGTTGAGTCCTGCAAAACGGCAGGAGACGCGCTGACGTTGATTCAACAGAAGTCATTTGACTTGGTTTGCGTGGCTTACCTATTGCCAGACTCCACGGGTATTGATATTTGTCGTCAAGTTCGAGAACTTGATCAAGAAAAGCGCAACACGCCAGTTGTGTTGGTCACTTCGGAAGATAACAAGAGTATTTTGTTAGAAGTATTCAAAGCCGGAGCAACTGAAATTTTCAAAAAGAACGATGTGGAAGGTTTTGATAGTTACTTAACGCAGTTTGTTTTGAGTGTCATGGAGTACAAAACACTCTATGGCAAGATCTTATATGTTGAAGACTCAAGATCCACGGCTCAGCTGATCAGCACATTGCTGAAACTGAATGGTATGGAGGTGGATCACTTTACTACCGCAGAAGCGGCGTTAGAGGCTTTTGACGAAGAAAATTATGACCTGATTATTACAGATATTATTTTAGAAGGGGAGCTGACAGGCTCTCATTTAGTTCAGAAGGTTCGACAAGATCAAAGTAAAGATACGATTCCAATTCTAGCTATTTCTGGGATGGAAGATCCTTCGCGAAGAGTTAGTTTGTTGAAATCAGGAGTAAACGACTTTGTTTCAAAACCTTTTTTGCATGATGAACTGATGGCTAGAGTTCATAACCTGTTGCGCTCGAAGAAACTGTTTGACCGAGTGCAAGAGCAACGGGAAGCCCTTAGAGAGTTGGCGATGAAGGATCAACTGACCGGCTTGTATAATCGCCACTTCTTGATGGAAGTTGGGCCGCAGCGCATTAACGAAGCACAGCGCCATAAGCAGCCATTAAGCATGGTGGTGGTTGATCTCGATAAATTTAAAGCCATCAATGATAATTATGGGCATGCTATCGGTGACATAGTTCTCAAAGAAGTTGGGACGTTATTACAAGAACAAAGCCGCACAGAAGATGTAGCCTGCCGTTTCGGAGGAGAGGAGTTTGTTCTTATTCTGACGCACTGTGATTTGTTGTCTGCCATTGAGAAGGCCGATGCAATTCGTGAACGTATTGAGAGCTTAAAGCCCGCAGGCATAGACGTGACCGCGAGCTTTGGAGTATCGTCTTTAACAGCGACAGATGACGGTATCAGCAATCTATTTGATCGAGCCGATCAGGCTGTTTATCAATCGAAGGATGAAGGCAGAAACCGCGTTACCGCGGTTTAAGCTTTGGACTCTTTTCGAGCTCGCCACCAATTGGCGAGCTTCGTGCCCTGGACGAAGACGGATTTATAGCGACTGGGCAGTAATCTCTGCAACAAATCCATCGCATAGGCATCAATACCAATCAGCGCTCGTTCCTTATTGGTCAGCACTGCTGTAAGAATATTCTCCGCTGCTTCTTCAGGTGTTGTATGAGCGTAATCGTCAAATTTATCCCTCAATTCCTCCGCATGATAAAGATCAGCGGTATTTCCCATTCGGCCGTTCTGGGCAATGTTGGTTTTGATACCACTTGGGAAGACGCAGGTGCACTGGATGTCCGAGCCTTCAATTCTCAACTCTTCTTGTAAGGATTCAGTAAAGCCTCGAACGGCAAATTTTGAAGCATTGTAGGCAGACTGAGTGGGCACCGCATAAAGACCAAAGACGCTTGATACGTTAACTATGTGTGCATCTGTTGATTGTTTTAAATAGGGTAAGAACTCTTTGGTGCCATAAACAACGCCCCAGAAATTGATGTTCATGAGCCATTCAAAATTGCCATAACTCATTTGATCGATATTTTCCGCCAGAGCGACACCGGCATTGTTGATGACCAGATTGATACCTTTGTGTTGCTTCATCACGTCCGAAGCAAAATTTGCTACCGCTTTTTGATTAGATACGTCCAATACGTGTTGAGTAATTTTAACGCCTGTGTGGGCCAGTTTATTGGCAATGTTTTCTAGATTGGCTTCATTGATATCGGCTAGTGCCAGGTTACAACCTTTACGAGCTAGAGATTCTGCCAACGCAGCACCAATGCCGGAGGCGGCACCTGTTATGGCTGCGACTTTATTTTTGAAGTTCTGCATGGGGTTCCCTGAAATTATTCTTAGTTGGTCATGCGTTTGTATATCTAGGGAACCTCTGAACAAGTCCGCTCTAGCTCAGCGGGCGCTAGAAACACGTTAGAACAAGGCGAGTTTCGTAGAGAATGTCTAGACCTTTTCAAGAAGCTCAACGCAGTTATAACGTGTTTAAAGCCCCGCCCTACGGGGCCTTAAGAGAAATGCCTCTTTTTTGTTGCGGCTTTTTGACGTAACCCGTTATGCCTTCAAAACCGCGCCTCAAATAGACATTTCTCTTATAGGCCTGAGCAGAGAGGGACTTATTTAGAGGTTCCCTAAAGAATAGAAAAGCACACCTGGGATTTCAGGTCGAGTTTAAATAAAGCTATCTACTCATTTTTTACTGTGAGTATTTCACCGGGTGGGCCAATTGCTGGATGTTGGTGCCTTTGATTTCGGTTTCCGTGATGCTTTGGCGTGATACGAAGTGAGGATGCTGTGCCGCTTCTTCCAAGGTTAATACCGGTTCCACACAAACGTCTTCATTAGCAAAAATTGAGCGCCACTCATCGAACGTTTTTTGGCTGAAGATATCGGACAAACGCTGTTTGAGCTCGCCTTGTTTTGCCAAATCAGGGTTGAGCGCAAACCGTGTCAATGACGGATAATCGAGAATGCTTGCCAAGCGCTCTATGAACTTGGGCTCCAGGCCGCCAACTGACAAGTAACGCCCGTCTGAGGTTGGATAATAGTCGTAGAAGAAACCGCCGTTTAACAGTTCCCCTTGTGGTCGAGGAGTGTGACCGCCAGCCAGCATTGGTGCGCCACTGATGATGTTCATGCTGAAGGCACAGTCGGTCATGCTGACATCAATGTACTGACCTTCCCCGGTGCTTTGCTTATGAATCACTGCAGCCAGGATACTCATCACTGCGTGATGCGAACCGCCAGCCATGTCGGCAATCTGAATGCCGTTTAAGGACGGGCCTTGGGTCTTATCGCCAGAATAACTGGCAATGCCGGAAAGAGCGAGGTAGTTGATGTCATGGCCTGCGCGATCAGCATAAGGACCTGTTTGTCCGTAGCCGGTAATTGAGCAATAGATAAGATTAGGCTTGATCTGCTTGAGTGATTCAAAGTCCAGCCCGAGTTTTGCCATGACGCCGGGACGAAACTGTTCTATCACCACGTCAAATTCACTCAGAATGCTTTTTATCTTTTCTAAGGATTCCGGTTGCTTAAGGTCCAGCTTTAAACAGTCTTTTTTGTGATTGAGTTGAGCTGACAGAGCAGACGTACCGCCTATGTAGGGAGGAAGCGTTTCAGTCAAATCGGGTTTCGTCGGATGCGCTACTCGAGTGACTGATGCGCCCATATCGGCCATTAACATGGTGGCGTAAGGTCCTGGTAAAAGCGTTGAAAAGTCGAGGATTTTTAAACCTTTTAGTGGACTGAGCATTGGCGCCAACCTTAGTTATATATTTCTATTGATGATTGATGTTACGACCGACTACTTTAGCCTAGAGCAAGCGAATAGGGCTGAATATGACCGCTCAGACCCATTTAGTTGACGAATATGAACATTTACTTAGTACCGGATTCCCAAGTAATCTTTATCCGAGGTTCCTTAACTTTGCTAAAGTCGCTCTAGCGGTTTCCATAATTACTCTGAGTCGATATGATTCAGAGACTTACATTGAGTCTCATTCAAATTCCAAAAACAAATATCTGGATGCCATGACAATAAATAATCATACAATTCCAAGAAACTTTGTGATGGCTGCTTTGCGTGGCGCTCAAAATAAAGGTTTGGATCTCGATGCCTTCCTGACAGGCATCAATATTTCTACCGAAGTCTTAACCGAACCTCATTTCCGAATTACCGCTGCTCAATACGCGATTTTGATTCGTTCGTTATGGATCAAGCTCAAAGACGAGTACATGGGCTTGGCACCAGTTTCCAGCCCGCTAGGCTGCTTTTCAATGATGTGTAAGGCGGTCATCCATTGTCATACGCTAGAACACGCGTTAAGACGGGCCGGGCAGTTTTATAGCTTGTTCGAGGGCAGTGTCGCTATCAAACTGCGAAAACAGGGTGAACAAACAACATTGGCCTTTAAGATTGATCTTGAATACGACCCTGATCGCTTTCTTAGTGAAAGTCTATTGGTGATTTGGCACCGCTTTTCCAGTTGGCTGGTCGATCGTCGAATTCCTTTAAAAGAAGTGCGTTTAGCCTATCCAGCCCCTGAGCATGAAAAAGAATACTGGCAATTGTTTGCGTGCCCTGTGACCTTTGACTGCGAACAGACGGCGCTTGTGTTTGATGAGAAATATCTGCAACTGCCGTTGATTCAATCTGAAGCGAAAATGAAAGAGTTTCTTCAAGTGTCGCCCGCTAATCTATTGGCCAGACCAGAAGAACGAAATACCATGACCGCCAAAGTTCGAAGCTTACTTGGTCGAGATTTTACGGCCGATTTTCCTGAATTTGATTGGCTCGCAGATCAAGTGCATTTGGCCCCGCAATCCTTGCGCAGAAAACTCAGAGAAGAAGGCACTAACTTTCAGGAGATCAAAGATTCTCTTCGCAGAGATACCGCCATTAGTTTTTTGGATCGTTCTGAATTAAGCATTCAGGAAATTGCGGAGAAAATGGGATTTTCCGAAGCCAGTACCTTCCATCGTGCCTTTAAGAAATGGACGGGCTTAACGCCAGGGGATTATCGAAAAGGCCATAAGAGCTAATGTTTTTCGGATAAAAGCCTATGGAAGTAGTTAGGATTTAGTTTAGTCTTTTACGCTTATTGCGAACGTCAAGGAGGAATTCAAATGTCTGAAACAATGGAAATGCACGGTCACTGTCTGTGTGGCAATGTCTCTCTAACAACCCAAATGAAACCACAAGTGGGCGTATGCCATTGCAGCATGTGTCGTCGCTGGGGTGGAGGTCCGTTCTTCGCTACCGATGGTATTCCTAACCTAAAATTCGAAGGCCAAGAACACATCACCGCGTACAACTCTTCGGAATGGGGTGAACGTGCCTTTTGTAAGCACTGTGGCACGCACTTGTATTATCGAGTGAAACAAAGCAACGAATACATAGTGCCTGCTGGCTTCTTTGATGATGAATCGAAGTTTGAGTTTAAACAGCAAATTTTCATTGATCGTAAACCAGAGTTTTATCACTTTGGGAACGAAACCCACAATATGACCGAAGCCGAGTTCATCGCTATGGTGACCGGCGGCTCTAACGGTTGATTGACCATTAGTTCATTGCAGTAGTAATAATCGAAGTCTGTCCTTGGGTATCCCAAGGACAGGATTATTGGAGAAGTCACTTGGAAAAAGTACTGGTCAGTGCCTGCTTTCTTGGCAATCCGGTTCGATATAATGGAACGGATCTTAACGTTGCTGAA
This sequence comes from Litoribrevibacter euphylliae, assembly GCF_042646085.1. Taxonomy (NCBI): domain Bacteria; kingdom Pseudomonadati; phylum Pseudomonadota; class Gammaproteobacteria; order Oceanospirillales; family Oceanospirillaceae; genus Litoribrevibacter; species Litoribrevibacter euphylliae. The sequence goes on along the minus strand of NZ_JBHRSZ010000002.1, from coordinate 60,260 downwards.
AAGGTAGATACTCAAGCTCAGGCGATTTTAGATACTTGGGCTAAAGAGGGGCGAATTGTGAGTATTTGCCCAGAAGTGTCCGGCGGATTACCTACGCCAAGACCCCCCGCTGAACTTCAACTTGATGGACGAGTTGTTGATGATACCGGTGAGGACGTATCGTCTGAGTTCCTCAAAGGTGCAGAAAACGCCTTGGCTCTGTGTGAACGTTTCAATATCAAAGTTGCGGTGTTAACCGAATCCAGCCCAAGCTGTGGCAGTACGCTTGTTTATGATGGCCATTTCTCAAACACAAAAATCCCCGGACAGGGCATTACGGCCAAATTGCTTTCTGAACATGGGATTAAGGTGTTTAGTCAGTTTTCGCTGGAAGAGGCGAAAGCGTTGATTGAAGCGCTAGATGCTGGACGGGAGATGTAAGACGTTAGAGAGCGTTAGCTAGCGGTATCGAAACAATTCGTGCTGATGGTGCTGAAAAATTTGGTATCACCTAGGAAGATGCTGCAAAAGTTTCCAGCGTCTCCCGTCTCCCGTCCAGCGAGCTAAGCCAACAGCGCATTCGTCTCTGCTAATGCCGGGCATCTTCAGAGGCTCTTTAGTTTTTCACTATCAAATCGTATTAAGACTTTTCAAGGTATTAGCCCAGCGCTCGGAAAAAGAGCCAGGTTTCACTTTGCCAAAATCATCAATGCTCCAAACCTTGATGTGTGAAGGAAGGGTTCGGTAGCTTTTATGAGAGGTCTTTCGGCTGGTGATTAGGAGCGTCGGGAAGTCCCCCTGTTTGGCTTCTTCCAAGGATACGTCAGGTAGAAGCGTTGCGGCTAATAATTCATTCAGCTCTGGTTTGTCGGTCGTTACTTGCATAAACCCCTGATCCATTAAGGTTTGATCTAAGGCGACCTGAAACTCACGCAACGATGTGTTGATATTGGCTTGGTTCAGATTGATGGTGCTGATGAGCGTATCTCGGGTTTCAGGCGAGTAGGGCATCTGGTTGATTAACGCTTTTAGATCCCGGCTTAAAATGCCCACCATGATTAATGCGTTTGATGGGTTTAACCAGAAGTAACTGGGTGTTTGCGCTTCAAGGGAGTTGTCTTGCTGAGTGATGGCGACACGCTCCCCACCAGGAACCAAGGCGTGTGCCAGGTCGATTGGTACGACCTGAATGTTCTGCAAACGAAATGATGGGTAAGCATCCAGTTCAGACCACACAGACGAAATCCCTGCCACCGCATCTACTTCCGGAAAGGCATTATGATCCTGTTTCTTCAACCAGCCAGGAATACGTTTGATGCTGTAACGCTGAGAAGGTAAATAAACCAGTTCTATTTCCGTATTCTCGGTCAGTGATTGAGTGATGCTCTCGACCACTGGGGTAATGGTAGCTATTTTCAGCACGACCTGTTGTTTGGCTTGCTGATGTTCTGCTTCAACCGAGTTTGCTGGTTGAGGCTGTTGAGTCAGGCTTTGACAGCCCGAAGATAACAAGGCAGTGGCCATGATTGTCGCTGCGAATGTAGGTTTTAGCGCAGGAACTAGAGTAGAAAGCAACCATCGTTTATTCATAAATCCTTCCATAACGTTAAGCTGTTTGTCCTCTGAATTGACGTACTAGCAGACATATCAGGAACCAACCACAAGCAAATAAGGTGATCGCCGGGCCAGCAGAGACAGGCCATTGGCCGTACATAGGAATCAGAACACCTAGCACCGAGGCACTGCTGGAAAATAATACCGACAAGATCAACAGTTGTTTGATATTGGTAGCTACTAAACGGGCACTGGCGGCGGGAATCAACAACAGGGCGCCTACTAAAACGGCACCAATAATTTTTACTGAAGCAACGGTAATCAGCGCGATTAAGATCACAAATGCGTAATCGTGGGCGCGGGTATTAATTCTCTGGCTATGAGCGACTTCCGGTGAAATCGCGACCAAATAGGCGTGGTTTCCGTATTGATAACTTAGCAATGCAACGATTAGGCAGATAATGGCCAGCATGATTAAATCGCTGGTACTGGCGACTAAGATCGAGCCAAACATCACCTGTTCAATTAAGTGCGCATTGACGTGTTTAGCGACATAAAGCAGTAGGGCTGCTCCCATTGCCAGAGCAAAGGAGAGAAATACACCAATTAAGGCATCGTAAGGAATGGTTGAGCGACCTTTAATCCATTGCAACAACAACGCGAAGAAAATGGAGAAGGTGAATAGGCTAATTAACGGAGACTCGACCGGCTCTCCTAATAAAATACCGATACTCACACCGGTCAATACGCTGTGGCCAACTGCTTCAGAAAGAAATGCAAGACGCTTTACCACCACCAACGTGCCCAGTAAGCCCAAGAGAGGGCCAATCATCAAACTGGCCAAGAGCGCATTAATTAGAAACTCGTAACCAAACATCTCAGGTAACCAACCTTGGTTAACCCATTGATTAAAACTGTCGTAAACAAAATTCATAGTGTTATTAACCAAACATTTATGGTGATTCTTCTAGTAATCAAAAAGTACAGAGCGATCAGCTGGTAATCAGCGGATGATTCGCTGTTTGACTCATTGAAGGTGACAGCTCGATGCCTTGCTTTTCCTGGTTGGAGCTGGCTGCTTGCTCAAAGAATTCAGTCGCGCTCTGTTTAAGTTTGAGTGAGCTGTCAATCCAATACACCTGATCGCAATGGTTTTTTACGATGTTCCAATCGTGCTCAACCATGACGATGGTGCCTCCGGCCTGATGGAACTTACTAAGTAGGGACAGCGTTTCCTGTTGCCCTGTTTTGTCGAGCCCGGTCATGGGCTCATCCAGAATTAACAGACTTGGGTTTTGTAGCATGGCAGTCGTTAGCATGAGTCGCTGACGTTCGCCGCCAGACAGATCTCCGATGCGGCGATCCAATTTATCTTTTAACTGGATGTGTTCCAATGCGGTTTCGACGGTCTTGGGCAGTTTTCGTTTGAACCAGATCGGTCGGGAAGACAAAGACATCAAGAGATAATCACGCACTGAAATAGGCAAACTGGCATCAAACGGCATCAATTGAGGAATATAACCGATGTTGCCACGTTTTGACTTAGCGCCTGTTAATGCCTCTTTCGGCCAGTTAACTTTGATTGAGCCGCTGTGTGGCGTCAGGCCAAGAATGGTTTTCAGTAGCGTACTTTTGCCACCCCCATTTGGCCCGAGCACTGCGTGCCACTGGCCGGATTCAAATTCACAGTGAATGGCATCCAGTAAGCGTTGACTGCCTATGGTTAAGGAAACATTGTCTAAGGTAAGGCTTGGGCCTGAGATGAGAGAAGGGATCATTTGCTTGGCTCTCCTGACTAATTACTGGCCGCGTATTGAACGGCTTTAACCAAGGTTTCCAAATTGTGGCTCATGTCCTCCACCACTAACTCGGGGCGGTACTGGCCATACGTCATATGAGAAAAGTGGAACAGTTGAGTATTGGTTTCACGTTCAATCACATCCACGTATTGGTTTGCCATATTCAACTCGGTGAAAAGAATTTGAACATTCGCATCACGGATTTTGTCGATGGTCGATTGCAACTGAGAGGCGTTTGGAGAAACCCCATGAGCTGGTTCAATAACGGCGGATACCGTCATGCCAAACTCCTGAAGCAGATAACCATAAGCGTTATGGGTACTGGCAATACGGACATGGGATAAATCCAGTTGAGCCAACTGTTGTTGCGCTTTGGTTTTTAATACTCTGAGTTCACGCGCGTACTTTAATGCGTTTCTTTGAAAGAACTTGCCATTTTCCGGGTCTAATTTAGCCAGTTCACGGGCAATGGTGTAAATCTGGCGAATGGCCGCATCAACCGCTACAAAGGTGTGTGGGTTAAATTTAGTGCCTTGAGGGTTACCGATTAACGGAACGGCATTATTAGATTGGATAACTGTAAGATCAGGTAGATTGAGTTTTTTGATGACTTCAATCGCGAATTCATCATGACCAATCCCGTTCACCACAATGGCGTCCATGGCTTTTAAACGGCTTAAATCTGCAGGTGACAACTTGTACGAATGAGGGTTAAAACCCGCTTCAATAAGAGGGGTTACGGTGGCTTTATCCCCTACGATGTTTTTTACATAACTGTAGTAAGGGTGAAGGGTGATGCCGATATTGAGCTGTTTCGCATAAGAAGATGAAGAGAGTGACAGCAACAACATCAACGGAATCAGAAAGAGTTTATCAAACGCAAGGTGTTTCACGGGGTGTCCTTAGTGTTGTTCAGTCATAAGAGAAAATACATGCCACGGTTCTGCATCGCTTTGCGAATGGCACTCAGAGTTTGCGGTATTTTCAAAGACCGACTTAAATTCAGTGGATTCTAAGAAACGCCAGCTGGTGTAATAAGGCTGAACAGATTGTTCAGTGCTAGATGCTTGGTTATGGTCATGACCATGCGTTGCTGAAGTTAAGTTGGCAGGGCTTTGTTTGAACGACAACTGCAGTTGAAAATACTTTTCGGGAAATTGGTTGTCATCTTTGTTTAATTGGCCAAACCCGATAAAGCAATTCGGTTTCTGAAACCACTCTAGCTCAGCCATCGAAGCCAACTGAATCTGGCTGAAAGGGGCTATTCCCATATCTTGCAAACTTTGCAAGCTGGGCTGAGTGCCTTCCAGCTCCTTAAGCAATAAAATTTCTTCAGCCGCATTACTCAATGAGGTGAGCTGCTGTCGTATTTCGTTGGGAATTTTAACCCGTTCAGTATTTTTAGACGGGTATAGCCAGTGCAATAAAATAACGGCCAACGAGAACATAAGACACAAGGTCAGAAAAACAAATCTATTTTCCAGTTTCCCATTCCAGGGGGTAACTTCTTCAACGCATACTGCTGAAGAAGTCGGTGATGCTTGGGTGTTGCGGTCGCTCATGTAGTATCTCGTTCAGTTACTCGATGATGTCTTCGTCAGAGATTTCTAAGACGTGACCAGGCCCTGCATCCATAATCACAAAGAACGCGCCTTCCGGACGATCAAACTGATACATGGCTTTATCATCGGTGTGACCTTGAGATAAGACTTCATCGTCTTCTGAAAAGACTTCCATTACCACATTCGGAGCTTTTGAACGGTCGGAGAAACCGGCTTCGCAAAGCACGACTTCACTCTCGGTTTGCTGATCAGTGGTGTACTGGCAATCTAAAAGCGGGTAGTGGCCATAACTTACGCTGCTGACGGTCAACATCGTGATTAAAGTTGCTAGTGTTTTGATGGTGGGTTTCATAGTGCATCCCTTTAGCAAATTTGTGTTTGTCTCTTATCAAAAAGGGCACACCAGAACGTTGGCGTGCCTTTTTACATAGGTGTTGGGATTCTTGCTCGGTGTTTGGTTAACTGTCCGTTTTATTGAAAGTTCGTAGATCCACGGTTTCTTTGCCGTCTGGCATAAGCGGCCAGGATGCTTGATAAAAATTGCCATCCCAGTCTTCAATAGTGACCCAGAGCTTAGCGTTATCTTTCAGTTTTTTAGGAACCGGTAAGTTGGCATTTTGATTACCCACAGTCCCATGCACCACTGAACCCGGAGCTCGCATAGTACGCGGCTTACGTGTCTTCATGTACATGAACTTAATCGCGGACGGATCACCTTCTTTGATGAACACGTTGATGGTGGTTGAGCGGCCTGGTTGAATAGGGTCGAGGTCTTTTTCAAGCAAACCTAAGGTGGCGTTCATGGACAGTGTCCAGTTACCGATGGTCTTGGTGTTGTATTGATAGCCTGAGCCTGACGTACCTTCCGACTGCAGCTTAAAGCCAATACTGATACCGATCAGAATGACAGCGATGAATAACCAGTTCAGGTATTTGAAGGCACCCATAGGGCCGCCCCAAGGACGCATCACAAACCAGCTTCTTTTGGCTGTTCGTTTAAAGCCTTGCTTTGGTAGCAATTTCTGAGTGGCAGATTTTGTGCGCTTATAGAAAATAATCATGCCGGAGATAGCTAAAAACGACATGGCAAACCCAAATACGCACCAAACCAGCTTAACCAGGAAATCACCGATGCCATCATAACCCCAGGTACCGTAATGAAGGGGGATCATGGACCAATCAACGCGACTGATAGCAGGGTAGTCTTCCGCCAGACGTTTACCAATGATTTCACCTGTATACGGGTGAACGTAGTAGCTGCTGCTCCACTTAGACACTAATAAGTCATGCTTAGTACCGCGTACAGTATATGCCTGGCCATTGTGTTGTGGTGGGTTCAACAGGTGCGGAACGAAGTCAGGATCGTGTTCTTTGACTGCTTCAACAATCTCTTTCGAACTTAGTGGCGTTGGAATTCCTGACCCCAGTTTTTCAAGATCTTGCTGTGTTAATTGAGGCTCAATAACACGGTCTGGCAGGAACTGAGGGGCAAGATCGTAACGAACCAGTGGGTTTTGATAGAACCACCAGCTCCCAGATACCCCGATAATTAACACAAACCATAGTGACCATAGGCCAATCAGTTTATGTAAGTCGCCTAAGAACACTCGTAGATTGCGATTGGTACGAGGCATCTTAAAAAATTCACGCCAGAATTTCCGGTAACTTAGCAGGCCGGAGATCAAACCGATTAAACAAAGCACGCCAAAAACGTTTACTAAAGCGCGACCAATCAGTGGCATGAACAGGTTTTTATGAAGGATAGAGAAGAACTCGCCAACCGTTAGGAAGTTAGTGACACCCTGTACCTCACCGGTGTAAGGGTCAATCCACACTTTTTTGAAGCCGCCTTCAGGAAGCGTCATCAAGGCTTGAGCTGCGGAGTATTCACGATCATTGGCCGTAATATAGTTGCTTAAACCAACATCCGGCATTGCGGCCTTAAGTTTGTCGAAGACTTCCCCTTCGTTCAATTTCTCTCCGACAGGAGAGACGCGAACTTCACTGTAAAACAGCCAGTCGATTTCTTCTGCAAATACGGCAATGGCACCAGTGATAAGCACAATACTGAACAGCAGAGACAGTTTAAGACCGATGAAACTGTGCACCAGAAATGCGGCTCGGTGCGTCGTCATCTTCTTCTTTCTGCGCTTGGCTTTTGTCTTCGTTTTCGGCGTGTCTGTTACAGGCCGGTCAATAACGTCAGTATCTAATACAGCGTTAGCCTCACTACTCACGTTACGCTCCTTTTGAATAGATTTTTGTTGTAGGCAGATTGCTAAGGAGCGCAATAATAATCTATATGAGAAGTATTATCATTACAAAAATTGACTGGCGGGCGTAAGAATTGGTATTGACAATTGGAAAGAGTAGGGAAGGCGTTTTGATGAACAGTGAGATGTATTGTAAGCAGGAACCATTCAGATAAAGCAATTCGCTTTTTGAGATACGTGTTTTTTGCGTGTTGAGTTTCGAGAAATAATTCGTGCTGATGGCGTGACGGGAAACACTATAAACTTACAGCGTCTCCCGTATACGGTCTCCCGTCTAAACTAACGGCTCATCCGTTTCTGCCAGTTTCACTAAAGAGGCGGGTGGCTCAAAGCGTTCACCGAAGCGTTTAGTCAATTCACGCGCACGTTCCGTAAATTTACGAGTGCCCACGTGGTTGATGAACTGCAATGCACCACCCATGGCGGGTGAGAAGCCTAAACCAAAGATCGAACCAATATTGCCGTCGGCGATGTTGGTCAGTACGTTTTCATCCAGGCAGCGCAGGGTTTCGATGGCTTGGATGTACAGCAAACGATCCTGAATGTCTTGATTTGAAATCTCCGCATCGCCCTGCTCTTTGTAGAAATGCGCTTTCAAACCAGGCCATAGGTGTTTATTGCCTTTTTCCGGATAATCGTAGAAACCGGCACCAGAGGCACGACCTTTACGATCAAACTCATTTACCATCTGATCAACCACATAGAAGCCAGGGTGATCCAATGAAATGATGTCGTCACCCTCACCGGCTTCCATATCTGCTTTGGCTTGGTTACGGATGTGCTGCATCAGCGTCAATGTTACTTCGTCAGTCACAGTTAATGGCCCAACCGGCATACCGGCTTTGGTGGCTTCCATATCGATTCGACGAGGATTTACGCCTTCACCGACCAGCGCAGCGCCTTCGGTCACATAGGTCGCGAATACACGAGACGTGAAGAAGCCACGGCTGTCATTCACTACAATCGGTGTCTTCTTGATTTGCTGAACAAAGTCGAAAGCGTGAGCCAGCGTTTCATCACTGGTTTGTTCGCCTTTGATGATTTCTACCAACGGCATTTTATCGACTGGTGAGAAGAAGTGCAGACCCACAAACTTAGTCGGGTCGCCAACCGCTTCAGCCAATCCAGTGATTGGTAACGTAGAGGTATTTGAAGAAATAATGGTGCCTTCTGGTAACACGCTTTCCGCTTCTTGAGTCACCTTGGCTTTCAGCCCACGATCTTCGAATACCGCTTCAATGATTAAATCGCAGCCCGCAAAGTCATTATGATCTGCGGTTGCTGTGATGCGGTTAAGAATCTCTTGCTTCTGTTCTTCGGTCTTACGCTTACGAGACACTTGTTTGGTCAGAAGCTTGTCAGAGTAGGCTTTGCCTTTGTCCGCTGCTTCTTGAGAAACGTCTTTCAACACGACCTCTAAACCACGAATGGCCGAAGAGTAGGCGATGCCTGCACCCATCATGCCTGCACCGATAACGCCGACTTTCTTGAAGGTGGTTTTCTCGATGCCTTGAGGGCGAGACTTACCAGCGTTCACGTCATTTAATTGGAAGAAGAAAGTGCCGATCATGTTCTTGGCAACTTGGCCTTTCGCTAACTGTGTGAAGTAGCGGCTTTCGATCGTACACGCCGTTTCAAAGTCTACGAGAGCGCCTTCCGCAGCGGCTGCCACAATGGCTTCCGGGGCTGGATAACAGCCTTTGGTTTTGTCGGTCACCATCGACGGTGCGATGGCAAGCATCTGTGCGGTTTTAGGGTTGTTGGCATTGCCACCAGGGATTTTATAGCCTTTCACGTCGAACGGTTGTTGGCTCTTAGGGTTGGCCTTGATCCACGCTTTGGCTTTACTGATCATCTCGTCAATGGAATCTGCGGTGTCCTGGATTAATCCCATTTTTAATGCCGCAGACGGGCGTAGTTTCTTGCCTTCAATCAACAGTGGGAAAGCTTTCTCAAGACCCAGCATGCGCACCGTACGAGCGATACCGCCCCCGCCAGGTAATAAACCTAAGGTCACTTCCGGTAAGCCCAGTTGGATGCGTTCATCGGCCAGACAGATTCGATGATGACAAGCCAGTGCGATTTCCCAACCGCCGCCTAGCGCAGCGCCATTAATGGCTGCGACTACAGGTTTGCCCAGAGTTTCGATGGCACGTAATTGACGTTTTAAGCCTTCAACCATGTTATGGAATTCAGGGGCATTTTCCTCAGTCACTTGAATCAGCTCGTTCAAATCACCACCGGCAAAGAAGGTCTTTTTCGCCGAGGTTAGGATGATGCCTGCAATCTTATCTTGCTCGTTAAGCAGACGCTCAACGGTTTCATCCATTGCTGCGCGGTAAGCGGCATTCATGGTGTTGGCGGATTGGCCTGGCATGTCCATGGTTAAGGTGACGATGTTATCTCCGTCGATCTCATAACGGATAGCTTCAGTTGTCATAATTGTTTCTCCCAAAATAGCGCTTTAATCGTCACTCAATTAATTTGATGATTTATCTGCAACGGCAACATTTTCTACGATGGTTGCGATACCCATACCACCACCAACGCACAGCGTGCATAGGCCGTAGCGAAGGTTACGACGTTCCAGTTCATCCAACACTGTGCCCAGAATGATGGCACCTGTTGCACCCAGCGGGTGACCCATAGCAATTGAACCACCGTTTACGTTCACTTTTTCATCCGGTACGCCCAAGTCTTTTTGGAATTTCATCACCACAGAAGCAAAGGCTTCGTTCACTTCAAACAGATCAATTTGATCTACTGTCATACCTGCTTTTTCAAGCACTTTAACCGTAGCCGGGGTAGGGCCAGTCAGCATGATGGTTGGGTCGGTCGATGTGACGGCTGTTGCGACGATACGGCCGCGAGCAGTTAAGCCCAGTTCTTTCCCTTTGGCTTCATTGCCCATCAGGATGGCGGTTGCACCATCAACAATGCCGGATGAATTCCCCGGTGTATGAACGTGATTGATTTCTTCCAAGAAGGAGTACTTACGAAGGGCCGTGGAGTCAAAGCCCATCTGGCCCATCATTGCGAAAGACGGTTTTAAGTTAGCGAAAGCTTCCAATGACGCATCCGGGCGAACCAACTCGTCTTTTTCCAGAAGAACCACACCGTTTTGATCTTTCACCGGCACAACGGATTTATCAAAGGCGCCTGCTGCCCAGGCAGCTGCTGCTTTCTTTTGAGAATTCAGTGCGAAGGCGTCGACGTCTTCACGGCTGAACCCTTCAATGGTGGCAATGGTATCGGCACCTATGCCTTGTGGAACGAAGTAGGTATCGAAGCTGGTTTGGGGGTCCATCGCCATCGGACCACCGTCTGACCCCATAGGTACGCGGGACATCACTTCCACACCGCCTGCAACCACCAGATCTTCCCAACCGGATGCGATTTTCTGAGCCGCTAGGTTTACGGCTTCCAAGCCCGACGCACAGAAACGGTTGATTTGAACGCCAGCAGGACGCTCAGACCAGTCTGCCATTAATGCCGCTGTTTTCGCGATGTTGGCTCCTTGCTCGCCAACCGGTGTTACACAGCCAAGTACGATGTCGTCTACTTGATCGGTGTCCAGATTATTTCTGTCTTTGAGTGCATTCAGAACGCTTGCCATTAAAGAGACAGGTTTCATGGAATAGAGTGCGCCACCTTTCTTGCCTTTTCCGCGAGGAGTTCGCACCGCATCAAAAATATAAACAGACTCGGTCATAGCCGTTCCTTATTCGAATTGTGAGTCTTTGAGGATGTTGAATAGATTAAGACGCTCCATAGAAATTTCATCGGATAACGTTCATGGTTCAACAGCCCGAGTGTGAAACAGAGTAGCCCAGACTGTGCGCGAGTAAAAATGGCGTGGGCGCTCGACTTGGTTGGCGAGAGTGATCATCTGTCCCTTTGTCGGATTGCACCTGCTTACCCGTCTGAGCTACCTAGCTGAACACGTGATCTGTGCTTACACTTACTTTCACTATCTGCGTTTGAATGCGTATTAGAGGTGAAGTCTCATGAATAAAATGGTTTCATTAGTGGCTCTGATTTGTGTTTCAATGAGCGCTACCGCGTTGGATTTCGGTAAACTATCTGATTCGGTGGATTCTAAAAAGGCGGTTCAATCCGTTGATCAAAAGAAATTGCAAGAGTCGGTTTCTGAAGACGGAGTTGATACTAAAAAAGCTTACGAATCAGTGGATAAAACAAAAGCCGTTCAAGCTGTAGACTATAAAAAAGCGAAATCGGCATTTGATGATCCAAACAAATAATTCAGAATAAATCGATAATTATACGAAGAGAAAACTAAGGGACTAGTCAATGTTGTTAAAACGTATGATGACCGCAGGGATAATAATAGCGGCAGGCAGTTTTGTTTCAGTAAATGCAATGGCGGCTTCTTATGGCTGTAAAGATGATAAGGGGAAACTCTATATCAGCAATGTGCCTTGTGAAAATGAATTACTCAAAAAGAACAAGCGAAAAGGCTTGTCTACGGAAGAGTTTAATCATATCTATAAGGTTCAAACGTCATTGACGGATATCAGCAAAAAGAGACGCAAAGCCTATATCGACGAAACCGGTGATTATGCAGTGGAAGGCTGTTTCTCAACCGGCTCGAAACTGCATGAACAGGGCTCAGCCCTGACGTACCGCGGCTACCGTTTTTTGTGTTTGAAACATCATAAAGGCACCATTGCACGATATAATCTTTACTCTGAAGATTTGCTCAAGCAATGCCGTGTGAGTTCTGCTAACCGCTTCTGTAAAAACTTAACTGAAAGCAGTAAGCAAGAACTTCTAAGTCAGCTTTAGTTGTTGGCTTTCAACAGCTCGAATGGAAGCTCGACCCGGCAACGACAAGGTTAACCATCGTCGTTGCCTCAATAACTCCCCAACCTAATTTCACTCGCTAATAATCCAAAACGAGGTTTCTCTGGATGGCATCCAAGTTTTATGTGGTCTGGAAGGGCCGAAAGCCAGGTATTTACACTGATTGGAACAGCTGCAAAGCGCAGGTTGATCAATTTCCTGGCGCCCGATACAAATCCTTCAAAACAAAAGGCGAAGCGGAAGCCGCCTACAAAGGAGGATCTTCTGTGTCTTCGTCATCATCCAGCGCAAAGAAACCCGCTGGAAATAGTCATAAATCCTCAGTGAAAACCTATTCTGCCCAAGAAGTTGAAGCTGTGGCGGCTCATACCAAGATCTTTACCGATGGCGGCTGTGAGCCCAACCCAGGTGAGGCAGGGTCAGGCATTGCAGTCTATCGAGCCAACCAAATCGCTGAATTGTGGTATGGCTTGTACAACCCCATGGGCACCAACAACACTGCTGAACTCAATGCCTTACATCAAGCCTTGATCATGGCAGAGCAAGAAGTAGCACAAGAACACAGTGTCGCCATCTTCTGCGATTCCAAATACTCCATTCAATGCATCACCCAATGGGCTCCGGGCTGGAAAGCCAAAGGCTGGAAGAAATCCGGTGGCGAGATCAAAAACCTCGAACTCATTCAAACCATCTATGCGCTCTATTTAACCCTCAAAGACAAAATTCAAATCCTTCATGTAAACGGCCATGTGGGGGTTGAAGGCAATGAACTGGCTGACCGCATGTCGATTCTGGCGATGGAATCCAAGGTGCGTGAGTTTGTGCAGTATCAGAATGAAATTGATGTTGGTGAGATCTTAAAGATGAGGGCGGGGTAGGGGATTCCCTAATAGGGAGCCGCCCACCAAGTCGGTTGGAAGATAACAACGGGCATAAGTGCTAATGCAACAACCCAATAAACAATCGCCATTACTCGATTCTTGTAATTTCTGAATGATACCCACCACAACAGCGCAGTCACCAAAAGTACGGCTAGGTACATATAAATGCCGTACACACCAATGCTGTGGCCAGACAATATAAACTTCTGAAAAATAAACGTTAAATAGGCTTTAGTTACGAGAATTGACGCTATGGAAACAATGCATAGCGTTAGGGCTGATGCCTTTCTCATGATTTCCCTTTCCCTAGAAAAAAGCTGTTAAAGGCTCACAAAAACACATGTAAGTAGATTTTAAAAGCCAGGTCTTGATTTAGCACAGAGTAATTTAAGTCGGTTACTATGTAGTATGTACAAGCCAATCGAGTATGGTAGTGTTGATTAAGTTCACACGGAATTGTGAGCCTCTAAGAACAATACTAAAAGGATTTTCTGATGGATCAGCTGACTGATCTCAAAGCCATTCTTCATTCCCATCGCGCCAATCTTTACTACCTGGAGCACTGTCGGGTAATGCAGAAAGATGGCCGTGTTTTGTATCTCACCGAAGCCACCAAACAAAACCTCTATTACAACATCCCCATTGCTAATACCACGGTCATTCTACTTGGCACCGGAACCTCCATTACTCAGGCTGCGATGAGAATGCTGGCACAAGCGGGTGTATTGGTCGGCTTTTGTGGTGGCGGCGGAACACCGCTTCTTATGGCGACAGAAATTGAATGGATGACACCGCAAAGTGAGTATCGACCCACTCAGTATCTGCAAGGCTGGTTAAGCTTTTGGTTCGATGAAAAAGAACGCTTTGCGGCAGGAGTACACATTCAACAGGCCCGAATTGAATACTTACAAATGGTGTGGAGTAAAGATCGTGACCTGAAAAACGAAGGTTTCTGTTTGGAAGACTCTGATCTCCAAAGCGCGTTGATTCGTTATCAAGATCGCCTGGGGGCTGCCACGAAACATGCTGACCTCCTACTAACAGAAGCTGAGCTTACCAAATCACTTTATAAATACATCGTTAATACCATCGACTTTGGTGATTTCAAACGTCAGCGTGAAAGCACTGACAAAGCCAACGTTTTCTTGAACCACGGGAATTACTTAGCTTACGGTTTAGCCGCAACCACACTCTGGGTGTTGGGTATTCCTCATGGCTTTGCGGTTATGCACGGAAAAACCCGACGCGGTGCCTTGGTCTTCGATATTGCCGATCTGATTAAAGATGCCATTGTTCTGCCTTGGGCCTTCATCTGTGCTAAAGAAAACGCCACAGAACAAGAATTCCGGCAGCAATGCTTATTGGCTTTTACTCAACATAAATCCCTCGAATACATGTTCGATCAAGTTAAAGAGTTGGCTTTGCTGGGCGAGCCAGAAGAGGATGTTGTGTTATGACTAATTGTAAGTATTTGGGTTTAACTATGGCGAATTTTCCATATTTAAAAGGGAAAATTAAACCATGATGGTGATCTTCGTTTCTCAATGCGAAAAGAATGCACTCAAGAAAACCCGCAGAGTATTGGATGCCTTCGCTGATCGAATTGGTGATAACACCTGGCAAACGGTGATTACCCAAGAAGGCTTGGATGCGGTTAAGAAACTATTGAGAAAAACGGCCAGTAAAAGTACAGCGGTGAGCTGCCATTGGGTTCGGTCGCGTTCGAGAAGTGATTTGCTGTGGGTGGTGGGGAAGAGAGACAAATTTGATGAGGTAGGCCGAGTGCCTGTAAACACAACAGACAAAGAAGTTCACCCAGTAGAAAGTCAATGGCATACCTTGGAGGCTATTCGGTTACTTAGTTCAATTGCTGCGTTGTTTCATGACTTTGGAAAGGCAAATAAGTTATTCCAGAAGAAGATCGACGCTACTCAAAAAACGCCAGTGTCAGAACCTTATCGTCATGAGTGGGTTTCATTGAGGATGTTTGAAGCCTTTGTGATGTCGTCTAAGAAAGGCGACAGTTTGAATGATCGATGTTGGTTAGAAAAGCTAAGTCTGATTCAGCCGTCGGATGAAAAGGGTATTTGGAATAAGCTGATTCAGGATTCGTCTGAGGAAGCACAGCCAAGCCCATTTAAAACATTACCTCCGATGGCTCAAACGGTTGCATGGTTAATTCTGACTCACCATAAATTACCGCAACGTAAAGATACTAGGAAAGAATCATCTGTTCCGTTTAAACATACAGACTTTCATCTTACTAAGTATTTGAAATCGAGCTGGAACTCGCCCCAATGTGAAAAAGAAGGCTGGAGAAAGTCGGACTTTAAACAGGTGTGGGATGTTAACAATCGTTCGCCAATTAAAAGCTTAAATTGGTGTGTTCAGGCCAGAAAGATCTCCGACAGGACGTTGCGGTATTTGATTTTGACTGCCGATGCTAATTATCTGAATGACAAGTTCACTTTGCACTTGTCTCGCTTATCATTGATGTTGGCCGATCACCATTATTCTTCGCAGGATGCTAACCCAGAGGATCAGGATAAGAATTACTCTATCTATGCGAACACGGATAGAGACACAGGGCAGTTTAAACAAAAGTTAGATGAACATTTGATTGGTGTTCAGAGAAATACACTCAAGTTTGTTAATGCCTTGCCAGACTTGAAAGTAAGTTTGCCTTCGCTGAATAAGGTACGTGCCTTAGAAGAGCGAAGTAAGGCAAAACCATTTAAGTGGCAGAACAAAGCATCTGATTTAGCTGTGTCACTGGCTGAAGAGTCTGAAGAAAACGGTTTCTTTGGTGTAAACATGGCTTCTACTGGCAAGGGCAAAACGCTGGCTAATGCCAAAATTATGTATGGGCTGTCATCACGTAAGGCAGGGTGCCGATTCAGTATTGCTCTGGGTTTAAGAGCGTTAACTCTACAAACAGGCGAGGCGTTAAAATCTCGGCTTAGAGTGACTGATGAGGAGCTTGCAGTATTGATAGGCTCTCAAGCGGTTAAGCAATTGTATGATGAAAATCAGGCGGAATATGTTCAAGACAAAGCTATTGATACGGGTTCAGAGTCAGAAACGGATATCTTGCAGCTTAACCAAAATGTGATCTATAACGGCTACCAATCTGATGGCCCGCTAGAGCCTTGGTTAGCTAATCGCCCTAAATTACAGAAATTACTCAACGCGCCAATTTTGGTTAGCACAATAGATCATCTAATGCCGGCTACTGAGGCTCAGCGCGGTGGCAAACAGATTGCTCCTATGTTGCGCTTATTGACGTCTGATCTGATTCTGGATGAGCCTGATGATTTTGATGTTGAAGATACTTGGGCGTTAACACGCATGGTGAACTGGGCTGGAATGCTAGGTGCGCGAGTGTTGTTATCCTCCGCTACTTTGCCGCCCGATACTGTACATGCCTTGTTTGATAGTTACAGAGAAGGGCGTCAGCATTTTAATCAAGCAAGGGGCAAACAAACGGATCAAGTCTGTTGTGCGTGGTTTGATGAGTTTCAAAGCACAGGCTCAAACGTTTCATCGTCAGAAACGTTCAAGTCTTGTCATCAAGAGTTTATCGATGACCGTGTTCAAGAGTTATTAAAAGCGGAAGTGACCCAGCGATCCAAGTTGGTCAATGTTCCGATTACTACCACTGAAGCCAGTGACGTTATTCGGTCAATGGGGAATACGGTTTTAGACTGTATTTATCAGTTGCACGATATCCATAAGGAAAGCAATAACGAGGGTACGAAGAGCCTTAGTTTGGGATTGGTGCGAATGGCGAATATTAACCCGTTGGTGGCGTTAGCAAAGTATATTGCTCAGCAACCAGTCAAGAAAGGGTATCAGCTTCACTTATGTGTTTATCATGGGCAACAACCATTGATTGTCCGTTCTTCGATGGAACATGTATTAGATCGAGTTTTTGATCGTCATAACCCAGAGGCGTTGTGGGAGCATTCTGAGATTCATCAGGCTTTGAAACATTCTGATGCTCAGCATCATATTTTTATTGTGTTAGGTACGAGCGTGATGGAAGTGGGGCGGGACTGGGATGCCTCCTGGGGAATTGCAGAACCCAGCTCCATGCGGTCGATTATTCAGTTTGCTGGCCGAATTAATCGTCATCGACGTATACCAGCGACTGAAGCCAACCTTGTTCTTTTGAATACCAATTACCGAGCGCTGAACAAACCCGGTGACGTTGCATTTTGTCGGCCAGGGTTTGAGAAAGAAACATTAAAACTGAGCAGTCACGATCTCAATGCCGTTTTACTACCAGAGCATTACGAAACAATTCGCTCAATTCCTCGGATCAATAAAAGCGAAGAGCTGGATATTCACAACCGCCTAGTGGATTTGGAGCATCAGCGTTTGAATGAAGTACTCATTAATCGGCGTGATTCTCTTGGTGCCAGTATTTGGTGGGAGAAGCCTTGTCATCATACCTATCTGTTACAGGGGCAAACCCGGTTTCGTGTTTCGATGCCATCAACGGATTACTTTCTTAATTTGGAGGATGAGAGTGATCAGCCTGTTTTTCATGCATGGCATACCAGCGGTGAGCATAAACCATCGGGGGCGCTTTTTGATATGGCATTTGATTTGGAAGAAGGGAGGGCTTTATCTAGCGTGTCTTTCTGGGCAACCAACAGTTATTCAATTTTGATTGAGCAGCGCATAGGTAACGATGCTCAGGAAAAAGACCGCTTAATAAATTGCATGACCTTTGGCGCGATTAGTCTACGAAATTTAAAAGATACGAAACAATGGCAGTATTCAGAGAGATATGGAGTACACCAGAGCCTTTAAAGAAGGGCTCTGGTGTCTATGCTGCCTACGCGGCAGTAAAGAGTAGCATACGCTACATGCTAAATATTTCTAAGCTGCCTGTGTGGCAGTTTTCAGGAAGGTATGTGATGAGAGAATCAAAATCAACTAAAAATTATCTGACTTTTTATTTAACCTATTTAGTATGAAGTGTATGTATGTGTTGATAGGGGGTGTGGTTGGTTGTATTATAACCAAAAACGCGATTGGGTACTTTGGGTCATGGAAAAGAAAAGATCTGATGTTTTAGGTGTAAAAGTTAGCCTTGAGGCAGGTGAAAAGAGCTGGGCAGTTGCAGTTCAAGTGGTTGGGGTCAGTACAGTTATTGGGCTTCTAATTATGCTCAAGCAATTTGGTGTGTGGTAATCACAAATAAATTTGAAATAAATAACGAGGTGAGAATGGAAGCTCAAGGGCTAACCGAAAAGATACTCGACTATATCCAAAGTCGGGCCAACGATAAGTTGGAAAAGCTGGAGAAGGATATTAGTAAACTTCAGGCTTCAGATAGTGCCGATCAAAGCAAATTGGAAGCATTAGAAGATAAACTGAGGGATGAGAAAGAAAAATTCAAACCCGTGAACTGGCTAACGGATGCAGCTAATCGTGCGGGGCAAATTCAGTTTGTTACACATGCCATTAAGTTCTTACATAGCGATGCCAAGGGTAGTAATGTGTACTTGGCTGAAGAGTATAGACATACCCGTACAGGCTATGTGTCTACTGCTTCAATCAAGACCCCAGCGCTCGATATTGTGGGGAATGCTGCGGCCCTTGATGTTGGGAAGCTGCTTATGTTGGACCATGAAGGCAATAAATTAGTCGACTGTGTACTGGCTGGTAACGTTACTCCATTTCTTTCCATAGCCGTCGATCAGGATCAGGCAGAATCTTGGTTAGCAGGGCTCAAAAACGCCGTTGCTTCTAAAGAACTCAGTTCCCACAAGTTGGCGAAACAAGTCTATTGGCCTATTAATACAGGTGAATCCGATAGTGATCATTCACACCAATATCACTTACTTTCCCCTTTGTTTGCCAGTGCGTTTGCTCAAAAAGTATATGATGTGCGTCGTGAACTAAGAGAAGTTCAGTTCAGTAAGGATGAAGAACTTAAAGCAAATGGGCATAGCCGATTCCCTCATCTTGCTGTTCAGACCTACGGCGGCACAAAGCCTCAAAATATCTCCCAATTAAACTCTCAGCGCTATGGCAAAAACTACTTGTTAGATAACCGCCCACCCTTGTGGGCGGAGATTGAAAAGTTACCCTATAACACCGAATCCGTTTTTAAATCGGCTTTCCCACGTAGAGCCTACAAAAAAGCCAAAGCAGCTCATCGTCTAAAAGCCTACCTGGAAAAAGTGTTTTTAAATCCATCTACTTTTGATATTCGACAAGCACGGCAAGCGGGCGTTGAAGAGATCGTCGATATTCTTTTGCTGTTTGCTGCAAACTTACATAGTCAACCAGCCGGGTGGACAGATCACCCTGAGTGTAAGCTTTCTCTGGATGAGCAACTTTGGTTAGATCCAGGTAGAGCCGCTTACGATGAAAAATTTCGTCAAGATATGGAGGCTAAAAAGTGGCATGACCAAGTGGCTCATAAGTTTGCAACTTGGCTCAACAATACATTGCGAAGTTCAACATTAAATCCAGGGGATGTGGAACATGCCCAATGGAAGGTGTATGTGGCTCAGGAGCTGCGGCTGACGGAACGTGCTAGGAAGGAGTATTTCTAATGGATGGATTTATCGCACTTCGCAATATAGAGGTGGAAAATGCCAATGCTGTTGCTGGCCAAACCTGGGGTTTTCCAGCGATCACTCATTTTCTTGGATTCATGCACTCTCTAGAGCGAAAGGTATCTGAGCGCTTAGATTTGGAAATTCCACTTCGTCTAAGTGGTTGTGCAGTGATATGTCACGATCTGTCGCCACAGACGACACAAGCTGCTACATATTCAGAACATGTATTTTCTTTAACCCGGAATCCGTTGACCAAAGAAGCCAAAACACCTTCTTTTGTGGAAGAAGGGCGTGCCCATATGACGGTAAGTCTAATCATTGGCATAGAAGAACTGCCGCCAATGAATGAGTCTGAGTATAAAGCGCTTGAACAAGCTATTAAGAACATTGTTTTGTCTCAGCGTTTGGCGGGCGGCACAATTAAACAACTTGCTGCAAGCCGTGTCGTTTCTCTTCATGAAAAACAGGAAAAACGGCAAGAGCAAGTGAACTTCTGGTTGCGTACCTTCTTGCCAGGCTTTGCACTGGTCGCTCGCACTGATTTGTTGGTTGACCAACAACAGCATTTTGCTGGGGATTCTGATCCTGCTTTTTCTACGTGGCTGGGTAACTCAATGCTCCACTTTGATGGAGAAGGGCAACCCTTGCAGCGGCCGTATAAAGGTTGGATTAAACCAATACCTGTCGGTTACAAAGCCATGTCGCCTCTTTATCAAGCGGGAAGCGTTGCTCGCAGCCGTGATGAAGAAACACCGGTTCGATTTGTCGAGTATGTCTATACCTTGGGTGAGTGGCTAAGCCCTCATCGCATTAACGATTTAAATGAGTTGCTTTGGTATTACAGTACTGAGCCTGAAGAAGGGTGGTACTTATGCCAGAACGACTATACATCTCAAGATTCAAACTTAACTGAAATTGCCTAACGTTTAATAAAGGATTATGACCATGAGCAACTTAAAAACCGCTTCAGTATTAGCATTCGAACGCAAACTTTCTAATTCGGACGCTTTAATGTTTTCGGGGAACTGGAATGACATTAAGAATGAAGCCAATTGGCAAGGGATTTCGATTCAGGAAAAGTCGGTGCGAGGCACCATTTCCAATCGACAAAAAAACGCGATCATGTCTGACCCTGCCAAGCTGGATCAGGAAGTTCAAAAGCCGAATCTACAGAAAGTGGATAGTGCTGCTTTGCCATTCGAGCACGATACGTTGAAAGTGGAGTTTACTTTGCGCGTATTGGGAAGTGTGCAACAGCCATCAACCTGTAACAGCCAGGACTATCGTTTAGCCCTAGAAACAACAGTAAACAACTACATTGAACAGCAAGGCTTTTCAGAACTGGCTAAGCGGTATGCAACGAACTTAGCAAATGGTCGTTTTTTATGGCGTAACCGTGTGGGTGCAGAGTCCATTCAAGTTCATATAAACGAAGCTGAGTCTGGAAATGCATGGAAGTTTAATGGGTATGACTTCAAACTTTCGGCGTTTGATCAGTCTTCATCTGATTTGGATGCAGTTAGCAGCGTTATTGAAAAGGGGTTGTCAGGTCAGGACTTCTCTTTGGTAACCGTGAAAGCTTTTGTGAAATTAGGTCAGGGGCAAGAAGTCTTTCCGTCTCAAGAGTTGGTGCTGGACAGTGGAACCGCGAAAGACAAAAAGAGTAAAACCTTGTATCAAGTAAATGAAACGGCAGCGATGCACTCTCAGAAAATAGGCAATGCCATCCGAACCATCGATACTTGGTTCCCTGAGGCTGAACATGTCGGAGCAATCTCTGTTGAGCCATTCGGCTCTGTTACAAGCCAGGGCAAAGCCTACAGACAGCCAAAGCAAAAGATGGATTTCTATACCTTATTGGATAATTGGGTGTTGAAGGCCCAAGAACCAGAGCTGGATCAACAACATTATGTGATTGCCAACCTTATCCGAGGTGGTGTGTATGGTGAGAAATCTGAGTAGGTGGCACTATGAAATATTACATAGACATAACCCTTCTACCCGACGCCGAAATCAGCCTCGGCTTCCTTTGGCAAAAGGTGTATCAGCAGATACACCTGGTGCTGGTGGAGCATAAAACAGGAGAAAACGAATCCGCTGTGGCGCTTTCCATTCCAGGGTATGGAGCAAAACCCTTTCCGTTAGGCAATAAACTCCGTCTGTTGGCTTCTTCATCTGGGCAGTTAGAACAACTTAATATCTCTGACTGGTTATCTCGCTATACAGACTATGCACATGTAACGTCTGTTAAAAGTGTGCCTGAAGATATCGAAAGCTATGTGAGTTTTCAGCGTAAACACGTTAAAGGTGAGGGGCGCCGTGCTTCATCCTTGATAAATAAAGCTCAACATCAGTCTGAAAAGTTTGGCTTGGATTTTGAAGAATGCCTGGAGAAGCTTAAAGCAATTTCAGATAAGGCAGACTCCAAGCTGCCCTTCATTTGGCTTGAAAGTCAGCAAACAAAAAAGCGAACCCCGGAAACAAGCGGTCGATTTCCTCTCTTTATCGAGAAAGTTGATGCAAAAGCTCCTGTCCTTGGAACATTCAATTGCTATGGTTTGAGTTCCAAGCAGGATGAGTTGGTCGCGACCGTTCCCTGGTTCTAAACATTCAATCTAGTGACCCTATAACCCGTCATCTTAGACGGGTTTGCTTTTTTGCATATGCTTTACATATGCCTTTATTGGGCGTAGTCTAAATATTGAACAATTGGCTGCGCGGGAACAGGAGGATGATCATGAGAACGGTGTCCATATTTAAAAATGGTAAAAACCAGGCGGTGCGCCTTCCTAAAGATATGGAATATGAAGGTGTAAGTGACCTGGAAATCATCAAAGAAGGGGATACGATTACCCTTCGACCTTCAAAACCAAGTTGGATTTCTCTTGCTGAAACAGAGAAAGCCGATGAAGATTTTCTGGTTGAGCGTGAAGATATAATCGAAGATCAAGGACGATTCTAGATGAAACTAACCTACATGCTGGATACCTGTATTTGCAGTTTCATAATGCGGGAGCACCCAATTGAAGTTCTTAGAAAGCTGCAACAGGTATCTGAAAAGCATCGAGTTGTTATTTCAGCAATTACTTATTCAGAAATGCGCTATGGCGCAGTTAGTAAGAAAGCCTCTCCCAAACATACGCAGTGGATCGATGAATTTGTTAAACGGTTAGATGCAATTCTTCCATGGGATTCTGAAGCCGTCGATCAATCAGCGCAGGTTAAAAAACAACTTAATGAGGTTGGTACGCCCATTGGTAATAACGACATTGCTATTGCAGGCCACGCTTTAGCGGCTGGCTGCATCTTAGTGACCAACAATATTAGAGAGTTTAAGCGGGTTGATTCCTTAATCATTGAAGATTGGGTAAATGAAACTTTGACCTAAAAAATACCAAAAATTTGAAGCTCTTTAAAAATTCAGTAAATACAGATAGTTACAGCTTGAGTGATTTTTTGGTGTTTTTGATGAAAACTACCTAGTTAATTGTTGTAGCTAAATTTTTTTGCTCTAAACTACACTTCACTGCCGAATAGGCAGCTTAGAAAGTTTTCAGGAAAATCCAGTTTGAAGACGCTACCTTCACTGCCGAATAGGCAGCTTAGAAATTTGGATTGCATCGGATCAAACACTAGGATTTCTTCACTGCCGAATAGGCAGCTTAGAAATTCGGCCAAAAACTGAGGCGAGTAGTACTCAACTTCACTGCCGAATAGGCAGCTTAGAAAGATAGGACAACGTAGTGTCGCCATACCGCCAGCTTCACTGCCGAATAGGCAGCTTAGAAACACCCCGACACGGCAGGAAGTAAACACACAAGCTTCACTGCCGAATAGGCAGCTTAGAAAGTAGCAGCACCACGGGCGATTGCATAATCAGACTTCACTGCCGAATAGGCAGCTTAGAAAACGGAAGATCAGGTAATTCGTATGTTCGGCGGCTTCACTGCCGAATAGGCAGCTTAGAAATCAGTAAAAGCACTACCAACCGTACCGGACACCTTCACTGCCGAATAGGCAGCTTAGAAAAAAGCAGTAAGAGGATTCACCCGCACGATACACTTCACTGCCGAATAGGCAGCTTAGAAAGAGTTAGATGGAGTTATTAAGTCTCGTAATGACTTCACTGCCGAATAGGCAGCTTAGAAATAACAGGGTGTCCCGCTTATCATTCAATTGATCTTCACTGCCGAATAGGCAGCTTAGAAACGTGTTTAATAACCTAATTAACACCTATTTGCCTTCACTGCCGAATAGGCAGCTTAGAAATTGCCGACCTTGCTGTACATGCACGGCACCAACTTCACTGCCGAACAGGCAGCTTAGAAAGAGTAAGGGAGGATGGAGCAAGCATTGCAGAACTTCACTGCCGAACAGGCAGCTTAGAAATTATAGATCGGCTTGCCCGTCTCCACGGTGGCCTTCACTGCCGAACAGGCAGCTTAGAAATTATAGATCGGCTTGCCCGTCTCCACGGTGGCCTTCACTGCCGAACAGGCAGCTTAGAAATATTTGACCGTTAAGCAACGCAAGCACATCATCTTCACTGCCGAACAGGCAGCTTAGAAATTAATTGCGGCCCCTTTTGTTGGATTAGGGGGCTTCACTGCCGAACAGGCAGCTTAGAAAAGGGGCGTATTGATGACGGTACACCGTCAAACCTTCACTGCCGAACAGGCAGCTTAGAAATTCAAGAACCTGATTCTTCAGAGATTCGGTAACTTCACTGCCGAACAGGCAGCTTAGAAATCACCTAGCAGCTGATCAGTCGTCAATCCCCACTTCACTGCCGAACAGGCAGCTTAGAAAATTGTTAGTTGCCGGGGGCGTTGCTATGGCGGCTTCACTGCCGAACAGGCAGCTTAGAAAGAATGGATCGCGTTTGCCAAATTGCAGGCAGGCTTCACTGCCGAACAGGCAGCTTAGAAAATTCTTTAGCACCTCTTCAATGTGATCCAATCCTTCACTGCCGAACAGGCAGCTTAGAAATGGATTCTTAGTCCTTCGCATAACTCTTCGCTCTTCACTGCCGAACAGGCAGCTTAGAAATGATTATGATGCGCCAGCAACCACCGCCCAGGCTTCACTGCCGAACAGGCAGCTTAGAAAAGGGTAATGCTGCACCGTATCAAACTGCCAAAGTTCACTGCCGAACAGGCAGCTTAGAAATATTATGGTGCATATCATTTGGGTCTTGGTGTCTTCACTGCCGAACAGGCAGCTTAGAAAAGCGCATCGGAGTCGCCCATTTCGAATGTTATGTTCACTGCCGAACAGGCAGCTTAGAAAAGTATTTACCGTGGACTCAACCTCACGGCGACCTTCACTGCCGAACAGGCAGCTTAGAAAAAAAGTCCGACACCGGACTTTTGGTCGAAAAAGTTCACTGCCGAGCAGGCAGCTTAGAAAGTGGACGAAACAATTAAAAAGCTGGTGAGGAACTTCACTGCCGAACAGGCAGCTTAGAAAATAGGCTAGTCAAGAGGTCCAAAAGTCCGACAATTCACTGCCGCATAGGCAGCTTATATTTTGTGCTCAAACCGCTCAATATCATCTTCTCCCAAATACTCCCCGGATTGAATTTCGATAAGTTCAAGCGGGGTGTCCGTTGGGTTTTCCAGGCAATGGATAGCACCAACCGGGATGAAGGTGGATTCGTTTTTGTTGATCGTATAGACCTTATTTTCTAACGTGACTTTGGCGGTGCCGGAGACCACCACCCAGTGTTCGGCACGGTGCTGATGCCGTTGCATACTGATGCGTTGTTGTGGGTTTACGGTGATGCGCTTCACTTGATAGCCGTGGCCGAGATCTACCACGTCGTATTTGCCCCAAGGGCGAGAGACTTCGCTGTGCGCCAATAGCTCGGTTCTTTGATCGTCTTCTAGTTGTTCAATCAGCGTCTTGAGTTGTTGAGTAAAGGCTTTATCAGCAATCAAAACGGCATCGCTGGTTTCGATGATGATCAGGTCTTTGACGCCGATTGTGGTCACAAGGCGGTGATGTGCGTGGATCAGTGAATCTTGAGTCTGTTGCGCGGTTACGTCACCGAACAGGGCATTGCCATCTTCGTTTTTATCGCTGGTTTGCCAGAGTTCGTTCCAGTCACCAATATCACTCCAAGCTGTGTCCAGCTGAACAACTGCGCCTCTCAACGTGTTGGTAGGAACGGAGGTGTGTTCCATCACTGCGTAATCGATGGAGATATTCGGGCTGCTCTGAAAGGCGTGTTGGTCTAATCGAATGAAATCCAAGTCATGCTGTGCTTGTTGATAGGCACTCTGGCTTGAGGCTAAAACGTCTGGTGCCAGTTCTTTAAGTGCGTCTAAATACGCCTTTGCCTTGAATACGAAAATGCCACAATTCCAAAGGAAGTTACTTTGCTCCAGGTAGGATTCTGCGGCGGTTTGATCGGGCTTTTCAACAAATCGGTTTATGGTAAAGGCCGAGTCTTGAATTTGCTCTCCCAGTTCAATATAGCCATAGCCGGTGTGCGCTTTGGTGGCGCGGGCGCCTAAACAAACCAAACGGTCATTTTGAGCTAGGTGTGCGGCCAATTGCGCTGACTCAGTAAAGGCGTCAATAGACTCAATGTGATGATCAGCAGGCATAACAAGTAAGGTTGGGTCATCGGTCAAGCTCAAGGCGTGAAGTGCAGCGACTGCAATGGCAGGTGCAGTGTTACGCCCTTCGGGTTCCAAAAGTATGCCTTGGTGTTCCAGGTTTACTTCTCGGAGTTGTTCAGCGGTGGTGAATCTGTGGTCTTCATGGCAAACCACGATTGGCGCTTGCTGTGTCAGTGCAGATGCTCTGGCAAGTGTGGTTTGAAGCAGGGAATGTTCAGAGAGTAAACGCTGAAATTGTTTCGGATAACTCTTACGAGAAAGGGGCCATAGACGAGTGCCTGATCCACCGGCAAGGATAACAGGAATCAGATCAGACATAACAACCTCAGAATATACGTGTTTGTGTTTTGAAGAATCGAGCCTGCTTAGAAGACTTGATATTAACTTCTATGCGCTTGCTGCAAAGGATTCCTTCTGCGTAAGGGCAGTATGGTATCAAGGAATAGCTTATGGCTGGAAGATATTGGTCATACGGCAAACTTTAGGGCAGCTAGTTAGTTTAAATTGGAACTTATGCACTTTAGATCTCTCCATACTATTTACTTTGTATTTGTTCGGCATTTGTCTTGTATGTAATAAGGAGAGAACCATGATGGAACAAGAAAAGCTAAGCCCCAATGTTCAACGTGCGATTGAATATTTTGAAAAAATTGATGCAGGTGATGAGAGTTACTTGGCGTTGTTTTCAGAGGATGTTCGTTTCTTTTTTCCGAAGTTTGGCACTCATCAAGGGAAGCAGAGTTTGATTCGTTTCGGTGAACGAATAGGGTCGTCGTTGAGTCAGATTCAACATGACATTGCCAACTTCAATTTTATCGAAGCTGGGAATATGTTGGTGGTGGAAGGGCAGGAATCCGGGGTGATGGCTGACGGAACCGTATGGCCGGATGGCAAGGTATCTCAAGGGCGCTTTTGCAGTGTGTTTGAATTCTCGGGTGGCTTGATTAACCGCATGTTTATCTATGTGGACCCTGATTTCCCCAGTACGGATTCAGCTCGGATTTCAGTATTAAGCGAAAATTAAGTGTTCGAGGGTTAAACGTTCGAGGACTAAATATTCGAGGGCTTAACCTGTAAAGCGTGAACGCCAAAACCCGGAGAATGGCCCCCTGACAGTGACAAATCTCTGTAGGCTCAGTAGAGTAAGTTCTTTTTAAGAATCTACATGGAATGTTTCGTGAGTAAGTCATTTTCTTTTAAGTATGGTTTTCGCAACTCTCTGAGTCTTAACTTAGTTGGTGGTCTATTGGCTGCATCTTTATTAGCTATGCCTTTGTTAAGTGAGAAAGCTCAGGCGCGAGACTATCAATTCTTTGATGCCGAGATTCATTACCAGGACGCCAAGCAAGCGACCGATGGCATGGATTTTCTGCTGGAGAATATGGAAAAAGCGAGCATTGAAAAAGCCATGATCACCGGCTTTGCTGTGACCAAGAAGTGGGCTTCCTCTTCACCTCGTCGGCCTTTGGCTTACGGTTCAGACGACTCGCCAGTGTATTGGTATTCCGCTACCGATATGCTGGTTTATGATGCCGTAAAGTCGTTACCTGAGAGCGAACAATCTCGCTTTTACCCATTTATTACCGGGTTTAATCCGACGGATTTAAACGCCGTAGATCACATCGAACGTTTATTGAAACGAGACCCTGGTTTCTGGAAAGGAATCGGTGAGGTCTTTACCCGCCATGATTTGTTGTCGGCCATGATTGAAGGGGAGCGTCCGATAGCTCATCACCCAGCATTGATGAGGGTGTATAAATTGGCCGCTCAATACGATTTACCAGTGTTGCTGCACAGCAACATCACTTCGCCTTATGTGAAAGAGTTTATTTATTTACCTGAGTTAACATTGTCGTTGCGCTCGAATCCCGATACGACCTTTATCTGGGCTCACGCGGGTATGAGCAGCGCCATTGATTTACGCCAAAAAGTGGAAGGTCTTCCTGAGCTAGTGACTAAGTTGTTGGGTGAGCATAAGAATCTTAATATCCTGCTGTCCTGGACGGTGGTGGATCAGCTTTATGATGAAGAGGGTGCGCCTAATGACGCATGGCTTGACGTAGTGAAAGCATACCCGGATCGATTTGCGATTGGTTCCGATGTGGTTGGTGGGTTTAGCTTACTGAAAGCCTATATGGATAAATTCAGGCCTTTCCTTGATGCGTTGCCAGAAGACGTTGCTCATCAAGTAGCGTCGACGAACTTTTTACAGTGGTTGCCTGTCACAAAGTAGCATTTCATTGGTGTGCTGTTAGAGCAAAGTACCTTTCTGCAAGAGCAGTGCAGTAAGTTATTCATAGAGGGTTAACATGGAAGGTGTTGTGAGTAAGTTCTTTTCGTCTAAGTATTTTCTTTGTAAGTCGTTGGCTGCCAGTGTGGTTGCAGGCTTATTGTCTGTGACGCTGTTATGGGAGCCTGCTCAAGCGCGTGACTATCAGTTTTTGGATGCAGAGCTTCATTACTTCGACCCTCAGCAGCGGAGCGATGGAATGGCTTTATTATTGAAGAATATGGATGAGGCAAACATAGGGAGTGCGTTGTTAACCGGGTTTGCAGTAACCAAAAAGTGGGCAGGCAATGAACCTAAGCGACCTCGTTTCTACGCCAGTGATGATGCATCTGTCTATTGGTATTCCGCCACCGATATGTTGGTCTATGATGCGGTGAAGTCTGTTTCTGAGAAAGATCAAAAGCGATTTTATCCGTTCATCACCGGGTTTAACCCGACTGATCTTAATGCGGTGGAGCACATCGAACGTTTGTTGAAGCGTGATCCTGGTTTTTGGAAAGGGATAGGTGAGGTGTTTACCCGTCATGATGAGTTAACCTCTTTGACTGACGGCGAGAAACCATTAGCGAATCATACGGCATTATTAAGAGTCTATGCGTTAGCGGCAAAGCATGATTTACCGGTGTTATTGCACAGTAATTTAACGTCCACTCGTGAGCCCGACTTTATATTCCTACCAGAGTTGAAAGATGCCTTGGAGTCTAGCCCGGATACTACATTTATTTGGGCTCACGCGGGTGTGAGTGCCGCCATAGATCGTCGTCAAACTCTCAAGGGAGTGCCTGAGTTGGTTAATGACTTGTTAGGCGAGTACGAAAATCTCAACATCTTGCTGTCCTGGACGTTGGTGGATTACTTGTACGATGAGAAAGGCGCGCCGAAAAAGGTATGGCTGGATGTTGTTAAAGCGTACCCCGACCGATTTGTGATTGGGTCCGATGTTGTAGGGCGTTTTAATAACTTGAACAAGTATATGGATAAATTCCGGCCTTTCCTTGATGCGCTGCCAGAAGACATTGCTCACCAAGTCGCATCAACGAATCTCTTGCAGTGGTTACCACCGCAAGACGCTAAGCAAGTGCATTAGTTTTCATTCGGTTCAGATGTAAGGGGTTCCCTAGAGCAGTGATGGATCTTAAAACAGATCCATCATTCGGTGATACAGCATCCCCATCGCCAACATTGGCGAGCGGAATCGTCGGCCACCGGGGAAGCGCATATGCTTCACCTTCTCGAACACTTCAATACGATTGCTTTCCTGATGAATGCTTTCGGCAATCAGCTTGGCTGCCATGTGCGTGGCATTCACTCCATGACCGGAATACGCCTGCGCGTAGTAAACGTTTGGGGCCAGGCGGCCAATTTGTGGTAAACGGTTGGCGCCGATGCCAATCATGCCACCCCATTCATAATCAATTTTGATGCCTTCCAGATACGGAAAGACTTTAGTGATGTGCGGGCCAAGCTTGCTTTGAATGGATTTTGGATCGCGGCCGGAGTAAGTGCAAAGCCCTCCGAATAAGAGTCGTTTATCGGCACTCAAACGGTAGTAGTCCAGATCGACGCGTTGATCACAAACCGCCATGTCTTGGGGAAGGACTTTGCGCCACATTTCTTCAGACAAGGGTTCCGTTGCCAGCACATAACTGCCCGCCGGTAACACTTGGCCTTCCAGAGTATTATCCAGACCTGCCACATAGGCGTTACCACAGATTACTAGAAGATCGGCAGTGATTTGGCCGGATTCTGTTTTAACTACGTTCGGGAAGCCCTTGATGACTTCCGTGACTGGCGACTGTTCAAAGATTTGAACGCCTAATTTTAAGGCCGCATCGGCTTCACCCGTGACGAGATTTAATGGATGAACATGACCGCTGCCCATATCAATTAAGCCGCCGATGTAGTTGTCTGAACCGACCACCTCGTGCATTTCGTCTTTGGATAACAAGCGTGTTTCGTAGGGGTAGTTGATTTCATCTAACCAGGCTTTGTCTTCTTTAAAATCTTTAAGATGGGCTGGTTTGTTGGCCAGATCGCAGTAACCCATTTTTAGATCGCACTGAATGTCGTACTTTTTGACTCGCGCTTTAGCGATTTCTACGGCTTCAAAACCCATCTGATTAATGGCGTCGATGCCTTCCTGGCCGATACTGTTTTTGAATTGATCAAGACCATGCCCAATGCCGCGAATCAGTTGCCCACCATTTCTCCCGGAAGCACCCCAACCAATGCGATAGGCTTCGATCAGCGCAACTTTGTAGCCTCGTTCGGCTAACTCCAGTGCCGTGTTAACACCACTAAAGCCACCACCAATGACGCAGACATCGGTTTTAATGTGTTCTGTCAGTTGTGGATAGCGGTTAGGGTACTTGGCACTGGCAAAGTAATAAGAGTCTGGATGTTCGGTGCTGTGCGTTTTAGGGTTGAGCATAACTGACCTACGAACAAAGTAAGGTGTTTTTCGTAATTTTATTGATAGTTCTAACCATAAGTTTGTTTTATATATTAATCAAACTGTTTTTAATATTTTACAACTTCGACTTTGCTGTCTAGTCTCAAAAAGAGAGGCAGAGGATGATGCTGATCAAAATATCGTACAAACCGTTTTGTATTTTGATTACTCGCTATGGCCAAGCTGATATACTACGCGGCTATTAAATAAAGTAATTTTGCGATTAGGATTGAGTGGATGATATCCGTACGTGAAAACGCAGTCTTTCAATCGCAGCGCTTAGCATTGATGAAGAGAGGAATACACCATTGGATGTAGGTAGCCGTTTAAGAGAAGTTCGAGCCAAAGCAGGCTTGTCGCAACGTGAGCTGGCCAAGCGTGCCGGTGTGACTAATTCAACCATTTCCATGATTGAGAAAAACAGCGTCAGCCCCAGTGTGAGTTCTCTTAAAAAGGTACTGTCAGGTATTCCTATTTCTTTATTAGAATTCTTCGATTCTGAAGAAGCCTCCAAAACCGATATTCCCGTGGTCTACACCCAAGATGAGTTTCTGGATTCATCGGTGGATAAAATGGATTGGAAATTGATCGGGAAGAGCTTTCCTAACCGTGCAATGACGGTGCTGGTTGAATGTATCCCACCAGGCGCTAATACCGGGGACGACCCATACACTCATGAAGGTGAAGAAGCTGGATACATCATCAGCGGCAAGGTTGAGCTGACGGTGGATGGTGAAACCTACGTTCTAGAACCCGGTCAGGGCTATTATTTTGAGTCATCTCGCCCGCACAAATTTGACAACCCGTTCGATGAGGAATGTCGTCTGGTCTCTGTGACCACACCCGCGAATTTCTAAGCAGACAGCCTGCAACCCTTCAAACCGTTCGATGTGAATAGAAGGGCGTTTGTACAACGTCCTTTTTGTCATAGCTTTTTACTATAAAGTAAAGAATGATAATTAATTTTATTCTTTAGATGGTGTCATTTAGTCTTGTTTTTTAAGAAAGCGATAGCTCTTAAAAAAGGCTCTTAACAAGCTCTTGTAAACCCTATGTACTAATTGAGGTAGCCAGCGATGCCCCAGGATTCTCAAACATCAAATCAACAAAAAGAGTGCAATTACAGTAATGATTACTACGGAGATCAGATTTGTAATTGTGCTTCTTAAGTAAAAGCCGATGGCGGGTGGTCGCCATCGGTTTTTGTTCTTCTTGTTTAGAATTAACACCTGAATTCAGATATTTAGTTGCCGCTTTCAGGGTGGCAATATCCCTCCGATTCCTTTCCGTTATCTTCTGTTTTTAGCATTCAAATCTTCCGTACCATACTAAAACGATTAGGTTTTTTCGGTTTTGGTGCCTTGTTTGCTTATTGCTTACATCCTTTAAAACTTACGTATCCAATAACCATATTAACCATATCGAGGGTGCCATGCAGATTCAGAATGGAGTTCAGACATCTCAGCAAGCTTCGCAAGTAAACAGCGTTACTCAAACGGGGCAAAATCAGGGAGCAACAGGTCAGCAGGAACACGTTAATACTGCTGCCCAAGTTGCAGAAGACAAAGTGTCTTTATCTGCCAATGCAACTGACCAAACATCAGCTCAAGCGCGTGCGGTTGCCAAATATGAAGATATGACGCGAGTGTATTCAACCGTTGTTGCTCCTCAAGAGGAAGAGGAAACGACTAGCAATACACTGAACGGACTTCCGTCGATCGAGCTATTTAATGCGGATGATGTAGCCGAGTACGAAGAGAAACTTGCCAATGCGTTTGCAAAAGCAGGCATTGATACGTCCCAGGAAATAGATCTGGCCTTTGATTATGAAGGTAATGTTTACGTTAAGAACGATCATCCTGATAAAGAAAAGATTGAGCAGCTGTTTAAAGAGGATAGAGATCTTCAGCAAGGGCTGGTTCAAACTCAGAACTTTTACATGTTCAAAGAGTTATACCGACTGACTCAAGAGTGGGCTCAGAAGATTGACAGTGGTATGAGTGAGCAGATGGCCGGCGAATGGTTGTTGAGCTCGTCTAAGCAAGCTCAAAAAGTGTCTGCTGAAGGATTAACCTTCAAAGAAGGAGGCATGGTTGATCCGTTTGAGCGAAGTGCTAATAACGCTGTAGCATTGAGTGCGTATGCGGGTTAAGGATCGGGGCTAAGGATCGAGGACATGGACTAAGTGTGCCTTGATCCTCAATTCTTATCATTAACTTATATTAGCAACCACTACACGCGGTCTTCTTTTCCTTCCGCTAATAAGCACAGTAAGTTGGTGGCGATGGTTGCTGCCGCCAACGCTGTGACTTCTGCGTGATCATACGGTGGTGCCACTTCCACGACGTCACAGCCGATCAGATTCAGACCGGTTAAGCCATAAAGAATCTTGATCGCGGTGGCCGTATCAAATCCGCCACACACGGGTGTCCCTGTGCCAGGAGCATAACTTGGGTCTAAGAAATCAATATCGAAGGTAATGTAACAGGGATTATTACCGACAATTTCCTGAATGCGGGCAACGGCTTCGTCCGCGCCATGCTTATGCAGCCACAAGGCATCAAACACGTTGTAGCCATGGGTTTGCATGTTCTGGGTCCGAATCCCCATTTGCACAGAATGAGACGGACTAACAATGCCTTCTTTGGCGGCGTGATAGAACATGGTGCCGTGGTCGATACGGCCTTTTTCATCAGCCCAGGTATCCGTGTGGGCGTCAAAGTGAATCAAAGAGATTGGCCCGTGTTTTTTATGCAAGGCTTTCAAGATGGGGTAGGCCACAAAGTGGTCACCGCCGAGACTCAACGGAATCACATTGTTATCGACCAAACGACTGATGAAGCGTTCGATGTCCACCGCCACGTCTTCCGGCCTGCCGGGATCGAACACGCAATCGCCATAGTCAATGACGTGTAAACGGTTAAACGGGTCGAACGTCCAGGGCCAAGGTCTGGCCCAAGAAAGCTGAGTAGACGCGGCTCGAACGGCACGAGGCCCAAATCTCGCACCAGGGCGGTTGGAGGTTGCTAAGTCATATGGAATACCGACCACCGCAACATCCACACCGGTTAAATCTCGGGTGTATTTACGGCGCATGAAACTGGTGGCGCCGGAATACATGGCTTCAATGACCGTGCCGTAGGGCGATTCGCGTGTGAACGCGAGATCACCATTACTGTATTGATCAAAATCGGAACTCATATGTCACCTACTGCGTTTGAACTGGTTGAGGCACAAGACTAAATCCCAGACAGGAAAGGGGAGTGAAAACCTCACAAGTAGATCAGTTTCACTCCCTTTCCTTAGTGGCCCATTCGTTGTTAGTGGGCCATTAGCTGTTAGTTGGCCATTGATTGCTTCATTCGATCATTAATGCGCTTGGTGGCAAACCAAGTGGCGAGAGATACGATGATCACCGCAAGAATAATTAGTGTCGCTAACGCATTGATTTTCGGTGTGACACCCAGGCGAACCGAGCTGAACACTTCAATCGGCAAGGTCGTAGCACCAGGGCCAGTCACGAAGCTGGCAATCACCACGTCGTCCAGTGACAAGGTGAAGGAGAGTAGCCAGGCCGATAAGATTGCAGGGAAGATGATCGGCAAGGTGATTTTGACAAAGGCTTCAAGCTGGTTGGCTCCTAAGTCCAACGCGGCTTCTTCGATGCTGCGATCCATTTCCATCAAACGGGAGCTGATCACCACAGTCGAATAGGCCAAACAGAAGGTCGTGTGCGCAATCCAAACGGTAAGCATGCCTCGCTCCGCAGGCCAACCAATGTGCTGGCCCATGGCGACGAACAATAGCAGCATCGACAAACCGATAATCACATCGGGCATTACCAAAGGTGCGGTAATGGAACCGGTGAACAAAGTTCGGGTTCGGAATTGTTTAATGCGAACCATCACGATAGACGCAAAGATCGCCAAGGCAACGGCTGCAGTAGCAGAGAAGAAAGCGATTTCAACGGAACGCCAAACCGCATTCATGATCTGCTGATCTTCAAACAGTTCGAAGTACCACTTGGTGGAGAATCCTGCCCACACCGTTACCAAACGGCTTTCATTGAAGGAGTACACCACCAGTACCAGCATCGGCAGATACAGGAAGGCGATGCCAGCCCAGAACATGAATTTCGTGAAACTAAAGGTCGTGAAGCTAAACGAACTAAAGCTAAATGACCCGCGCTTGTCAGTTGAGGTTGTCATTGGCCCACCTCCTTATTCTGATAACGGTGGAATAAGGTAATCGGTATGATCAGAATCGCAATCATGATTACAGCTAATGCCGAGGCCACAGGCCAGTCACGATTATTGAAGAATTCCTGCCAGAGCACTTTACCGATCATGATGGTTTCCGTACCGCCAAGTAATTCAGGAATCACGTATTCACCGACAACAGGAATGAACACCAACATGGAACCCGCGACAATGCCGTTGAATGACAAAGGCAGCGTGATCTTGAAGAAACAGGTCAGCTTGTTTGCGCCCAAATCACTGGCCGCTTCCAATAGCGTATCGTCATGCTTCACCAAGTTTGCATAGAGCGGAAGCACCATAAATGGCAGATAGGAATAGACAATGCCGAGATACACCGCAAAGTTGGTATTAATCATCTGAATCGGATCGTCGATGATGCCCAGCCACATTAAACCGCTGTTAATCAGACCATTGTTCTTGAGTAACCCCATCCAGGCGTACACTCGGATCAGGAAGGATGTCCAGCTTGGTAAAAGCACCAACAGCAACCACACTGCTTGTTGTTCTTTCGGCGCTTTGGCAATGGCGTAGGCCATCGGAAAGCCAATCAAGAGACAAAATACGGTCGACCAGAACGCCATCTTGATGGAGTTCCAATAGGCTTGAACGTAAATCGGGTCTTCGAGTAACCAAAGGTAGTTACCAAAATTGAAGGTCACGTTGAGTTGGTTTTCTTCCCACGAAAACATCGGAGTGTAAGGAGGAATGGCTAATTCCGCCTCAGAGACCGAAATTTTGCCCACGAAAAAGAAAGGCAAAATGAAGAAGATTAACAACCATAAATAAGGCGCTGAGATTACCCAGTGCCGACCTTTAGGCAGCTTTTGTGGAAGCCTTTGGATGGATTGTTTGATGTTCATAAGCGCATCACCATGCCCGCATCTTCGGTCCAGTAGACATAGACTTGGTCGTTCCACTGAGGGCGTTCAGCACGACGTTCGGTGTTCGCTAAGAAGCATTGAATGACTTTGCCGTCTTTCAGTTCCACATAGTAAACCGTATGACCACCCAGATAGGCGATGTCATCCACACGGCCGCACGACCAGTTGCATTCCTGGCTTGGTTTGGCCTTTGATAAGAAGGTTTTTTCCGGGCGAAGAGCAAACAACATGGTCTTTTCGTCGATGCCCGTAGACACACCACGTCCCACATAGATTTGTGAGTCGAGAGACGGAGAACACAGCTTCATGTGGTCTTCTTCGTCCACCACAATGTCAGATTCAAAGATGTTCACCGAACCAATGAACTCGGCCACCATACGATTTTGCGGACTTTCGTAAACATCGATGGGCGAACCAATTTGCTGAATGAAACCTTCGTCCATAATGGCGATGCGATCGGCCATGGTCATGGCTTCTTCTTGATCGTGCGTTACCATCACGCAGGTCACACCCACACGTTCGATGATGTCGACCACTTCCAACTGCATTTCGGTACGGAGCTTTTTATCCAGAGCGCCCATGGGTTCATCTAATAGCAATAGCTTTGGATGTTTTGCCAACGAACGAGCGAGGGCAACACGTTGGCGCTGACCGCCCGACAGCTGATGCGGCTTGCGATGCGCAAACTTTTCCATGTGCACCAGTTTCAGCATTTCGCTGACACGATCAGCGATTTCACCTTTGGGCATACCATCTTGTTTCAAACCAAAGGCAATGTTCTTTTCAACACTCATATGAGGGAACAGGGCATAGGACTGGAACATCATATTAAATGGACGCTCATTGGGCGGCATGAAACTGATGTCGTCATTGCCTAAACAAATTTGTCCTGACGTCGGTTTTTCAAAACCGGACAACATTCTGAGTAATGTGGATTTACCCGAACCAGACGCACCTAATAAAGCAAAAATCTCGCCCTTATAAATGTCTAGGCTGACGTTATCAACCGCCAGGGCTTCTTCGTAGTATTTAGTGATGTTCTTAATGGAAAGCAATACTTCCTGCGTTGAGCGAGGTGTCTTTCCATTACCTGCTTTGCCATTACCGTTTGGAGACACGCTTCCATTCGTGTGGCTGTGATTGCCATTCGCTCCGTTTGAGTTGTTCGTATCTACCGCAGAAGACATAAATGCCTCGTGTATCGTTGTGAGGAATTTGGTGAAGTCTTTGAATCTGCGCTACCGGGAGACTTCAATGATCCAGGCAGCGCGAATTAATAACTAATCATAAGCGTGAGTGAGGCTGATGAGGGATACAGTTTCACTCAAGTCTTATTAACTTCCGGTTTTGATTGCCGTCCAAGTACGGTTCATCACACGCTCGATTTTCTGAGGCAGAACTTCGAAGGTGAACAGTTTCGTACCGGCTGGTGGGTAGATACCTGGGTGTTCCAGAATTTCAGGGTCGATGAATTCTTTCGAGGCTAGGTTAGGGCTGCCATACCAAACGTAGTTAGTAATGTCGGCCCCAGGTTTAGGTTCCAAAACATAGTTGATCCAGGCATGGGCTTCTTCGACATTGTTTGAATCTTTGGGAATGGCCATCATGTCAGCCCACATTGCCGTGCCTTCTTTTGGAATGCTGTAGCCAACTTCAACGCCGTTTTCAGCTTCTTCCGCACGGGCTGCAGCTTGGAAAACATCGCCGGACCAACCGATTGCCACACAGATGTCGCCATTGGCGAGATCAGAAATATAGCGAGAGCTGTGGAAGTAGGTGACATCGTCACGGATTTTGAGCATCAACTCTTGTGCTTTTTTATAGTCACCCGCTTTTTTACTGTTCGGATCCAGGCCTAGATACTGAAGGGCCAGAGGCAATACTTCACTTCCTGAATCAAGAATGGCAATGCCACACGACTTTAGTTTTGCAGTGTGTTTAGGGTCGAACAGTAAATCCCAACTGTCGACAGGGGCGTCTTCACCTAATACTTCGGTCACTTTGGCGACGTTGTAACCGATACCTGTGGTGCCCCACTGATAAGGAACGCCGTATTCATTACTTGGATCGTAGTTTTCGAGGTTTTTCATGAGCTCTGGATCAAGGTTTTTCCAATTAGGAATCTTGGACTTGTCCAGTTTCTGGTAAGCGCCAGCTTTGATGTGGCGAGCCAAATAATCTGAGGTTGGTACCACAATGTCATAACCCGATTGACCGGAAAGCACTTTGGCTTCCAGAACTTCGTTGGAATCGAATACGTCGTAGCTGACTTTAATCGACGTTGATTCCTGGAATTTAGGAATCGTATCTTCCGCAATGTAGTCCGACCAGTTGTAGATCTTGACGGTTTTTTCTGCGGCAAAGGCACTGGTAGCTGATAGCGTACCTGCTACGGCGGTTGCCAGTGCTGCTCCTTTAAGTGTGTTGGTTATTACTTTCATGGTGATTCCTCTTCCTAATGGAAATAATTGTAGTGATCGCTTTTTTTATTGTTATCAAAGGCTGGTGGTGACAGCCTTTGAAGGATTTAAAACGTGTTATATCAATAACGCTATTTATTGCATATCTTTCAATGTCTTATCCAGTGCATTTTTAGTCATTTCGATGACTTTATCGATTTCTTCTTTGGTAATGACTAATGGAGGAGATAACAGCATGGTATCGCCGGTCGCTCTTAGGATCAGACCTTGATCTAAGGCGTGATCGCGGCAGATGCCGCCGACTTTGCCATCGCCCGGATAACGCGTACGTGTGGCTTTGTCTTGAACCAATTCAATGGCACCGAGCATGCCCAGCGTTCTTACTTCACCTACCAGCGGATGATCCGCCAGCGTTTGAAGTTGTTCCGCCAAATAAGGGCCGGTTTGTTGTTGAATGTTCTCGATGACTTTTTCATCTTTCAGGATTCGAATATTTTCCAGCGCTACGGCAGCGCAGGTTGGA
Organism: Litoribrevibacter euphylliae; assembly: GCF_042646085.1. Classification (NCBI taxonomy): domain Bacteria; kingdom Pseudomonadati; phylum Pseudomonadota; class Gammaproteobacteria; order Oceanospirillales; family Oceanospirillaceae; genus Litoribrevibacter; species Litoribrevibacter euphylliae. The sequence goes on along the minus strand of NZ_JBHRSZ010000002.1, from coordinate 21,356 downwards.
TGACCGGAATAGGTGAAACCGTGCAGGAAGTCACCGCTTTCTTCCGACTTCAATACATCCGCCACGCGATCAGAAATGATCACGCCACCAATGGGTAAATAGCCAGAAGATAAGCCTTTAGCGATTGGCATCAAGTCGGCCTTGATCTTGAGCGTGTCACAACCAAACCAATTGCCTGTTCGACCAAAGCCACAAATCACTTCGTCGACGACCAGCAGAATGTCGTATTTGTTGGTGATGCGCTGGATTTCAGGCCAATAAGTCGCGGGTGGAATGATCACTCCTCCAGCACCTTGAATCGGTTCAGCGATAAAGGCCGCGACATTGTCAGCGCCCACTTCGAGAATCTTTTCTTCGAGTGCGTTTGCAGCAATTAAACCAAAGGTATCCGGGGACAGATCGCCACCTTCATCGAACCAATAAGGTTGACGAATGTGTTCAATGCCTTGGATCGGAAGGTCGCCTTGTTTGTGCATGGGCTTCATGCCGCCTAAACTGGTGCCGGCAACGGTGGAGCCGTGATAGCCATTGTGTCGACCGATGAAGATCTTCTTGTTCGGCTGACCTTTGACATCCCAATAACGACGAACCATGCGGAACACAGTATCGTTGGCTTCGCTGCCAGATCCCGTAAAGAACACATTGTTCATGTGATCGGGTGCGATTTCGGCAATGGCTTTAGCAAGCTGTACTGTTGATGGGGTCGACGTGTTAAAGAATAAGTTGTAGTAAGGAAGGGTGGCCATTTGCTTGGAGGCGGCGTCAATCAGCTCTTTTCGTCCGTAACCTAAGTTGACGCACCATAGGCCTGCGAAGGCATCCAAATAGCGTTTTCCTTGATCGTCCCACACGTAAACCCCATCCGCTTTGGACATAATCCGCGCCCCCTTGTTTTTCAGGGCGTGATTATCAACAAAGGGATGAAGAATGTGATTACTGGCATCCTGTTGAATCTGAGATTGACCTTCCACTGAGTTCTGAGCCGACGCTTGGTCGGTCGTGGCGTCGTTTTTCACTGATTCATTTACTGAGTTCATGCTATCACTTTTAACTCACTGCTCGGTTTATGAATTGTTATGTTTATTTCGGTTCGGGGAGCGATGTGCTGAGTTTAAAAACTCATCACACTGCACTTAACAGGTACTCACGTTCCCAAGAACTGATCACTCGCTTAAAGCCTTCGTATTCGGCGCGACGAGTACCGATGAAACCATCGACGAATTGGTCGCCGAGTATTTCGCGGATTTCCTGACATTCGTCCATCGCATCCAGTGCTGCTTCCAAGTTAAATGGCATGCTGTCGTCTGCTTCGTTGCCTGAACGACCTTGCACCGGTTTTCTTGGTTTTAGGTCATTCACGATGCCTAGGTAACCGCACAGAAGGTTGCCTGCCAATACCAGATACGGGTTGGTGTCGGCACCCGGTAAACGATTCTCCACGCGTCGCGCATTGGGCGCTGCCGAAGGCACGCGTAACCCAACCGTTCGGTTTTCTTCACCCCAATCAATGTTTACTGGCGCATTGCCATCCGCTCCCGGAAGGTAGCGTCGATAGCTGTTCACGTTTGGCGCGAAGATCGGCATCATCTGTGGAATGTAGGTTTGAAGACCGGCGATGTAATTTAAGAAGAGAGTAGATGCGGAGCCGTCAGAATTAGAGAAGAGGTTGTTACCGGTTTTAAGGTCAGTCAGCGATTGGTGAATGTGCATTGAGCTGCCTGGTTCACCGGAGATAGGTTTGGCCATAAAGGTGGCGCCTATCTTATGCTTCAATGCCGCTTCGCGGACGGTGCGTTTAAAGACAAAGACCTGATCCGCAAGTTTGAGTGCATCGCCGTGTCGGAAGTTAAACTCTAATTGTGCCGCACCTTCTTCATGAATCACGGTATCAATGTCGAGCCCCATGTCTTCACACCAGTCATAGATGTCTTCAATGATCGGGTCGAATTCGTTTGCGGCATCAATGCTGAAAGATTGGCGTCCGCTTTCTTGACGACCGGAACGACCCACCGGTGGTTCGAGTGGTAAGTCTGGATCGGTACAACGTTTTGTCAGATAGAACTCAACTTCTGGCGCAACAATCGGTTGCCAGCCTTTGGCGCTATATAAAGAAAGGACTTTTTTCAGCACCGCACGAGGCGCCAGCTCAATCAGATTGCCCATGGCGTCATAACAATCATGGATAGCCTGAGCGGAAGGTTCCTGTGCCCAAGGTACAGTAAACATGGCGTTTTCATCGGGCTTCAATACCATGTCGATGTCAGCGGGGTCGAGTAGGCTGTAATAGAGCTCTTCGTCTGGGTAGTCACCGGTTGCGGTTTGTAATAATACGCTTTCCGGCAGACGAATACCGCCTTCTGCAATGAACTTCGACGTTGGCATGATCTTTCCTCGGGCGATTCCCGTTTGATCCGAGGTAATACACTCAACTTCTGTTATTTTATTGTCGTTAAGCCACTTCGTTATGTTTTTCATGCGAGTACTCTTTATACCTCTTATTGGCTACTGTGCGCGGCACGCTTTGCCAAAGGCTTCAAAAATCGTTCGTTGAATTGGGTTCTCAGCTACTTTCCATTCAGGATGCCATTGCACTGCAAGCCCGAACTTCATCTGATCAATACTGATTGCTTCGACTAAATTATCATCGGCTCTTGCTTCGACGGTTAACCCTTCACCAACCTGATGAATGCCTTGTGAGTGAAGGGAATTAACTTTGATCTGCGTACGGCCGGTAATCTTATGCAGCAAACCATTTTGAGTGACATTGACGTTGTGGACGTCACTGTATTGCACCTCTAACGGCTGCTCTTTATCTTCACGATGATCGTTGTTACCCGGGACTTCCTGAACGGCTTGATACAAAGAACCGCCCATGGTGACGTTGATGTCTTGAAGACCTCGACAAACTCCCAGTAAAGGCAGGTTTGCTTCAATGATGGAACGAATCAACTGGAAACTTAATGCATCGCGTTGTGAATCGTAATCGTACGGCTTATCGATTTTGTCTTCGCCATAGTGTTTCGGATCGACCATAGAGTAGGCACCAGTCAGAAAAACACCATCGAGGCGTTGAGTCCACTGTTTGATATCTTGATCATCTTGAAGACAAGGAATGATGACGGGAATGACGTCAGCTGCTTGGGAGAGCGCACGAAGGTATTTGTCGCCCGAGGTATGAAACATATGTGGGCCAATGATTTGAACATCACTGACAACGCCCACTAACGGTTTTAATTTTTGATCGTTTTTATAGTCACTCATAAAGCCTCAATTCGAGACTGTGTAAAAACTAACGCGCTTGTCTAACCTGCGCTCACAACGCTTTTACTTGGTCTCAGACGTATGATTTTTGTAACCCTTAAATGCTTATCTTTGTTTAAGGATTGTTTAACTTATACTACAGTGATATAAAATATTTCAAACGCTTTTTTGCAAAATATTTTACAAATGTAGTTCAAAATTCTGTACAAATCATCTAAAAATGAACTGAATAATTGAACATCTCTAGCTTGATTAACCCGTTATAGGAGCCATTACCGTGCCAACTTCTCAAGATCACGATTTGCTATTTAAAGAGGCTTGTTATGTTGATGGTTGCTGGACGCAAGCGATTTCAGGCAAACGTTATCAGGTGCTGAATCCTGCGTCGGGGGAAGTGATAGCTGAGGTACCAGATTGCGGTGCTCAAGATACTGAACAGGCCGTTTTAAAAGCGCATCAGGCGTTTCAAGGCTGGTCTCAAACCACAGTGAAACAGAGAAGCCAAATTTTGAGAAAGTGGTTTGACCTGATCATTGATCATCAGCAAGCCATTGCCGAGTTAATGACAAAAGAATGTGGCAAGCCATTGGCGGAGTCGGTGGGTGAGGTCAATTATGGTGCGTCTTTTGTGGAGTGGTTCTCCGAAGAAGCGAAGCGAGCGTATGGCGATTTGATCCCCGCGCCCTTCGCTGACCGAAAAATTCTGGTTCAGAAGCAACCCGTGGGTGTATGCAGTGCCATTACGCCTTGGAATTTCCCGTTAGCGATGATTACTCGTAAATGTGCTCCGGCCATCGCCGCAGGTTGTACTGTGGTGGTCAAACCTGCCGAAGCGACGCCATTAACGGCTTTGGCGTTAGCTGAATTGGCGGAGCAGGCAGGCATGCCAAGTGGTGTGTTTAATGTTGTGACGGCATCTCAAGGAAAAGAGGTTGGCGAAGTACTGAGTACACATCCTCTTATTCGTAAGATTTCCTTCACTGGGTCGACAGGGGTTGGCAAGCTGTTGCTGAAACAAAGTGCCGATACGGTGAAACGTGTGTCGATGGAGCTGGGAGGCAATGCGCCGTTTATTGTGTTTGACGATGCGGACATGGACAAAGCCATTGAGGGTGCCATGGCATCCAAATATCGAAATACCGGTCAAACCTGTGTCTGTGCGAATCGCTTTATTGTTCATGAAGATGTTTATGATGAATTCGCACAACGTTTGGCGGAACGGTCTGCGGCAATGGTCGTTGGCAATGGTATGGATGACGGTGTTCAACAAGGCCCGCTCATCAATCAAGCGGCAGTCGATAAGGTTCAAAGCTTAGTAAGTGATGCAGTGGAGAAGGGCGCGCATGTTCTTACTGGTGGTAAGCCTCATCCATTAGGCGGCTCTTTCTATCAACCAACCGTACTGACTGAGTTGAATCAAGAGATGTCCATCGCTCAGGAAGAAATCTTTGGCCCTGTTTGTCCAATCTTTAAGTTCAGTACGGATCAAGAGGCTATTGAGATTGCGAACAGCACGCCTTATGGATTGGCTGCCTATTTTTATAGCCAAAACATAGCACGAGTATGGCAAGTGGCTACTGCGTTGGATTACGGCATGATCGGTATTAATGAAGGCATTATCTCGACAGAGCTTGCGCCTTTTGGTGGTATGAAAGAATCGGGCATGGGTCGTGAAGGCAGTAAGTATGGTTTGGACGAGTACTTGGAAGTGAAGTATTTGTGTATGGGTGGTTTGGCATAAATCAGAGGTCTCTGGCTTGCCATAATTTCTACTGAGTCAGAATATTTCAGAAGCGTAAGGGCATAAGCCATTACGTAAAGGCTTTAAAGTGTATAAGCACAACTCACTGAATGGGGTTAGATGTAATGAGTCGTTCTCAAGAAGGTTCACAAGAAGATTTTCAGGAAAGTGCACAGACGGTTCTACAAGAGGGCGCGTCATCTGCATCCGATGAAGCGATGGAGTTTCTATTAAAGCATCCAGAGGTTGAAACGATTGAATTGCTCATTGCGGATCTTAACGGTGTAATTCGCGGAAAACGCATTGAGCGAAGTCTGTTATCCAAAGTGTATGAAAAAGGCTTTTATCTTCCGGGCTCTGTAATGGCCTTGGATGCTACCGGAACCACTGTAGAAGAGAGCGGTTTGGGCATGGATGTAGGCGATTGCGATCGGCTTTGTTTCCCCGTACCAAATACCTTATGTATTGTGCCGTGGCATGAAACCGGAGATCGCGCTCAAGTATTGTGTTCTATGTATGAAACGGATGGCACGCCGTTTTTTGCCGATCCAAGGCAAGTGCTAGTGAACGCGGTGAAACGTTTTGAAGAGCTAGGTTATACGCCAGGTATTGCGTTGGAACTTGAGTTTTATCTGATTGATCCTCAAACCAATGAAAAAGGTCAGGTGCAGCCGCCTTTAATTCCTGGCACGGATCGTCGGATGAGCTCTAAACAAGTCTATTCGGTGGATGATTTGGACGATTATGACTTCTTTATTCGTGATGTCATCGCCACGGCACAGATTCAAAACATTCCTGCTGATACTGTGATTGCTGAATATGCGCCGGGCCAATTTGAAGTGAATCTAAATTACGGCGAAGACATTCTGGCAGCGACAGATCAGGCCGTGCTATTGAAACGCGTGATTTCATGTGTGGCGAAGAAATACGGGATGCAAGCATCTTTCATGGCCAAGCCATACATAGAAGAGTCTGGAAATGGCCTTCATATTCATTTGAGCTTGATGGATGCGGATGGAAACAATGTCTTTGCGGCCTATGATCCCACAACGAATACGCTATTGCAGAATGCGGTTGCTGGACTGTTAGATATGGCGGATTCAACGCAAGCATTGTTGTGCCCCAACGTGAACAGCTATCGTCGTTTAGCGCCGGAAGCCTTTGCTCCAACCTCTAAAACTTGGGGGCTGGATAACCGTACGGTTGCTATTCGCATTCCGTCTGGCGGTAAAGAATCTACCCGTATTGAACATCGTATTTCGGGTGCCGATACCAACCCATATTTGGCTGTGACGACCGTGTTGGCGGGTACCGTAGAAGGCATCCGGAAAAGCATGACCCCGCCTGAAGCAGTCACGGGAAATGCCTATGATCAGTCCCATGCCCATATTGCAGATAATCAACGAGACGCATTGCGAGCGATGGCGGCAGATCCTCGGGTGACGGATTGGTTTGGTGAAGAGTTTGTCGATATGTATCAGACCTGCAAATGGTCTGAGGTTCGTTTGTTTGAACGACAGGTAACCGCCATGGAATATGAACTACTATTACCTTATATCTGATCACTTTATGGTTCGGAGGTTCCTTAATTCTGCTTTTTGGGAAACTAGGTAATGGCTCAGTTTGAAGACTTCGAAGCTCTTGTTGGAAATGCCAATGTAGGTATTCATTGTGTCGATAACAATGGCTATATCATTTATGCCAATGCTCAGGAATTAGAGACGCTTGGTTATCAACGTGATGAATATATTGGTCATCATGTGTCGGAGTTTGAGGTGGATGAGGGGAGTCTTCAACAGCTGATGTTTTTTCTGAACTCTATGTCTACGTTGGAAAACTACCCCTATAAGGTGAAGGGAAAAAACGGCATCAAACACATTATTTTTAATTCAAGTATCTATGAAAAAGATGGTGAGTTTGTTCATACCCGCTGCTTTAGTAATGAAGTAGATCCGACCATTTTTGAAGTGTATCAGCGTTTGCTTGCTAAGTAGTGTGAGTCTTCTACCTACTAGGCTGGCTTTCGTTCTCTTCTGCCTTTTGGGATCTTGGTTTCTATTTATCCGCTTTTAGCGGTTTCTTTAGTTTGTTCCAGACATTCACAAGCAATTTTTGACAATTATTAGTACACTCCGCGTTTGATTTCGAATGACTAACTGATCGTGTTAGCTAAAGGGCCTCGCTGTATTCAATATGACTTTTACTACACGATTTTATAGACAGTGATATGCACAGGAGTTTTTGTGAACTGGACAATTGATCAACTTGAGAACGAACAACAGCAGCATACCTTGGTAATTCAAGATGAAGGGTTTGATGCATTTAAGAGCGCGGTTGTTCAATGTGCTGATAAAGCCTTTTCCATGTTTAACGACACTGTGTTGGATTCTTCCATGTTCTGTTTATTTGAATGGAAGGCCGAAGAGGCCAGCTTGACCATTGTAGTAACCGATGAAACCAAAACACAGGAAGGTAAACACCGAGTGACGGTGGTCTTGCCGGCATTTCGTGGAGAACTGTCCGAAGACTTTCTGGAAGACCTACAGGCGTTTATTCGTGATTACCTAACTACCTGCTTGCCTTTCTTACAATATTCTTTGATTGCTGCTTTTTCTCTGGATGATCGCAGTCGCATTAAAATGTTGTAGTTTTTAGCGACTTGTACATACTTGAAAACCTAAACGCATGGATGAGCTGTTTTAGGAGTTGAAGTGGAGTGCAAGCTTATGATCAGAAGCAACGCTGTTTTCTATACGCTGTTTGTTGGCGTGCTTTTGTTCTCTGGGTTTGTGAATTCTGACACTAAAACCACTGATTCCAATGAGAAACTCGTTCATCTTACGTCTTTAGAGTGGCCGCCATATTCAGGGGAACAGTTACCTGATGGCGGTGCTTCTATTGCGCTTGCCAAGCAAGCGTTCAAACATATGGGCTATGAGTTGATTGTCGACTTTTACCCATGGTCACGTGCTGTCTATAACGGCACTAATAAAAACAGCCGCTACGCCGGTTATTTCCCGGAATATTATTCGCCAAAGTTGGCGGACACGCTGTATTTCAGTAATGAGATCGGAGACAGCCCGCTTGGGCTCATAGAGCATGTCAGTAATCCTGTTGAATGGCAGCGTCTTGAAGATTTACAAGCATACTCTCTGGGTGTGGTTCGGGATTACGTCAATACACAAGCGTTGGATACCGCCATTGCTGAAGGTAATCAGCCAGCCCAGGAAGTAACCAGTGATGCGCAGAATATTCGTAAAGTTGCGGGGAAGCGGATTCCGCTCGCCGTGATCGATCCTTTTGTTTTTGATTATTTATTGCTGACTGACGAATCTTTGCGGTTCTATCGGAACGACGTTCAGATGAACTCGCAATTGCTAGAGAATAAAAAGCTGTATATTTGCTTCCAGAAGACAGAGTAAGGGGAAAGGCTTCTCAAGATATTTAACGAAGGGCTTCAGAAGATAAACGTGGCAGATTTTGTGGATAGCTATTTTAAGAGAATCGGCATTACCTGGGAGAATAAAGAAGACTAATTTTTGTAGGCTTGCCTTTACTTCTCAAGGCGCAATTTAGCCGTAGGCGACATAAAAAAGCCGGCAACTAAGCCGGCTTTGTTTACTTCTTAAAAGCACATCTGAAATAACAGATTAGCTGTTAATCATCGCGTTGATGATCTTATTAAAGCTAGGGCTTGGACGCATCACTTTAGCCGCTACATAATCATCTGGATGATAGTAGCCGTAAAGTTCAACCGATTTGCCTTGTGCTTTACTGAATTCCTGAACGATGTCTTCACGGTCATCAGTCAGCTTTTCTTTCATTTCTTCAAACACAGCTTTCAGCTCAGAGTCATTCTCTTGGCGAGCAAGTTCTTGAGCCCAATACAAGCAAAGGTAGAAATGACTGCCACGGTTATCCAGACCACCAACTTCACGCTGAGGTGATTTGTCACGCTCAAGGAAGTGGCTGGTTGCATTCGTTAGCGTTTCAGCTAGAACGACGGCTTTCTGGTTACCGGTTTTACGACCAAGGTCTTCCAGTGATACAGCAAGGGCCAGGAATTCACCCAAGGAATCCCAACGAAGGTGACCTTCTTCCGCCAATTGTTGCGCGTGTTTAGGTGCTGAACCACCCGCACCTGTTTCGTACAAGCCACCGCCTGCAAGAAGAGGAACGATAGAAAGCATCTTGGCACTGGTGCCCAGCTCAAGAATAGGGAACAAGTCTGTCAGATAGTCACGAAGTACGTTACCTGTTACGGAGATCGTGTCTTCACCATCTTTAACGCGTTGAAGAGTGTAGCGAATGGCTTCAACCGGTGACTTGATTTGAATGTCCAGACCGTTGGTGTCGTGGTCTTGCAGGTATTGGTTAACCAGCTTGATTAGGTTTGCGTCGTGTGCACGGTTTTCATCTAACCAGAAGATCGCAGGCTGGCCGGTTGCTTTCGCACGGTTAACCGCTAACTTCACCCAATCTTGAATCGGAGCGTCTTTAGTCTGACACATACGCCAGATGTCACCTTGTTCAACGTCGTGGGACATCAAGGTTTCACCGGCTTTATTTACAACACGGATTTGACCGGCTTCTTCAAGAATGAAGGTCTTATCGTGTGAACCGTATTCTTCCGCTTTCTGAGCCATCAAACCAACGTTAGATACGTTACCCATGGTTTGAACGTTGAAAGCACCGTTTTCTTTACAGAATTGAATGGTTTCTTCAAAAATGCGCGAATAACAACGATCAGGAATCATTGCTTTCGTGTCTTGCAGACCACCGTCTGGGCCCCACATACGACCAGATGAGCGAATACATGCAGGCATAGAGGCATCAACGATTACGTCATTCGGAACGTGAAGGTTGGTGATGCCACGGTCTGAATCAACCATTGCAAGCTCAGGGCGAACCTTATAAACCGCTTTGATGTCTGCTTTGATTGCCTTCTGCTTTTCGGAAGACAAGTCTTTGATTTTTGCGTACACATCGCCAATGCCGTTGCTTGGATCAACACCCAAGTCATCAAACAGCTCAGCGTATTTAGCAAACACGTCTTTGTAGTAAACAGATACCGCGTGACCAAACATCACAGGGTCTGAAACTTTCATCATGGTTGCTTTCAAGTGAAGTGATAAAAGAACGCCTTCTTCTTTCGCAGCGTCGATTTCTTTCTCGTAGAACGCACGCAACGCTTTGGCGCTCATACGTGAAGAGTCAATCACTTCGCCAGCTTGTAGTGGCGTTGACTCTTTAAGAACCTTCACGGAACCGTCTTGAGCGACGAATTCAATTTTTACATCGTCTTCTGCAGGCATGATGACAGACTGCTCACTTCCGTAGAAGTCATCTGCATCCATGTGCGCAACGTGTGATTTTGAATCTGCACTCCAAGCACCCATTGAGTGAGGGTGAGTCTTAGCGTATTGCTTAACAGGCGCAGCAACGCGACGGTCTGAATTACCTTCACGTAATACCGGGTTTACCGCACTACCAAGGATTTTTTTGTAGCGTGCCTGGGTTTCTTTCTCTGACTCTGATTCCACTTCTTTCGGATAATCAGGAATGTCATAGCCTTGTGCTTGAAGTTCTTTAATAGCTGCGATCAACTGCGGAATTGAAGCAGAGATATTAGGCAACTTAATAATGTTAGCGTCTGGTGTTTTTGCTAACTCGCCTAATTCTGCTAGATCGTCGCTTTGAATTTGGTCTTTGGTAAGATTTTCGGGGAAGGCTGCGATGATGCGTCCTGCTAGAGAGATGTCTCTCGTTTCTACTTTAACACCAGCGGCTTGAGTAAACGCTTGGATAATTGGTAGAAGGGAGTAAGTTGCGAGAGCCGGAGCTTCATCCGTTTTTGTATATATGATTTTCGAATTTTCGTTTGTCATTCTTCGTCCTGAATTGCTTATGGCTGAGAAATCAGGGAGCTCAATAGATGAACGGCTTGTGGCCATTCCATTCTCATAGAGCCTTTTCTTTCTTTACGTCTTTTTGTTTGCGCGCAACAGTATATCAGAAGAATTGTTGCAATGAGATTGATATATTGAAGTGATTATAGACAAATTTTACCGGCTTGTTGGGAATATGCATTCTTGTAGTGCGTCCATTGCAACTCATTGGTGCAGCTAGATTATTTGTGATGTAATCTTGGGCAGTTTTATTAATCGGTTGTTAAACAGAATAAAAATTCAAATGAAACAGACCAGTCTTCAGTACAAGCTTATTTCTGCGCTGCTTGCGTGTTTTATCTATGGCAGTTGGGCCTATTATATTAACTCTGGTGATGAGTGGTCTGACGGGCTTAATTCAGCGTTCGCTCAAGGAGTTTCGAGCTTCTTTCTTACATTATCTATTGTTATTGCTGTGACGTTTCTTTACCAAACAATCAAGGTGTCGGGCTGGTTAAAAGTCGTTCTTCCATCTTTTATTACAGCGATTGCGGTGGCTGTTTTTTTAGTAACAGTGCATTGGTGGATAGGTACGCAGCACATTCTAATCACCATTCTGCCTTCGATTATCGTGGCCTCTATTTTTTGTTTAGTGACGGCTTCAAAGTTGAAGATGCTTAACCTCGCTAGTGAGTGTGTTATTGAAGAATAGGTTCACGAAATGAACTTTTTCGAAATTTTGATGTTTGAAGAACGCTAATAATAATTAAATGGATCTGGAGCTCTTTAGAACTTCAGAGGAAAACTTCAGCAAGGGTCTTATGGATATTTTCTCATTTGCTTCTGGTGGCAGCATTAATCTGATCAAGGCTGAAATCACTGCTGCTGATGGAAGCAAACATACGCTTGGGCATAAAGAAAACGAGCTGCTACGCTTGTTGCTTAACAAGGCGCCTGATGTGGTTGATAAAAACACCATCACAGAACAGGTTTGGCAGCGACCTGTGATCAGCGAAAGTGCCATCAGTGTTACGATTGCCAAGCTGAGAAAGCTTCTTAAATTAGTCAGCGAGACCGATATTGAAATCATTACCGCAAAGGGCGTCGGCTATCGTTTGGCATTAGCGCCAGAGGTGAGTGCGGTTTCCATCGGCGAGGCGTCATCGAATGACTCTGCTGAGGTTAATTCAGAACGAGGGATTTCTTCTAAAGAAGAGCTCCTGTCTCCGGAAGAACGAACTGCCTTACAAGAACTTCAAAATCCTGCTGAAGACGAGTTGGATTGGGAGAAGGTGGATCAAGCTTCAGAGTTTGATCAAAGAGCCTCTTCCAGACAGCACTATCTAAAAATTGGATTGTTGGTGTTTTTGATTTGCCTTTCATTGGGTGCCGCTCTTTATCTCAACTGGGCATACCATTTCACACAATGCAGAAGCCTGAGCGAAGAAGAACAAAAAGAGCTGGGGCTTGCGGTATCAGTAGATCAAATGTGTTGGTCAGAAATCAGCGAGCGAAAAGCACTTAAGCAGTTGAGCTTGTTGAAAGAAGGTTCCTTGAAAGAAAGCTCGTTGAAAACAAGTTTGTCTAAAAAGAGTGCCTGGCTGGTGTTGATAGATAAAGAGGGAAGAGTCAAAGCGTATTCAGAAGACGGGGAGATTATCAAATGATTAATAAATTACTCTCTGCCGTTATTGTGTTTTCTCTGGTGATGGCGACCTTTGTTTCGTGGGTTGCCTGGGATTCATATTCCTGCGAGTTTGAAATCACTTTTCCGAAATCCAATTCCTTCGCTATGTGTGAAGGTGGTGTTTACCTGTCTAAGACTCGGCTGGAAAAGGGCGAGGAACGATACAAGATCGATACCAAGGCGCTATACATAAAACTCTTTGATCGAATTCTTTTAGTGCCTGTAGAAATGGACATTGATGTCGAAATGAAGGGCAGTTTGGCGGTGTATGATGCGGAAAAAATCAAAACCCCGAATCGAACCTTTGGAGAGCAGCCATATACCAGCATGACTTTGTTGACTTCACCAGAAGGCGCTTTGAAAGGTGTTGTGGTTTTCAGTGATCCAAACAGTGTGTTTGTGCCCGCAACTCGCATCACGGGCACGTTTTAACCTTCTATAAATTCGATTTTTGTACGATTAGAATCTAGTGGTTAGAACTTATAGCTGTACTGTAAACCAACGGTGGTAGCAGAAACCTCTGTAGTGGCTCGCATGTGTGCCGGAGCGCCATCTATGATTTCCATGGTTTCATTGATGTCACCGTCTTCACCCACAATATAGCTCACACCCAAATCAATCGTAGAATTTTCTGTCGGAAGATAGCTTACCCCGGCAGAAATCCAATGACGATCTGAATCCGGAATGGACAGCGACGTCAGTTCATCCGTTGGTGCCATGTCGTACATGTAGCCTGCTCTAAGTTCCCATTTAGGGTCTATATAGTAGGTACCACCCACGGAGACATGTCCTGCATCTTGCCATTGGTATTCCTTAATGCTGGAATCCAAACCGTCGGACGTTAGGGCATCAAACTCCGACCAGCGCACGTATTGCAAGCTGTAGTGTAGGGCAAACTCAGGTTGCAGTCTGTGGTAACCAGACAGCTCGATCATGTCTGGAAGTGGAATGTTAACGCTATCGGCAGTGTCTCCACCCATGTTAACGTCGCCATTGGCTTCTAGCTCCGGGCTGAACCGGTAAGACAGACCGATGCGGTTGTTCTCATCGAATTCATACGCCAGGCCAACGTTAAAACCAAGTGCTTCACCATCGGCTTCGATATCCAGTAAGCCATCACCCCGGTAGATCTCACCAGAGCCGTGAATGATGTCCAGACCTGCACCCACGCTGAGTTGATCATTGATACGATAGGCGGCGGAAAAACCCAGGTTAACGCTGCTTAAGCTGGTGTCTCCGCCAAATTCAGGGGCCATGAAATCACTGTCAAAACTCACATCGGTACCGAAGTTTGAGTAAGCCGCAGCGCCTACGGTCCAGTTCGTACCTTCCAACGGCTGTACATAGTAGAAATTGGGGATAATAGAGCTTCCGCCGATATCTTCCGCACTGGTTTCTACTGAATTTCCTGAGATAGGCGTGTAGGTGGCTTCAGGCACATCTACGCTGGAATCAATATAGACACCACCGAATGATACTTCAGCGCTATCAAATAGCGACATGGCCGCCGCATTTCTTGATATGACCGAAGCGTTATCCGCGATGATTGCATCCCCCGCGAAGGCGCGGCCCAAACCGGTGGCGGATTGGGCGTTCAACTGAAAGCCTGCGGCCATACCTTGTTGTGACGCCAGTAGCATAGCGCTGGAGATTGAGAAATAACCCAGTGATAACTTAAATTTGTTCATGATTATTCACCTCCCTCAACTGTGGTTGGATCTTTGATAATGACGTTTTGACCGTGGCTATCGACCATTTCAGCTACTGCAGATTGTTGAGTATCCGTTGCGCTCCATACGTGATCCATGGTGTCACCTGTTGGGATGGATGGGGCTCCGTTTTCATCCATAGGACCTTCGTATGGGAATAGATAAGTCCCGTGGCCGCCAACCGTGGCATTAATGTAACCACGTATGCCTGGTTCACCCGCTGGCGCGGCAATGTTTTCATTATCTGTCTGTGTTTCAGGAACAATCTTTGTCAGGCCTAGCGCTTTAATAAGTGGTTCCGTCCCGACCAATGGATTGTTAGGGCTGCTATTGGGGATTACGAAGTCTGGCATGTACTCGCCTACTTGGCAGCCATCGTCGCCACACGTACCTTTAGCTTGAATCAGAGAGGTGAGTTGTTGATTTTCACGCTGTTGTTGCGTGTGGTTTGCTGGGTCACCACTGTCGATGGTGGTTTGTACGCCTTGGATTAAACCAGGCAGAATCAGGCTGTAGATTTCATCTTCCAGCATGGCGACCAGTTCGGCATTTTGCTCGACTTCAACAAACTCATTCAATGCGGTAATGCATTCTTCGTTGGTAGATTCGGTGGTACATTGCTCAGGTATGACGCTTTCTGCAATGCCGCGCTGAACGTCCGGTGATTTCTTGATCTTATGCTTGGTTTCTTCACCCAGATGATTGGATTCCAACATAATGCCGGTTAAGCCTTGACCCGGAACCACGTAGTTAACAGTTTCAAAGGCAAATCCTTCGTTACCTTCACCAAAATCCTGAGATTGCTCGCCGACCATAACAGACATAATGCCGCCTAATGATTGGCCAATTAAATGCACACCATAATCACTAGTGTTCGCCCATTCTGTATTTTCAAGTGCATAGCGCAAACTCAACTGATCAATAATGGCCTGATGTAGATTGCTGCGCAGTGTTAATGGCGATGTAATGTTCACAAAGTATGAGCTGTCAGTTGCAGCACTGATGATAATGTCATTACCTTCTGCATCTTTATTCTCTGCTTTTAGCGCACGCTCACCGTGATAGATTTGGTCAATGGCGACCACCAAGTAACCTTTCTTGGCAAAGTCTTTTGCCATAGTGCTGGCATTTTCTTTTTTACCTGTGATGCCGTGAACAAACATGGCGACAGGCAAAGGCTCTCCTGCCCAATTTGCGGGAGAATATATGAGAACAGGGACTTCAATAGACGCAACTTCAGCTGGCATTGGGTTGTCTTTTGTCAGATGCTCTCCGTCGCTGGATTGCATCCATTTATAGAGATCTGGACAATTCGGGATTGGATCGTAAGGATCAATGTTGCAGCTTTCTTTAACTCCGTTGTCGTCTTCTCCATCCAGAGAATCCACAAAGGGAACATAGGAAGGTAATTTTAGCGTCGTGCTGTAGGTGTCGTATTTGGTTTTGCTGTCGGATAAATTTTGCAGTTCTCCGTAGCTTGCACCTACCATTTGAACGGTGGATTCGCTGATGTTATTGCGCATGGCTTGCAGGATCGGGTGCACACTTTGTGTGGTGAACTGCGTTGCATAAACCAGGCTGCCGACACCTCCTGCCGTATTAAAGGCGTTCTCAGCGGCCAAAATTTGTTGCTGAATAGCTTGTTCTTTTTCAGGTAGCTCGTTTGCATCAGCTACGCGAATGCGTGTGAAGTTACTGTCTGCTTCTAGTGGCAGTCCGTCTTGCGTTAAAACTCGGTCGCTGACGGCAATGAAGTAAACGCTTTCATCATCCAAAGCAGCTAATGGTTTGATTTCGATCTCGCTTCCGGTAGAAATGACTTCGATCTCGACGGGCTCATTTGCTTGATTCGTCCCGTCTTCTTTGATCAGCATGACGTTGTTTTTCAACGAGTTCTGATCAAGCGGGTAGCGCTCTTCAGTATTGCGGTTGGCAATAGGCACCTTGATGACGTTTGACATGCCCCAGCCATCTAAGGCACCTACCGATGTCTCATAGCTTTGGTAGTATTTCTCAAATTCTTCTGCTGACGGTTGATCAATGGTTCGCTCGCTTGGAAGTGAGATGGTGCCATCGTAGTCATAACCATAACCGTCATTTGGCATCGGTAAGGCAGAGACTTCATAAGGAACAAATGTTTCTTCAACAACGCCATCCGAACCGCCTGAGCTGGATGAGTCGTCTGAGCAGCCAAACAAAGCCACCATAGGTAGCCCTAATGCTGCAAACAGTTTTAGTTTTGTGTTCTGTTTGCTGTTTACTCGCTTTTGTCTTAACGCGGTAAAAACTTGAGATAGGTTATTTTTAGGTTGTTTTACCATTCCCGACGTTCCTTTATTAATCAAAAAATGAAAGATTTGCTTTGCCAGTCAGCCCTTGTTCTGACGTCAAAACAAATCAGGTATTTGTGTGCAAAAGCCGGAGACCTGTTTGTGAGTTGAGGTCGTGTTTTTGCGATGAGGGTGATGGTGGTGGAGGGAGGCTTAAAAACCTAATTAATAATCCCTAATAATCCCTAACTTATTGAATGTTAAGTAGAATGTTTACTCTAAAAAATTTTGGTGTTTGTGCTCAGAGACACGAATTTATGGTAAAAACGCTTGGAGGTTGGGGGAGTGAAACGTGCTTTGCTTAAGTTTTAAGGGGTGTTTTGAGAAGTGCTTTAAGATGTGTTTTAAGACGTACTTTAAAAAGAGTTCTAAGAAGTGCTTTGATGAGTGCTGTAAGAAACGCAGGAATCAGTCTCGATTCCTGCTGCGCTCTGCAGGGACGTACAGTTGCTTTAAGAGATAGTCTTTAAAGTCTTTGGCATAGTCTTGTTTGTCGGCAGCGACTTTCATGCAAAGCAACCAGGCATCACGCTCTGCAGGGCCGATTTCTAGATGGCGATGCGCGACCGGAATTCGAATAGACCCGTATTTTTCACTGAATAGTTTTGGCCCGCCTAGCCAACCGCATAGAAAACGTGTCAGCTTGTCACGGGATTCTGTCAAATCTACTGGATGCATTTCACGAATGGTTTTGGCTTCCGGTAGGGTTTCCATGGCATCGTAAAAGTGGTCAACCAGTTGTTTGATGCCTTCAAATTCACCGGCTGCTTTATAAGAGGTATCTTGATGACCGTATCGAAGTGTTTCAGAGGTCGGTGTTTGTGGGGAAGTATCTGTCAAAACGAGCTTACCTACTGCGAAATTGTGGTTCAGAGGCCTATCATACTTGATTAAGCGGCGAATTGATCTCAAACAACACATGAAAAAGCTGAAAAAATCACGTAGAATACGCCGCACCATTTTTCCGTGGTTTTGAATTCAAAATATTTCATTACTACTTAAAACGATGCTTTTTTGACACAGATGACGATTTAATCGTGTGTGTGAATAAAGATTCCGTTCTGCGCGGTTCATCGAATTAACTCTAAAGGTATAGGGAAACATGACTGATCGTATCCAGGTTGGCGGCCTTCAAGTCGCTAAAGAGCTTTATGATTTCGTAAACGAAAAAGCGATTCCAGGAACTGGCGTTGACCAAGAAAAATTCTGGGCAGAGTTCAGTGCAATTGCTAACGAATTGGCTCCAAAGAATAAAGCACTTCTAGCAAAGCGTGATGATCTTCAAGCGAAAATCGACGCATACCACACTGAGCGTAAAGGTCAGCCTCTTAACTTCGCTGAATACAAAGCGTTCCTACAAGAGATCGGTTACCTTGTAGAAGCGGGTGAAGACTTCGACGCAACGACTGCAAACGTTGAACCTGAAATTGCTGAAATGGCGGGTCCTCAGCTTGTAGTACCTGTAATGAACGCGCGTTTCGCATTGAATGCATCTAACGCTCGTTGGGGTTCTCTATACGATGCTCTATACGGCACCACTGTTATCTCTGAAGAAGACGGTGCTGAGAAAGGTAAAGGTTATAACAAAGTACGTGGTGACAAAGTTATCGCTTACGCTCGTGGCGTTCTAGACACTGCAGCTCCTCTAGCGAACGGTTCACACGTTGGTTCTACCAAGTACGCAATCGAAGCTGGTAAGTTGGTTGTTACTTTGGCTGACGGTTCTACTTCAGGCCTGAAAGAAGAAGAGAAGCTAGTGGGTTACACTGGTGATGTTACAGCGCCAACGTCTATCCTTCTTAAAAACAACGGTCTACACCTAGAAATTCAATTTGATGCAAACAGTCCTGTTGGTTCTACTGACGCTGCTGGCGTTAAAGACGTAGTGATGGAATCTGCATTGACTACCATCATGGACTGTGAAGACTCTGTTGCTGCTGTTGACGCTGAAGATAAAGTGATCACGTATGGTAACTGGTTAGGTCTAATGAAAGGTGACCTTGCTGAAGAAGTTTCTAAAGGCGGCAAGACGTTCACTCGTGTTATGAACCCGGATCGTGAGTTCACTGGCCTTGACGGCAACACTTTCTCTTTGAAAGGTCGTTCAATGCTATTCGTTCGTAACGTTGGTCACTTGATGACTAACCCTGCGATCCTTCTTGAAGATGGTTCTGAAATCCCAGAAGGCATCATGGACGGCATGGTTACTACCTTGATTGCGATCCATGACTTGAAAGGCAACAGCCCATTCAAGAACTCAACCACTGGTTCTGTAAACATCGTTAAGCCTAAGATGCATGGCCCTGAAGAAGTTGCGTTCTCTAACGAGCTGTTCGGTCGTGTTGAGAAGGCGCTAGGTCTTCCTGAGTTCACCATGAAAATGGGTATCATGGACGAAGAGCGTCGTACTACCGTTAACTTGAAAGAGTGTATCCGTGCTGCGAAAGACCGTGTTGTATTCATCAACACTGGTTTCCTAGACCGTACTGGTGACGAGATTCACACTTCTATGTTGGCTGGTCCGTTCGTTCCTAAGACTGTGATGAAGCAGCAAACTTGGATCAACGCATACGAAGACTGGAACGTAGATACTGGTCTTGAAACTGCACTTCAAGGTCGTGCTCAAATCGGTAAAGGTATGTGGCCTATCCCTGATGAAATGGGCATGATGATGGAGCAGAAAATCGGCCATCCTAAAGCAGGTGCTAACACTGCTTGGACTCCGTCTCCAACGGCTGCGACGCTTCACGCGATTCACTATCACATGGTTGACGTATTTGCTGTTCAGAACGAGCTTAAGTCTCGCGAGCACGCAAACGTAGACGACATCCTAACGATTCCTCTAATGACCGAGGAAGAAGTTAAGGCGTTGACACCTGAGCAAATCCAAAACGAAATTGACAACAACTGTCAGGGTATCCTGGGTTACGTTGTTCGTTGGGTTGACCAAGGTGTTGGTTGTTCTAAAGTACCTGACATCAACAACGTTGGCTTGATGGAAGACCGTGCAACTCTGCGTATCTCTTCTCAGCACGTTGCTAACTGGTTAGAGCACGGTGTTTGTACTCAAGAGCAAGTTGAAGAAAGCTTGAAGCGTATGGCTGCAGTCGTTGATGGTCAGAATGCTGGTGACCCAGCGTACATCAACATGGCGCCTAACTTCGACGGTATCGCATTCCAGGCAGCTTCTGACCTTATCTTCAAAGGTAAAGAGCAGCCAAGCGGTTACACCGAGCCTCTACTTCACGCTTACCGCTTGAAGTTCAAAGCAGCTAAGTAATTTCGAAAGAAATTAATTAGTTATTGCTTTAAAGAAACCCTGGCTTCGGCTGGGGTTTTTTGTGTCTTGAAAATACAAGTTATGA
Organism: Litoribrevibacter euphylliae; assembly: GCF_042646085.1. NCBI lineage: Bacteria > Pseudomonadati > Pseudomonadota > Gammaproteobacteria > Oceanospirillales > Oceanospirillaceae > Litoribrevibacter > Litoribrevibacter euphylliae. Next base: position 1,375 of record NZ_JBHRSZ010000002.1, on the reverse strand, counting down.
GTTATCTTTGTAGAGGACTTACTACGCCATAAGCCCCTTGATTAACTACGTGTGTATAGATTTCTGTGGTTTCTAAACTTGCATGTCCCAGAAGTTGCTGGATGGTTCTAATGTCATAACCTTGCTGTAACAGTGAGGTTGCAAAACTGTGGCGAAATGTATGGCAATTTGCGTGTTTATGAATGCCTGCTTTGATGATGGCTTGTTTAACTCGTCTTTGCACTGTTCGATCAATTACATGGTGTCTTCTCATCCTATCGGATCTGGGATCTTTAGAGCGATTATTCGCTGGAAAAAGATACTGCCATTCAAGGGATTTAGCGCCGCTAGGGTATTTAATGCTCAATCTATTCGGCATGTAAACGTCTCCGAAACCTGCTGTTAAATCTTCACCATGTAATAGCCTGACCTTCTCAATTTGATCATTCAGAGCATCGTATAAAACCTCAGGTAGGAGAGTAGTTCGATCTTTTCCTCCTTTACCTTCTCTGACAATCAAGGTTTTCATACCAAAATCGAGATCTTTTACTCGAAGACGTAAACACTCTGAAATACGAAGACCACTGCCGTACATCAGCTGCGCCATTAATTTATAAGAGCCTTCCAGATTATCAATAACGCTTAACGCCTCCTCACGTGAAAATACCGTGGGTAACCGACGTTTTGGCCGGGTGTATTGATAGTTCAAATTCTCCATACTTCTGCCCATAAACTCTCTATACAGAAATACCAGAGCATTCAACGCAGTTCTTTGCGTATTCGGTGCGACACGAAGTTGGAGTGCTAAATGATCTAAGTACATTTCTATGTGAGCTTCATTAAGGCGGGCAGGATGTTGGCGGTTATGGAAACGAATGTACTTTAAGGTCCAGGTTATGTAGGTTTGTTCAGTTTTATAGGCTAGGCCACGTTTTCTGATAAAGAAACGAAGTTGATCAATAAAGCGAATTGGCTTTTCTGGAATGGGTTTTGGTATATCTTTCATGATGCTTCCTTGCTGTATATAAAAACAGTATTTAGCAAGGGTATGAAAGTCAATTACTTCTGGATATACGACATGCTGACGCATATCCAGAAAGAATTCTCTAACGTGTTGAATTCATTGATGATATTAAGCAATGAAATCTATGAAACACGACTCTGAGTCGCATTCTATAAGTCATGAATTAGTGCTGCTTGTATAAGGTATTGAAATAAAAGCTTTTTTACTATTGAATGTGGTAAAAAAGTTAAATTGGATATGCGACATCGTGTCGTAGAATTAACTGTTGAACTAAGCCGCTTCGCGGCAGCTTTCTAGTCCGATTTTCTCACTCAAACTCCACTCATAACTCACACTTATCTATAGCCATTCTGGCTATTCCATAGGAGATAA
>NZ_JBHRSZ010000001.1:0-414932 GCF_042646085.1 Litoribrevibacter euphylliae | reverse complement strand
GCCAGTGTATTTTCGCCGGTGTCAGTATCGGTAATGGTGACTGTACCGGTCGCCGTGGCATCGCCGTCTTCCACAACATTGGTGTCTGTCGCTGTCACGGTGATATTGGCCGCATCGTTCGAACCGGTAATGGTGACGGTCTGAGATTTGGTGGTGCCATCGTCCGAGGTGAACACGATGGTATCGGTTAAAGTCTCGCCTTCGCCCAACGCTTGAACCGCGGCGTTACCGTTATCCAGTGTGTAGGTCCAGTTGCCGGACGCATCCACAGACACCGTTCCGTAAGTGGCGGTGCTGCTGGCCAGTGAACCTTCACCAGCGTCTTCATCAAAAATTGTTATTGTGCCTGACGCTGTTGGCTCCGTATCCTCTACAACATTAGTGTCAGCCGCAGTTACTGTAATCTCAGCAGCATCATTGACCGCTTCATTGATGGTAAGGTTGATGACTTTAGTGGCTGGTTCGCCGCCGTTTGGATCGGTCGCAGTGATGGTGAAGCTGTAATCCCCGGGTACTGACACAGATCCAGTAATGGTGCCGTCGGCATTCAAGGTCAAGCCGTTTGGTAAGTCAGAACCCGCTTCCAGAGCATAATCCAGTGCGTCTTGGTCTTCGTCGCTGAACTCGGCCGCGGCATTGATGGTAATCGCTGCGTCTTCGTCGGCGGTTTCGTTGAGGTCACCCGCTGTCGCCAAGGTCTCATCGTTGACCGCTTCATTGACGGTCAGGTTGATCACTTTAGTGGCTGGCGCACCGCCGTTTGGATCGGTCGCGGTAATGGTGAAGCTGTAGTCGCCCGGTACTGACACAGACCCGGTGATGGTGCCATCGGCGTTCAAGGTCAAGCCGTTTGGTAAGGCAGAACCTGCTTCTAGGGCATAATTCAGTGCGTCTTGATCTTCGTCGCTGAACTCGGCCGCGGCATTGATGGTAATCGCTGCGTCTTCGTCGACCGTTTCATTGAGGTCACCCGCCGTCGCCAAGGTCTCATCGTTGACCGCTTCTACTACGGTAAGCGATACCGTGGTCTCTACACTATTACCACTCTCATCTGTACCAACGATAACAAATTGGTAATCACCAGGAACATCGGGTGTACCAACTAGCTGGCCTTGCTCATTAATCTCTAACCCGTTTGGTAGAGTTTCACCGTCTTGAAGGCTGACCGTTACGTCTTCACCATCAGCTTCAGTAAAGAGTTCAGTCAGATCGAAATCACTGATGCTACCTTCGTTGATGTTACCAAGATCATTTGTATCTTCTGCACGCGGAGCATCATCAACCGGCGTAACATTGATGTTGATGACTTGTGTTGTTTGGCTACCTTGAGAATCTGTTACTTGGATAGCAATAGAATCAGAACCGTTGAAATCAGCATTTGGCGTGTAAGTGAACTGACCATTGGCATCAAGAGAGATCACACCATTGCTTGGTTCAGTAATAAGATCAAAGGTTACCGCACCACCGTCAGGGTCTTCCGCCGTAAATTGACCTGCGAAAACAGTATCTTCAGAAACAGAAAATTGATTTGGAGAAGAGATGGTCGGATCGGCAGTTAATTCAAGCTCTGAAGAAATTCCTCGAGTATCCAAGCCTTCATTCTGTTCAGAACTACCAAAACCTAATGCTGTATCATTAAAGTCCGAGCTGTACTCAAAATCATAATCATGTGTTAACACCACAGGCACTGACTTAAAGCCAGTTCCCGCTTCACCACCGGCGGCGGTCGCATCCAGTTGTGATAAATCGAAATCAGGGTTTTCAAGAATTTTTCGCTGAAGTAATTCAGCTTTGGCTAATTCGTCTTCAATCGCGTAATTTGAGAGATCAAGCAGGTCTTGATCGAGAATAGCTTCACTGCTTCGGCCCATGGTAAAGCTTTCACCATTTTCCAAGCCAATCATCACTTGGCTGTCTGCACCTTGGGTAATAATACGCTCACCCAGATACACCGCATCGCCGAGATTCAGTTGACGTTCATTCCCAGACGCATCAACCGCAATAACAGTACCAACAAGAAAAGTAACATTTCCAATCACTTGTGCCATTTTGATCTCTCTTATAGTTCTCCAATTGAGAGCTAAAATACCAGAACATCACAAGTTAGCTATTGTACCAAAGTACATGATTTCAGCCGTTTAAGTTACAGAATGTTAACAGCTGAAATCGAGTGTCTTCCTTGACCTTTATGGAGCCTCTTCCTCGTCATTGCCCTCGCCTTCTTTCGGCATTAACGACAGACTATCAAGAGAGTAAGAGGGCTCCGCTGGTTTTTTCTCTTCTTGAGGTTTGGCTTGTGTTGGCTCGGGCTTCACTTCAGCCTGAGGCTTAGGTTTCTCTGGTTCGCTTGGTGCATCTTCACCCAACTGAATTTTAAGTCGTAAATTATTACGAGAATCGGCATTTTTGAGCGCTTCTTCTTCTGAAATCTTGCCGTCTTTAAACAACTTAAATAGTGCAGAATCAAAGGTCTGCATTCCTATATTTTCTGACTTCAGCATCACTTCTTTAATCGCAGACACATCCCCTTTCTTTATCAAGTCTGCAACTCGAGGGGTATTCAATAAGATTTCAATGGCAGCGGCTCGCTTACCGTCCATAGTAGGAATCAGACGTTGAGAGACAATAGCTTGTAAATTCAACGACAGATCGAGAAAAAGTTGCTTATGACGCTCTTCGGGGAAAAAGTTTACGATACGATCAATGGCCTGGTTCGCGTTGTTTGCATGTAACGTCGACAAACATAGATGCCCGGTTTCAGCGAACTCTAACGCATGTTCCATGGTTTCCTGAGTTCGAATCTCACCAATCAAGATAACATCTGGCGCCTGTCGAAGTGTGTTCACCAAGGCATCTTCATAACAGTTGGTATCCATCCCCACTTCGCGTTGATTGACGATTGATTTTTTATGGCGATGGACAAATTCCACCGGATCTTCAATGGTGATGATGTGACCGGCGGTATTGGTGTTTCGGTAATCGATCAATGACGCCAAAGACGTTGACTTACCAGACCCCGTTCCCCCTACGAATAAAATCAAGCCGCGCTTTTGCATGATTAGTTTAGGCAGAATTTCTGGAAGCCCTAAATCGATGAAGCTTGGGATATCTGTCTTGATAGTTCGAATGACCATGGACAGTTCGTTACGCTGCTTAAAAACATTTACTCGAAAGCGACCAACCCCCGGCTCTGAAATTGCTAAGTTCGCTTCAGGCTTTGTCTCAAACTCCCGTTTTTGTTCGTCATCCATTAGGCTGAATGCAATTTTCTTTACTGCCCCTTGTGGCAACGGCTCTTTCGACATAGGGACGAGTTTGCCATAGATTTTTGCACTGATGGGAGCGCCGGTAGACAGATACAAGTCGGAGCCATCTTTCTCCACCATGAGCCGCAAATAGTCATTAAAGTCCACAGAGATATCCTTTTACTTAAACGTGTTAACTGCCACAAAAGTATAGTCGGATATGGGAAACTTGAACGAAACGAGCCGGCCGTTTTTCAGAAAAAAGAAAAGCGTCACATTTGTAACGTTTCAGAGAAAAAACAGACAGAATTACCCTAGAAAGTCATTGAGTTTAATGCCATAAACATCGGGATCGACGGGTTTAATGATATTGAATTCTTTCTTTTTGGAAAGGTCGATCAGTTCAATATTCACATAGCGTTTGTATTGAGCGTTGTAGATCACCTTAACCAATGGCCGTTTCTGGTCTTCGTTAACCTCTTCGACCACCGCCAAACGCTGGTTATCTAATTCCACCAAAGAGCCCACAGGATAAATCCCCATTGCCCGAATAAAAATATGCAAGATTTCTTTGTCCAGGTGAGTCCCTGTCCACTCCAACATACGCTTTAAGGCAACGGTTGGCGGCATGCCCTTGTGGTAGCAACGGTCTGCAGTAATAGCATCATAAACATCCACCACTGCAGCCATCTTTCCTTCCAGGCTGATAGAGTTTTGATCCAGTTTCGCAGGATAGCCAGTACCATCCAAACGCTCGTGATGCTGATAAGCCACATTAATGCTGGCTTGTGGTAAACCACCGGATTTCACCAAAATATCACGACTGAAGGTTGAGTGTTTTTTCATTAACTCGAACTCTTCTTCGGTCAAACGGCCAGGCTTATGAAGTACTTCATCAGGAATCAAAATTTTCCCGATGTCATGTAACAACGCACCCAAGACATACTCGAACAAGGTTTGTCGATCCAACTTCATAGCTTTACCAAGAATCGACATCAGAACACCCACATTGACTGAGTGTTCAAGCAGATAAGAATCTTTTTCGCGAATACGGCTCAGACAAGCCAAGGCATTTTGATTTCGGCCAACAGAGTCGATGAAATCATTAGCGACATGTTTAAACTCATCAACCTCTACCTGATCTCCCTTAAGCGCTTTTTGCATGGCATTTTTGATCAAGCCTTTGGCTTTGGAGTGTGCTGTCTTGGCCTTTTTTAGTTCATCTGTTTTGGAAACGGACTTCTCAATTGCAGGTTTTTCTTTTGCGTAGGCCTGGAGTTGTTTTTCACCTTCCAGTTCAATATCTGCAGCAGAAACACCTGCATCCACATCCAACCCACGTTCAGTGTCAATGAACAGTTCTTTGATGCCTTTGGCTTTAATTAACTCGACCGTTTTTAAATCCGGTACTCGGCCTTCTTTTTGATACTGAGAACCAACGTCCTGATCCCAATGGAAACCAGTGACATACATTCCTGCTACAAGTAGATCAATAGGTATTTTTTTGATCATAAAAGCTCATCAACAACGACAGATTGCTATTAAATAAAGTTAAAACCCGGCTAGGAAACGGAATTATTTTCTACTTTTTCTACACAATTTCGATTATTAAAGCGTTTTATTTTATATCCAATTGTTTCAGCTGCTTAAGTAAGAATCGCCATTGCTTTTCAGTGCTTTCAGTCTGCCCTTCAAAAGCCACATCGGATCGACGGCCATAACACAGCTCTTCATAGGTTTGAGACAACCATTTTATTTTAGGTTCATGCTCAGGATGATGCTCAGCAAGCATCTGAAAAAGCTGGCGCGGCGTCATCTTATCCACTGTAGAAACAGACGCTTCTCCAGAATTAGGATAGTCGGAATTTTTCTTTTCTGCTTTGCTCAATGATCTAATCAGTAAGGATTCAAAACGTTGTTTGTTGGTTCGATGATGTGTGAGTTGCTTTATTAACCGATACCCACCCCAAATCAGAAAGGGTAGCAACAAAGCCGCAAGCACCATTGAGGCAATAACTAACCACGCGTAACGCCCCCATTGACCCACAAGATCTGCCAAAATCCCCGTCTGCTTTTTAACATCAAAACCCACGACCCTCAGTGACCATTGATAATTAATGTTATCCACCAACTGTCGTATGGAATCCATAATCGCCAGCCCTTGATAGCGATGCGGAGACAACAAAGAATCTTCCAAAAACGAGCCTTCTTCTCGCATGGCTTCCGCTAAACCCAATTCAATGCGATCAGGCGCAATAACAGACGTTGGGTCAACCACCGTCCAACCTTTCTCCGGCACCCATATTTCGGTCCAGGCATGCGCATCGTATTGTCGAACGCTCAAATAGCGAGCGTTGGCATTCCATTCCCCACCGAGATAACCCGCCACAACTCGTGCAGGAATCCCCGCATAACGTGCCATCAAGGCCAATGCTCCAGCGTAGTGGCCACAAAAACCTTGCCGTGTTTCGAATAAAAACTCATCGTTTGCTTTTTCTCCCAGTAAGGGAGGTTTCAGCGTGTATCTGAATTGATTATCAACAAAATAGGTCAACACTTTATCCACAAACCCTGAAACACTTTTGGTTTCCTCCCAGAAGGCTTGCGCCAAAGCACGGGTTTTAGGATTCTCATTCTCAGGAAGTTGCAGTTCACGCCCTCCCCGCCAACGCGCCAATTGAGGTTCCCGAATAACATTCGTAGGTAACTGGCTACTGTATCTCAGTGCTTGCCGAACGGATTTATCGTATTGCAACATAAAGTCTTGGGTCAGCCCGACATGAGGCTGTTCAGGATAGGCGCCATCAAGACTAAACAACCAAGGCTGATGAGTCGGTTCCAGAATCACTTCATACGGATAAAACGGCCCTTCAACCGTTAAGTTTTCCTGCCAATACGACTTAGGTTCACCGTACCAGTCGATGAGCTCTCCCGAGTAATCCACAGCCGACGCTCGCTTCCAACCTCGACCATCACTCTTATCCAAAATCAAAGCACGCCAGTACAAGCCGGTTGGTGGAATAGGCAAATCACGCTCAAAGCGCGCTCGAAATACCAGCTCATCGGATTGAGTTAACTTGGCAATGTCACCGGGGCTCATGTTGTCTGATAACCCAGTCTTGGCTCCGCCCCCTAAATCGAGAGACCACAGTGGTGCCATTCTTGGAAAGAACACAAAGAAAATAACCATGAGAGGAATCGCTGATAACCAATACAGAGAACTCTGCCGAAGCAATGTCACAGTACTTCGCTCTTTCAGACTGTGCATCGCCACTAAAGCACACGTAATGATGATACAAACCAATAACACGACAAACGCTATGGCAATAGATGTTTCAAACAAGAAGTTGATGGCGACTACTAAAAACGAGAGGAACAAGGAGATGTAAGCATCTCGCTGGGTGTGTAATTCAATCAGCTTTAAACCATAGGCCAACAACAGAAAACTTACGGCCGCCATCACCGACAGCTTCTCGAAACTTAATACCAGAATGATTAAGCCCGCTGTTGCCAACATCACTTTAATGGAACTGTTAGGCAACCGCCAACGACCACGAATGATTTGCAACCGCCAAACCGTACACAAGCCCAGTAAGGCCATTAACCCGATAGGCATCCTGGGCAGATGCAGCGCCAAACTTAAAAACTGCGCCAACAACATCCAACGTAAAGCCGATACAGTGAGTGCTTGATCCAGCGCTGCTTTCATACCCTTGACCCCGCCGCTGATTCCATAACGGATTCAGAATCTGTCTGTCCTGAAGCTCCGTACAAAGCCAAAGCTCTTAAGCATTGAAATTGATGCTGCTCACCGCTGTTGGGCTGAATCTGGATATTAGGTAAGGATAATCCAAAATGTTGGTTTCTTTCTGTCCACCTAATGACCCAACCCGCCAAAGCGGATAAGCGTTTCTCTATATCTATGCCCTGGAAGTCATCAAAGCGCAACCAATGGTTACTAACCGGCGGAGTAACAAAGGACTTGGTAACTAACTCCTCCGTCTTAGCGTAACGCTTCCAATCTACTTTCTTGAGTGAATCCCCTTGGATGTAAGGTGTTAAACCGTCGAAATCACTGCCCGACTGTTTAGAACTATGAACAAAGCTTGTGGCTTCATCATCGCCGGAATCCCCCTCACTGGTGATAGTAGGCACCACATCAAACAGCGGTTTAGGAAAACCCAACACCGGATGATCCAACTGGATCACAGACCAGGCGGTCAGAATCCCCATAGGGTAACGAGTGAAAACTTCCAACCGTGGCGTTTTATTCCAACCTCGATGACGAATCCGGTAATTGAGCATCAAAGATTCGGTCTGGCCTGCATCCAAGTCCACGCCATGGCTGCTTTTATCTTCAGGTTCTTCCACCCGCCAACGAAGTTGAACGTTAAAATGCGCATTTCTATCGAGTGGTTTTATGTTCTGATTGACATGAACAATCTCATCGACAAAACCTGCAACTTCATCGGTGGCAATAACTTCGAGAGACGCTAAATTCTTCCAGGTGTGCCAAATCAAGATGGCAAAGACACTGCCAAGCCAGAAACAGGCACCAAATACCAAACTGTTTTGGTAATTAATGGCAGTGAGTAAAGTGACAAATAACACCGAGATTAATAACCAACCCGGCTTGGAAGGAAAAATATAAATATTACGATTGCTCAGACGGACTTTATCGGCAACCGGAGAACGACGAGCTAACCATGCATCAAACCACTGTCTAAATCGCTGCACTTATCTAACCCCGATCACAATTTGTCTGACCCTATTTATTTGACCGATATTTTTTGATCATACAGGTATAATTATATTCGTACGATCAAACGCTATTCGACCAAAGAGCTTAATCTATGGAGTCCCTCAGCTCTTAACATCGTCCATAGTATTTACTAAATGGCGGCCACTTGATCTTTCATTAATGAAGACGCTGACGCCTGAGAAGACACACTGGACACCGCCACACGATGATCCACCACCGCAGACAATACCGCTTGAACGTCATCAGGAATAACATAATTCCGGCCTTCTACTAACGCCCACGCTTGAGAACTGCGAAGCAAAGAAAGTGCGCCGCGCGGTGATAAGCCAACGGCGGTTTCCGACGAGTCCCGAGAAAAAGTAACCAATCGCTGAATGTAATCCAACAAAGCTTCGGACACCTTCACTTGAGACACGAGAGATTGCAACTGACTGAACTCGTCCGAAGTAATCACTGAATCTAAATTTTTTACCATGGTGCGTCGATTGATGCCTTTCAACAATTCTCTCTCCGCTTCGGCCGGTGGATAGCCTAACGTGACACGCATCAGAAAACGATCCAATTGAGATTCCGGCAGCGGATACGTGCCTGCTTGGTCCATCGGGTTCTGTGTAGCAATAACAAAGAAAGGATCAGGTAAGGCGTATGAAGTTCCTTCAACACTGACCTGATACTCTTCCATCGCTTCAAGCAAGGCACTCTGAGTTTTAGGACTGGCCCGATTGATTTCATCCGCTAAGACCACCTGTGAAAAAATCGGCCCCTTATGAAACTCAAAGGTATTCTGATCTTTATTAAAAATCGTGATACCCAGAACATCGGAAGGCAATAAATCGCTGGTAAATTGCACCCGGTTGTAACTCAATCCGAGTGCATTAGCGAGCGCATGAGATAGCGTTGTTTTCCCCATGCCGGGCAAGTCTTCAATTAAGAGATGACCCTTCGCGATAAGACACGACAAAGCGAGCTTTAGCTGGAGCTCTTTGCCTAAAATCACCTGATTTACTTGGTTTAAAACCAGATCGATTTTACTTACTAGGTTCTGCACTTCCATCCACTCCTACCTTATCGCTTAGGACATCAAACTCTTAATTAAATTGTACTCTGAGTAAACTTAAAGACGGTTAAGAGCATCAAGATTCGAGTGCAGTTAAGCCTCTCAATAAATCGGCTTTAATGTCGTCAATGTTCTCTAGCCCAACGGATAGGCGAATTAACCCTGGGGCAATCCCCGCTTTCACTTTATCTTCATCGGAGAGTCGACCATGAGTCGTCGTCGCCGGATGAGTAATAGTCGTTTTAGTGTCCCCTAAGTTCGCTGTGATGGATAACATTCTGGTGTTATCGATCAATGCCCAAGCTGCGTCTTGCCCACCTACAACTTCAAAGGAAAGCACGCCTCCGAAGCCTTTCTGTTGTATACGAGCCAATTCATGTTGTGGATGACTTTCCAAACCGCCGTAATGAACTTTCGCAACCTTGGGCTGAGCTTCAAGCCATTGAGCTAACTCCAACGCCGACTCACAATGAGCTTTCATACGAATGGATAAAGTTTCCAAGCCCTTAAGGAACACCCACGCATTGAACGGGCTCATGGTGGTGCCAGCAGAACGAAGGAAACCGTACACTTCATTCATTTCTGTTTCTCGTCCCGCGACCACGCCACCGACACATCGGCCTTGCCCATCCAAGTATTTAGTCGCCGAATGAATGACTATGTCTGCACCCAACTTCAACGGCTGTTGTAAAACAGGGGTACAGAAACAGTTATCCACAACCAATAAGGCATCATTGGCGTGGGCAAGTTCAGCCAAGCCCGAAATGTTTGCAACTTCACCTAAAGGGTTCGAAGGCGTTTCCATAAACAGAATCTTGGTTTCTGGACGAATCGCGGCTTTCCAACTCTTAATATCCGTTAGATCAACAAAGCTGGTCTCAATTCCAAACTTCTTGAAATACTTGTCGAATAACACATTGGTGGTGCCGAAGACTGAACGAGAACACACCACATGATCACCGCTTTTTAATAGCGCCGCCCCGGTGCTTAGAATTGCAGCCATGCCTGACGAAGTCGCCACGGCTTTTTCAGCACCTTCCATTGCCGCCAAACGCTCTTCAAATATCGCAACCGTCGGGTTCGTGAATCGAGAGTAAATATTTCCAGGCTCATCGCCACCAAAACGTGCCGCAGCTTCTGCCGCGCTGTTGAACACATAACTCGAGGTGGTGAAAATAGGCTCGCTATGTTCAGATTCAGGCGTACGATGCTGGCCACCACGAACGGCATACGTTTCTAATTGCGCCTCTGATAAATCAGATTGAATACGAGAACGCTCTGTCATAATTCTTTCCTTTCACCAATTGCCTAAGACACAGGCTAAAACTATAAAATTAGTTTCTATTGTACGCAAAGACCACTGCCAGAAAACAAGAAAACGAAATAGATCCAACAGTTGTCCATAAAAAAGCCGAACCCAAGGTTCGGCTTGATAAAAAGTGCCTCTGGGCTCTAACTTAATTAATCTCGTTATGAATCCCCATCGTAGCGTCGTCTGCACCGCCAGCTTCTTCCTCTTCGCTGTCGTCAGACACATCCACTACGATGTTAGACTTCTTATTTTTCGCTGCATCATTACGTGCTTGCTCTAGCTCAGCCAAGTACTCTGGTGTTACATCACCCGTAATATACTCACCGTTGAACACGGCGCAGTCGAAGCTTTCGATACTGTCATTCACACCCTTCGACGCTTCGATCAAATCATCTAGATCCTGATAAATTAAGCGGTCAGAACCAATAAGTTCATTAATTTCTTCGACAGAACGATCATGCGCTATCAATTCAGTGGCCGACGGCATATCAATACCATACACGTTTGGATAGCAAACCTGCGGTGCCGCTGATGCCATGTAAACCTTATTTGCACCCACTTCACGAGCCATTTCAATGATCTGACGACTGGTTGTCCCACGTACGATGGAGTCATCAACTAACAGAACATTCTTACCAGCAAACTCAATTTCAACAGGATTTAACTTCTGACGAACCGATTTCTTACGCTGATTCTGGCCCGGCATGATGAAGGTACGGCCGATATAGCGGTTCTTCATAAAGCCTTCGCGGTACTTAACGCCTAAGCGATTAGCCAATTGCAACGCAGAGGTACGACTGGTGTCTGGAATTGGAATCACTACATCAATGTCGTGATCCGGCCATTCACGCTTAATTTTCTCTGCTAAGAACTCACCCATTTTTAAACGGGTTTTATAAACAGAGTTGCCGTCCATCACACTGTCTGGACGAGCAAAGTACACGTATTCAAAAATACATGGACGCAACTTAGGGTTCTCTGCACATTGCATGGTGTGAAGCTGACCATCTTCAGTGATAAAGATAGCTTCACCTGGGGCAATGTCGCGCTCAAGCGTAAAGCCCAATGAAGACAACGCTACACTTTCAGACGCGATCATGTACTCAACACCTTCTGGCGTTTCACGCTTACCAAACACCACTGGACGAATACCGTTCGGATCACGGAAGCCAAGTACACCTTGGCCAGCAATCATAGCAACAACCGCATACCCGCCACGACAGCGTTTATGAACACCTTTTACCGCTTCAAAGATATCTTCTGCCGAAGGCGTTTGCTTACCTTGTCTTTGCAATTCATGAGCAAATACATTCAATAGTACTTCAGAGTCGGAAGTGGTATTGATGTGGCGCAAATCGGTTTCATAGAGCTTTTGACCAATCTCTTTTGAGTTAGTCAAATTACCATTATGCGCAAGGGTAATTCCGTAAGGTGAGTTTACATAGAAAGGTTGAGCTTCGGCCGAAGACGACGATCCCGCCGTTGGGTAACGTACGTGACCAATGCCCATTTTTCCAATCAATCGGTGCATGTGACGAGTGCGGAACACATCTCTCACCAGACCATTATTTTTACGAAGGTGGAACCGACCATTATGGCTGGTTACAATCCCCGCGGCATCCTGCCCCCTGTGTTGAAGAACAGTTAATGCATCATATAGAGTCTGATTAACGTTCGTGAAAGAAACGACGCCAGCAATGCCGCACATGGAGTACTACCTCATTAAGCCTATATATTAATTTTCTACCTGAATGACTTCTTCAGAGCCATCCTGAAATGCCTCATCAGGCAAAGGAATTGAATCCGGAACTTCTGACATGGCATCGCCCGCCTGCTGCAACACTTCACCAGCTACTGACGGATCAACCAAGCCACTCATATCTACTTCAGAGAGTTGCTCTGATAACAGTTTAGTCGTTTCTTTGGTCCACTCTTCCACTTGAGCAAAGTGCGGTACGATCACCGAAGATTGCCATGCTGGTGAGTCTGAGAATGCGGTTAGACTCATGAGCCCAATACCGACGACTATCACCAATGCACCACGCACCACTCCGAATGCCACACCTAAAAAGCGATCCATTAAGCTTAGACCAACGGCATGAACGAACTGACTGATAATGAAATTTATCAAAGAACCAACAATGAGTGAGCCAACAAAAAGCACAAAAAAAGCCAGCACAAGTGCCGACTTTCCGTTGTTCGCAAAATCACTCAAATAATGAGAGAAATCGTACGCATAAATTCGCGCGATAAGAAGTGCTGCAATCCATGTCACCAGTGACATCAACTCTTTAACAAAGCCTCGTTTAAGACTCACCAAAGCTGAAACGGCAATCACACTAATAATAACGATGTCTAACCAGTTCATAAGCACTTCCTTTCTACAGGGTTGCGAATTCTATCAAAGCAATGGTCATCACAAAACCTTAAATAACGCATTCGATCAAAATCAAACCATTAAGGTCTGTATGGCTTAATGATGCCATCACTCAGCTTGAGCTTCTTAGCAATCTGTTTCTTCACAACCAACAACCTTTGCTTGCTCAGTTCAGGGCCAACAAACACTTGGTATTTAGTCTCTCCAGATGAATCCTTCAATAAACGACTGTAGGTATTAAAACCGGCCTTGGTCAGTTTCTCACGTAACGCATATGCGTTTTTAGATTGACTGAACGTCGCCAGCTGCAACGTCCAAGCGGGTTTATTTTCTGCCAACATTGGTGCTTTTCGAGGAAGTGGCTGCGCAACGCTTTCAGCCGTTGAATCGACATCAGAGCCAGCCTTCTTCTCTGCAGGTTTTGGTGTCTTAGCTGCTTGTTGTTTCTTCTCTGCTAACAAGCGTTGTTGAGCTTCGCGAACAGAGGCTTCATCAAAACCAGTGCCTTTTGGCGCAGGAGGTTGCAATATAGGAGGTGCCGGAACATCCGGGCGATCCGGGATTTCAATAATGGAATTGGTCTGTACCCGACCACTGCCATCCAACACTTCAGGACCAAATAACGCTAACAGCACGAAGGTAACCACTGCCCCCAACAAGCGATATTTAATCAATTCTGGCGAATCAGCATCAGCACTTTTAGCCTTGTCTGTTCCTTGAGTCGAAGAAGCGCCTTTAGCGGCCTCCTTCTTGATTCCTTTGCTGTCTTCTTTCATAAGCTATTGTTTATCAAAATACATGATGGCTTCAGCTACGGTAAAAAACGATCCTAACACAACTAGGTTATCCGCTGTTGTCTCTTGTTCCGAAAAGTCAGTCGCTGATTTAATCGTATTGAAAGCAGATTCAAACGTAGCAAACTGCTCTGCGCTCATTCCTTTAGATTGAAGCATTTCTTTCAATTCGGCAGATGAAATGGCTCTATCAATCGGTAAATCAATGCACAACCAATGACTGATGACGTCTTTGAGCTCATCGATGACACCATCAATGTCTTTATCCGACATAGCGCCAAACACAGCCACATTGTTCTGACCAGGTGCTGTCTTCTTTTTGAGTTGTCGAGCCAAATGCTTCGCCGATTCAGGGTTATGAGCAACATCCAACCACCCTTCCACACCCTGATGATTGAACGGTTCCATCCTGCCACGGATAAACGCATGTTCAATGGCCCAGTTGATACGTTCTGCTGTCAATAACCAACCGAGTTGCGACAACCCCATGATGCAGGTTGCGACATTCTGCACCGGAAAACTCGGATGAATCAGACCTTCAAAAGATTGCCCATTCGAGCAATCATCACCACAAGCTTGCCATTGCCAATGAGAGTCCGAAGCGATCAGCTGATAATCACGACCCGCCTGATAAAACTGCGCCCCAATGTCGCTTGCGTAATCACCTACCGATTGAGGTTTACCTTCCGCACCAAACACGGCAGGTTTATGCGCACGAAATATTCCTGCTTTTTCTCGCCCAATGGCTTCAATATCGTGCCCTAGCCAGGCTTCGTGATCCACAGAAATCGAAGTAACCAGCGCCAAATCCGGATCAATGATGTTTACCGCATCCAAACGACCGCCTAATCCGACTTCCAAAATCACCACATCCAACATGGCCTGTTTGAACAACCACATCGCGGCCAAGGTAGTGAACTCAAAATAAGTCAGCGATGTATCACCACGAGCGAGTTCAATTACTTCAAATGCAGAAAGTAATTGTTGATCAGATACCTCTTGTCCGTTAACCCTAACTCGTTCATTAAATCGAATAAGGTGAGGTGAGGTGTACAAACCAACCTTCTTGTCGATGCCTTGCGAGTAGGCCTCAAGAAAGGCACAGCTGGTACCTTTACCGTTTGTGCCAGCAACAGTAATGACCTGATCGGCCAAAGGCTCCAACTGCAACTTATCAGAGACTTGTTTGATACGATCTAAACCAAGATCAATTTCGGTGGGATGCATGCTCTCCATATAAGAGAGCCAGTCATTTAAAGATTTCCGTTGAGTCATACAGAACGTTCTGAAGGAGTTTTCATATGCCAGGTTAAATTAGCTAATAACCGGGATAGCTTAGTGCGTAATTGTTTTCGGTGAATAATCATATCGACGGTGCCGTGCTCCAACAGAAACTCACTTCGCTGGAAACCTTCAGGGAGTTTTTCTCGAACCGTTTGCTCAATCACTCTAGGGCCAGCAAAACCAACCAGTGCATTTGGCTCAGCAACATTAATATCGCCCAACATCGCTAAACTCGCCGAAACGCCACCAAATACAGGATCAGTCATCACAGATACAAAAGGAATGCCTTTACGTTTTAATCGCTCCAAAGCCGCTGACGTTTTGGCCATCTGCATCAAAGAGATTAATGCTTCCTGCATTCTTGCCCCACCACTGGCTGAAAAACAAATAAATGGAATTTGATTTTCTAGCGCAACTTTTACCGCTCGAACAAATTTCTCACCAACAACCGAACCCATGGAGCCACCCATGAAGTTGAATTCAAAGGCAGCCACAACAACCGCTTGACCTTCCAGTTTGCCATGAAAGGTCACTAAGGCATCGTTTTCGCCGGTATCTTTCTGCGCAGCACTGAGTCGATCTTTGTAGCGTTTTGAATCTTTGAACTTGAGTCGATCTTCCGGTTGAACATCAGCAGCCAATTCAACTCTATCTTCCGCATCCAGAAAAAGCTCTACACGACGACGTGCCGTAACCCGCATATGATGATCACATTTCGGACACACATCATCGTTCTTTTCCAACTCGGGACGATACAAGATAGCATCACACTTTGGACACTTCTTCCAAAGCCCTTCAGGTACACTCGCTCTGCGCTGTGATTCAGAGCGAACGATAGAAGGAACGATTTTATCTAGCCAGCTGCTCATCTAGCTTACCTGCTACTATTTAGACGTTATTTTCAAGACCAGACTTTACTCAATACTATTGCGCCGAGTCCATTGCTGTACGCATGTCTCGAATAATAGTAGACAAACGTTGGCAAGTTTCCTCTGTAGAAGCCCCTTGCTCTGCGCCTTCTGCAATAGTATTCACCAGTACAGAGCCTACAATCACGCCATCCGCAACAGCCGCAACCTGAGCCGCAGTTTCACCGTCTTTGATACCGAAACCAACACCAACCGGTAAATTCGTTTGTTTTTGAATGGCAGCGACCTTCTCAGCTACTTCTTTGGTATCTAATGCAGATGAGCCAGTAACACCTTTCACTGATACATAATAAACGTAGCCTGAGCCTTGCTCACAAATCAGCTTAGTGCGCTGTTCAGACGTCGTTGGAGCCAACAAGAAAATACTGTCTAGCTCATGCTTTTCAAACAAAGGCTTAACCAAATTCGCTTCTTCTGGTGGGAGATCAACCAGAAGCACCCCATCAACACCCGCCGTAGCGGCCGCTTCTGAAAACGCTTCATAACCCATCACTTCGACCGGGTTTAAATACCCCATCAGAACAACCGGCGTCTCTTGGTTTGTTTCGCGGAACTGTTTAACACAGGCCAGAACATCTTTAAGACTGGTGTTATGAGCTAATGCTCGCTCACATGCCAACTGAATCGCCGGGCCGTCGGCCATCGGGTCAGAGAATGGAACGCCAAGCTCGATAATGTCCGCACCTGCTTCCACCAAGCTATGCATCATAGGAACAGTTGCATCCAAGCTTGGGTCACCTGCCGTAATATAAGGAATCAATGCTTTCTTGCCTGACACCTTAAGCTTGTCAAAATAAGATCTTACTCTGCTCATTAACTTTGAAACCTTTTCTTATACAGCTCAGCATAAACGCATTAGGACACAACAGAACTGGCTGTACTTGTTGATACAAGAAGCTCTGACTGAGTCAGAGCTTTCTCATTAAACAAACGTACTTTCTTAAACAGAAATACCATCGATTTGAGCAATGGTGTGGATATCTTTATCTCCACGACCAGACAAGTTCACTACGATCATCTGTTCTGGAGACATAGTTTTCGCCAGTTTTTCGGCATAAGCTAACGCATGGCTTGATTCAAGAGCCGGCATAATACCTTCCACACGAGTTAACTTACGGAACGCCGCCAACGCTTCATCATCGGTTACCGCAACATAGTTCGCTCGACCAATGTCTTTAAGATAACTATGCTCAGGGCCAACGCCAGGGTAATCCAAGCCTGCAGACACTGAATGTGTCCCAAGAATTTGACCGTTTTCATCTTCCATCAGATAAGTACGATTGCCGTGTAATACACCAGGCTTACCTGCAGACAAAGGAGCAGCATGCTCCCCCGTTTCCAGACCATGACCACCGGCTTCTACGCCATACATTGCAACGTCTTTATCTTCGATGAACGGATGGAATAAACCAATCGCATTGGAGCCGCCACCCACACAGGCGACAAGTGCATCAGGCAATTTACCTGCTTGCTCTAAACTCTGACGGCGCGCTTCACGTCCAATAACCGAGTTAAAGTCACGAACTAACATTGGGTAGGGATGAGGCCCAGCAGCGGTTCCAATGATGTAGAAGGTCGAATCAACATTCGTCACCCAGTCACGCATGGCTTCATTCATTGCATCTTTAAGCGTACGAGTTCCTGCTTCTACAGGTAATACTTCCGCCCCTAATAACTTCATGCGATAAACATTCAGTGCTTGACGCTGAACATCTTCGGCACCCATAAAAACTTTACACTCAAGGCCTAAACGAGCCGCCACGGTTGCCGTTGCCACACCATGCTGGCCAGCACCGGTTTCAGCAATAACTCTCGGCTTACCCATATATTTCGCTAGAAGCGCCTGCCCGATGGTGTTATTAACTTTGTGGGCACCAGTGTGATTAAGATCTTCACGTTTAAGATAAATCTGTGCACCACCGATTTCTTTCGACCATCGTTCAGCGTGATAAAGAGGTGAAGGACGTCCTACATAGTGAGCCAGATCTTTATCAAACTCAGCTTGGAAGTCAGGATCGTTCTTTAGACGATTGTACAGTTCTGTAAGCTCGTCTAAAGCACTCATTAAGGTTTCAGATACAAAACGACCACCGTAAACACCAAAGTGACCATTCTCATCAGGTAACTGCGCCGCTTGCGCTTTATCTGTCATTTCAACACCTCATTTACAAATGCGATCATCTTTTCATTCGATTTGATCGCCTTCTCAGCCTCAACACCGCCACTGACATCAACAGCATAAGGCCTTACTTGCTCTATCGCTGATGCAACGTTTGATGGTTCCAAACCACCAGCAAGAATTATAGGTTTAGTAAGGTCATCAGGAATCAATGACCAATTAAAGGTTTCACCTGTACCACCAGGCACACCCGCTTTATACGTATCCAATAACAAAGCGGATGCCTCTTGATAGTCTTTTACACAATCATAAAGATTCGTTGATGCTTGTACACGAATTGCTTTGTACCAAGAGGTTTCAAATTGATTGCAGAACTCTGGAGACTCATCACCATGGAATTGAAGACAAGTTAATCCTACGTAATCCACCGCCTTTGTGACAAACTCAGCGTCTGGATTAACAAACAACCCCACGACACTCACATAAGGAGGTAAAGAAGAGACGATTTCTCTGGCTTGCTCTAAACTGACATGTCTAGGACTTGGAGGATAAAAAACCAGTCCAATTGCATCGCAGCCAGCAGTCACTGCGTTTAAAGCATCTTCTGAACGGGTAATCCCACAGATCTTAACTCTTGTTCTCGCCACTTTCGTTCCAATCAAATAAATGAGAAATACTACCAGAAAGCAGCTATGAGCTACAGACTAAAGATTGCATCTTAAAGCATTTAGAAAGGTTTTATTTATTCAAATAAATGATTTGCTGGCGTCACCAATAAGGGCCCCAAAGAGCGACTGCCTTTAGGCAAACCATACCCATCATCATAATCCACATCGACAAAATACAACCCATGAGGAGGGGCTGTGACACTGGCTTGAGTTCTATCCTTTGCAGCCAACACATTCTTCACCCATTCGATAGGCTTACGGCCATCGCCAACCTCACATAAAACGCCAGCAATGTTCCTTATCATGTGATGCAAAAAAGCATTTGCCTTGACATCTATCACCACCAAATCGCCGATCCTACGTACCATTAGATGATGGATATTTCGCATCGGCGTATGAGACTGACATTCTTTAGCTCGAAACGAGGTAAAGTCATTCTCACCCAAGAGCGCTTGTCCTGCATCATGCATTGCCTGAGCATCTAGCGGTGAGAAGTGCCAAGTTACCGCGTTACGATGTATCACAGGCATAGTGGAGCTGTTATCAATCACATAGCGATATCGTCGGGCTGTCGCCGAAAAGCGAGCATGAAAAGTATCATCAACACGCGTTACCCACTTAACCCCAATTTGATCCGGCAGCTGTGAATTAACTCCACGAACCCAGGAATTGTCATTTCTAACGACAGGACTATCAAAGTGAACCACCTGATGCGTTGCATGAACACCAGCATCAGTGCGTCCCGCACAGACGACTTCGATAGGCAGATTGGCTATTCGACTTAAGGCTTTTTCTAATTCTTCTTGAATGGAAGGCTTGGCGGATGGCTGACGTTGCCACCCTTTAAAACCATGCCCAAAATATTCGATGCCAAGCGCGATGCGCTCGACAATAGGATGCTCTGACAACTGACTCACCGTACAACTAAGTTAACAACACCGAATATCTTCGGTGAAATACTGAACGGGTTATGATAACCCATTCAGCAGTTCAGTTGCTTCGGTTTTTTGATCTTCATTACCTTCGACGATCACTTCTTCCAAGATGTCTTTTGCTCCGTCGACATCCCCCATATCTACATACGCACGAGCAAGATCCAGCTTAGTGGCCACTTCATCAGTCCCCACATAGAAGTCCAACTCTTCCTCGTTCAAATCGGCTTTAACCAGATCATCCGCAGAACTTTCCCCAGTTATCTCTACCTCTTCAGCTTCAGCTGAATCCTCTACATCAGGAACATCCGCACCATTCTGGTTCAGTGACAACTCATCCAGAGAAAGCTCATCAACAACTTCACCTTCTACTTCAGCCACATCAAGTGATTCATCAAGCGTTAAATCACCAAGGTCTTCCGATACCGTTTCAGCAGCTTCCACAGCATCAACCGAAGACGCTAATGACATATCGTCCGCCATGTCAGTAAGCTCAGTCGACCCATCCAGAGAAATCTCTTCTTCCGGAAGATCAAACTCAGACTCTTGAAGTTCTGTATCAGCACCTTCAACAGCTGTCTCATCTAAAGCTGTTTCTGATACATCAAGGGCACTCACCTCAGTTTCTGAAGCAGAGGCAAGTTCAGCATCCAAATCAACTTCGTCCGCAGAATCAACACCTAGCGACTTAGCAAGATCTTCCAAATCAGAGTCCATATCTAAATCAGCAGTTTCTGCCGTGTTATCAATACCTGATGCCTCATCAGAAACTGACTCTACGGCATCCATATCAATGGATAACTCATCAGTCTCGGTAGAAGCTGTAGCCTCAATGACATTATCCTCTACCGCAGGCACATCAAGCTCAAACTCGTCCGCACTTTCTTCCAGATCAAGAGATGAATCCAACGAAAGCTCAGCCGATTCCGCTTCCAGATCAGCTGACACACCTAGACCGGCCAACTCATCACTGTCTTTCTCTGCAGACTCTAAATCACTCTCGAAGCCAGACATCTCAAGATCATCTAAACTTTCAAGGCCTGAATCTACATTATCAACAACCGACTCTGAAACTTCGGTATCGTCAAGATCAATATTCAGAGAGAACTCATCTCCTGACGACAGATCCTTTTCTGTTTCGGTAGGCGACTCTTCAGCTAAACCAAGTTCTTCATCCAGATTAAATTCCAAATCACCCAGATCATCACTTTCACCCGAAAGCGAACTCATACCTGCCGACTCAGAATCACCGCTCAAATCAGAAGCCAGTTCAGACTCAAGGTCTTCCAGCGAGTAACTAAAATCATCATTCGCATCATCAGAATCTGAAGATAAATCAAACTCGCTAGCACCATCTGCAACCAAGCTTTCACCACTATCGAAGGCATTAACTGTCGGTGAATCACCACCAATTGAGCCTGGCAGCTTCTGCTCCAAAACATTAATTTGCCCCAGCACATCATCAGCACCGAGATTAATAATTTCCTGTTTCTGACGCTCAAAACCTTGGGTATCTTGCATTTCTGCATACACTTCAAGCATCTTCAGGCGCAAGTCAATACGACTAGGCTCGCTATTAATCGCTTCATCAAGCAAATTGGTTGCGTTATCAAATTGGCCGTAGGCAATATAGCTGTCCGCACGCGCGACAACATCATCAACCTCAAGATTGTCATCACCATCCAGTGAAACCTGACCAAAGCCTTTGGACTCTAGATCTAAATCATCTAACTCCTGATCAATCGCATTCAATTCTTCATCAGCAATGTCAGAGGACGTTTTACCTGCAACGGTATCTTGATCTACAACATCAGCCAGTTCATTTTCACGCTGATAACTTCTGCGAGACATCATGAAGAGTAAAATCACGAACAACAGAGCGCCAGCACCAATGGCAGCTAACCACACAGGATTACCAAGGATTTTATCTAACAAGCCTTGCTGTGGCTGTTGCATCGGAGCAACCGGATCATCCAGTTTAATAACCGGCTTATTGTCAACCGCTTCAGGAGAGGTACTAGCAATCGACTCTTCGACCGGATCAGTTGAAGCCATGTCGGACATACCATCCGCCATTTCAGTCATATCCGAGACTGCATCTTCAGCCGAAGCCACCTCATCAGTCATTCCATCATCAGTTGCTGGCATATCCTCTGATGGAGTCATCAGTTCTTCAGATGCCATGTCCTCAGACATACCATCGCCTGGCATTGCAGCGGCCGGCATATCTGAAGCATCTTGTTCCACCTCGTCCTGACCTGCCATATCACCCATTTCTGTCATTTGGTCAGAGGCGGCCATCTGTAACTCAGCCATTTGAGTATCTTTCAAAGTCACCAGGCGCGACAACTTGGACATACGCTCTTCAAGAGCTTCTATACGAGCAGAGAGTTTTTCATTTTCACGATTTGCTTTGTCAAGATTCTCTTGAGTAATAGCTAATTCATTCTGAATGGTTTCCAGCTCTGCCCCTTCACCACTCTGATCACCACTTGCAGCACCGATAGCCGCACTAGCCTCTTCAGAACGAACTATTTTTAATCGGGCTTCCTCCGGCTTCATGGTAGTAGACTGCAAAGAGTGATCAACACCACTCAACTGAACCTGACCCGTTTGCTCTGGATGAATAGACTGTTGGTAGCGTTTGTTGTGTGCAGCAACTTCCTGAACCGCAGAACCCTGCGTCCAGCCTTGAATTTGATCTAATGTCGGAACACGAAGAACCGAGCCTTTCTTGATTTTATTGATATTGCCAGCAACGAAAGCATTTGGATTCAACTCACGAATCGCCATCATAGTTTGCTGAACAGTAACCGAACGATCTGGCCGAACTTCGATAGCAATATTCCAAAGAGTATCCGATGCACTTACAGGACCGAAGGTGCCATTTGATACCCTGGAATCACTTTGACTTACAGGAGTCACAACCGCTCGACTATGCTTGGCCTCAACTACTTGTTTCTCAGCGTCCATCATAGGCTTTGTAGAAGCCTTAGTTTGAGGAGTGACAACAATCGCAGGCGCGGTATCTTCATAAACAGGGGGATCAAGCAGAACGGTATACTCACGAAGTACTCGACCATTAGGCCAATTAACCTCGACCAAGAAGTTAAGGAAAGGTTCTTGTATTGTTTGCTTAGTAGTAAGAAGTAAAGAACCGTCGCCCTTGCCTGATAATTCAACATCAAAATCGATATTACTTAAAAAGAAGAAGCGCTCTACACCAGCTCGATTAAACTCTTCTTCTGAAGCCAGTGAAGGTAAAATTTCTTCCTCAGCCAGTTCGCGTGTTTGAAGCAGCTTAATCTCGGCCTGCAAAGGTTGATTTAACGACGACTTAAGTGAGATATCTCCAAGTCCTAATCCCAATGCAAATGGAGAACTAAGTGCGCCTGCTGCAACTAATGCAGAGGTGAGTTTACGAAGCTTCATGCGTCGATCCTTTGTTGTTATTTACTCGCATCATACTTTGAATAGTCAGAACCTGCCGCTAATCAAAGTAATCCAACATCTTCTGGATGCGTTAACTTTACGATTTTATCTAACCAGTTTAGACGTTTTTGGCCGGATGATGGCTATTATTCATTAATTGAAAAAGTATCGAACATAAATACTGATTTATCAACAGGTTGTCTTATTGAATTGTCAAACGACATCAAAAAGCAGACATAAAAAAGCCGGATACTGAATGCATCCGGCTTTATTGTGATACAGCTCACAGAATTAGGAGAACCACCTAACCCTTATTTGTCGAGTAAGATTCTCAACATGCGACGTAACGGCTCTGCCGCACCCCAAAGTAACTGATCACCAACAGTGAAGGCTGAGATATACTCTGGCCCCATTGATAACTTACGAATACGACCAACAGGAATGCTCAAGGTACCCGTTACTTTTGCAGGCGTTAACTCTTCCATGGTCACGTCACGATCATTTGGAATCACTTTCACCCAACCGTTATGCGCAGCAAGAATTGACTCAATTTCTTCTACCGGAAGATCTTTCTTCAACTTGATGGTCAATGCCTGACTGTGACAACGCATCGCACCAACGCGAACACAAATACCATCAATTGGCGTCGCATTATCAGACGTACCCAAGATCTTGTTGGTTTCGACTTCTGCTTTCCACTCTTCACGGCTTTGGCCAGATTCAAGCTGAGAATCGATGTAAGGAATCAGGCTACCCGCCAAAGGCACACCGAATTGATCCGTTGGGTAATCACTGCTACGGATAAACTCTGAAGTATTTTTGTCGATTTCAAGAATTGCAGAAGCAGGATCATCAAGAAGATCCTTAACGTTGTCACGAACTGCGCCCATTTGAGAGATCAATTCACGCATGTGCTTGGCACCAGAACCAGAAGCGGCCTGATAAGTCATCGGGCTAACCCACTCCACCAAATCTTTCTCGAACAGACCACCGATCGCCATCAACATCAAGCTAACAGTGCAGTTACCACCAACGTAGTTTTTAACACCTTGAGCTAATGCATCTTTAATCACATGCTGGTTCACAGGATCAAGGACAATAACCGCATCATCTGCCATGCGCAGCGAAGATGCAGCATCAATCCAGTAGCCATCCCAACCACTTTCACGCAACTTAGGGAAAACAGCTTTAGTATAGTCACCACCCTGACAGGTAATAATCACATCCATCGTGCTTAGAATACTAATATCGGTCGCGTCTTGTAGTGTTTTCTCTGCAGGGGTAATACCACCAATAATTGGTGCATCTTGACCGGCTTGAGAGGTGGTAAAAAACACAGGCTTGATCAGATCGAAATCTTTCTCTTCCTGCATACGCTGCATTAACACGGAACCAACCATGCCACGCCAACCTACTAGACCTACTTTCACTTTAGTATTCCTCTAACTTTGGATAGCAAAAACTTTACGAGCTACAACCTTTTGTTATTGCTCGAAACTGTTTCTGTGACTCGTTAAATTCGAAGTACGAACTCTTCGAAGATTATACTGAATCTTTGTATTAGATTCAGGATATAAATCAAACTATTTAAATGAACGGCTCAAAAGAAGAGCTTTATCGCCGTTCCTTATCGATCAATTAAGATAAAGCAGCTACTACCGCTTCACCCATCTCTTCGGTAGACACTTTCTTCATACCGTCAGAAAAAATGTCTGCAGTACGCAAACCTTGATCAAGCACTTTACTTACGGCCTCTTCAATCGCATCCGCAGCTGCTACTTCATTCAAGGAATAACGAAGCATCATCGCAGCAGACAAGATAGTCGCTAATGGGTTAGCAATGCCTTGACCAGCGATATCTGGTGCAGAACCATGACATGGTTCGTACATGCCTTTATTGTCTTTATCCAAAGACGCAGATGGCAACATACCAATTGAACCGGTTAGCATCGCAGCCGCATCAGACAAAATATCACCAAACATGTTACCGGTAACCATCACATCAAACTGCTTAGGTGCACGAACTAACTGCATTGCTGCGTTATCTACGTACATATGAGACAGTTCAACATCAGGGTACTCTTTGCCCACCTCTTCCAGAATTTCACGCCACAGCACAGTTACTTCAAGAACGTTTGCTTTATCTACTGAACACAGCTTTTTGTTACGCTTCCGAGCAGATTCGAACGCAACTTTCGCGATACGACGAATTTCAGATTCTGAATAAACGTAAGTGTTGTAACCTTCACGCTCACCGTTTTCCAACGTACGAATACCACGAGGCTTACCGAAGTAAATACCACCGGTTAATTCACGAACGATCAGAATATCTAAACCAGAAACAATCTCTGGCTTCAAAGAAGAGGCATCAGCAAGTTGCGGATAAAGAATGGCCGGACGAAGATTACCGAACAATTCCAAACCAGAGCGAAGCCCCAACAAGCCTTTCTCTGGGCGCAGTTCACGATCTTCCAGGTTATCCCACTTAGGGCCACCTACTGCTCCAAGTAGAATCGCATCCGAGGCTTTCGCCTTAGTCATCGTCTCTTCAGGCAGTGGCGTACCATGCACATCATACGCAGAACCACCAACAAGCCCTTCTTCCAACGTCAGGCCAAGATCGAACTTATTATTAACTACATTTAGAACTTTAACCGCTTCAGCAACGATCTCTGGACCAATACCGTCACCCGGCAAAATCAATACATTCTTAGACATATTCTTTCACTATTTCCTTTCTGACTGAGTTTTAAATAACACAAACCCAGTGATTAGATGGATCAATTTGTATTGATCCACCGTCGAAAAATTCAAACTTTATTTAACCACATCAAACAACCACGGTTGAGAGGCACGACGCTTCTCTTCATAAGCTCGGATGTCATCCGCATCCTGAAGCGTCAAACCGATATCGTCCAAACCATTAATCAAACAATGCTTACGGAATGGATCTACCTCGAAAGCAATCTCTTCACCACTTGGTTTGATTACTTTTTGGTTTTCCAAATCAACCGTTAGTTGATAGCCCTCATTAGCGTCTACTTCTTTGAATAACTGATCAACAATAGCTTCATCCAAAATGATCGGTAACAAGCCATTTTTAAACGAGTTATTAAAGAAAATATCCGCATAGCTCGGGGCAATAATCGCTCTGAAACCATAATCTTCTAGCGCCCATGGTGCGTGCTCACGACTCGAACCACAACCAAAGTTCTCTCGCGCTAAAAGTACGGATGCACCTTGGTAACGAGGCTGATTCAATACAAAATCAGGGTTTAATGGACGACCACTGTTATCCGCATCCGGCTTACCTTCATCCAGATAACGCAATTCATCAAACAAGTTAGGTCCAAAACCACTACGCTTAATGGACTTCAAAAACTGCTTTGGAATGATCATGTCCGTATCGATATTGGCACGATCCATTGGCGCTGCGATGCCTTGATGCACTGTAAACTTTTTCATAACAAATTCTCCTTCAGCACCTTAAGCGTTTTCATTCATGAATGCATTAACGTCAACAAAGTGGCCTGCAATCGCCGCAGCCGCAGCCATTGCGGGGCTAACAAGATGTGTACGCCCACCATAGCCCTGACGACCTTCAAAGTTACGATTTGAAGTTGAAGCACAATGTTCACCGTTACCTAACTTATCAGCATTCATTGCCAAGCACATTGAACAACCTGGCTCACGCCACTCAAGACCTGCGTCAGTGAATACTTTATCCAAGCCTTCTTCTTCCGCTTGCTTCTTCACCAAACCAGATCCCGGAACAACCAAGGCTTGTTTCAATGTAGAAGCAACCTGCTTACCTTTAACCACTTCGGCGGCGGCACGAAGATCTTCAATACGGGAGTTCGTACAAGAACCAATGAATACGCGATCCAACTGGATGTCTGTAATTTTCTGGCCCGCATCCAAGCCCATGTAAACCAAGGCACGCTCAATGGCTGAGCGCTTAACTGGATCAGATTCAGATTCCGGAGTAGGCACAGTATCGTCAATAGACACGACTTGCTCCGGAGAAGTACCCCACGTTACCTGCGGCTTAATGTCTTCTGCTTTAATCTCAACAACCTGATCAAACACTGCATCTTCGTCAGACACTAACGTCTTCCAATACTCAACCGCTTGATCCCACTGCTCACCTTTTGGTGCGTAGGCACGACCTTTCACGTAGTCCGCAGTGATCTCATCGAAAGCAACCATACCCACACGAGCACCCGCTTCAATCGCCATGTTACACATGGTCATACGACCTTCCATGCTCATAGAACGAATGGCACTGCCACCAAATTCCATTGCACAACCATTACCACCAGCGGTACCGATCACACCAATTACATGCAGAACAACGTCTTTACCAGTAATCCCTTTACCAAGTTCACCCTCCACCTTGATCAGCAAATTTTTCATCTTGCGCTGAATCAAGCACTGAGTCGCCATCACATGCTCAACTTCTGACGTACCGATACCATGTGCTAATGCTGCAAAGGCACCGTGCGTTGCTGTGTGTGAATCACCACATACAACCGTCATACCTGGAAGGGTGGCGCCCTGCTCAGGACCTACCACGTGTACGATCCCCTGACGAATATCCTGCATTTTGAATTCAACGATACCGAATTCATCGCAGTTCTCATCTAACGTCTTCACCTGAATTTTAGAGACCGGATCAACAATGCCTTCAATACCCACTTCACGCTCGTTGAATGTTGTTGGTACGTTATGATCCGGAGTCGCCAGATTGGCATCCAAACGCCATGGCTTACGACCAGCCAAACGCAAACCTTCAAAAGCCTGTGGAGAAGTCACTTCATGAAGAAGCTGGCGATCAATATAAATTAGCGCAGTGCCATCTTCGCGCTCTTTAACAACGTGGGATTCCCACAACTTGTCGTACAGAGTTTTACCCGCCATTTTATTCTCCTCATCACTAAATAATCTGGCTTAATTCTTTACTCAGGGCCTTACTTCGAGGCGCTCCAATCTTATGGAATGCATACTAATCCCTCACAAAAATAAAATAAATTCATATTTTTTATAGATGAGATAAAATTAAGTTATACAACTACAATTAAACTCAGATAAATTAGACAAAGACAGGGCATGGACACGCAATCGCTTAAAGCCTTTTTGGCCGTCGCCAAACACAAGTCCTTCTCCGAAGCCGCAGAAGAACTGTATTTAACCCAACCTGCGGTAAGCAAGCGAGTTTCTACGCTTGAAGAACAGCTTGATACCAGGCTATTTGATCGAGTCGGCAGAAAGGTATCTCTTACTCCGTCTGGCAATGCACTGCTACCTAAAGCCAAGCAGATTCTGCATTTAATCAAATCCACAGAACAGGAACTGCACAACCTTTCTCTGCAAGTCAGCGGCTCATTAGAAATTATTTGCAGTCACCACGTCGGCCTTCATCGACTGCCTCCAATTTTAAAAGCCTATTCGCAACGCTATCCCGATGTAGATTTAAAAATTGAATTTTGGGAATCAGAGAGCGGCTATGAACAAGTACTTCATGGCGACAAAGAGATGGCCTTAATTACACTGGCGCCGACCCCCCATGCCAGCTTAATTAGCAAAGCCATCTGGCACGATCAAATGCATTTTGTTTGCAGTCAGGATCACCCACTAGCCAACACATCAAAATTAACCCTAGAAGACTTAGCAGAGCATAAGGCCATCCTACCCAGCCCGAATACCTTCACGCGTCAGAAGGTTGAAAATCTGTTTTCTGACACACAAGTTAGCCTGGATGTCGTTACTTCCACCAATTATCTGGACACCATCAAGATGATGGTCTCGATTGGCTATGGCTGGAGTGTACTTCCGGAATCCCTGTGTTCAGAACTCCATATCCTTGATCTCGACACCAATATGAGCAGTCGTCAGCTGGGATATGTTATTCACAAACATCACTCTTTAACAAATGCCGCCAAAGCGCTTATTGAGCTACTTGAAGAATTTGAGAGATAAAAAAGCGCCGATCCTAAGATCGGCGCCCTGACACCACTGATTGGCAATTTGGCTTATATTACAAAGGCTCTTTGATAGAGATGCCAAGTAGCATGAGCCAAGAAGGGGAACAAAATAATAAAGCCTACCAAACCAGTGGCAAACCCAACTACTGTACATATCCCTACAATACACGCCCACCCTAGCATGACTCCTTTATTATCAGCGACCGCCTTCAAACTAGCGACACTTGCACTGACAACATCCACAGGCCTATGTACCATCATAGGCAAACCAAACACGGTCACTCCAAATACGATGGCACAGAAAAATGCACCAATAACAGTTCCCACCATTAAGAATGGAATCATCTCCATTATCGTCATAGTTTCAGGCATCAACGCGTGCACTACACTCGCCATTCGCATCCAAAAAATCATTATTAGCATCAAGCCAAAGCCTAACGCCACCACATCAAAGAATGCCCCGGATTTCATCGCCTGAAATGAATGCATTAAAGTAGGCGGTTTACCTTTATTGAGTTGCCGACTCAAATCATAAATTCCGACAGCAAACAAAGGTCCAGCCAACATCGCACCGATAAACAGAGCAAAGAATAAATAAGGCCGATCCGAAACATAGGTCAATGCAACCATGCCGTAGCCAGCCATGACAAACACTAACCCATAGAACAGGCTTACCCATTTGGTGGCTCGAAAATCAATCCACCCATGATGAATGGCTTGCTGAATATCATGCATTGATAGTGGTCTGGCAGCACTAGGAGTTTCAGCCCTAGGCGCTTCTGCCGTTTGTTGTTTTTTAATCACTTGTGGCATATCAGTTCCCCCAAACTTCTACTTGCTACATACTTAAAGCTAGCAGGCGCAAGCACAACTGCTTATTTTTTAATCACCACTTATCGGAAAAGCATCATGAGCCAGCTCTTTTCAAACTCCCAACGATATTTAACCGCACAAGAATTAGCCCAAAAAGCCGGGCAAATTATCATTCATGCTCGAACAAACAATGACTTCACTCAAGAGTATAAAAGTCATCAGGAACTGGTCACATCAACAGATAAACAGGTGGATGAATTCCTAATACATTCTCTGCAACAAGCATTCCCGGAAGATCAGTTTTTAACCGAAGAAAGCTACACGCCTGAGCATTTAGAAACGCTTAATCTATCGAATCCCACCTGGGTCATTGACCCAATAGATGGAACCGTCAACTTTGCACACGGTCATCCCCAAGTTGCTATTTCCATAGCCTTTGTAGAAAGCGATGAAGTGAAATTCGGCATTGTTCATTGCCCTTTTCTTAATGAGACGTTTTACGGCATTAAGGGAGAAGGTGCCTATTTGAATGAACAGAAAATCAGCATTAATGATTGCCTACAACTATCTCAGGCTTTGATTGCAACAGGACTCCCTTACGATAAATCCCAAATAGATAGCCTACTGCCAAATATTTCTTCCGTTATACAACACGCAAGAGATATTAGAAGAAATGGCTCGGCAGCCATCGATCTTTGTTGGGTTGCCTGTGGCCGTTTGCACGCGTATTACGAAACAGTTCAACCCTGGGACATGGCCGCAGGCCGATTAATAGCTAAGGAAGCAGGAGCATATTGCGGCCACTTTGGTACACAAAAGCCCACCAAGCTAATTCCTGATTTATCCAGCAATCAACTATTGATTTGCAGCCCCGGAATACAAACTGCCTTGTCAAATCTTCTTCAATAATCTAGCCCTGCGCATGTACTTTTAGGTATCTACACAGCTCAGAATAAAACTAAAGAAACTCAAACAAGGGCCGACATTTAGACTAAGATTAAACGACTTTACGTCTAACCTTTAGCCCTTACGGTTAGCATTGCCATAGCTTTCCTATTCAGAGCAAGGACATACAACATGTGGTTTGGAAACAAACAAGAATTAGAAGAACTAAAAGGTAAGAACTCTCAGTTATTACAAGAAGTAAACACTCTATCGGTTTCTTGCCAACAAAAAGATGAAGAGATTGAAGCACTCAAACGAGAAGTGAAAGAACTTTCCAAAAAAAGCAACGGAAATGAAATTACTAAACTCATCTCTCATTCAACTCAAGGCATTGATGATGTTCGCCATTCTCTTGCCACGACCAGTGAACGTATGATCTCAGAACGTGAACGTTTAAATGGCTCAAAGCAACTCTTCAATGAAAGCGCTTCACTACTAACCACAACCAAAGAAGCGGTCGCATCTATTCGTGATACCGCGATGGACAGTGTAACCAGCATTCAACAGCTTCGTACCGTCGCAGAACAAATCAGCACCTTTGTGGGCGCCATTAACAACATTTCAGAACAAACCAATTTACTTGCACTGAACGCAGCCATTGAAGCTGCGCGTGCTGGTGAACAAGGTCGAGGCTTTGCCGTTGTAGCTGACGAAGTTCGAGCACTGGCTCAACGTGCTGGAGAAGCCGCTTCAGAAATTTCCAATCTGGTTGAAAACATTGATAAACAAACCAGAGACGTTGATGCAAGAAGCCAACAAATGGCAGAAAAGTGCGAAGACGTTGCAATTAACAACGATCAAATCATTACCTCCGTAAATCAGGTCATCGATATTGCTAAATCGATGCTTACCACCATCGATGGAAGCAGCGAACAGTCCTTTGTTCAGACAGCACTTCTAGACAACATCATTTGGAAATCTAATGTCTATAACCATCTCGCAGGACAATTAAAGCTCTCAGAAAATGATCTCGGCGACCACAGATCTAGTCGTTTAGGCGAGTGGTACTCCCACGGTCTTGGTAATCAAAAGTACAGTCATTTACGCTCCATCCAACGCCTGGAAGAGCCACACCGTCAATTCCATGAACATGGTAAATCCGCGCTTATAGCATCGAAGCAAGGAAACACCAATGAAGCCTTTAACCAAGCTAGAATGATGGAAAGTGCGAGTGACCAAGTACAACGCTGCCTAAATGATTTCCTCAATGAAATAGATTGAGATAACCCTCACTCCACCCAAGGAATCTCTGAGCAGGTCCGCCCTAGTTAAGAGGTTCTCTAGAAATCAGTTACAGCAACCAATTGCTGTAACTGATTTCCTGCCATATCAATACTAATTCATGACATCCCCCTTATTTTCCTTTTAAAAAGAGAGATCAAACTCAATAAACTTGAGAAATAGATCACACCACAGCGTCAATCCTCTGTCACAAACAGTCTAAAAAATAGACTACAAAGAAAATACTCATATAATTGACACTTACGATACAGCAAGGAAGCATCATGCTTAGACATCATAAATTTCGTCCGTATATTCGTCGACTTCATGGAAATGAAGAAGCACATGACTTAATTACTCAAGTCCAATTAAGTTTTTATACAAACCTAATTCAAAACAAAGAAATTTCTAAAGCTTATGTTTTGACTCAACGAGGCTTTTCCGGGCACGTGATTGCAGTATCCAGCAACAAAGAAACCTTGATTCGAAAAGCACTTGAAGCAAACAGTAAAACATCTGATTTTCATAACTGGACTAAAGAAATCCAATCTCAAATCCTTAATGCGCAATCCGATGCAACCAGTACTCCGTTTATAGATCTAAACAACCAATAACATTGAAGCTCTTGAGGACTCAGACTTACAAGTGTAAGCTCAGCCAAAAACAAGAGATAAATAATGTTAGTAATAAGAATTCCGCTCGCTGTATTGTTTTTTCTTCTCATCGCTGCAGTTGGCACCCTTGCTTGCCTTGCACGTCCTTTTAATCCCGACAATACACGCCTTTTTGCCAATATTTACTCCAAATACGGGCTTAAAATTCTAGGCATTAAACTTAAGATCCATAACTTTACACTAAAGCGCTCACACACCGCCGTCTATATTGCTAATCATCAGGATAATCTGGACTTATTTGTCTGCGGGTCGGTCGTGCCATACAGAACCGTAACCATCGGAAAGAAAAGCCTAAAATACCTCCCGCTTTTTGGGCAACTCTATTGGCTCGCCGGGAATATCTTTATTGATCGAAAGAACAGCCAAAAATCAGCTAAAACTTTAGATAGCTCCACTATAGCTCTTCAAAAAAATAACACTTCTATATGGGTGTTTGCCGAAGGCACTCGAAATCGAGGAAAAAACATACTGCCCTTCAAAAGCGGGGCATTTCGCATGGCAATTGAAGCGCAAGTACCAATTATTCCCATCTGTATCAGTAGCTACAAAGAGAACTTAAAACTGAATAAGTTTGTCTCGGGACATGCCAGCATACGAGAACTTGAACCAATCCCAACCCAAGGACTTACATTGGACGATACCAATGAATTGAGAGAAAAATGCTGGCAACTAATGAAAGAGGAGATAGAAAAATTAGATCAGTTAACCTACGCAAAGTAGGAACTGGTCGGAGTAAAAGGATTCGAACCTTCGACCCCCGCCACCCCATGACGGTGCTCTACCAAGCTGAGCTATACTCCGAAAAATTTCGTTCAAAAAGAAAAGGCGCTCGTTTAAACGAACGCCTATGATAGAACTTTCTTTTTAAATTTCAAGAACTAAGCATAAAATAACAATGATACTTATGCTTTCAGTACCTCAAGCACCTCTTCCAACTCAGAGATAGTTTGGCGAATCAGTTGCTTAAAGTTAGTTTCCTCACCTTTGGCATCTTCACCCGCCAAACGTTGACGAGCACCACCAATGGTGAAACCTTGATCGTATAACAGACTACGAATCTGACGAATCATCAGTACATCCTGACGCTGATAATATCGACGATTACGTCGCTTTACTGGCTGCAATTGAGAAAATTCTTGCTCCCAATAGCGCAGTACGTGCGGCTTAACACCGCACAATTCACTTACTTCACCGATCGTAAAGTAGCGTTTCCCTGGAATGACAGGGAGTTCATTATTATGACTGGCTTCCAGCATAGGCTTCTACTTTTGTTTTTAGTTTTTGTCCTGGCCTAAATGTCACAACACGTCGAGCAGAAATAGGAATTTCCTCTCCCGTTTTAGGATTCCGCCCTGGACGTTGACTCTTATCCCTTAAGTCAAAGTTACCAAAACCAGATAACTTTACTTGCTCATTCTCTGAAAGACACTCACGCACCTCCTCAAAGAACATTTCAACAATCTCTTTGGCCTCACGCTTGTTGAGACCAAGCTCTTCAAAAAGGCGCTCGGCCATATCAGCCTTTGTCAGAGCACTCATGCGCTAACTCCTTAGCTTGGCTTGATACTCTTTATCCAGTGCACTTATCACAGATTCAATGCACTGATTAATCTCTTCGTCATTTAGCGTGCGCTCTGGGTGCTGCCAAGTCAAGCCCAACGCAATACTCTTATGACCTTCCTCAATCCCCTTGCCTTGATAAACGTCGAAAATCGACAAAGAATTCATAAATTCGCCTGAATTCTGTTCAATGCACTTCTTAATCTTAGACACATTTACAGATTCATCAACTATGATTGCCAAATCTCTTCGAACTTCAGGGAATTTAGAAATTTCTTTAAATTCAGGTACATTACCGTCAAGAACTAATCCTAGTTCTAGTTCAAAAGCAATTACTGTACCAGGCAAATCTGCCAGTTTTTCGACACTAGGATGAATTACTCCGATATACCCAACAACCTGCTCACCTTTAAGCAGTTTCGCTGTTTGACCTGGGTGAAATGCCGGATTATCAGAACAAGATTCAAAAGAAATATATTGAAGTGCGCCCGTTAATCCAAGTACAGCTTCGATATCACCTTTAACATCAAAGAAATCAACGGAATCCTTAGCTCCATGCCAGCTCTCAGGCAAACGAGAGCCATATACAACACCGGCAATATGATCTACCTGCTTTAATGCATCACCTTCAGGAATAAAGACCTGACCGGTTTCAAACAAACGAACCCGTGATTGCTGACGATTTGCATTATATTGAAGCGCCTTAACCAACCCAGGTAAGATACTTGTGCGCATCACAGCCATATCAGCAGAAATAGGATTCGCCAATGCTTTCGGCTCAATCGCAGGATCAAAAAGTTTCTGAAGCTTAGGCTCAATAAAGCTGTAAGTAATGGCTTCCTGATAACCAGTACTGACTAATTGTGAACGAACAGCTGATAGCGGTGAAACCACTTCAGGTTCTAGCTCCATAATCATATCTGCAGTCGGCAAAGATCTAGGCAGATTGTTATAGCCGTATATGCGACCAACTTCTTCAATCAGATCCTCTTCAATACTGATATCAAAGCGATAGCTTGGCACTTCATATAGCCAGCCAGATTCAGTTTTTTCAGAAACAACCAAACCAAGACGAGTTAAAATCTCTTCGATATCATTATCTGAAATTTTCAATCCCAGAAGAGACTCAACGTTCGAAGAAGCCAACACAACCTTACGCTCAGCAGGAACCTGAGCCTTATCTTCTTCTATAAAAATAGGGCCTGGTTCACCGCCAGCTATCTCTAGAAGTAATTCAGTCGCACGCTCAATGGCTTTTTCTTGAAGCTGGAAATCAACCCCACGCTCGAAGCGATGTGAAGAATCAGTGTGCAAACCATATGAACGAGCCTTACCCGCAATAGCAATCTGATCAAAATAAGCCGATTCAAAAAGAATGTCTTTGGTTTCAGAAGTAACTGAACTCGCTTCGCCCCCCATAACACCGGCCATCGCCAATGCTGAACTTTGATCAGCAATCACCAAAGTTCCTGCAGACAACTCAACCTCTTGACCATCAAGTAACTTAAGC
The DNA here is from genome assembly GCF_042646085.1 of Litoribrevibacter euphylliae. Lineage (NCBI taxonomy): Bacteria > Pseudomonadati > Pseudomonadota > Gammaproteobacteria > Oceanospirillales > Oceanospirillaceae > Litoribrevibacter > Litoribrevibacter euphylliae. The sequence continues at coordinate 379,314 of NZ_JBHRSZ010000001.1, read as the reverse complement.
TTTTCACCTTCAGATGACATACGCACTCGAATATCACCATCTAATTTATTTAGGTCGAAAGCATGCATTGGTTGGCCAAGTTCAAGCAGAACATAATTGGTAATGTCTACAATTGGATCAATAGATCGGATACCGCTGCGACGTAGCTTTTCTTCCATCCAAACAGGAGTCGGTGCTTTTACATTTACGTTCTTAACAACACGTCCTGCATATCGTGGACAAGCCGTTGAAGCTTCCAGATTCACTCCTCGTGTTTCTTGATGAACAGCCTCAACTGCATTAATAACAGGTGCCGTAACTTCAGTTCTTGTCAGGGTTCCTACTTCACGAGCTAAACCAGCAATACTTAGACAATCACCACGGTTCGGAGTCAAATCTACATCAATGGCAACATCATCTAAGTTTAAGTATTCGCGGAAACATTGACCAACAGAAGCACTTTCACTCAATTCCATCAAACCATCAGAGCTGTCCGATAACCCCAGCTCTTCTTCAGCACAGCACATACCGAAAGATTCAACACCACGCAACTTGGCTTTCTTGATTTTGAAGTTCCCCGGAAGAACCGCGCCCACTTTTGCTACAGGTATCTTCATTCCCTGTTTTACATTGGGTGCACCACACACAATCTGCTGTGGTTCAGCATCACCCGTATCAACAACACAAACATTTAGCTTATCTGCATCCGGATGACGATCAAAAGAAACAATCTGACCAACGACCACACCTGAAAACTCACCGGCAACAGCTTCATGCCCGTCAACTTCCAAGCCTGCCATCGTTAACTGATGCATCAACTCGGCTGTATCAATGGAAGGATTAACCCACTCTCTCAACCAACTTTCACTGAATTTCATGATAAAACCTTTCTTTAAATTCTTTGCTCTGACATTACCCTAAACCAGGGTTGCTCTTTGATACCGCGAACTAAATAATGATGACTACTTAAACTGATTTAAAAATTTCAAGTCATTTTCAAAGAACATACGTAAGTCATTAACACCATAACGAAGCATTGTTAAACGCTCTACCCCCATACCAAATGCAAAGCCAGAGTATTCCTTCGAGTTAATCCCGGAAGCCTCAAACACTTTAGGATGAACCATGCCACAACCCATCACCTCTAACCATTTGATACTACCATCAGGATTACGTCCCCATTCGATATCAACTTCAGCTGAAGGTTCAGTAAATGGGAAGTAAGAAGGACGGAAACGTACTTCCAAATCACGCTCGAAGAACACCTTAAGGAAATCTTCAATCAAGCTCTTTAAGTCAGCAAAGCTCACTTGCTTATCAACATACAAGCCTTCCACTTGATGGAACATCGGTGTATGCGTCATATCAGAATCACAACGATAAACACGACCAGGGCAAATAATACGAACTGGTGGTTCAGAGGATTCCATAGTACGAACCTGAACTGGCGAAGTATGGGTACGTAGCAGAGTATTCGCATCAAAATAGAAAGTATCATGCATTGCTCGAGCAGGATGATGCCCTGGAATGTTCAAGGCTTCGAAGTTGTGATAATCGTCTTCGATTTCCGGACCTTGTTCTACATGAAAACCAACTTTCGCAAAGAAAGATTCTATTCGCTCTAGTGTACGAGTAACTGGATGAATACTTCCGGTTGCTTGAGCTCGTCCAGGTAAAGTTACATCAATCGTCTCACTCGCCAACTTCTGATTCAATTCTTCATTAGCCAAACATTCTTTACGAACGTTTATTGCTTGCTGAACTTCTTGTTTCGCTTCATTAATTTTGGCACCAGCCAAAGGACGCTCTTCAGCACTTAAAGCACCCAAGCCTTTCAGTAACTGAGTAAGCTCGCCTTTTTTACCTAAATATTGGACACGAATCTGATCTAAAGCCTGGGCATTATCAGACTCTTTAACTGCATTTAACGCCTGCTCTACGAGTGGCTTCAAATTCTCCATGAAAGGTTCCCGTTTTATGAAAAAATTAATGAACTACAAAACTTGATTGAGTCGAGAAAATAGGACGAAATATATTACCTGAGCAGAGCTCAAATTGGTACTGAGAATGACCAAAAGAACGTTAAGAATCCAGCCAAACACCACCAATCAAACATTAAAAAAGGGAGCCTAAGCTCCCTTTTTTACAAGCTGAATCATCAGCAATCAGATAAATCTGATTTTACGCCAATGCAGACTTTGCTTTTTCAACAAGTGCAGTGAATGCAACTTTGTCGTTCACAGCCAAATCAGCAAGAATCTTACGATCAATCTCAACGTTTGACTTTTTAAGGCCAGAGATGAAACGGCTGTAAGAAAGACCATTCAAACGAGCACCAGCGTTGATACGAGCGATCCACAAAGCACGGAATTGACGCTTACGCTGACGACGGTCACGATAAGCATATTGACCAGCTTTGATTACCGCTTGCTTAGCAACACGGAATACACGGCTACGAGCACCGTAGTAACCTTTAGCTTGATTTAAAATCTTTTTATGGCGACGACGCGCCTGAACACCACGTTTTACGCGAGGCATATCTTTACCCTCTACCAGAAATATTGATTAAGGTAATAACTCTGTTAAAGAGTAATTACGCGAAAGGAACCATACGTTGAACCAACTTCAAATCAGACTTTTCAACCTGATGCTTAGGACGAAGTTGACGCTTACGCTTAGTGCTCTTCTTAGTCAAAATATGACTGGTATGAGATTGACGGTGTTTGAAACCGTTAGCAGTCTTTTTAAAGCGCTTAGCTGCACCGCGCTTTGTTTTCATTTTAGGCATTTGGAATAACTCCGCATTTAGCCTCTCCAAAACTAACGACTAAAGCCCCAACAGCAGAACCATTAGGACTTTTTGAAACCAGTAATGGAGGCTTAGTCAAAATATGAAACAAACACTATTCACTAAGTAATGAAGGACTCAGTAAATTAGACCGTTTATTTCTTCTTCTTAGGGGCTAAGACCATCGTCATTTGACGACCTTCCATCTTAGGGCGCTGCTCGACTGTGCCATATTCTTCAAGATCTTTTTCAAGTCTTAACATCAATTGCATGCCGATGTCCTGGTGCGCCATTTCGCGACCTCGATATCTGAGAGATATCTTGGCTTTGTCCCCTTTTTCAAGGAAACGTACCAGGTTGCGTAGTTTTACCTGATAATCCCCTTCTTCAGTGCCAGGACGGAACTTCATTTCCTTAAGCTGCGTCTGTTGCTGCTTTTTCTTCGCTGCTTTTTGACGCTGCTTATCTTCGTACAACTTCTTACCGTAATCCATGACCTTACATACGATCGGATCACCATCGGAAATCTGTACTAAATCTAGTTCGGCTTCAGATGCTGCATTCAACGCCTCATTAATTGAGACCACACCAACCTGCTCACCGTCTGCTCCAATTAGTCGAACTTCTTTCGCGCGGATATTTTCATTGATAGGAGCTTGCTGTTCTTTACCGCCACGTGCTCTTGGATTTCTAATTGCTTTATCTCCAGTTATTGCTTACGTCCACGCTCTGCAATCTTTTCATTTAGAAGATTTTCAAAGGCTTCAACAGACATTACACCTAAGTCTTCACCATTGAGAGCACGAACCGCCACCTCTCCATTTTCCATCTCCTTATCACCTACAACTATCTGATAAGGAACCTTCTGTAGAGTGTGCTCGCGGATTTTAAAGCCGATCTTCTCATTTCTCAAGTCCGCATTCACTCTAAACCCTTTTTCTGTCAATTTTTGTGCTAAATTCTGCACATATTCTGACTGACGATCAGTGATATTCATCAAAACCGCCTGAACCGGGGCCAACCACACAGGGAATTTTCCTTCATAGTGCTCAATCAAAATCCCGATGAAGCGCTCGAATGAACCAAGAATAGCACGATGTAACATCACCGGTGTTTTTCTTTCACCTTGCTCATCCACATACTCCGCACCTAAACGACCAGGCATCGAGAAATCAACCTGAATCGTACCGCATTGCCACACTCGACCTAAACAGTCTTTTAATGAGAACTCAATTTTCGGGCCATAAAAAGCACCCTCACCTGGCAACTCTTCCCAAGGCAACTCTTTCGCATCCAGAGCTTCGGCCAATGCTTTTTCGGCTTTATCCCAAATCTCATCAGAACCTACACGCTTCTCAGGACGAGTTGAAAGCTTATAAATCAACTCTTCAAAACCAAAGTCATCATAAACTTCATGAAGGAAATCAATAAATTCAGACACCTCAGTTTGGATTGCATCTTCACTAACAAAGATATGAGCATCATCCTGAACAAAGCCACGAACACGCATAATCCCATGCAATGCACCAGACGGCTCATTTCGATGGCACGAACCAAACTCCGCTATACGCAAAGGTAAATCACGGTAGCTCTTAAGCCCCTGATTATAAACCTGAACATGGCAAGGACAGTTCATTGGCTTAATCGCATAATCACGATTTTCAGAGCCCGTTGTAAACATATCTTCTTTAAACTTATCCCAATGACCAGACTTCTCCCAAAGAGAGCGATCTACAACTTGTGGCGTCTTAACCTCTTGGTAACCACGCTCACGCTGCATTTGACGCATATATTGCTCTAGCTCTTGGTATAAAGCCCAACCATTTGGATGCCAAAACACCATACCTGGCGCTTCTTCCTGCATATGGAACAAGTCTAATTTTTTTGCCAACTTGCGGTGATCACGCTTTTCCGCTTCTTCAATACGCTGAATATAAGCCTTGAGCGCCTTTTTATCCGCCCAAGCTGTACCGTAAATACGTGTCAACATTTTATTGTTACTATCCGCTCGCCAATAAGCACCTGCAAGCTTAGTTAACTTAAATGCTTTTAAGAAACGCGTATTTGGGACATGTGGCCCTCGACACATATCAACGTATTCTTCATGATGATACAGACCAACCTGTTTTACCGAGTCGTCCATCCCATCAATAATTTCCATCTTGTAGCTTTCACCACGAGATTCAAACAATGCACGCGCTTCTGACACCGGCGTCCACTTTTTAACTACGTCGTAATTTTTAGCGATAAGATCTTGCATACGCTTCTCAAGCGAGACCAAATCTTCCGGTGTAAAGGATTCGTCAGTTTCGATGTCGTAATAGAAACCATCCTCAATCACTGGCCCAATAGCCATTTTCACATCCGGACGCAATTGTTTAATCGCATGACCGATCAAGTGCGCACAAGAGTGACGAATAATTTCCACGCCTTCCTGATCTTTAGCTGTAATAATCTGAAGCTCAGCATCTTCCGTAATGGTTTCACAAGCATCTTGAAGCTCACCATTAATACGACCTGCGATGGTCGCCTTAGCTAAACCCGGGCCAATATCCTCAGCCACTTGCATAATAGTTACTGCTTGATCAAAAGAACGCTGACTGCCGTCAGGAAGGGTAATAACAGGCACAATGATTTCCTCTTCAGTGGTGGCCCATACCAAAGGCCACATGAATAAATTATTTAAACTCAATTAGAAAAGCGAACCATGCTAAGTTCGAGACCTAGAGGTGTCAACAGGTAAAGAAAAATAATAGAAGAAAAATTGGTAGTCCCGACCAGATTCGAACTGGTGACCTCTACCATGTCAAGGTAGCGCTCTAACCAACTGAGCTACGGGACTTTAATCTGACATCAACGAAATAATTTAAGAAGAGATCCAACCTAAGCTGGACAATAACAACGAACTCTTCGTCGATGCGCAGGCATTATATGGAGATCTTCATATAATGCAAGCCATCAATTTAATCGCAACGAAAAATCGTTTTACTCAATAAGAATTTGCTGCTTCAAACGAACCATTTCATCCCTGATCTGAGCCGCACGCTCAAACTCCAGCCCTTTCGCAGCCTTATACATTTCATCTTCCAAGCGGACGATTTGTTTTTGTATTTCTCCTGGCGTCATAGATTCAAGCGGTACCTGATAGTCTTTTTGAGGCTCAGCCACTTTTCGAGCCTTCTGCCTTCCTCTAGCCCCAGGAACAGCTCCCTCCATGATATCGGTAATTTTCTTATCCAGTCCTTTAGGAACAATGCCATTCTCTTCATTAAATTTCTGCTGTTTAGCCCGACGGCGCTGCGTTTCATCAATAGCCCGTTTCATAGAGCCAGTTTCTCTATCCGCATACAAGATAGCTTTACCACTCACATTACGAGCTGCCCGTCCGATCGTTTGGATCAAAGAACGATCGGATCGCAAAAAGCCTTCTTTATCCGCATCAAGAATAGCCACAAGAGAAACTTCCGGCATATCCAAGCCTTCTCTTAACAGGTTAATCCCCACCAAGACATCAAACTCACCAAGTCGGAGATCACGAATAATCTCTACACGCTCTACCGTATCAATATCTGAATGCAGATACCGAACCCGTACTCCATGATCCAACAAATAATCCGTTAAATCTTCTGCCATCCGCTTCGTTAGCACGGTTGCCAACACTCGCTCATCTCGATTTGCACGTTGACGTATTTCAGAAAGCAGATCATCAACCTGAGAGGATGCAGGTCTGACCTCAATTTCAGGATCCAAAAGGCCAGTTGGTCGCACCACTTGCTCCACCACCTGAGCCGCATGTTCTTCTTCATATTGAGCTGGCGTAGCAGACACAAACACCATTTGAGGCGCAATTCGCTCCCACTCATCAAATCGCATCGGACGATTATCCAGAGCGGAAGGCAACCTGAAGCCATATTCAACCAAGGTTTCCTTACGGCTTCTATCGCCCTTATACATTGCCCCAAGCTGAGGCACCGTGACATGCGACTCGTCAATAAACAACACCGCTTCAGGCGGAATATAATCAAACAAAGTAGGAGGTGCTTGCCCCGGATCACGCTTGGACAAATAGCGAGAATAATTTTCGATTCCAGTGCAGTACCCTAATTCCTGCATCATTTCTAAATCATAACGGGTACGCTGCTCCAATCTCTGAGCCTCTACTAACTTATTATTTTCTCTAAGCTGCTGAAGACGCTCATCGAGCTCAAACTTAATCTTATCAATTGCCTCAAGAATAGTTTCACGTGGCGTTACATAGTGGGTTTTAGGGTAGATGGTTACTCTTGGTACTTTATTAAGTATTTCACCAGTCAAAGGATCAAACCAACTGATCTGCTCTATTTCATCATCAAAGAGTTCAATTCGAACCGCTTCTTTTTCGGACTCAGCTGGAAAGACATCAATTACATCACCACGAACTCGATAAGTCGCTCGACGAAAATCAGCATCATTACGTGTATACTGTAATTCTGCCAAACGCCTAAGAATCTTACGCTGATCAATCCGATCACCACGAACCAAATGCAACATCATCCCTAGGTAAGATTTAGGATCGCCCAAACCATAGATCGACGAGACCGTTGCGACAATAATACAATCCTTTCGCTCTAATAAGGCCTTTGTTGCAGATAAACGCATTTGCTCAATATGCTCATTAACCGAAGCATCTTTATCAATAAAAGTATCGGAACTTGGAACATAGGCTTCTGGCTGGTAGTAATCATAATAAGAAACAAAATACTCGACAGAGTTATTCGGAAAAAAGTCTTTAAATTCACCGTATAACTGAGCCGCCAACGTCTTGTTATGAGCCAGAACAATCGCAGGCCGCTGAAGCTGAGAAATAACATTGGCCATCGTAAAGGTTTTACCCGATCCAGTAACACCCAACAAGGTTTGATGAACTAACCCCGCCTGAATCCCCTTAACCAAAGACTCAATCGCTTGAGGCTGATCTCCAGCAGGCTTGTATTTGGAGACAACCTCAATCGACTTATCACTTTTAGACTTTTGTTCTCGACTCGACATAAAACTTCCAAAAATTCACTTACAAACCATAAATATGTTGATAAAAATACAGACAACTATCACTAGAATTCTATTCACGATAAACCGTTTTTAATGTATCATTTTCGCCGTTTATCTGCAGGCTGGCAATCATATTCCAAAATACGTAATTAGATTGGACATTATGACTTAATAGGTTCCTGCTAGTATTTTTCATACGGCCTAATGCAAGAGGATTTTAGATTGGACGTACAACTGTCGGACCGCGTACAACAAATCAAACCATCTCCTACCTTGGCAGTGACTAATCGTGCTGCTGAATTGCGAGCTGCTGGTAAAGATATTATTGGCTTGGGTGCCGGTGAACCGGACTTTGACACCCCGGAACACATCAAGCAAGCGGCTATTGATGCTATCAATAAGGGTCATACGAAATACACAGCTGTCGACGGTACTCCTTCGCTCAAGAAAGCAATTATTGAAAAATTCAAAAACGATAATAAGCTTACCTACGAAGCGAACCAAATCTTAGTCTCTTGCGGCGGAAAGCAAAGTTTCTTTAATCTTGCTTTAGCCCTACTCAACAAAGGGGACGAAGTTATTATTCCTGCACCATACTGGGTATCCTATCCAGACATGGTACGCATGGCGGAAGGCGAACCCGTTATCGTAGAAACCACCATTGATTCTCGATTTAAAATAACCGCAGAACAACTGAAATCCGCCATTACGGACAAGACTCGTTTATTTGTAATTAATAGCCCGTCTAACCCAACAGGTGTTGCGTATACAAAAGCGGAATTAAAAGCGATTGCAGACGTACTTCTTCAGCATCCTGATGTTATGATTGCTACCGACGACATGTATGAGCACATCATGTGGAACGAAGAAGGCTTTAATAACATTCTTAATGTATGCCCAGAGCTATACGATAGAACCATCGTATTAAATGGTGTATCCAAAGCCTATTCCATGACAGGATGGAGAATTGGTTATGCTGGCGGACCAGCAAAACTGATTGGCGCAATGAAGAAAATTCAATCTCAGAGCACCAGCAACCCAACATCAATAGCTCAATTCGCTGCTGAAGCTGCATTAGCAGGCGATCAAGAATGCGTTTCTCAAATGGTTCGCGAATTTAAAAAGCGCCATGACTTTATCGTCTCCGCTTTAAACGAGATTGACGGCATTGAATGCATTCAAGGTGATGGAACCTTCTATGTGTTCCCAAGCGCACAAGCGATCATCAATAACTCAAGTAAATTCTCAAACGACGTAGAGTTTGCAGAATATCTGCTTAATGAAGCAGGTGTAGCCGTTGTTCCAGGCTCAGCATTTGGCAGTCCAGGCAATATGAGACTGTCTTTTGCCACCAGCATGGACATCCTTCAAGATGCAGTTTCCAGAATTAAAAAAGCAGTAGAATCACTATAACCTTAATCATTAAGATCCTACCTCAATTATTTCATATAAAACGGGCTTTATGCCCGTTTTTTTATTAGCCTGATGAAACTTTTTTGATAAAAAAACTTCAAAACCCAAGATAATTTGACACCTCCTTTATATTCAGAAATTATTATCTATAATGTTAATCACTCATCTTAACTACGTAGGAACGTAATTAAATGTCTATAAATTTCAATGAATACAGTCTTGAAGATTTAAAGCAAATTCAAAAAGATTTAGAAAAGGCAATTAAGAGCAAAGCGTCTGAAGCTAAAAAAACTGCTCTACAACAAATCCACAACATCGCTAACGAGCATGGTTTGGATTTAGATGAAGTATTAGACGGCCTTAAAAATCCATCTAAGAAAAAAGGCAAAGTTGCACCTAAATATAAGAACCCACAAAATCCGCAAGAAACATGGACAGGCCGAGGAAGAAAGCCTAAGTGGGTAGAACAAGCTCTTTCTAGCGGAAAAACACTGGGAAGCCTTGAAATCTAGAAATTTAGAATGCGCCTTCTCAAGTCTATAAGTATCTAGATATAAAAAAGCTCCTGTCGGAGCTTTTTTATTTTCAAGCTTATTTAGAAAGGCCAATACCACCTAGAACCGTCGTCCTTTTGAGCTTGTAACTCTTCAAACTTCTCAGGCTCATGATATTCCATCTTATAAGTTAAAAAGCGACCACTATGGTCATCAAACTTAGTAGTCAATAAATCTCGATAAGCCAGCTCCTCCGGAATCAGAAATAAAGCACCATCACCTACCGGCTCCTCTTCACTCACCTCTTTATCCATAGGAGGAGGCGTTAACTCTGAATACCTTAGGAAATAGGTATTTCCAGCCTTAAGGTTTACTGTGAAGTCCGAAATAATTCTCAAACTAAAGTGATTTGTTCCTTCCAGGCCTAACAATGGACGACGAATAACTATATGACGCTTACCCGGCTCAACTTCAAACCAATAGTGAGCATTATTTTTAATACCAAACTCTCTTTCGTCATCAATGTATACACTTGGTGATTCGATTTCCTCGGAAGCCCACTTAGAATCCGGACGATAGATCACTAATAACGCATTGCGCTCCATATCCACATCTTCAGGCAGAGAGTACTCAGGTCCATTAACAGGATGAAGCCATGACCCAGGAATACTCTTTCCTAAGGACTGGTAAATCCGACAACCTTGCAGACCAAACAGAGAAATTAGAATTAATGAAGCTATTAAACTTTTCACTAGTCTTTTCGACATAACATAATCCTAGCTATGCTTTTATTGTTATTCTGAGCAGAACTATAGCAACGAATACCAACTAAAAGAATGGGGTTTGGCAGGTTTATGGATTTTGTTCACACTTTTCAGGGTAAAATGCTATCCTTGATTGAGTTTTGTACAGATTTCAATACCATATGACTTAAATTAACAATAATAAAACTAACGACCTGACGGGGCTAAATCATGCCTTCAACACTCAGCAGATTTTTACGACTTGCTTTGACAGCATCTCTAGGTGTTACAACACTTTCAAGTGCAATAGCAGCTGATACCACAAAACTATCCAAGGAAAAGCAGGACGAGCTTAATAAATTGATTGCTGAAGCGGTCAAACAAGCCGGCATAGAATTGGATGATGAAGAATTAACCATTGTTATTGTTAAAAAGCCTGGCAAAGACACAGACACTTCTGACAACGACGAAACAAGCACTCTTGTTATAGGTGACACAGCCTCTGAAGGGACGATATCTAACCAAGTAAGTGACGAAGCAGTCGCTCAGAAAGAAGTTCCAGTCTCTCAGCAGGAAAACATCATTACAGTTCAAACCCAAGAGCCAAGTAACGAATCAAGCTCGCAAATCAAACAAGAGAAGTTTGTTAGTTCTTCGGAGGTAACAACTGAGAAGCCCGACAAAGTTGCTACCGCTTCTTCAGAGCCATCTAATAAGAGCGATGATTCTGAACCCCCCCTTGTTGTAGCTCCTGCTGTAATAGAAGAAAGCAATAAAGCACAACTAACCACTTCTTCTGAGACACCAGCCCTCTCCAAGCCTTCAGCATCTCAAGAAACATTAACCACAAACATTTCAGATCCTATCGAATCTGAAAATATTGCAAATATTAATGACGAAAGTACTAAGCCAGAGTCGAAAGAGCTGCTTTCTGACACATTGAAACCGTCAAACTCGGTTTCAGAGCCTTCGTCCCCCAACGATATTGCAACGCTTCAGTCCAACACCGAACGCACATCAGAACAATCAATAGAAGCCACTGCACCAGAGACCACGGTTAAAGATACTTCAACATTTAATGACGAATATTATGGGAACTACATTCCTCCTCAAAAAAGAATGGATACCTACTACAGCTCCGACATCATGGAAGCTATTAATGCCAAGAATACATCATCTACTGATCTTCAAGCTCTGGAAGGCCAAGTTGCATCGTTAAACTTATCCATGATGGCCAGTGATGAAATGTCAGATTTGGTTGTTGAAGGGGCACTAGACTCAACAGCGGCTGGCGGAGTAAGTACAACTACGTTAAAAACCGCTGTAGTTGTACCAGATGCAGGCGAAATCGAAGATCTCGACAAAGGTCCTGATGACCAAGACTCAGAAGAGTTGAAAGAAGCATTGAATAAAAGAGACTTAAATAAGAGAGTCAAAGAAGCTCTTGAACTTCTAAGTCAAAGTAAAAATAGAGGTAATTCAACAGGTACAGCGTCCGCCGGTACCCTTACCGCTACGAATATAAATGTAACCGCAACCATTGATTCAAGACAAACACAAAATGCATTATCAACTCATAGATCTAACCTAAGAAACTCTAACTTTTAAGTAATAGAAAGAACGCTTTCAAAGGCTCGCTGATATCGTATATCTCGAGCTTTCTTCCCTATTTTCAAAATCATCAAATCACTCTTAAGAGCTTGACAAGAACCGAGTAGACCATCCTCCTTTAAAACACTTACAATTAGCTGTCCCACCTTTTTAATAAATAATTCAACAGTAAAATCAGGTGTAACCGAGTTCTCCGTCAAACTCAAATTTACACGTTTCTCACAGGAGAGCATAGCCTCATAACATAATGAAACCTCCCCAAGAAACTCAGAAGTAGCCGCGCCCTTAATCTCAGACTTCAATATTAGACGCGTAAGAAATCCCAATAAGGAAATAGAAACATAAAAATCTTCTATAAGCCGGAAGGGCTTTACATATTCGATATAGCCATCGTCTTTTGATACATTTTCATTTAAGACCTCGACACAACTGAAACTTGCTCTCGACTTTTTTAAACCACTCAATATTGGAAGCTTAAAATCATCAAGCACAACATTTTCTGCGTATATTGGTAACTTACACACCCGACAAGCACCTAAGTTATTCTTTTCAGCATTACCAAGATTAGCCGCCACTAATAAGGCATCGATTTGATCTGATGCGGTTACAAAGTCCTTCCTACCAGACAAGTGCCACTGCTCATTTTTCCACTCTAATATGGTTACCCAATCAGCTGGTTTTGAACTTTTATTTTCATTCACCACAAACGCAGCAATTTCATTATTTAATAATGGAGAAAATAACTTCTGGATAGCCATCTGATAACCAACCCAAAAGGCAGACGAAGCGTCTTTACTAGAGGCACCCGCCATAAATACCCGCCTCGACATCGCGCCATTTAAGGAACATTTAACTATTTCCTGAATCCATTCAGTCTGCATAGATACACTCTGATTCTTAGATAATGCATCTGATAATTTTTCCCACATAGTTAATTCACCATCTTTTAGTCCATCAACAAAGCCGTCTTACTAATAAACATCCGCTTTGTTTCAACAAACAGAGCCCCTGTAATAAATCTGAAACACAGCCTCTTTAGCCTATAGCCAATCTAAAAAGGAGACTACAATGAAATTATTTAAAGTTGCCCTATTATCTGCAGCAGTTGCACTGACTGCCGCATGCCAAACAACTCAAGAAACCACCGCAACTTCTGCACAAGCAGCTCAACAGCAACAAGATCTGCGTAATGCTGAGCTATATGAAGTGCATAAAGACAACCGTATTTATGTTTTCTATGACCACGCATTATATGAAGATTTCTTGAAGCATGGCCACACAGCATACATGTACACGCGCATTGGTGCTGGCCCGAAAGGTGAAACGCTTGTTTTCGGTCTAACAAAACACGACAAGAAAAAGCGTGAAGGTATTCCTAGCGTTGAGTTACTAGACGGCAAACTACAAGCGGCTGACGACTTCTATGCAGAAATGCGTTTACACGGTCGTATCTATGTATTCAGCACTCTAGAAGACATGAAAGGTGTTCGTAAAACAGGTGAAGCGGCATACCGACATGCAAAAATTGGCTACGGCCCAGAAGGCGAAACGGTTGTTTTCGTTCTTAACAAAGGTAACAAGAAGAAATACCCAGAAAGCCTTGTTAAGAAGTTTGATGGTATGAACAGCAAAAGCTAATCAGCTAACGTTCAAACCACAAAAAAGCCTGGCGATGTTATCGTCAGGCCTTTTTAATTCATTAAACAAGCTTCTTATTTCTGACTCGCCTTTTTTTGCAGCTCATTCACTTTTGAAGACAATTTCACCAATTCCGCATTAACACGACTTCGATTCTTATCTATCGAATCAATTAGCTTAGATAGTTTATTCACTTCTTTATCCAGGCTGTCATCGTTTAATTGAATCTGAATATCAGTAATAGAACGAATCAACTCATCATTAAGCTCTTTCAATTGCTTAGTATTACGAACAATACTTTCATCATATTGCTCAAGTTTAGGTAATAGCGGCTTCAACTGTGTTGAAAATGCATCCACTTCTTTGGATACACCCAACAACTTGGTTTCTAAAGTCGCCAAAGACTCACCTACTTTTAATTTGCTCAATACAGAAACGTCTTTAGTCACTTGGGTTAATTTAGACTGAGCACCATCAACCTCTGATTTAAGAGTCTTGGTTGTTTTCTTTAACTGAGCAATGTCGTTGGATTGAGCATTAATGGCCTTTCTATTTCGATCGTAGCTTACACCCCAGAGTTTACGAATTTCTGAACCATGCTCTTTTAATGTTGCTTTGACTGCCGCTTCGGAAGACAACATAGAATCGTTAGAAGTATCGAGTTTTCCTTCCAACACTTGGACGCGCTGTGACAACAAATTCAACTGTTGATTCGTTCGCTCGAACTGATCGTAAACTTTGTCAAACTGATCAGCCACCCAATACCCCATTCCAGCTAATAAAACAGCCAACACCAAAGAAACAATGATAGAAAAAACGCTGCCGGACCCAGAGCGGTCATTGTCAGAATCATTGTCATTTTTTCGAGTATTTCTCTTGATTGGTTGCCAATCGTCTCGCTCAGCTTTTAAATCTAACAAATCATCGTGTGCCATGAACTACCTATAAAAACTCAAACTATCCCATTAATTTTATTCTGCGTGGCATTATACCTAGCTTAACCACTAGATGCTGCTCGAATTACCATGTAAAGCCTGTCATAGTTGCGACTTCAAGTCGAATATCGAAGACAATTCACTTAGTAAGGAAGCTTAAATGTCAAAGAAGGTCGGAATCATAGTCTATGGAGCATACGGACAAATAGGTAAAGCCATTACCCAAGAACTTTTAAAACAGGGCATTTACCCATTATTGGCAGGCAGAAATACTAAAAAATTAACGCAATTCGCAAACAAAACAAACCTACCCTTTGCCTGCTTTGACCTCATTAATCCAACGACCATTGCTAGACACCTGGAAGACGCGGAAGTCTTCATCAACTGTGCAGGCTCCTTAATCACCAACCCTGAACCGATAGCTCGAGCCGCAATTCAAGCCCAATGCCATTATTTAGATGTGGGCGGGCAATACCACACACTAACCACCTTATATAGCCTCTCCAATATCGCCACATCAGGTAACTCAGTAATCTGTGCTGGTTTAGGTGCGGAGTGTATTCCTGGCGACTGCCTTGCCGGTAGCATCAAACATAATTTAAAAGATCTCTCCCAACTAGACATCGCCTATGACATCAGTCACCGCTTTTCCGCAGGCAGCATCAAAGCCACCTTGAACAGATTATCAAAAGGCAACATAGAGCTTCAAAATCACACACCGACAGCAACGCAATATTCCTTTAACTCTAAACGAGTCTTATTTGGCAGCCGTATGAAACATGTTAGCCAAGTTCCCACCGGAGATCTTGCAGCCGTCAACCGAAGTACAAACTGCCCTAACGTTAAGAGTTACTTTGCCATCACCAAACAGTTTACCCCCATTATTCGTTTACTAAATTGGATTCCAGGGTTGTTAATTGCTAAACCTCTACATCGAATGATAGATAAACTGTTTGGCAACAGCATGGGCAAACCAACGGGCATCAGTCATTACTGGGCGAAAGGAATTTCCACGGACGAACGTGAAATGGTTGCTCGTGTTTCCACCCCAGATATTTATCAATTTACCGTCAACTCCACCCTCTACATTGCTAATTACCTGCTTAAACATGAACGCAGTGGCGGAGTTTACACTCCAGCAGAATTAATGACGTGGCAACTGATCGAGAAAATCCCAGGCTGTAGTAGTATTCGCTTTGGAGATATGAGTGGCTAGGAAATAATAACCACACTTTTTTCATGAATAGCGAACTCATGAAATCAGTGCTAATATCGCAACCACCAGAGTGCCAATGGCGAATCAGCCTGCGATGGCACCACAGAAAATTGACTTGATATGGAGAGTTAACCAATGGCTTTCGAATTGCCTGCATTACCTTACGAAATCAATGCTTTGGAACCACACATTTCTCAAGAAACTCTAGAGTTCCACCACGGCAAGCACCACAACACTTACGTGCAAAAGCTAAATGGCCTAGTTGAAGGTACGGATCTAGCAAACAAATCTTTGGAAGAGATCATCAAAACTTCTGAAGGCGGCGTATTCAATAACGCAGCTCAGATCTGGAACCACACGTTCTACTGGAACAGTCTTTCTCCAAACGGCGGTGGTGAGCCAACAGGTGCTCTTGCAGACGCGATCAACGCTGCATTCGGTTCATTTGCTGATTTCCAAGCTCAGTTCAACGACAAAGCTGTAAACAACTTCGGTTCAAGCTGGACTTGGTTGGTTAAGAAAGCTGACGGTTCTCTAGACATCGTTAACACTTCAAACGCTGGTACACCAATCACTGAAGAAGGTGTTACACCGTTGATGACGGTAGACCTTTGGGAACACGCATACTACATTGACTACCGCAATGTACGTCCTGAATACCTAAAAGGTTTCTGGGCACTAGTAAACTGGGACTTCGCTGCGGAAAACTTCGCTAAGTAATTCCTGTTTACAGACAGATTCCAGAAAAGGCGCTTCGGCGCCTTTTTTAGTGCCTGAATTATTCAGCTCTAAACCCTTTCCCTAAACTCCCAATATCTTTAGAACAATCCTGACAGACGCCTGCCGTAAGCTTAGGCATCCCCCTCTAAATCAGGTATCATAGGCCGCTCAGAATTTTAGGTGTATACAGCATGACTTCCCTCTTTGTCGACCAACTTACGGTGATAGATTTTTCCTACTTACACAACGAACGAGGCCTTCTCGGTGAAAGCTGGCTCGTGGACTGTGAACTGGCAGGAGAACTTAACGATGAAGGAATGCTGTTTGATTTTGGTCATGTAAAAAAAACCATTAAAAACTTTATTGATGATTTTGCGGATCACAAGCTGATTGTAGCAACCAGCACACCGGGCTTAGAACTGAATCGTCAAGATGAAGGTGCTATAAACATTCAATGGCAACATCAAAAACGCTATCTAAATACAACCGCGCCTGCAGAAGCCTTTCTCTTTCTTGACGCACCAGCGGTCACAATTGAGGTACTGGCTGCAGAGATGGAACAGGAATTATTAAAGATTTTGCCTAACAACGTAGCGGGTGTGAAATTGAACCTTTATTGCGAAAGCATTCAAGGCGCTTTTTATCACTATAGCCATGGCCTCAAAAAGCATGATGGTAATTGCCAACGTATCGCTCACGGCCATAGATCGCCCATTCAGATATTTATCGACAATCAAAGAAACCAAACCTTAGAAAAGCAATGGGCTGAAACCTTTACCGATATTTATATTGGTACGCGTGAAGACATAACCAAGGACAGTGAAACCGCTGATGATCGCATCAGCTTCAACTATCATGCACCACAAGGTGAATTCAGTTTGACTATCAATAGAGATCAGGTTTATCTCATTGAAACAGATTCAACGGTGGAATGGATTTCCGATCATATTGCTAAAACAATCCATGGAAGTTATCCACAATCCCGAGTTAAAGTAAAAGCATTTGAAGGTTACCGAAAAGGCTCGATTTCGGAGTATTGACCTTACTCCCCTCTTCGTTATGATAGCCGCCAAGTAACAGCCCATTAGGATTCAAAACACACTATGAGCATTTCCGTATACAACACGCTTACTCAAAAGAAAGAAGCCTTTCAGCCTACCGACCCAAATGACATCAAGATGTATGTCTGTGGGCCAACGGTGTACAACTATATTCATATCGGGAATGCTCGTCCGGCCGTTGTCTTCGATACGCTCTATCGTCTATTGAAACATCATTATCCAAACGTGACCTACGCGCGTAACATCACCGACGTTGATGACAAAATCAATAAAGCGGCGAAAGAACAGAATGTAGACATCCGAGTCATCAGCGATCAGTTCGCGGACGCATATCGCCAAGACATCAACCAACTGAACGTCCTTCAACCGGATATGGAACCTCGCGCGACTGAAAATATCGATCAAATGATCGACATGATCAAACGTCTGGTGGAAAAAGGATTTGCCTACGCAGCTGAAGGTCATGTGTTGTTCGATGTTCAAGCCTATGAAAACTACGGTGAGCTTTCGAACCGTTCATTGGAAGACATGCTAGCCGGTGCTCGTGTGGAAGTTGCTCCTTACAAGAAATATGCAGGAGACTTCGTACTGTGGAAACCATCCACTGACGATCTACCTGGTTGGGACAGCCCTTGGGGCCGTGGTCGCCCTGGCTGGCACATCGAATGTTCTGCAATGATTGAGCGCCATCTTGGCACAACCATTGATATTCATGGCGGCGGTCAGGATCTAACCTTCCCGCATCATGAAAATGAGATTGCTCAAAGTACCTGTGCGCATGATGGCGAAACCTATGTGAAGTACTGGATGCATAATGGTTATATCACCATCCAGAATAAAGATTCCAACAGCCAAGAAAAGATGTCTAAATCTCTAGGCAACTTCATCACCTTGCGTGAATTGTTAGCAGAAATTCCTGGAGAAGTGGTTCGTTTTGCTTTGTTATCAGCGCACTACCGTTCGCAACTGAATTGGTCAACCGACCTGATTGAGCAGGCATACACAGCCCTGGATAAACTATACACGCCGCTAAGAGAGCTTGATCTACCGACGAATACAACATCAGCAGAAGTTTCACAGAGCTTCCTGGATGCGTTGAATGATGACCTAAATACCCCAAGAGCCGTTGCTGAATTGCACAACTTGGCCAAACAGATCAATAAAGCAGAATCCAAAGATGAGAAAATAGCCATTGCTCATCAACTTAAAGCGTCTGCTGCACTTATGGGCTTGTTAACCCATTCTGCTGATGAATGGTTTAAATCTCGTGGTAACCAGTCTGAAGATGGTTTGTCCGACGATGCCATTGATGCCCTGGTTCAAGAGCGTATCGATGCTAAGAAAAACAAGGACTTTGCGCGCGCAGATGCGATTCGTGATGAGCTTAAAGACGCGGGTATCGAACTAGAAGATACCCGTGACGGAACCCGTTGGCAGAGAAGTTAACCCTTCTTAAAGTAACAACAGGAGTGACGATGGCTAACTTGAAGAAACCTCTGGTGATCATTGCTAAAGGGTTGGTAAGATTCTATCAAGTCTGTATCAGCCCGTTTATTGGCAGTCATTGTCGCTTCTATCCCAGCTGCTCAGCATACGCCATGACAGCATTTGAAACTCATGGCCCAATTAAAGGCAGTTGGCTGGCAATTCGTCGAATAAGTAAATGCCATCCGTGGAATCCAGGCGGATTTGATTACGTGCCAGGCACGGAACCTGACCAACGTGAATCGTCAGAAAGCTACGGTAATACTTCAGATAGCTCAAACTGTGACAATACAAATACGTTAGGTGTGAAAGTTCAAGGCCAAGCAAGGTGCTCATGTCACCATCGTTAAGCCCTGCAGACTTAACACTCATGATTTAAGGACATCATATATGATTGATAAACAACTTCTTGCGATGCTGGTGTGCCCGGTCAGCCAAGGCCAACTTACTTATCACAAAGAAACAGAAGAGTTATGGTGTAAGAAAAGCAAGCTGGCTTACCCAATTCGTGATGACATTCCAGTCATGCTCGAACACGAAGCTCGTCAGCTGATGCTTGACGAGTACGAAACACTCAAAGACGCATAAAAAAACGCTGGCTTAGACCAGCGTTTTTCATTTTTATCTTCAGCGTATTCTGTTTAGCCGTTTCAGAAACTCAATAAGGTTCGTCAGGCATGAGTTTTACCGGAGCGTCGACCGGATTTATGGGAGCGCTTCATAAACACACGAGCACAGTAATCAGCCCACTGTTTTCTTAGTACTACGCCACTTACTGCCATTGCTAACACAATAACGACTAAAGCAACAATTATCTCATAATCCATAACAACCTACCTCGACGTCCTACTTCCAATTCTTTTCAAATCATAGAACAAGTTATATACAATGTCCTACAAAAAAGCGACAAGATGGCTGCGCTAAATGACAAGTACTTTTATCCTAGTTAGTTAATTGAGTAATAATTTCGGATCGCTGCCGAATCATCTCTTCCAAACGCGCGACCTCATCTTTTCCATAGGCGGAAGCATAAACCCCAACCATATTCTCCGAGAGCAAATAGATCTCTTCCGACATCTTTTTAAGTAACTGAGTTTTAAGGAAAACTTCATTTCCCACTCGAATATGCTTTAAATCTCGACGACTCATAAAATGCTCCTTGCTTTCCAAGTTTGCTGTTTCTAAAACTCCAATGAGTGCTTCTATTTTTTGTTACCAATTAACGTTAAACTGCCGAACCAATAGTTCGACCTAAACACCTTAATGGTAAAAATCTCCGTTCCATCAAAAAGACAGTAATTCTATGTTACAAGGCTTTTCAATTCTTTTCGTTTTTTACCTGTTAGGTGAAGGCTTAGTTCTTGTGCTCAACAGCCCTATCCCGGGTTCAGTGGCAGGTATGCTGTTACTTTTCGCTTTCCTTTGCTGGCGAGACTATGCACCCCAAGCACTCATTACTACCAGCGAAACGTTACTGTTATATTTACCTTTGCTACTTATTCCTGCCGGTGTTGGTGTCATTCAATACCTAGGGCTACTTCAGGAACAAGCACTCGCCATTTCAGCATCCTTGATTGTAGGCACCGCTCTCAGCATGATATTCATCACGTGGTTTACCCGAAAATTCACTAAGTTTGAAGATCAGGAAAAATCCAATGACTGATATTCACACTTGGTTGCTAGAGAATCCCACCGTCAGTTTACTGATCACAGTACTTTGTTATTACCTCTGCTTAAGCCTATATAAGCGGTTTAACCATACCGCTGTGCTACAGCCCGTAATGATCAGTATTGTGCTGATCATTACGATCATTTCGTTACTCGACATACCATACGAGCGCTATTTCGATCACAACCGAATCATTCACTTTTTACTGGGGCCGGCAACCGTTGCCCTAGCAATCCCGCTCTACAAGAACAAGCAAAGAATTCGCCAACTTGCCGTGCCACTCTTCACTGCGGTAATTATCGGTGGCAGTATGGCCATCTTCTTTGCTGTTTCTATCGCATGGTTACTGCATGCAAGCAACGATGTGCTTCTTTCTCTGGCACCTAAATCGGTAACAACCCCCATTGCTCTTAGCATTGCCGAAAGCATCCAAGCAATTCCTTCACTCACGGCAGCTTTTGTCCTGATCACAGGGGTTGTTGGGGCTGTCATTGCTGAACCCTTGTTCCGCTTGATGAACGAACAAGACGATGGCATTAAAGGCATGGCGATAGGAATTTCCGCTCATGGTGTAGGCACAGCAAAAGCATTGGAAATCAGTCCGCAATGTGGAGCATTTTCAGCACTTTCTATGGGGTTAACCGGTGCATACACCGCTCTGGCATTGCCTTATGCCATGGCCTTTCTAAGAAATTTCTGGGGACTTTAAAACACGAAACACTGTGGTGTACTGATTCACTATGGCGACTAAACATCTCATCCAGCTCGATGACTCTTATATAGAGTACTATCGGAATTTATTATCAAATACCCAAGCTCAAGCGCTCTATAGAACGCTAAACGAAACTCTTGATTGGCAACAAGAGCATATCCAGATTTTTGGAAAAACCATTGCGTCGCCACGGCTGCAATGTTTCTACGGCGACCTCGATGTAGCATATCGCTACTCAGGAAGAACCTTTATCGCTACGCCATGGACTGACACACTGGCCAAACTCAAGCACCTTATCAGCAGCCAGACCGGATACCCTTTTAATGGCGTCTTATGTAATCTCTACCGAAACGGCCAAGATGCCATGGGCTGGCACAGCGATAATGAACCCGAACTTGGTCAAAACCCCGTCATAGCATCTTTCTCTCTTGGCGAAACGCGCAACTTCTCACTTCGCAAAACCAAGCACACTAAACAGTGCTTATCTCTTCCACTGGAGCACAATTCATTACTGCTTATGCCAGAAGGCTTTCAGTCGCTGTATCAGCACGCTGTTTCTCGCAGCAAGAAAAACAATGACGCCAGAATCAACCTAACGTTTAGAATGTTTTATAATTAATGTAAGAAAAGATTAATATTTTATTGACATCGAAAGAAAAATCGCCATAATGGGCGCCTCAATGACGCGGGGTGGAGCAGCCTGGTAGCTCGTCGGGCTCATAACCCGAAGGTCGTCGGTTCAAATCCGGCCCCCGCAACCAGATTTTAAAACCGAGATTTTTATCTCGGTTTTTTTATGCCTGAACACTATGTTTGGGCTTTTAACCCGACGGTTGTCGGTTCACTTTCTACAAAAAGAGTGGCCCTCCATCCGAAGGATCCGCAACCAGATTCAAAAACCGAGATTTTTATCTCGGTTTTTTTATGTCTGAAAACTATGTTTGGGCTTTTAACCCGACAGTCGTCGGTTCACTTTCTACAAAAAGAGTGGCCCTCCATCCGAAGGATCCGCAACCAGTTTCAAAAACCGAGATTTTTATCTCGGTTTTTTTATGTCTGAAAACTATGTTTTGGCTCATACCCCGACGGTCGTCGGTTCACTTACTACAAAAAGAATGGCCCTCCATCCGAAGGATCCGCAACCAGATTCAAAAACCGAGATTTTTATCTCGGTTTTTCTGTATGAAAACTATGTTTTGGCTCATACCCCGACAGTCGTCGGTTCATTTTCTACAAAAAGAGTGGCCCTCCATCCGAAGGATCCGCAACCAGATTCAAAAACCGAGATTTTTATCTCGGTTTTTTATGTCCGAAGATAATGTATGGACTGATAACCCGAACAACTAATTTATCAGGAATCCATCAATTGATCTGATAGCCCCAACATCAGCTTTTCAGCTTTGGTGTAATCGAATGAACTCAGTAAAAGCTCTAACTCTTCTATTGATTCTTCGAGTCCCAGTTGATCACCAAATTCTTTCAGCTGATTAAGCTCATCACTTTCGATCATAAATGAATTCGACATTTTCTCGGCAATGCCAGACAGGAGTGTTAAGAAGGCTTGCTTGGTCATTTCATCAACCGCACGGTTAGGGGCTGTTTTCGCTGGTTTGCTATCGATCTCAGCCAACACTCCTTTCAATTCCAACGCTTCTTTCTGGGCTAAAGAAAAGAGTGATCGAACATGTTCTAGGTGACTGTCAGTCACCCCACTCTCTCGTAACGCATGCTCCACATCTTTGGCAATGACATGGATATAGTTATTGCAAAGATTGCCTGAGACGCCCTTAAGCGCATGCACTCGATCAATAATTTTATCACTGTACTTTGTCACTTCGTCTTCCGTAACCGGCACAGAATCCAGCAAAGAGTCTATCTCTTCAACAACTGAAGCATAATCCTGAGCAAACATTCGAAGTAATCGAATCATTGTGGATTGATTACGTCCCAATTTTTCAGCAAGAAGCGATAAATCAAAATTCGCTATTGCTTGGTAATCCACCAACACATCACGATCATCATTCGACTCAGTCCTAATGTCTTGGCCTTCGTCAGTCTGTTCATTTGATAAAGCTTGTTGCTGTAACGTTTCAAGTTCTTTGAGCTGACATGGACAAGCGATGACCAAGCTAAAACGACTGCCCTCGCCTAACACACTTTCCACTTCGATGACGCCGTTCATGAGGGAGGCTAACTTTTGGCATAACGCCAAACCTAAGCCTGTACCACCATGCTGGCGAGTAATCGAGCTGTCTAATTGAGCGAAAGTATCAAACAATAGTGGAAGATCACTTTCGTGAATCCCCATGCCTGAGTCAATCACGTCAAACTTCAATATCCCCACATCGCTCTTAGAACGCTGGGAATAACTAACGTCCAATATTACCTTACCTGAGGATGTGAATTTAATGGCGTTATCCAGTAAGTTAATGAGAATCTGTTTGATTCTTAACGCATCACCAAAAATGATTTCCGGCAGCTGTTGAGACTGGATGCACACAAAATCAAGATCTTTCTCTTTGCTTCTTTTTTCAGCAAACTGGTTCAGCAACTCCAACAACTCATATAAGTTGAGAGGTTTAGAGTCAATTTCCATATTGCCGCTGTCGATACGAGAAAAATCCAACACATCATTAATCAGATGCATCAGAATGCCCGCTGACTTCTCAATATTGGTGAGATACTTAGCGAGGTCGTCATCGGAACAACGACTCTTAGCAAGCTGTGTCATCCCGATAACACCGTTCATGGGTGTTCTAAGTTCATGACTGATATTGGCAAGAAAATCACTCTTTGCCCGGTTCGCAACTTCGGCTTTCTGAATGGCTTCATTTAACTGCATGTTGGTTGCCGTTAATGCTTTAGTACGATCTTGCACCCGTTGCTCTAACTCACGATTAAGACTCTTCAAGTCTTGCTGCATGGTTTTCATGTCGGTGATATCAAGATACACAGCCACCGCTGCAATCACCCGCTTTTGGCTATCAAACACTGGGGCGGTATTGGCAATCACCCAACAAAAACTTTTGTCGGGATAAATAATTTTTATTTCCTGGTTAATGACATGTTCGCCATTATTCAAGGCCTTCATAATAGGAAGTGCATCACCAAATAAGGGCTTATCTTTCTCGTCCATGACCAAGCAGTGATCATCATCACCACCAATACATTGATCTTTGGACAAACGGCGAATCCTTCGTGCCGCTTCATTGATGATTTGTATTTGTGCTTGCTCACCATCAACCACTAAAATCCCAACCGGTGAATTAGACATCGCCGCTTCTAATAGCGCACTCACATGTTTTAACTCTTTCTCCGCTTTTTTACGCGCTTCAATGTCCCGAAGAATGGTGAGAATCGCCATCTCTCCGTCCAGTTGGATTAGACTGGAAGCCACCTCGCATTCGACCTTTTCCCCAGCCTTAGTTTTGATCGTCATTTCGATGTTTTTAACTTCGCCCACATCCACCAGCTGCTTTAGCATGGTGTCTCGTTGAGAGAGATCATCCCACAGATCGAGCGTTACAGAGGTTTGACCGACAGCGTCTTGATGACTGTATCCTATGGTGCGTTCGAATCCTTCGTTAACATCCAGAATCCTCATATCCTCAAAACGTACTATGAGCACAGCATCGGGGCTAGCATGAAAGGTGGAAGCGTATTTTTCTTCAGAGCGTTTAAAGTTCTGTTCGGATTCCTTAAGCATTTCAACTTTTCGATTAAGTCGTTGAATACGAGAATAGAAAGTCCAAAGAAGCAGTAAGGCAGCACATAACACAGCTAGTAAAAGAATTACAACAGAAGACATGCTTCCCCCAAAGTCTGTTGTTGCAAGAGATATCGACATATTTCAGAAGCATTACTGCATGTCATAAAAAGAAATCATTCTGTAGCAAGATCATTTAAAGGTTAGCAGTAAATACACTACCAGAGTGTTAAATCCAACATTATAAGTTGTGTTGTTTACGATAACGCACCGCTCGCCGCATCGCCTGTTCTATCTGATCTTCTGTCATTTGTTCTTCCAGAATCAACATAGCTGAGCGGCCATCATTGATGCCAAGATAAGAAGACAAATTGTAATGCATATGAGCCTCAACCAAACTCCTGACGCTACCGCGACCAGTGGCATACATCTGACCTAACCGGAAATGGGCTTTACCATAGCCTTTTTCAGCGGCTCGCACATAGTAAGTTTCAGCCCGTTTGAAATCCCGTTTCAAACGATATTGTTCGGCTTCCAGATAATCTGACTCTCCTGCCGGCCCTTTGATGACTTGATACTGCTTCACGCTGGATGAGGACGAGGTCGTCAAAGGTGCTTTCTCATAATACACCGTCCCTGCGAATACAGGAGTTGAGAGCCCAAGACTACCGACAATAAACAAGATCAACACAGAACTTAACTGCACCCAATGTTGCCAACGCTGATTACGTTCAGCCACGTATTGTATATAAATCAGCCGTACCATTAATGACATCCTCTACCATTCTTATTCAGCATAAAAACTAGAGTAACTTCTTTATTTTCATAAAGATAGCATCATCCAATCGCTTTCTCATAAAGAAAAACATTGATATTTGTCAATATTTAACCCCTGTCTATACTGTTTAAAAAATAAGCACAAAAAAATATAAAGGGACTTTAGGCTGAATGGGCATGCAGGACAGGCAGCCGCCGAATTCAAGGAAGAGCTGATTATCTGGGATCAGGGAGATACCTATGCTGTCAGCGTTTGCCCGACTACGAGATTACTTTGCCTATTGTTTAGGCATCCTTGTACTTTCACCATCGGTACAAGCCGCCTGGGAAGTTAACATGCCGAAAGGCATAACACCGGTCAGTGAAACCGTTTATGACCT
Source organism: Litoribrevibacter euphylliae (assembly GCF_042646085.1). Taxonomy (NCBI): domain Bacteria; kingdom Pseudomonadati; phylum Pseudomonadota; class Gammaproteobacteria; order Oceanospirillales; family Oceanospirillaceae; genus Litoribrevibacter; species Litoribrevibacter euphylliae. Next base: position 352,959 of record NZ_JBHRSZ010000001.1, on the reverse strand, counting down.
GCACATGATTATTTTCTACATCTGTGTGGTTATTGCCATCATTGTGTTCGGTGTCATGTTCTGGTCGATTATTCATCACCGAAAATCCAAAGGATACAAACCAGCAAATTTTCACGAGAGCACTCTGGTTGAAATAGTCTGGACAGCCATCCCGTTACTGATTCTTATCATCATGGCCATTCCCGCCACACAAGGTGTGTTCGCCATGTATAACACCGAAGATTCCGATATCGATATTCAGGTCACCGGTTATCAGTGGAAATGGCGTTATCAGTACTTGGGAGAAGACATCGATTTTTTCTCCACACTATCAACGCCCCGAGACCAAATCGACAACATGGCGGCGAAAGGCGAAAACTATCTACTCGAAGTGGATGCGCCTTTGGTTGTGCCGGTTGAAAAGAAAATTCGTTTTCTGCTGACCTCCAATGATGTGATTCATGCCTGGTGGGTACCTGAACTCGCCGTCAAGAAAGACGCCATTCCCGGCTTCATTAATGAAACCTGGACTTACATCAAAGAACCTGGCATCTACCGAGGGCAATGTGCCGAGCTGTGCGGTAAAGATCATGGTTTCATGCCTATCGTGGTGAAAGCCGTTGAACAACAAGAGTATCAAGACTGGATCAGCGAAAAGAAAGAACAACGTCGGCTAGAACTGGCCAAAGCCGCCGCCGAAGCTGAACTGATCTGGGATCTAAATGAGCTCATGACCAAAGGTCAGGAAGTCTATGAGAAAAACTGTTTAGCCTGTCACCAAGCCACTGGTGAAGGTCTACCTCCGGTGTTCCCAGCGCTTAAAGGCAGCCCGATTATTAAAGGCGACATTGCAGAACACATTCGAATCGTTCTCCATGGGCAAACCGGAACCGCCATGGCCGCGTACGCTGCACAACTGTCCGATTCAGACATCGCTTCCGTCGTGACTTACGAAAGGAATGCCTGGGGCCAGAATTCTGGCGACACTGTTCAACCGTCCGACGTTGCAGAATTGCGCTAACGCCTTCAGGGAGGAACCGCTATGAATAATACAATAAGCGATACTGACAACCTCGATCAGCCAGATCATGATGCTCATGACCATCACCCGAAAGGCTTGAGCCGCTGGCTGTTCACCACCAATCACAAAGACATTGGCACCATGTATCTGGTGTTCAGCTTCGCGCTCCTATTTATTGGCGGCGGAATGGCTTTTGTGATCCGTGCCGAACTGTTTCAACCCGGCTTGCAGTTTATCCAACCGGAATTCTTTAACCAGATGACCACCATGCACGGCTTGATTATGGTGTTTGGAGTGGTCATGCCCGCCTTTGTTGGATTAGCCAACTGGATGGTGCCGTTGATGATCGGAGCTCCAGACATGGCTCTGCCACGGATGAATAACTGGAGTTTCTGGATCTTACCTTTTGCCTTCGGCATGTTGCTATCAAGCCTATTCATGGAAGGCGGCGGCCCGAACTTTGGGTGGACGTTCTATGCGCCACTTTCAACAACCTATGCGCCGCCGAGCACCACCTTTTTCATCTTCGGCGTCCATTTAATGGGGCTGTCGTCGATCATGGGGGCCATCAATATCATCACCACAATTCTTAACATGCGCGCGCCGGGTATGACCCTGATGAAGATGCCAATGTTCGTATGGACTTGGTTGATCACCGCGTTCTTGCTGATTGCTGTTATGCCAGTACTGGCAGGCTGTGTGACCATGATGCTGATGGACATCCACTTTGGCACCAGTTTCTTTAACGCGGCGGGCGGCGGTGACCCGGTGATGTTCCAGCATATTTTCTGGTTCTTCGGGCACCCGGAGGTATATATCATGATCCTTCCAGCGTTCGGAGTGGTGTCGCAGATCATCCCGGCTTTTGCCCGTAAGAAACTCTTTGGGTATCACTCGATGGTGTATGCGACGGCCTCAATTGCCATCCTGTCTTTTGTCGTGTGGGCACACCATATGTTCACCGTGGGTCTACCTGTAGCGGCGGAACTCTTCTTCATGTATTCCACCATGCTGATTGCCGTACCGACTGGCGTCAAAGTGTTTAACTGGGTATCCACTATGTTCCGGGGTTCCATGACCTTTGAAGCTCCGATGTTGTTCTCAGTAGCCTTTGTGGTGTTGTTCACTATCGGGGGGTTATCCGGGTTAATGCTGGCCATCGCACCTGCCGACTTCCAATACCATGACACCTACTTCGTAGTTGCACACTTCCACTATGTACTGGTACCTGGGGCCATCTTTGGCATCATCGCTGCCACCTATTACTGGATTCCGAAATGGTCTGGCTATATGTACCACGAAGGCTTGGCACAAGTGCATTTCTGGCTGTCGTTTATTGGGTTGAATTTGACCTTCTTCCCAATGCACTTCTTAGGCTTGGCCGGCATGCCACGACGTATTCCAGACTACGCATTGCAATTTGCCGATTTCAATATGATCACCAGCCTCGGCGCCTTCTTATTTGGTACGACGCAATTACTGTTCCTCTACATAGTCATTCGATGTGTTCGCGGAAAAGGCGAACCGGCACCACAAAAACCGTGGGAAGGCGCAGAAGGCCTGGAATGGACGGTTCCCTCTCCAGCCCCTTTGCACACCTTTGAAAATCCGCCGAAGGTTGATTAGTCATGAATCAAGATAACAATCATCCAGCATCGGATTCGACCAACAATAAAGGCTCTAACGAATCCAAAATACAGAACCTGCCACTAAAACTTGTTTTAGCAACGGTTCTGATGTTTGGCTTTGGCTTTGCGTTGGTGCCTTTGTACGATGTCTTTTGTGACATCACAGGGATCAACGGCAAAGGCTTTGAGCGTCAGCCATTGAGTCAAACAGAAGCCACTTATCCTCAAGCCATCGAAACAACGGAAGATCCTTTAGCCTCTCAGGAAGAATCTACAGCCCGCAAAGTAACAGTGCAGTTTATCGCCAACCCTCAAACTGGTTTCTCTGGAGATTTCTATCCACGGTCTGCGCAGCTAAGTGCTCCTGTGGATAAGTCTGTTACCACCGCATATGTGGCTCGAAACGCCACCGAAAATAACCTTAAACTGCAAGCCATTCCCAGTATCTCACCGGCTGAAGCATCCAGTTATGTAACCAAGATGGAGTGTTTCTGCTTCCAACAACAATCCTTGGAGGCAGGCCAAGAGCGCGAAATGGGGCTGACCTTTTCCATTTCCAGTGAGCTACCAGAGCATATTCACAAAGTGACCTTCTCATACTCTTTGTACCCACTGGAAGACGAAGACAAACAGCAGCAAGCGTCTGATACAACAGACAGCACAACAACGCATACAACCAACAACACAATTAACAACACAGCAACCAGCACGCAACTGAACCGTACATTCCCTAGTGCCGAAATAATGGACCAGATAACGGGAGGCAAACATCATGAGCCAAACACATAACCCGGCGAAACCGCCTAATTATTATGTTCCGCATCAAAGCAAATGGCCGATCATCGCCACCATTGCTGTCTTCTGTCTTATGTATGGGCTTGCCTCGATTCTCCACAGTTCTCAAGTAGGTAAGATGACACCTGTCCCAAGTTGGATCATGCTGATTGGTTTGGGGCTTACCATCTATATGCTCTACGGTTGGTTCTCCAACGTCATTCAAGAAAGCAGACAAGGTCTGTATTCCGCACAACTGGATCAATCATTCCGCATGGGCATGGCGTGGTTTATTTTTTCAGAAGTGATGTTCTTCGCGGCTTTCTTCGGGGCCCTCTTCTATGCGCGCGTGCTCTCCGTGCCTTGGTTAGGTGGCGAAGGCGACAAAGGTGTCAGCAACATGTTGTGGGAAGGCTTTAGCGCCCATTGGCCACTACTGACCAACCCTGATCCCGAATTATTTCCAGGGCCCAGCGATACCATTCCGGCCTGGCAAATTCCTTTCTTGAACACCGTTATTTTGGTGTCTTCGAGTTTCACCCTCACCTTAGCTCACCATGCCTTAAAAGAGGATAAACGCAAGCTATGTGCAAGCTGGTTAGCAGTCACTGTCGCTCTGGGGGTAATTTTCTTAGGCTTCCAGATCTATGAGTATCAACATGCGTACAATGACCTTCAGTTGACACTGTCTTCGGGTATTTATGGCTCGACCTTCTTTATGCTCACAGGTTTTCACGGCGCCCACGTTACCATAGGCACCATCATGTTAGCGGTAGTTTTAATACGAATTCTGAACGGGCACTTCACCAAAGACAAACACTTTGGTTTTGAAGCATCGGCCTGGTATTGGCACTTTGTAGATGTGGTTTGGTTGCTGTTATTTACCTTCGTCTACGTTTTGTAATGAACCGCGAATGAAAAGAGCAAAGAGATAGGAAAACAAGGTCATCACCAGTTACCAGTGATGGCCTGTTTGATAGCCCAAATAGAGGAAGATAAGCAGTAAGGTAATGGCGCTCAAAAGTACTCGAAGAGCCAATCCTTTGAGGACTTTGGTACCCGGTTGCGGGTGGCGCACTAAATGCCAGAAAGACCAGAAAAGACTGATCACCACGGCAAGGAGCATAACAACAATAATGAATTTAAAGATCATGGATTCCAAACCTACAAAACCGCAACAAGGGAACTCGGTAGAAACCATTCAAACTACCGAACGTATCCTTGAGTGTAAAGCGTTTGGCCGCGAATGGATTATTCGAATCGTTCCCGTCTTCTGGTTCATCATGTCTTTAATCATTATCCTAACCACCAGCTTAGGCCTGTGGCAGCTGGATCGCATGCATCAAAAAGCCGCTACTCTGGAAAAAACTCAAACACAGCAAACACAGAAGGTTTCAGGCTATTTTCTAGCGACTCGACTCTATCTGGATAACATCACCTATAACGGTCGTGTCGGTTATGAAATCATCGTTCCATTTAGTCCAATCAAGGGTGAATCTAATCTCCCATCCCAAGTGCTGGTTAATTTAGGTTGGGTTGCTGCGGATAGATTCAGAAGCCAACTACCCGACGTGTCCATCAATACCTTGTCTGTACAACGCTTAATGATTCAACCGGCTTCTTGGTCACAACGAACACCCAGCCAAAACATAGAAGTTATGCACCAGGCATCGCAGCCTGCGAATCCTATACAAACCAGATCTCTTCAAAACCATGTCCAACAAAATTCTGCCCAACAAAATTCTGCCCAACAAAATTCTGTCCATCAAAGTACAACTCATCAGAGAACAATGGCCTATCGAATCCAGGCATTAAACGTTCAAACGCAGAGCCTTCTGAATCTTCCTCAAACCTTTTTTCGGGCATTGGCAGGCGACAATGTCTTCACAACGGAACACTGGCAACAGCAAGCCGATCACTTGGAAGTTGCACCGAAACGACATCTTGGATACGCCATTCAATGGTTCACCATGGCAGTTATTGCGGTGATCATTTTACTGGTGAGTTCCATCTCAATAGTTCGTCCGTTCGAAGGAGATGACGGTCATGAATGAAAAATCTACCTCTTGGTCTTCCTGGCTAACCTTAGTCACGCTACTAACGTGTGGCTTGGTGCCTATGGTGGCGGCCTTTGTGCTTTACTTCTGGCCGCCTGAAGATTTGAAACTAGATACCATACATCATGGTCAACTGCTCTCTCCACCGTTGCCAGTGTCTTCTTCTAACTTCATGCACACGGCAACGAACGAGCCTGAACAGTCAACAACCAACACTACGGACAAAGCTGGCTGGCAACTGGTCCACATTGAGCTTTCAGCGCAATGCAGCGCTCAGCAAGAAGCAAGTCATTCCAAGCAAACTGACTTGTTGAACATTAAGCACCAGCAAATTATTAGCGCTCTGGGGCGAGAAGCGCACAGAGTGTCACAAGCACACCTTTGTCTTAACCAATTACCCATACAAGGTCTGGACAACTCCAACTATCAAGGGATCGTTAATCCCAACAATCAACTGATCATGGTGTACCACCAAGACGTTAATCAACGGGGTATTTATCAAGATCTGAAACGTTTACTCAAATACAACAAGCTGGGCTGATCGACAAATGAAGTAGGGAAAGACTATGACCAAACAACTGACTAACTTAGCGCTAGCTCTCGTCTTTGTAGTAATTGGACTTGGCGCCTTAACCCGTTTACTGGATGCTGGCTTAGGATGTCCCGATTGGCCTGGTTGTTATGGTTTTCTAACCCCACCCAATCAACCCGAGCACATTGAACTTGCCGAAGAGTTGTACCCGAACACGCCTGTAGTTCGACACCAAGCCTGGATGGAGATGGTGCATAGATACGCCGCAGGTACATTAGGGCTATTAATTTTTGCGATCACCTTGAGGCTCTACCGAACAAACAAGAAGAGTTCAACACTTAGCCAAGCAACTGTCATTGCGACTGTGTTATCGATGGTGGTCATTGTGCAAGCGGCTTTCGGTATGTGGACAGTCACTTTAAAACTTTGGCCACCCATAGTCACACTGCACTTGTTAGGCGGCTTAATCACCTTTGGGCTCTTAATCGTACTCCGCTTTTTACTACAGCAACCAGAAATCACCGACAGAAATCAGATCACCAAAGAACGAAACCATGGTTCTCCGTCTCATCAAACACTCAAACGACTGGCCGTCAGCGCCCTGTTGGTGGTTTTCCTTCAAATCACCCTAGGTGCTTGGACAAGCAGTAATTACGCAGGTCTCGCCTGCCCTGATTTCCCAACGTGCCAAAACCAGTGGTTCGAACAAGTATCGATTCAAAAAGCACTGAGCATTCCCTCTTACGATAATCTCTCATTTCTTCATGGCCGAACTGATGCGCAAACACGAGTCTCCATCCAAGTACTTCATCGGCTGGGTGCTGTCATCACTTTGATCATCGTAGGTGTGTTTCTGATCCAATTCTTACGCAGTCAGCACCCTTACCGAAAACAAATAGCGCTAGTGACTTCAACATTACTGGTCTTGCAAATTGTCTTAGGCATCCTAACGGCGGTTTTACTCTTACCGTTAACTCTGGCGTTACTGCACAACCTGGTTGCGGCTCTATTATTCGGAAGCCTCATAACTGCCAATTTGCTGGTCGCTCATTCTCAAACAGTGCCATTAGTTGAACGAACTGAATTAACGGGCATCCCAGAAACCCACACTGTAGGTATGACTAAGGAGATTCAAGATGGCAACATCATCACACATAACTCCTGATCCTCAGGTATCGAAACAAAAAACACCACTAACCCAGGTTTTTATTAACTCTGAATTAGCGTCACAATATCTCGAATTATGTAAACCGAAAGTGGTCTTCGTGATGTTGATTACCGCCTGGGTCGGCATGTTACTGGCGTTGACCGGGTTACCGAGTTTGCTTCAGCTAAGCCACATGCTTCTCGCATCCATAGGTATTACCTTGTGTGCATCTTCATCGGCGGTGGTCAATCATGTGGTCGATCAATGGCGTGATCAAAAGATGCAACGAACTCAGCATCGACCTATTGCTAAAGGAAAGATTTCTCGACAACAAGCCATGATCTTTGCCGCATTGTTGCTGATTGTCGGATGTACATGCTTAGCTTACGTTAATTTGGTCTGCCTGATTCTGACACTTTGTGCGACGATAGGTTATGCCATTCTCTACACCTTGGTATTAAAGCCCATCACGCCACAAAACATTACCATTGGTGGCATAGCTGGAGCCCTCCCACCGCTGCTGGGTTGGACCGCAGTGTCCCCTGAGATTACGGCACACGCCTTGCTGTTGGTGTTAATCATCTTTACTTGGACGCCACCCCACTTCTGGGCATTGGCGCTGTATCGAGTGAAGGATTACCAAAAGGCAGAAGTACCTATGCTCCCCGTCACTCATGGACAAGAATTCACTCGTCTGCATATTCTGCTTTATTCGGTATTGTTAGTACTGGTGACGGCGTTACCCTGGCTCAGTCAATTTTCCTCGTGGTTGTATCTGGTGGCGATAAGTTATTTAAATTTGCGCTTTCTATCACTGGCCTGGCGTCTCTATAGCAACAAGTCGATGAGCACGGCACAACAGCTGTTTAGATACTCTATCGTATATTTATTGGGTCTTTTTCTAGCGATTTTGGCTGATCGTATGGTATTTTTTTGGGTTTAATAAGCTGACCCCCGCCAAGGTGTCAGCTAGACTTTAATAACTCATAATGCCCGTAAGTTAACGTCAGGATGACTCCTATGTATAAATCCTTGCTTGGACTGTCTGTACTTTGCTCTGCCTTAATTGGCCTGTCTCTACCAGCCAGTGCGTCTTCGTCCACACCCAATTCCTCCGACATCAGTAACGCTGATAAAGCCTTTATGGAAATGTCTGAGTCAGCTCCGGCACCTGCGACTGAGCTCATCAACAACCCCCAGGAAACGAATCAAGGCACGTCTCAACAAAGCCTGGAAAAAGCCTCATCAGAGACTGCTGCGCCTATGCCGCATTTGGTTGTTGCAGAAAATCTAATGGTCGGTTCCATTCGTGAGTTAACCGGCAAGGCAGTCTTACACAAGCAAGGAGAAGTGCGTGGCGAAAGCGCGTCTTCCGGAGACATCCTGAAAGCTCAGGATATTTTAAGAACCAAACGCAATTCGCAAGCCGTCGTTCAACTTATTGATGGTTCAACCATTGTCCTGCAAGAACAAACGTCGCTTCATCTTAAAGGCCTTCAATCCTTGAGTTTGGAAGAAGGTACGGTGTTATTTGATATTCGCAAACGCGGTAAATCGAAAGGCCTGCAAGTGGCCACCAAGACTGCAGTTATTGGTGTAAAAGGCACGCAATTCCTGGTTAAAGACGAAGACAATCAAGTGGACGTGTACTTGAACGAGGGGAATGTTGAGATTAATCCCATCGAAGGCTCCTTTAAACACTACAAAGCCGTTTCCACCGAAAGCTTTAATGATTACAGCCAACAAATGATGGAAGAATTCCAGAAAGAAAAAGAGAAGATGCACCAAGGCATCGAAGACATGAAACGTGAGTTTGTGGAATACCTTAACTCTTTCGATATGAAAGCAGGTACTGCGGTATCAATTTCAGGTGACGAATTAACCTCCTACCCAATGCCGGATCATTACAATGATTTGTTCAAGGAATTGGAGCAGCAAGCTGAAATTACACGACAAAAATTAAACCAGCAGCAATAAGTTAATTCCCTCCTTTTTAGCGAATCAACAGTGAGGAAGGAAACACATACACTTCCTCACTGAACATATGTTTTAACACCTAGTATTCGTGCCTTAAATCATCATCCTTTCTTAAAGCTGGTCACGCCATCCCAATCATCTCCTGGCGGCTCATCAATACACTGCTGACACCGTTGTGCAAAGTAATTCGAAGCTCCGTCATCGAACTCGTCCACCAGCGCTTTGAATTGATTCACACCGGATTGAAAGGACTGGGCGAAATAATCATTCAGAGCCATTTCAAAACGATCGGACAAACGCTGATTTTGTTCTGTGTCCGTCATAACTTCATAAATGGTGACCGGTTCCGTTTTGCCCGCCACGCGGATACGGTCAATCCGACGCAACAAATACCCCTGATAAGGCTCTTGAAGCGTGTTTTTGGTGTTTTCACTGATCAGAATCCGTGTGCCATAAGGTTTATTCATTCCCTCCAGACGAGAAGCTAAATTCACTGCATCACCAATGGCGGTATAACTAAAGCGTAACTGAGAGCCCATGTTACCAACAACCGCTGGACCAGTATTCACGCCAATACCGATTTCAATGGTTGGTAACCCTTGCTCAATCAAAGACAGATTCTTTTGTTCTTTCACATCCACCATGGCCAAAGCCGCTTGAATCGCTCGTTCACCATGAGCATCCAGAGAAATCGGTGCATTGAAAATGGCCATGATCGCATCACCAATGTACTTATCAAGCATGCCCTTTTCTTTTAGAATCGCTTCCGTCATCGGATCAAAAATTTGATTAAGCAAAGAAACCAGTTCGATTGGTGACAGCTTTTCGGACATAGAAGTGAAGTTTCTGAGATCTGAAAACAACACCGAAATTTCTTTTTCATCACCACCTAATTTAAGGTTCTCCGGATCTTTTAAGATTTCTCCAACCAATTCCGAAGACACATACGAGGAAAACGCGTCTTTAATCTGACGATTTTGTTGATCGGCTTTAATCGCAGAAAACAATTCAATGACTACCGCCAGACCAATCATAGGAGACGCGACATAGAACTCTCGCAGCCAGACATTTGCTTGAAAGTACGAAAACCAAGAAATACCAACCACAGTCACAATACTCAGAACATACAAAGGAATGCGTACATTAGGATTCCCTATGTAACTGAGCAGGAGTATGGTCAGCAGGCCAATAATAATTCCCGACCAATCGAGCGTCGGCGATTCTTTCATTAGATTTCCATTCAATAAATTGCTGGTGGCCATGGCATGCAGAAAGACCCCTGGTGTCACTGCATCAATCGGCGTCGGACGCATATCAAACACGCCTACTTCCGTCACACCAATAATCACAATCTTGTCTTTGATGTTCTCTTCAGGAATGACGCCGGAGATGACATCTTTTGCTGACCATTGATTCACATCTTCATTAAAGTTGATTCTAATGAAGTTCTGCCCTTTCAATTGAGCGTGATCCAGCTCGAAATAATCCACACCGTCATCATCCAAAACCAGTTTGGCTTCCCGATTGAGGTGTTGACGAACCGCCTGAATACCAATCGGCGGCAACAGAAAACCTTCATGAATGTAAGCAATGGGATAATGGCGATATAAACCATCGGCATCTGGCTCGGTGGTGAACACACCACACGTCATCGCGGCATCCGCCACCGGAGAGATATTCAGTTCGGAAAAAGGAAATTCGCGGACTCTGACCGTATCCGCTTTTAATTCATAATCAAAATAAGCACATTCTTCGAGGTAATCCAAGGCTTCATCATCGCTGTGCTCTGTGGCTTCGTTACGTAGAAAATACCCCAGAATGACATTATTATTATCCGAGATTTGATCGATCATAATCTGATCTGATTCGGCATTCGAAGGCTCCGAAAACACAATATCAAGCACCACGACTGAAGCGGGGGATAATTTCTCGAACAAATCTGCCATGAGGCGTCGATCCCATGGCCAACGTCCATATTCATTAATACTCGGCTCATCAATGGTGACCACAACCACGTCTTCATGAGGCAGAGGTGCCATCCCCATACGATGGCGAACTACCGTTTTTATGTCATCAAATCCCGCAGCAACACGTTCCAGCAAAGGAGGCTGGAACTGATAAAGCATCATTGACAATGAAGCTATTATGAGAAAACACACCAAGCGATAGGGAAAAAGCGACGTAAACTGGTTAAGCTTCACAAAAAATCCTATTAAAACATGTACATCCGTGTTTTTAGACTACCCTGAGCAAGAGTAATGCGTTACCCTCAGTCTAGCACTGCTAGTGAAATAAATAGCGAATAATTTTATAACAACAAATTAGATCTCATGCGTTCATCTCATCCTTTCAGTGACGTTCTACTTTCTCAACAGGACGCCACCAATTTACCTGAGCACCTAACAAGCCGTTACACTCGTTTGGCTTGGTTTGCTTTCGCTGTCATGCTGTGCTGTGCATCTTTATTTGTTAGCCAGCAAGTTCATGCTGATACCGCCGATAGTTATTCAATTAAGATTTCGTCCGACAATGAAAGCTTGGGCTCGTACATCAGTTATTATGTGTCACCGGCAGAACACACCGCATCAGAGATTCTTAACCTTCCGACCAGCGAATGGCAGAAAAGTCAGAAAGATGTTCCTAGCTTTTCGATTGTATCGGGAGATATCTGGTTACGTCTAAGTCTAAAAAACGACGAATTTCAGAGCGTCAAAAAAATCCTTCATCTGGATTACGCCCTGCTCGATTACGTTGAAGCCTTTTACCAATTTGAAGGTTCAGACAGTTTTTCAAGACACTTCCGAACAGGTAGCATATATCCATTCGAAACCCGACCAATTCGTGATTCCGCGTTTGCCTTCCCCATTCAATTGGAGCCACAAGAATCCTTAACTCTATATTTAAGATTACAGAATGACGGCTTCATCCAAGCCCCAATCACGCTATGGAATGAGACCTCATTCTATGAAAACCGGCTAATCAGCCAATCACTGCTTTTTGCTGTTATCGGCATTCTTGCGGCGCTGGGTATCTACAATATTTTTCTCTATATCTCAGTCAGTGAAAAAACCTATCTACTGTTTGCAATCTTTGCGATCAGCATTTCGGCTCTAGTCAGTATTTCTTCAGGCTTGTCGGTTCAATACCTTGGACTCGACCTACAAGTGTGGAACGAAAAATGGATGACCATATTCATCGGTATCATGACGATATCTGGAGCCCTATTACCTGTCGTAACGATGCAGCTCAAGATTCTTTCGAAAACCTATTACTACATTTGTACCACGATGGCGGCATTGGGCGGCTGGATCATACTCTCGACGTTTCTACTGGATCACTCAACCCGTATTAGCATCGCCTTTTGTATCGTCTTATTCACCATTCTGGTGATTACCGTTTTAAGCTTTCACTTTTGGATTACTAAAGTACCGGGTGTCCGCCTATTTGCTATGTCATGGAGCTTTTTTCTGTTCGGTGGCAGCATGATTATTTTCAACCGACTCAACATCCTTCCGCGCAATGATTCCACTGAGTACTTATTGCTCTATACCTCATTAATCGGCCTCTTTTTACTCTCGTTTTCTCTGGCTAATCGAATCAATCGAGCTAAAAGAAGCCAAGAAGAAGCGCAATCAACGTCTTTAAAGTTAATGGAGAAGTTTTACGACCTCTTCCAAAACTCTTTGGAAGGTATTTTTACTATTACCGCCAAAGGTGAGCTGGTGGAAGCCAATCCGGCCTTTTGCCAAATGTTGGGCTACGACAACATCGACCTGCTGAAAAAATCCATCGATACAAAACAGGTTTTTGCCGCATCAGATTTAGTTAATATTCTGAAAAAGGTACGGGAAACCGGCTCAGTGCAAGGCTATGAACTCAAAGGACGGCGAGCCGATGGCGACAACTTCTGGGCAGCCATCTATGTAAGAAAAGAGAAAAGTAAGAACGTCAACATGGAAGTCCTAACCGGTGCCATGCTTGATATTACTGAGTCTAAAGAGAGCCAATTAAAGCTGGAATACCTCGCACAACATGATCCTCTTACCGGGCTGTTCAACCGCCGTAAATTTATGACTGCGCTGGAAGATGCTATTCAAGGATTCCGCAAAAAACAATTAACCTCCTCAGTGGTTTATATCGATCTGGATCAATTCAAAGTAGTGAATGATACCTGCGGCCATACCGCCGGTGATGTGCTACTAAAAGACCTCACCACCGCGATGAGTGAGATGATTCCGTTAGGCTCTTGTTTGGCTCGTCTAGGTGGTGATGAGTTCGCGATTGTGCTATCCGGTTACGACGAAGAACACAGTTATCAGTTTGCTGAAAACATGCGTCAAATGATCAGCGACTATCAGTTTGCCTGGGATGAGCAAGTCTTTACCTTAGGCGCCAGTATCGGCATTGTTTCTATTAACGATGATTGTGGCTCTGTCGAATACGTGTTGAGTTTGGCGGATACGGCCTGCTTTGCCGCAAAAGACCAAGGCCGAAACAGCATACACATTTACGACCATGAAAAAGGCGAAGCTCAAGCACTAAAATCTGAGATGCATCGCGTTTCAGAAATTAATCACGCGCTTGAACACGGCAACTTCGTCATTTATCAACAAGCGATTGTTCCAACTAACAAACCGAAATTTTGTCAGTACTATGAAATTCTGGTTCGCATGACCAATCAAGCCCATGAGATCCTCCCCCCCGGTCTGTTTCTACCGGCAGCGGAGCGCTATAACCTCATGCCTGCTATTGATCTTTGGGTTGTGACTAATTACTGCGATTGGCTGGTCAAAAACCCAGAACAGCTAGACATTCTCAAATGCGTGTCCATAAACCTCAGCCCAGCCACCATTAACGACGTCGCTACAGTTAATGCCATTACCCGCTGTTTTACCGATAAGAACATTCCGACGCACAAAATTTGTTTCGAAGTCACAGAAAGCAGCGCCATTGTGAATATGGATAAAACTCTGCCGTTACTTCGTTCATTAAGAGATCAAGGTTTCAATTTGGCGCTCGATGATTTTGGCGCCGGCTTCGCTTCTTACAGCTACTTAAAAACCTTGCCCTTCAATGTCCTCAAGATCGATGGCAGCTTTATTCGTGACATAGCAAATAACCACATCGACAAGACCATTGTGAAGTCGATTAATGAAGTGGCGAGAGCCTTAGGTATGACCACCATTGCCGAATTCGTTGAAAACGATACGGTACTTGAAATTATTCACGACATCGGTGTGGAATACAGCCAAGGTTACGGCATCGCAAAACCTGGCCCATTAAGTGACCTTATTAGTGAAACCATTGATCTGTAACAAATAACCTTTGTGCATTGATTGATACGCTCCTGATTGTGATTTGGGTATTGGATACTTTCTTTGATCAGGAGAAGATAATGAAAAAACTAATTAGCGTGTTAGCACTGGCAGCTTTAGCCGGATCAGTTCAAGCAGCAGATGTTGCCGCGGGTAAAGCAAAGTCAGCAACCTGCGCAGGTTGTCACGGCTCTAACGGCATCGGCATCATGGATACTTATCCTAATTTGGCAGGACAAAAAGCCGGATACCTTGCGAAGCAGCTAAAAGCCTTTAAAGACGGAACGCGTGCCGATCCTATTATGGGATCAATGGCAAAACCACTGAGTGATGCAGATATTGCGAACATCGCTGCTTACTACGCCTCGCTAAAGTAATGGCTTAATAGCCACCGTTATTTATGTTCATAAAAAACCGGGTCTGAATACAACCCGGTTTTAGCATTTCAGGAACGCCTGAAAAGTGGAATTACACCCCGATAGAATTTAACGCGTTAACGATGCTTCTTAAGGCACCAGAGATCATTGGGTGTTGATCTTCAAAAGCGATGACCTGCTGCTCCAGCTCTGAAACCAAGTCTTCATCCCAATCTGACACATCTTTGTATTCCAATTGATGCTCAATACGATCCGCTAAACTCTCAACTTTTTCAGTATCCTCTACTGAGCTGTTATCCAGGCTTTCTTTGAGTTCGGATAACGCCTGTTTTAACGTCTGTTTAGGCATGCCTACTTACTCCTCTATTCACCATCCTTTAACTCTTAATCCTTTATCCATTAATCCCTTAATACATAGAGCATAGCTCTTTCTGATAACTCTGCCCCTGATCAATATCAGGTTAAAAGCGCTTGATGATCCATCATGAATTTCCTCAGCTTAGGCTGTATTACCAACTGACAGTAGCGCTCAGTAGGATTTTGAGCATAGTAGTCCTGGTGGTATGCCTCAGCCTCAAAAAACTCATCGAACTGGCTTAGTTCAGTCACGATTGGATCAGGCCAAATCGCTTCATCACTTAATGTTTGAATCACCTGTTCGGCAATGTGTTTTTGCGTCTCATCACGATAAAAAATGACCGAACGATATTGAGTGCCAATGTCTGCACCCTGTCGGTTTAACGTGGTTGGATCATGTAGAGCAAAAAACGCTTTCAGAACCGTTTCAAGGTCAACAATTCTATTATCGAACTCCACCTGTACTACCTCGGCGTGGCCGGTACTGCCCGAACAGACATCACGATAAGTCGGTGTCTTTGTTTCACCGCCTGAATAACCGGACTTAGCAGAAAGTACACCTTTTATCATGCGCAATGCACTTTCAATACACCAAAAGCAGCCACCACCTAATGTGATTACCTCAATCGCCATACACTCACCCTCTTGTTTTTCACTCGAACGTCTACCAAATTAGAAAACACGGCTGATGCTAAGGGAACCCCTTGCATACAATCCTCAACCGTTAGTATTAACTGTCAACCATCTACCTTTTCTCGCTCAAACCATGCTTTAACAGACGGAAAACAGCAACAAATCAACAAATGAAAGGCTTACCCATAAGTTTAGAAGCCCATCCGAAACCATCAATGTCGCACCTTGCATTTGTGCAATCACCACTTGCATCGCTTAGACCTCTCATTGATTTTTTCTGCCATCCTAGACTGCTAGTGTTGCAATCACTACTAACTAACGGAATAGGTATAATAATGAAACGTTTAAAAAAAGTGATTAGTGTCTCTTGTGTGCTGAGTTTGGCTATGACCAGTGTTGCAATGGCAGATAAGAAAGATACCCTGCAACAGTCTATTTCAGGGTATAACACCAATGCAGCCCTCAACTTTTCGGATCAATACGCTTGGCAGTTATTCACAGACTTGAACCACCCTGCCGATTTATCAAATTGTGGCCCAGCCCGTCACAAAGCGCTTGGGGACGACGGGTTAACTGTTTGGGAAGTCTGGCAATCGCGGGAAGAAACCTTTCTAGATGGTGCAGTTCGCCCACCTCGCTGGCGTGAAGGTTGCAACGACGGCGGCTTTTATTCTTATCCAGAAGGCAATTACAGTAACTTTGACGATGAAGCCGTACGCATCAATAAAAAAGCGTACCGCTTCATTCGCTCAAAACAACTCTACAGCTTGGACGAACAAGAACGCTTAGCACAAGACGGCGTGACCGACATTGATTTCCCTCTGGGATCAAAAACCGTCAAAGCAGGCTGGGTAAAAATTGAAGAAGCGGATAAGCCGTTTTATCACTGGGTTGAGGTGGAACGTGATGACGAAGTTATCATTTTCGGATTATCTGCCATTCATATTGCCTCAAAGGATTTTCCAACCTGGTTTTGGGCGACCTTTGAACATGTGGATAACAACACACGTTGGAACCTCACTTATCCTGAAGCATTTCCTGGTTGGGTAGTTCCATCCAAGGACAGCGCCGCTTGTCCTCCTTCCAACTTAGCATGTAACCAAATACCCGAAGGTTATGGCCTGGAAGGAACCAAATGGGAAAACTACCGACTTCGTGGAACTCAGACAGAAATTGTGGATAACCGAGGAAATCCTACGATCTTAGTAAACTCTCATCTTGAAGGCGTTTTGGATCAGGAATCCATGTCGTGCATCAGCTGTCACGCACTGGCCGTCAAAGGCGAATCGGGCGATTCTATGCCAATTCCAATTACCGAAGGCACCAATGAAAACGGTTTACCTATGGGACACATTGGCGCTTTAAACCCAACTCTTTTCCTGGATAACAATGGCAGCCCGATTCCCTACGTTGGCTTGGATTATGTTTGGACGCTTCGCAATGCCAAACGCGAAAACTTTTAATTTGAACTAACAAGCGTTAAACCATAAATTTAGGGCGTACCTATTAAGACTGAGGTATGCCTTAAGTTTTCCACTCAAATAGGTTGTTCAATACCGTACCGTCAAGATTCTTCCCGAGAATTAAACGCTTGCAACCTTGGTTCATTGCGTAACTTTTCCACCAAAAACTCTTTGAAGACTTTTAATCGTTGGCAACTTCTCATATCTGGGTGATAGAGCAGCCAAATATTACTCGGATGAATGAAGTCGATGGTGAAGAGTCTCACGAGCGTCGATTTGGCCTGATCATCAGGTAAAATGGCAACGCCCACCCCCGCTTCAGCTAACGCAGACATAGACACCAAATCATTACTTCGAGCGGTAATGTTTCCAGCCGGGACATTCTCACGTATCCATTTGAATGCCGGTAAAGTCAGTAAATCGATATGACTACTGATTAGTTTATGGCTTATTAATTCTGACACATCCTTCGGTGTTCCATGGTATTGCAAATATTCCTCAGACGCATAGGCCGACCAGCGAAGAGTAAGCAAATGCTTGCCCACCAGATAGTCTGGCGGAGCCGGACACGCTCGAATGGCCAGATCGGCCTCCCGTTTGGATAAATTACAATCGTCATTTGTAACATGAAGATTAACGATGATCTCGGGATGCAGCCCCTGAAATTCCCGAATATACCCCGGCAAAAAGCAGTAACCGAAGTTATGAGGAACAGTCAGATTAATCTGACCGTATAAGCCATTATTTTGGTTGTCCAACACCAACTGAATGTCCGCCACACGATCAACAATATTCTCTGCGTGGCTCAAGATATCCATACCTAATTCGGACAAACGATAACCATCTGAACCACGGATAAAGACCTTTGCACCGAGCGCTTCCTCAAGATTATTAATCCGTCGAAAGACCGTTGAGTGATTTACCTTTAATACTTCAGCCGCTTTGGCTAATGATTCATTACGAGAAACCGCCACCAGATACTTCAAATCATCCCAGTTTAAGTGATCGAGTTTTATCATTCCTTGTTCCAACCTTTTTGCCCTTGATGTCACCATCAATGCGTTTTTTATTAATAATCTATTCAAATACGCTTGCACCATTGAGTGAAATGCGACTTATTTCTGTCAACACACAAAACTGCAAATGCCATCCTCATTATTGCAATCATGACCTATATAAGTTTCCGATAAAATTGTTAATAAATAGAAAGGCTTATAAAAGCAAACTGGGTCTCTTATTGGATGCCAAGAACATCACTGACGACCAATTTCCCCTCGCCGTTTTAAGTCCGTCTATTGATCCCATGAATCAATAACACGCCAAGCGCTGTTATTGAGCAAAGCCAGTTAATCGGAGTTACCGGCCATGACACACCAGCACATTGAACTCGTAAGCCATCATCTATGCCCTTATGTTCAACGTTCCGTTATCGTACTGACAGAAAAGAACATTCCCCATAAACGAACCTACATCGACCTAGGGAACAAGCCAAACTGGTTCAAAGCCATCTCGCCAACCGGAAAAGTGCCACTACTCAAAGTAAATGGCCAGATTCTGTTTGAGTCTATGGTGATCTGTGAATATTTAAATGAGACTACACCAGGTTCATTGCATCCTGAGGACAGCTTGCAAAAAGCAAAACATAGATCCTGGAATGAGTTTGCCTCACAAATACTCAACAACATCGGACAACTCTATAATGCCAAAGATCACCAAGCCTTCTTGAGCGCCATAGAACAACTGAGGCTCAAGTTCGAACGCTTAGAACACGAAATTGTTTTACCTTATTTTTCCGGTTCTGAGTTTTGCATGACAGATGCCGCATTCGGCCCAGTTTTTCGTTACTTTGATGTCATGGACTCTTACCTTGAACAAGATCTCTTTAACAATCTTGATCAGGTCAAACAGTGGCGATCAAACTTGTCTCAACGACGTTCGATTCAAGAAGCCGTTTCGTCCGATTATCCTCAACGTCTAACAACCTTCTTACTGAATCGTCACAGTTACATCTCCGAACGGATTGAAGCTCAACAGCCAGAACTCAGCCACGCCTAGATGTACAGTTTCTTACCCCTTCGGGGGGTAAGAACATTCGCCCTGAGTTTGGCATTTCTGCAATTCCCGTTTGCACAAAAAACGTCCGTAGAATCAATTAATTAAAAAGGTTTATTGCTAGTATCAGGAACACATTGAAGAGCAGGTTTTCTTACTAAAAAAAGAAAAATACGCAGTTGTCTCAATTTGCTTATCACCTTTTACCAGATGGCTAAGTCATCGTGACAAAGTCATCTCCTTTAATTGATTAACGTGGCAGGAGGCCATTATGGATAATGCAGTATTAGAGAAACAACCAACGCAACAAGACGTTGCTGATTCAGGTATCAAAAAGCCTTCAACCCACACACTGCTGGACATCACTCAGCATGAAATTGAAGCATTGAAAACGGAATACAATCTTGCCGATGCTCATACCCACCAAAGCCAAAGTGCGTCTCAAAAGCAGATAGTTAGCGACCTGCCTAACTTGTGGTATTCCGCAGAAGAGAAGACCCAGTATGAGTGTGAACAAGAATTTATTGAAAAGTTCTATACCATGCACGGTCAGACCACGGCGTTGAAGCGTAAAGACGAAATCTATCTGGTCTACGCCGCTTCCATCTCAATGCACATTACCGCAACCTATCTAATGCAACGAGAGCTAAGTGTGGGTCTTATCGAGCCTTGTTTCGATAACCTGCACGACTTAATGAAACATATGCGAGTGCCACTGTCTCCGTTAGATGAATCTCTGTTTTCGGACCCAGCCACTATTTACGACAACATGGTCAAACATGCGCTGTGCCTGGATGCGATCTTTATTGTTGATCCAAATAATCCAACAGGTTTCAGCATTTTTTCTGAAAGCAGCGAAGCCTTCTCAGAACTGGTCCGGTTCTGCTGTGATTACAACAAACTGTTAATCATGGACTTTTGTTTCAGCGCCTTTATTAAAGTATCCGGTGGCACGCGTTATGACGTTTATGAAATTTTAGAAGGCAGCGGCGTGAGCTTTATTGCCATGGAAGACACGGGTAAAACCTGGCCCATTCAAGACGCTAAGTGCTCTACGTTACAAACCAGCAAAGACATTAATGATGATGTCTACAACATTCTAACCAGTGTTCTACTGAATGTTTCCCCGTTTATTTTACGAATGGTCACCCAGTACGTGGAAGACAGCATGAAGGATGACTTCGCATCTGTTCGCGAGGTATTGGACGAAAACCGTGAGCTTGCCATTCAATATCTGGACAGCGGCCTGCTTAAGTACTGCCCGCCACAAATTAAATCCAGCGTCGCTTGGTTCGAAATCACCGATCCTGAAATTAATGCCGATCAACTGCAAGAAACCCTGCGAGCTCACAATGTGTATGTCCTTCCGGGCAAATATTTCTACTGGGCGCATCCAGAACGAGGACAACGTTATATCCGCATCGCGTTAGCCAGAAATTCAGACATGTTCTTAGGTGCTATGAAAGTTGCTGCCGAGGTAATCAATGACTTCAACAAATAAAAAAATATTCATTGATGCATCTCTGTTCATGGGCATGCACTCAGAAGATGAACTAACACGACAATCATCGTTGCGTTTCTTCACTGAGTACTTTAGCCACCGAATCTTTATGAACCTTGAACAAGTGGGCATGTGCGATGAATTGGTATGGCAATACGAACGTCACATTCAGGACGACTATTACCCCTTCATGGACGTGCTACACAGTGAAATGGATATTCAGAGAATTGGCTATACCACGACCGATTTAGAAGAGCTATTGCGTAATCCATTACTGAACAGTCCTTCACTGGGCGTTCAACAGAAGCTGCTATTAGCTCAAGTGATTAATCGTAATGGCATTTTATACACCCACGATACAGTCATTCATGCAATAGACGCATTCCAACCGTATTTAGGGGAATTTCACACCGACAGTGAAGACCTTCATCAGCAAAGCGAATTTTGCTCTCCCCTCAATGCGCTGTACGAAACGTCGAAAGTCTTAGTTTTCCCTTACAACGCCATCTCTCAAGGAAGCGAGAACTATGTTAAGTAAGAACGTGCTTATCCCACTTATTACCCCAATCAATGAAGATA
This sequence comes from Litoribrevibacter euphylliae, assembly GCF_042646085.1. Taxonomy (NCBI): domain Bacteria; kingdom Pseudomonadati; phylum Pseudomonadota; class Gammaproteobacteria; order Oceanospirillales; family Oceanospirillaceae; genus Litoribrevibacter; species Litoribrevibacter euphylliae. The sequence goes on along the minus strand of NZ_JBHRSZ010000001.1, from coordinate 331,567 downwards.
ACCAAGTATGCGAATACAGTGTTAAAGCCTTGATTGATCGCTCTAAAGAATTTGTCGAAGGCTATATTCCGTGTCTGACTTCCGGCGAAGGTTGGAAGCTGAGTGAGGAACAATGGTGCGATATGGTTCGATACACCATTAAACATGCACCTCACCATAACGTTATTACCGGCATTGAAAAGCCAACGACTCTGGAAGTCATGCATTTCGCTAAACTGGCCAACACACTGGGTGCTGACGGCATTATCATCACCAGTCCATTCGGAGAATCGGTAAGCCAAGAAGAGATCTTTCTTCACTACCAATCTCTGCATGACCTCTTTCCCCGAGACCTCTATATCTATAACGAGTCCGAGCTATCCAACAACAAGACAACGCCAGAAACCCTGATCAAAATATCTGAGTTGTCGAATGTCGTTGGAATCAAAGAATCCAGTAACTCCGATGAGTTCAATGCCATCCGAGCATTGCTTCAAGCCAATGGCTTGAAAGTCTATCAAGGTTGGGAAAACCGAATCGTCGATGACGAACTGGCCGATGGCAATATCTGTTCGCTCAGTAACCTGTATCCAAAACTGTGCCTGCAAGCGACACAGAATGAGTCGCCCAAAGTTAAGTCCGAGTTAAAGTCTGAAATCAACACGTTGTGTGAAAGGCACCAGTTGTTCGCAGAAGACTGGTATGCATACATCAAACAATTCCTTAACAAGGCTGGTGTGATCTCCAGCAGTTCTTGTATCGAACCAGCTTAAGGGGAATTGTAATGATGCTAACCCAACAGCACCTCTATCATTACAACCGAGAGCAGGTTGTTCATGCCAAGGCACATCAGTCGAGCTATCTAGAGTTTGAAGCTCAATGGATTAATTCCGCACTTGCTAGCCTTGCGCCAACGCCCGAGATTGAAAACTACTCCGACTTGGTGGATGAAGTTAATCAATTTATTGCGCAAGAATCCTCTGAAGAACCCGAAAGCGCCCTGTTTGTTTCAGAACACATGTCGCTTGAACAGTTCCGCATTTTAGTTCAGGAATTTGCACTCGATGGTCTCACCGAAGCACAGATATTCTATGCCATCATGCCTCGCTTAACCCTGGCAGCACAGATGCCAATGCTTCGAATCTTAATCGATGAGTTCGGCTCGGCTAACCCCGCCAAGACACATACCATGCTCTATCAAAAGTTGTTGCAAGAATTAGGCATGCCCGACGATGCCGCATTCTATTTCGATAAAATTGAAAGCAGCAGCTATGCCTTTGTAAACATGTTCTATTGGTTAACCTTAAGAGCCGATGATGCATCTTACTTCGTGGGAGCACTCACTTACCTGGAAAGTATTATTCCATCGGTCTTTCCCTGCTACACCCAAGCGTGTACGCGCTTAGGTATCGAGAATCATCATTACTACAGCGAACACTGTCACATCGATGATTTTCACGCCAAAGAATGTTTTCGCCTACTTAAAGCAATGAACCAAAGTAACAGTCTGAACTTCAGCAAAGCCTGGGATGGCGTACGACTGGCCAGTTTGGTAACCAATCAGGCATTCGAACAAGCAGTTTTAAAAGCCCAAGGCTTGCACTCCAACGGTCATGAATCCGCGTCCTCTGCTGTCCAGTCAAAGGTGGCGCTATGACAGACATTCTTGATTACAAAGAAGAAGGCACCTTCATCATCGAACATGAGGGGGTACGCTACCAGCTTCCCCGTCATTGTCCACATCGCTCGGGAAGGCTTGATCATGGAAAAATCAACCTTCACGCCAAAACCGTTTCCTGTCCGTTGCACCAGTCTGTGTTCAGATTTGACAGCGGAGAGCAAGTGGCAGGTCCAAGCTGTGGAAAACTAAAGGTAGCAATCACAACATCAACCAAGTGTGACTAATCACTTACATGGAAACCTCATAAATACGGAGATACAACAATGAACTCAAATCTTAGTCCTTACGGTGCATTACTAATGCGCGTGTCACTGGGATGTGTACTGGTAGCACACAGCCTTTACCTGAAACTCATGGTATTTACCCTAGCCGGCACGGCCGGATATTTTGAATCAATCGGCTTACCAAGCTGGTTTGCTTATGCCGTCTTCTTTATTGAAGCCCTTACGGGCATTACATTAATTGTGGGCTACAAGACACGATTGTCAGCCGCATTAGTGACACCTATTTTACTCGGCGCAACGTGGGCCCACGCGGGGAACGGTTGGCTATTTACTGCAGAGAACGGTGGCTGGGAATATCCTCTGTTTCTCGCTCTCATCGCAGCCGCCGTAGCACTCATTGGGCCGGGAGCATACGCTTTAGAATCCAACAAAGATAATTTGATGGACGAGTTGAACGGCCTGAAATTGCAATCCACTAACTGAGGGGGATCCTTGTGTCTAATCACTCTCCCTACTCAGACTACCAAGTGAATCAGCCATGGCTTCCCTTTTCTGAAGTGCTATTGGATTGGGATGAATCTTTTCATCAGCTGATGCTCAATGACCGCCTGCGAATGCAGGCGTATGAACAGGCCATCAAAGAGACGGTAAAACCAGGGGATGTCGTTGTCGACTTAGGAGCCGGTACCGGCATCCTAAGTCAGTGGGCTCTTGAAGCTGGGGCCAGTAAGGTCTACGCCATTGAATTAGATGCAAGCATTCTGAATATTGCAGAACAATCACTGGCTAAAACCCAATTTGCCGACCGCTTTATCGCCATCAACAAACTCTCTTACGATGTAACGCTGCCGGAGCGGGTTGATGTCTTGATTTCAGAAATCTTAGGCAATATCGCAGATAATGAAGACTTCCAGCCGATCATTAGCGATGCAATAGCCCGTTTCCTGAAACCAGAGGGCAAGTGCCTGCCCAAAGACGCCTGTTCTTATATTGCACCTGTTACGTCTGAAAGTGCCCACGAAGCCATTCGACAAGGAGCAATTAAAACCCTTAATCCAAGCTACAAACTCGAAAAACTGATGGCACAAAAAGCCATCAATAATCGCTTCAATCTCTACTATGATACAGTACTTTTGGCCTCTTCCCGCCTCAGTAAACCGCAGGCTTTGCAGCGGTATGACGGTGATTGGAGCCAATCATCCAGTTATCACAAGTCACGATCTTTTGTGGTTGAAAAAGACGCCGTTCTGACAGGCTTTCAATGCTACTTTGTAGCGACGTTGAGTGACAATGTCAGCCTTGATATTTCTGGTGACTGTTTAACGGAAAGAAGCTGTTCAGACAGCTGGAAACACGCTTACCTTCCGATTGAACACCGCATAGAAGTACAAAAAGGCGACATTATTTCTCTGAGTTTTAGTCGTTACTATCCAAAAGATAAGTGCACCTTAGCCTTCCGCCAGTTTTATCGTTGGAAAGGAACGGTCATGCGTGAGGGTAACGCGGTTGCCAGCTTTGACCAATGCATGGACGAAGGGGTGTTTAATCCTGCCAGATAAAACCTTAACTACAAAAACACTCACCCTAATCACTTTGGCGCTGTGTCCTGCAGCGCCAAAGCTTATCTACGGCGATCACCTCAAGAATTTCTAACACCTTGTTATTCATCGGATATACTTAACATTAGAACAAGCAAATTCCCAGCTGATTTCTGACATACATCAATACCTAAGAACCCGACACTTGCGATGATCAAAACATGACACTAGCTGTCTGTTACCACATCAATCTTTAGGAGGTGGCTTATGGATTTGGATCATGTAAAAACGAAGTTACTCGAACAAAAAGAGCAAATAGAACGGCGAGTAAATGCCATCAGTAGTGACTTGAACCGCTCTGAGCCTATGAGCCAGGACTTTAGCGAGCAGGCCACAGAGCAGGAAAATCTAGACGTCCTGCACGCCTTAGAACATGAAGGCAAAGAAGAGCTCATTCTTATTAACCAAGCCCTAGCCCGTCTCCAAAGTGGAGAATATGGATTATGTCGTGAATGCGGCGAAGAAATTAATCCCGCTCGACTGGATGCCCTTCCTTTTGTTACCACCTGTATTAGCTGTGCAGAATAATACAAACTTTGTGTGAACCCTAAGGCTGTTCTAGAGTTAGATAATTAACTCCGACAGTGCAGAATCAAACTCGGTCCTATGCCCTTCAGGTGAGCAGCCTTATGACTTCGGTTCCCTACAAACCAGATCATGTTCCACAACTCACGCCCTGTCTAACGGTTGAAGCGCCGGAAGAAGCCATCAGCTTTTACGAGTTGGCGTTTGGCTTTGAGAGAATCGGCGAACCCATCGTACGAAATGGCTTAGCAGTATTTGCTGAAATGTACTGTCTTGAAGCTCGCATCATGCTTCAACGCCAAGGCAGTTTCAGTAGCCCATCGCAAACGCCTAATTCCTCTGAGATTCAACAAGGCATTGGTTTGTATATTTATGTACCCAACATTGAAATGCACTATTCCCGTGCAACCTCCTGTGGCGCAACCATACTCTCCGAAGTTTTGGATACTTTCTGGGGGGATCGAATTTACACAGTTAAGGATCTGGACGGTTATCTCTGGACATTTGCTCAACATGTGACAGAACCTCAAATTACCGAAGAAGAGATTTCCAATTCTGGACTGATTCTTGAGGAAGATGAGCTGGATAGTCTGGATGAATAACGCTGAAAAGCCTCTTAACAGATATGAAACGACCGAAATCGATCAAACAATTGAATATTCAACAATTGTTTTACAGACATAAAAAAGCCCACCTATAGTGGGCCAAAAGCGTGATAACGCAAAAGCGGAATATCTGCCCCAATAATCGAGGTTAAAGCAGATTCGAGAGCAACAACACGCCTAAAATATCGCGTGTTGGCAAAGAACGACGGTGACAGTAATAAATCTTAAACTCATCACCGCGGAAACGACTCTTGGTAAAATGAAGCCCTTTAAAGTTGTATAAGAAATTACACTTCTCATAAACAAACTTCATGATGCCTTTCAATACATTAGACTCATGAGATGCAGGCTCTTCCAACCCAGCTAAAGGAATCAAACCTAAATCAATACGCTCGATTCCTTCTTCCTTAAACACGTCCATGGCATGAAGCATCAAGGTATACCAAATGCCTTGTTTAAACGAAGCACAAGCGCGTGAAATGTTCGGAACGTAACTTACAATCTTGTTATTTTCATAAATCGGATCAAAGAAAATAAAGCCTACAGGTTCACCATCCTGATACGCATAGAAACTACGAGAACCTTCTTTGTAATCCATCGTCATAGGACGAATCAGGAAATTAATTTCTTTCTTGCTTACCTTACGCGTCTGCAACCAAGCCTTGGAGATTTCTTTGGTTCTCAGTTCCGCGTAACTTTCTTTGACTTCAATACCGCGCTTTTCCGCTTGGTTAAGTGCAGTTCGAAGTACTTGTTTTTTCTTACCCTTAAGAGACCACTTGGTAAGATCAATGTACGACTCAATACCAAACTGAGTAGAGTGATAGCCAAAACGGTTATGCATCATCACAGCAACGTCTTCAGACGCCTGAACAAATGACGTATTAGGGTGTTTACTAAGGAACTGAGAAACTAAATGTTCTCTGTGTTCAGGTGCACAAATAGGGTCACCCAAAACGAACGAAACACCGAACTTTTGCTTGTAGCCAATGAAACCAACACCAGGCAAATCAAAGTATTTCATTCCTGGCTGCATCGCAGAGTAGGACTGGCTATGAGTGCCATAATGCTTTAAATATTCAACTCGCTCAGAAAGGGAAAAACCGTTAAAACCTGTGAGCGCTTTACCCGAGACAAGAACTGATTGATCTTCCATTATTCCGCCCTCAATTATTATTCTTATTATTTTTAAATTAGAGCGAGATCTTGCTCGCTCTGTGGAATTCCATTCACACCGTCAAAGTGTGTTCGTTATGCCGCTTTTCTACCCAGTACTGACCAGTAAGCATCAAATTTAAGCAAGCTGAAGCGTTTCTTGTCTTCAATATCAAGACCTGCTTTCTTCATATATTCTGGGTAGTTATAGACTTCGTGCAAAGCATTCTTAGTGAACGCAACGAATATAAGAACAGCTCCGTACCAATAAGCTTTCTTAAGCATACGAGAAAAGATATTGCCGGTAGGATAGATAAAGTCACCTACAACAACATGACCACCCGGCTTACATAAGCTAATCAAATGCTTTAAGACATCCTGCATCATTGGCTTGTGGAAAACATTCAGGAAGAAGTTTGCAACCACCATGTCGTACTGTTCAAGTTCATCAACTTTAAAGATATCACTATGAACTTTGCGTACCGTTACCTGGATATTTTCTTTATCCAGCAACTTCTGAAAGTTATCGAGCATGGTTTTGGAGAGATCAACAACCGTTACATCAGCACCTAGCTTTGCCGCGTGAATTGCATCACGACCGTGGCCTACGCCAGCGAAAAGTACTTTTTGTCCAGATTGAAGACGATCTAGATTGGCAATTTTACAGTTTTCAATTTGTTGACCGCTGTAGACTTTACCAAGAAAGTCATAGACAGGTCCGATCCACTTATAATTATCACGCATTGTTATGCTTCCATATTGTTATTATTTTTGGAACATATTGTTGTTGTATTCTGTTCAACAGTAAGACTAATGCTTGTACTTGAGTCCTTCAAGTTAAAAAATCGGATAATTGTGAATTAATGCTCATTTTGATGAAAGGAGCCATTTCTTGAGGATAAACGGCACAAACAGCATTTTCTTAAAATAGAATTTTATATATCGAAAGGCTATAAATCGAAAAAAATCGATGTAGATTTCAAAGCATTAATGCCACTTATGACTTCTTGAACAAAACCACATCCGATCCAATAAAATCCACGATCAGGCCATACTGCTGTGCTATCCAATCAAACGTAGGTTCACAGTAGAAACAAATGTGGGTCTGGTCATTCTTATAATGCCAGCTTGCAAATGCTTCCCGATCTCTTACCCGTTTAGTCATTATTAACAGTACGCCATTAACAGAAAGCCGATTGATTAATAGTGGAAACACCTGATCAGGTTGACTGACATGCTCAATCACTTCGGTACAGGTAATAAAGTCATAGCTTTGTTCAAGCACGCTAATATCAGGAGCGTAATAGGGATCATACGTCTGCATCTCATAACCAAACTCAGAAAACATGCTGGCTAATACCGGCCCCGGCCCACACCCAAAGTCCAAACCAGTTGCAGGCACAGGGATTCGTTGCGCGATGGGATCAAAGGCTCGACTAAGAAAGCGTCTATACCCCTCATCCTCAAAAGAATTCTGGTGAAGATCGTATTCCGCTTTTTCCAACTCAGCAGAGATATGAAAGGAGTCAGGAACAAACACCAAACCACACTCATTACATTGAAAATAAGGACGACGCCGATCCTGATAGTATTCCTGAGTTTGTTGATGTTTGCACAAAGGGCAACACGGAGACGAGGTTTGCATGGTAGAAAAATGATTAACTACCGATTTCTTTCTTGCCATTAATGCGCCTTTACTTTTACTTCACCACAACGACTGCAACGATAGACAGTCACAAGTTTTCCTGACTTCACGTCGAACTGCGTTTTCTTATCCACTTCCCACTTATGAAAGCCACTTTTACATAGTGTTTTACCTTTAGCTTTTTCTTTCGCCGCTTTCTTAGGGTCAGGCCGTTTAAATTCAATGACATTACTCATACGCTGCACTGCTTACTGCTGGTTTTGTTTAAAACAAAAATCTCGATAAAACCACACCAGAAGAATTTTCAGCCTTCATCTCTGGTTAATCCGAATATCAAACGTTATCATGCGCGCATCTATCGACAAGTGTGTGCTATCTAACACCATAATAATGGCATAGAGAGAACACCGAACATCAATTGCGACCAATAACGCGTACTCCGCTTTTCGCAATTATACAAACAAATCACCAAGACACTCAGCATCATGATCAATTCAGACGCATTAGCCCAGTTAAAACAACTGAAGCAAGAAATTAAAGCAAGCAAACCTATTTTTCAGGGAACCATTAAAGCCACCTCAACCAAATTTGGGTTTGTCATTCTGGATGATGATCGCGAAATTTTCTTACCACCTGACGAGTATCAAAAAGTTCTGCCAGGAGATCGCGTCGAAGTTGCGTTACTAAACGCAGACGAAGACAAGCCCAGTGCCGAAGTTGAGAGGTTGATCAAGTCGGATGTATCAACCTTAATTGGTCGATATATAGTGAAAGGCAAAGGGCACTTTGTCGATGCTGAAATGGGCCGAGCCAATCGTTGGATTTTCATTCCACCGAACAAACGTAACGGCGCCAAAGAAGGCGATTTTCTGGAATGTAAGCTACTTCGCCACCCATTTAAAAACGATGGGAAGGCACAAGCTGAAGTCATTTCAGTTCTAGGAAACGATCAAACACCAGGCATTGAAGAAGCCTTAACCATTCGTCGCTATAAATTAGCCAATGAATGGCCAGAGGATGTCTTGACGCAAGTTGCAGACATTCAATCACAAGGCATTGAACACCTAGTAACAGCTGCCGCAGACGCTACAGCGATTCCTTTTGTCACCATCGACTCAGCTAATACCTTGGATATGGACGATGCGTTATACGCTGAAGCCGATGGCAAGGGTTATACCTTAAAAGTGGCTATTGCTGATCCGGCAAGTGTTATTGCTGAAGGCTCTGCCATTGATTTAGAAGCGAAGCGTCGAGCGACTTCCACCTATCTGGTGGATCAGTCCATTCCTATGATGCCGAAAGAACTGTCAGGGGATTTGTGTTCTTTAGTACCAAACGCGCCGCGACTGGCTTTAATTGCCACCATAACGCTGGACGCTGAAGGCAAAGTGACAGACTGCAATATCGAAAAAGCAGCAATTCAATCGCATGCTAAATTAAGTTACAACGACGTTGCTGAGTTCTTGGAGCAAGGTTCAAATGACACCTGTGATGCACTAAGTGATGACATCAAAGCGTCACTTAAAACACTGGAGCACGTAACGAAGCTCTTGAAACAACAGCGTCCAGAATCGGTGCTTCCTGATCGCCCTGATTACCGTATTCGCCTGAATGAACAAAAGAAGGTAGATCATATTGAGCGAATCAACAAGACGGCTGCTCATAAACTAGTAGAAGAATGCATGGTGGTAACCAACCATCAAATCGCAAAATACCTGCAAGCCAAGCAATTAACCGGGTTGTACATCAACCACGCAGGTGTCCGTGAAGACCGCATTGAACTGATCCAGAAAGTCACAAAAGAATATGGTTTAGAAGTTACAGCTGAACAACTTAGAGCACCGGGCAAATATCAACAGGTACTTAAACAAGCGGATGAGCTCGAGCTAGATATTCCACTTCCTGTGCTGATTAATCGCAATATGGAGCGCAGCGAAATGACTTTGGAAGCCAAGGCTCATGTGGGTATGGCGTTGGACTGCTACACCACGGGGACGTCTCCGATTCGTAAATATAACGATTTGGTGATCCACCGCATTCTGACGGCTCATTTGGAAAACAAAGTACAGCCGAACGTATCTCTGGAACTGGCACAAGCCATCTTTGATCAGCAACTGCAATCACGCTCAGCGGCTAACGATTTAGAGCAATGGATGAAGTGTCAATTTGCCGAAACGCTATCAACCGAGAACAAAGGTCAAACCTTTGATGCTCATATTTGTGGTATTAATAGCGCAGGCTTCCATGCGCGTATTGAAGACAGTGGTATAGAAGGCTTTATTAACACCAAAGAACTCAAAACCACCTTCAACCAAGACATCATGGAACACGCCTCTAAAGACAAGCGTTTCCAACTCCAGATGCCAGTTCAAGTAAAAATCAAAGGCGTCAACTGGGATCGCAAGCAAGTTAATTTCGAATTGGCATAATTCGCATTAACTCTGGAAGTCAGTGTGCTCAATCACACTGACTTCTTACGCTTAAAGCTAGACTCGTATATATCACCTAACAACATCGTTCTTGATGAATCCAATATTGGAAGTATGAAGCCCTTTCCCGATACGTCTTGGCAAACGCGTTCAGGCCTTGAAGAAACCTTTGCTCGCCTGGATAATCTTCTGCATTCGTTCCAACCCGTTTGGAAACCCGAGCCTTTTCAATACCTTCAACTGCCTTGGCAAGACGATTATCCCAAAGTGGTTGAATCATTATTGGCACTCTCAGACGAAGAACTTCAGCACCTTCAAAACACTCCAGAGCATTTAATTCAGTTCATTGATGACGCATTTCAGCTGACGGGACAGCTTGTTGAACTCAGCCATTCAGAGAGGTTATCACCGAATAGTATCCAAGAAAGCAACTGTACTCATGCCCCCAAAAAGCCTATCCCAGACGCCCTAACCGCTGGTATTCCCGGTAGGAAATGGCAGCAAATAGAGGCCTTCTGTAACCACTTACCTTCAGCCTCACACTACACCGACTGGTGCTGTGGTAAAGGTCACTTGGCACGCTTGATTCACTTTCATAAGAAAGCTCCAGTCACAGGTTTAGAGTACAACCCGACTCTTTGCGATAAAGGCAACCAACTTTCAGAAAAACTAAAGGTTCCCGTCGATATACGGGAACAAGACGTATTAGCGCCGATTAAAGACCTTTCTGTTCTGAACAGACATGTGACCGCCTTACATGCTTGTGGTGATCTCCACACTCGACTTCTAACACAAGCAGTAGCACATGGCTCAACAGCACTGAGCCTCTCCCCGTGCTGCTACCACCTGACCGCTAATGAGAGCTACCAACGTCTTTCCAACACCTTGAGTTCTGGTGCACCAATGAAGTTGATCTTATCTAAAGAGGATCTGAAGTTGGCAGTACAGGAAACGGTAACCGCCCCCAAGCGAGATCAACACCATCGCAGAACCTTGAAGCAATGGCGTTTAGCGTTCGATTTAATCCAAAGGAAGGTGTCAGGCGTGGATCAATATCGACATTGTCCATCACTGCCCTACTCCAGCATACATCAGGGCTTCGAAAGCCTGGTCGAACGGTTTTCGGAGCATCTTGGCCTTACCATTTCTGAAACGTTAGATTACCAATACTTTCTAACCAAGGCGGAATCCAGACTAGCAGACGTTGAGCGATTGGAATTGGCAAGACAAGGGTTTCGACGCGCATTAGAACTGTGGTTAATTCATGACAGAGCTTTATTTCTGGCTCAGTCCGGTTATCGCGTCAGATTTGGTACCTTTTGTGACCGATCATTGACACCACGCAATCTCCTGATCCACGCAGAACGTATATAATCCCGAGTAACAGGTTTGAGGAACAACCGGTTCCCCAAGCACTGAAAGCCTTTCTACGCCGATACCTGAGTTATTCCTATGCTGAAAACCAATCCGATATTCCAAGCCATCGACAAACAACATCAACAATTGGGTGAGTTATTCTTGATGCATCAGGAAGCCTTGCTGATTCAAGAAATTGAGCTCGCCATGGAAGTCTTCTACAGCTACAAAGCCTTGCAGATTGCCCACTTAACCTTTGAGAACGAACATCTTTTGCCGGAACTGGCCAAACTAAAAGACACCCGATGGCCCCATACTCTGTATCTTCATGAACACAACAAAGTTCGTGATTTACTGAATAAAAATGATCTGAACCTGAACCGCTCGCAGGAAATTCTTAATACCGGCTCGGCTCAACAATATCGTCGCTGGCTGATCGAATTGTTCGAACAACAAAAATCCTTGAAGAACGTACTCGAACACCATGAACAGCGTGAAGAACAAGGCATGTTATTGGAATTGTTCAATCAGCTAGACAGTGATCACGTCACCCGCCTAGCCAATGAACTTGAGGCGTTCACACAGCCAGAACTGGAAATTGTTTACAGCAAAAGTAAAGACTGGATCAACCAACTCGAACGTTAGGAAGTCGTTTTATTCAGGTCTAGGGATACTGATAATGTCGCCCAGAGTCGCATATTCACTGGCTCCGAGTCTAGCAATGGGATCAAGTGACTTCGCATCCACTTGCAATCTGGGTTCCTGAGTCGCGACCTTTTCAGACAAATATACACTCTGGATTTCACCAAAGACCAAGCCTTGCTTGTTGTTCCCCATTTCCTGAATTTCATACAACGAACAATGCATGGCAACGTCGCATTGAGTGACTCTAGGGAGAGGTTGCCCCCAATCCTTATCCAGAGACAAGGCCAACCGATCCATTTCTGAATCACCATAATCCAGCGTACGAGACGTTTCCGTCATCGGCCCAGCCAAGTCGGAACCAGCAATATGAAGAACGAAAGACTGGGTGCGTTCGATATTCCTACGCGTATCTTTCACCTCTCCAGACGGTTTTTTCCCAACTGAAAACATAATGATCGGTGGATTACTGCACACGGCAGTGAAAAAAGAAAACGGCGCTAAGTTGTAATTACCGCCTTCATTTTCCGTCAGAATCCAGGCCACCGGACGAGGAATAATCGTCTGAGTCATCAGATGATAAGTTTGAGTGCCGTTTAACGAATCCATGTTGATCAGCATAAAAATCCCCTTTGCTGGTGTTGTGTTATTCGGTGTGAGAACGCTGATTTTTCTTCTTAATGTGTTTACTCATCAGCTCCAATGCTTTCGAAGCCGCAATAAATCCAAAAGAAGCCGTCACCATAGTAACGGCTCCGAAACCACTATTGCAGTCTAACTTGGTTGAACCATCTTCCAAGGATTTTTGCTGGCAAACACTACCATCGGCTTGAGGGTATACCAACTGTTCAGTGGAATACACCACAGGAATGCTATACACCCGTTTTGGATTGCGCGAGTACCCGTAGTTGCGTCTTAACCAGGAACGAACTCGACGAATCAACGGGTCATTAAAGGTCTTATTAAGATCTGCAATTTCGATTTTTGTGGGATCAGTCTGTCCACCCGCTGCGCCCGTACAAATCACAGGGATCTTGCTACGTTTGCAGTGATTAACCAAGGCGGCTTTTGATTTGAGGCTATCAATGGCATCAACAACACAATCCATGTCTTTGGTAATCAGCTCCGCAACATTTTTCTGATCAACAAAATTCATGACCGTCACTACGTCGCATTCAGAATTGATACCACGGATACGCTCGGCCATTACATCGACTTTTAACTGGCCTACCGTACTGCTTAAGGTGTGCACCTGACGATTCACGTTGGTAACGCAAATATCGTCCATATCAATCAGAGTAATCTTGCCGACACCCGATCTGGCTAAGGCCTCTGCCGCCCAACTGCCAACACCACCGATGCCAACCACGCAGGCATGAGCAGATTGAAAAATATTTGCCTCATCAACCCCATATAAACGGGCAACACCACCAAATCGATCTTGGTAACTCACTACCTTTTAACACCTCAAATACTGTCTACACTTAAACAAACTGATCTATTGATAGAGACAGCTTGTTCACGAAAAACGCTAAAGATCGCGATTATACTCAGGTTAAGGTGATTTCTTAAGATAAAAACGCTGTTAGCTACACCCTAGGGAACCTCTGAACAAGTCCGCTCTAGCTCAGCGGGCGCTAGAAAAACGTTAGAACAAGGCGAGCTTCGTAGAGAATGTCTAGACCTTCAGTCCGAGACCTTTTCAAGAAGTTCAACGATGTTATGGCGTTTTCGGGCTGAAGGACTTAAAGCCCCGCCCTTCGGGGCCTTAAGAGAAATGTCTCTTTTTTGTTGCGGCTTTTTGACGTAACCCGTTATGCCTGCAAAGCCGCGCCTCAAATAGACATTTCTCTTATAGGCCTGAGCAGAGAGAGACTTATTCAGAGGTTCCCTAGGCATTCACCTAATAAATAGACATAACCGCGAGAATATTAATGAAGACAGTGCAAAAGGTGGGGTCCAATGACTCTGGTCGCTAAAATCGCAACGGTCATCTCAACAGCATTTATCACCTTTTTAGCAATCCAGCTTTTCAACCATAAATTTTTGGTTGCGCAGCGCATGGACGATTTAGAAAAGTCCTTAATTCAACGAGAGCTCACTCACAGCCAGTTTTTTATCGAAAGCCAAATTCAAGATGTGGAAACCTTAGCCATTGACTGGGGAATCTGGGATGAAAACTACCACTTTGTGAAGAAATTCAATCAAGGCTTCATTGAACGCAACCTCGATTATGATTCTCTCAAAATCATCAACATTAACGCCATGATTTGGATAACGCAGGATCGGCGGGTTCACCATGGTTTTTTCAGAACCAAAGACTTCATATTATCTGAAAGCCTACTGCATGATTTCTTAACACAGCACGGCACTCTGATTGACTTAATTAAGCCGGAGCTTCCGTTAAAAGAGGGTACGTCAGTCCGTAGCCTCAGCGGTTTGCTTATTTTCAATGGCACGGTTTATATTCTTGCGGTTTCTGAAGTCAAACAAAGTACAGCAAAAGGCCCATCTGCGGGCTGGTTTATGACCCTAAGGGAAGCCCCTGGATCCTTGTTCCAACGACATAAAGAGGGCTTAGACACCTTCTCCGAATTAAAGCCACTCAATTTTTACAGCAGCGATTCAAGTGCTGCCTCAGGCGGTATCTATAACACCACCTATCAGTTAGACATGGAACGTGTAACGGTCAGGAAAACCCTGAAAGATATTTATGGGAAACCAAACATCATGCTATCCAGCAATATGCCGAGAACAATAATGGAGCAAAGCCAAAAGGACTTTGCTTCACTGTTCTCGATAGAAGTGGTGGTCAGTTTGAGTGTTGCTCTGTTGGCCTTTTATTACCTGCGACAGCACATATCTGCGCCCATTTCCAAGCTCATAAAAGAAATTGATCAGGCGCCGTCGTTAGAACAAGCGCGCATTTCTGAAATCTCCAATCAAAGTGGCGAACTATCAAAACTGATTTATATTTTAAAATCCGCCGTTGAGAAGCTAAATGCCAACCTACTGAATGACAAAGTAAACCGCATCCGAACTGAACAACAGAATCGATTATTGTTTGAATTAGCCAATGATCGGGATCTCACCGAAGGCCACCTTCATCAATCCTTTTACAAAATCCTGACAACGTTAATTCAACAAACCGGATTCGTTCGTGCCAGCATTTGGTTGTTAGATCAAGACATGCGCACCTCAGAGTGCTATGCCAGCTACAGTTTACACGGGGACAACATCGACACCGGCATCAGCATTCACACTAACCAACTCACGAAAAGCCTGTTCAAAAAGCTTAATCGTCAACGAAGTTTTGTGACTAACTTGAATCAACAAGTCACCGAATCCTTACTCGGTACAAAAGTTTATGAGCAGGCCATTATTTCCCCCATCATGATCAGCCAACGGGTTGCAGGAGCACTGATTACCGAATTTACGGAAGAACAGGAGCATAAGGTCGCTACCTATCAGCTGTTCATAGGTTCGTTATCAGAGCTCTGTAGCAACAGTTTGTATGCCCACGAAAGAAAACAACTACATGAACAACTGAATCACATGGCTCACCATGACCCTCTCACTAAACTACCGAATCGCAGCCTGTTTGAGGAAATCGCCAACAAAACCATTGCCCGAGCCAAGCGAGAGCATGGCGGTTTCAGCCTATTGTTTGTGGATTTAGACAAATTCAAACCAGTTAATGATCAATACAGTCACTCCACAGGCGATGAAGTCTTGATTCAATGCGCCGAGCGACTGCAGCAACGACTCCGTCAAACAGACACAGTCGCACGTATCGGTGGCGATGAGTTCCTTATTTTGCTCGAAAACACCAGAAACATCAGTGATGCCCGGGTCATCGCTACCCAAATCATCGAGTCGATTTCCCAAGTCTTTGAAGTTCAAGAACTACAAATTCGCATTGGATGTAGCATAGGAGTGGCAGTCTACCCACTCCATGGAGCGACCATTAAAGAATTAGTGCTGGCCAGTGATCAGGCCATGTATGCAGTCAAGGCCAGTGGCCGAGGGGCAATTTCAGTAGCGTCACCGGCCAGCAAGGCGTCATAGCCCCGTTAGTCGACTTATTCTGCTTACTGACGTGCCAATAGAATTAAAATAACTCTCTGCGATTTTTTCTATGAGAGAGCCCAACACTTTCTGGTAAGATACGCGCTCTGATTTAGAAGACCCAGAGACTATGAGACTCGATAAATACCTTTGCCACAACGCGGGCTTAACTCGCAATGAAGCCAAGCGCGCAATTAAAAGAAGACAAGTTAGAGTAGACGGTGAAATTCAAACCAACGCCGCACAGCATGTCAGCCTTGATCAAGACATTAGCTTGAGTAAAACCACCATCGAACATCTCGGTACGCAATACTTCATGTTAAACAAACCGAGTGGGTTTGTATCTGCAACTGAAGATGGTTTTTATCCAACAGTTCTAGAATTGATTGATCAACCAGGCAAAGGGCTTCATCCCGTAGGTCGTTTAGATTTAGACACCACAGGCCTGATGTTACTTACCAACGATGGTAAATGGGCGCATAACATCACCAGCCCAAATCACGATTGCAAAAAGACGTATCGGGTTGAGCTTGATCAGGAAATTACCGACAAAGCCATCGAAATCTTGGAAGCCGGTATTTACTTCAAAAGTGAGGATCGCCGAACACGTCCAGCACAAGTCAAGGTTATCTCCCCGACTGAAATCGAGCTGACCATTTCCGAAGGCATGTACCACCAAGTAAAACGTATGATATTAGCCGTTGATAACGAAGTGCTTGAATTGCATCGTTGCCAAGTCGGAGACATTGTTCTCGATGAATCATTAGAGCCAGGGGAATATCGCCCCTTAACTCAAGAAGAAATCGACAGCGTTAAATAAACCAAGATAGAGATCAATTCGTGAACTTGATATACCAAGCCTTCCTTCAAGCCATTAAAGAGTGCAGCGGTTCTGTTTTATGGGTCGTTGATGAACACGCACTGACCATTAACCCGACGCAATTAGGTGACTCAAGCAAGGTTACCTTCATCACCAATCGGGTAGATCAAAAAGACGCGCTCGCCGAAAGTGGTTTGAATTGCCTTTACAGCGATTTTGATTTCACTGAATTGCATCAACACACCTTTGATCTGGTGCTTTATCGAGTCTCCAAAGAAAAAGCCATTGTTCACCATGTTATTAACCAAACCGCTAACCTATTAAAACCACAAGGTCAGTTTGTGTTGGCCGGTGGTAAAAACGAAGGCATCAAAACCTACGCCGATAAAGCAACCAAATACCTTGGTTGTAACAAGCACATCGAAAAGCTATCCAAAGACGATTGGATTTCCACACTGGAAAATAATCACAGTGACGAATCCCCATTAGACGATAAAGATTACTCTCAATCGATTGAACTGAGTGAACCAGAAGGCCTTACCTTTATCAGCAAACCCGGTGTCTTTGGTTGGAATAAGATTGATCAAGGCAGTGCGTTCTTATTGGAACAAATGCCGGAGTTTATGAAACGTTTGAATTTGTCCAAAGATCAAGCAACTAACAGTGTACTCGATTTAGGTTGCGGCTACGGCTACCTTCTTGCCAACATGCCAGCGTTTGGTTTCACCACTTTAGTTGGCACCGATAACAACGCCGCGGCCATTGCATCGGCAAAAGCGACTCTTGAAACAAACGGTTTAGAAGGCAATGTCATTGCAGCTAACTGCGCGGAAGGGATTGATCAGAAGTTTGATGTGGTGGTGTGTAATCCGCCGTTTCATCAAGGCTTTTCAGTCGAAAGCGAAATGACCGAGCGCTTCCTTGCCGCGGCAAGACGGTTACTGACCTCAGGCGGTGCGGCGATCTTCGTAGTAAATGCCTTTATCCCAGTGGAAAGCAAAGCCAAACACTTCTTTAAGAAGGTGGATGAGCTGGCCAACAACAAAAAATTCAAAGTCATTCGTTTGGCGGGAAAAAAACCGTTTCACAGAGAAGGCTAAACGAATCTAGGGAAGAGGTTCCCTTAATCATTCAGAAGAGAACAACTCCATCTGAGTTAACTCTTCTGAATCCTTCATATCTTTTAAACCCACACCTAACCCTAACAGTCTCACCGGTTTATCACGGCGATGGTAAGCCACATTCAGTAACTCCAAATAGTCTTGTTCAGAACCTGCAGAGCGTGCCAATTGATCAAGCCGAGTCTCATAAGTCGTCTGAACAAAATCATTAAACTTTACTTTCACCACGTACTTATTTACCAAGTAATCATCGTCAAAGCGCTTTTCCAGCCGTTGCTTCAGAGAAGATAGTAACTCAGGCACCGCTGCCCGAACCTGCTCAAAACTGTGTAAATCCTGATCGTAGGTATGCTCAACACTTAAACTCTTACGGCGTCGTTCATTCTTAACCGAGCGATCATCAATGCCTCGCGCCAAGTGATAGAGACGTTGCCCAAAACTGCCAAACTTATCCACCAGCTCCAATAACGAGTAATCTCGAAGTTGTCCACAGGTGTCAATGCCCAGTTGTTTCATCTTTTGCTGAGTCACTTTTCCGACCCCATGCACTCGTGCCACAGGCAACTGAGCCACAAACTCATCGACTTGCGATGGCGTCACCACGCACAAACCGTTGGGTTTATTCCAATCACTGGCTACTTTCGCTAAGAATTTATTGGGTGCAACCCCTGCTGAAACCGTAATCCCCACCTGCTGAACCACGCGCCTACGAATCTCTTCTGCAATTAAAGTGGCACTGCCTTTGTTTTGCTGACAATCGGAAACATCAAGATAGGCTTCGTCTAAAGAAAGCGGCTCAATAAGATCAGTATAATCCGCAAAGATTCGATGGATTTGCTCCGATGCTTCACGATACGCATCCATTCTTGGCTTCATAAAAATTAAATTCGGACACAGCTTTAAAGCCTGCGCCGACGACATCGCAGATCGAACACCAAATTTTCGGGCTTCATAGCTGGCGGTTGCCACTACACCACGACCATTCGGGTTGCCTCCCACCACAATCGGCAAATTAGCCAAGCTTGGATCGTCTCTCACCTCTACCGCCGCATAAAAGCAATCGCAATCGACGTGGATAATTTTTCTTAATGAAGTCTCACTCATGCCCGGAACTCATTTGCTCATACGGCGTCTACTTGGGGGCTCTTAGTAATGTGATATCGAGCGCTACTCTGTAAGCCCCAAACAAACACTGATTATTAATACAGTATTTTAGTCGTAGAAAACACCCTCCGTCTACTCCAGGAACCCCATGAACAAGACTGTCTTTATTATCAATACACCAGCGGCTAAAGCACTAAATCTAAGTTATCCAGAGGTTCCCTGGATATTCCCTTCCATTAAACCGTTTGTCGGATACAATGAATAAATTATTCAATGGCTCGCAAACAAGGATGATAGGTCCCCATGAAAATGATTCAACGCTCTAGCTTAGTGCTTTTTAGTATATTTCTAGTTGCTTGCTCTGGAGGCAACGACAGCCAAGCACCGGCCAATGCGCCTCTTCCTAAAGTCAGTACTCTCGCTGCATCCTACCAAGAAGTTCGCCCAAGCAAAGAATTTGTGGGAAAAACGGAAGCTAAAGAAGACGTTAACATTCAAGCTCGCGTAGGCGGTTACCTAGTGAAGCAACACATGCCCGATGGCGCGAAAGTGAAGGAAGGCGATCTGTTATTTGAAATCGATCAAGACACCTACGCCGCCGAAGTTGCCAAAGCCGAGGCTAAAGTAGCGCAAGACAAAGCGGCATTGAATGAAGCGACACGTAACTATAATCGCGGGAAAGAATTAATCTCCAAAGGCGCAATCAGTGAATCACAAATGGATCAGCTGACCAGTAAAAAGCTTCAAGCCGAAGCGGCAATTAAAGTATCTGAAGCCGCACTCAAAACCGCCAAACTGAATCTGAGTTACACCAAAGTAAAAGCGCCTACAGACGGTACGTTGAGCCAAGCGCAGGTGAGTATTGGTGACTTGATCACCTCATCCACAACCTTAGCAACACTCGTTCAAGCCGATCCTATGTACGTCAGCTTCCAAGTCAGTGAGCGTGAGTTGATTGAATATCGTGAAGAGCGTCAGCAGGAAAAAGCGGAAGGTAAGCCTTCGGTAGAACCGGTTGCCAAATTAAAACTGACCACAGGTTCCATGTATCAGCACACTGGCAGCTTCAACTTCCTCGATAACCGTATAGATCAAAACACAGGCACGATTAAAGTACGCTCGGTCTTCCCTAACCCTGATGGATTCTTGCTGCCAGGTCAGCATGTCACCTTGGTAATTGAAGAAGGCTCTGCAGTAAAACGCTTGGTAATCCCTCAAAAAGCCGTTCAAGAAGACCAAGTGGGTAAATTTGTTCTGGTCCTGGGCAGCGATAAAGTGATTGAGAAACGCCCTATTGGTGTTGGTCAAAACCAAGGTACTTTAATCACGGTGACATCTGGTCTAAACGAAGGTGATCAAATCATTGTCGACGGACTTCAAAAAGTCCGTGTTGGCGGCAAGGCAGAAGGCACACCCGCTCAGCTACCTGAAGCGAATTAAGACGAGGGATTTTAATGTTCAGCCAATTTTTTATCAGTCGGCCTAAGTTTGCCTTTGTCATTTCGATCGTAATTTCACTGGCGGGTTTAATCGCCATGAACGTATTACCGATTGCCGAGTTTCCTAAAATCTCGCCTCCGGTAATTCAAGTCAGTGCCTCTTATCCGGGTGCTGACGCCAAAGTGGTTCGGGAAACCATCGCCGCGCCTATTGAAGAAGAGGTCAATGGGGTGGAAGACATGCTCTATATGTCATCCAAAAGTGCCAACGACGGCTCCTATACCCTGACAGTGACCTTTGAAGTCGGCACCGATCCGGATCTTGCCCAAATCAATGTTCAAAACCGGGTCAATCGTGCTAACTCCACCTTACCCGCCGACGTTGTGAAACAAGGCGTCGCAGTCGATAAGAAGTCTACCGACATGGTGTTGGTCGTTAACCTGTTCTCACCTAATTCAACCTACGACGGTCTTTTTCTTTCGAACTTCACCAGCATCAATATCCTCAATGATCTTTCTCGGGTGAACGGCGTCAGTGATGCATCTATCCTTGGTGAAAACGAATACGGCATGCGAATTTGGCTCGACCCCATCAAAATGGCCTCACTGGGTGTCACGGTTACCGACCTGCAAGGCGTAATCTCTGAGCAGAATGTCCAGGTTCCGGCCGGTCAATTAGGTGGTGCCCCCTCTCCTGCTGACCAGCAATTCCAATATACACTCAGCGCCAAAGGCCGTTTGAGCTCTGTGGAAGAATTTGAAAGCCTGGTCGTAAAATCAAGAAGTGATGGCTCCAGTGTGTTGATGAAAGACATTGCACGCATCGAACTGGGCTCCGCCAGTTACAGCTGGTATGGCGAACTCAACAACAAACCGGGCGTTATTCTGGCGGTCTATCAGTCACCTGATGCCAACGCTCTTGAAGTAGCTGAAGACGTCTATGAACTCATGGAACAATTGTCCTCTCGTTTCCCGGATGACATTGAGTACGACATTCTTTATGACACCACACGTTTTATTGATACTTCGATCGACGAAGTAGTCACCGCCCTTTTCCAAGCCGTATTACTGGTAATCCTAGTAGTGTTTATCTTCCTTCAAGATTGGCGTTCAACGCTGGTACCCGCCATTGCAATTCCGGTTTCTTTGGTCGGAACCTTCGCCGTTATGTTAGCGCTGGGCTTCTCCATTAATACCGTCAGTCTCTTCGGCTTGATCTTAGCGGTGGGGATTGTGGTCGATGATGCCATTGTGGTGGTTGAAAACGTCCGCCGACATATTGAGGAAGGATTGGATCCGGTCGAAGCGACTCGTATATCCATGAAAGAAGTCAGCGGCCCCGTCGTCGCAACGACCTTAGTTCTTTTGGCGGTATTCGTTCCCGTTTCTATGATGCCAGGCATCACAGGCCAAATGTACAACCAATTCGCAGTCACCATTTCTGTGGCAGTCATCATCTCCTCCATCAATGCCTTAACGCTCAGTCCGGCACTGTGTGCGACCTTATTGAAACCTCATACAGACAAAGTGAATGCGTTCTTTGCGGCCTTCAATAGAAGCTTTGATCGCATCACCAACTCGTACAATCGACTGGTAAAAATCAGCATCCGTAAGCTGTTTTTGGTAGGTATTACCTTGGTTGTGGTATTTGTTTCTATCGGCGGCGTCATGAAAGTCTTACCGATGGGCTTCATTCCGAACGAGGACAAAGGCAACTTCATGGTCGATATTCAATTACCAGCGGGGGCAGCGTTAAATCGTACCGGCGAAGTGATGCACCAAGTAACGGATGCCATCAAAGATGAGCCGGGCGTCAGCAACGTCATGACAGTCAGTGGTTTCAGTATCTTAACTGGTGCTGTTGCCTCAAATGCTGGCTTAGCCATCGTCACGTTAGACCACTGGGATGAGCGAACCAGCCCGGATTTACACCAAGAAGCCATCGTTCGAAAGGTTCAGGCGAAGTTAAGTGCTATCTCCAGTGCAAATATCCGAGCCTTCTCTACGCCAGCCATTCCAGGGCTCGGCAGCACCAGCGGTCTTGAGTTGGTCCTTTCTGACCTACAAGGTCGAGACCCACAGTCGCTCGCATCAGCCATGCGCAGTTTCATATTAGAAGCCAACCAAGCACCGGAGATTCGCTTTGCTTTCAGCAGCTACACCGCCGATATTCCGCAATTATTTGTGGATGTGGATCGTGTTAAAGCTAAAAATATGGAAATTCCTTTATCAGAAGTGTTCATGACACTGCAAGCTCAACTGGGGTCGCTGTACGTCAATGACTTCAACAAGTTCGGCCAAGTCTACCGAGTCATGATGCAGGCCGAGGCTGAATTCCGAAATGACAAGGATGACCTGGATAAGCTGCACGTAAGATCCTCTTCTGGCGATATGGTGCCGTTGAGCACATTACTCACTACGAGTACTTTGCTCGGCCCGGATGTAATCAACCGCTATAACATGTTCGACTCTGCCACCATTAACATCATCCCTGCACCTGGATACAGTACAGGCGATGCCATGGCAGCAGCGGAACGAATAGCAAAGAACAGCTTGCCTGATGGTTATGATGCACAGTGGACAGGCATGGCCTATCAACAAATTCAGGCCGGTAACCTTGCCCCAATCTTATTCGGTCTGGCGTTGTTGTTTGTCTATCTATTCTTAGTCGCTCAGTATGAAAGCTGGAGCGTACCGGTTTCCGTGGTGTTGGCCGTACCTATCGCGGTTCTCGGTGCGATCTTAATGTTGTTGATACTTAAAACGCCATTTGATTTGTACGCTCAGGTGGGGATGGTGCTCTTGATTGGCTTGGCGACGAAAAATGCGATTTTGATTGTCGAGTTCGCCAAATCAAAACGTGAAGATGACAAAGTATCCATTGAAGATGCTGCGACTGAAGCCGCAACACTTCGTTTCCGAGCGGTATTAATGACGGCCTTGTCCTTTGTACTCGGTATCTTACCTCTGGTCTTCGCGGTCGGCGCCGGCGCAGCCAGCCGTCACTCCATCGGTTATACCGTATTTGGAGGCATGGCGATGGCAACCGTCATAGGAACGCTATTGATTCCGGCGTTCTATGTGATGCTGCAATCATTCCGAGAGAAAGTTAAAGGCCAACCGAAAGAAGGTTAAGAGAAAAACTTTTAACTGTTTGACCCATAAAAAAACCGGAGAGTATCTCCGGTTTTTTTATGCATACACCAACATACAACAAACAAAGCTAGCCGAATCGTTGCTCTGGCAGATAACGAACGATCATTCCAAAGTCATTCAACTCCTTCAGATCACTAGCACCTTCCGGCAATGGAATGTCGACCACGTGACCAGAACCAGGTGCACCATCAACCGACTCACCTTTCTTATTAATCATTTCAGTCAGATCGAACGCAAGATTACCGGATGGCTTAACCAATTCTACCTTATCGCCCACATTGAACTTGTTCTTCACATCAATTTTTATCATGCCTTTATCCACAGACATGACTTCACCAACCAACTGTTGAGAACCACTCATGGAGTTGCCTGATTCATAACGCTGATACTGATCGTGAACGTGGCGACGATAGAAACCTTCGGTATAACCACGACTGGCCAAGCTTTCCAACTCATCCATCAAGCCCATATCGAACGGTTGACCAGACTGAGCATCATCAATGGCTTTACGATAAGCCTGAGCTGTACGTGCAGCATAGTAAGGTGATTTGGTACGCCCTTCGATTTTCAACGAATGAATACCCATTTTCACCAGACGTTCTACGTGTTGAACCGCACGAAGGTCACGGGAATTCATGATGTAAGTGCCATGCTCGTCTTCATAAATCGGCATGTACTCACCTGGACGAGAACCTTCTTGTAACAAGAAGGTTTGTTCTTCTAATCCATCCACATGAGGTTCAAAAGTGTCCGGTTGGGAATCTTGATGCGCCGCAGGATCTACAACATTCACATCGCTTTGAGGCTCGTCAGTAGCAATGATGTCGCCCGTCTCAGTTTCTTTGGCATCATGCAATTGATACTTCCAGCGACATGCATTAGTGCATGTACCTTGGTTTGGATCACGCTTATTGAAATAGCCAGATAACAAGCAACGCCCGGAATAAGCAATACACAACGCACCATGAACGAAAACTTCCAGTTCCATCTCTGGACACTGCATCCGGATTTCTTCAATCTCATCCAGCGATAACTCACGAGATAAAATGACTCGTTCAATACCTTGTCTGTGCCAGAACTTCACACCTGCGTAGTTCACCACATTGGCTTGAACGGACAAATGCACAGGCATATCAGGGAAGTGTTCACGAACCATCATGATCAACCCTGGATCAGACATAATCAAAGCATCCGGGTTAAGTTCAATAACAGGTTTAATGTCGTTCAGAAAGGTTTTTACTTTTGCATTGTGCGGTGCAATATTTGCCGCCAAGTAAAATTTCTTACCCAAATCATGGGCTTCATCAATCCCCTCTTTAAGCGCATCCAATGTCGAGAATTCATTGTTACGCACTCGAAGACTGTATCTTGGCTGCCCCGCATAAACGGCATCGGCACCATAAGCGTAAGCATAACGCATCGCTTTCAGCGAACCCGCAGGCGAAAGTAATTCGGTTTTCATAAAAATTAACTTAATTCAAAGAGTGGAGGATCTATTATCTAACACCTGAGTTTTCTAATAATAGATCCATATCATTAGTGGACGACTTTAGGGGCTTCTTCCATTTCTGCAGCTTCTTCCTGCATACGCCCAACGATTTGCAAACCCGCTTGGAACATTCCTTTGGCCACATGAACGTGTTCACCCTGAAGCATTTCTTTTGCTTCTTCGGAAAAATGGATCGTCACCAACTGCTTCTCATCCCCTTCGGTTTTCTGAAGCGCGACGTCACCATTCTCTAATTCAATAATTTCTAAAAAGGCCGTAGGCATAATTGGCTCCTATATTTTAATGTGCCAATACTAGCAGATATCGACATTCATCTCAGCAGATCACAAGCAATATTCTTGTTAAACCCTATCCTGATTATTCATCTAATCTTCCAATCGGTAGCTACGAACCTGTTCG
This sequence comes from Litoribrevibacter euphylliae, assembly GCF_042646085.1. Lineage (NCBI taxonomy): Bacteria > Pseudomonadati > Pseudomonadota > Gammaproteobacteria > Oceanospirillales > Oceanospirillaceae > Litoribrevibacter > Litoribrevibacter euphylliae. The sequence continues at coordinate 306,111 of NZ_JBHRSZ010000001.1, read as the reverse complement.
ACCAATTGCTTCATCGCCTGATGAGCGTCTAATAAATTAAGCCCTTCGGGTTCTTGCTCTGTGACATCAATTGCAATCAAGCTTACCAACTCAGGTTCTTCACCTATGTATTCGGATTTTTTCTGTTTTGCCACGAAACGATTGCGATAGCTCTGATGCAAGCGAGATAACCAGGAATTAGGTTCTGCTAGCAGATTAAGCAACTCAGCGATTTCACGACGGCCATCATCACGTTTCATCAAGGCATCATTGAGTTGATTCAGAGTTAGCGTTTCAGACTGGAAAGGAACGTTATGTTCTGCCGCCAGTTCACAGAGCAAACCAACATACGCATTATAGAGATGAGCAACCGCACTTTCTTCCAAAGCAACCAGACGGTTTTGACTAAACACAGAAGATTTAGCTTGTTCTTCCTCAAAGAAAGACAAGGCAATCTGAGCAAAGTAGAGTTTTTCGTTGGTTAGAGGAACCCAGTTTGAAGCTTTATCCGCCATATTATTTACCCATAAACGACCGAATGAAGGTGACCTACAGCTGTGGACAACTATGATCAGAGGGCGCGTAGTATAAAACGAAAGACTGCAGGTTACGACACATAGGAGAAGAGATATACGATCTAGAGAATGCTCTCCACCAGATGATCATCAAAATGACCTGCGATCTCAATAAGTTCTGAAAGTTGCGGTTTCGGGCATTGTTCACCCTGATAAAACTGAATTAACCCGTGAAGCAGTTGGCAAGCGGTATCACATCCTACATAGAAAGTCGTTTCACTGCGCCCATCTCGATACATAGCCAAACAACGATTCGCTTCAAGTTCAGCCAATACAGCATTGAATTCACGCTCTAAACACAAGTCGGCCCGCTTAGATAACGCCTGTTCATTCAGAGTCAATTTGTACCAAGGCATAAAACACTCAACCACTGTTATTATCTTTTAAGTAGACACTCTTATATAGGTAAGTGTAGTCAGTGAAACTTTTACGCCATAAAAATTCACAAAAAAACGACAAACAGACATCAGTAGACATCATATCCCTGCGCCTTGAGCCAATATTTTGAGTTCTGAAACTTTTTTCACATTTAGAAGCCAAAAAAGTAGGTTCAGTTAAAAACTGCAACAACTTCTTTTTGAAGAACTCAAACTTCTATGAGAATATTGGTTGATTGGGTCATTCCATGCTGAATGGGCTTGTTGTCTAACACTACTAGAATAATCAAATGACTATGACGTTTCGAAACCGTTTTATCCAAGTACTCCTCATTGCTGCTTTTTCAGCAATCTCTCTCGCAAGCTTAAGCGCCTTAAATAAAGACGACTCAGATTCTAAAGCTCCAAATCAACTAACCGATGACCAGATACCGGAATCGACGACTCTGGCCTCGGTTGAAAGTACTTCGTCTTCGAATACAGTTGCACGCACGACATCTAAAGAACTGACGAATGATCTCAACACCGATACTCAAGACATTGCATCTGATGAGCTATCATTGCTAACACCAGATATTGTTCACCCTGGCACCAACCGTGAAATAGTCTTGAGTCTTCTAAAAGGCCATTACAGCAGCCCGACAATCGACGATAATCTTTCAAAGAAAATGTTTGATAGTTATCTTCAAAGCCTGGATCCAAACAAACTCTACTTTACTGCAGCCGATATCCAATCTTTCAGTCAAAACAGTCTATCGCTAGACAATGCCCTATTAACCAACAACCTAAAACCCGCTTTCGAGATTTTTAACAGTTATCAACAAAAACTTGTTGAGAGAATGGAGTGGGTTCTGGCTCAACTAAACGATGAATCCTATCAGTGGAATTTCGAACAGAACGATCAACTACTGATCGACCGTTCAGAAGCACCATGGGAAACATCCCAAGAAGCACTCAATACCTTATGGGATAAACGTATTAAGAACGCAATGCTTGGGTTAGTCCTTGCTGGCAAAGAACAGGATGAGGCAAAAGAAACCCTCATCAAGCGATATAAAAATCAACTTAACCGAGCTAAACAAACCAAGTCAGAAGATGTATTCGAGCTGTATATGAATGCCTTCACTATGACCTTTGATCCGCATACAAATTATCTATCACCTCGCGATGCTGAAAACTTTGATATCAACATGCGCCTTTCTCTGCAAGGTATTGGGGCGGTTCTTCAAAGCGATAACGAATACACCAAGGTAGTTCGTCTTATCGCTGCCGGTCCTGCTGATAAAGCAGGAGAACTGAAACCAGGCGACCGTATTGTCGGGGTTGGCCAGGATGAAGACGGAGAAATGGTTGATGTTATTGGTGAACGACTCGATGACGTGGTGAAGAAAATCCGTGGTAAACGTGACACCTTAGTTCGCTTGGAAATCATTCCTGCAAGTTCAACTGACATCACTCAAACCAAGATTATTAAAATTGTCCGCGACAAAGTTAAGCTTGAAGAACAATCTGCACAGAAAGACATCATAGAAATTACTCGTAATGGTCAGACCCACAAAATTGGAGTAATCAATATTCCAACGTTCTATATGGATTTTGAAGCTTTCCGCAAGCGTGATCCTAATTACAAAAGTACATCTCGTGACGTGAAAAACCTGATTGCAGAACTTCAAGCAGAAGACATTGATGGTTTGGTTGTTGACCTCCGAAACAATGGCGGAGGCTCCCTGTTCGAAGCCCGAGAACTTACCGGCCTATTCATTCGACAGGGACCAACTGTACAAGTACGAGATATTGATCAGAACGTTCAAGTTCACACTAACTCAGACTCGAATGTCTATTATGATGGTCCTATGGCAGTACTTGTGAATCGCCTAAGCGCATCAGCTTCAGAGATTTTTGCTGGGGCAATGCAAGACTATCAAAGGGCCATCGTTCTGGGCGGTCAAACCTTTGGGAAAGGAACCGTCCAATCTCTACAACGTCTGAATCATGGTGAGATTAAACTAACTCAAGCCAAGTTCTATCGTATTTCAGGTAAGAGCACTCAAAACATGGGCGTCATTCCCGATATTGAGTTCCCAAGCCTGTACAATAAAGATGTGGTAGGTGAAAGCTCTCTGGATAATGCACTTCCATGGGATACCATTAGTTCGGTACACCATAGTCGATACGGTAACTTTTCTCCTTTAATGCCATCATTGGAATCAAACCATCAAGCTCGAATAGAGCACAACCCGGATTTCCAATACCTTAACAAGCAAATTCAACGATTGAATGAGCAAAGAAATAAAGAGTACATTTCACTAAATATGACTACTCGTAAGTCAGAACGTGAATCTATGGAAGAAGCGTCACTGGTTCTGGAAAACGAACGCCGTAAGGCAAAAGGTGAAGAACCGTTTGAATCCGTCGAAGCAATGAACGAATTCAACAGCGAACAAGACGCAGAGAAAAAGCCGGCTCAAGAAGACGCTATCCTTGTAGAGTCTGGCGAGATTTTGCTTGATATGGTGTCTCTTGCAAGTAAAGACAACTTACAGGTAACACTTCAGTAGATAGATATTATCTCCTTCTAAGAATGCTGTTCGTTTTTGAACTTCAATAACGAACAGCACTCTTTCCACAAATAATCCACTATTCTCTGTTTCCTCTTCCCATCCACACTTCAAATCTAAGGTCATCCATTAAAGGATTCCCTTTAAGAGGGTCACTCGCTCAAACATGACATAAGCATAGAAATCTCCATTACTAGCTGACTAGATCAAAGATAAGAGCATTAATCCAAAGGCCATATATAGAATTGATCGCAGAAATAAAGCGACGGGAGATCCACTCTTTGAGAAGTTAAGTAAAGGACTTACTGGAAGACTTTTAGGTAAATGGTAAGAAAATAAAAATAAGACCTTACTTCTGAATGGTTCAATCGAAGAGTTTCAGAAGTAAGGAATACAATGCAATACTAAGAACTAGTATATGACTTTTACCTCAACACTCCCCGTCTTGGAATGCTCATGCTCGGCAAGTAAGGCCAGTTGTTCTTTCTGTTGAGTCACACGCTTAAGATCTTCTTCCGTAGTAAAGATCAAAACAAAGCGCTCACCGTAGCTGGGCTTAATCATAATGCGCCCTTCAAGATGAGCGTAACGGTCCCAAGTTTCCTCATGATATTCAACAACTGAATCGGTTACATAGCGGGTTGGCTGCCGATTCTCATCAAGAAATAGTAATACAGGATAAAAAAGCCCTTTTTGAGCAAAACTTTTTACCTTAATGCCATATGTTTGTTGGGAAACCGGTAAACGAATCGGAATGTAATAACTATGCCCTGTAGGAAAATCATAGCTAGGCGATAATTTACCTAATTTTTCATAGACAGAATCATCGGGCGTAAGAGGATAAAAGTTTGCTTCAGAGATCTGAGCACAACAAGTATCTTGAATGCGGGCAGCAAGCTTTTTATCCAAAGAAATCACTGAAGTTGGCGCAGCATCGAGAGAGGGAACAAAATCACCTAAGCTCTTTTCGGTAGCGCTTCCTTGAGAGTCATTGAACACATACTGATTGCCCTCTGTATAATCGATGACGTTTTGAGAAACACCGGTATACGCAGGACCAGGCTGATACTCAGACGTCACCAAACGACCGGTAGGGTCGACCCAAGTATAGTAAGGCTTCTCGTCGCCATCCCGAAGATACCCCTGACGAGCAAGTTGATCAGCATCGATATACTCAGACGCCAACTCACCACCCTGCAATACAAACTCTTTCTTTTCTACTTGCTGTGGAGCCGATGCATACTCTGTGTTGTGAGTACGCCCATCCGCTTCAACCCAAGTATAATACTTCTGTTTTTTTTCTTTCGCTGACTTTGGATTAATTTGATAGCCCACTGAAGCAATGCGGTTATCCTCAGCAACAAAATCAGATAAGGAGAGTGCTCGATAGTTATCCACATCGGCTTTAGAAACAACTTCTTGATTCAAGAAGCTGTTTCTGAGGTTGCCGTTACTGTCGATCCAGGAAAAGTAGACTTGATTTGCAGATAAAGGAAATGAAAGAGCGAAAAAAAATAGAGTGAAAAACTTCATAAGCTTTTATTTACTCATCTTTATTCGATAGGCCAGCAGAGTTAACAAAGCAAATAAAGTCAAAATGTTAAATGAACCAGGCTCCATTTTAGGTTTTACGTCATCATCGTCATCATTATCAAAAATCCCCTCTGCAACACCTAGCATCCCTACAAACGATATATGACCATTAACTAATAAGTCAGTATCATTATTCCCACCATCGGTAATACTGATAAATAAACAATCATCACCTTCAGCAACTCCTACACGATAACTCAATCGACTCATATCTGGGCACTCAGAGTCAACACTCCTAGCAGTCAAAAACCGGTCATTTGGAACGCCCAACGAGGCATAAGTTAAAAAGCTTCTATTAATATCATGGATATAAGTGAACAGGGTTCCGCCTTTCTGCATAGGTTCATCTAACTTGATAACAACATTAGCTTGACTTCCCATTATATTAAGACCCGATAATTCAAACGAGATTACGCTATCAATCTCATCATCTGTCGCAATAACATTTCCAGTTAAACTTTCATACTCTTGAAGATCAATCTGCAAGTAATTACTTTGCAAAGAAAAAGGTTCAAACCCGACCCCTAGATCAACACCCTTTTGCGATTCGCCAACTGTTTGGCCCGAGATAACAACTCGATTAGTCAATGTAGCGGCATTTCCTTCCGTCTCGTTTGAAGCGCCATCCAAATCAGTGTCTTCGACTAAGTCATCAGAAACTCTTATGTGAGTCTTACTCACATTCATATATAAACCATTCTCTTGGATGGTTCCTACTTGAACTTCATAAACCCCATCATCTAAGCTGGAAGGGTCGAATACAAAAGTATCATTGAGTTCATCACCATCTGAATCTATCAATCTATTATCAGTTGCATCCCAAGCAAAAATGATTGAGTTATTTTCTACATCAGCAACTGTTGCCCGAATTGAAACGAGTCCACCAGACTTACTTACATTACGTGACGGTATACCATCTTGTGAAATATCGAATAACACTTGAGGGGAATAATCCTCTCTACGAATATCAATATGAACACCAACCTCACCAAAGTAATCAGCATTTTCGATATTCGAAACATGTACTACCAGTGCTTCATTGGAATTAATAGCATCTCGATCAACAGAGATACACTCTTGAGATAGATCCTGAAAAACTATTTGATAATTAACCCGAACAGCATCGTAATCAGAAACAGGAGTATCCTCTTCACGGTTGTACCAAAAAACAAATTCATCCCTTTCAACTGCAAATAAATCAACTGTAATGGGGAAGGTCGGAGAATCACCTTGAAGCTCCATACAAACATCAACAACCTGTTGGTTACCTACAATAAAGGTATCAGTAAATTCAACAGTCGAAGAATTAACGATACTTGAAAATAATGCTGAAGTAGCCCACAGAGTCACACGAGATAAATAACTGTACATCACATCGCACCTAAAATTTTGTTCTAAAAGTCATACCCGCAAAAACCAACGTCATTTTTGTTTCCACATCGAGCCCTGCATAAGGGTTATAAACCAAGTTAGTTACACTTAACTCATTTAAACCATCACTTGAGTTTGCTGGAATATATTCTTTTGACTGCATAAAAGTAAGGTCAAAGCTAAGTTCAGTATCTTTATCCCAGGAATACCCAAGACCAGAGCTAAACATATGTACATCACCAAGAGGGGCTAAAATATTTCGTCTGTCATCGGGAATAGAACTTCGTCTTGGCTCATAACCTAAACGGGTTCTTAAGCGGGAAGTAATCCTATGTTCAAACCCAACCCCCCATGACCAAACGCTACGATACTCTAATGGAATTCTAATACTTCTAGGGCCAACATTTTCACCTGACAGAATTTGACCCGCGCCCGTGATATCTAAGCTTCGATCAAACTGAACAACAAAGGCATCCCACTTTTCATAGTCTGTATATCCAACATCAAAAGTCACTGTATGATGGGGTGTTAAATCCAACTTGATCCCAGTTTGAAAGTGCATTGGATAGGTTAAATCCATACGAGCATTTCCTTGATCTTTATCAACGCCACGAGGGAGGTTGAAAATTGCACCTGAAATAGCCCCAAAAATAGACGAGTTAAAGACCTGCCAAAACCCTGCAAAGTCATCCGTATAATCAAGCACATAATCACCACTCAAGGTCATCTTGCTCTCACTTTGATATGTAGCTCCCCAGGCAAACCAATCAGTAGGCTCCCATAAAAAACCTACATTAAATGAAGGTGAGAGTCTTTCTTCTAACTGCAAAGTCAACTCACCTGCAGGCCTAAAAGGCCCTACTCGTCCACCACAAAGAGTAATAAGTGGAGCTAGAGGATCCGAACCTCCGCCCCCCTCTTCACACCCGAAAGCATCTTGCAACATATCAGCCATTGCCACCAAAATATTGGGAGTTCTCATATCTTGCTGCAAGTAAACAGACTGATAAGACATATTAAATGAAGCACCGAATGAAAGTTCGTCGCTATATTTATATCCTATTGATGGAGAAAAATAAGTAGCTCGAGTCAAGGCAACTTCTTCACCTTGAAAAGCACCAGGGTCATTACCACCACGCTTATAACCAAATGCAAATGGGACATAAACACCATTAGCAAAAGTAAACTTTGACCCTGGTGGTTGGATAGAAATACCAGCTGATGGCAATGCAGCCGCTGGTAACTTTGGAGATTGATATCCAATTACTGGAGCATAAAAAGCAAGCTGACGAGTCAAGGACTTTGTATTGGCCACTGGATCATCATCTTTATCAAGACCTAAGATTTCATAATCTTCAGGAGCATTAAACTTTGCGCTTAAGCGTAAAAAAGCATTTGTGATACTTAATTCAAGCTGACGATCATCAAGCTTAGTTAAACCTGCCGGATTGAAATGAATTGATTCAACCACTCCTTGAGGATTTGCAGTTACAGCGTTCCCTTGAGAACGAGCATGAGAACTAATTGTTAAATTTGTGCCCAATTGAGCAACAACAAATTGCGGACAACAGAGAAGAGCTATCAACAAAAATGCTGATAAACGATTACTAGCTTTCATTAGGCTACCCAATCAGAAACTATTGGTTTTAATTATTATTCTTCGTCAAAACGCTTAAGGCCCGATATATCCAGCGGCATACTAAAACCAACTAACATATCTGGTGAGTCTTCTGTTAAACCAAAGCCAGCATTAACATTAACAATAGTTGTAGGGCTAACCCTTACTCCTAATGCGAAATTCATAACTCCACTAAAAGATTCTTGTGTAGTTGCTTTGTTGTCTAAAATAACAATCCGTTCTTGAGGGTCTTCATCTGTCCCAATATTTATCGTCTGAACAGTGTCTGTAAAATCAAAGACCGACTCTTCACTAAATGAACCTTGAATAGAGGTTGTAAGAGACACATCGTAGGATAAAGAGTAAGCAAAACCACCAGACAACGAATAGCTATCACCTGGTTCAACAGCTTCTAACTGCCGGCCACCTCGCACTTGATGAAGCTGATCGACATTAAAGTTATGCGTATAACTTAAAGAACCAAATAAAACGACGGGATCAAGAACCTTACTTACGCTTCCGCCAAAGCCTAGAGAATAATAGCCACTACCTGTAGACAACTCTTCATCAATAATGATTTCATATGGACTATCGCCAGTGGCAGTACTGAAATTAGCAAACAACGTTTTATTAAGCCCACCGGGTACCACAGGCCATGGCTGCCAACGCAAGCTTAAAGACACGTCTCCCATTCCATAACCGGTGACATCTTCTTGGGTCTCAAACTTAGCAACTAAGGGCAAAGATACACTGGCAGTTAAGTTATTTAGAAGGCCATAATCAAAAGAAAATGTATTAGTAAACGAGTGGTTTAACGAAGGACTTACAGAAGCAGAGCTGATTACAGACCCCGAAACATTTAGATCAATTGCTTGATCACCAAAATAACTATAACTAAAGCTATAAGTTAACGATTTTTCACCCTTTTTCAATAAAGAATAGTTATTCTCTGCAGCTTCAAACACTTCTTCTAATGCTTGTTGTGCATCAGTATCACCGTCTTGCTTTGCCAAAGCATCACGAGCCTGATCCTTCGAAGTATCAGCCCAAACAAAGGCAGTACCGCCCATTAAGACACATGCGATCATTATCCCTGTAAAGCGCTTCATATAATTAGCCTTGTTATTTTTATTGTTTTATTTTCGTCTGTAGTACAGCTTAGAGTCACCAATTGGATTAAGGTTAACTTCCAATGTCGTTGGATCATCCTCACCATTATCGATAATAACAGTGAATTTTTGTCTATTACCCACTTCTGTAGATAGGTTATGTTCCTGGGCCGTAATAAATGAAATTGGTTCAGCAAAAGCGATGGAGTGAATTGTTGACTCATCTACATATCTCAAGTCTTCATCTCGTATTGCTAGAGCATCAATCGGCTTTTTATCCCCAGGAAATACAATAAAGATCACGTTACGATCCCATACTTCTTGGAAACGCTCTAACGTAAAGGATAAATTTCCAAGAGCTGGATCAGCTACAAATACCCTACCATCTTTCACTTGTCTTAACACGACAAAGTGCTTAAAACCTGCGTACTCGATTGGAACAATTCCAGGATGCTCCAATTCCAACAAATCTTGCACCGTCGCTTTAAAACCACCAGAAGGATGTCCCAGAGCAGTAACCAAACGCTTCATATCTAATAAAGAAAAGCCTTTTCTCTCAACAATTTTTTCGGCCTCTCCGTATTCCAAAAGGCCTTCCATAACATGGCGTTCTTGAAAGTTCCGACCAAGATAGTAATCAAGAAGAGTTGTTAATGCAGCAGACCCACAACTGTAATCATAGGCCTGTCTGACAACATTCTTGTACTTAAGAGTGGATATAGGGGCAACAGAAGTACGCTCAGTATGAGAGGGAACGTACTGATTTCCAGCCTGTTCGAAAAACACGGTATCTTTAGGGTGTTCATCTAATTCGGCAACATGATAGACACCGAATAACGCGACTAAACTCCCCAGCAGCACGATAATCATAATTATTATTCTTTTTGCAAACTGAAAATTAAATGTAACTAATTACCCCCAAAAATTGTATTAAGTGTTTCACATTTCTAAACAAAAATACAACACAAAGCGAACTCTAGTTATCCGCATATATCACCGGATTGTACTTTATTTGAATTGGCTTACTAATCTTTAGCCCTTCGCTTGTTTCTTCCAACGGCCATACTTTTTGATACCCAAACCCTGCCTGATGCTCCATCATTGCAGTCAAAGCAAATATAGGCTTACCTTCAAGCTGAATTTGAGTTACAGCAAAAACCGATATCACCAAATACTCTTCACGTTTTGGTAAAATTTTTCCATACAAAACAGAAATATACTTACCAATTTGCTCAATATCAAAGGTTGGTTGCGCACCCTCTAAATCAAAATGCCCCAGTGTTCCATCTGTTTTCACATACGCCACATAAGGAACAATAGTCCCTAACTTTTGTAAAGTTTTTAATGTTGGCGAATAATAACTTTTTAATAAAACACCCATTTGTTTAGCCGCTAATTCTTCTGTCATCTCTTCAGCAACAGACACTGCTGAGAACATAAGACCAATAAATACAACAAACGCTTTAAACATACGCATTACTCACATCTCCCTAGGCTACAAGGCTTTCATCCATCGTAAGCGAGATAAATTTAGGTTAACAACGAAAAAAGCAGCCCTAGGGCTGCTTTTTCATTAAGCTTGATTACCAAGCTTAATCTTAGTGACCGTATACAGTCAACTTAGTACCAGATACGTCGAAGTCAGTCATAGTAATTTGACCGATAGAAGCGCCACCCATTTCAACGTCCATTTGAATATCAGCATTGAAATTAGCAACATCCATTACTAGCTGATCAGCTGCGTTCGCGCCAATGTTCACTTCATAGTAAGCAAAGCCAACTTGAGTGTAATCATTCAAATCACTAGTTGCGAAGCTGTTGGTAAAGTCAACTGCACCAGCCTGACCAGTAAGAGCGTTATCACCTAGGAAGTTACCCACCTTCAAGTTCTTAACGCTTACACCTGCAACATCAAGATCCAAAGAAGAAGAGTCAGCAAGCTGGAAGTAACCTTGAGCAGTAATCAAACCAGACTCATAAGTTGAAGTGTCGTTATGAACAACAAACTTCTGTGGCCCAAGCAAGATATCAAGATTGATGTTCGACGCGATTACCGCACCACCGTTTGCGCCTTGAGCTTCAAGCTCAACAGAACCTACATCTACACCCAAGTCTACAGGAACCGCAACACCAGTAGGGTTGATTGAACCGTCAGCATTGAAACCAGACTGAGTTACAACCAAGATTTCCAAATCACCTGAAGTATTAGAGTCGATTACCAAACGGATGTTATCCAATTTAGTGTTCGTATCAACAACACCAGTAGCACCGATCATAGCATTAAGTGTAGCTTTTGCTGCCGCTTCATCTGCAGCCCCACCTAGCTGAGCCCAAACCGCTGCCTCAGCGCCAGTAACATCAGCCGCTGCCGCTGCTGCACGAGCATCCTCTTCAGATTGGCCAGCTGCGATAGCACCCTGATAAGTCAAGTTACGAATTGTTTGCTCAGCCTTATTTACTGACAAAGCATATGCATTATCAGCGGTCAACTGAGTTTCAAAGCCACCTACAGAAATAGAGTTAAGGTTTACGCTACCTTCGTCAGTCCATTTAACTTGACCGATAGTTACTTGAGTTTCTAGATCGATTGTCACACCAGACTGACCAGTCATGTCAGATAGCATTGAATCATCAATTGCTTCTAGAGCGTGTACAGAAGTTAATGGGGCAGCGATTGCAGCTACTAGAGCCAGCTTTTTGAAACCTTTCATGGAATTTCTCCTAATTATTATTTTTAAATTTTAGAGAGAGCTTTGGAGTTCTTTAATGTTTTCCTCAACTCTTGAATCCAGTTTATGAGAACAATCCGTTCCGTGAAACCCAACAATAAGCAAATAACTCCAATAAACTCAAAAAAAACCACCCCAACCAAAAGTTATGCAATTTGCAGTTTAAGTAAAAAAAAGCAGGCCCAAAGTAAAATACCACCAAGCACACCCCAAAAAGGTAACAAACATGTTACCCAAAAACACAAAACAAGCAAAAAGCAGAAGAACAAAGTAAACAATCTATAAATATCATGTGCGGTTTGCGGTTTGCGGTTTGCGGTTTGCGGTTTGCGGTTTGCGGTTTGCGGTTTGCGGTTTGCGGTTTGCGGTTTGCGGTTTGCGGTTTGCGGTTTGCGGTTTGCGGTTTGCGGTTTGCGGTTTGCGGTTTGCGAAAACAAAGTATGCCGCCTTTGATCCGGCGGCAACTACTTTTAATTCAATTAATTAATGCCCCATAATGGTTAATTGTGTTCCCGTAGTATTCAAGTCCTGAATTGATATCTTACCTATATTATCGTAGGAGCCATTACCAATCCCCATCGTCATAGAGATATCAACTACGGAATGATCCACTTTCATCCAAAGTGCATCATCTGTTCCACCATTAATTGCTTTTGTACCAATAGTAGCAGCACTAAAAGCCCACTGATTATTACCATTATCTGTTGCATAATCAGCCCAAGAAGTCTCGTAGCTACCATTATTATCAGTATCTACACCATACTGACTTGCATCTGTGTAGTCACTCCACTTAGAAACCTGGTTACCATGCTCATCTTTATAAGTTGCAGAGGCAAACGGATTTGAATCCTGATATATCTTAAGATCTTTAATACCTATACCAGCAACATCCAACTTAGCTGAACCATCTACAACTTCAGCATAACCCTGAGTTTGAATCACTCCGGTATCACCATCATTAAAAATTACAGTATGACCAGGCCCCACCATTGCGGATATATTCACATCACTTATGATTTGAGTATTTCCGGCCGCTCCTGATAAATCGATGTACCCCACTTTCAAGCCCACATCAATTCCGTTAGAACCATCCAGCATCCCTGCCTCATCCAATGCAGTATGACCAATAATTAGATTACCGTAGGTATCTGAATCAATAGTCAACTTCAAATTATCCAGCTTTGTACCACCTGCACCGCCAACTAGACCGCTACCACCAAGCTGAACGCCACCGATACGTAGCGAGCCGCCTGAATCGGTATCCGTCCATGCCAACTCACCAATAGAAACCTGTGTTTCTAATTCAATGGTTACGCCCGAGGTATTTGATGAAGGGGACGGCTGAGCGCCACCCACTTGCGAATTAACAGGCTGATATGAACCAGTAGTGTCATCCCACTGAACCCGACCAATATCAACCCGAGTTTCGAGATCGATCGTGACCCCAGACTGTCCAGTCATGGCTGAAAGTTCTTCTTCAGATAGAATTTCAAGGGCTTGAGAGTTAATCGCTATAATAGATAAAGGCAAGACTGCCATCCTGGCTAATATTCTCATTTTTATACCTTTTGCAGAATTTATTTTTAGAGTTATAGCGAGGAACCCTATCACACACAAAACATACCGTAAAGTTATGTAACAAACTCTTCCCTATTTTAGTAACAAACACAAAAAAACCGCCCTAAGGCGGTTTTGTCAGTTATATTAAATAAAGTACTTAAGAAACCTTCTGAAACTCCTGCACCGCTTTTAGTGCTTGAGTTCGATTTTTCACACCTAATTTGTCGTAGACATTATGCAGATGCCACTTTACCGTTCCTAAAGAAACGAAAATCTTGTCACTTATTTCTTGATTTGAAAGACCATCTGCTGCAAGTTCAAGAATTTGTTTTTCTCGACCCGTCAAAGACACTTGCTGATCATCCAACTCAATTTGACCGTTCATTTGTTTTGCATGAATGGCCTTCTCAAGTTTTTCTACATAAGAAACCAAGTCATTATCATGGAACAATCCTGAATTCTTAGACGCATCAATGAATACAATCAAGGCCTCAGGTAGTTCCGCTAAGGCTCGAATATAACCCTGCTCACTTGCTGCAATAATGGCATTTCTAAAAAAGGTAAGTGCGGCCTCTTTATTCCCATTCAACCAGTGGTACATAGCCGAAAGAAGATTTTCTGTACCCGAACGACTTACACCATCATCCCGTTCAACATCATGACCAAGCAAATCAAAAATGGATCGTAACTCATCAACCGATTGCTTATGCCAAGCTACACGAGAGCGCGCGGTAATAACCCACCCATAACCCGAAAGGTAAGGTGAAATGCCTATCTGCGGTAAAACACCTTCTTGCGCCAAGCACCATTCAGCACGATCAAAACGACCATGATCCATCAGTAACTGCGCTTGAGCTGCTCGACTGATTCGCCATGCTCGTTGCTGTCCGCGCTGTTTGTAATTGTTCAATAGACGCTCAAGTTCATCGAGACCAGACTCTTCATCTCGGAACCAAGAAACCAGTCGACTGCGAACTGCATAGAGCCTTGCCTGTAAAAAGCTGGACTGAATCATCCCTTCAGCAACTGGTCGGCGATCTTGTAACATATCCCAAGCGTTTTGAAGCTTATTCCCTTCAAAATTAAGCAGCGCATTCACCAAACGATACCACTCAGCAATACCCACCACATCCTTGGAAGATTCCAACTTAGCTAATTCAGCTTTCGCAGCTTTTAGCATGCCAGTTTCGTAGTAGTGATAAGCTCGAATCGCTTCAATTAAACGATCCATAAAGTTACCTTTCAGCTCAGCTGAAAAACGCTCTGCCGAACTAATGTTATCACCACACTCCCCTGGTCTCCCCTGAAGCATCAAGATAACTGCAGCCAAAATATTGAACTGCGCAGACAACCACGGATCTAATTCATCAAAATACGGTTGAACTTTATTAATACTGACGTTCGCACTGTCGAGGTCATCATTTCGTAAGTTAATAAGGATCGACAGTAAATAACAAATCGCTTCACGTTCAGAAATTCCAATTGGCTGATGTTTTTCATCTTGCTGCATCAAGCGCAATAAAGCTCGTTCCGCCTCCTGATCATAGCCATCACGAATCAACACCCAAATTCGAACCAACTGTAAACGCGGATATTGAAGTGTAATATCCCGAGGGATTTGTTTAATCCAATCAAACAATTCAACAGCATAAGATTGATTCAATAAATCGAAGACACATGCACTGATTAAGCTGGCTGCCATTTCAAAGTCTCGGGCAGCAAAAGCATGCTCAATAGCAGCCACGCTATGGTTATGAGTGCTGAACCACATACTTGCAGAAAAATGCAGTTGGATCAGGCTTTCTGGTTCATCCACCATTAGGCGCTGATGAAGAAAACGACGATATAAAGGATGGAATCTATACTGCCCTAACCCGGTGCTCTCAATAAACAACTGTTGTTCATTAAGGCGCTCCATCATGGCATCACTTTCGTTATTACCACTTAACGACGTGTATAGCTGACTGGAAAACGTCTCCACCACCGACAGTTGTTTAACTGCGCGCTTTGTTGATTCTTCCAAATGCTTATAAGCATCATCAGAGAAATAACTTAAGAAATCCTGGTGATTACCAAAGAATTCTTCAAAGCTTTCAATCGACATTTGATCGTCTGCTGAAATATGCCCCAGTGCATTTGCCGCTAAAACTAAACCCGATGTCCAACCATCAAGCGCATTAATTAAAGATTCTCTTTTCTGAGGTTTAACAGGAGCTTCAATCGCCTCTAGAAGCTGACGACTTTCTTCAGGTGACAGTTTTAAATCTGCATACTTAAATTCAGAAAGCTTACCTTTTGAACGGTAACGCCCCACACTCAGTTGAGGTTGATGACGACTGGCTAAACACAGATGCACATTTGATGGCATGTGTGCCAGAAACAAAGAAATTGCTGCTGTAAGAATTGGACTTTCAACCAAATGAAAATCATCTATGAAACAATAAATAGGATCTTCAAAGTCTTCTAAGTCAGCAATTAATTGCTCGGCCAGTCGCAAAAAACTGACTGATGGCTCATCCTCAAAACGACGATAAGATGCATCCAGGTCGGGCCATACATAAGGTTCATTCTTTTGAAGCGACTCAATAACGTAAGAGAAAAAACGAACCGGATCATTATCATCACGAGATAAGCTTAACCAACAAACTTTCTCATCTTTAGCAACCAACTCATGGTACCACTGGCTTAGCAAGATGGATTTTCCAGTGCCAGCCGGCGCTGTCACTAATGCCAATGTTGTGTGAGGCTTATTAAACGGGTTTTCAACCTGAGATCGTTGAAGATGATAAGACTCTAGCGGTACCGGTTTAATTTTGGATTCAATCAGAGGTAATTGGGAAATCGTCTTACGCAGTTCATGTAAACTGAATACAGTTTCTGGGCTACCAACCATTCGCCACCCTTACTTGAGCAATGTACAGAGAAGTCATGCAGCCGTTCATAGCTTCTCAAACATACGGATAAATTTTTATTATTTTTGTTGTCTGTGTTCCCTAAACACCAGCTTAGGGAACAATAGCCTGGACACTATGTTAGCACAAGCGGAACATTAGCTTTGAAATACAAATATTACCGAATGTAATTTGGTGGCACAGTTCACACTTTCAATTTTGATACTTTTTAAGTAGCAGGAGCCATTAAGCCCGCACTTACAAATTTTGCCAAGTATGAAATCATGTCTTTGAACTGACTGTCCACTGAAAGATCATTTGCTGCCATGGCTTGCAAAGAATCCACGCTCGACATCGTAAACGCCAAAGTACCCAATACAAAGTGAATACGCCAGAACCATTCGATAGGCGTCATTTCCGGGCATGCCATTTTCATGGTTCTCATGAATGGCTTAAACACATCAGAATAATGTTCTTTGAGATAGTTACGTAAGTGTCCTTGTGCTTGAGCATAAGCCAAGCCCATTAGACGCATAAACACAGCAACGCTTTGGTCATTTCTCTCTGCAACCACTTGAGCTGAAGAAGCCAGTACCGCAATCATATGTGCAATATCGACTTTATCTTCTCCAACTTGTTGGATATAAGCATTGAGTTGATCTTTAAACTCTCGACTGAAAGGGGTTAAGAAGCGGGCAAAGGTTGCCTGAATCAATGCTTCTTTAGATCCAAAGTGATAATTAACAGCGGCCAGGTTCACCCCTGCTTTACTGGTAATCATCCGCAAAGAAGTTTCGGCAAAACCTCGTTCTGCAAAAAGCTCCTGCGCTGCATCAAGAATTTTATCGACCGTATTTCCGTTGGCCATTACTGCGTCTCCGTTAAAAACAACTGTTTAAAACATACGTTTGAACACAATACATGTCAAGGAAAGGGAATAAGAAATCACATCAAGATTAGAATATACAACCTAGAGTATAAACATAGTCGACAAACGGCATCTCTACCAGACTGCGTTTACTCTCTACGCACCGATCTAAAGCGAATAAAATGCCCCAGATCGATGGTCTATTAAGTAGAAAACAGTAAGCAGAGAAAATAGATTCAGAATTAGAAATAATACGTAAGGTTTACTTCAACGTAATCATCGTTCATGAAAGAGGCCATTTTGTCGCGTGAATCACCTGTCTGAAGCTCCATTAACGCTTCTTGCAAAGAATCCGGGGCTTTATCCCCACCAAACCAGGTGCGTCCTTCCACAGCCAAAGCTAATGAATCACTCAGACGTTGACTATACTCCAAGCCCAACGTGTTTTCAGAACTGCTGGGATCAAGGATAAGACCCGCCAACAACTCGGTATCATCCACATCATTGAACGCTAATCGCCATCCCACAAACCAATCGTCCTCAAAGGTTGCAACTGGATCATCTTCACCACGGCTATCGTAGAGATACTCACCAATCCAGCCAAGATCCATAGCCGAATCAAAAATGCCGACTTGCGTATACTCAAATCCAGCCACAACAGCTTTATAATGGTGGTCGGATTCAACACCGCTGTCAGCTGAATAGTCAAAACCACTTCTGTAAATAGCCTCTAACTTAAAAAGCCAGGATTCATAGACATGCTGAACATCAAGCCCTAATTGAGTAATCACCGGATAATAGGGCTCTAGCTTAGGGTCTAACAAATTATTGTTAAACACCAATACAGGCTCCCTGCTTGTTCCCGAAAACAAGTAAACACCAACATCGGTATCATCTAAGGTCTGAACCCAACGCGCGGCCCAATCAATGCGTTTCTCTTCTTTCGATGACTCATATTGCGCAGCATCATTATCAATAGGAATAAAGGTTCTGAAGCGTCCGTCTTCTCCTGGAAAGTTCCTCTCTCTATGCCCTGCCAATAAGAACAAGTCCAAAATACCTGACTCGAATTCGATGGAAGTATTGATCATCGGCTGACCAAGCTTATCTTCCTGATCCAAGGAACTGGCTGCATCAGTCTGATTAATCACATCCACCAAATGTCTTGACTCGGTAACACCCCAAAAGACTTTGTGGATACCTGCACGCAACTCCCAACCTTCGCCGAGGTGATTCCAATAAGCCTTATTAAGATCAATTAAGTTTCTTTCAGGGTCATGTTGATCAACGCGTAATTTAGGCTCAACAATCAAAAAGTCGCTACCGGAATCTGCTTCATAAAAGAATTCTGCTTGATACTCTAACGCGAAATCCGATCGTTGCTGATCAGCATCACCTTCATGAGCAAAACCCCGCCACTGAGTAGTCACCTCATTAGTTAATTCATAAGAGCTAGCAACCTGAGGAAGCAACAAAGAAAGCGAGCCTAATAAAGGGACAAACGAGAAGGATCGGGTGGATAGAGTTCGGATCGAAGAAAACAAATTCTTGTACAAGAGAAACCCCAATAGTTATTAATTGTTCTTAGGTTGGGCTATCTTGAGAATTAATGATTGATATGTCAACTATATAGGCATCTGCTCTCTCCTATCAAAAACATTATCAAATCCATTTACGATACGCAAAAAATACTGTATACCTATACAAAACTGTATAAAAGGTCAGTTCATGATTAAGCTCACTAAACGCCAACAAGAAGTGCTAGAAGTGATTAAGAATCACATCGACGACACAGGCTATCCACCAACGCGTGCTGAAATTGCCAAGACACTGGGCTTCCGCTCAGCGAATGCAGCTGAAGAGCATCTAAAAGCCCTGGCCAAAAAGGGCGCCATTGAAATGATGCCGGGCACTTCACGTGGATTAAGAATCCCCGGTTATGAAGCCTCTGCATCCAATGATGAACCAGAACAACCTCAAGGCTTACCGGTTATCGGACGTGTGGCGGCAGGTTCACCAGTATTAGCAGAAGAACATGTGGATCATATTTGCCCGGTTCAACCTGAATTCTTTAATCCACCAGCGGATTACCTCTTAAGAGTTCAAGGTCTAAGTATGAAAAACGTAGGCATTCTGGACGGAGATTTATTGGCCGTTCACAAAACTCAGAATGTTCGGAACGGGCAAATTGTCGTGGCACGCATCGGAGATGATGTCACCGTGAAGCGCTTAGACAAAAAAGGCAATATTGTACGCCTGATTCCAGAAAATGAAGATCTGGAAGACATTATCATCGATACCACAGAAGAAGCGGTTTACATCGAAGGATTAGGTGTTGGCGTAATTCGTAATGGCGATTTGTAAGTTATTTGATCGACCACTGTAGGTTCTGAAGAAATCTCATCGGCCGACAATAAAAAGAGGATATTTGAATTCACTCAATATCCTCTTTTTTATTTCTAATTGAACCCGTGGAAGCTATCCACTAATAAGCACGATAATGCATCGGATCGCCAGAAATCGGACACTCAAAATCTAGCTCGACTAAATCCACCTGCATACGATCACGATCCGTATTTCCTGAAATATACTCATCACCAAGCACCGGATGGCCAATCTCTAGGAAATAACAGCAGATATCTTTCGCATCACCTTGCGATAAATAGACATCAAGGATTGTGCTATCAGTGTGTTCCACATACTTCACAAGTTCACAACGACCTTTCAGCGCGTAGTCTTCATCATTGATATCCAGTTCATTACTCCCTTCAATACAACCAGACACCTCCACTCGATACTTAAAACTGAATCCTTGATTCTCCTGAAGCTCCGTGAAGGCTGCCGCCGCACGACGGTGATGTACCAACAATAGAATGCCCTTTGAGTCATCTGCCAACTCATACATTAAGTACGCATCGCGCTCAGATTCAAAGGTTTGATCCGCGATTCTTAATAAAGAGAGATGATCACCAAACAACTCACCTTCGATTGGCATACCCGCCGGTTTCATCCACACACTGTACTGCAGTTGATCAGTTAATAATTCTGCTGGTAACGGTTTACGGTTTAGGTATTCCTGATCGTAATACACCTCAACCTTATCACCGATTTTGAGATCAGTTTGCGCTTTACGCAAACAACTTTTTTCTCCTTTACGCTCAAGGAATACAGCACCCTTGTTCATTGCATCTTTAATTTTTGATTTGGAAAGTTGATCAAAATGGCCCCATAAAAATTCCAGCGCATTCAAAGAATCTAGTTCAGAAACTTCCAACTCAACTTCAAAGTGCATAACCCTTTCCTTCCCGTATGTATTGCCCTCCGTTGTCGGAAAGGCCTTTAAGCTTAAATTGCCCGCATTCTACAACAAATACTAATCCAAAGAATGAAAATAACGAATCAACCGCTAATCAAATCATCTCTTAATCTAATAAACCAATACTCTCATCGAGCATGAATCGTAAGCGCTCACATTTTCACTTGCTATACTCTACTCAATTACGCAATAGTAGGTTCTGTCTGTTTAAAGAATAAAGAGAATTAGAGTGCCCATGGAAGATATTAACGCAATCATTTCCTATTGGTTTGGTGATTTAGATACTTCAGGTTTTGCACAGGATGAGCAAAAGCAAAAATGGTGGACAGGATCGAGTGAAGTCGACCTTGAGATAAGCCATCAATTTGGTCATCTGGTAGAAGAGGCACTTAAAAGAGGTCTGAAATCGTGGAAAAATACGGCGCAAGGCCGATTAGCCTTAATTCTCTTATTGGATCAATTTACTCGGAATATTTACCGCGGCACCGAAAGAGCCTTTTCCGGAGATCATCGTGCATTAAAGTTGTGCAAGCTCGGTTTATCAGAGAAAACTGATCTCGCCCTACCCATTGAGCATCGAGTTTTCTTCTACATGCCTCTGGAACACTCAGAGAACCTGGACGATCAAGAACTTTGCATTCGCATGTTCAGCTCTTTAAAGCGCGAAGTGCCCAAAGAAAAACAACAGGTCATTGATAATTATGTGGGTTTTGCAGAAGAACACAGAGACATCATTAAACGTTTTGGCCGATTTCCTCACAGAAACTCTGCATTAAATCGTACTAACACTAAGGAAGAGACAAATTATCTTGAGGGCCAGTTTTCCAGCTTTGGCCAATGACAAAGAATCAATGGCCAGCCACCCCAACAGCATCGAGTTTAACTCGGTAAACCTGATAAGGCGCATTTTGAGCAATATCTGACGGTAGTTTTCCCAACACTTGATGCAAAGCACTGCAGGTAATGTATAGGTAGCCGTCAGGCCCAAAACTCAAGCCATCAGGCCAACGTAACAGATCAGTTTTTAGTAGCGTCTGACGGTGTCCTTCCGCATCCATACGAATGATGGCCGAATGCTCAATGTCGGTCAGATATATACCACCTGCGGCATCCGTCGACATCCCGTCCGTCATAGTTTTTCGCCCTACGGCTTCGATAAAGCTTGCCAAAATTTTATCATTCGCCTTCCCATATTTAAGATGGCGAGTCGGAATCGAATACAAGAAATCACCGCTAACAGAGGCATAATACAGAGTCTCACCGTCACGACTTAAAGCAATGCCATCGACACCTGGGTTGATAGTAAACAATCCTGCAATGGTCATTTCACGACCTTGAACGATTGGTTCATAAGCCCCCGCTCGCACTGAAATATCATTTTCAAGAACTCGTCGAGCTTCTTTTCTATCAACATTATAAAAAACCAGTGCAGGAGTTTTAGCAAAGATACTGGCATCCGTAATATAGATGTAGTAACCGTCAGCACTGACTTGAAAGTCATTCGCATGAGATCCCACACCAAACACATCAGAATCAAAATCATATTGGTGAACCAAGGCTTTGGTATTGATATCAAAGGCTAACAATCTCGGTTGACCTACCCCGTGAACACCATTATCCAACACCCATAATCGATCTTGCTGATCGACACGAATAGACAAAACTTGCTGAAAGGCAAATTCCTGAGCACCTCCCGGTTGCCAACTAGGGTCAGGAAACGCTTTAGCTTCGCCATTCACCCACTCAACTACATTCATATCAGGATGCGCGTCCGGATGAAGACTCAAGAAGATTCGACCTTGTGACGTTACAGAAATATTTCCCGGCGGAGTATCCAGTGACGCAACCAGTTCAAGACTGGATTCGTCCAATAGCGGTTCGGAACTTAAGTCTGGGTAATGTTCGGATTCTGTGTATCTCAACCAGATACTCAGCAGCCCCACGAAAATCAGGGTTAACAATACAGCTAGCTTTTTCATACATCCTCTTACTTATTATAATTTCCATAACCCTTTATCGGACGGCTCAGATATTTCTCAAAGCTTATTTCTTCACACTACTTACTATTGCTATTTAGAGCGTTGGCCAAGCCAAATACTTTGGATGGCCTAACGAATTTAAATAAGCATCAAAATGTTCATGACAGAAATACTTGCCACTGCTCGGGTTTGCTATCAAATCATAGCTTTGTTTCTGATAGGTGAAGCTCAATCGCCAAGCATGTAAATAACCACGATCAATTTCAGGTCGTGCTTCGCTAGAAGCTGAAGAATTATGCTCAGCAGGCTTAGGGTAATAACGCGCGTCGCCCAAAATCGGAGCACCCAAGCTCTTCATCGCAACCCTAAGTTGGTGGGTTTTTCCCGTATGAGGTTTTAGCACAAAGAGACGTAATCCGGCAGGCTTTGACTGTTCATTTTCTTGGAAACAATCGGCGACACTGAAGCTAAAGAATTGAGTAATCGCAGGATTATCCGCCTTCTTAACCAGCATCCAACTACCGCCCCGGCCTTTCACCATATCTCCTTTAATTAGCCCCTGTTTCTTTTTGGGCTTTTTATCGGAGAGAGCAAGATAGTACTTAGACACTGCACGTTGTTGAAATAGACCACTTAACATCCGATTGGCGTCTTCAGTCTTTGCAAGAATCAACAAACCAGAAGTCATCTTATCCAAACGATGAACCAGGTAGAGTTTAGGGAGCTTTAGAAACTCCGCTAACCCTCCAACCAATCCTTGCTTTTGATCGTCCTTATGAACGCTCACACCTGCGGGTTTATTGATCACCAAAAAGTCCGCATGATCATAAACGATCTCAATCCTCGAAAAATCCATCACAGCGGATTCGGTCAAATTATTGATATCAGGCATATTACGCAGACTGCTTTCCTGCCAAGTGCTTCAATACCGCCAACAAATAATCCCAAAAGCGTGCAACAGAGGGGATGTTAACTCGCTCATCCGGTGAATGGGCGCCGGTAATGGTGGGACCAAAAGAAATCATGTCCCATTCAGGATATTTGGCCCCTAAGATACCGCACTCCAAACCTGCGTGAATGATTTGTGTACCCGGCACCTGATCAAACAAAGTTTGATAGACAGACTTCATTGACTTCAATAGCGAAGGATCTGAGCTTGGTGCCCAACCAGGATAAGCACCAGACGCTTCCACATCCGCACCAATGAGTTCGAAACAGCTTCGGATACGCTGAACCGCATTATCACGAGCATGATCTTTAAGACTGCGCGTCATAAATTTCAACGACACTAATTCATCTTCCAAAGTGACGATGCCCAAGTTACTGGACGTTTCCACCACTCCTTCGAAACGATCGCTGTTTCTAAGCACACCGTTTGGACAAGTCACAATGGCGTTTAGCAACCCGGTAACCGCTTGCATATCCATTGCCGATTGAGGCGTTTCGGTTGATTTGGTTCGGATCATTAAATCCGATTCCACATAATCGTATTCATCCGTAATGTATTCTGTGACTCGTTCAATAACCGATTGAAAAGCGCTTTCTTGGCCTTTAGGCAGCACAACGGTAGCAAAGGCTTCACGAGGAATGGCATTACGTAAAGTCCCTCCTTGCAATTCAGCAATGGAGATTTCACACGCTTTAGTGAGCGCCAATAAAACACGACTCAATAATTTATTAGCATTACCACGGCCTTTATGGATATCGATCCCTGAATGGCCACCTTTCAAACCAGTAACACTGAGTTCGTAGGCAACACAAGCCTCTGCATCCACCGGCACTTTAGCCACAGGCCAATTCACGGTCACATCAACACCGCCAGCACAGCCGACATACAGCTCGCCTTCCTCTTCAGTATCGAGGTTTAATAATACCTTGCTGTTGAACCACGACTCCTTTAACTCAAAAGCACCGGTCATACCGGCTTCTTCATCAACGGTCAGAAGCGCTTCTAATGGACCATGAACAATCCCCGAGTCCTCATCTGCAAACATCACAGCCAAGATAGCCGCCATGCCAATGCCATTATCTGCCCCTAAGGTCGTGCCTTTTGCAGTGACCCAATCGCCTTCAACATACGCCTGAATCGGGTCTTTGGTAAAATCGTGTGACGTAGTTGCATTCTTCTGAGGCACCATATCAATGTGGCTTTGCATCACCACAGACACTGCATTCTCATATCCGGCAGTCGCAGGTTTAGACAGCTTTACATTACCAACCTCATCACGTTCGGTGACTACATTGTGTTTCTTCGCTTCTTCGAGAATGTATTGAATTAAATCTTCTTCGTGCTTAGAAGGGTGCGGAATCGAACAAATTCGATCAAACTGCTGCCATACAGCGACGGGATTGAGATGAGAGATTGACATAAACACACTCCAAACACGGAAATACAAATACTTAAGGAAAATCAAACAGCGCAGAAAAGAATTTCAAGCGTCAAGCCGCCAGTATATCCAGCGTTTGAGAGGAGACCTAGTATAATTAGCATCAGCTTTGTTTAATTGGGTATCCCGAATAAGGCTTCACCGATTTCAACACCAAGTTGGACTTCAACCGCGCAACCCCCGGTAAACTGGCCAGCACTTTTCGATGAAGACACTCATAGGCTTCCGGGTCTTCAGCCGCCACCCGTAACATATAATCTGCATCTCCCGCCATTAGATGACATTCAATAATGTCATGACACGCAGCCGCAGCTTTTTCAAACTGATCTAACAAGGCTTCACTTTGCCCAGACAGGGTAACTTCCACAAATACTTCAATGCTGTATCCAAGTACCACTCTCGACAGGTTCGCAGAATAGCTCTCAATGATGCCCTCTTCTTCCAACTGGCGAATTCTTCGATGACAGGCTGACGTGGATAGCCCAACTCGTTCACCGATTTCTGCCACGGACAAAGTCGAGTCCTTCTGAAGAAGAGATAATATCCGACTATTCATCTTTTCCATGAAATAATTTCCCGAAAAATAACACTCATAAGAAAAATATTACCAACGCATTCAAAAATCAAAAATAAATTTCGAAAAAAATTCCACCACTTTTCATCCATAATTAATAGCAAGTGAGAGAAAAGAGCTTTATCAAGTGGCTAAGAAATCACAACAGTCTATTGATTTCAGACGCCCTCCTTAAAGCGCCTTTATAAGTACATAAATAAAAAAGGTTAGAGGTGAGTTATGTTAATCGGTGTACCTAAAGAAATTAAAAACCACGAATATCGTGTAGGGATGACACCTGAAAGTGTGGCAGAAGCCATTAATCATGGGCATACAGTGATTGTGGAGAAAAGCGCCGGCCTCGGCATAGGGGCATCCGATCAAGCTTATGAAGCAGCGGGTGCCACGATCATAGAGACAGCAGAGCAAGTATTTGCCAAAGCCGAAATGATCGTAAAAGTAAAAGAACCCCAAGCCATCGAACGCGCAAGACTCCAACCACATCAACTCCTCTTCACCTATCTTCACCTCGCTCCCGACCCCGATCAAACCAAAGACCTTGTCAATTCCGGTGCCACTTGCATCGCTTACGAAACCATTACCAGTCATACTGGCGCCCTTCCCTTACTGAAACCTATGAGCCAAGTCGCTGGCCGGATGTCCATCCAAGCAGGAGCCACAGCGCTAGAAAAATCCAAAGGCGGCAAAGGCCTGTTACTTGGCGGCGTTCCTGGAGTAAAACCCGCCAAGGTGGTTGTATTAGGTGGTGGCGTGGTTGGTTTTAATGCGGCTCAGATGGCGGTGGGCCTTCAGGCTGACGTCACCATTTTTGATAAGAACCCAAACACGTTAGAATCCCTTTCCAATTACTTTGGCAGCACAGCCAAAACCTTATACAGCACTCAAGCGTCATTGGAAGAAGCATTACTCACGGCGGATCTCGTGATCGGCGCAGTACTGATCCCTGGCGCCGCAGCACCTAAGTTAGTCACACGTGAAATGATCAGCAAAATGGAACCAGGAACTGTCGTGGTGGATGTTGCCATTGATCAAGGCGGCTGCTTCGAAACGTCAAAAGCGACCACCCACGCAGAACCAACCTATGTCGTAGATGACGTGGTTCACTATTGCGTTGCCAACATGCCAGGTGGTGTAGCAAGAACCTCGACGTACGCACTTAACAACGCCACTCTGCCATTCATTTTGGCTTTAGCAGATAAGGGCTGGAAAGCTGCTCTGAAAGATGATGACCATCTTCTTAATGGATTAAATGTCTGGGATGGCAAAGTCACCAATCAACCAGTGGCAGAAGCCTTGGGTTATGACTTTGTTCCACCGGAACAAGCGCTTTCTTAATTCAAATATAACCGAATCACGGGGACGTAATGTTCCCGTTTTTTATTCTCCTTCACAAATTGTTTACTTTGTTCTTATCTCTAAATTTTCCACTAAGCTACTCGACTGCCTTCCCTCTAAAAGAACTGAACTGAGTAACAGCTTTTCTAAAGAAAAAGTTATACTCTGTTGCCTATTGGAATTAGGGAAGTATGAGGACATCATCATGGAGTGGATGGAATTTATCGTCGGTATATTGAATGCAATTGCATGGCCTGCGGCAGTTCTTGTCGTGATCTTTGCGTTCAAACGCCAACTGGTGTTAATCGCACCTTTTACAAAGAAGCTCAAGTTCAAAGACTTTGAGGTTGAATTCAGCAACGATATCGATCAGTTGGTAGAGAAAGCACAGACCGCGTTCCCTGAGCTCAAGTCCGACCCTAAAATCCGATTGATCAGTTCTGCCCGGCATTTACCCAACAGTTGCATTCTTGAAGCCTGGGATCAACTTCATCAAGAAACACGTAATTTAACGCAAGCCCACTTTCCTGAAGCCAATTTCAGTGAAGATACACCCTACAAAGACACTGAAATTTTCCTCACCCAAGAGGAAGTTCTCGATCAGAGAAAAAGTAAACTGTTTAACGAACTTAGACGACTCAGAAATAAAATCGCTCATGCCGAAGGCTATGAAGTGGGGGGTCAGGAAGCCATTCAATACATAGAACTTTGCTATCGCCTGATCGACTTTTTAAAAGACCTCAACAAAACGTTAAGCGAATCTTCTGCGGCTCTTGAAGCGTCAGTTGAAAACTAAGCTTTTGATTCATTCGTAATCGTCTAAAAGATAGGAGTGCTGTTATGTATGCTGTCATTTTCAGAGCCACCGTCAATCAACTCGACCCTCAATACTCAGAAATGGCGGCTAAACTCCGTGACATCGCAATGAAGGAATATGGCTGTACAGAATTTGTAAGCCTTACCGAAAACGACCAAGAGATTGCCATTTCGTATTGGCCTGACGAAGTTGCTATTCGCAACTGGAAACAACAATCCGACCACCTCATTGCGCAAACCTTTGGACAAAAGAAATGGTACAGCCACTACCAAGTAGAAGTAGTGGAAATTAAACGTTCGTATTCTATGGCCTAAGAAGAGAGACATTTCTACAGAGGATCTTTAACACCTAAGCTATTTACTAGCTATTCTTATTGAACCGTGACCACTCAATCACAAAGGGATTTGAACATGCGTCTAATCATTGGTAACAAGAACTATTCTTCCTGGTCACTCAGACCCTGGCTGTTAATGAAACACGCCGGCTTAAAGTTTGAAGAAATTCGAATTCCTTTATTCACTGAATCAACCAAGTATCAATTGGCTGAGTATTCCCCGTCAATGAAAGTACCAGTCCTGATAGATCAAGGGGAAACCATATGGGATTCACTGGCTATTATGGAATACATCTCTGAACGCTACATGAAGAATCAGGGGTGGCCAGAAGATCTAATGATTCGTGCTGTAGGCCGCTCCGCCGCTGCCGAGATGCACTCAGGTTTCTTTGCTTTACGTAATGAGTTACCGATGAATTGTCGTGCGGACTTGAAACTGCCGTTATCTTCGGAAGTTCGTAACGAAGTGGATCGAATTGAAGCCATTTGGACAGAGCTACGGGAAGAGTTCCGATCTTACGGCCCATGGCTATTAGGTCAATTCAGTATTGCCGATGCGATGTTTGCGCCTGTCGTTATTCGGTTCAGCACCTACCAAGTGGATCTCAATGAACTGTGTGAAGATTACATGGATCATGTATTGTCTGATCCTTATCTCGAACAGTGGTTAAGAGAAGGCCGAGAAGAACCAGAAATTATCGAAGCCGCAGAAATCAATTTCAGATCCACAGAATAATTTCATTTCCATGACATTCGTGTTAATTTTTAATTAACTGCTCGCGGATCACGATATTTGATCTAGTATAAAGACTCGATGAGTTATTTCTTGTTATTCATCGGACATAGTGTTTTCAACAGGCCTCACCGAAAGGTGGGGCCTTTCCTTTTTCAAGAGAGAGTAAAATTTATTTACTCTTGTTCAGTTTTGTAGATTTCAAAACCTCTCGCTTGGTAGTTCTTCAAGGCATTTGGGTGATCCAAGGTACAGGTATGAACCCAAACCCGCTTGGTTCCATCCCAATTCCACGCAGTATCAATGGCATGACTCAATAAGAAGCCCCCCATCCCTTTACCAATAAACTGAGGTGACAAGCCAAAGTACAAAATTTCTACGCTGTTTTCCTCTCGTAACAGCTCAAAATAACCCGCAATCGCCCCTTGATAATACGCTACCCAGGTTTGGTGCAGATCGGATTCAACCAGCTGCTGCCATTGTTGATCACTCCAGCTAAGCTTGTCCGTCCATTCCCAAGTGTCTCCTATCAATTGATAAAGAAAACGATTGTATTGAAACTGCGGTATCTCAACTTTTTTAATATCCAATCCCGCAACCGGAGCTTTAGCTATTAGGCTCTCGGGAGAAGTCATTTCCAAATAATAGGTGATCACTTGTTCGGTTGGTTCTGCACTCATACAGCTACACTCATACAACTATTCTCATTTCAATGTTTGGGCTTGATGTCGAAGTGATGTGTGATAGCTCTTAACAGCTTTCCAATCAACAGTTCTTATCACTAAAGAATCAGAACCTCTCCGTACGCCAATTAATGGTGAGATTATATTCTCTGCCCCCGACACGTCAAAAACCTTAATAATGAAATCCAAAGCTATACTTACACAATGACTATTAGCGTATTCGATCTGTTTAAAATTGGTGTCGGGCCTTCCAGCTCTCATACGGTGGGGCCGATGATGGCTGCCCGACGATTTTTACTCCACCTTGACGGGCTAGGACTGCTGGATAAGACAACCCGTGTTCTCACGCATCTTCACGGTTCTCTGGCGCATACAGGAAAAGGACACGCAACCAGCTCCGCCATCCTAATGGGGCTGCAAGGCGAAATACCATCAGACATTGATGCGCCCAAAATTCCAGATATGATCAAAGACATCATTCGCTCAAGACGCATGATGTTACTTCACAAAAAGAGCATTGAGTTTATTCGAAAGCGCGATGTGATTTTTGATTATCAACACACTCTCCCTCAGCACCCCAACGGCATGACCTTCCGAGCCTTTGATGAAAATGGTCTGGTAATTAAACAGCGTCAATACTTCTCGATTGGCGGTGGTTTTGTGTTATCCGAAGATGAAATAAAAGACTTTTCAAATAGCCAAAACACACATATTTCATCACAAAACTTAACCTTCAATTCCGCCGATGAATTACTAGCACTCTGCATGCAACATCACATGACAATCGCCGAATTGGTTCAGCATAATGAAAATATCTTGCGTCCAGAAGAAGACACTCGACAAGGCATCCTGGACATCTGGCAAGTGATGGAAGACTGCATACACTCAGGATGTACCGAAACCGGCGAATTACCTGGCGGCTTACACGTCAAACGCAGAGCTAACAAACTATACTCTGCACTCATCAAACGAACTAACGCTTCGGAATCACCACTGATAGAGCGTCCTGAGCACTCTATGCCACAAGATCTTGCCGTTATGGACTGGGTAAATCTCTATGCCCTCGCCGTTAATGAACAAAACGCGGCAGGTGGACGCGTCGTCACAGCACCGACCAACGGTGCAGCAGGTGTAATTCCCGCTGTACTGGCGTATTACGTGCACTTTGTAAATCCTCAACAATCACTGTCGAAAGAGCAAGGCATCGTCAACTTCTTACTGACCGCAACAGCCATCGGTACGCTATTTAAACAAAACGCCTCAATATCGGCGGCTGAAGTCGGCTGCCAGGGAGAAGTCGGTGTCGCCTGCTCGATGGCTGCCGCCGGACTAACCGCCGTACTGGGTGGAAGCAATGATCATATTGAAAACGCCGCTGAAATAGGCATGGAACATAACTTAGGACTCACCTGTGACCCCATTAAAGGGTTGGTCCAAATTCCCTGTATTGAACGAAATACCATGGGCGCTATCCAAGCCATTAATGCCTCTCGCCTCGCTCTGATAGGCGATGGCAGTCATAAAGTCTCCTTGGATCAAGTCATTGAGACCATGCGACAAACCGGTAAAGACATGCAAGAGAAATACAAGGAAACCTCTCAAGGAGGGCTGGCTGTAAGCTTTATTGAATGCTGATCAGTAGTGAAAGAACCCTGACCTTGTAATCAAATCAACTCTACCGCCATAATGAAACATCACCTTCCATAAAAAGGATTCTCATGAGACTGCCCAAGCTAACGGATCGTATGTCGCAATTGATCGGCACACCAAGCGTCAGTTGTACTCACCCTGATATCGACATGAGCAATTTACCCGTCATCGAGTTGCTCGCAGACTGGTTTCAACAGCTTGGTTTTAATGTAGAGATTCAACATCTGGAAGGAATGCCAGGCAAAGCCAATCTCATCGCCACTTTAGGGCAAGGCCCTGGCGGTTTGGTGTTGTCCGGTCATACCGATACCGTGCCCTTCAATGAATCCCGCTGGCAGTCAGATCCTCTAAGACTCACAGAAAAAGACAATAAGCTCTACGGTTTGGGCACTTGCGATATGAAAGGCTTCTTTTCAGTCGTCATTGAATCATTGATCCCCTACCTCGACCAACCACTCAAACAGCCTCTGATTATTCTCGCCACCGCCGATGAAGAAAGTTCCATGAGTGGTGCCAGAGCCTTGGCGCAACAAGGTTTCCCAAAAGCACGTTATGCCATCATTGGAGAGCCAACGGGTTTGAAGCCTATTCATATGCACAAAGGCATTATGATGGAGGTCATTCGGATTCAAGGGAAAGCCGGACACAGCTCAAACCCAGCATTAGGCAATAATGCTCTGGATGCCATGCACGATGTTATGGGAGAACTTAAAACATTTAGAAAAGAGTTGGCTCAGAAATATCAAAATGCCGACTTCGAAGTGTCCGTTCCGACCTTAAACTTAGGGTGCATACATGGTGGTGATAATCCCAATCGAATCTGCGGCAGCTGTGAACTGCAATACGATTTAAGAGCTCTGCCAGGCATGAACAACGATGACCTCAGGACCGAGATTCAACAACGATTAAAACCTCTCGCTGAAACCCATCAAGTCGAATTGTCTGCTGAAGCCATCTTTGAAGGTGTACCTTCGTTTGCTACGGAGAAGAACAGCCCCATCGTCACCTTAGCAGAACAACTGACAGGTCATACCTCAGAGGCCGTCGCTTTTGCCACCGAAGCTCCGTTTTTGCAACAAATGGGCATGGAGACCATCGTCCTCGGCCCGGGTTCAATTGACCAAGCACATCAACCCGACGAATTTATGGCATTAGATCAAATTGATCCTATGGTTTCTATTCTGAGAAAGATGATTGAACACTGTTGCTTATAAACTGTCAGGTATCCATCTATGTCAGACAAGTCAAAAAAGAAGAAAGTAAGAAAAGACAGTCAACTACTGATTCGAATAAGCAGTGAAGAAAGAGAAGCCTTTATTCAACGATGTGAAGAATTGGAAACAAGCGCCGCGAAAGAAATCAGGCGCTTTATTAAGGAATTTATGGACTCACATCCAAAGTCTTAATTCTCTGTACGGTATTAGTTAACCACTACAGACCTTACTAAAAAACTGCGATCTCAGTTCAGGATGCTTGGTTTAATGATCCAGGGAAACCTTGTTTTTGAATATTACGAACTCTGGCTTTCACCGAGGCCGCTTCATCTTCAGAGGCCGCTTCAAATAACACGTCCGCTTCAGACTGTAACTCAGGATACTGACACGCCAACTCGTAAAATCCGTTGTACGCCCAAGCTCGGACAAACTTATTGATTTCAGACAAGCAGCCTCGAATGAAGTCTTCCACCGAATCTTTATAATATTCAGGTATCACGACATAAGGCAAAATCTGCAACACATGCAGTTTGGCTTCCCAATTTTGCAAATGATTGAGTTGATCAAATACATGTGCAACTTGTTCAGAGGTAAATACGTTTTTCCGTTCCAAATGATGCTTAATCAACCAAGTTGTAATGCGATGAATTTCTTCATCACCGTTGAGAGATTCAATCAACCGATTTTCAAAATCAGGTTGGTCCGACAGAGCAGAATATAGTTCCGACAAATCAGCCGATGTTTTATCCGTCCAACGTCGCAGAGTCAGTGGAAAGTCCATAAATTACCTCATTATTTTTTAAGCATCAGGCACAGCTCGTTCATTTGTAATCCATGGACAGAGTCCGCACATCCCGCGCTCAAAAAATAATTTGGACGAAGGGTGTTCGTAACGTCTATCAATGCCTAGAAACACTTAATGCTGCTATCAATCCTTGAAAATTCAATAAATTACGATTGTGGTGTTATTTAAATAATATAGCTGACAGCCGAACTAGCCTGGGAACCTTCGAACATGAGTAATTTATCGAGCCAAACATCCTATCGAAAAGCCTTATGTAAATATGTAAGAGAATCGCTTAAAACGACAGTAGAAAATCCCTATCAAAATAAAATTTCTTCACAAGAAACTCTATTTGTATTTTCCTAAAAGTTACACCTTCTGATCAATCTGTGCTGTTCAGCAACTGAGAATAAGACGGTAACAATTAATGAATTCTCGAATTAAATCGAGGATAATCAGAC
This sequence comes from Litoribrevibacter euphylliae, assembly GCF_042646085.1. Lineage (NCBI taxonomy): Bacteria > Pseudomonadati > Pseudomonadota > Gammaproteobacteria > Oceanospirillales > Oceanospirillaceae > Litoribrevibacter > Litoribrevibacter euphylliae. The sequence goes on along the minus strand of NZ_JBHRSZ010000001.1, from coordinate 272,616 downwards.
AATTCCCGCTTTAAACAAAGCACACTGCCTTTATTTTATTCGCCACCAACAGAGCATACTTATGAGCCAATATTGGAGCCCCCTAGTCAAATCGTTAACCCCGTATGTTCCGGGTGAACAGCCAAAAATTACAAACCTTATCAAGCTGAACACTAACGAAAATCCATACGGTCCTTCACCAAAAGTACTAGAAGCTATCCGTTCAGTTGCTGATGACAATCTACGACTCTACCCAGATCCAAACGCAGACCAACTTAAGCAAACCATCGCTGATTATCATAAGGTGAATAAATCAGAAGTGTTCGTTGGCAACGGTTCAGATGAAGTTATTGCGATTGCGTTTCAGGCTCTGCTCAAACAAGCTCATCCTATTCTCTTTCCAGACATCACTTACAGCTTCTACCCGGTGTGGAGTGACATGTATGAAGTGACGTATAACACAGTGCCTGTGACTGACTCATTCGAGATCGATATTCAATCCTTCAACCAGAAAAACGGTGGGATTATCTTCCCGAACCCCAACGCACCGACAGGACGTTTATTGGCACTTGAAAACATCAAAGCGCTTTTGGAAATGAACACAGAATCCGTGGTAGTTGTGGACGAAGCCTACATTGATTTTGGCGGCACCAGCGCCATTGAGCTCGTGAAGGACTATCCAAACCTGTTAGTGATTCAAACCTTGTCGAAATCACGTTCCCTAGCGGGGATGCGAGTGGGCTTTGCCATCGGACATGCAGACTTAATCGAAGGCATGGAGCGTGTCAAAAATAGTTTCAACTCATACCCTTTAGACAAGCCAGCACAAGCTGCAGCTACCGCCTCCTTCTTGGATGAAGCCTATTTTCAGGGCTGCTGCACTAAGGTGATTGCTTCACGCGACCAGTTAACCCAGGAATTAACGCAACTGAATTTTGAGGTATTACCTTCGGCTGCTAACTTTGTGTTTGCCAAGCACTCAACAGAAGATGCAGAAGCCTTGGCTCAACAACTGCGTGATCGTTCAATCATTGTTCGTTACTTTAACAAGCCTAAGATTGATCAATACCTTCGTATCAGTATTGGTACTCAAGAGGAATGCGACAGTCTAGTCACCGCATTGAAAGAGATATTGAAGTAAATCGTCTAAGAACACGACAATTAAGAAGCTCATTTCTTTAGTCTAAAAACAATCCTGAAGCCAACAGATGGCTTCAGGATTTTCACTCATAAAAAGACTCAAAACGGCCATTGCTGAAATACTTTGATCCATAAGGTATATGCAATCGCCCACATCATTACACACACCAGCGTATCAAGAATCATCCAGGATTTTGGTTTTTCAAAAAATGGCGCCAAGACACTCGCACCGTAACTCAAACTGAAAAACCACAGAACAGAAGATAACGTAGCCCCAGCCGCAAACCACCAACGGTCAGGAATGGCATATTGGCCACCAACACTGCCAATAAGAACCACGGTATCAAGATACACATGAGGGTTCAGCAAACTGATCGAAGCCGTAACTACAACCGCCTGCCCCAACGATTTTAATCCTCGCGCTTCCGCTTTGAGCTGACCACCTGAAAAAGCCGACAACAAAGCTCTCGCCCCATAGCCCGTTAGAAAGATGGCGCCTAATAATGCAATCAACCACATTGCCATTGGGTTACTGGAAATCAACACCCCCATGCCTGCAACTCCAGCAAAAATAAGCAAGGCATCCAAAGAACAACAGACTGTCGCGATTTCAAAGTTGTATTGCTTGCGCATTCCCTGAGCCAGCACGAACGCATTTTGCGCGCCAATCGCCATAATCAAAGCAATACTGGTCGCCATACCCGTAGTAAAAGCGACATAGTTTTCAACGGAAAACAGTGTCATTAAGATTAAGCTCCATTCATAAATATAAGAAGAGATAGAAAGTAGTGGCGTACTGTGGAAACAGTACCTATGAACAGAACTATAAGAGACGCCCCGTAATTAGTTAAATTAATCATTTTAAACTATCATTAATTTTTCTTATCAGTTAATTAACAGTCACATACAACGCATGAAAATCAATCTCAGCCTGTTTGAAACCCTGTCTGCAATTATTGAAGAACAAAGCTTTGAAGGCGCCGCAGAAAAGCTCTGTCTAACTCAATCCGCCATTTCACAACGACTGAGACAACTGGAAAGCACACTGGGGCAAACACTTATCATACGCTCGACGCCATTGGTTCTGACCGACGCCGGTCACTCGGCATTACGTTATTTTCAACAAGCAAAACTACTTCAGGACGAATATTTAGAATCGGTTAATCAAACGACCAGTGAACACTGCACCCTACATTTGGGCGTTAACGCAGACAGTTTAGCCACTTGGTTGTTTGATGCCTTAGATGAGTTGCTACAAAAAGATAATGTCCTGTTACACGTTAAAGTGGATGATCAGGACAAAACCCGGGAGTTAATGACCACGGGAGAAGTGATGGGGTGCATCAGTTCCGACTCTGTTCCGATTAAAGGCTGTAATTGTTTTTATCTCGGCACCATGACCTATCGTTGCTTAGTTTCCCCAGCGTTTAAGTCTCAATATTTCAGCAGTTCTCCTAAAAAAGAGGAATTAATCCAAGCCCCGGCCATTCAGTTTAACCATAAGGACGATCTGCAAAAAAACTTTATGGAACGTTACTTCAACACCTCTGACATTGGCGTAAAACATCGAATTCCTTCAACGGAGTCTTATATGGATTTAATTCGACGAGGTTATGGCTGGGGCATGATACCTGACGTTCAAAGCCAACCGTTGCTGGACTCTAACGAGCTGACCGAACTTATCCCAGGACATACCCTAGAGATTCCACTCTACTGGCACATCTGGAATTTAAAGACCCAACTAAATCAAAAACTAACGGATCACATTCGTAACTTTGCAGAACAAGTATTAGATTAATCGTGCGACTCTCATCTGATCTGAAACAGTCCATCTGATCTGCATACTCCTCAAAACAAAAAGCCCTGAGTATGGATGCACTCAGGGCTTTTTGATGTAAACAGAAGCTACTCGATAGCAAGTAGCCTGTTTATAAGAACATTAAATGATATAACCACGCTCATCATGCTCACGTAGATCAAGACCTTCTGTTTCAGTGTCTTTATCTACACGCAATCCAATCACTAGGTCGATCACTTTCAGTAGGATGTATGAGATCACTGCGGTATAAACAAAGGTTGCAATAATACCAACCAGTTGCACACCAACTTGCTCACCCATGCTAGTAATACCATCTGCGAAACCTTGGCCACTGAACACACCTAGTTCAGTAGACGCAAAGATACCCGCCATAAACGTACCTAAAATACCGCCCACACCGTGCACTGGGAAAACATCCAACGAGTCATCAATCTTCAAGCCATTTTTGATCCAAGCAGTCATGAAGTAACATACGATACCTGCAGTGAAACCAATAATCACAGCACCACCAGGCCCTACGAAACCAGACGCAGGAGTAATCGTACCTAGACCCGCAACCATACCCGTCACAATACCAAGCACTGATGGCTTACCGTGGCGAATCCATTCAATAATCATCCACGCCAAAGAACCACAGGCTGCAGAAATGTGTGTTACCAGCATAGCCATACCTGCATCGCCGTTTGCTGCCAATGCACTACCGGCGTTGAAGCCAAACCAGCCAACCCAAAGCATGCCAGCACCAGTCACCGTCATCGTTAAGTTATGCGGAGGCATCGGAGTTTTACCGTAACCGTTACGATTACCCAAAACCATCGCGGCAACTAGCGCACCAACACCCGCTGTAATGTGAACAACCGTACCGCCAGCGAAATCCAGAAGGCCCATTTCAGCCAACCAGCCGCCGCCCCATACCCAGTGGGTAACAGGCACATACACAACCAATAACCAAACGGCACTGAAAATTAACATTGCAGAGAACTTCATACGTTCAGCAAACGCACCCACCATAAGCGCAGGCGTAATAATGGCGAAGGTCATCTGGAACATCACAAACACGGACTCAGGGATATCACCAGACAGAGTATTTTCCTGTACACCCGCTAGAAATACATTGCTAAGACCACCAATCCAGCTATTCAAGCTTCCACCATCGGTAAAGGCCATGGTGTAACCCACCAACATCCACAGTAACGAAGCAACACAGGCAATCGCAAAACATTGCATCAATACCGACAACACGTTTTTAACGCGAACCAAACCAGCATAGAAAAGTGATAGGCCAGGTAAGGTCATCATCAACACCAAAGCCGTAGACGTTAAAATCCAAGCTGTGTTTGCACCGTTCAATTCATCTGCCAAGGCAATAGAAGGTAATAATCCTGCACCAATAATGAGCAGAAGTTGTTTAACAAGTTTCAATGGTCTTCCCCTAAATAACTTCAGTTCTTAAGTTAGGTATTAAAAATACTCAGAGTTAAAGTGCAGCGTCATCCAACTCACCAGTACGAATGCGAACAACTCGCTCAAGATCTGCAACAAAGATCTTTCCGTCACCAATTTTGTTGGTATTTGCTGAATTAACGATGGCATCAATTACGGTGTCTACCTGATCATCAGATACAGCGACTTGTAATTTGACCTTAGGAACAAAGTCAATGATGTACTCCGCACCACGGTAAAGTTCGGTATGACCTTTCTGACGGCCAAATCCCTTTACTTCTTCAACGGTTAAACCTTGAACACCAACCTCTGCCAAGGCTTCACGCACATCATCCAACTTGAAGGGTTTGATAATTGCAGTTACTAGCTTCATGCCTCCCCCATAGAGTGCACTTATTGTTTATTTATAATAAAAAGCTTCTTTATGGGGCATTCAAGAATAAGGCCAACTTCTTAGAAGTCAGTGAGAATGGGAAATATACGTTTTTATCGACCCAATTAAGCGCACAAATAAGCCTCATTAAGAGGCATAAATACAAATTACGCACCAAATATAAGCACAAATGAAACATAAACAGAACCAAAGAGGTGCGCTAATCGATATCAGAGTCAGCCTTGTTAGACATCAATTCAGACCCCATCATCAGCATACGGAGCTGCATGATCATTTCTTCACCAATCAGTTTTTTCTGTGCTTTTGACTGATCCAAGGCATCCGCCCCTAAGTTAAACACGATCGTCACCATAGCATGCGCAACTAGATCATGACGGAACAATGTCTGACTACGCATCTTAGCCTGAGCATCCAAATACTCTGTTAATTCGGAAACAAAATGTTCAATTTCACGTTGAATAGCCTGTCTTAATTCAGAAGAGATACCGGCTTTTTCTCGAAGCAATAAACGAAACAGGTTGGGATTGGAATGCAGAAATTCCAGAAAGGTTTCGACGGACGTTCTAATTGCGGTTCCACCGTTCTGAGCAATACGTTTACGAGCCTTACGCATCAGCTGACGAAGTGACACACCGGCTTCATCCACCAACGCCAGCCCTAACTCATCGAGATCTTGGAAATGCCTATAAAAAGAAGTGGGAGCAATTCCCGCTTCACGAGCAACTTCACGCAAACTTAAATTAGAAAACGCCTTATCTTGGCCAATCTGCTTTAACGCAGCTTCCATGATGGCTCTACGAGTTTTTTCCTTTTGCTCAGCTCGAATTGACATAGTACTTCCAACATTGAGGGATCAGAGAATCGATTAGCCTTCCAAAGAGTTTGAAAAAGGCAAGCGTGAAATTGTATGCTGGTTTGCAAAGAACAACAAACAAGACCTTTTAAATGATGCGATTATTACTGACCTTTCTATTGCTAACCAAACTTAACTTTTGTCTCGCAGAAGATGAAGCAGAGCAAAACAAAATAGATACGAATCAAGATACATCTGAAATTTCAGAACAACAAAAGAACGAAATATCTGAAAAAAGTATTGAGCAACTCAATCTTCTTTTTAATAAGACTTACAACAAATCAGAGCCTGAACTAATAGAAACGGGCACAATCACTCCATTTGGCGCCATTGTAAGCACAACAGGTAAAGTGAACCTAATTCGAATAAACAAAGAAGCGGGGGCTACACCTGAAAAAATGGTAAGAGCAATTCAGTCAACTATGATTGGTCTAGCTAAAAAGAAAGAAATATTTGCTTCCGCAGTTTATTACATGACAGAAAATCTCGAAACAACAGATGGAAACTACAAAAGAGCCATTATTGGCCGATTAGAACACGCTTCTGGAGTATCACTTGCTATTGCAACAAGCATAATAATTAACGCCAACTCTGTAAATTACTCACCACCTGTTACAACTACAATTTCTTCAGAAGTTTTTTACTGGGCTCACCAAACTAAAGTTAGAAATAAACAATAACTCAACTATAGATCTCAATTACCTCAAAATAGGCGCCTCCGGCGTACATGAATATTGATATTTATTAGTATTCATATACCCTTTTAATTACCTTAACAAAAAATAACAAAAAACGAAGGAACGCTCTATGACTAGCTACTTTAAAAGAGCTGGGCTCTCCCTCACGCTCTTAAGCTTGCCTATTACCTCTTATGCCGACCTTACTCCTCTAAATGATGAGTTCTTAGGTGATACAGTAGGTCAATCAGGCATCTCAATAGAATTAGAAACCAAAGTAAATATCGGTGAATTCAGGTATACCGACGAAGGCAGCATTGCGCTAGACAATGTACAATTTGGCGGTGCTAATAAAAACACTTTCTTTGGTCGAACTATTAGTTCAATTAATCCGACTGATAAACTCGATGATATGCGAATCGATATTGATTCCAACAGCAATGGTGACCTGTTAATTAATATGGGAGCAACGTCAACCTGTATAGGTTGTGTTGGAACATCCCCGGTAGACTTTGGATTGTCATTTGACTCAGTTCGATTAGTTAGCCAGGACAACCAGGTATCAACGACTATAATCCAAGATTTCAGCATGACAGGTTACTTTACTGCGGCCTATATGCAGATTAAGAATACTGGTAATACAGGCCAGATCAATGCAAAAATATCTTTTGCTATTGATGATATAGATATGTCTATCCCAACTCTCGGTATGTCCATTGAAGACATGTACATAGCCGGAAGTGGTTTCCATGAAGATCAAGAATTAGGTTTCTTTGATATTGCTAACAGTGGTGCTGTTGCTCGATTAACTATTGAAGCAGTGGATGGATACTCTACAGGAGCTACCACATCTGATGATGTATTGAGCATATCGCTTTATGGTAATGGAGGAGAAAATACTCCTTTTGAAGCTGATATGGGCTTTGGAAATATTAATATAGGCAACGCCTCTATTGGCAGTGTTACCATTGATGATCTAAAGCTACATGGAACCAAGCTTCACGTATTCGGCCATTAAACATATAAATAATAAGTTGTTAAGGTAAAACCCGCTTCGGCGGGTTTTTTATTGGATAGAACTCTTCAAATTAACAAGACACTAATCCAACTCAACAACATTAATATACTGCACTTCCTCGAAGCTGGTTGAAGAAACCACTTCTTCTTCGAAGGCGTACTCTTGCTTCTCACCACTACGATCAATTTTCAGATCAGAGAAGTTATAAAGCGCCGAATCGGCCAGCTGAGTCGGGCTGACATTCTGAATGGATTTGAAAATATTATAGATTCGTCCAGGTTGCTCTTTTTCCCAACCAGATAACATTCCTTTAATCGCTTGGCGTTGAAGATTTTCCTGAGAGCCACACAAGTTACATGGAATGATTGGGTATTCTTTGTATTCAGCGAAACGAATCAAATCCTTTTCACGGCAATATGAAAGCGGACGAATCACAATATTACGCTGATCATCTGAACGCAGTTTCGGCGGCATTGCGCTCAAGTTCGCACCATGGAACATGTTCAGGAACAAGGTCTCAACGATGTCATCCATGTGATGGCCAAGTGCAATTTTTGTCGCGCCAATCTTTTCGGCAAACGAGTATAAAGTTCCGCGACGTAAACGAGAACACAGACCACAAGTCGTTTTCCCTTCAGGAATCTTTGATTTCACTACCGAGTAAGTATCTTTATCAATGATGTAATAAGGCACATTGATCGATTCAAAATAATTCGGCAGTACATCTTCAGGAAAGCCCGGTTGTTTCTGATCGAGATTAACCGCAATCACTTCAAAATCAATCGGTGCAGACGCCTTCAGACTCAGAAGAATATCAAGCATGGCGAAGGAGTCTTTACCACCACTGATACAAGCCATTACAACATCATTTTCTTCAATCATGTTGTAGTCGTTAATCGCTCTTCCAACGTTCGCTCGAAGATTTTTTTGTAGCTTGTTGTATTCAAGCTTGGCTTTCTTTGGATCAGTCTGAGTCATATCTGGGCTTCAATAAGAATAAGAGTTAAGGGTCTAAGTACTAGCCCCTAGAAAAGTGGCCATATTTTATACGTCTTCCTAACAAACTCAAGGAATCAACTCATTTCTCAAACATCCAGATAATCAAAGGCAGCAATGAACCAACACTTTCTTTACGAGGCTATAACAGATACCGTACCCAATTCTCATCATAAAACGGATGGAGCTGTTTTGTCTGTCGACCAATCTTTTTGGAATCAAAAACGCATACAAGAGTTAATGCAAACCATTGATGCAATTCTGGATCACCATCCAGAAGGGTTGAGCCTTTACGAGTTAATTAAAACGCTCAGCAGCCCAGACATTGCTTTTTTTGATGAACGTCCACTGGCCGAGCCCCAAGGCCTTTTCCAAACGAACTTTGTCGTGATGAATGCACTGTATCAGCTCAACAAAGACAAGCCTAATCATCACTATGAAATCCACTCACTCAAGGTTTGCAAGCATCCAAACCAAAGCAATTCACATTCAACAGACATTACAGAAGTAGATCCGTTAGAAATCTATTATTTAGATTGGGCCAATTTCAATCAGTCTGAGCAAGAGATCAACGAGCTAATCAACCATTTCTGGGAACGAATGTTAGTCATTGACTTTGAGGATGGGGATTTACAAACGCTGGATTTGATCAAGCCGGTGACCTTGGCTGAAATCAAACAGCAATATCGGAAATTAAGCCAGCAGCATCACCCCGATAAAGGCGGTGATGCTGAGTACTTTGTGGAAATTCAGCAAGCCTATACACGGCTTACTAACAGGTGAGAAATTATTGATGAGCTCGATTCTCTATCAACTTATCAACCACCGACGGATCGGCCAGAGTCGAGGTATCCCCCATATTCTCCAACTCGTTGCAGGCGATCTTACGCAGAATACGACGCATGATTTTTCCTGAGCGAGTCTTTGGTACGGCTGGTGCCCACTGAATGATATCAGGCACCGCAATGCCGCCAATTTCAGAGCGAACAAAGTCTTTCAATTCCTGAATCAGCTCATCTGTTTCTTCGTGCCCTTTTTTCAGCGTCACATAAGCATAAATGCCCTGCCCTTTGATGTCGTGAGGGTATCCAACTACTGCGGCCTCAGAAGTCGCCGGATGAGCCACTAGAGCACTTTCGACTTCCGCCGTGCCCATACGATGGCCTGACACATTTAAGACATCATCCACTCGCCCGGTGATCCAGTAATAATTATCTTCATCACGACGAGCACCGTCTCCAGAGAAGTAATAGCCTTTATAGGTGGAGAAATAGGTTTCGATAAAACGCTGATGATCGCCATAGACCGTTCGCATTTGACCCGGCCAACTGTCTTTCATCACCAGATTCCCTTCGCAGACACCGTCCAAAAGATTGCCTTCATTATCAACAATGGCCGGTTGAACACCAAAGAAAGGACGGGTGGCAGAACCCGGTTTGACCGGAGTAGCGCCAGGCAACGGCGTAATTAGCACTCCGCCGGTTTCTGTCTGCCACCAAGTATCGACAATTGTACAATGCTCCTCACCTACCACATGGTAATACCATTCCCACGCCTCGGGGTTGATGGGTTCTCCCACCGTCCCCAACAATCGTAAACTCTTACGAGAGGTGGACTTCACTGGTTCATCACCAGCCTGCATCAACGCACGAATAGCCGTTGGCGCGGTATAGAAGACATTCACCTGATGTTTATCGACCACTTGCCAGCAGCGTGAGACATCCGGGTAATTTGGAACCCCTTCAAACATTAGAGTCACGGCACCGTTTGCCAACGGGCCATAGACGATGTAGCTGTGACCGGTAATCCAACCCACATCCGCCGTACACCAATAAATATCACCCTCTTGATAATCGAAGATGTATTCATGGGTCATCGAAGCATAAACCAAGTAACCACCACAAGTGTGCATTACGCCTTTGGGTTTACCCGTCGAACCAGAGGTATACAAAATGAATAATGGATCTTCAGCGCTCATTTCTTCTGCTGGGCAGTCATCCGATGCTGCTTCGGTAATCTCGTGATACCAAACGTCTCGACCTTCCGTCCACTCAATGTCGCCCTTTGTTCTTTCATAGACAACAACGGTTTTCACCGTTGCTGCACCCGGCTTGGACAGTGCTTCGTCCACATTGTTTTTAAGTGGAATCGTCTTACCACCACGAACGCCTTCATCCGCAGTAATAATGCAATTGGACTGACAGTCTTCAACCCGACCCGCGATCGACTCGGGGGAGAAACCACCAAAGATGACCGAGTGAATAGCGCCGATACGCGCACACGCCAACATTGCCACCGCAGCTTCAACCACCATTGGCATGTAAATAGTAACGACATCGCCTTTCTTAATGCCTCGAGCTTTCAGCGCATTCGCTAAACGACATACCTTATGGTAGAGCTCACGATAGGTGACTTTGGCATCCTGAGTTGGATCATCACCTTCCCAAATAATTGCCGTTTGATCGCCTTTGATTTCAAGGTGACGATCCAGACAGCTAACGGTTGGGTTCAGTGTTCCGTCATAAAACCATTTGATATGAACATCGTCATGAGCATAAGACACATCTTTAATTTTGCTGTAAGGCTTCATCCAATCAATGCGTTTCCCATGTTCTGCCCAAAAAGCTTCAGGGTCATCAATGGAGGCTTGATACATGGCCTTATATTGATCTTCATTTAATAACGCACGTTCAGAAAAGTAATCATTCACTGGGTAAGTTTTGATTTCACTCATCAGAGTCCCTTCCTAATGTTGTTTGAAACAAACGCTCCATACAGAAGATTCTTTGTGAAAGAAGTAGAGCGTCTTTGTTGTTTTTATTTTTAGTAAAGTATTTTGGAACAGCCAAACCATACACTATTCGACTAGGAAAAACCTGCTAATGTCTTTAGGTTTTCCCGACAGATTGTATTCAAAGATTCCCTACGCAACCGCCTTGGATAACCACACTTGTACTTGGCGATTTAACTCTTCTTTACGCACGGGTTTAGCAATAAAGTCATTCATACCCGAGCTGATGCACCGCTCTTGATCATACTTCAAGGCATTGGCGGTGATAGCAATGATAGGGGTTTCAGGCAAATCCTGTTCACGTTCAAACTGCCGGAAAGCTTGTGTCACTTCATAGCCATTCATTTTTGGCATTTGCACATCCATCAACACCAAGTCGTACCTGTTGTCTTGTAGCAATGACAAGGCCATTTCACCATCGATAGCCACGGTTACCTCATGTCCCCATTTGGACAGCATGGTTTTAGCAACTTTGAGGTTAACGGCATTATCTTCCACCAACAGAATTTTACCCAATCGTGGCGTATGCTCAGAGGCATCCAAAAGCAAAGCACTATTATCTTCAGGCGAATATGCCACCGTCCAAATGAAGACCATTTCAAAACAGGAACCATGGCCAGGTTGACTCTCCGCATGAATCGAACCGCGCATCATATCGACCAAACGTTTAGTGATCGACAGCCCCAAGCCGGTACCACCAAATCGACGCGTGGTTGAACCATCGGCCTGACTGAATGCATCAAAGATCCCCATCAACTTGTCAGCCGAGATGCCAATCCCGGTATCGATGACCTTGATCTTAAACTTTACAATATCGAGATCTCGATCCAACTCCAGGCACTCAGAAACGACTTTTACTTCGCCCTCTTCGGTAAATTTGATGGCATTCCCGATGAGGTTCATAAGGACTTGTCTAAGCCGTAATGAATCGGCTTCTACAAAGTTCGGAATCTTAGGATCAAACGAGGCCACCAGATTTAAGTTCTTCTCAAGCGCCGTACCTCTTAATAAATTCACCACAGAAGTGATGACTTGGTTAATGTCAGTAGGCTCTTGATGCAGCACCATCTTACCGGCTTCAATCTTTGAGAGATCGAGAATGTCATTAATTAAGGACAGCAATCCCTGACCGGATTCATTAATTTGTTCGACATAAGAGGTCTGCTCTTCAGTGAGGTTGGTATCCTCCAGAATTTGAGCCATGCCCAACATACCATTCAGAGGCGTACGAATTTCATGACTCATGTTGGCTAAAAAATCGGATTTGGCCCGATTGGCAATTTCGGCTTGTTTCTTGGCATGCTCTAATTGCCACGCCGACTCTTGTAATGAACTGGTTCGCTCATTCACTTTCGATTCTAAGTTTTTCTTGTTTTCTTCCACTTCACGATAAGCAGCATGAATATTCGCAACCATGGAATTAAAATTTTGATACAGAGTTGAAATCTCGTCTTTGCCTTCATAATGCAAGTTAACGTGCCATTTACCTTGTCCGATATGTTCACTTACCTGACTCAATGCCCGAATCGGCCGAACAATAAAGAAATCCATGATCAGATAAATCAACAAATACGAGGCCGCGAGCACGATGGCACCAACAATAAGCAACATCATTCCATGTTTCTGATCAAACATGGTTTTGGTATGATCATCCAGCACCGACACCAACCACAATTGATTGTGGAGACTCTCGGTTTTAACCAAGGCATCGTGCAAATGATCGGGCATTTTGGTCAGATGTGCATTTTGATCCACTTCATTATGAATTGCACTCTGTTGACTGTTCAGACAATCCAGTCCGAATTCATGATTCGAATGAGAGAAGTACTGAATGGTTTCACCATCGTTGCCACATAGCAGCATGTGAACACCATTGGTTTGGGAGTGTTTACGTAGTTGAGGATACAATTCATCTAACAACACACCAAAGAACAAGGTATAGCGTTCAGTTTCATTCAGCCAAATATTCTTTGCTTTCAGGATGAAATACTGCCCGGTTTCTTTATTAAAAAAGTTCAGAGACTGCAGCATCTCATCCTGAGTTACTTTTTGATGCAAAACATCCAGCCGCAGTTGAGATAAAGGACTGTTCTGCGATCTGGCCAGCACCTTTCCGTTATCGTTCATGATCAACAGTAAGCTTAACGAAGGAAAAAGAGACACCGCACGAGAAAAGCGCTCAGACAATTGATCTGACAAATTGGAGAACTGCTGTGAATTTATTTTCCCCAGAAACATGTTCAGGCTAGTATCATCAGCAAAAAACTGGAGCTTCAGCTCTACTTCCCGGTCCAACTTTTCAATAGAAAGCATGGCTTCATGAGATATAGAATCCAGTTGCGCACTTCTGACTTCATCCACTTGCTCATGCAAATGATCCAGCGACACCTTACCTACCAATAACAAAGGCAAGATCACCAGAGGCATTAATATAAGTGCAAGCTTAAATCGCAATGGCATAAATGGATTCTCAGCAAAGACAAAAAACTACAGCTATTGTGTTCCGTCTAGGGAAGCTCTAATTGTATAATTATTCTTTTTAACTCGTATTTAGCTTAAGGCGCAACATGTCCCTCGATCATGCACACCAACAACTCGAACAAATCTTAACCATCCCAGAGCTTGAAGAAGATGCATTGGATTACATGGGCTGTTTAGGTGCGTTAGCCGCATTTGTCATTACGCCAAAAGATATAGATACCAAAAGTATCACCGATCACATTCTGGATGAAGCCGTAAATGCGCTTAATGAAGACCAGAACAGCCAACTTAACCAAGCCATTGAAACTCTGCTGGAAGATTTAAAAGTCCAACTTGAGGGTGAAGAAGGTGTAGAACTTCCTTGGATGTCCGAGGAAGACGACGACGATGCCATCATTTCATGGGCCGCAGGGTTTGTCGAAGTGGTCTTTGAATACGAAGACTTATGGCTAAACAGCAAATTTGAAGAAGACGCGACTCAACTACTGATGCCGATCTTTGCCATCTCAGGCATTCTCGAAGAAGAAACCCAGGATATTACGGCCAATGATCAATTAATCAGTCAGTGGATTGATGAAATTCCCGAGTTACTGATTGATCTATTCTTACTGTTCCGTGTTATTGAAGATAAAAAAGCGCCACCCAAGAACGTTTACGGTGCACGCAAAAACTCTCAGAAAAAGCGTGGAGCACGCGGCAAAAAGCCTAATAAATAATCATTAGATTCAATGCAGATTTCGACTTCTATAAAAGCGCTGAAGAAAGTCGGTGCATTAGAGGTTGAATCTGGCTTTTACTGACGCGCCTCCATTAAAGAACTCCACTGACTGGCATAAGTAACGAATCAATCCCAAGCCACGTCCATGACTGAGAGAATCATTGGCAGGCCGTGTGGTCACTTCGGCTACATTAAACCCATCTCCTGAATCCGACAACACCAGATCCAGAGTCGCTTGTCCCATATCCGAATAAAGATGAGCTTCCAGATGAATCCAGTCCGAAGCACTTAATTCAAACAATCGCTCAGCACGCAGCTGCTCATACTCACCCAAACCTTCGACACTGTCTTTGAGCTCCGAGCGCAGCTTTAAAATCCCGTGTTCCAAGGAGTTACTGTACATCTCGTTTAACACCAACCTCAGTAAGTCCTTTCGCACCGCCTCACTAAAGAAAGGCTCAACCATAGCAACGATGGAATCGACGCACCTTAGATCCGCCAATTGCTCACCCTCAAAGCGCCATTGCATGGTACAAGGCGCAATTTTATGCTCCACCGATTCTTCAGCTACCGGCTCGTCAGCCCACTCCACATGACCGAAATTAAGCTCCACCAGCGACACATCATCGTATTCTTGTTCCACATCGCAGAAGGCTTTCCAATTCTCAATGATGCCACGTAGGCCTCGGTCTGAGTTACCTTTGACTGCCGACACTAAGCTATCAATCCCGTACATATCACCGTCTGAAGACACCGCTTCGGTAATACCATCGGTGTAAGCATAAAGCGTATCGCTCGACTCCACCGCCATTACCTTCACATCGTCTTCAAAATCATTATCGCCCACCATTCCCAAAGGCAAATGCAAGGGTTCAAGGATTTTAATATCCACGTCTTGATCATTTTCCGACTTCGACGAAGCCAACAAAATATCAGGTAATCCCCCTTGCCAAAGGGTCAATTGTTGGCCAGTTTTATTGATTTCCAAAACAGCCGCTGCACAAAACATGTGACTGGGTAAGATTGACCACAATTCCCGATTGATCTCTCTGGCAATGTCACTCACCGCCTCGCCTTTGGCGGACATGTGGAAAAAGATTTGAGAGGTAGGAATCGCACCAATTGCGGCAGGCAAGCCATGCCCGGTGAAATCACCTAACAGCAAATACAAACCACCGGACGGGCTCCGGTTATAAAGGAATAAGTCACCACTGAACACAGACGCCGAAGACAGGTAGTGTGAAAGATTAGTGCAGTGGTTCGGGTTCTTTTCCATCACGTTGGAAAACACCCGTTGGGCCATTAACTGTTCTTGCTGGATACGGCTGTTATGAAAGGTTAACGCATCATTTTTATCGTTGAGCTGCTTATAGAGTACTGCCACACGACGGTGCGCCCGGATTTTCGCCTTAAGAATCACTTCATTAAAGGGTTTGGTGAGAAAGTCTTCACCGTCATCCAAACAACGGGACAAAGATTCAAGGTCGGTTTTAGCGGTCAGAAAGATGATCGGAATATGGCGATTGCCCGCTTGTTCTTTGATTTTACGAGCCGCTTCGTAGCCATCAATACCCGGCATCATGATGTCCATCAGAATCAGATCCGGCTGTTCATCCAGATAGAGCTGAATGGCTTGCTCACCATCGGTAGCCATTCGATATTGATAACCTTCATCTTCGAGAATGAAGCTCAGCAGTGTGCGATTGATTTCCTGATCGTCCACAACCAAAACCTTCATCCGGATCTCCTTATACGCCTTGCCACAAGTTTTGACTTCTTCCGTCGATAATAGGAATCAAGCATTAACGGACTTGTATTCATTGTCAACTTCAATAGACTGGAACACTCTGAAATGGATAGCCACTTGAATACGATGGTGAAACACCTAGAAAACCGAAAACACCCTATCCTGCACTGGAGCCTACTGATTATTGGCTGGCTCTCCGTGATTCTTGGCGTACTTGGTATTTTCCTGCCGATTCTGCCAACCACACCGTTCTTATTATTAGCTGCGGCTTGTTTTGCCCGAACCTCGGAAAAGTTTTATCAGTGGCTGATCACACATCCTAAATTAGGCACCTACATCGCAGCTTACATTGATGGCAAAGGTCTTCCGTTCAAAGCCAAATGCTACACCTCAGCCTTGATGATCGGCATGATGTCGTTAAGTGCCTATTTAGTAAAACCACCGGTGTGGGTCATGATTGCTATGGCCCTGATTGCGCTTGGTGTGACCTGTTATTTATTCCGCCTGCCAACGCTTGAGCTAACAGACGCGGACGATAAAAACTCCTACGATAAAAACGCGTAAAAGCTGTTAAATCAGCTGTCGTTCACCGTAGAGATTGGCGTACAAGCCACCTTTTTCAACTAAGGTTTGGTGATCACCCTCTTCACACACTCGCCCTTCATGGAAGACAAAAATCCGATCTGCTTGTTTCACGGCACTGAGTCGGTGAGCAATAATGATGGTCGTTCTGCCCTTTAGGAATTCGGATAAAGCCTCATGCAAGTTGGCTTCAGTTTCGGTATCCAATGCTGAGGTTGATTCATCCAGAATCACCACTTTAGGGTTCATCAAGACCATTCGAGCAATGGCCAGTCGTTGTCGTTGACCACCAGATAAGCGCACACCGTTCCGACCTACGACGGTATCTAATTGTTCAGGCAACTGACGAACCACGTCATCCAACTGTGCCACCTCCAAGGCTTGCCATAATTGCTCGTCGCTGTAATCCACCCCCATATCAAGATTCATACGAACCGTTGCATTAAACAGCGCAGGACTTTGAATCACAGTGCACACGTTTTCGCGAATCGATGACCATCCAATGTCTTGGGCACTTACGCCATCAAAACGAATATCCCCGGACGCCAACGGATACATGCCGGTTAGCAATTGCACCAAGGTCGACTTACCGCCGCCACTGGCCCCCACAAAGGCAACACGCTCTCCGGCCTCAATAGATAACGTCACCTGATTTAATACCGGCTTATCACGATGATAACCAAAACTGGCGTTTTCCACCTCAACACGCACTCCGTGAGCCTGTTTATTACCCTCGTTAGACGCAGACACAAGCGGGAAGGGATTCGCGCGGGATTCGATTTGCGGCTCGGTTTCAAGATCAAAGCTGGTATTGATGCGTTGCAGCGCCGCCTTGGCACTGTAGTATGCGTACTGCATGTTCAGAATTTCTTGCACAGGCCCCATCATGAACCACAGATAACCGAACACCGCAAACATCTGGCCAATGGATAAGTCCGAGAAAATCACCATCAACATGGAGATCATTCGGAACATATCAAAACCAATCAGAAAGACATTGAAGCTAAAACGAGTGGCTGCATCCGAACGCCACTCAAAGGCAATGGATTTATTCTTCACCGAATCCGCGAGGTCTCGAATTCGATCGTAATAAAACTGTTCACGATTGACGATACGGATCTGATGTACCACATCCAAGGTTTCAGTCAACGCTTGCTGAAAAGCTTCGTACGCAGTGTTTTCCCGCTTCTTCAGTTTCTTAACCTGTTTCCCCAAAATCATGGTGCAGTAGATCACCACAGGGTTAAGAAATAAGATAAACAACGCCAACTGCCAGTGCATCCACAACAAGATCACCGCTGTGCCTATGATGGTCAATACGGCCACCAGCAAACGGCTGACCGAGACACTGACAAAACGATCAATGGTATCCAAGTCCGTCACAAATCGGCTGGCAATCCCACCACTGCCTATGGATTCATACTCACGCATTGACACCAATTTTAACTGTTTCAATAAACGCATCCGCATTCGGAAAATGAGGTCTTTGGAAACGATGGTGAGTTGGCGACTTTGCCACACATTCAACAACATACTGGCAATGCGCAGCACCACGCTTAACAAAGTCATTGCAACGATATAACCTGCGGCTGAATGAAAAGAATCAGGCAACATCCATTGCAACACGGCCACCGCTTGCGCGGGTTGGTTCAACAACACCTCATCCACCAGCACAGGTAAAAGCAATGGTAACGGCACTGCAATTACAGTCGCTAAAATAGCAATGATGTGGGCGTAAATGATCTCTTTACGATGCTTTAATAAAAGGCGTTTAAAAAATTCAGAACCAAACTTTTTAAGGGGACGATCTGCTGACGTACTCAAGAATAACTACTCAAATCTGATGACAAAGATCGCGACATTATCGCTAATTATTCTCATTTAGGCGACCTTAAAATAGATCAAGGGAACCTTAGGACTGGCTATTCATTGTTTACTCTCCAATATCCTCATTCCACAACTCTGGTTTTTCACGAATGAACCTTTGCATCATTTCGATGCACTTTGGATCATCAAGCACCTCAACATTCACTCCACGAGAACGCAGTAACGCTTCTTCACCCATAAAGGTGGTGTTTTCTGCAACAATGACATTGGGAATGCCGTACAACAGAATTGTGCCTGAACACATGCAACACGGTGACAAGGTGGTATACAGCTCGCACTCTTTATACACACTGGCGGGCAAACGCCCGGCGTTTTCCAGTGCATCCATTTCACCATGTAAAATGGCACTGCCTTTTTGAATGCGTCGGTTATGGCCGCGCCCCAAGACCTTCCCTTGATGAACTAACACAGAGCCAATGGGAATCCCCCCTTCCGCTAATCCTTGTTGGGCTTCGTCATACGCCATCTGCATAAATTGATTCATAGCACCGTCTCTTATTAGTTCTATCTATTATAGTAACGTCCCTTTTATCCATAGCATCAAACCTCTTATCCATAACGCTTTACTCCCTGAACCCAGACCGTCATTTTATTGTCAAAATAGCAAGTATCAGGAAAAACAGCACTTTTAATTTCAATAGAAAAAACTCGACTACAATTAAAATCAGAGACTTAACAAAACCACTTTAAGTACTGGCATAGCAAATGCAGTCTCTAATTAAAGTACGGAAAAGTAATAGGGATGTATTTGAACAGATAGAAATCAACACTATAAGCAAGGCATGGAGTTATACGGACATAGAAACGATGTTTTGCACAGCTAGGTGATCACGAGAATCACCTGAGCCTGACAAAGCTATATTGAAAACCTATTCAGGAGGCCATATGAGCATATTCGACAGGTATCAGGATCGTTATATCGCAAAGCAAGAGGATGAGCTTACTCTCGAAGAATACTTACACATGTGTAAGGAAGACCCAACCGTCTACGCCAATGCCGCAGAACGCATGCTCATGGCAATTGGTGAACCGGAAATTCTAGATTCATCAAAAGATTCCCGTCAATCGCGAATCTTTTCCAACAAACTCGTCAAATGTTATCCAGCCTTTAGAGACTTCTATGGCATGGAAGAAGCGATAGAAAACATCGTCGCCTATTTCCGACACGCCGCTCAGGGTTTGGAAGAACGTAAACAAATTTTGTATTTACTTGGCCCAGTAGGTGGCGGTAAATCATCTCTGGCCGAAAAGTTAAAAAGCCTGATTCAACAGGTCCCCTTTTATGCCATCAAAGATTCGCCAATCCAGGAATCACCACTAGGCCTGTTCAACCCGGAGGAAGACGCCGAGATTCTTGAAGAAGACTACGGCATCCCAAGACGCTACATCAAAGGCATTATGTCACCCTGGGCCGTTAAGCGTTTGCATGAATTCGGCGGTGACATTTCCAAATTCAAGGTAGTTAAAGTCTACCCATCCGTACTCGATCAAATTGCCGTGGCGAAAACCGAACCCGGCGATGAAAACAACCAAGACATTTCCAGCCTGGTCGGCAAAGTCGATATTCGTAAGCTGGAAGACTTTTCACAAGACGATACCGATGCGTATAGCTATTCCGGTGGTTTATGCCGGGCGAACCAAGGCTTGCTCGAATTTGTTGAGATGTTTAAAGCACCCATCAAAGTGCTGCATCCACTGTTAACAGCCACTCAAGAAGGAAACTACAACGGCACCGAAGGGCTCAGCGCCATCCCGTTTGATGGCATCATCTTAGCGCACTCGAATGAATCCGAGTGGCAAACCTTCAAGAACAACAAAACCAATGAAGCCTTCATCGACCGAGTCTTCATTGTCAAAGTACCTTATTGCAAACGTGTCACCGAAGAAGTGCACATTTATGAAAAGCTGTTAGAAAACAGTTCACTCAACGAAGCACCATGTGCACCAGACACGCTCGATATGATGGCACAATTCTCAGTGTTATCTCGTTTACGCGAACCGGAGAACTCCAGCGTCTATTCGAAAATGCGCGTCTACGATGGTGAGAACCTTAAAGACACCGACCCGAAAGCGAAGAGTTTACAGGAGTACAAAGATTCCGCTGGCGTCGATGAAGGCATGGACGGTTTATCTACTCGTTTCGCCTTCAAAATTCTCTCGAAAGTATTCAACTTCGACCCGGAAGAAGTGGCTGCCAACCCTGTGCACTTACTCTATGTACTTGAGCAAGAAATCGAACAGCAGCAATTCCCACCGGAAATGCACGAACGTTTACTCAAGTATGTAAAAGAATACCTAGCACCCAAATACATCGACTTCTTAGGCAAAGAAGTACAAACCGCATACCTCGAGTCTTACTCCGAATACGGCCAGAACATCTTCGACCGCTATGTTACCTACGCCGACTTCTGGATTCAGGATCAGGAATACCGCGACCCTGACACCGGTGACATTTTGGATCGAGCTGCCATTAACGAAGAACTGGAGAAAATTGAAAAACCGGCGGGCATCGCCAATCCGAAGGATTTCCGTAACGAGATCGTGAACTTTGTGCTCAGAGCCCGAGCCAACAACGCAGGTAAAAATCCAAACTGGTCCAGCTACGAGAAGATGCGTCTGGTCATTGAGAAGAAAATGTTCTCTAACACAGAAGATCTACTGCCAGTGATCTCGTTTAATGCGAAAGCATCCAGCGAAGATCAGAAAAAACACAACGAGTTTGTGAAACGTATGATCAACCGTGGTTATACCGAGAAACAGGTACGTTTGCTATGTGAATGGTACATCCGAGTACGCAAATCTCAGTAAGTGCGGTCTGAACCGACAGCACTTAACCGAGTAGCCAAAGGGTACATTCACCAGAGCAGTGAACTCGTCTGCTCAACGCAGTTGCTCTACACCTCAGTGCGGCGCTTCTTTAGGTCGCCAACGTAGAGACGCAATCCGTAGTTCTACCGGGTAGAACTACCGCACGCAGTTTGGAGGGCCTATGACGCATATCATAGACCGACGTTTGAATGGCAAGAATAAAAGCACTGTCAACCGACAGCGCTTTCTTGATCGCTATAAAAAACATATTAAAGAAGCGGTCAATCAAACCATCAAACAACGCAGTATCAAGGACATGGAAAAGGGCACGGAAATCAGTCTGCCCAGTCGCGATGTGTCTGAACCCATTTTCCACCACGGTTCGGGCGGGGTAAACACGCGCGTTCATCCAGGTAATAAAGAATTTCACCAAGGCGACATGATTGCCCGACCACCTTCTCGGGGTGGAGGCGGAGGCACAGGTGAAGGGCAAGCCAGCAACCAAGGCGAAGGCATGGACGACTTTGTCTTTCAAATCAGTCAGGAAGAATTCCTGGACTACATGTTTGAAGATTTAGAACTCCCAAATCTGGTTCGTAAACAACTGAAAGACGCCTCGAATTATGAATTTCGGCGTGCCGGTTATACCAGTGTCGGCACCCCCGATAAACTCAATGTGGTACGTTCACTCAGAAACGCGCACGCCCGTCGAATTGCCTTAGGTGGTAAAAAGCGTAAACGCGTTAAAGAGATTTTTGAAACATTAGAAGCGCTGGATGAGCAATGCCGCAATAATGAAATCAATGAACGCGAAGCGAATGTCATTCGTGCCGCGTTACTGCAAGAACTGGAAGAACTCAGGCACAGACTGGGGAAACTCCCGTTTATTGACGACTTTGATCTACGCTACAACAACTTGATCAAAGTGCCCTTACCCAGCACCCGCGCCGTGATGTTCTGTGTGATGGACGTATCCGGCAGTATGACGCAAGCCATTAAAGACATCGCCAAACGATTCTTTATCTTGCTCTATCTGTTCCTCAAACGAAACTACAAGCAGATTGACGTGGTGTTCATTCGCCACCATACCACAGCTCAGGAAGTGGATGAGGAAACCTTTTTCTATTCTCGGGAAACCGGCGGCACCATTGTTTCCAGCGCGTTGGAATTAACGTCTGAAGTGATTCAAAAGCGCTACAACCCAGCCGACTGGAACATCTATATAGCCCAAGCGTCCGATGGCGATAATTGGGACGATGACTCCATTCGCTGCGCCAACCTGTTATTAAAAAACATCATGCCGAAAGTGCAATATTTCGCTTATGTCGAAATTGGCTCGCGCTTTCATCAAAACCTCTGGGAAGAATATCGCCAAGTGGCTGCGGCCTTTCCGGATCAATTTGCCATGCAAGACCTCACGGATGCAGCTGACATCTACCCGGTATTTAGAGAATTGTTTGAACGGAGAGACGCATGACAAGAAAAACCAAGTTTAAGCGACAGTATTTATCCGAAGGCTCGGAATGGAGCTTCGAGCTGCTCACTAAGTACGACAAGAAAATCAGTGAACTGGCTGAAGAGTTCGGGCTGGACACCTACCCCAACCAAATTGAAGTCATTTCTTCCGAACAGATGATGGACGCTTATGCCTCCATTGGTATGCCGTTAATGTATAACCATTGGTCTTTCGGTAAACATTTTCTTTCCACCCATAAGAACTACCAACGCGGAGCCATGGGCCTGGCTTATGAGATTGTGATCAACTCCTCGCCCTGCATTTCGTATTTGATGGAAGAAAACACCATGGCAATGCAAGCACTGGTCATCGCACACGCTTGCTACGGACATAACTCTTTCTTCAAAGGCAATTATTTGTTCCAGGCATGGACCGATGCAACCGCAATCATTGATTACCTGTTATTTGCCAAACAATACATACAAACCTGTGAAGAACGTTATGGCTCAGATCAGGTTGAAAAGCTATTGGATTCCTGCCATGCCCTAATGAATTACGGGGTAAACCGTTATAAACGTCCGGTACCACTGTCGCCACAAGAAGAGGAAGCACTGCAGGCCGAACGCGAGGAATATCGTCAACGACAATTAAACCAACTGTGGAATACCATTCCTAAGAGTGAACGTCCGAAAGATGAGACCACCAAACGCTTCCCGGAAGAGCCCGAAGAAAACATTCTCTATTTCATCGAAAAAAATGCGCCGTTGCTTGAAACCTGGCAGCGGGAAATCATTCGTATCGTGCGTAAATTATCGCAGTATTTTTATCCACAAAAACAAACGCAAGTGATGAACGAAGGCTGGGCTACCTTCTGGCACTACACCCTGATTAATGAACTCTACAATCAAGGGTTTATTACCGAAGGTATGTTAATCGAGTGTATGCAGTCGCACACCAATGTGATCTATCAACCGGACTTTGACAGCCCGTATTACAGTGGTATCAACCCTTACACCTTGGGCTTTAGCATGATGCGTGACATCCAGCGTATCTGCCAGAACCCCACCGAAGAAGATAAAGAGTGGTTCCCGGATATTGCGGGCTCTGATTGGATCAAAACACTTGATCACGCCATGCGCAATTACAAAGATGAGAGCTTCATCCTGCAGTTCTTGTCGCCCAAAGTCATGCGGGATCTTCATCTCTTCGGGATTCGCGATGACAAACAGGAAGAACATCTGGTTATCACCGCCATTCATGATGACATGGGGTATCGGGAATTAAGAAAAGAACTCTCTGACCAATACAATCTGGGCAACAATGAACCCAATATTCAAGTCTATAACGTAAATGTGCGTGGCGACCGTTCGATCACCTTACGGCACTACATGCACAACAGCCGGCCGCTCGACGATCAAACTACCAACGAAATGCTCAAACACTTGTATTCATTATGGGGGTTCTCAGTTCGCCTGGAATCCATGGACAACGACATTCTGGTGCAAAGCTGGGAATGCCCGGATAAAACCACCGAAGAACTGTTGGGGAAAGTAGGTTAACTTTCCCCAACCACCTGATTACTGCCCATATCTTTTGCACGACAAAGGTATTCATCTGCGCGGTGAATCATCCCATCCAGCGACGTCACTAGCTGGGTGGCGACTCCGACACTGATGGTCGTATCTATATATTGATCACCGATGTACACACCTTGATCTTCCACTTTCAATCGAAATTGCTCCATCAAGGTTAATGCTTGTGACGATGACAAGCCCGGTAACAGTACGCAGAAAGTTTCACCATCCAGTCGAGCCGTGAGAAAACGACTGAACGATTCACTGATTAACTCGCCCATATGAATCAACAAGGCATCCCCTGCTTCATGTCCGTATTGATCATTCACGTCCTTAAAGTTATCCACAGACATCATCGCAACAGCCAACGGTTTCTTCTGATTAGCGTTTCGATGAACCTCCTGCCCCGCATTGAACAAATAACGGCGGTTATAGAGTTTGGTCAGATAATCACGATTCGCCGCTTCATTGAGTGCCTGAATTTGTTCTATGGATTCCAAATTGTGGATCACTCGACAATGAAGTTCTTCCGGGAAGAAAGGCTTTTGTAAGAAATCATTGGCGCCGTTTTTAATAAACTTGGCCGATAAAGCCCCCTTTTCCATAGAAGACAAGCCGATGATCGCCAGATCCGATTTATCACTTTGCATTCGAATTTGTCGTACTAACTCGAAGCCATCCATTTCCGGCATATGATAGTCGGTGATGATTAACCGTACTTCCGGATGCTGTTCATAGACTTTGAGTGCATCCACCCCATTCTCTGCTTCCAAAACTTGAAACAAATGTTGTTGCAGTAACGTCTTGACGTATTTTCGAGCAGTAACCGAGTCCTCTACCACCAAGACTTTAATGAATTCGTTCAAAGTTAAGCGTTGAACCAGCTTCACCGCGTAAGCATAAGAAAAGCGACTTTCTTTCACCACATAATCCACGATGCCCATGGTTAATAGCTTTTCACGTCGCTCTTCACTGTATGAGCCAGTCAACACAATACAAGGAATTCCCTTATCGAGAATAAAGTCGACCACCTCACCGTCGGGTGCGTCCGGCAAATTTAGGTCTGCCAAGGCCGCAAAGTAATCTTGCTGTTGTATGCTTTCTTTCGCTCCAGCAAGGGAATCAACGTAATCGACCTGATAGCACTTAGGGTCTAACTCCTGATTCACTATATGACGTAGAATTTTGAGAACGATGGGACTGTCTTCGACAACCAAAATACGCTTTTTCTGAGAGGACATGCAGGATTCACCGACTGTTATTTTCATTATTGTTTGCGCTGCGACTTGAGGACGCAAATACCACATACGTTTTTCAAATGTTAGTATAAATCGAAATTCTAATAATAAATAAAAATCGAGGACACAAACCTTGCACGTGATCTTACTCTGGCTACTCGGGGGCTTGTTCCTATCTTTATATCTGGCTCGCAGGCAAGAAACCGCATCCCTTTTCTTTGGAAGTTTTTGCTTAGTCCTGGGCTTTCATAATGGCATCAGCCATGACACTATCCTTGCTCCGCTATTTCCAATCCTTACGCATGCAAGCCTCAGAATAGAGTATCTTTTGCTCTTTGCCTGTGTCCCACTGTTTATTACTTATACCCATCGACTCTTCCCGCAATATCAATCAAAGAAAACGGAAGTAGTATTCTTAACTATCAGCGGGTTATTTGGGCTTTTTACCTTGGCAACCCCCGCCGATTTATTCACTCGCACCCTTCTGCCTTTCCAGATCATCATTGTTATTAGCCTGATCCACCTGATACGCATTGGCTTGCTAGCAGTAAGGCACAAGCGTCAGTCCGCCAAAACTTATCTTTTGAGCTTTCTGATCATTAGTGTATCGGGCCTTTACGACATAATTCTTCATGATCAACTCACGCACGATGCGGTCATGCAATTGTCTGCAACACACTTACCGCTTACCAGAGAATGGGGGATTACGCTCTTTGTGATGTTGCAAGCCTGGCTGCTCAATCAACGATATGCATTTAGCCTGAATAACCAGGAAGCCTTGAATCAGCGGTTAACACGTCAAAATACAGAGCTAAAAACACTCGATGTCATGAAAGATGATTTTCTGGCTCAAACCTCCCACGAACTAAGAACCCCCATGCACGGCATTGCATCCCTATCCGAGCTGGTGTTAAGCCACGAGACCCAATTGGACAAAGAATCCATCACCAACCTTAAACTCATCCATTCGTCGTCAGTTCGTCTTTCAAATTTAGTGAACGATATTCTTGATCTGTCGAGCATCAAACATCATCACCTAAAGCTGTCATTAAGCACGGTATCTTTAGCGCCGATTTTTGAACAGGTAGCTCTCAGCTTGCGTCCGCTACTCAGAGGGCGCCCGATTTCTCTGGAAATACTCTGCCCTGACTGGCTCCCCAATGTCTTGGCCGATGAAAACCGCCTCCAGCAAATTTTGTTTAACCTGCTTGGCAATGCTGTAAAATTCACCAACGAAGGACAGATTCTGATTCAAGCTGAAATGACGAACAAAGACCGTGTTCTAATCAGCATTAAAGATACGGGATTAGGCATTGACCTGTCGAACGCCGATGCCATCTTCGAGGCGTACAACCAGGGACAACCGCACCAGCCGATCAGCAGCGGTCACGGTTTAGGCCTGTCCATCACCCGAAGTTTAGTTCGACTGCACGACAGCGAGCTTAAGGTTAAAAGCGTTCCCGGACACGGCAGCACTTTCTATTTTGAGTTAGAAACCGCAACTCATCTCCCCATTGCAGTTCAAGAAATTACCTCAAAAGACATAATTCAATCAGCAGATAACGCTGAGAGTACAGTACCACCTCAAACAGAACGGCGCTTTTATGATCGGTCTGTTGTAACTCACTCAAACTCGGTTCATGGCAAGCAAGAACCAACTGCTACTTTGACAGTTTGGGTAATGGACGACGAGCCGGTAAATTTACAGATCATTGAAAACCAGCTCGATAACCTGGGCTATCACTATCGGAGCTTTACGTCAGGACAACAGCTACTCGCAGCTTTAGAACAAGACAACTTGCCCAATCTGTTCTTACTCGATATTAAGATGCCAGGGTTGAGTGGCATTGAGGTTTGCCAAAGAATTCGTTCACACACTTCAAGTCAGCATATACCCATCATTATGCTCACAGCTCGACGACAAACGTCCGACATCATTCAAGCGTTTGAAGCCGGTGCCTCAGATTATCTCACGAAACCCTATGACCAAGCCGAACTCAAAGTACGAATTCAGGCCAGGTTAAGGAACCTCTGAATAAACGATAGGAAATGAATTAGTAACAGGAACGAACCTAAGGATGCCATTAACGCCATCGCTATACGGCTTTAGACCATAGAGCACAGAGTCATAGGACAAAAACTTGCATAGAAATTAGCACTTAACTAAGCAACATGTCCTCAAAAGACCTTTTCATTCACAGAAATATCCGTACTATATGGTTCCGAGCGGACACAATAGTGACCTGTTCCTCATGGAAATGAGGAGCGAGCCTGTGACACTTATACCCTTGTTACTAGCGTGTTCGCTCACCTAGCCCTTCACGCTGAATACTCAAACACATTCACTCTGGTGTTAAGCTACAACCCGCTCTCTCAACATATCTTCAAAGCGCTCACACTCAACTGGTGGGCTGTATAGATACCCTTGATAACGCTGACAGCTGGTGCCTTTAAAGAAGCGATAGTGCTCTTCAGTTTCAATACCTTCCGCAACCACTTCCAGCCCCAGATATTTGGACATTGAAAGAATCGCCTCAACAATGGCCTTGTCGGTACGATCAATATTGATGTCTCGTACGAAAGATTGGTCAATTTTGAGCACATCCAAAGGAATGCGTTTCAAATAAGACAAAGAAGAATAGCCGGTACCAAAATCATCCATCGCAACACGAATGCCATGGGATCTCAGCAGTTCCAGTTTCTTAATGGTGTTCTCGGTATCTCGAATCACTATCCCTTCGGTGATTTCAAGTTCCAGACAAGTCGGTGCTAACTTACTTTCTTTCAGTGCATCCAGCACATCTTCTACAAACAGCGGATTGTAAAACTGGTTAGGACTCACATTCACGGAAAGCCAGGCTTCATCATGCCACAGCCCTAGATCCTGCCATATTCTGATGTAACGACATGCTTCCCGAATCAACCAATGTCCGACCTCCTGAATCAAGCCAGAAGACTCTAGAACAGGGATAAATTCGAACGGTGGGACAATACCTTTTTCAGGATGACGCCAACGGATTAACACTTCAGCACCTTGAATCATGCCATCCTGAACGCCCACTTGCGGCTGGAACACCAAGAAAAACTGTTGTTGAGCCACAGCTGTCCGCAACTCATTCTCCAAAGAGTAAGCCGACTCAACCCGACTGGCCATATCGATTTCGAAGAACACATGTTGATTGCGTCCTTTTTTCTTCGCTTCATACATTGCGGTATCAGCAAAGCGCATCACCTCATTAACGTTGTCGCAATCTTTGGGATACATGGCAATACCGATACTGGCTGAAGTCACCCAATCCCGATTTTTAACAAAGAAGGGCGTCGCGATTTTTTCGGTCAACATGCGAGCAACCGATTGCGCACTCAATTTAGCCTCTTCCACGTCCGCCGACAGTTCCGGCAAAATCACCAGGAACTCATCGCCGCCCAAACGAGACACCGTATCCACCGCTCGTAACGCGCCTTTGAGTTGTTCCGCGACGTGCTGTAACACCTGATCGCCCACCGCATGCCCAAAGGAATCATTTACCGCTTTAAAATTATCTAAGTCGATAAATAACAAGGCACCGGTGGTGTTATGACGCTGCGCCCGGCACATTTCCAGTTCAAGTCGATCAGTCAATAGATTTCGATTCGGCAAGCCGGTCAACGCATCATAAAACGCCAGTTCGATGACTTTTTCTTCGGCCTGTTTCCGAGCCGTAATGTCCACCATAATCGACAAAACCGCCTGTTGACCAAAGTAGGTAAAAGGCACAAGCGATGTTTGGAAATAGTGAAGATTGCCTTCATGAGAGGTTAAACAAAGATCGGAAATAAAGTTGTTTTCTTCGGAGTTGATAACCTCACGATCAGCAACTTCCAGCTCCAAACTTTGATCTTCATTGATGGTACGGTGAACTGCGAACTGATTCAGGCCTTCCATTTGTTCCGCATCCATCCCATAAAAATCTGCAACGGATCGATTCACAAACAAAAAGCTACCATTAATGTCTCTGGCACAAATGGGATGAGGAACGTTATCAATGATTTGACGCGTCTGATGAAGGCTCTCTGACAGCCTCATTTCTGCATCGTCTCGCTTTTTAATGTTTTCTTCCACGCTCTCAAAGAATTCATTGGTGATCTCAGCGATCACGCCCAACTCATCCCCGCGTTGAACAATGTCGTTGGATAAGCGAGCGCCAGAAGGATTAACGGGATTAATCTTACGTAACACCAACGCTACACGATGCATAGGCTCGGCTAACACCGCGTAAAAGAGATAAAACAGAATTAAAGCTAATAACATGTTTCGGATGACACCACCCGAAATTACATAAACCAGACGATTGTAGAAAGGTGCCAGCGCCACATTCCAATCAATAAAAAGCTTTAACTCTCCGAAATTCGTATTTTGACCGTCCCCAACCTTCAGTTGTCGTACATATTCACTCTGGTCAGTGACCAACCACTTAGTGAGCACGTTGGGAGAGATATCAATATCATCCGTTTGATTGGCTTTCGCCAGCCGAGTCCCCAAGTCATCAATAATCTCGGCACTTTGGATGAACTCGTAATGAAGCAAGCCGTTAACAACTTCGGTGGCCAAATTGGCGTCCAACGTTCTGACCGAGCGAGTAGCAGAACCATAAGACACCTCTACCATCTGATCAATGGCATGTGCCAAGCTCTTTTCGTGCTCTTGATAGTCGAGATATACCTGCAGTGAACTCAGCAGCAGTCCAACAAAAAACGCAATAACGACCGTCTGCTTGGCAAGTTTTGTTGAAATTTTATTTTGGAAGGCTACACGCATAACACCCACAAACTTTCATATCCAAGAAATCCCTTTAAACGTGCCATACAAAGCGTCAAAATCCAATAGCACTTTTGCTTCCTAGTGAGTATAGAAGGATCATCGCTAATCGAATTGTGTCATCCGCAGTAGCTGGTGTAAGACATTCGCCACTCCTTAACGGTGATCCTTAAAGAAGTCTACATTAGTTAACCATCAAGTTAAGTTCATTATGGCTTTACATGAGGTATGAAATTGCACGGTCTGTGACGATTGTCCAATTGTTCCTTAAGAATCTTCGTCCAAGCGGTACGACAGGCATTGGTTGAACCCGGCATACAAAAAATCGCTGTGCCATTAGCAAAACCGGCCAACGCTCGGGATTGCACGGTGGAAGTACCAATTTCTTCATAAGAAACATGACGGAAAAGCTCTCCAAAGCCTTCAATTTCACGATCAAACAATGGACGCATCGCTTCTGGGGTCGTGTCTCGACCAGTAAAGCCTGTACCGCCAGTGATCAGCACGATCTGTACGTCCTTCGACGCAATCCACTGAGAGGTTACCGAACGCATCAAATACACATCATCAATGATCAACTGACGATCCACCAGTTGATGACCTTCTTCGGTCAATGAATCCACCAAATACTGACCCGATGTGTCTTCTTCCAGTGTTCTCGTATCCGAAACCGTCAATACCGCAATACGAGCTGGTATAAATTCTTTTGGCGCTTTATGTCCCATAATCTTTAATCCACGTTCATCATAACCACAAAAAACCGCCCCATTAGGGCGGTTTTTCTTTCATTTCCGATTAGGAAAGTGTACCTCTATCACTTACCAGCCTTCAACGCCCTTCATATCAGGCAGGTGGTGAGCAATACCTTTATGGCAGTCAATACAGGTTTTCTCACCACTGGCCAACGCTGTTGAGTGTTGCTCCATGGCGCGCTTGCTTTGGCGAGTGAAGTCCATGTATTCAAAGTTGTGACAGTTACGGCACTCCAAAGAATCATTGGCTTTCAGACGACGCCACTCATTTTCAGCCAAACGTCTTCTGTGCTCCTGGAACTTTTCACGCGTATCAATGGTGCCGAAAATTTTGCCCCACACTTCTTTCGACGCTTGCATCTTACGAGCAATTTTATCGGTCCAGTTGTGTGGTACGTGACAGTCGGAACACTTGGCACGAACGCCAGAACGGTTAGAAAAGTGAATAGTGGTTTTCAACTCTTCATACACGTTGTCACGCATTTCGTGACAGCCAGTACAGAAAGCTTCTGTGTTAGTCGCTTCCAGAGCCGTGTTAAAGGCCCCCCAGAAGATAATACCAGCGATGAAGCCACCGAGTGTCAAGAAACCTAAGCTGTAATGCACACTGGGTTTCTTGAGTACCCTGAGGTATTTTTTAATTTTGCCCATACGACATACTCCTCAGCTACTTCTTCTCGCCAATGATGTGATAAACGTCTTGAAAGTCGTTTTCCACCAATGGCTTGGCATCTAACTGCACCACATGACACTGGTTACAGAAGTAACGACGCGGAGACACTTCAGCCAGGAAGTTACCATCACGGTTCATAAAGTGCGTCACACTTACCATCGGAGCCTGAGACTCTTCTGCACGATCACGGGCATGGCAAGACATACACTTGTTGGCGTTTTTATTCACCGGATAATTGTCAATTTTATGAGGAATGGTTGGTGGTTGCATTGGGTAATCACGCTGACGCTTGATATCCTCATTTTCCACCTTAGCCATGACTGGCGCCTGTTCTTCTTTATTGAAATCCACTTCACCGCGTAGCGTCGAAATATAAGTTTCTCCCGCTACCGCGAAGGCGGTCATCATTGAAATTACCAAAGCAACAGACGCTACCAAGGCGTGGATTGATTTCTTAATAAGAGTCAATTTAGTCATGATCCTTCTCCCCTTACGCCTTCACAATTTTGATAGCACACTTCTTGTAGTCTGTTTGCTTCGAAATCGGATCGGTGGCATCCAGAGTTACTTTGTTAATTAACTGTGACGCATCGAACCAAGGAACAAACACAAGACCAACAGGCGGTTTATTTCGACCACGAGTTTCAACTCGGGTACGAATCTCACCACGGCGAGAGACGACTTTAATTTCATCGCCACGACGAAGACCACGTTTCTTGGCATCTTCCGGATTCATGTAACACACCGCATTCGGTACGGCTTTGTACAACTCAGGAACACGCTGAGTCATAGAACCTGAGTGCCAATGCTCCAATACGCGACCAGTACATAACCACAAGTCGTACTCGTTATCCGGGGCTTCTGCCGCTGGTTCAAATGGCAACGCAAAGATAATGGCTTTATTGTCTGGCTTACCGTAGAACTGATAACCCGTGCCCTCTTTCACGTAAGGGTCTTCACCCTCAATGAAACGCCACCTGGTCTCTTTACCATTCACAACCGGCCAACGCAGACCGCGTTCCTCGTGGTATCGATCGAACGGAGCTAAATCATGACCATGATCGCGACCAAACGCTGCATACTCTTCAAACAAACCTTTCTGGATGTAGAAACCGAAGTCTTTCGCTTCGAAGTTCTCGTAATCCTTGCTGACCTGATCTAATGGGAACTTATCGACATTGCCATTTTTGTAGAGTACTTCGAACAGGGTTTTACCTTTGTAAGAAGGGTTCGCTTCCAAGATTTCAGCAGGCCACACTTCATCGGTTGTGAAACGCTTAGAGAACTCTACTAACTGCCATAAATCAGATCTTGATTCACCCGGAGCATTCACCAATTGATGCCAGAATTGAGTACGACGCTCTGCGTTACCGAAGGCACCTTCTTTCTCAACCCACATAGCCGTTGGTAACACTAAGTCTGCAGCCTGTGCTGTGACAGTTGGGTACGCATCTGAAACCACAATGAAGTTGTCTGGGTTGCGATAGCCAGGCAAGGTTTCTTCATTCATATTGGGTGCAGCTTGCAGGTTGTTATTTACCTGAATCCAGTACGCGTTGATGTCACCATCTTTCAACTTACGGTTTTGTAACACCGCATGAAAACCTGGCTTACCAGGAATAATGCCTTTAGGAAGCTTCCAGATTTTCTCAGCGTATTCACGATGCTTAGGATTCTTAACCACCATGTCTGCTGGCAGACGGTGAGAAAAGGTACCTACTTCACGAGCAGTACCACACGCTGAAGGCTGACCAGTCAAAGAGAACGGGCTGTTTCCTGGTTTGGCAATTTTTCCTGTCAACAAATGCACGTTATAGATCAGGTTGTTCACCCACACACCGCGTGTATGCTGGTTCACCCCCATGGTCCAGAAGGAAGTTACCTTGGTGTTTGGATCAGCGTACATTTTAGCCAAAGACAGCAGTTTGTCTTCAGACACACCAGACAACTCGCTTGCTTTCTCGACGGTGTACTCACTCACAAAGTCTTTGAACTCGTCAAACGTCATCGGAGAAGAGCCGCCTGCTTTGTCAGCGTTCTTCGCTTGTTGCTGCAACGGATGCTCAGGACGCAAGCCGTAACCAATGTCGGTATTACCACGACGGAAATTAGTATGCTTATTGACGAAATCCCAGTTAACCGCATCGTTCTGGATAATGTAGTTTGCGATGAAGTTCAAAATCGCCAGATCCGATTGAGGTGTGAACGTCATTGGCAAGTCAGCCAAGTCGTAGCAGCGATGCTCGTAGGTAGACAACACCGCAACTTTCACATGTGGCGCACTTAAACGACGATCCGTAACTCGCGTCCACAAGATCGGGTGCATCTCGGCCATGTTAGAACCCCAAAGCACGAAGGCATCGGCGTTTTCCATGTCGTCATAACAGCCCATCGGCTCATCGATGCCGAAAGTACGCATGAAACCGGCAACTGCTGAAGCCATACAATGACGTGCGTTTGGTTCAATGTTGTTGGATAGGAAACCGGCTTTCATCAACTTGGACGCTGCATAACCTTCCCAAACTGTCCACTGACCAGAACCGAACATACCGATGGCTTCCGGCCCTTTCTCTTTCAAGGTCTTCTTGAACTTTTCTTCCATGATATCGAAGGCTTCATCCCAAGATATCGGCTCGAAGTCTCCGTTTTTATGGAACTTACCGTTCTTCTTACGCAATAGCGGAGTGGTCAGACGATCCTTTCCGTACATGATCTTGGATAAGAAGTAGCCTTTCACACAACTCAAGCCTTTGTTTACTTCAGACTTGATATCACCGTGTGTTGCAACCACCTTACCTTGTTTAGTTGCAACGTGAATGCTGCAACCGGTTCCACAGAATCGGCACGGTGCCTTCGACCACTTCAGCTCGGTTTCCTTCGAACTGGTGATCACATTACTTGCCTGTGTTGGCAAGCTAATACCAGCAGCCGCGGCTGCAGTTGCTGCAGCTTGTGCCTTGATATAATCACGACGAGTTAATTTCATTTTTCACCCCTCAAGCTATTGCTGAGAATCACATTAATAATTCGTTAGTAATAATTAGAAATCGTTATTCTGTTTCATCATCGACTTGGTGATAGACCAAAGACACATTCACCACGCCGGAAATATCTTTCAGCTGATCGATGATCGTTACCATGCCTCGTTCGGTTTGGTGCTCGACCACAACAACCATTTTTCCTTGATCATCATCAATGCCACGGATTTCTGCTCCTTCGATGTCACTGATGACGGACTTAATCTGGCAATGATGTTCTTGCTTAAACTGCACTATCACACTCGAAATGTGATATTCCCCCTCCAGAGAATCTATGTACTGCTCAGGTGATCGCATACTTTGCTTTCACTCCTTTTTGTTGTTTTATAGCTTCTTGTGCATTCGTCGTTGAAGCGCCGTTTGCACTCAAGCTTTCCTCTGCCTTCTCTACTATTCCAATGGCATTGGTTGGACACACAGATACACAAGCACCACAGCCTGTGCAGGCATCAACATCAATCTTTGGAACGGGAGTAGCAGAGGAGAGATACTTCATTTGAATGGCACGAACATCACATGCGTCTTTGCAGCTTTGGCAAACAACACCTTGATAGGCCATGCAAACGCCATCAAAAGTCACAGACACTTGGTTAGCGGTTTCAGCAATAACCGCCGTCAAATGCCATGGGGGTTCATCAGTCGCTTTAAAAACAGGCTCAGGGCACACATCCACACATTCAGCGCAGAAGGTGCATTCACCCTTCTGAAAATCGACTGTCGGAAAGCCACCATCCCCTTTCTTGATCACACCTTCAGGACACTGATCAACACACTTTGCACAGCGAGAGCAAAGATCAGTGAAGTCCTCCATTGCAATCATCCAAGGCATACGAATCGGCTCAAGAGGCGCTTTAGCACCTGAAGAAATTCGACCTCGGAACAGTGAACGGCGGGAGATATCCATCTTAGGCTCCTGGCGGCCCCATCAAGATCTGACTGATCCACACCACAAACCCATAAGCCCCTACAATAGCGACCGAAAGTACTGGGAATAACACCACAGTTAAGAACAGGAACATGTTCCTTTCTTCGTTTTTTTCAATCTCGTCCATAGTTCCTCACCTTCTCTTTTTGTATGCGTTTCGTTTTACACGCGTTTCTTTTGCATGGAAGTACATACAAATTCATACTAGCTAGGATTTAAATATTCTGTAGAAAGACTCTATGCTTATTGTGGATATACTTAGTTGACTGAGATCAACTACAAAGGAATTACTCTTATGAGCCATACAAAATTCTTCGTTTTTACTGCTTTTTTGGCGACTTCACTAACCGCGTGCAAACACATGGACAATTCAGACTCTACACCAGCACCTTCCTTAACCTGGCAATCCATATACAAGTCACACCAATGCTCAATTCGCCAACCGCAAGTTCGGCTGATGCACATCGACGAAGGCGAGACCTTGTATCTTGACGAAATGGAGCAATTACGCAGACGTGTCATCGGACAACAAGTACAACCCAAAGAAATTGAGGAAGAACAATCGGTGTTGTTAATCGCAATGGGTCAAAAAAGTAGCGGTGGCTATGCCGTGAATGTGGACGCCATTCACCTCACTGAAACCGGCCTCACCGTTCGAGCGAACTGGATTACTCCGCCTCCCGGCAGCATGACGACCTCAGCATTGACCAGCCCTTGCGCAATTCTGACACTGGATAAGAAATTCACGAAAGATGAAATTAAAGATATGACGGTGACAGTGGTGGATCGAAAAGGGAAAGCCGTGCTGTCGAATGCGAAGGCCGCCCACTAACCGAGCCATAACGTCCTTTTACGAACTTTCCAAACGCCCAATGCACTAAATTAATGCAGGTAATTACCAAATCTAACTGTACGCACCATTATTTTTCATTATCATGGCGCCCTTATAAGTGTGATGAGCTTTAAAACAGCAGAATTCACGGCTCCGTTGGCTGTGGCACAGTATTCGCTTAATAAAGGCATCGCACACAGGTTTGGATGAACATGCGTTTCAGAAAGATCCTATCCGGCATGATCAACCTCCTGCATAACTACTATCTGACTCGATAATGACCTACCCGATATTCGTGCATGCAAAGCAACTGTGATGGCTGTCCTGTTAGCTGTGATGGATGATTGTAATAAGGGGATAGGTCGAATATGACTAAGGTTTAACATGACTAGAGTGACCCGCCAAAAAGTAACCTTTACTAATTCTGATAACCTTCGTCTTGATGGCATGCTTGAAAGCCCTGAAAATCCGAAAGCCTATGCCTTGTTTGCCCACTGCTTTACCTGTTCCAAAACCAGTGTTGCTGCCAGCCGTATTGGTCGAGAACTGGCGTTACGTGGTGTTGCAGTACTTCGCTTTGACTTCACTGGTTTAGGCAGCAGTGAAGGTGATTTTGCCAACACCAACTTTTCTTCAAACATTGAAGATTTAGTGGCTGCCGCTCGCTTTCTTGAAACAGAATACAAAGCCCCTTCGATCATGATCGGACACAGCTTAGGTGGAGCAGCAGTCTTGGCTTGTGCTGGCCAGGTTGACTCAGTAAAAGCTGTGGTAACGGTTGGCGCACCAAGCGATCCTGCACACGTAGCACACTTATTTGAAGCCCATAAAGAAGAAATTGAAGACTGCGGATGTGCCTTGGTCACCCTGAGTGGACGTGAGTTCACCATCAAACAACAATTCTTGGAAGACATTCAAGAGCAGAAACTTGATGAGAAGATTCGCAAACTGAAAAAAGCACTACTGATCATGCATTCGCCGATCGATGATACGGTAGAGATTGAAGAAGCGGCCCACATTTATCAGGCAGCCATGCATCCAAAGAGCTTTGTTTCGCTTGATCAAACGGACCATTTGATCACACGTAAAGAAGATGCCGAATATGTGGCTGAAACCATCGGTGCCTGGGTATCACGTTACATCAAAGGCGATGACAACCAAGCGGTGTTAACCTCTGTTGCATAACGTGTTGTATTGCTAACAGCTTCACTCGCTGTTTTATACATAGAAAAGCCCAGTCAGAACTTCATCATACAAGTTCTGACTGGGCTTTTTTCATTTCTAGAATCTCTAAATAACACGCTTCCCTAGGCAAAAATCATAAACTGCATACCACTGATCATAAAACCGATCACCGCACCAATGATAATCAGAGTTGTTTCGTCTTGCTCAAATACGATTCTTAACACGCGCTCAAATTTATCTTTTGGTAATTGGGATAGATTATCTTCGATGATCTCAGCCACACGATAATCCGATTCCAGCAAACGTTTTAACTCAGCCACCAACTGAGGTTCCAGGGTTGGTTGCTTTTGATAATAAAACTCGATGGCCTTATCCGCTATGTCATCCACCGACACGCCTTCCGGTAAATGGTCCACATAATTTCCGAGAATACGATGGATAAACCGGCGGGCGGTCTGCTCAAGATCATCAATAAAATCCTGATCTTCAAGTACTTTCATGATCTCATCCACAAATGCAGAAACCGGTAACACATGTTCTTCACCGACCACAGCGAACTGAGCCGCGATCTTATTCTGGCGCTTGGGAAAAAGCCCTTGAAACTCGATACCCAATATCTTTTTAGGGAAGCGAGGACGGAAAATCATCTCAATAGCCAACCAATTAGTAATCGCGCCGACCAACGTCCCAAAAACAAATACCGTCCAGCTCATTTCCGTCAGAGTAAATAACAGTCCTTCAATGGCACCAATAAAAGCACCAAAATAGAGACCATAGATTTCAATCATTCGTAACTCAGGGCGCGCAATGCTGCCAAACAATTCCGCCAACAAACGAGAATCTTTCGATAAACGATGACTGATAACTTTACGAATATCGAAACGATCAACAAATTTAGCTCGGGCAATCTTCACTAGCTCAAGTAACAAAGATCGACTGTCAAAACGAATCTGCATTTTCACCATTTGTTGCTGTAACGGCGACATTTTCTGCCAATGCTCACCCAGCATGTCCGGCAGAAACTCCCCACCTTCGATTTCTTTCCACAACGTAGGAAATTTACTGATAAAGAAATTAGCGCGCTCATTGGTCACTTCAGGCAATAAATCCTCGGCTTGCAGCATGTTCTCTGAAACCTGTTTGCCAATGGCCTTAGCAAAGCCCGAGGACTTTCGGTGAATGATCCCTTGCCAACCCAGCTTAAAAGAGCCAAGTTTGACACCGCGCCACACACGAGGATAAAAAATCATCTTGATGGCCAGCCAGTTGGTAATCCAACCAATGAAACCTGCCACGATAGGAATGAGCACTAACCACTGATATGAGATGTGTTGATCAACCAAACTATCCATCCTTTGAGGTCTATTCTTTTAATTATCGGCTGACATCATAACCAAAAATCTCGACAGGGGAACACTAAGAATTAATCCTCAAGATGTCCAAAACCCATGTATTAACAAAACTTAATCGCGTTCGCCAAGATATAACCTGAGACACCACTCACCGAAGCACAAAGCAAAGCTATAAGGACGTACTTAATAATCTGCTGAATTGGCAGAGAGGAAGTATTTTCTAATCGTTCTTTCAACATCTCTTCACGTTCTAGCTGGCGGCCAACTGAGACCAGTAATTTAACTTCTGGCGTTGCCCGTTCCAAAATAAACTCAGCGGCTTCTTGCCAACGTGGATGTTTCTTACCAACTTTCAAAACATTAATAGCAGCTTGGGGGTGTGAAAGCTCATAGACGGTCCGTAGAAGGCTGAATAGTTACACCATCTTAGAACATTCGATCAAGGCGGAACCAGATTTTCCTGTGAATATGGATACAGGCGGGTGACACTAACATTTAATAGGTTCTGTTCTTTTTCTTCTTAAAAGAACAGAACCTGACGATATTTAAGACAGTGACTAATTGGCAAACTCAAGCTCTCGAACTTCTTTTCGAGCTCGATTTGCCGAGAAAGAAGCACTGACTGGGACCACTCTACGTTCAATCTCCCGCCCCTCAGAACGGACAGAATAGTGACTCAAGATACGTTTCAACTGATCCGACATTTCAGACATCTTCGCACCGGAGGCGGCTAACGCTTTGGCATTATCCGATGATGATGTTGCATCATCCGCGATGCGCACAATACTTTGGGTAATTTCTTCAGCTACATACGACTGTTCATGCGCTGCAGTAGCAATTTGAGAGCTCATATCCGTGATTTGATAAACAGCTTGGGCAATGGATTTCAGAACGCCTCCGGCTTCATTAGCCAGTAATGACGATTCCCCGGCACTGGCCTCACTGCTTCGCATTACGGTGGCTACTTGGGCAATACCCGATTGAATTTTCTCAATCACATGTTGAATCTCTTGCGTTGAGTTCTGAGTTCGTTGCGCTAAAGTACGAACCTCATCAGCCACCACGGCAAAGCCTCGACCTTGCTCTCCAGCTCTTGCTGCTTCAATAGCCGCATTTAAGGCCAACAAATTGGTTTGCTCGGCAATGGCCTGAATCACCTCAAGAATTTTAGTGATGTTCTTACTGTTTTCCTCAAGATTCTCCACCACAGATACTGCATTGATAAGATCCTGCGACAAACCTTCAATGTTCTTGACCACATTGGACACCACCAAATCGCCCTGTTCGGCCTGGTTTTTTGCTTCATCCGCCGATGCTGATGCTTCTTCGGTTCTACCTGCAACCTCCCCTACTGAGCTATTCATCTCAGTAATGGCGCTGGAAGAGCTATCCAACTCTTTCGACTGGTTATCCATTGATCGTGCGGTATTCGAGCTGGCTTCAGCCACCTCATGAGCAGTCTTAGCGATTTCATCACTGCACTGGAGTACGGATTGAATGGATTGTTTCATACCCTCCGCGACTTGGTTAAAGCTTTGAGCGATAAGCCGCATTTCATCTCGAGTTTCAAGCTCTAAACGCACATCCAAATTACCATCACACAATTCACCTGCCATTTCAGACATCTTGGTAATATTTCGGCGTATGCCTAAATAAATACCAATGAAGAAGAACACCATAAGCAAAGTAATCGCCACCACGATGAATAACATACTTTGAAATGACACCGAAGCTTGATCAGCCCGTTGTGACATACGATCCGTCAACGACTCAAGCATACGATCGTAAAGCACAAAGAGATTACTGATGGCACTAGTACCCGCACTAAAAAAGTCCGGAGCTTCCATCGTCTTAGACGTTGCCTGAATCACCTGTTTTTCTGCCATACCTATAAATTGTTCTAGCTCCTTTACGGCTTTTTTATAGGTAGCATCGAGCTCTGACTTCAGCGATGGAGCCTCGTCAAACAAGTAAGCCATATCTTTTTGCAGCGCGAACAAGTGACGCTTGTCCGCCAAAGAGCTTACAATCAGTTTGTTATCTAAAGTGAACGCCTCAGAGGCAATAACACCAGAGCCTTTTCCTCGTAACTTGCCCAGCGCTTCCACCTGATTCGGTAAGGTATTTAGTAAGCTATTAATGGCATAACTGTTGGCTGCGTCTTCTTCTTGCAGTAATTGCCCTTCACGCCCCACGGTATCCATAAAGTCCAGTACCGAAGCAATCAGCTCGGTGTAATCAGAAAAAATCGTCTTAGCCTGACCATTAAAAGCACCGCGCGTGATCTGTTGCCAACGAGAATACAACTGCTGTGGTTTTTGTTGCATGGATTGATCGAGGATCGGGTACGTTTCACTCACGTCCAGCAAGCGCTGGAAGTTTTCTTCCACCAGCTTCCGCTTCGCCAGTATTTTACTTTCGAAGTCCTTGCCGCCATTCAAATAGGCATTGGTCATGCCCCGAGTTTGAGCAATGTATTCAACCAAAAATCGCAATGGTTGGATGTAATAAGTGGCGGATAAGGCCGACTGTGCAGACGTACGGGTCGCCAATGCATCTTTCATAATCAGACCATAACCGATCGTGAGAGGAATAAGACTAACTGCAATTAATAAAAGAAATTTCTGTTTAAAAGAAAGGAGATTGGATAATTTAACTGCCAAGTCAAATATGGTATTCACTTTATGCTCCCTGTTGAGATCACCTCTTTTCCAGTTAAGACGATCATTACCACAACAGTACATTTTTTGACCAATACCAGATAACTGGTCACATTATGAAAGCATCAAAAATCGCTAATACAATGAAATGCTGAAACTCTCCATTTATTTCAATGTCTTAGCTAAGTTCGTTCAAACTAATACAACTTCATTAGGTGAAATATTCCAACTCAACAGTTAGGATAGTCTGTCACTTTCGCTTGTAGGGAAAAACAAGGACAAGGCGATGAGTTCTAAAATCAGTTTTTTAAGCATTGGTATTCTAATT
Organism: Litoribrevibacter euphylliae; assembly: GCF_042646085.1. NCBI lineage: Bacteria > Pseudomonadati > Pseudomonadota > Gammaproteobacteria > Oceanospirillales > Oceanospirillaceae > Litoribrevibacter > Litoribrevibacter euphylliae. The sequence continues at coordinate 230,472 of NZ_JBHRSZ010000001.1, read as the reverse complement.
ATCATGGCAGTTGCATACGTCTCTCTCAAAAACTCGCAGTACGATCCAAATGTTGTGATACAGCCCGATACAGACGATAAGTCATATCGATTTGTCGAGCTTCCCAACAAGCTCAAGGTTCTGCTTATTTCAGATGCAGACGCGGATAAAGCGGCAGCTGCGCTCGATGTACATGTTGGCAGCCTACAAGATCCGGAGTATCGCCAAGGACTTGCGCACTTCCTTGAACACATGCTGTTCCTCGGCACTAAAGATTACCCTGAAGCCGGCGAATACCAGTCATTTATTAGCAAGCATGGCGGCAGCCATAACGCCTTCACTGCCAGCGAGCACACCAATTATTTCTTCGAAGTTGAGCACAGTGCGCTGGAACCGGCTCTGGATCGTTTCTCTGCCTTCTTCAAGACACCTTTGTTTACCGAAAAGTATGTTGATCGTGAAAAAAATGCGGTTCATTCAGAATATCAGGCCAAGCTAAAAGACGATGTTCGCCGTAACTACGAAGTCATCCGCGAAGTCATTAACCCGAATCATCCTGCCTCCAAGTTTTCTGTAGGCTCGTTGGATACCTTATCCGACAATGACCAAAGCCCGATTCAAGATGATCTCAAAGCCTTCTACCAAAAGTATTATTCAGCTAACTTGATGACTTTGGTGGTTCTAGGAAAAGAAGATCTGGACACATTAAATGAATGGGTCGTCCAAAAGTTTTCACCGATTCCAAATCATGGAACCAAGCTCGATACAATAGAAGAGCCTTTGTTCAATGCGGATAGCCTGCCTGCCCAAGTGTTTATTAATCCGATTAAAAACACCCGAACGCTGTCTCTTGTTTTCCCGATTGATTCTTTGGCTGCCTATTACCGAGAAAAGCCGGTTCAGTACCTATCTAATCTGATCGGTCATGAAGGCGAAGGAAGTTTGTTGTCTTCTTTGAAAGAAAAGGGCTTAGCGGACAGCCTGAGCGCGGGTTCCGGCTTTAATAATTTGGAATACGCAACCTTCAACGTCACCATCAAGCTCACCCAGGAAGGCTTGGCGTCTTATCAAGACATTGTGAAAGAAGTGTTCGCCTATATTCAGCTGTTAAAAAATGAAGGGCCTAAGCAGTGGTTGTTTGATGAACAATCAAGTTTGAACAACACCGCTTTCCGTTTCCAAGAGCAACACGCGGCGCGTCAAATTGTTTCGCACCTTGCCGGCAACCTTCAGAAGTACACGGCACGCGAAGTCATTCGAGGCCCGTATCTAATGTCTCGTTACGACAACAAGCTTATTACACATTACCTTGATCAATTAACACCTGACAATGTACTGGTCACGGTAGCAGAACAGAATTTGCCAACAGACAAAACCAGTAAGTGGTATCAAACGCCATATTCTGTGACTAAACTCGATGACGAATTAATCGCTGATTGGAAATCTGCAACTCCGAATGGGCATTTAAGCCTTCCTGAGAAAAACCAATTTATTCCAGATCACCTCACTCTGCTGAGCAATGATGAAGCTAACAACCAATCAAGTAATAAACCCACACAATTGATTGCCAAAGAAGGCTTTACACTGTGGCATAGAACCAATGTTGAGTTTAATAGCCCGAAAGCGGATATTTTCATCAACATTCGCAGCCCGCAAGCGAACAACACACCTGCAAATAGCGTTGCCGGTAATCTATTTACCAAGCTGATCAATGACAGCCTTAACGAATATTCGTACCCTGCCTATTTAGCAGGCTTGGATTACACCCTTTATCGTAATTCTCGTGGCGTTACCATCAAGGTATCAGGCTACAGCGAAAAATTAGAAACATTGCTAAACACCGTTATGAACAGTGTTCTTAATGCACCTCTGGAAGAAGCTCGCTTTGATATTTATAAAGATGAAATCATCCGTGCTTATAACAACGAAGCCAAAGACAAGCCTTATAGTCTGGCGTATAAAAATCTAGTCACGTTATTAATGAGTTCGTCCTGGACGGTTGAAGAGCGATTAGAAGCCGCCCAAGCGATCACACTAGAAGACATCAAGCAATATCGAAAAACCCTCTTCGAAGCAATCGAAGTGGTTATGCTGACCCATGGCAACCTAACGAACGACGAGTCCAAAGCGATTGCTTCCAATGTAGAAACGACGCTGTTTAACAACAGTAAGATTACTCAAGTACCTGCCAATACCGTGAGTAAGCTGACCGAAGGTGAAATCACCGGTTTCAATCTGCAAACCCAGCACAACGACTCCGTTCTGTTAACCTATTATCAGGGTAAAGAAATTTCAGACCAGGAACGCGCTTACGCGGGTTTAATTAGCCAAGTGATTTCTACGCCGTTTTACAGCGAGATTCGTACCGAAAAACAACGTGGCTACATAGTCTTTGCAACACCGATTCCACTGGCTCAAGTACCCGGTTTTACATTGATTACTCAGTCTCATGCCGTTGGCCCTAAAACCTTATCGAATGACTATCAGGCATTCTTACTGCAATTCAGGGATACCTTAACAACCATGCCTGAGGACGAGTTCACTCAGCATAAAGCCAGTCTGACCGCCAAACTGAATGAAAAACCACAACGTTTAGGCCAATTGTCCGACCGCTACTGGCAAGAAATTGATCAACAACAAACAAGCTTTGATACTCGTGAACGCTTAACTTCAGCAATTAATGCAATCACCAAAGAAGAGTTACTCGCCTTCTATGACCGTTTTTTCTTTGGCCCAGAAAGCAGAGAACTGTTAATTCAATATCAAGGCCAAAGTTTGGCCGATCAACAGCCTGAATTAATTGATGTTAAAAACCAGATTGAAGACCTAAGACGCTTTAAGCAAGAACGCCCAAGTTTCTAGGTTTTAACGGGCATTCCCAAGAAATAGAGGCCATTCAACGTTCAGTTGAATGGCCTCTATTTCTATTAATAACCTAAAGACACACTTCGTCTATTTATATGCAAATTAAGTCTAACTAAATCGGTTCTTATAATCGGTCATTTTTTGGTATAGTTCTCCTCAAATTTAAAATAGCCACATTTCCAGGACGTACGAGACTCAATCATGTCGGAATACAACCTTACTCACCTTAAAGAGCTGGAAGCTGAGAGTATTCACATTATTCGTGAAGTTGCAGCCGAGTTCGAAAACCCAGTAATGCTTTACTCGATCGGTAAAGATTCAGCAGTAATGCTGCATCTTGCGATGAAAGCCTTCTACCCTGCTAAACCACCATTTCCATTAATGCACGTTGATACGACGTGGAAATTCAAGGAAATGATTACTTTCCGTGATGAGCTGGTGAAAAAGCTCGGTCTAGACTTGATCGTTCACACCAACCAAGAAGGTGTAGAGCAAGGCATCGGTCCTTTCACTCATGGCAGTGCCAAGCATACCGACGTGATGAAAACCGCGGCATTGAAGCAGGCCTTGGATAAGCATGGGTTTGACGCAGCCTTCGGTGGCGCGCGTCGTGACGAAGAAAAGTCTCGTGCAAAAGAACGTGTGTATTCTTTCCGTGATAAAAACCACCGTTGGGACCCCAAGAGCCAACGTCCTGAGTTATGGAATGTCTACAACGGTAAAGTAGACAAAGGTGAAAGCATCCGAGTTTTCCCTCTGTCTAACTGGACTGAATTGGACATCTGGCAATACATCTACTTGGAAGAGATTCCTATTGTTCCTCTGTACTTCTCAGCCAAACGCCCAGTCGTTGAGCGCGATGGGGTGATGATCATGGTTGATGATGATCGTATGCCACTAGAGCCAGGTGAAGTACCTGAAATGAAGAGTGTGCGTTTCCGCACATTGGGCTGCTATCCACTTACTGGAGCAGTTGAATCTGAAGCCGCAACGCTACCTGACATCATTCAGGAAATGTTGCTGACCACCACTTCTGAACGTCAAGGCCGTGTGATTGATCACGACAGCGCAGCGTCGATGGAGAAGAAGAAACAAGAAGGTTATTTCTAAGGCTTAAGGTAGGAAACGAATATGTCACACCAATCTGATTTGATCGCAGAAGACATTCTGGCGTATCTCAAAGAACACGAAAACAAAGAGCTACTGCGCTTCCTAACCTGTGGTAGCGTAGATGACGGTAAAAGTACCCTGATCGGTCGTCTACTTCATGATTCCAAAATGATTTATGAAGATCAGTTGGCCTCCATTCAATCCGACAGTGCCAAAATGGGTACTACCGGTGAGAAGCTGGATCTTGCGTTATTGGTTGATGGTCTGGCCGCTGAGCGCGAGCAAGGTATCACCATTGACGTTGCTTACCGCTATTTCTCCACCAACAAGCGTAAATTCATCATTGCCGACACCCCAGGGCATGAGCAATACACGCGTAACATGGCCACTGGTGCATCAACCTGTGACCTAGCGATCATCTTGGTGGATGCTCGTGAAGGCGTGAAAACTCAAACCAAACGTCACAGTTACATTGCATCGCTACTTGGTATTCGTCACGTTGTGGTTGCAGTGAACAAGATGGACCTAATCAACTTCGACGAAGCGAAATATGAAGCCATCAAAGCGGACTACCTTGAGTTTGCAAAAGAATTAAACATCAAAGACATTCAGTTCGTACCTATGTCAGCACTGGATGGCGACAACGTTGTAAACCGCAGTGAAAAATCTCCGTGGTACGACGGTAAAACTTTGATGGAAATCCTTGAGACGGTTGAGATTGCAGACGACCAGAACTTCGATGATTTCCGTATGCCTGTACAGATGGTATGCCGCCCTAACCTGGATTTCCGTGGTTTCCAAGGCACCATCGCATCCGGCATCATCAATGTCGGCGATGAAATTACAGTGCTTCCTTCTGGTAAGAGCAGCAAGATCAAAGAAATCGTGACCTACGATGGTAATCTTGATCAAGCGTTCGCACCAATGGCAGTGACCTTAACTTTTGAAGATGAGATCGACTGTAGCCGTGGTGATGTCATTGTTAAATCTGACAACCTTCCGCAAAGTGCTGAGAAAATCGACGCACACATTGTATGGATGGCAGAAGACGCTCTGACACCTGGTAAGGAATACATCATCAAGCACAACACCAACAGCACCACGGGCCGTGTTTCTACGCTTCGTCACCGTGTTGATGTAAATACGCTTGAGCACAAGCACGCCGCGCAATTGGCATTGAATGAAATTGGTCTATGTGAACTCACATTGAGCAAGCCAATCAGCTTTGATGATTACCAAAAGAACAAAGGCACAGGCGCCTTCATCATCATTGATCGCCTAACCAACATCACGGTTGGTGCTGGTATGATCCATGTATCTGAGAAGGTAGAGAGCATTGATCTTGATGCACTGACACCAGTAACTCAAGAAGAGCGCGAAGCACGTTTCGGTCAAACAGGGTCAGTGATTCTATTGTCAGATGAACAAGCAAACCTAGCATCTGCGCTAGAACGCCTACTGTTCAATCAAGGTCGAGCGGTCGCTGTCATTGATGAAGATTCTTGCGGATCAGACGCTGCGCACAATGCCGCTGTTGCTGCTCAGTTTGCTAAAGCTGGCCTGATTGCTATCTGTGCTCTAGAAGCAGGTTTTGATAAGGAACTGATTGATTCGGCCTTTGAAGGAACCAGCATCGTAGATGTAACAGCTAAAGGTTCTCCTGAAGAAACATTGAAGGCTCTATTGAACTCTTTATAAACAGAATAAAGAATTCATTGTCTTTCTAAAAAAGCCTCATCCTCGGATGGGGCTTTTTTATATTCAAATAACAATGATGTTCATTCATTACTGAGAAGTTGATCCATTAGCTGAATGAACCGCTTTCTCAACACTGCTCGCTCTTTGGATAACAACCCGGAATACTTTTCTGGAAACAAAAACAGAAACGCCAACTCAGATTCATTGCTGAGACGATCAACTAAAGGTTTTAATTTCTTAGCATTCTCTTGGAACTGTTTGATTAATGAATAGCAAATCACAATGCTCTTGGCTTGAGGGCTCCACCAAGCGTCCGGACCTGAACATTGAGTTTCAAAATAGATGGTCACGGGCTCAGGAAGTTTTAAGATTTGATTGGTACGTTCAATGAGAAAACGCAATCGCTGTGATTCCATCAGCCAGTTATATATTGGCTCATAAGCCATATTGGTAGGACGAATGAACTCAACGTTCACCAGTTTTTTTGGTGTCGATGGAAGTTCTTTTTGGAATAACTGCCAATGTTCATCAAAACTGACATGGCTGTAGTTATTCGCTAACCACAATAACGCCTGACGATTTTTAGTGTACTCCTTATCGCATTCCCAAGCGCGCTCTATGGGTAACCAAGTTTCTTTTCTGATCGCCTCCAATTTATCAGGGGCCGCGCCATAAACAAGGCAAGTCACATCATAAAAACGCTGAATAGCCAGAGGATGAACATCCCAAAACGCAAGCGAGTGCTGATTAATTTCATCACGCCACTCAATCATCCATTCCCCGGAAATGGACAACATGCGATCAAATAAAAACTCATCAAAACCGTGACTGGTCATAATCATCAACATAATGGCTATTTGATCGGCAGCACGTTCATTGCCTCCCAGAACAGGAACGTCGTTCATTTCAATGACCGCATGAGAGAGCTCATGTAATAAGGTGAACTCTAAATTGCTCTCAACGAAGAAATCGGTTTTATAAGCCGAACTTGGACGAAACGAAGAGATTTCATTTTGCTTGGTGATTTGTTCAGTAATCTGATCGACGATTTGCTCTTTGTTGTCCATAGCCAAAGAGCTCTCAATGAAGAGAGAAAAAATACACGCCAATAACCAGTGAGTATTAAACACTTTGATACCCATTCCACTTCCTCAAAGTATTTATCAAATTTGCTATTGGTTAACTATAAACAAAAAAAGCACCCGTTTGGGTGCTTTCTTAAACAAGTAGAAGATAAAAATTAATCAACTCGAACCCATACGAAACGACGCATGCCTTTTCGAATCACTAACATTGGCAGGTTACGCCCGGAAGGTAACTCAGCAATAATTTGATCGAAGTCTGCTTTACTGCCAATCCACTGATGATTAAGCATAGCGATGATGTCCCCCGGACGAACGCCTTTTCTGGCGACAATACTGTCTGGAGCCACTTGTTCAACGATCACACCTTTATTGATATCTGCACTACGGCGTTGCTCGTCCGTCATATCAACCACAGAAATGCCCAGAGGGTTATTCAACTTCGGCGCTTGGTTCTGGTTATTGGCATACACTTGCTCCGAGCTTGGAAGCTCACCTACAGTGACCGTGATAGTTTGTTCTTTTCCTTGACGATTAATCACCAAGGTTGCCTTTTCGCCAGGCGTAACCTGACCAACCACATGAGGCAAGTCAGACGACAAAATAATTGGCTTATCATTAAACTCTGTGATTACGTCACCTGCCATGATCCCAGCCTCGGCAGCTGGTTCACCATCGTACGCTTGAACTACTAACGCACCTGCAGGCTTATCCAAACCAAAGGCTTCCGCGAGCTCTTTATTCACTTCTTGAATGCGAACGCCTAAGTAACCTCGACTGACATACCCCTTTTGCTTAAGTTGGTCAGCAACCTTCATTGCAACATTGATAGGAATAGCGAATGACACACCCATAAAACCGCCGGAACGCGTATAGATTTGGCTATTGATACCAATCACTTCGCCGTCCATATCAAACAGAGGCCCACCAGAGTTACCAGGGTTAATGGCTACATCCGTTTGAATAAAAGGCACATAGTTTTCATTTGGAAGGCTTCTGCCCTTGGCACTAACAATGCCTTTGGTGACGGTATGATCAAAGCCGAATGGAGAGCCAATGGCTAACACCCACTCACCCACTTCCAGCTCATCTGAATCACCCAGCTTGACCGCAGGTAGTCCAGACTCTTTCACTTTCAGCAAGGCAATATCAGAACTTTTATCTGCGCCAATAAGTTGAGCTTCAAGCTCACTGCGATCACTTAAGCGCACGATAATTTCATCAGCACCTTCAATAACGTGATTGTTTGTAAGGATGTAACCATCATCAGAAATAATGAACCCCGAACCTAATGACTGAGCATCACGTTGACGGGGCTCTCCACCACGAGGACCAAACTGGAAGAAGTGGCGAAAGATCTCAGGCATTTGCTCATAACCAGGAGGCAATCCCCCCATGGACTTTGAATGAGTGACAGTACTGATATTAACAACGGCGGGCGATTGATCCTGAACCAACTCGGTAAAGTCCGGCAGGCTCCTTGCGGATACTTGGATTGAAACACTCATTAAGAGTACAAAAAGAATCGAAAATGATTTCTTAAATGCTTGCATTCTAATCCTCTCAGATGCGTTTTTAGTTATTTTTTGTTGACCTGGATTTTAATCAAAAGTTTCAGCTATCGAAGCTTGGATTCACCCTTAAGAGCTGAGGACCGCCCCCAAGTCGTTCAGAATTTCCAAGATAGCGAACTAAGAAAAAACCTAGACCGAGACCTAACAACCCACTCAAAATACTAGGGAGTTCCCCCCATAGCAGCTTAGCTGTACCAGAAAACAGGAGTAATAACACTATAGGTAATAAATAGCCGATGAGTGAGGCTTTCAAAATAGAATCTTCAGGAATACCAATCAAGGCCGTATCACCAACCTTTGCGGCAATACCATTGCGCTGAACATCAAGCCTGAATCTTTGACCTGAAGTCGCTTTATTAATCAGGCCATGACCACAGCCTTTTTGAGCTTTACAAGAATCGCAAGCACTCGAACGGATGGTTTCCACCCAAACTCTGTCGTCTTCGACCGCCACAATTAAGCCGGATTCTTCAACCAAACTGATTACCTCTAACGATATTCCAATCAGTTGAGCATACTAACAGAACTTGCTACCCGTTTTGCAGTTTCCACAGGGATTTCGCCGACTAACGTAATCCCCCATTTCTCGCCCTTTTCCGTCTCAATGACTCGCGATACAGCAACGGTTGCACCACCGCCTCGTCCTTCCATCTCAACAAACTGGGCACTTGGCTGTTCGCGGAAAATAGAGAAAGATGACAAGCCGTCACTGTAGGTATAGGCTTCGACGAAATTCTTATCCTCACCTGAAGTAACCCCTGTTAAATGAAAGCCAGACGGTAACCAATCAGGTTTCCAATTGACAGAAGTTGTAGCGGACTTATTCCAATGCCGACGATCAAACTTAGTCACCTTACCTTTTAGTGTCGGCGCTAATTCTTCTTTCAAATTGCTTGGGTTAATCTTGATCTGGGTAAACTGAGCCAACTCTAAAGAACGTCCCTCAGAATTTAAAATTTCAGTTTTAAGCAGTAACCCTGTTTCAGCATCAATACCATATCGACGAATAAAACGATCCTGTTCAATGCTTTGCGCTTCAATAAGAATCGCTTCTCGTCCGGCAATCCAAGAATGAGATAAAATCGTAAATTTGAGCCACTTTTGAATTTCTTTCCAGTCTACATTTTCACCAGGAACCAGTGGGCTTAAAGGCGGGATCTGATCCCAACGAGAACCTACGTCTTCAGGAAGAATGCAAGTAACGCTTTCACCATCTCTTAGGATCTCTCTGGGAGCACCATCCAGGCTCTTAAGGCGTTCGTATTGAACACCATCCTGAATGCCGTGAACGATGTGATAGCTATTCACACTATCACCTCGTCTATGAATAAATGTACCAATAAAAGAGTTTTCCTTTCGGGCTTCGTCTAGCATTGATAGCAACTCGATCGGCGTCATCGCTCGAACCGAGGCGGAAATAGCCATCAAAATGAGAGGACAAAGAAAGGCAAAACACAAAACTCTAATTACATTAGATTTTGTTACCTGAGAAGCAACAACACCTTTATCCATACGATCTAAAAACCCTAAGTCACTCTTTTAAGTACGAATTAAAAAGACACGCTTATCAAGAATTGGCGAATGATTTATTTGTCTTTTTCTTCAACTTCGAAGCTAACCACTCTTGCATATGGCATCACATCACCAACACGGTCTTCTGTTGAATTTTCAGCATGATGTTGCATGTAAGAACGTAGTTTGTCTTGCAGCGCTTTATACTGTTCAGGTGACATATCAGATGCGGCTAGACGAGTTACACCTGTCTCCGTTTCTTTCGGCTTTTCAGAGGTTTCAACTTTTGGTTGCTCAGACTGAGCAAACTGGCCTTCTTGACCTGAGAACTGCTCATTTTGCATACCAATTCCAACCACCGCCATCGCTACTGCAGCTGCGACACCAAAACCACCTAACCAATTTTTTACACCTGAACGGCTGGTCTGAACCACAACCTGCTCATCAGCGATGCCTTCTCTAATGCCATCCAGTAAATTAACAGAAGCGAATCTCATATCCTCTTTGTGTAGGCCATTTTTTACAGCACAAAGACGGCGCCAAGTTTCAAGATCCTCATCAGTCATGTGCTTCGTTAAACGACGCACATCCAACTCGGTTGCTTCATCATCTAGTAGAGCTGACAAACTTTCCGCAATTTTATCGCTCATAAATTCCTCTCTAACAATTAACTTTCAATGAAATTCTGTACTGTTTTAACTGTTACTCGTTACAAAAGTACGTAATCCAAATACTCTTACCACACAAGATCTATTAATAGTTGACAGCTGTTTCCAGTATAGGTTCAAGCTGCTTATCAATTGCCTCTCGTGCTCTAAAAATTCGGGAACGAACTGTACCAACAGGGCAATCCATGACTTGAGCAATATCTTCGTAACTCAAACCATCAAATTCTCTCAGCATTAAAGCGGTTCTTAAATCATCAGGCAGATCTTTTAACGCCTTCTGCAACGTCGTCTCTACCTGCTCCTTATGCAAACTCGCTTCAGGGCTATCAATATGCTTAAGCTCGCTAAGACCACCGTCAGAATGCACTTCGTCAACATCGATGTCGGTACCAGGCGGGCGTCGACCACGGCTGATAAGGTGATTCTTCGCGGTATTCACTGCAATACGGTACAACCAAGTGTAAAAAGCACTGTCACCTCGAAAATTCGCCAATGCCTTATACGCTTTAATAAAGGTCTCTTGCGCTACGTCCATAGATTCATGAACGTCCGACACGTAACGACTGATCAAACTCAATACTTTACTTTGATATTTAATGACCAACAGATCAAAAGCACGTTTATCTCCTTTCTGGACGCGCTCTACCAACAACTGATCTGATTCCACTGATGCTGTCATTCTTTCTCCATAGAGGTTACAAAGTTATGGAAACTAGCATTCCAAGATCTACGACAGTGTAAAATAGCATTTTGTTCCCGCTTTGTATGACATTTCTGTTATTCTTCCTCAGATATTTTTGGCGTCACTTCATTTCACTCCGAAATGAATACAAATAAAGCACTTATCTCATGTCAAATACGAATACACCTTCTCATCAATTCGATGTAGTTATTGTGGGTTCTGGTGCAGCAGGCTTAACCACAGCGCTCCAGCTTCCTAGTCACTTTAATATTGCGGTCATTTGCAAACAATCTTTAAGTAGCGGTTCAACCCCTTGGGCACAAGGCGGCGTTGCAGCAGTATTGGATGAAAAAGACAGTGTAGAAAGCCATTGCCAGGACACTATGACCGCGGGTTCCCATTTGAACAATCAGGAGATGGTGAACTTTATCGTAGAGAACAGTACAGAAAGTATTCATTGGTTAATTGATCAAGGGGTTCCCTTCACTAAAGACAGTGTCCTTGATGGCGCACCGCCTGAGACTGAAAGTCATGATCCTTCACGCGGTTTTCATTTAACCAAGGAAGGTGGGCACAGTTTCCGTCGTATTATCCATGCAGCCGATGCTACTGGTGCAGCCATCACCAAAACCCTGATTGATCGAACCCTAGAACGAGATAACATTGAGATTTTCGAGAACCGCATTGCGGTGGATTTAATCATATCGAGAGACAATCAAGGCCAATCAAACTGCGTTGGTCTTTATGTACTGAATCTACAAACGGAACGTGTTGAAGCCTTTCAGGCAGGGAATACCGTACTTGCTACAGGCGGAGCTAGTAAAGCTTACCTTTACACCAGCAATCCTGATGGGGCCAGTGGTGACGGTATTGCTATGGCTTGGCGTGCAGGTTGTCGCGTCGCCAATATGGAATTTAACCAATTCCACCCAACCTGTTTATATCATCCTCATGCAAAATCGTTTTTAGTCAGTGAAGCGTTAAGAGGTGAAGGTGCGCACCTAACCCTGCCTAACGGCAAACGCTTTATGCACAAATTTGATGAACGAGGCGAATTAGCACCACGTGATATTGTCGCTCGTGCAATTGACCATGAAATGAAGCGCCTTGGATGTGATCATGTCTATTTAGATATCAGCCATAAACCAGCTGATTTTGTAAAAAGCCACTTCCCAACCATCTATGAACGCTGCCTGAAATTTAATATCGACATCACTAAAGAACCCATTCCTGTTGTACCTGCAGCACACTACACTTGTGGCGGTGTAGTTATTGATCAATATGGTCGCACCGATGTTCGCAACCTTTATGCGATTGGTGAAGTCGCACACTCCGGCTTGCATGGTGCAAATCGACTGGCAAGCAACTCTTTGCTGGAATGCATTGTTTTAGGCAGATCCGCAGCGATCGATATCCAGAATCGTCATTCCCAACTTCCGAGCACACACAACGTCACAATTCCGCCATGGGATGAATCTCAAGTAACGGACTCAGACGAAGACGTTATTCTTTCCCACAACTGGGATGAACTCAGACGTTTCATGTGGGATTACGTAGGCATTGTACGTACGACGAAGCGGTTAGAGCGTGCCAAACACAGGGTTGATTTACTGTTACGTGAAATTCACGAATACTACAGTAATTACAAAGTGACTCGCGATTTAGTGGAATTAAGAAACTTAGTGATCGTCGCAGATCTTATCATTCGATCCGCCCTACTCAGAAAAGAGAGTCGCGGGCTACATTTCACGCTTGATTACCCGGATCTTTTACCTAAAGCGAAAGACACCCTTCTGACCCCACCACCTAAACAACCTAGCTGGCGATGAACAGAGAACGGGCGTCATAACAAGAAAATATAGAGAAATATAAGCTGAGACTAACGTCCAAAAGAAAGACGAATCATACGAATCAAAGTATGAAATTCTTCACGCCGGCACTGATCAGGGAAGATCATCAACTGCCTGCTCAGTTTGAAGCGACGCCAAAGCGAAGGAGTGTAATCAACTCCTTCTTCTTTCAATTCCAATAGTATATAGCTCGGTAGTAAGACCGAAGAAGGCAACACTCGATACGCCTTATCGTTAAGAGACAACGCAGGTAATTCTTCTAGTTTTGAATACTCAGGACTCACTGGCATTTCGAGCAGTTCAGTACGCCTGATATAAGAGACAACCTGAACCACATAAAATACAGTGACGACACCCAACGCCATCATAGTCGACCACGAAAAGGTAAACAGCGAATTAATCAGATGTAAAAAAATCAAGTAAATAGCGGTATAGAGTACCACTAAGTACTTCGAGGGTTTTAATTCAATTCTAAGCAGGCTGAACGCGTTCAAGGATATAATCCACTATCGCTTTGATTTCTTGGTCTTGCGGCTCTGTCTTTCTCATAAACCACTGGAACATGTCTTGATCTTCACAGTCTAGCAACTTCAAGTAGCGCTGCTGATTAACAGGATCCAAGGATGGAAACACGTCTTTCGCAAAAGGCATTAACAACACATCTAACTCTAACATACCACGACGACTGTGCCAGTATATTCTGTTCAAATCTTGATCATTAAATTCCACTTAACACCTTGCCTTATCTCTTACACTCGATTTAGAGCGCATACATGAGTGCGCTCAATGCTGCGAGCATTATACACGGGAAGTGACTGGATCAGAATGTCTTCTCATCCCTCATTGATTTCCGACAATAATCCCATCGTATGAAACCAGCGAGTGAATCATAATACTAATGACGAAAAACCAAGTGTTTTGATATGATTTAGCTTTTCCAGTTCACACATTTCAGAGTGCCTTATGTCCACCATTGCTGAGACAATCACCAGTACATTTTCTAACACCCAAATTCAACCGGACTTCGACGGTGCGCCCAAGTTTGAATCATTAACGAACGATTCCATGTCATCAGGAACGAATGGAAGCTGCAGCACCTTTTGCACATCCAAAGGCATACTAACCATTACAGGCGAACAACGTCTCAAGTTTTTACAAGGACAAACCACCTGTGATACGAGCAAGATCTCAAAAGAAAAAGCAAGCTATGGCGCTTTTTGTAATCTCAAAGGCAGAAGCATTGCTAACTTTTTAGCCTATGACGATGGCACAAGTTGCCACCTAATTATGCACCAAGGTCTCATTACCCCACTGATCGATCATCTGACAAAATTTGCGGTCTTTTTCAGAGTCACATTAACCAACAATGATCAGCTTCTTATTTCCGGGCAACTCAACATTCCATCATTAGAGCTGTCTCCTCTGCTTGTAGAAAGTAAAGACAATCAAACACACATCCAGATTTCACCAACACGCACTCTTACAGTAAGTTCCCTGGATCATTTTACTGCAACGTTGATTACATCGCCTTTATGCAGTGAAGCCGTATGGAACGAGAAAGATCTTGAAGAAGGTATCGCCTGGATAACGCCTTCCACCAGCGAAGCATTTTTACCCCAGCTACTGGGGCTTGAAGAAATCGATGGTTTGAGCTTTTCAAAAGGCTGCTACACCGGGCAAGAAATCATTGCTCGCATGAAATACCGAGGTCAACTAAAGCGCCATCTACAATTAGCACAACTTACGCCTAAAGAAGGGTTAGAGGTTAATCTACCGCCTGGTGCTAAACTTAACTCTCAGGAGAAAAGCAACATTGGCCAAGTCATAAACCTAGAAAACAGATCACAGGGTTTCTTAGCACTACTATCTTTAGAAGATGACTTCACTGCAATCAATGAGTGCTTAATTGAACAAAAGCCCTTTGAAATCAATATAATGGATATAAAAAGAGCTTAATTAAGTCATTGCGACTATTCCACTGTTATCAGTACTTTACAGAACACCAATAGCTCGCTTTAATGTAACTTATTCATATCTAAAGATGCCTCAAGGACGTCCATAATGTCTTCTGTATTTGAAACTGTTTTTGCAGACATAAAACAGCGTATTAAAAATGATACGCTTACCCTGCCCACCTTACCTGAAGTAGCTTTTCAGATTCGGGAAACAGCAGAAAACGAAGACAGCACAATGAATGATATTGTCCGCGTTCTGCAAAAAGATCCCGCCGTATGTGCAGAATTAGTGCGTTGTGCAAACAGTGCGCTGATGAGAACAGTCAACCAGTGTCGAGATGTGAGTGGCGCCGTTAACAGAATGGGCGTCAATACCACGGTCAACATTGCAACCACTCAAGCCATGAAACAGATGTTCCAGGCAACCTCTGATACCATCGATAGTCGAATGAGAGATTCATGGAACAAGGCCGTAGAAGTTGCCGCTATGTGTTTTGTTCTCGCTCAAACCCGAAGAAAACTGGGTTTAAAACCGGATCAGGCAGCACTTGCAGGCTTAATGCATAACATCGGCACTCTTCCTGTGCTGTTGTACGCAGAAGAAAACTCTGATCTCATCAACGACAGTTTCGCTTTGGATAAGACGATTGAAAAGTTACATCCTGTCTTAGGTAAATATCTACTCCAAAAATGGAACTTCACCTTAGACCTAATTGCCGTTCCTTATCAGTATTTGCAGTTTGACCGTGAAGGAAACTTTGCCGATTATGTGGATCTCGTTCAAGTGGCCTATTTACACACGTTAAGCGGTACCAGCCACCCACATGCCAACATGGACCTGAGCAAAGTGGGCGCGTTTGAACGACTTGATATTGATCCTAACACTTTCATTAAACAACAAGATCAAGAGTTAGACGAACAGGTTCAGCACGCGAAAGACATGCTAGGTTAGTTCTTAGTCCCTAGCAGTATTAATAAATAAACACCCAATAAAAAGGCCAAGCGATAAAGCTTGGCCTTTTTGGTTTTAACAGGAAAGAAACTTAGTCTTCACTACTGCTTTTCAGCGGTCTCATGTGCGGGAAAAGAATCACATCTTTAATGGTTGGACTGTCAGTGAATAGCATCACCAAACGGTCAATACCAATCCCCTCACCCGCTGTTGGCGGCATACCGTATTCAAGCGCCTGAATGTAATCCGCATCATAATGCATCGCTTCATCATCGCCCGCATCTTTTTCTTCCACTTGCTTACGGAAACGCTCTGCCTGATCTTCTGCATCGTTAAGCTCAGAGAAACCGTTCGCTAACTCACGACCACCCACAAAGAACTCAAAACGATCAGTGATGAATGGGTTTTCATCGTTACGGCGAGCCAAAGGAGACACTTCCCATGGATACTCAGTGATGAACGTTGGCTGATCCAGTTTCTCTTCGGCTGTCGCTTCAAAGATTTCACACAACCACTTACCGGCACCCCATGCAGACTGCTTATCTTCTTCACGAATACCAACCTGACGGCCATATTCGATCAACTTCTCAAGATGATTTTCCGCATCATTAATGACAGCTGGATCAAAATCTGAATTGTATTTCAATACCGCTTCAGCCATCGACATACGAGTAAATGGCTGAGCAAAATCATACACAGTTTCAGAAACAATATTGCCCTCAGCATCTTTCTGAGTGCTCTTAATGTCTGTCGTACCAAGTACATCCAACGCGATAGTACGTAACATGTCTTCCGTGGTATCCATCAGATCATGATAGGTTGCGTACGCCTGATAGAATTCAATCATGGTGAACTCAGGGTTGTGGCGTGTTGATAAACCTTCATTTCGGAAGTTACGGTTAATTTCGAAGACACGTTCAAAACCACCGACAATCAAACGCTTCAAGTATAGCTCTGGCGCGATACGCAGATACATGTCGATATCCAACGCATTGTGATAGGTTTCAAATGGCTTCGCCGTCGCACCACCCGGGATGGTTTGCAGCATTGGCGTTTCGACTTCCATAAAATTACGATCACTCAAATACTTACGCATCGCCTCAATGATCTTTGAGCGTACCATGAACAAATCACGGGTATCACGATTGATGATCAAATCGACATAACGTTGACGGTATTTGGTTTCCTGATCCGCCAAGCCATGGAACTTATCTGGAAGCGGACGCAGCGACTTAGTCAGCATGATCAAGTCATCAGCCGTCGCGACGTTGACATACAACTCGCCTTTACCCGACTTGTGCAACGCACCTTTAACACCAACGATGTCACCTAAATCAAACTTTGACTTATAGTTGATTTCTTTTTGAACATCTTTAGGAACATAGAACTGAATAGCACCAGACGCATCAGAGATTTTTGTGAAAGGGCCACGTTGAAACATGATGCGACCAGCAACAGCCACTTGGTTGTCCTGTGCTTCTAGCTCTTCCTTAGAAAACTCACCAAATTTTGCCTGAAGATCTGCCGAAAGGTCCTTTCGTTCAAAATCATTTCTATGGCCATTGGCGTTACAGTTTTCACGCAAAGCTTGTAGCTTAGCACGACGCTCGACAATCAATTTATTTTCATCACGTGGCTGTTCAGACATGTTTTAACCTATATTCCTCATGGAATGTATTTACTTTAAATTCGTTTCGAAACTGCAATCCTAATTGGGGAAAATCCAATAATGATCGACAGCAAACTTAAATAAATGTTTGTAAAAATTACAACCCAGCTTTCAAGCTGGCTTCAATAAAGGGATCGAGATCACCATCTAACACGGCCTGGGTGTTACGATTCTCAATTCCTGTTCTCAAATCTTTAATACGCGAGTCATCCAACACATAAGAGCGAATCTGGCTGCCCCAACCAATATCAGCTTTGGAATCTTCCATCGCCTGCGCTTCTGCATTTCGCTTCTGCATTTCCATTTCATACAGTTTTGCTTTCAGCTGCTTCATGGCCTGATCTTTGTTCTTATGCTGTGAACGATCATTTTGACATTGAGTCACAATGCCCGATGGCATGTGCGTAATACGCACCGCCGACTCGGTCCGGTTTACGTGCTGACCACCTGCACCTGAGGCACGGTATACATCAATACGCAAATCAGCGGGGTTGATTTCAATATCAATATTGTCATCCACTTCCGGTGACACAAACACAGAAGCAAAGGATGTGTGACGACGATTTCCCGAATCGAACGGTGATTTACGAACCAAGCGATGAACACCGGTTTCCGTTCTCAACCAACCGAACGCATATTCACCATCTACTTTAATGGTCGCGCCTTTGATGCCGGCGACTTCGCCATCAGTCACTTCCATCAATTCGGCTTTGAAGCCTTTCGACTCACACCAACGCAAGTACATGCGTAACATCATATTGGCCCAGTCTTGCGCTTCCGTACCACCAGACCCCGATTGAATTTCAATATAGGCGTTGTTTTCGTCCATCTCGCCAGAGAACATACGACGAAACTCAAGCTTTTCCAGAGTCGCTTTTAATCCTGTCAGCTCCTCTTCCACTTCCGTGACTGTATCTGGATCATTCTCTTCTACCGCCAGTTCTAACAAACCTTCTACGTCTTCAAGTCCCGAATCCATGCTTTCGATGGTTTCAACCACTGCTTCAAGCGCCGAACGTTCACGTCCTAAGGCCTGTGCTTGTTCAGGGTTTTCCCAAATCGCAGGGTCTTCGAGTTCGCGGTTAACTTCTTCTAAACGCTCTTTCTTTTCTGCGTAGTCAAAGATACCCCCTAAGAACGTCCGTACGCTCTCGAAGGTCTTTAATGGTTTGTACGATAGGATTAATTTCCACCTATTACCTCAGCTCAGCCGAAAAATGATTAATTCACAGAAATAACTGATTACAGTCATCAGATCCCAACAACGCTGGATAAATACGCTTTATCATCCAACCAAACGCTATTGTTGTGACCCTAAAATTTAAGAGGCGCAATTGTACATGAATTCAACGTCTTTTTCAGTCCTAAAAGCTCGATAAAAAAGAAAGATTTCAAGGTCAAAGTCATCACAAAATACCTATTGCTCCATGTAACAAACTGTTAACAATTTAGTCACATAACTGTTACTGCTAAAACATACATTGTGCTCATCGGAACATAAGTAGTGTCTGGAGAAAGACATGGCATATCAAGTGATCAGCAAATCAAATAATACATTCTGGTTGATGACCTCGAATGGAAACTGGATTTCATCGCACCACAGCAGGGATGAAGCAGTAGCAGCCTGTCAGGTTTGGTTTAAATGCTCACCTATCGTACGTCATATCCAGGATCGTCCCGTCAACAAAATGATCATCAAACAGAAATTGGCGGCCTTGTTACTTCAGTTTTTAACGGTAGCAGACAATTTAATAAAAAAAGCGCGTCATAAAAATAATAAGAGACAACCTCATGAGCTTCACAATTAAAAGTCATCACCACAAACAATTGGTTAAACTTCTGCAACAACATCAACGCGGAAAATTGATTCCTCAATGGATCCAAGAATCTAGAAACCATAACCAAGAAAGTGTTCCTGGACACGAGTTAACCAGCGTCTTCGAACAAAGAAGAACACTCAGCGAACTCATGCGTGACTCTGATCACAACTTGCTGATTCTATAGCTGCTCGGCATTCTGTCTCTCTGTAAGATATATCTCACAACTATAAAAAACAAAAAAAGAGATGAATGCCATGCTCACTAACCCAGCGAATCAAAGAAAACATACTCGCTTTCAGCCCCGTCAGGTAATTTACTGTCAGGATTTGGAAGGTAACGTTATTGGCCGAATCATGAACCTAAGTGAGACAGGCTTTATGTTGATGAGTGAACACCCTGCCGAAGTGAATGAATCACAAATTTTAAGAATGGATTTGCCACTAACGCCCCCCCACCAAATTACAGCAACCTGCGAAACCATTTGGTGTCAAAAATCCAGCTATAGCCAGGAATACGGTATTGGCATGCAGATCGCTCAAATAGACGATCTGGCAGTTATCGCATTACAGCGATATCTAGGTGATGATAATAAGGCCACAGCTGCCTGATACATCAGGCAGTGTGCTACATGAAGTTAACCGCTTATGGCCTCATCAACGGTATTGTAGGTTTGAAATAGTTTGTCCATGCGAGTAATACGGAAGAGCTCTTGAACCGCACCTTGAGCTCCTGCCACTCTCAAATAGCCATCGTCACTGGTTAATTTTTTACACGCTACAATTGCACCCAAACCACTACTGTCCATAAAGTCTAGTCCCGTCAAGTCCACGACGATTCTGTCTCGTCCTTTATTGATCAGGTCAGCCACATAATTTCTAAGGTTTGTCGCATTGACAGCGTCTAAACGCTTTTCTCCGATTTTAATAACAGCAACTTGTCCGTCTGCTAGCTGATGAGACACGCTCATTCCAGTTTCCTCAATTTATTTTTTTAAAATACGATAACATTAGCAATACAATACAACGTATTTCTGAACATCACTATAGCGTATATTATGCCAAGCTAGTGTTCCTAAAGAATTGCTGAAGGTTTGTTCAGCAATTCACAACACACCTATCTATACTATAGGTCAATATATCTTAAGATCGAGTCGAGACACGCGTGACATACTTCAATCACAATAATTCTAACAAACCGTCTCTCAAAACCGTTTCCGAACGTAAATACAACGAACTTAAGACACAATTTAATGACTTAATCAGCAATGCACGTTTAAACGAACAACTGTTCAAACGTTTTTCCGAATTTGAATCTCGTCTCATGGAAAGTAATGACTTAAAAAGTTTACTGAAAACCATGACCACAGATTTCTCTGAGTACTTCGATATTCCTTTTCTAAAGCTGGTTCTCGAACAAGATATTTTTTCCCATTGGCATTTGGCGCCCGTAGATCTAGCCCAGTTTGAACATGTATTAACCTATAACCTGAGTGAGCATCCCGAACTGCTCGTTAACCCCAACGGTCGACTTTATATGGGAGCGACGCCTAAGAAGATCAGCCGGGAACTTCATATTCCGATCAACACCTTATCTTTTGCGCAGTTGCCGTTAGTTCGTAACAACAAGCTGATAGGAATGGTCAACCTCGGCAGCCCGGATTCAGAACGCTTTCGCCCAGACATGGGGACAGACTTTCTCGAACGCCTAACCATGATCGCCTCACTATGCTTTGAAAATGCCTGCAACATGGAACAGGTACGACAACTTAGTTTGGTGGACGGACTCACCCAAGTCTGCAACCGTCGAGCTTTCGACGACATATTGATTCAAGAAACATCGAGTGCCATGCGCCATCAAAGACACCTAGCCTGTCTTTTCATCGATATTGATCATTTTAAAAGAATCAATGACCACTATGGCCATCAAGTGGGGGATGAGGCATTAAAACAACTAGCCGCTCAAGTGAAACCATTACTACGGCGCTCGGATCACATGGCCCGATATGGCGGGGAAGAATTTGCAATTTTACTTCCGGAAACCAACTTATCGGGCGCCCAGGTCATTGCCGAGCGTATTCGTGAAGTCATTGCCGACCAAGAGTTTCATCTATTAGATCAAACCTTACGGATGACACTATCCATTGGAGTCGCCTGCATGAACGGCGCATGTGATGGCGGAACCAGTATAGAAGTCCTTGCTCAACTACTGGTAAAAGATGCAGACGAGCAAGTCTATATCGCTAAGAAAAGCGGCCGCAATCGAGTCAGCTGCCGCATGATCTAAATGATTTGATTACTCTAATCCTGCCGCAATAAACTCGGCTAATCCGGACCACATCCCAAGATACGGCTTTAATATGACCTGAACCGATGGATGGGTCTGTTTAAATTCTTCGATGATCATTGGCACGTCATCTCTGACATGACGCCCTTCTGCCAAAAAGTGCGGGTAAACCACAATTTCGCCAATTTCATCCGCTGCAATCGCATTTAATACCGTTGAAAATCTCGGTTCGGTCAATTCCAGAAAACAGGGTTCGACTCGATCATACCCGGACGTCAGTTCAGCTAACTGCTGAGCAAAAGCAATGACCTCTTCGTTTGACTTAGTCACTCGACTGCCATGAGCCAATACCAATAAAACCCTCATAACCACTCCACCATACAAAATACACCCGCATCATACAGACTAACGCTTCTCTCTCAAAAAGATCTCTCAGAAGATGATCCCGTAGTTATACGTTGAGTGCACGACATAAGATCACCACTCATCTCAAGAAGTTTTAAAACCGAGGTTCGAGTGTTCACTTCTTGAAGAGTGATATAAACTTAATCACAACCATTACAGGCTTATACACATCAGTGAACAATCGAAACGTTTTACAGGTTAAGGATTAACATGAAACACGTAAACATGGTCGCTCTTTTAGCAGTTCTTCCACTTGCTATTGGTATCGCTTCTTCGCCACAAGCTTCGTCATACCCGGATGATTTCCTAAAGTGGAAAGAACAGACCATGAGCAGTTACCAAGCTTACAAAGACGAAAGGGATAAAGCCTTCACTGACTTTCTGAAAAAACAATGGAAAGAAGTTGATACTCAAGAAGGTGAAGTTCGCGACATCAAACCCAAACCGGTTGATATGCCCGTTGCAAAGCCAAAACCTGTTGTGGTTGATGATCTTCCTGTCGTGACGATACCTAAGAAGATAGAACCGGTATTACCTAAACCTGATCTTCCAATAGCCAGCATTCCGAAACCGACAACACCGATTATTGATGTAAAACCTGACTTTGATATGCCTCGGGGTGACAGGCCTCGGGGTGATAAGCCTCCAGTGGATATACCAACGTTTGAAAAACCGCCATTTTCAGAACCAGACTTTGATCAAATAACCAAAACTGATCCTATTTTTGATCAGCCACAGTTCAATCAACCACAGCTCGATCAACCACAGTTCGATCAGCCAACCCCTGATACAGATTTCAAACCGGATAGGCCTATAGTTGAAAAACCTATCATAGAGAAACCGGCCCCTATTAAGATTGAACCACCCAAGGAAATTAAACTTCCTGAAGTGAAACCGAAAGATCCGACGCCTGCTCCAATAGTGGACGATACGCCAAGAATCCCACCACTCGCTTTACCAGTAGAACCAAAGGCTCCGTCCTATACAGGCAAGAAATACCGTTTTGATTTCTTTGGGCGTAAAACCACTATTATTGCCGATAAAAAATTAGCAAAAGCCATAGATCGAAATTACGGAGCCAAAGCCATTTCCAAAGGTTGGTCGGATCTAAGCCTATCAGATTACGAGCCCGTCCTTGAACAACTCAACACTACTGCCAAGCAATATAACCTTGGCGACTGGGGTAAAGTTCAGCTGGCTTTCGCATTCTCCAAAGCCATGCACCCAAGCAATATCAATGCGCAAAGCTTTACCAGTTGGTTCTTACTCGTTAAGCAAGACTATCAGGCTCGATTGGCGTACAACAAACAAGGCGTGTATTTGCTGGTTCCTGCGCAACAGTCTTTATATGAAGTGACGTTCTTTACTTTCAGCGGTAAGCGTTTTTATGCCGTTTCTCCAGATGGCAAACCTCGTGATCTTGGCCGCGTATTCACCTACGATGGCGAATACCCTCGCGCTGTTACACCGGTAAATATGAAAGACCCCTTGGCGTTTTCTGACGAAAAACACTACCAGCGAAAAGACTTTAAATTCAAATACGACAGACAAGAGTATCGTCTTTCACTTAATGTAAATCCGACTCGAGTCAATTACCTCGCCAGTTATCCACAGATGGACATAGATCAATACTTTATTTCACCGGTTGATACCGTCACAGCCAACGATGCCCTCGATCTTTTCCGCCCGATGCTGGAAGGAAAGTCCGAGTTAGAAGCCGTGAATTTGTTATTGCGCTTTGTACAAACAGGCTTTGAATACCAAACTGATGACCAACAATTTGGCTTTGAAAACTATTTGTTCGCCGAAGAAACGCTCACTATGCCTGCGTCAGACTGTGAAGACCGTTCGGTTCTTTTTGCCTGGTTAGTAAGAGAACTGCTTGGCTTGGAAGTCGTCGGATTAGATTATCCAGGACACATCGCTGCCGCAGTTGCCTTCAGCAAACCCGTTTCAGGGGACAGCATCGCCTTTAATGGCAAAAAATTTACTGTCACCGACCCTACCTACATCAACGCAACCGCGGGCATGACCATGCCAGAAGTCGCAGGTCACCAACCTAAGGTTGTAGCGATACAGTAAGTCACCATACAATAACCACCATTCAATACATTTTTGACGAAGCGGCATTTACTGTGTCGCTTCGATTTATATAAGCATTAGGATTATGACTAAAGACTCTTTTATCGAAGCTCTTCGCGCAGAAACGAACTCTTTCCAACAAACCATGGATTTCATCGAAGCCAACTTCGAGTTCACTCCGGTCGCATTTACGGTAGGCGAACAACAAAATGAATTAGGGACGAACCAGGGTTCCGCAAAAATCTTCAGCTTAGGTAAAGCACTCACATTAACCGAAGCCGAAGTACTTCAATGCTTTGGCGATTTTTACCGTAAAGATGTTTTAGAGCACCCTGGCGCGCAAGACCATCAAAACATTCGCAACTTTATTAAGCACGGTTGGGCGGGTGTAAGCATTGATGCGAGCGCACTTACTGCTAAAAACTAACATCAGAACCATGTACTTAATATGGAATACCGTAAGCCGAATCACTTTTAAATGTCGGCTTAGCTGCAGGAATTTGGACACATGAGCAACAACGCTTTTGCCTTAAAAAGCCAGATGATCCCTCTAACAGTGATTGAGCTTGCCTCTTCAGACGATCAAGTCTTCGATCAACAACTCACAGAGAAAGTAAATGCCAGCCCCGCATTGTTTGACCGAATGCCTGCGATTCTAGGATTGGAAGACGTTGATTCTCTGGATGTTTCAAGTATTCAAAAGTTCTTATTTATTATTCGAAAGCATAATATTTTACCAGTTGCACTGAAGGGTCCCGAGGAATTTAAGAGTATTGCCCAACAGCTTGATTTAGCCTGGATTCCTCCCGGACGCAATAAGCTCAAGCAACGAGCTCAAAAAGCAAAAGAAACGATAGAGAATACCGCCGACAACACTAACAGAGCTCAAGAAACCATTGAATCATCATCAAACGATGCCGAACCTGCATCAAATCCAACGCCTCAGCAACTTGAACTTACTGAATCGGAAGTGAGTGCTGAAACAAGCCATTCGTCGGAAGAAAGTCATAGTACTGAAGCTCAACAGGCTGCCCAAGCAACGCCAACTAAAACGAAAATCGTTTCAACCCCCGTTAGATCAGGCCAACAAATCTACGCAAAAGACAGTGATTTGATTGTGCTTGCTCAAGTGGGTCAAGGTGCTGAAGTAATCGCCGATGGCAACATCCATATCTACGGAACCTTGAGAGGCCGCGCCATTGCTGGTGCAAACGGTAACAAAGACGCCAGGATATTCTGTCAATCCTTACACGCCGAGCTCATTTCAATCGCCGGTGTTTACCAAGTTAGCGATGATCTTCCTAACGACAGAATCGGCCAAAGTAGCCAAATTGAGCTCAAAGAAAACCACTTGCATATAGATACGCTTTAACCAATAATCGCCCAAAGACTCATACCCTGGGCGCATGCCCTATCAGGGAAAGAAAAATAAAGAACAGGACTGACATGGCTAAGATTATCGTTGTCACCTCAGGCAAAGGAGGCGTTGGTAAAACCACTTCCAGCGCTGCTATCAGCACCGGCCTCGCGTTACGAGGACACAAAACCGTCGTTATTGATTTTGATGTAGGTCTTCGAAATCTTGATTTGATCATGAACTGTGAACGTCGTGTAGTATTCGACTTCGTTCAAGTCATCAATAAAGAAGCTACGCTAAAGCAAGCACTAATCAAAGATAAGCGTTGCGACAACCTATTCATTCTTGCTGCTTCACAAACTCGCGACAAAGATGCGCTAAGCAAAGAAGGCGTAGGTGAAGTGCTTGAAGAACTTGCCAAAGAATTTGATTACATCATCTGTGATTCTCCTGCAGGCATTGAACACGGTGCAATGATGGCACTCTATTTTGCTGATGAAGCCATTATCGTTACCAACCCTGAAGTGTCTTCTGTTCGCGATTCAGACCGCATCATTGGTATTCTACAAAGTCGCTCACGTAAGGCTGAAGCTGGCGAAACGGTTAAAGAGCACTTGTTGGTAACACGTTACAACCCTGTACGTGTTGCTAAAGGCGAAATGCTTTCCGTTGAAGACGTGGAAGAAATCCTTGCCGTACCTTTATTGGGCGTGATTCCAGAATCAGAATCTGTTATCAAGAACTCAAACCAGGGAACACCTGTGATTCTTGATGATAACAGTGACGCAGGCCAAGCATATCAAGACATGGTCTCTCGACTTCTCGGTGAACAAGTGGAATATCGCTTCCTCGAAGCCGAAAAGAAAGGCTTCCTTAAGAGAATGTTTGGTGGCTAAACAATGAGTATTTTTAGCTATTTCAAAAAGGAACCTAAGGCGACGGCATCTATTGCAAAAGAGCGTCTGCAAATCATAGTTGCTCATGAAAGAACCGCAAGAAATCAACCTGATTACTTGCCAGAAATGCAGCAGGAAATTCTCTCAGTGATTCGTAAATATGTATCGATTGCGGATGACGATGTTCAAGTTCAGCTTGAAAACTCGGATGATTGCTCAGTGCTTGAATTAAACATTACGCTTCCAGAGAAGTAAGAGCGTATTCCTCTGAGCTCATAAAAAAGCGCGATTAAGATCGCGCTTTTTTATGCCTGCTATAAATGTACCTACAATAAATTACCACTTGGCGTAATGGTCTTCCGCATAACCAGGCACATGATTAAAGACCACCGGACTACCATCATCCGAAATGATCGTCCCCGAGTAATGACCAAACATCTGCTTGAAGTTCGAAGCCAACAGCCCCACATTTAACTTCTCAGAGCGACAACCTTGTGGCAGGAAATCTAACGCTACACGCCCACACTCCGAAGAAACTTTCCAAGGCTTTTGCATATCCTGCCGATCAAACTCAAAGCGTACGCCGCCTAATTTGTGCAATTGCCCATCGACCCATAACCCGTTCTCAGTGGTACCGGTTTCATTGACCCCGGAAGCAAGATTTAACCCGATGGTTCGATCCAGTTCATCCCGACCAGAAAAACACGCCCAATTCCAAGCAGTTTCACGACGCATATAACCACAAGACCAATCAACGCTTCCCAAAGCCTTCATTTCATCTAAGTTATAGCGTTTACCATTAACATCAAAATGCCCAGACGCAGCGAGACCTGCTGTTTTTTGAGTAAACACCCAACCGGTATATCCAGCCTGAGAACAGACTCGCAACGGCTCGTAGCCTTCGTTTTGCTGTAATCTAAAATTTGCGGAGAACTTGTTACTTTGAACCGAAACATGGGTATCCGCATCTCGTTGCGAGATACTTGCTTGAGTCCCCATCCAAGAAAATTTAGACTCTGCAAAATCCGGTGTAGTAGATATATTTGTTCCTATTCCCAAAGGACTGATCACACTTTTTTCAACAACCAGTCCTTCGTCTTTTGTCCAAACATAAAAAAAACAGTTACTCACTAACTTTAAGTTCACAATGGCAATCCCCGCCATAAACTCTTCGGTGAGTACACCAATAAAATGGAACTGATTGAATTTTCGTTTCTTGCTGGAAAGCGACTGCAGTTTGTCCATGGTATTGGTTAAGGGGAAGTCCAAATAGTTAACATCATCCACCGGCTCTTTAATCCATCCAAAATAAGGCTTTCCAACTGCATTAACTAATTTGTCCATTTTCATCCCTTCAACGACTGACTTTTTTATTGATTATGTATTTTCTAGACCGCAACTACACTACTTAATCCCCAGATAGATTGCTATGTCCTAACTAACTATCTAGGATGGATAACAGTCCGAATTTGAACACGATTCCAAATATTAAGAATAACTCTAAGGATTGAAATGATCAGAATGCGCACAATTCCTTACCTATTTTCACTGACCACCGTTTCCTTTACGACCTTTTCACTATCAGCTATCGCACAAGCTGAAGTTAATCCGATAAATAGCCGCTTCTCCTCTCCTATTGAAAGCCTGTTTAATCTGCCCGGTATGTCAGAAACACATCTGCTCGATTCAGGACAAACAAAGGCCAGAGTTAAAGTCGAAGTAGTCAGCAATGCCGTCACTATGGATAATGCCCCGGAAGTCGTTCGCTTTGATGGTGAAACCTGGCGCTTAACACCAAGTTGGAGCATGGGGTTCGACAATGGCTGGCAAGCATCCGCAGAGCTTCCTATCGTTCGTCACTCCAGCGGCTTTCTAGATAACTCCATTGATAAGTTTCATGAAGTTTTTAATTTTCGTGAAGGCAGTCGAGATGACTTTCCGAGAAACGAACTGGTTTATGGCTATCAAAATGGAAGTGATCTCGATTACATAATACAAGGCAGTGAAAATGGCATTGGCGATCTGAGGTTACAGCTCAGCAAATCTTTCACAGACTCTCCTTTTATTGTCCATTTACACCTTAAAGCGCCCACCGGGGATGAAGATAAACTAATGGGCAGCGGAAGCTGGGATGCCGGAGCCAGTGTCAGTTACTTAAAAACACAGATATTTGAGATTGATACACTGTCGTTTGCAGCTGAACTTGGTCAACACTACCTTGGTGATGCAGAACAAATAAGAAATCAGAAAAAGCACGTCACAACGCTGCACACAGGCATTTTTTGGGAAGCGATTCCTGATGTCATCCTCAAAGGACAGCTCGAAAGCCACAGTAAATTATCAGAAAGTAATCTCGAGCCTGTAGAAAGTGAGGCATTGCAACTGACGTTAGGGTTAACCCTATATACGGCTTCATCACACCAGTGGGACATTGCTATTTCAGAGGACTTAAAGACTGATTCCACTGCCGACGTTACCTTTTTTGTTGAGTGGACCAGTTTGTACTAGCGATCTAATCACCTAAAAGTCCACACCTAAATGGCTGGAAATAAAGATTCCAGCCATCAAAAACCCATGACATGGATCAATAACCCCATCAAATATACCCATTTGTATATCATGGGCATTCTTCGAATTGATTCATATCAATATTCAAACTTCCTCCGCTCATAAACTACGCCTAACAATTTAAAACAAACAAAAAGTGCTCTGCGATCTTGGAGAAAGTTATGAAAATGAACAAGTTAGGTGCTGCAATTTTAACTGCAACGTTGGCAATGTCAGGAGCGACAGCCGTTCATGCGTATGATGCTGGCGACATTATCGTCCGTGCGGGTGCAGCAACAGTTGAACCTGAAAATGCACCAAATGGCGATATTTTGGTATCCGCTTCCGGTGCTGACACAGGGCTGAACGCCGTTGTAGATAACGACACTCAGCTTGGTTTGAACTTTGTTTACATGCTATCTCAGAATGTGGGTGTGGAAGTGTTGGCCGCCACTCCATTTGAACATGAGGTTTATGTAGAAGGCGCTGGCCTTAAAGTAGGTTCAACTAAGCACCTACCACCAACCGTTTCACTGCAATACTTCTTGCTTGGAGATACAGATTCGAAGTTCCAACCATATGCGGGTGTTGGCTTAAACTACACATGGTTCTTCGATGAAAACGCGAATTCTTCTGATGGATTTTCAGACTTGGATCTTGATGATTCTATGGGCTTTGCCGCACAAATTGGGGTCGATTACCTAGTTACAGATAACATCCTACTTAACGCGTCTGTCTATAAAATGGATATCGATACAGACGCTACTGTTAATCTAGACGGTGTAGGTACATTGAAATCAGACGTTGAGATTGACCCGATGGTTTACATGGTAAGCGTTGGCTACAAGCTGTAAGTCTTCCTTTCCAATACCCAAAAATCAAAAAACCGGTTCATATGAACCGGTTTTTTCGTATCTTAATGTTTACCTTGAACTTCCTAGCGATGTTCTACTTCGGGCTGGTCAGCCGGCGTTTTTGGCAATACTTTATACAGTAATAAGTAACCAACCACCGATGACAGTATTGAACCAAACAGAATACCTAATCGATCATCCATTTGTTCTCCGGTTTGTTCAAAAGCTAACGAACCAATAAACAAACTCATGGTGAAACCAATACCACACAAGATCGACACCCCATACAGTTGTGCCCAACTCACACTCTTAGGCAGCTTAGCCAGTCCCATTTTGATCACTAACCAGGCGAAACCAAACACACCAATTTGCTTACCAACAAACAGCCCCATTGCAATACCAATCGGTAACGGATCCAAGAATCGTTCTAATGACATTCCTCTTAAGTCAACCCCCGCATTAGCAAAAGCAAAGATAGGCACAATAACGAAGGCAACCGATGAGTGAAGATCATGCTCTAATTGACGTGCCGGTGACTGCCCGTGCTCATCCTTAAGTTTTAACGGAATAAAGAAAGCCATCACCACACCCGCTAAGGTTGCGTGTACACCTGATTTTAATACCGATACCCAAAGCACCAAACCAATCAGAATGTAAGGGGCAATTTTCACCACACCACGACGGTTTAAAATGGCTAACCCTGCAATGGCCAACCCAGCGACCACAAGCGACTCAACCGACAAATCACTGGTGTAGAAAATTGCAATAATGATGATCGCACCGATATCATCAATGATCGCCAAAGAAACTAGAAATACCTTGAGCGCAACCGGAACGCGACTTCCCAACATTGCCAGAATACCTAGAGCGAAAGCAATATCAGTAGCCGCAGGAATCGCCCAACCAGCAATAGCTTGTTCGTTCCCCCAGTTCATTCCCACATAAATAAGCGCAGGCACCAGCATACCGCCAACCGCACCTGCTGCAGGAAGAATGATCTGCTTAGGATCAGAAAGCTCTCCTTCAACAAGTTCACGTTTTAACTCTAAACCGATCAGGAAAAAGAAAACGGCCATCAAGCCATCATTGATCCAAAGAAGCAAAGGCTTATTGATTTCAAAAGCCCCAACATGAACACCCATATAGGTAGAGAGAAAAAGCTCGTAATACTGATCCAGTGGGGAATTGGCAAACACCAAAGCCACGGCAGTCGCAATGATAAGTAGTATTCCTGAAGCCGACTCCAACTTGAGAAAATCCTTTAACATGCTTTGTATCATTGAGTTTATACCCTTTTGATCGACAGAAAGAGAGTTTTATATATCATCTAATAATACATCAGAAGATTTATATTCTATATTGCTATAGACAATAAAAAAGCCAAAACGTCCGTACTATACCAGATCGACCAGCTGTCCGCTTACTTGGCGTAGTCTTTGACTCATTAAACTTGAGATTTTCCAGAGAATTTTAAACGCAAGATGTGACTGACGCTCGCTCATCTCCATGAACTTTTGTTTTGTTAATAACAAACAAATACAGGAAGAATCCGCTACTACTTCAGCCGAACGTGGTTGACCATCAATCAAACTCATTTCACCAAAGGTTTGAGGGCTTTTTACTTTCGCAATGGACTTCTTCTGATTACTTGTTGTGGACTTAACAATTTCCACTCTTCCTTCGACCAGAATAGCCATAGTCTGGTTCAGTTCGCCTTCCGCAAACAAGACCGTATTTGGCCGAACCTTATATGCCTGAATAAACTTTCCTAATGTGACCAATTCGTCCCATGACAAATCATTCCCCCAAGAAGTTTTATCCAACATTTGAGCAAGTTCATCAGGGTTTACTTGAAGACGCTCAACATTCTTCTCTTTGGGGAGCATAGTTATTCCTCAAAAACACAATAATCACCGTAAAAGCGAGTACATCGCCTTTTATTAATAATAGATAACTGCCAACAAACCTCTACACAGTTAGACAGATGTTATCAAAACAGAGGATCAGCAAGGAACCTGTTTTACAGATTAAGCTAACATCATTTTTGGCCTAGACAAGAGCCTCTGAGGTATAATTGACCTTTTATTTAATTAAGCATTCACCATGTTATCAACATCTTTACAGTGCCCGATTTGCTCTCACCCCTTGTCAATGACCTCTAAACAGCTCCATTGTGACAACAACCATACCTTTGATCAGGCTAAACAAGGCTATTTCAACCTTTTAATGTCTAACCAAAAGCGCTCTAAGCAGCCGGGTGATAACAATGAAATGGTGCTGGCAAGACAAAAATTTCTAAACACCAATATCTACCAACCAATATCAGAACACCTGAATCAAGTTTGTAATCAGCTACTCGACACCAAGAAGAATTCCATCACCAAGATACTGGATCTAGGCTGTGGCGAAGGCTATTACACTGATCGCTTGTATTCATCGCTTAAACCACCCATAGACAACAATATTGAATTGATTGGCCTGGATATATCCAAAGACGCCATTCGACATGCTGCTAAACGTAATAAAGACATTACCTGGCTCGTCGCATCGGGTGCTGATATCCCAGTAACACCACGCTCTCAAGACCTCATTACCTGCTTGTTTACTCGACTTATGCCGGAAGGCATCGCACAGGCACTATCCCATGACGGGCGACTTATCACAGTCACAACCGGTAAGAATCACTTATTGGAAATGAGAGATATTTTATATCCAAGCGTGAAAGATCAAACACTTGATCCAGCTGCATCATTAGACAGTCACTTTAAACTCACCGATCAGCACGCATGCCAGCATCAGCACACACTCAGTAGCAGAGAACAAATTCAGGATCTCCTCGCGATGACGCCACATCAATGGCGTGCCCCCGCTGAAGGAAGAGACAAGCTGCTTAGTTTAAATGAACTCACCATCACCATAGACGTTAATGTGTCTTTGTTCAGATTGAATTAGTATGGAACTTACATGATCAAAGCAAAACCACTCTTCAAGAAATTCAACACATCTGATCCCTGCCCTTGCGGTAGCAATAAAGCTTACAACCTATGTTGCGCGCCTTATATCAATGGCACGAAACGAGTAACCACAGCCAAAGCGTTAATGAAAAGCCGCTACACTGCGTATTTCCTGAAAGAAGAAGACTATCTATCAAAGACCTGGCATCCGTCGACGCGACCTAAGCAACTCAATCTCGCAGAAGACAAAACACAATGGCAACAGCTTAAAGTACTGAACAGTAAGCGTGGAAAGGTAACAGATAAGAAAGGTTGGGTAGCGTTTGCAGCCTTCTATCTTGATGAACAAGGCAGCCAAGGCGTACTGAAGGAAGAATCTCTCTTTGTGCGAGAAGCAGGCCAGTGGTACTACCACTCAGGCACTTTTATTGAGTAAGCTCGAGGGCACTGTCTAACATTCAGGCGTATAGAATGTTGAACTTAGCCCAAAACTACAGACACAAAAAAGGAGCCACTTCAGGCTCCTTTTTCATAACCAATCACAGAGTGATTAGCGAACACCAGCACGACGAAGTGCAGACGGTGTATAGTCTTTCTTCGAGCTACGGTAGTCGAAGTTATAACCTTCAGTTTCGTTAACCATACCAAAGGTATAGTAACGACCATTGTTCAGGTCATACAAAGCTTCCATTGCATACCAAGGAATCTTGACATCGTAGAACTGAGCACTGTGGGCTTCAGCAATACGCCACAACTTACCACGCGCATCGTAATGGTCTACGTAAACCACTGAATAAGAGTCTTCATCAAAGTAGAAAGTACGCTTCGCATAGATGTTACGAATACCGTCTTTCAACGTTGCCTCAACCACCCAAACACGGTGTAACTCGTAACGCGTTAGGTCTTGGTTAATATGGCCCGGCTTGATAATGTCATTCAGGCTCACAGATTTATCCATCAACTTATAGGAGTTGTATGGAATGTAGATTTCTTTCTTGCCTTTCAGCTCCCAGCTGTATTGATCTGGTGAACCATTGAACATGTCATAGTTATCTGCAGTACGCTGACCATCGGACGCAGTACCTGGTCCATCATACGCAACCTGCGGTGCACGACGAACACGACGCTGACCTGCGTTATATACCCAAGCACGGCGAGGCTCTTTTACTTGGTTAATGGTTTCTTGAACCAACAGAACATTACCACCAAGACGAGCAGGTGATTTAATAATTTGCTTGAAGTAGAACAAGCTGTTCTCTGAAGGATCACCGATAAACTTCAATTCATCAGTAAGAACGATTGGGTTGAATGAGCCGTTCGAGTTAGGAACAACTTGAGCAACGGTACGTTGAATGTCACGAGAGCGATATCGAGTTACATGGTTCCAAACCAACTCAACACCTGTTTTCGGTAATGCAAAAGGAACCGTCTCATCGTACTTATCGATACCATTACCATTGTCTACCAACTCAGCAGTAGTAGCGTTTGCTTTTGCTTTCTCATACACGAAATCCGGGTACGCAGCAGAACGGCGCGTTTGGTAAACCGGCATCTTGAAGGTTTCAGGATAGCGTTGGAACAGCGCTTTCTGGCCTTCAGTTAATTGATCTGCGTATTTTTGGTAATTCTGAGCAGTAATAACTTTTGCAGGCTCATCACTCGCAAACGGGTCAATGTACCCTTGCTCATTGTTGTAACCACCAGGCCCTTCCGTCAAGCCACCTGTCCATGCTGGAATTGTTCCTGTTGCGTTGCCCGCTTTTTCAGCGCCAATCGGCGTTAATTCTTGACCAAGCTTCGACGCTTCCTGCGGACTAACCGCAGCTACTGCAACACTTGTTGAAACAGATAATACTGCTGCAAGTATTGTTTTATATGATAAAGACATCACTTACCTTCCAGACCAATAATAAGAATTTATTGCACTCCGATCGCAATCAGGCAATTCCATCTAATGCAAGCGGGCGCCATTATACAGAAATACACGACACCCGTTCAAAAACGCATGTAACGTTTTGTAACACAGATCATAAATTCCAATAAAAAAGGGTCTGTGATTTCTCACAAACCCTTTAATAATAGTGCAATATTCGAGCAGATTATTAATCTTCAAGATTATCTAGATAACGCTCAGCGTCCAACGCTGCCATACAACCCGTACCAGCAGAAGTAATTGCCTGACGATAGATGTGATCCATAACGTCTCCAGCAGCAAACACACCTGGAATACTGGTCTGTGTCGCATTACCTTCAGAACCGCTTTGTACTTTAATATAGCCACCTTCCATATTCAGCTGACCTTCAAACAAACCAGTGTTTGGTTGGTGACCAATAGCGATGAATACACCATCTACGGCCAACTCTTCGGTTTCACCGGTTTGATTGTTACGGATTCGCACACCGGTAACACCTGCGTCGTCACCCAACACTTCATCCAGTTCTGAATACCACTTAATATTGATATTTCCGTTCTCCGCACGCTCACGAATCTTGTCCTGAAGAATCTTTTCAGAACGGAAAGAGTCACGACGGTGAATCACTGTCACTTCTGAAGCAATGTTTGAAAGATACAAGGCTTCTTCAACGGCGGTATTACCACCACCAACAACCACAACAGGCTTATTACGATAGAAGAAACCATCACAGGTAGCACATGCAGACACACCACGACCAGAGAACGCTTCTTCGCTTTCAAGGCCAAGATACTTAGCACTTGCACCGGTACAAATGATCAACGCATCACAAGTGTAAACGCCGTTATCACCTTCCAGACGGAACGGTTTCTCTTTCAAATTCGCAGTATGAATCTGATCAAAAATGATTTCAGTCTCAAAACGCTCAGCGTGTTGCTGCATGCGAGTCATCAAGTCAGGACCTTGAACACCGTCATGATCCCCCGGCCAGTTATCCACATCCGTCGTTTGAGTTAACTGACCGCCCATTTGCATCCCAGTTACCAGTACAGGATTCAAATTAGCGCGCGCAGCATATACCGCCGCCGTGTATCCCGCAGGACCAGAACCTAAGATTAGTAACTTGCAGTGCTTAACTTCGCTCATTTTTAAGGCCTATTTGTAGCATGGTAAAAATTGCCAGCTAGTGTAATCAATGTCTTTGATAAATTGTATTAAAAAGAATTAATAACTCTGATTAAAATAATTAATACCAATAAATCACGGATAACCATCTAGATTAAGGACATGGGTTACTGTTCGCGGAGTGAATTGCTTCCAGATCAGACAACACTTCATCCGACAATGTCAGCTCAATACTGCCGATGTTCTCCTTTAACTGATCCATAGTCGTCGCACCAATAATGTTAGAGGTAACAAACGGGCGACTGGTCACAAAGGATAGCGCCATCTGCACTGGTGACAGACCATGCTTCTTGGCGACATTAATATAACCTTGCGTTGCTTCTTCCGCTTGAAGACTGGTGTAACGAGTGAATCGTTCAAAGAGAGTTAACCTTGCTTTTTCTGGACGCTGACCATCCAAGTATTTCCCAGACAAAACACCAAACGCTAATGGCGAGTACGCAAGTAATCCCGCATTCTCTCGAATCGACACTTCCGCCATGCCGACTTCATAGGTTCGATTTAGCAAGTTATAAGGATTCTGAACGCTCATTACTCGAGGCAAATCAAATTGTTCTGCATGCTTCAAGAAAGACATCAACCCCCAAGGCGTTTCATTGGACAAGCCAATGTAGCGAATTTTTCCAGCCTTCACCGCCGATTCTAACGCCCGTAGGGTTTCCTCAATGGGAGTTGATTCCTCAACCTCTTGATGTTGATAACCGAGCTGGCCAAAAAAATTGGTGTTTCGATCAGGCCAGTGCAGTTGGTACAAATCGATGTAATCGGTCTGCAGACGTTTCAAGCTCTCATCGATAGCTTCTGAAATGTGCGCTTGGGTATGACGGGAGCCACCTCGAATATAGCTCAACCAATCAGCTGGCCCGGCAATTTTGGAAGCAATAACCAACTTATCTCTGTCACTGCGCTGACCAAGCCACTGCCCTATAATATGTTCGGTATCGCCCTGTGTTCCTGCCATTGGAGGCACCGGATACATTTCTGCGGTATCAATAAAATTTATGCCTTCAGCAACTGCATAGTCTAACTGTTGGAAGGCTTCTTCACGCGTATTCTGCTCACCAAAGGTCATAGTTCCTAAGCACAAGGCACTCACGTCCAAGTGGGTATTACCTAGTTTACGATATTCCATTCTGGCTCCTTCACTTTGTTAATAACCCCAGACAAGATAAAATAGGCTCAAACGCTAACATCCACAAGTGAAGCAATGTCATGTAATTGCTTCGCATTTGCCCCTTATCTCAAGCCAAAAGTATTCACTATATGTCAAAAATTACCGTTGTTTATGGATCGGTCAGAGGCAATGCCAAAGCCGTTGCTGAAGCATCCACACAATTACTCAGCACACTTGGATATGAAGCCGAGTTAATTGAAAATCCTACTGCCGAATTGCTTCAAGCGCCTGATATGGATGCCCTCTTAATTTGTACATCCACAACAGGTCAGGGAGACATTCCTCAAAACCTGGTTGGTTTGTATGTAGATATCCAAGATAAGTTCCCAATGATGACAGGAAAGAAAGCAGGTATTATCGCCATGGGCGATAGCTCTTACCCTAACTTCTGCGGCGCAGGAGAAAAGTTCGAAGAACTGATGCATGAACTTCAAAGCGCAACTGTCACACGCCTAACTATCGATGCTACAGAAACGCGAGAGCCAATGCGTGATGTGAAACCTTGGCTCACAGAGTGGGCTGAATCTCTTTAGAAAGGTCCCCCTATTCAAGACCTATCAGCCCCAACAGAAAAGGCTCCCAAATCAGGAGCCTTTTCTGTAAGTTCTAAACTAAGAAAACGTTTGAAGATAAGGATGCATTAATCCAACACGATCTTCTGCTTATTAATCAGATAACCCGCTTTCAAGTTCGCTCTCTTCGCCACCTCTGAATTAGGGAACTCACGCTGAATACGAATAAAATACTCTAGCGCTTTTTCCTGATCACCTTTTGCGTTATACGGGCTCATATACATCAAACCGATCTGGAATAATGAGCTAGCTCGTATTTGATCAGTAGAACCTTTGTTTTCGTACATTAAGGTGTACAGTAAAATTGCTTCCTGAATACGATCCGTAGTTATGGCTCTCGCTGTAAAGTCTTTCATTTCCTCATCGTGAGGAATATTCTTCGGTGGCAATTTCGGCTGTTTCTTCCAGTTCATCAAATGCTGATCAGCGGTAAGAATAACCACATTATCTTTACGCTTCTCGAGCTTCGCTAAACGAGTTTCGATTCGCTGGTTAAGAGGATCAATATTGAACTCATCTCTCGCCTTAACGAGATACTCCGCCGCTTTATTATCATCACGCCCACGGTTGTAGTGATTCATATACACCAAACCGATTTGATAAAGCGCAATGGCACGAATAGGGTCGGAGTTTTCAGGATTGTTATACCCTTCAAGATACGTTAATACCGCTTCATCCGTCTTATCCTTAGAAATCGCTTCCACAGAATACGTCAGCAAATCACTTTCTTCATGCAACGCCGCATGCGCACGTAACTCAATATTTTCTTTATTCATTGCAAACTTGTGACCGCCTAAACCAGCAACGGTCAACCCGGTACCTGGCCCAGGAAAACAAGCCTGCAGAGAGACTGCAATTAGACCTATACCCAACAAAGAAGCCGCTTTCTTAAACAAAGGGACTTTGCGCATCATGAGAGTTTCCTTTTCGATCTAGGGAACCTCGCCAAATTTACGAGCGATCATAGACGCCACACAGCCGGAGTGGAGTTGTTAAGAGGTTCCCAGGTATTTTTGTTATTATTGGAACGAACCAGTAGGCTAACCGATTACAACACGATCCATATGATTATCCCAGCGAGTATCGCCTACCTGCTGCTCTCGCTCAAGGGTTAAAACGCCATTCTTTGATGATAAACACACAATTGCGCCCTGTCCGGTACTCACGAGAAAACGGTTCTTCTCATCCAAACTGGCACCGCCTGGGTCGCCGATCCGATACTGACTCAACCAATCCCCGGTTTCCAGAGAAAACAGATGAATCGCATTCGCTCTCGGGCACGTGACTAAAACTTGTTGAAAAGACCAATTAATTTGAACACTGGCAATGTATTGATTCATCGAACGCCATACAGACTCTGGCGCTTTCAGTGCATTCAATCCAGCTTGCTTTGAATAACGATAGACTAAAGGAAACTGTTCATACTTCGGCCCTTGATATTGAGCAGCAATCACCACATCCCCGGAAGGAGAAACATCTAAGTGACGTAAACTCAACTGAGGATCTAATGGCGTATCACGATCAATAACCTTACCTGTAACCGTATCCACCAACAGTATTTCAGACTGCATGCTATCAAGGTTTAATTTCTTACGGGGAAAGTCAGGGTGCGTTTCGATCCCCCCCAAACCAATAACCGCTGTACGACCATCAGCCAAGAAGCGAAACTCATGTGGCCCAATGCCTTGGAGATCGATTTCAGCTTCGATCTTTTCAAGTGCAGAACCTGAACGCGCGACCAATAACGATCGACCGCTTTTGAAATCGTTTTCGGTAAACCACACCCAATTACGAGCATCTACGCCTGCGTGACCGTAAAAATGTCGACCTGCAGGCGCTTGTACTTCTATCACTTGATGATTCACGAGATCGAGCACGATGGCCTGATCACCAGGACGACGAGCAACAAAAATGAGCTGATTATTGGATAAAGAGTCATCCGAACCATTTAGTTTACGGGATACAGCACTATGATACCGTCGACTGACGCGCACTCGTTGTAACCACTCTTGCTCGTCTAACCCATAAGCGCCTATATAATGCTGTCCTTGATGATCATCAAAAGCTGATATCAAAAGATTCGTGTGTTTTGGCCCTTTCTGAAAGGAACGTTCAGGCATCGTATAAGATGCATTTACCAAAGCAGGCGTGCAAGCCATCGCGGCCAGCAGTTTTATAAAGGCACGGCGATCATTCATACTATTAATCACCGTCGTTGGCATTAAAGCCCAATACAAACCCTGTCAACGGGGTTACTTGATTTCTAAGTAACTCGTAAAACCCACGAACTTCTGCGTCAAAAGCCTTTAGCTGTTCACGTCCGGCATCGTTCTTAAGCATCTCTTTCAGAGGTTGCTCAAACGACGATAGGCGCTGAATTAACTGATCAAAACCAAGGATCACTTGTTTATCCAACGCTTTATTCTGTGAAGCGACAACCGCCTGGTATCCCGCTTGATAAACACGTTTCAGCGTCGTGAGACCACGTGTAATATTTTCAAATGAGTGCAAGCTTCTCCAGGATTCAGCCGCCGTGGGCTTGGCTTTTTTAGCGTGAGGATTCAGCGGGCCTTCCAGTTTGCGTAACTGAATAAATTCCAACTCCGAAATCAAAGCATTCCACACAATAGACGCAGCAGAGGCAGATTCCTTTGTACGATCCAGCATGTCCACACCTTGATAGTAAGGCGTAATCACTTTGTCCGTTTGCCAACCCGCGTTAAGTGACTCAATGGTCTTGTGACTTGCCTTCACCGCTTCGATCAATACTCGGCAGCGATTCGTAGCCGTTTCGTCCTGATAATGCGCTAAGGTACCACCTGAACCACTGAACAATAGATACTCACTGCCTGTAAGTCCTCGCACTGAAACACCAGCATGAACTACATCTTGAGCTGTCACCTCAGGCAAAGCCAGCAACGCCTGAACTTTCTTGTGCGTTATCCCTTTGCGAATAGGCCAAATCTGAATATCGAAACGCGCACTGGTTGTGGAAACAGGGCCAAAATGAATCCAGCTTACATCCATCCACGCCAAAATCGCTTCACGCCATGCCTGCTGTGCAGTCTCATAGGTAGCCTGTTTCGGCTCCGCACAAAATGCCTGGCTTTGTGCTTCCAGACGACCAAATGCAACCTCTAAGCTTTGATACCCTGGTTGAATCACCCCTTTAGTCACCGACTCTACCGACGACCTCCAATCCTGAGCATAAGCACTACCACTCAAAGAAAAGAATAAAACACAGCTTGAAGCGAGTAACTTTTTAATATTGAGCATTTGGCACCTTTAACATTTACTAACTGGCGAATATTTACTGCCTAACCAACCATTACCGTCCAACGGACACGCTTTGAAAAACGCGCATTCTCTTAAGCAAGCCTTACAGAGAATTTAGGAACTCAACCAGGTGAGCGCGCTCCTGTTTAGACATTTTCAGTACAGATTGCTTACTTTGCTCTGCTTCACCGCCATGCCACAACACTGCTTCCATAACATTTCGAGCACGACCGTCATGTAAAAATT
The DNA here is from genome assembly GCF_042646085.1 of Litoribrevibacter euphylliae. Classification (NCBI taxonomy): domain Bacteria; kingdom Pseudomonadati; phylum Pseudomonadota; class Gammaproteobacteria; order Oceanospirillales; family Oceanospirillaceae; genus Litoribrevibacter; species Litoribrevibacter euphylliae. The sequence goes on along the minus strand of NZ_JBHRSZ010000001.1, from coordinate 189,312 downwards.
CAGTATGACCGTTTACCTTTTCAGTCATACCAATACCCCACAGTGGTGGTGTTCTCCACTCATTACCTTGCGCCAAAAATTCAGTATGACCACCATCACTCAAGTCTTCCCCCATATCGTGTAATAACATATCGGTGTAAGGGAAAATCACCTGATTTCTAAGATGCTTGTCTATATTCGTTGCGGCAGACGTTTTATACGCTGGGGTATGACAGCTCTGACAACCTGCATCAAAGAATAAAGCCTTACCTTTTAATACGTTGGGAGAATCTGCATCTCGGCGAACAGGAACTGCAAGATTTTGACTGTAAAACGTCACTGCATCCAAAATCTGATCACTGACTTCTGGTTCACCATTGCGACTCCCCGTGGTTGCTTTAAGACAGTCTTCTTGCGCTGACGTACAATTCTCATTAGGGAATAACGAAGTGGATAGCCCCATATCACCATTAAAGGCACCAGCACCTTGCTGCTCTAGAGATGGCTGACCGGCTTTCCAGCCAAAACGTCCCAATACCAAGTCACCCGTTCGAGCATCCACCACCCAGTTAGCCTTCCCCGAAATGCCGTCTTTATTTGTATCCTCTAGGTCTTGCAGAGACATAATGTCTTTAGCATCAATAGCTTCTAATAGACCTAATCCGATCATTGGTGGCGCTACACGAGGTGACATCTTAGTGTCTGGATGTAAATCGCCATAAGCCAATTTTTCTAGCTTAAAGGCTGGCTTACGAAGCGAAACTTCTTCACCATCAGCGAAGCTGATCTTAACCTCTTTCCAAGTTACTGCGATGCGTCCTTCCGGTTTTACACCAAAAACTGACTGGTCCTGAAATTGCCCGCCGTAGTTCGGTTCAGCAATAGACGCCATCTTTCCAGCGTCAAGCAAAGTCTGATGCTCTTGATTCTGAGGGAGTATACTCAAACGAATCAACATCGAATCAGCCCGATCAGAAGCATCGGTTGGTGCATGACCGCGACCATCCTTGATATGGCAACTCTGACATGCGTTCACGTTAAACAGAGACCCCAAACCATCACGCGCATCGGTTGATGCAGGCGCTACTACCCACGGATTTTTGAAAAAACTATTACCTACTTTGAAGTCAGCGCGCAGAGAGCCTCTTAATTGAGTAGATGGCTTAGAAAACGCATCATGGGTCATAGTCGTAGTTGAGTTATCCCCACCTTGCTGAATCTCTCGGTTATCAAAGCCCGGACCGACCTTCAGAATTTCCGAATACCCCATAGAGGAAGCCAACACCAATGCCGTTCCCACTATCAGCTTCTTACCGCTCTTCATACCAACCACCTTAATACCAGCTAATGCGTACTTAAAAATCAGGCTTTCAGCCTTACTTTTTGTAGTGTTTTTAAATTGCGCGAATAGTACACCCAACAATACCTCAAATCAAAATCATTATTATTTTCAATTAAATAAAAAAGGAGAAGCTGATATACATCAACCTCTCCCTTTATAGCGCACTATTTAACTGGATGTTTTAGCTAAACCATCCAGTTTTATAAGTAGCTTACAGCTCAGTGATACCAATTTTCTTAGCAGCACCTTCGGTTGCTTCTGTTACTTGAAGCAAGCTGTCGATAGACTTCTGAACGATTTGATTACCTGCTTTGTTACTTGGAGAAATCAATTGATCAAATGCCTGAGGATTAGCTTTATCTTCCGCCGATGTAACAAGACCTTCTACCGCTAGACGTGCCGTTTCGATCTTTGCTTCCAACTGGCTAGCTGCGGCTTCATCTGCTGCTGCGATCAACGCATTTACAGACGGCCCTTCAACAACATCACCGTTCACACGAACGTAACGACCAAGATACACATTCTGGATACCTTTGATGTTGTAGTAATGTGAGTAATGGGTGTTATCACTGAAGCAATCATGCTCGTCTTCAGGATCATTCGCTACCAAAGCAACGCGCATACGCTCACCAGCCAACTCACCACCAGCCAATTCACCAATACCCATTAACATTTTCTTAATGCCTTCTTGGCCTTCAGCAACTAGAGTAGCGCGATAGTTCCCATCTTTTGCAGAATCCCACTCAGCCACCATAGTTTCCAAATCACTAACCAGCATTTCCATAGAAGTCGTTAGGTATTGGCCACGACGAACACAAATAGCGGCATCTGCCGCTGCGTTGCCACTGGTGCAGCCTTCGCCATTGACATAGTCGGTGTAAGAACGATTACCTGCACCGGCATTCGTACCGTTCAAGTCTTGACCCCATAACAAGAATTCAACGGCATGATAACCGCGAGAAACATTGGCTTCACCACCACGAAGTTCATGGAGACTGGCAATCAAAGACGCATTGATTTCAGCTGTATCTACCTTGCCATCATTATCGATGTCCAGATTTGGATTAGTAACAACTGAGTAAACCGCCGACTGATCTATTTCTTCACCTTCTTCAAGATTTGCAGAGTTACGGTTGTAGTTAGAGGCAACATAATCAATCAAACCTTCATCCAAAGGCCATGCGTTCAAGTCACCTTCCCAGTCATCAACTACTGCATTACCAAAACGGTAAACTTCACTTTGCTGATAAGGAACTCGAGCAGCCTTCCAAGCAGCCTTCGCGTTTTGAAGGGTTTCTTCTGACGGATTAGCAATCAACGCATCGGTTGCCACTTTAAGCGCCTTTGCAGTCTCAAGAGAGTCACTGTAAACAGCGAATGCGATGTCAGAGTAATTCTGTAATACGGTATCTTCGGATACATTCGTTGTTGGCGTATTAGAACAGCCTGTTAATCCAGCCAGCGCAATGCTTGCACCCAGCAAAAGCGATTTATTCATTTTCTAACCTCAGGTAGTAACTTCTATGAAATATTTTTTTAATCAGTAGCCTAATAGGAAAGAATTCCCTACTATTAATACTTACTATTAGCTAATAATACTCATTCCTATTTAAATTATCATCTTGTATTTTTACAGGTAAAGCTTTTGTTGCCAGATGAACTACCCAAGCGCATTTCATTAAGCCGTTAACAATAAAGTTGAGATCAATTGATTATCGCCTTTCAACACTTTTGGCAGAAACCGACAAACAGCTCTTCCCACACTTAAACCAAGTTCTTATACTTTTTCATTAATTACTTGATTTTATTTGGCTATTTCTATACTAATCCTTCTTATTGAACACTTTATCGGAAGATCTATCAGAAACTGTTCTACAGTTATTATTCGTGTTAAAAAACAGAGAAGACGGATAGGAAGCCCTACGATCGAACTCAAAAACCTGTTTGGCTACTAACTAAGCCAATAATTTTTGAATGATGACCACTGAAGGTCCACCAAAACAAGAAGCCATGCTGTGTATCAACCACATTCAGTCACAGTAATGGACAGCGCTAACACTTGGATGAAGTATGCATTTTAGTTTTGTTGCAAACATTGCGTTATCTGCAGCCTGCCTAGTCTGGCTAGCCGTTAGTGCATACTATCTGTTTTACAGCAGTAAGAAGCACTCCAAAATTACACGAAAGATCAGTGTCGCTCTTGCTTTTCATAGTACCTTGATTGCAACCCTAGTCCTCACCAGCTTATTGTCCCTTCCTCAGTTCAGTACCTTTTTCCAAATTCAAAGTGAAGTTCCCCAGATGATTTCAGGGATCATGGCGCTATCTCTGGGTTTACTCTCCATCAGCTGGTTCCTTCCAAAAGTACTACCCAGCTATTCCAAACGCGAGAAAGAGTTGGAAACTTCGCTATCTGATACCACCAGCCACCTAAAGTCACTGTATTCCTTGTCTCAGGAAGGCGTGATGCTGGTCTATGCCGATTCTTTTGAAATTCAACAAGCAAATAATGAAGCCAAGCGTGTACTGAATCTGGTCAACCAAGGAAGTGATCAATTACTGTTACCTAGGGCTATGAAGGAGTACCTTGCGAACTGGCTCAAACATGGCCGTTCTTCAAGCATTCTTAGTCTTCCCAGTAATCATGGCATCGTAACCTTGAACCTGGATATCTCTTCCTTTGCCATGGAAAAGTCTCTGGTTCTGCTGGTTCAATTTAAAGACATTGAAACCGTTCCTGACTCTTACAAGTCGTCGTTTGAGCATGAACATTCATTTGAAGTACAACTTATCGAACGCTTTGACGATCTATTAAATATTCAGGCAGGCACTGCCACAGAGCTAATCACACAACTGGCAAATCGTCTTGCCAATTTCTCGTTATTTGATTACGTCGCTCTGCTCGAAACGGACCACAAAGCACAAACCACCTCATACCGTATGGTGTCTGAGCTTGGACAACAAACCCAACACTTTCTTTCGAAAAACCATTTCGAAGATCGCATGTTAGATCCTAACAATGGGATTCAACTCTACAGCCGCGTTTCAGAATTAAAACTCCCTAAAGAAATTACCGAAGTCATTGATGCCAATAGTTCTCTGACCGTGATTAATTTGGACGACCAACTGAATGAACAATTCACTCTGATTCTCTTTACTCGCAAAGCAAGCAAACTAAATAGCGCTGTGATGGCGTTAGTCGAGCAACTTCGAACGCAAGTGTGTTATCGCATCAATCAGCTCAGTCAGAGCAATATTCAAAAGCAAAATGCGCTGCTGCAGAAACAACTAACCACCATTATTGAGTCCAGTGCTAACGCAATTATTCTGACCAATACAGACTTTATGATTGAATACATCAATCCAAAGCTGTGTGAAACCAGTGGCTATGATGAACAGCAGTTAATTGGCCGTCCGTTCAGCCAACTCTGTCCGATTGAAGACAACCCGCTAATTCATCGCAGCATTCGCGACCACGTCAGCAGCAATCAACCTTGGTATGGCGAAGTCGTTCAGAGAGATCGTCAAGGTCACCTTCGCTGGAGTAACCTGCAACTCTCCTTTATGCACGACGAACAAGGTGACGTTTCCCATTACATCATGCATTTGGAAGACCGAACCGAACTCTATCTGGCGCAAGATGAAATTAATCAGCTAACGCACTTCGATCCTCTGACCAACTTACCGAATCGCAACCTACTGACGCTGCGAATTAAGTCTTCAATTGAAGAAAACACCTCCAAGAACATCATTGCCTTGATGTATTTAGATTTGGACGGGTTCAAGCACATCAATGATTCTCTAGGACACCACAGCGGTGACCGCTTGTTAAAACAAATCGCAGAACGCCTCAGCGATCACTTAACACCCGAAGATACTCTTGCCCGCCTAGGCGGAGATGAATTCGCCATTTTGATCCCGAATGTGTTAGCCAAAGGCTCCATTGTGAACTTAGTCAGCAGCATTCTGGATACCATTTCACTGCCAACTATTATCGGCGATAACTCGGTGGTATTAACCGGCAGCATCGGTATCACTCTGTTCCCACAGGACGCCCAAACCGTTGAGGAACTGCAAAAGAACGCCGATCTGGCCATGTATCAAGCGAAGAAAGAACAAGGCAACTCCTATCATATATATACGCCGGATCTGAATACTCAGGCGGTGAAGCGATTGGATCTGGAACATCGACTCAGACAAGCCATACAAAATGAAGAGCTGGACGTTCACTTCCAGCCGCAAGTCGACATTGAAACCGGAGAAGTGGTTGGGGCAGAAGCCTTAGTGAGATGGACAGATCCGGAACGTGGCCCCATTTCTCCTGTGCAATTTATCCCACTTGCCGAAGAAACTGGCTTAATTGCGGAACTTGGAAATTGGGTAATTCATCAATCATGCGCTTATTGCCGTGAATTTATGGCGCACGTTAAAGGGCCATTTAAGATTGCCATTAACTTGAGCGCCTACCAATTCAAACGACCAGACCAGCTTCTGCAAGAACTCGAAGCCGCACTTTATAATCATACGCTTCCACCAGAATGCCTAGAGTTAGAGTTGACTGAAAGCATGCTGATGGAAAATGTCCAGTCCACAAAAGAAACCTTGAAAGCACTGCATGACAAAGGCATTTCACTGGCCATTGACGATTTTGGTACCGGCTATTCGTCACTCGCGTATCTTAAAGAATTCCCTATCGATAAACTGAAAGTCGACCGCTCATTTATCAAAGACGTTAATCGCAGCAAAGACGACGCCGCCATTACTACGGCCGTGATAGCAATGGCTCACAAGTTAGGGCTGACAGTACTGGCCGAAGGCGTTGAAAACAGCAGTCAGTTGCAGTTCCTGATCAACCATAACTGTAACTACATGCAGGGCTTCTATTTCAGCAAACCGCTCCCCGCTGACGATTTTCTGGATCTATTGAAAGAAGACGAACGCGCACCGGATCTTTTAAAAGGCCTCCAATAACATCGTGAACACCCCTATTTCCTCTTCATCACAGACATTCTCTGTAGAAGCTATCGGTACCGTACTCTCACCCTACAAACAGAAATTCGGAATCCCAAGACAACCCGGTTTGGTAAAGTACGCCACGGGCATTATTGAGCTTCATGAAAAATACAGTCGACCAGAAGCCTTCGACGGCATCGAACAATACTCACACCTTTGGCTAGAGTTCTATTTTCATCAAACCGCCGATGCCGACTGGAAACCCAGCGTTCGCCCTCCAAGATTGGGTGGAAATAAAAAGATTGGCTGCTTCGCAACACGCTCAAACTTCCGACCCAATAACCTCGGTTTGTCTGTAGTGCGCTTTGATCGAATAGAAATACAACACGGGAAAGTCAGATTACATATTTCAGGACACGACCTACTCGATCAAACACCCATTTTGGACATAAAGCCTTACATTCCATACAGCGACAGCCTGCCTGATGCTCAAGCGGGTGTATTTGAGAAAGAGCCCGAACAAACCCTTAACGTTCATTTCTCAAACCAAGCTAACCAAGATTTAGCCATCCACCAACAGCAATACCCAAATCTCACAAGCTTTATCCAAGAGGTTCTTATACAAGACCCTCGACCGGCGTATATGAGAACCAAGGCCAATCGAAATGACTTTTCAATTCAGCTTTATGATCTCGACATCAAATGGCGTGTCGAAGATAACAGCATTGAGGTCATTGAGGTCATAAAGCTGTGACAAATTTATCAACAACCAGTACAACAGCAACCACCCTCTTCAAACTCTGCTTTTGGGGGCTTCTCGTTACCACCATAGTTGTGTGCTTAATACCGACCTCTTCCAATCAAGGGATTCCTCACCTTGATAAGATCATTCACTTTACCAACTATTTTGTTCTCGGGTTGTTGGTATCCAAAAGTTACCCAAACAAACCCTTCTTTCCTGCCCTGTGGATAACTCTTTTTTGTTTTAGTTTCGCCATCGAAGTCTTACAAGAGCTCACAGGTTATCGTAGTTTTTCACTCTTGGATTTACTCGCCAACGGAGCAGGCTTACTACTCAGTGGCTATGTTCTTGGTAGCCATGTTATGAGCAACCATATTAAGAGCAACCATGTTCCAAACGAACGGTCAGCCAAACAAAAGACACAATAAATACCGATCAAACTGTATGATCTCGCTCACTGATATATACTTAGCGCTTATTGCTCTAACAAGGTTCCTGAGCAACGCGTTTTATCACCTAACAAACTGAGTACCTGAATGACCGTTCCTGAAATAGCCAACTTTAAAGAATACGATTTAGATCGATCCCTAACCCGAGCATTGAGCATTAACGGGTTCCGTTCTCCAACGCCAATTCAGGAAGCCGTGATCGGCGATATTTTGGCTGGCAAAGACGTCATCGGCTGTGCACGTACAGGTTCAGGAAAATCTTTGGCATTCATGCTACCAGTCACTCAGCTACTGCTTAAACCAGCAGAACGAGATGTCCGTGGGCCTCGTTGTATCATCATGAGCCCAACGCGAGAACTGGCTCACCAGCTACACAAGAAGCTGAAAGAGCTACTGACGTTTACCAATCTGCGTTGTGAATTAATGAGCAACGCATCAGACCTTAAAGAACAAGAAAAGTACCTTAAAAAGCCGGTCGACTTTTTGATTGCTACCCCGGGTCGTCTAATCGATCACACTCAAAACGGCACCGTAAACTACAGCCGATTGGAAGTGCTGATTCTCGATGAAGCCGACCGTATGCTGGACATGGGCTTCCGTGACGATTTGAATTACATCATTGAACAATGCCCGGAAGATCGACAAACACTGCTGTTTTCGGCAACACTCGATCATCCGGATACCTTGGACGTTGCACGATCGGTGATGTCAGCACCAATAGAGCACATTATCGATACCGTCGATCAACCACTCGACAACATTCAAGAGCATTTCTATCGTCTTAAGGGCATCATTCAGAAATTTGATTTATTAACTCATCTGATCAAAGAGCAGCCTAAATTAAAGAACATCGTCTTCATCACGTCTCGCGCCGCAGTTGAACAACTGTCGGCACGATTGACCGAACAAGGCTTGGAAGTGGTTTCACTGCACGGAAAAATGGCCAAAACTGCTCGCGATGAAGCCATGTTGAAATTTAAGAGTCTTGCTCAAGGCACCCTCGTCACCACAGATCTGGGTGCGCGTGGTTTGGACGTTCTCGACGTCACACGTGTTATCAACTTCGACATGCCGACGAAACCAGAAGACTACGTACACCGGATTGGACGCACCGGCCGACTTGAACGTAAAGGCACAGCTATTTCGTTTGTATCATCAGGAAAAGACACTGAAGCCCTGAATGCCATTCGAGACTATTTGGATCGTTACATTCCGCTTGATAACGATCCGCTAGCACCCGTACAAAAAGGTAAGCCAAATAATCGCAATCATTCAAAGAAACCGCCTTCCAAACCGAAACGCGGTAACTTCAAAGGCAATGCCGATGGCATGGCGCCGTTAAAACGCAAAAAATAATGTTGTTACCCTCACGTTAAACATTGGCAGAGTGCCTCAGATCCCGAACATAAAAAAGCCCAGAATTACAGACTCGTAATTCCGGGCTTTTTTATGATTCATCACACGCTAACGAATCAACTTACCAACCACTCGACCTGCCGGTCCTTCCATGGCCTCCATTGGCTGGTCAAACATAGCCAACGAATCTTGATCGCATTTGGTAATGTCCACTTCGATGCCATCATCGCCTTTGGTAAGAGTCAAAAAGTGCTCATCAGTAGTTTCAGAAGTGAATACAGCATCAGCGCGTAACATAGGTTGTGGCTGACCTTTCACCATCATTTGATAGACATTATGGCAACCACCAAACAACGTTCGTTCATCATTCAGTAACTGCATTTCATCACTACAGCCTGATAACAGAGCGAACACCGAAACCGCACCACACAGACTGACAGCACGCCCACTCAAACGACCTTGAGTAAAACCAAACTTCATACTACTTCATCTCCCTGCAGTTGCCCCACTTACATGCAATGACAACCGATTCATTGTTACAGCTGCCCTGATACACTTCATCCGGCCAGTTCGAAACCAATACCTTCACGGCACCTCTTGGGCACTCTTTTTCTGCCCACAATTTCTCCACTAAATACAAAGAGCGACCAGTACGGGGAGTATCTTTGACTACCGCGCGCTGTAATTGCATTTTTTGCTCTTGTAAGGAGCGGTTGCTCTTTAAATCATTTAACTGAGCTGCCATTTGAGGGTTAATCTGCACAAGGTCAAATCCCCCCTGCTTATAGCGATCCAACGTGGATAAACAGACATTACGTTTTTCTTTTGGGTCTACTTGTAGGATGGCATTTGATTGTTGCTCAGCGTTCTGAACCGCTGCATACACCATTTGCTGAGACATGGCCGTTGCCCCATCCCAATTACCCTGATTAAACATGGCCATATGATAAGTAAAATGCTCATCAGCAGACTTGATTAACTCACCATTTCGCAAATGCCAATCACGTACCGCATAGTTCGCTGCCGCTTCTAAAATACCGTCCAACTGAGCACAATCGGCCGCTACCAATCGAAGCTTAACTTCCTCTGTGATGGCCCACTGAACCGCTTGTTGTTGGCGTTCGGCTTCTGAAATCACTTTCTGTGGCGCAGCACATGCAGCTAAAAACATGGCCGCTACCAAGATAACCAGTTGTCTCATCATTAACCCTCAAGTTCTGATTTATTCAGATGTAATAAATTGTTATCAGTATAACAAGTTTTAATAGTTTACAGTCTAATGCAAGGCGAATAATCTGTAGAAACTTCTAACTACTTCAAACAGTTATATACGCTATAGTGTATGAAAGTTTAGACCGAGTATTCTATGTCAGAGTCCTGATTTCTGTTACCCCGATGATCAGCGCTTTGGATTTCTCCAACTCGATCTGTCATGGACTTGTTTAGAAGTTCTCTGGTTTTTATTGACAGTAGTCATGAACTTTAACTATGCGGTGATTAGAATAGCCACCGAATCCAACTCAAGATAAAGGAACGTCTCTCTTCATGAGTTCAAATATATTAGTGATCAACTGCGGTAGCTCCTCCCTTAAATTTTCAGTTGTCGACAGCGCTTCAGGCCAACAACCTATTACCGGGTTGGCTGAACGACTGGGAGATACAGGAGCCGTGGTATCCATTAAGTCGTCAGGGAATGACAAAATCATCATCGACATTCCCAACGGCGAGCACGACAAAGCGTTATCAACCATTCTCGATCATTTGCAGCAACAAGATCTGTTAGAGACGATCCAAGCAGTCGGACATCGGGTCGTGCATGGTGGCGAACAATTCACCGATTCCACCGTCATTGATGATCAGGTTTTATTGGCCATCGAAGCTTGTAATCACTTAGCGCCATTACATAACCCGGCTAACCTGATCGGTATCAGAACCTGTCAAAAGTTGTTGTCCAACGTGCCGCATGTAGCAGTGTTCGACACCGCATTTCACCAAACGATGCCAGAGCAAGCCTATCTCTATCCGATTCCGTATGAACTCTATAAAGAACAAGGCATTCGCCGTTACGGTTTTCATGGCACCAGTCACAGATACGTTTCTATGGCTCTGGCCGATACCCTCGGAAAGCCGCTTGAATCATTGAACCTGATCAGTGCCCACCTGGGTAATGGCTGCAGCGCAGCCTCCATTCAAGGCGGTAAGAGCATCGACACCACCATGGGTCTAACGCCATTGGAAGGTTTGGTGATGGGGACACGCAGCGGTGATGTCGACCCAAGCCTGCATCACTTCTTATGCTCACAGATGAAGATGTCGATTGACGAGGTGAATACCTTACTCAACAAGAAGAGCGGTCTGCTTGGCTTATCCTCATTAAGCAACGACATGCGTACTCTCGAGCAAGCAAGCCAGGATGGGAACCAGCAAGCCGAGTTAGCCATTCAAGTGTTCTGCTATCGTTTGGCAAAACACATTGCCGCGTTAGCTGTTCCATTAGGCCACATCGACGGGCTGATCTTTACCGGCGGCATTGGCGAAAATTCCGTGGCCATTCGTCAACGGGTCTTGGCACTGCTTGCTGTTTTAGGATTCAAAATAGACGATGAGCAAAACAAAAGCGCAGGTAAATCACAGCACGGTTTGATTACCCAGCCTGAAAGCACACCAGCTTACGTCGTCAACACCAATGAAGAGTGGATGATTGCAAAAGATACTCAAGCAGCTATTCAGTGAAGCAGTAATCCAGTAAAACCAGTTTGAACCGTATTTTCTCATTATTTAATTATTAAGCAGGAGACATCTGCTGTGGCAATAAAACTTTTTCTCTCCCCGGTCAGTTCCAGCACGGGTCTAACGTCTATCAGCGTTGGTCTACTCCGTGCTTTGGACGAGCAAGGTCTAAAAGTCGCCTTTGTTAAGCCCATTGCTCAAATACATAAATACGATGAAGGGCCTGAGCGCTCAACCCGTATCGTTCAGAACACTACGACTCTAGAGCCACCAACACCGATTTCCTTGAAATACGCCCAAAAGTTGATTGGTGACGGTAAGCTAAACCGCCTAATGGAAGAAGTCGTAGGCATGGTTGAACAAGCCGCTGATGGTTTCGATGCGGTTATTATTGAAGGCCTGGTTCCTGAAAACGAACCTTTCATTGCCAAACTCAACGTGGAGATGGCTCAGTCATTAAATGCTTCGGTATTACTGACCGCTTCGCCAACCATGTTTGGTAGCTACAAAGAATTTGAAGATCGCATCAGTATCACCAGCAGCCTATTTGGTTCTGGCAAAAAGAACACTGTCATTGGCGTTATTGTTAACAAGCTAAACAGTCCATCAGCCAAAGCAGGCCTTCTTGATGCCAAGATCACCGTTCAGACCGATAGCGAATTTGATGAAATTGAAACCATCAAATCTCTGAGCATTTTCCATGGTCCTCATCGTCTGTTAGGAACCATCCCTTGGTCTCCGGATTTGATTTCGCCAAGAACTACGGACGTCTGCAATCACCTGAAAGCGGAGTTTGTGTATAAAGGACAAGCCGATGAGCGTCGCGTAGATCACATGGCGTTATGCGCTCGAACCGCCGCCAACATGACTGGTTCCTTGAAACCCGGTTCATTGATCATCACACCGGGGGATCGCCACGACATCATTATGGCTGTCTCACTCGCTGCCCTAAAAGGTGTGCCATTAGCTGGTCTTGTTGTAACTGGTGACTACACGCCACCAGAAAGCATCATCGACCTTTGCCGACCAGCATTGGAAAGCGGTTTACCTGTGATGAAATCTTCGCTGGACAGTTTCTCCACTGTAAGTCGTTTGAATCAAATGAACAACGAAGTACCGACCGATGACACCGACCGGATCAACATGGTAATGAGTTCGGTTGCGAGCAACATTGCCGGTGAAGAGCTGAGAGATCTACTGAAACTGCCAGAAGTCAGCCGTATGTCGCCACCCGCCTTCCGCTATCAATTGGTTAAACGTGCGCAAGCAGCCAATAAGCGAGTTGTCCTTCCTGAAGGTGAAGAACCGCGTACTATTCAAGCGGCAGCCATTTGTCAGGAACGCGGTATTGCAAACTGTGTGTTGATCGGTAAAGAAGAAAAGATTCTAGAAACTGCCAAAAACCAAGGCGTTGAACTACCTTCCAACATTGAAATCATTGACCCAGACAAAGTTCGCCATAACTACATCTCACCATTTGTTGAATTAAGAAAGCACAAAGGCGTGACCGCTCCAATGGCAGAAGCCATGCTGGAAGATACCGTAGTGCTTGGAACCATGATGTTGGCAATGGATGAAGTGGACGGTCTGGTGTCAGGCGCAATTCACACCACTGCCAATACCATTCGTCCTGCACTTCAGCTGATCAAAACCAGCCCGGATGCGAAGCAAGTATCTTCCATCTTCTTCATGTGCTTACCAGAACAGGTTTTGGTCTACGGTGACTGTGCGGTGAACCCTGATCCAGACGCTGAGCTACTGGCCGATATCGCGATTCAGAGTGCCGATTCTGCAAAAACTTTCGGTATTGATCCAAAGGTTGCGATGATCAGTTACAGCACAGGCAAATCAGGCTCAGGGGCTGATGTTGAGAAAGTGATTAAAGCTACGTCGATTGCTCAGGAAAGAAGACCGGATCTGATTCTTGATGGACCACTTCAGTACGATGCCGCAGCCATTGAAAACGTGGCGAAGAGCAAAGCGCCAGATAGCCCAGTGGCGGGTCAAGCAACTGTCTTTGTATTCCCAGACTTGAATACAGGTAACACCACCTACAAAGCCGTTCAACGAAGCGCCAATGTGATCAGTATTGGCCCTATGCTTCAAGGTTTAAGAAAGCCGGTGAACGATTTATCTCGTGGCGCCTTGGTAGAGGACATTGTTTACACCATCGCACTTACTGCAATTCAGGCAAAACAAGCAGCGGAAAAAATGCTGTAAGTATTAGCCTAAACAAGTAAGCCCTAAATAACCTAGTATTGAAGATCTTCACTACTGGGTTATTTTCTTTTTAGCGCCTCTAACTCAGCCGCTACCAATTTCTTTCGGAAACATTTCCCATCAATCTACCAAACCATTCTCTTAACATTTGTTATGGTGAGTCACTAACGCCTTAAGTAAGATCAACTCGCTTTACTTAAGGATTTTCGGGAAACACCCTCAAAAATAAGTCATTTATTCGCATTTACAGTCCGAAAAGCCTTAGAAAAGGCCACCTTCTCTCTTGGTTTTAAAATAAAGTCATCATAAAATTAGCTAACACGTGTTAGCTGAAAAACAGGTTTATCATGCTTAGCTTCTTACCACCTACCCTCAGAGGAATCCTTGCTAGTATTCTTTTGATTACTAATACCCTCTTCTGGACGCCTCTGCTGTTTACTGCGGCAATATTCAAATTATTATTGCCTTTTAAAGCGGCACGCAAGGTAACGGACTTCTTTGTCATTCGTATTGCCCAAAGTTGGATTTCCTGCAACAGCGCCTGGATGCATTTAGTTCAAAAGCTTGATTATCAGGTAACGGGCTTAGATCAGCTCAAACATGAAGGTTGGTATCTGGTGACCTCGAACCACCAGTCTTGGTCCGACATCACCATCTTGCAGCATATCTTCAATCACAAGATCCCATTCTTTAAGTTCTTCTTAAAACAAGAGTTAATCTGGGTTCCCATCATGGGTCTAAACTGGTGGGCGTTGGAATTCCCATTCATGAAACGTTATTCCAAAGAGTTTCTGGAAAAGAACCCTCATCTCAAGGGTAAAGACATGGAAACCACGCGCAAAGCGTGTGAAAAATACAAGCATAATCCAGTGGCCATTTTTAACTTCTTGGAAGGCACGCGCTTTACCAAAGCAAAACACAAACGCCAGAATTCACCATACAAACATCTACTGAAACCCAAAGCCGGTGGCGCAGCCTTTACGCTGGAAGCCATGGATGGGTTGATCAATAAACTGGTCAACATCACCATCGTCTATGAAGAAGGTACACCGATGGATTACTGGTCTTTCATGTGTGGCAAGGTTAATAAAGCCCGTATCGTGGTGGAAGAAGTGATTATTCCACCCGAGCTTCTAGAAGGTGATTACACGAATGACCCTGAGTTCAGAGCTGACTTCCAAGATTGGATTAGCGCACTTTGGCAGGAAAAAGATCAACTGATCACTCAACTGAAATCAGAACAAAACAGTACCACAACACAATCCATTGCAGACCCCGCTTAAACGCTCGGCTCAGCAACTAAAAAGGCGATCATAAATTGATCGCCTTTTTAGTTTTTTGAAAATAGACAACTTAGTGCTTTCTATCCTCTATTCCGAAGGACCATATAAAAAATAGTAAAGACCTAATAACGTCAAAGCTGAAATGAAAGTTAATTGGTAACTAACCGCTAAATACCAATCTTTTTTCGAGCATACTTTAGAATCAAATCATCATCCGTAAGGTCAGGGTGTCTAGCTCTTCCTCTTACTAAAACCATTGCATAAACGATCACTCGCGAATCCAGTCTCTGATACCACCATGGTGGTAGAATACCGTCCTCAATGGCTTGCCCTTCAATGTAATCAACCGTGACCTTTCTAAAAACAAAGCCCAGAATTCCCCCAAGTAAAATCAGTATTACTCCTGAAATCAGGAGAAACTCCTTTGAAAGCAGCTGTTCCATGAACTTACCAAGCTCACTTTGTTAAGAAGTCACAATGTTAGAATGTAATCCAACGCAAAAAACAGCATTGAAAGTAAGAACGTTATCAAGAAACAAAACGCAATCCTTCGATCTTTTATTCGAGCATGCTCCAAAATTGCATAGTCATCAATAATCGACCGCTTAGAAGGGCGTCGCATTACGATTAATACGGCATAGGCACCAATTCTTGAGCCAATACCTTTGTCCCATAATGGAGAAGACTTGCCATCTTGTGCCATTTTCTCTTCGATAAAATTGACTGAAATTTTCCTAAAGACCATTCCTATAAATAGTGAAAAAAGCAGAGTGAATACTCCAAGATAGACAAATAGATTCATCTCATTCCGAAGACCCATACATAAAATTGAATACAGCTACAACAACCAGAAAAATAATTAAACTCAAAAGAAAGCATACAGCCAAATACCAGTCTTTTTTGCGTGTATATTTAATAATCGAGTAATCATCCACAAGAGCACGGTTTACAGCTTTCCCCCGGGCAATCACTACCGCATAAGAGCCTATACGGGCGCCAATTCCTTTATCCCACAAAGGAGGCTCTTTTCCTTCCTTGGCCATTTGTTCTTCAATGTAATCTACCGTGACCTTTCTAAAAACAAAGCCCAGAGTTCCCCAAACTACAAACAGTATCCCCCCTGAAATGAGAAGAAATTCTTCAGAAAATATAAACTCCATCAATCATCTACTCATCTAAAACCAGTTTGTATTTGAGCTAGTATCATAAGCAAAACCAGCTAATTTTTTTCCATAAGTGTCAACGCCTTTTGCTGCAACATAACCAGCAACTAAACCAGCCCCAATAACAAACACCCAACCAACAGGAGTTGCGAACATTGCGACACTCAAAGCGGCTTTAGCTACTGCAGAACCTACAATAACACCAGCTGCAGTTCCTGCACCAAATCCTACGGTCTCCGTCACAGCCGTACGCTGCCAATCTTTACCCGCTTTGTAATCAGCATGAACATTATTCACACGTAAACCAGCATCCAGAAGAATAATACCCTTACCGCCATAGTTAGAAGCACGTTCAAAGTTTCGAACCAAATTAAACTCTTTCATTGAAGAAAGCATAATAGGCTTACTGGTTCTAGCGCCTTTGGCCTGGTTAATGCCTCGCTCTGCGTTGGTCCATACATTACCGCGCTTACCCACTTTCCCCATGTACTTATTAATTTCAGCTTGGAACCTTGCATGAAACTCCTTATGCAGCATTCTTGCTTTTTGTTCCAGCTTCATAAGCTCCATTTTAGGAACCTTCGCAATATGGGCTGCTCTCACCTGCTCTAACGCCTTTTGATAGTTAAGTGCCGATTTAGCAAAGACACTCATGCGGCTTTCCATAGCAGTCGCCGCTGCCCCAGAAAGCCCTGGAAATTCGGAGACAGCCTTAGGGATTGCAATATCTGTTAAGTATCTTTTGCTATGTTGACCAAAAGGCTGAATTTCGTTTTGATATAGCTCTGACAATGCCAATAACATTTCAGAACCATAAAACTCATTCATATCTGATATGTTTCGCCTTTCAGAAGCCGACAAAGATTGAATCTTCTGAAACATCAAAGCTAAATCCGGTCTCATTTGCTGCCAAGATTGTGGTTGAGCTGTGTTTGGACGAATGATGTAAGGTGTTCCCTTTTGGATAACCGGGCCGGATAGGTGAGGATTATCCAATTTGAACTGTTCTTCTGATGCTTGGCTACCTGGAAAGCATGGAGTTTGGGTAGTGCTGGACGCACTGAGGCATAGTTGAATTTGATCTGACATACCTGATCCTTTGGTAATGTTTGATAAGTCCTTTGAGGCGCAACTTTACCATTGAGAATCAGATAGTCATAACACCAGAGTGTGACCTGAACAGCAAAAATAAGAATGCTGTCAATAACCTACAAAAAGAAGCGAATGGTCAGGCGAGTTTTCTAAGTACCAGATACGAATTTAGACTCAGATAGCCCCACCGTTGACCATTACTCAAAAAAGGCGTTCTGCCCTAACTAAGACGGCATCACCCTCGGCCCCATCCAATTTAAGGTTTCTTCTGTTTGTTGGGTGGGCTTGTACTCTGCTGCGACATACCCACCGTATGTACTGTCTTCAATGATCTGGAAGAATTGTTTCAAGGCCAAACCGCCAGTTCCTGGTTCTCCTCGTCCTGGCATATCAGCAAACTGAATATGCCCAATTTGATCCGACTTTGTGGATAAATCATGCCATAGGTTTTCGCCCATCATCGCCATATGATAGAGATCGTATTGTGCTTTGATGTTCGAGTGGTTGAGACGATCCATCAGTGACCATAAGTGCTCTGCTCGATGTACCAAGAAACCAGGCATGTCTTTGGTATTAATGGCTTCAAAGGTAGTAAGGATATTATGCTCTACCAACGCATCCGCTGTTTTCACCAAGTTCCACTCAAAGGTCTGCCAGTACTTAGTTTCTTTTTCAGCGTCAAGGCAGCGACCCGCAAGCACATTCACTGCCTTCACCTCTAAAGCAGTTGCATATTGAATACACAAGTCCAGTGCTTGTGAATAGTCTTCCGTTAATTCAGGCACCGAAGCTAAGCCTTCACCTCCGGTCATCAGATCGCCAGCGGGTACATTGATCAAAACGATCTCAACTTGCGCAGCCTCTTTCGCTTTAACTAGATCTTCTACGCTTTCTTCGTAAGGAAACTGAATTTCAACCGACTCAAAACCACACGCACGCGCTTTCGCAAATCGTTCTAATAAAGGCACTTCGGTAAACATCAAAGATAAATTGGCACATAACTTCATGATTACGTATTCTCCGCGCTTAGTTTGTCTTGGTTTTAGCCGTGTATTGTTCAATCAAGGTACAAGGGTCTTGTTCCTTGTAGCCATTACTGCTGTGCATCCGCATCAACTCAGCACCTAAGCCAGCCATTGGGATAGAAGACTCCATAGTTTTGGCTAAATGATTGGCCATATCCAAATCTTTCAATAAGGTTTTGACGTGCCATTTAACGTCATCAAAATCCCGAGAAGCCATTCTTGGACCAGTCAGCTGCAATGGAATGGAATCAGCAAATCCTCCTTTGAGTGCTTCAGGAATCTGACCAGCATCCACTCCTGCTTTCTCCGCCATCGCCATCACTTCGGCCATCACTAACACATTGCAACTTACGATCATCTGGTTGCAAATCTTCGTGACCTGACCACAGCCTACCGGCCCCATTCGTGTCACTCGTTGTGATAGAGGTTCAAGTACCGGAGTCAGGAACTCAATCGTAGAAGCATCGCCGCCGCACATGATCGCTAAAGTCCCTTGCTCAGCACCCGCAACACCGCCTGATACCGGGCTATCAACCCACTCAATGCCGGTGGCTTTCTTGAGCTCATCAGCCATTGTTCGAGTCTGTTCAGGATCGATACTGGAAAAGTCGATCAAATAACGCGCTTTTGAATTCCTGTTATTTTGAACAGCTTGAACAATGCCCTGTTCACCAAACACGACCTCCCGGACTGCATCCGTATCCGAAACACAGGTCATTACCACATCTGAATCAACGACTAACTCAGCGATAGAAGCTTTAGCAATAGCGCCTTCATTCACCACAGAATCCAACTTGGTAGCAGATCGATTCCATACATTTACTTGGTAGCCTGCGGCCAACAGTCGTTTGGTCATTGGCGTCCCCATTAACCCTATGCCAATAAAGCCCAGAACGAGAGATTGCTGAGTCATACTTTTCACCTATTTCCGTACACATTACCGATTCGCTTAACCATCATCTTTGATCAAAAAGTGATCTAAGTCATTAAGGCGTCATTTGAGTGACGTATATTAAAAGAGCTACCCGAAAGGAAAGCAAATTAAGGAACCGTTAAACAATAAAAATTAACACCAAGACGATTAAACCAAGGAGTATAGGTATGTCGAAGATTAAAGTGGGTCAGAAGGCTCAGGTTACCCGAAAATTCACAGAACATGACGTTGGCCTGTTTTCAGAATTATCTCTGGATTTTAACCCTGTTCATTTAGACCCCGATTTCGCAGAGAAATCCATATTTGGACAACGAATTGTTCACGGGATGCTGGTTTCCAGCCTTTTTTCAGGACTGTTAGGGAAACAACTTCCAGGCGAAGGCACTAATTATGTAGGCCAGAATCTGAAATTCAAAAAGCCGGTGTATCTGGATCAAGAAGTAACAGCTATAGTCGAAGTCACTGAAGTGCGCGACGACAAACCCATCATTACCTTATCCACTACGTGCGTAAACGATGAAGATGAAGTCGTAATCTCTGGCGAAGCAGTTGTCTCATATAAAGGTTAATTAGCTACCAGTAAAAAGGCCTCTGAGCGAATACTCTGAGGCCTTTTTACTAAATTCAGATACTAAGTGCAGTAACTATTAATAATTAACAGCGAGCGTACGCTTTACATAAGTTCGTGGTACATCACACAAGATCTCAAACCTACCCTTTTCAGGCATTCAAGCATCCACTGTTTTACCTTTGCTCGACGCTAACCTATGATTCCAATGTGTTCACCAACTGCCTTAATTGCGCTCTAAAATGGCGCTCTAAGTTTTCGAACCACTCGCCTCTAGAGTCTGTATCTTGCTCATTAAGGGCTTCGAAAGCTCCAACTTACTTTTGGAAAAAGTTTTAAAGTGAGTCCATATCACGAACTTCTGATACCCCTTCCACTTATGCCACAATCATTTCAGAGTAACGCAGGGTTGCAGCCATTTAAGCGTTACCAGATCATGAATTGATGCACTCATCAACCCATTGAACTTCATAATAGGCAAAAAGCCTTATTTGGTTTTATCGGAAAATCTTTGAAAAAAGCGTTCGTCATAATGGTATCCTCCATGCGTATGTTTTCTTATTTTTAAGGTGATAAATCGGTTACAACAACTACTTCCGACACTAGTTATGTGATCGTTTAACTACGATATCTTCTGTACATTAATCAACCACCAAGAATTTGATCAGGATCAACAGAGTACTCGTATTTACCACATACAGTATGTGGTAGCTGATAAGAAAGATAACCAATGTTTTTAGGGGATGAAAATGACTAAGGCTCACTACAGTGATGTAAAAGATTGCGTTAATGACGTAATTCAACAATTAAATAAAAACATTGTATTAGGTATCCCTCTCGGTATTGGTAAACCAACGCAATTTATTAATGAGCTCTACCGACGGGCGAAAGAAGACTCATCCATCTCTTTAAAAATCATCACAGCGTTATCCCTGGAACGTCCTAAACCGGCACCGGGTTTAGAAGCCAAGTTTTTGGAGCCGGTATTTGATCGTCTATTCGATGGTTATGTGGGCCCGGATTATGTGGCAGATCTTAAAAAACAACAGATCCCTGATAACGTTCAGTTGTGCGAGTTTTTCTTTAAATCCGGCAGCATGATTAACAACGACTATGCGCAACAACACTACATTTTGAGCAACTACACGCATGTTGCGCGAGATATGATTGATCATGGCGCGAACCTATTAGCACAACAAGTATGTCGCGGAAATTACGATGGCCAGGATTACCTTTCATTAAGCAGTAACACCGACGTCACAGTAGATTTAATGCCGTTAATTCAACAAGAGCGCGCTAAAGGTAAGACCATTAAAATCGTTGCTCAAATCAATCAGAAAATGCCATTCATGTTGAACGACGCCTTAGTCAATGAAGACGACTTTGATATGGTGATTGATAACTCGGATTACTACACCACCTTGTTTGCGCCACCAAACATGCCAGTTACACCGGTGGATTTCGCCATTGGTATGCATGCCAGTGCGTTAGTGAAAGACGGCGGCACCTTGCAAATTGGTATCGGCTCTTTAGGCGATGCCATTGTCTATGCTTGCCAATTAAAAAATTCCGAAAATGCCGTGTATAAAGAAGCCCTCGCTAAATTAGGCGCCAAAAACTATCAGGCTCTGATTGATAAGATTGGTGACACTGAGCCGTTTAAAGAAGGGCTTTACGGCTCAAGTGAGATGTTTGTAAATGGCTTTTTGCATCTCATCAAGAATGGCATTGTAAAACGTAAAGTCTATGACGACTTACACATTCAACGTCTGATCAACGATGGAAAAATTAAAGAAGAACTCACACCTGAGTGTTTGGATGAACTGATTAAAGCAGGGTTCTTTGGCGATTTATTCCACGAAGAACAAGTCCTAAAAGCTAAACACTTTGGCATCTTCAACGAACGTGTGAGTTGGAAGCACGGCCAAATTTACCTAGATAATCGCACTTTGGGCGACAGCCCTCATGAACACGAAGTCGTCGATAAGCTAAAAAGCTGCGGCATAGGTAAGAAGTTAAAACACGGCATCATCATGCACGGTGGTTTCTTCCTCGGGCCAAAAGATTTCTACGATGCCCTTCATAAAATGACCATTGATGAATTAGAAGCGATTGGTATGACCAGTGTCGGCCACGTAAATCAGTTACTCATTAATGAAGATCTGGTGATTGCTCAACGCAAAGAAGCCCGCTTCATTAACACTGGGCTAATGGCCACTCTCAACGGAGCTGTGGTTTCCGATGGTCTAGAAAACGGAAAGATTGTGAGTGGTGTTGGCGGCCAATACAACTTCGTTTCTATGGCTCACGCACTGCCTTGTGCTCGTTCAATTCTCTTGATTCGCAGTACTCGAGAAAGCCAAGGAAAAGTCAGCTCCAATGTGGTTTGGAACTACGGCCACACCACCATTCCTCGTCATTTAAGAGACATTGTGATTACTGAGTATGGCGTTGCCGATCTACGTGGTAAAACCGATGTAGAGGTGATGAAAGCAATGCTTAATGTGACTGACTCCCGCTTCCAGCAAGAACTGTTGGACCAAGCAAAACAAGTTGGAAAAATTGAAGCTAGCTATGAGATTCCTGAAGCCTATCGTCAAAATACACCTGAGTTTGTAGCCAATACTATCGAACACTATCGCCAGCAAGGTTTCTTCTCTGCCTTCCCATTAGGCACCGATTTTACCGAGCAAGAATTACAAATCGGTGCGTGCCTCAAGCAATTAAAAGCCTTGCAGACTCACAAGATGGATTTGATGAAAACCTTGTTCAAAGCCTTCACTCATCACCACCAGGAAGAATCCGTTCAACCCTTCCTTGAACGAATGGCGATGACAGAGACTAAGAACCAGAAAGAAAAAATTGAGCAAAAGCTATTGATCCATCAACTGCATGAATTGGGGGTAATTTCTTAAAGCTCTAACTAAAGGTCGAATTTTAGAAAATCTAACGATAGAGGCACTTTATCGCCTCTATCCGACTACCACCTAATAACACTTGCATCTCAATCAACGTAAGCGAATAATAAGTAACCAATTACTGATGATAATTTGCTCATTAATATAACTACTAAAAAAAGCCCTCAGGATGGAATGCAAACTATCAAAAGAGCAGGAAGGCTCTATCTCTAAGCCCAGTCTTTGGTACTTGGCTGTTTATGCTATTTATGTAGCCACGGGATTTCTCGGCATTGCGTTTGTCAGCTTTCCCCCTGGCCATCTAACCGCCGTCTGGCTCCCTTCAGGCATCGCGTTTCTTGCCATTCTGTTACTCGGCCCGGTAGCCGCCTTACCAATTTTTCTGGGTTCTTTAACCATCAAATTGCCCTATTTGTACGATGACGATAAGGCCTTTTTGTCGTTACTGGTATTAACCTTGGTAGCTATCATCGAAACCGTACAACCCTGGTTGGCGCATAAGCTGTGGAATAAACACTTTCAACAACGGGGCATTTCTTCCGGCGCTGACGTTTTAACCTTTTTCTCTCGTATTGCCTTTGCATCCTGTGCCGTGACCGTCTGGTTTATCGTCGTTTTATTTATGGTTACCGGTTATTTATCACAAGAGATGATTCAACAAGAACTGATCCAGCAAGAACAAGTACTTCAAGAAATGAGCCTGTTCCAGCTGTGGTTTGAAAATACTGTGGTCATCACCATGGCTCATACGCTGGGAATTTTTTTGGTCGTCGCTCTGTATCAAAGCTATTGGTTAGTGAAACAAGACCCATGGTCAGCGAAAGAATATAAGATCGGTTTAACCGCCATTACCACCCTCTTAGTCGTATGTGCGATTTCCTTCTCTGTCACAGATCTAACATTATATCTACTGCTGCCCATCTTCCTGATTTTAATCATACATACCGGTTACGCAGGCTCTAGTGTCGCCCTTACCTTAGTCAGTATTTGGGCGATTGTCGCTACGGCAAATGGCCAAGGTCCGTTTGTTTCTGATGACACTTACATCAGCATGATTCACATAATGATGTTTGTATTATGTTTGGGGTTAACCATGCAATTCTCAGCATTAACCTTAGACAACCTCAATGCCAATAAACGAGAAATGGTCAATACCATTGAGAAACGTACTGAAGAATTAGAAAAGAAAAATCGTCAACTATTAGAGTTAGCATCAACCGATCATCTCACCGGGTTATGCAATCGACGCAGTTTTGAAAAGATCGCCAACAAAGAACTGGAACGAGCTCAGCGTTATCAAACGCCGCTCTCCATTCTTGCTCTGGATTTAGACTACTTCAAACAAATCAATGACACCCACGGTCACCCTTTTGGCGATGAAGTTCTTAAAGCATTCACCAATGTCTGTCTCGACTGTTTAAGGAAAACGGACTTAATGGCTCGTTTGGGTGGGGAAGAGTTTGCGGTGTTATTGCCCGAAACCACAGAGTATTTGGCGACCAATGTAGGAGAGAAACTGCGCATCGCCATCTCAGAAATCAACTTAACCACAGAAACCGGTGAAGTTGTCACCGTAACCTGCTCTATTGGTGTCACCACGGCTACGATGCAAGACGACAACATTGCGATGATGTTGCATCGAGCGGATGAAGCACTTTACGACGCGAAGAAGTTTGGCCGAAATAAAGTCTGTACCTACAAGCGACTCAATGATTCAAACGTAAAGCTTCCTCTTTAGAGAACATCTAAAAGAAAACTTCTTAACATGCCAAGCATCTGCTCTTACACGACATAGATTGATAATAAACACCACTTTCTATTATAGAAATCAGGCTTCTATACTTCATTTTTATCCGAGACTTAAAAGTTACTAACAAACCACTTAAGACGCATTGCGCTGGGCGTACAGCTGTGTAATGATTCGTCGTCGCTTGATCAGAGGGGAGTATTCAGTGAGGAATAAAAAAGCGCTTATCCGTAAGCTAAAGCAGGAGATGGCTAATGCGGAAAACTATGACGAATGGCAAAACGCCGCGCTTTCACTGGATCACTTGGAAGGAAACGATGAATGGAAACGCATCGATAAATCCTCTCTCTACGACTACACCTTAATCTCCCGCCGACTTGAACAACTTAGACTCTGCCATCGCACCAACGATATGGCACAGCTCACCCGTGCGCTTCGTGAAGGTCTTCATCATGACCTAGGCAACATGGGAAATCACAAGCTCTATGAAAAAAGTTACATCGGCACCAAAAAGCTCATCGAAGAATACGTTAACCAAGTATGTTACTCGCTGGATTACCTTTGCGATAACGACATCGACGCCTTACCACTGGATAAGAAGTTAGGTTTCTTTGAAGATACCTCTCTCAGTTTTGGCCGCCCGTCTTTGCTTCTTAGTGGTGGCGCAACCTTAGGTCTTTTCCACCTCGGCGTTGTCAAAGCACTTTGGGAACACAACCTACTCCCTCAAGTGATTGCGGGGTCGTCGGTAGGTTCGATCATTGCAGGCATCATTGGCACACGCACTGATGATGAGTTAGCAGAATTACTCGATCGTGATGATCACGATCTTCAAGCCTGGAAATATTTAGGCTTAAAAGGATTACTGCTTGGCCGCGGGATTTATGATGCTAAAAACCTTGAGCAATGCATTCGTAAAAACGTAGGCGATTACACCTTCCAGGAAGCTTACGAACACAGCGGGCGCAGTATTAACATTTCGGTGTCTCCTGCGGCCTCTCAAAACCAAAAGACCCGTTTACTGTGTGGTTACACCTCACCTTATGTAACTGTGTGGAGTGCCTCTTTGGCATCCTGTTCAATCCCTGGCATTTTCCCGCCGGCAACCCTGATACAAAAGAACGCAAATAACGCGCTCAGCCCGTATCTGCCATTACACCGTTGGGTGGATGGTTCGGTAAAAAGTGACTTACCGATTGAACGTCTAACGCACCTCTACGATGTAAATTACCACGTAGTCAGCCAGACCAACCCACACATTGTGCCGTTCATTCCTGAAGGCGGGCATCCACCCGATCCAAGTTGGACTAACTTGCCGTGGCGAATGATCAAGTCGGAACTGCAATATCACGGCAAAGGCGTATTTGATTTCTTACGGAAAAAAGCACCAACCGAATTGCTCCGACAAACAGCAGGTCATGCGTATACCGTAATGGCTCAACGTTACTATGGCGATGTCACCATTGCACCTAGTTATACGGTGTCCGATTACATGAAAATCACAAAGAATCCAACACAAGAAATGTTGAGACAATTCATGATTGAAGGGCAACGAGCCGCTTGGCCACAAATCAGTATGATCAAAGCCCATTCTCAAATCAGTCAAACGCTGGAACAGTGCATCAAGCGTACTAAGCGCCGTTTGAAGTTAAAGATATTTAGTTAATCCAAAAAGCTGGACAAAAACGTCTGTCCAGCGCCTCTATTTCTCTGACGTTCCCAGTGTCAAAACATGTTTCACTTGTTAACAATTTCTGACAAGAGGCTTCTGTTTTTTACACTTCTTAATTCATGAGCTGTCTATACTGGTTTCATGGATGCAATAATAATTACAGAAGATCATTCACTGACCCATCAGATCGAAAACTGGTGCGAGCACCATTATGTCTCGCTACAACAGTTTTCAACCTCTTCTTTTGCCTCCAACGAAATTACCTGCGAGTGTCTGGCTAAACGCTCGCCAGATCTTTTAATCATCGACCTTCGAGACAGCTTTCTACAAATCAGCGGCGATGAGCTAGCTAACATCCGCTCCTTGGTTTCCAACGACAATCCGCATCTCTATATTCTGTATTTTATTGATGAAATCGATCCTGAGTATTGGCTGAATGCGCATGAGTATGACTACCGTATTCTCATGCCAGCCCCCACCGGAAAGTTGGATGCCAAGCTCAACAGCATTTTGACCAACTACCGCGTCATGCATGAGCTCAAGTCGCAAGTGCTGTTGATGGAAACCCTGTTTGATCGCTCTCGCGACGGCATCGCCATTTCTGATAAGAATGGCAACTTGCTGATCACCAACCACCAGCTGAATTCTTTGTTTGGTTATCAAAATCATGGGCTGGACGGTAAGAACGTATCCGAATTATTGCCGCCACCGTACAACGAACACTTCCGCCAATATTTGTCCAAATTCAGCTCAACCCTTGAAGAATACAAACAAGGGCATAAATTTGTTGAGGAAGGCGAAGGCTTAGATATACACGGTCGTATTATCCCGGTTGAACTCTCGATCACGGAACTGCCTGGTCTGAATGAGATGCGCTATCTGGCAGTGATCCGTGATATACGACAAAAATCGGCAGATAAGCGCGCGCTTTCAAAAGCCACGCAATACGATGCCCTGACTCAGCTTCCTGGTCGCGAATTATTATTATCACGACTTACCAAACGGATAAATCAGTGGGACATCAACAAGATCAGCCAAGCACCTTGCTTACTGCTGATGAACATCAATCGTTTCAAAACCATTAACGAATCGCTAGGGCACAAGGAAGGCGATCAATTGTTAGTTGAGCTGGTACGAAGAATTCGCTTTCAGCTGTCGGAGCAAGACACCCTCTATCGTGTTGCTAACGATGAGTTTGCGGTCGTTCTCAAACAGGACATAACCGAAACCGAGATTGATTGCCTGACCGGGCAAATTCTTGATGATTTAGCCACGCCCTTCTTTGTCGGCACCTTGGATTTATACGTCTCACTGACGTTCGGCATTGCCAAAGCCAATCAGGACACCGATTCAGGCGAGCATTTACTTCAGTACGCCAGCAAAGCGCTGATGCAAGCGAAAGAAAACAGCCAGGCCATCAATTACTATGTCAGTGAGACCACCTCGTCCAACACGTATCGTCTTGAACTGGAATCGTCGTTGTTCAAAGCACTAGAGAACAACGAATTTGAGCTTTATTACCAACCGCAGGTATCGCTCAAATCAAATCAAATAATTGGAGCCGAGGCCTTGCTTCGTTGGAGTGACTCAAGACACGGTGCCATATCACCAATCGAGTTTGTTCCCATTCTTGAAGACACCGGGCTGATTGATAAAGTCGGCAGTTGGGTCATCAACAAGTCCTGTGCTTACTGGAAATTTTGGCAAGACGAAGGGCTGATTCGTGATAATCAAAAACTCTCGGTGAATGTATCCCCTTATCAATTCCGAAATACCGGATTATTAGTTTCAGTCAAAACCGCACTGGAAGAAACCGGTTTAAACCCCGAAAACCTGATATTGGAGATTACTGAAAGCACCTTATTAGCCGACGATGAGAACAATTTGGCTATTCTTAACAGCCTTAAGAGTCTCGGCGTTACGGTCGCACTAGATGATTTCGGAACCGGCTTTTCGTCGTTAAGTTACTTAACCCGCTTCCCCATCGACTACCTGAAGATTGATCGCGCCTTCCTGATTAACATTATGGAATCCACCAACGATGCCCATCTGGTCACAGCCATCATCAACATGGCTCATGGTCTGGAAATGAAAGTGATCGCAGAAGGCGTTGATAGCCTTGAAAAGCTTAACTTCCTGCAGCAAAAAGGCTGCGATAATTATCAGGGCTTTTACTTTTCACGCCCAGTGACAGGTAATGAGTTCATTCGAATACTAAATCAAACCGGCCATATGGAAGCCTGCTAAGAAGACATCGATTAGCGATTCAATTACCTCATAAACACAGTGCAAGAGCGAAAAACAAATCATCAATCAATAGTGACGAATAGCGTGATAATTCACATAAGTGAATGTTTCCGATGCTATAATTCTTTGGCTCCGTTATTTAACTAACCCTACTGCACGAGAATCATCAAATGAGTATGGATACCATCATAGGTTTGGCAGTCGTCATTGGCCTTTTTTTACTGGTTGTCTCCATGTACAACCAATTGGTTTCACTCAGAAACCGTTTCAAAAACAGCTTTGCTCAGATTGATGTGCAACTGCAACGTCGTTATGAGCTGATTCCTAATCTGGTAGAATCCTCAAAAGCCTATATGACCCACGAGCGAGAAACCTTAGCGCAAGTGATGGAAGCCCGTAACCAAGCCTCTGCTGCCAGCAAACAAGCCGCCGCTCATCCAGAAGACGCAACGGCGCTAAAAGCCTTATCAAAAGCCGAAAGTCGTTTAACCTCTATGTTAGGTGGTTTCTACGCAGTGGCTGAGAACTATCCCGACTTGAAAGCTAATGCCACCATCGCACAATTGATGGAAGAGCTGACTTCGACTGAAAACCGTGTTGCCTTTGCTCGCCAAGCGTTTAACGATGCCGTAATGACTTACAATACTTATCGCGAGCAATTCCCTAGTAACCTGGTTGCGAGTATTTTTGCGTTTAAATTTGCCGAGCTTTTGGAAATTGATGATCCTAAAAAGCGCGAAGCCGTGAAAGTCAGTTTTAATTAAATTCCCTCCCGATCTATTCCCAGGTTCCTGTTGCGTCAATGAATAAACGCGACAGGAACCTTGTGCGTTAAGGTTCTTCGATGGATTTTTTCGAACACCAAGCCAAAGCCAACACATCAAGTAAATACCTCATCATCGGTTATCTAATTGCGCTAGCCGTGCTTACGCTTGGCTTTAACCTCGCAGGCCTTCTAACCTGGGCAATGGCGACTCAGGCATTGCCCGTATTTGGAGGTGAAGCGCTTGGCAGTGAAGAGCAACACACCTTTTCCACATTAATTCACCTTTGGCTTGATACTCGTTACAGCTGGCAAGTCACGGTGTCTGTAGTTCTGTTCGTCGGGATGGTGTCCTTTGCCAACTGGTTAGGACTCCGCCAAGGCGGAGGTCAGGTCGCCAAGATGATGGGGGGCCGTCGTATACCAGCGAGTACCTACAATCACGATGAAAAACGCTTATTGAACGTCGTTGAAGAAATGGCCATCGCCGCCGGTTTGCCTGTGCCAGAAATCTTTGTCATGGACCGGGAAGATGCCATCAATGCCTTCGCGGCAGGCTATTCTCCGAACGAAGCCGCCATTTGTGTCACCCGAGGCTTGTTGATCAGCTTGAATCGGGATGAACTTCAAGGCGTTATTGGTCACGAGTTCTCACACATATTGAATGGCGACATGCGTTTAAACATACGCATCATCTCAGTGTTATCGGGCTTAGTCGCCATGGGTCAGCTTGGTCGCTGGATGATCGAATTAGCCGTTCGAGGTGGCCATGACAGCAAGGGTGGCATCCTGTTTTTACTCGTGCCTGGTTTGTTGATCTGGCTACTGGGCAGTTTGGGCGTCATCTGTAGTCGTGTAATTAAAGCGGCACTGTCTCGACAACGCGAATATCTAGCGGATGCCTCGGCGGTTCAATTCACTCGTCAAACGCAAGGCATTGCTTCTGCCCTCTACAAAATTCACACACACCGCTCTGAATCCCTATTAACTTCGCGGCATGCCGAAGATTTAAGTCATATGTGTATCGCTAAGACGTTGAACGTTCGGTTTTCTTCTCTGATGGCCACACACCCGCCCATGGAAGACCGCATCACTCGACTGGATAAAAGCTTCCTGACCAAAGCAAAAATACAATCGGTGCAAGAACGCTCAAACACACAAACCAGCATCCCTACTGATGCAGTACCAAGTGAACCAGCAACGCCTGCAACTGCTTATCAACCATTGGAAATGCATTCCTCTATCGCGGAGGGAACGCCCCCTCTTTCCAGTGATAATCTCTATGGCACGGAAATCCAACCGGAAGAAATGATCGAGTTCAGTTCACCCTTCCAACAAGCCAATGTAGATCACGCAATCGCATCCATTGGCCTGACAGATCAAACCAGCATCGAAGCAGCTCAGCATTGTCTGGCGGCACTCCCTGAGTCGATTGTGATGGGGTTGCGCCAACCTGACTACGCCTCTCTGATCCTGTTACTGCTATTGGCAAAAGCGAACTCAAATCCCAAAGCAGCCCTTGAATTACTGACTGATTCCAATTCACTTCAGTCGGATAAATCAACGGCTCAGATTGGCTTACCCAAAAGCGTCATTGAACACTATTTTTCAGAAGTAAACTCAGTCACCAATCACCCCATCTACCCACTGTTACAACTGGGTATCGCTACCTTAAAAGCAGCGTCCAAAGAGGAAAGACAGTCCCTTCTTGCCACGGCGAAAAAACTGATCCAATCAGATCGGCAAGTATCACCGCAAGAACTGTTCTTATACTTGGTGTTGTTCCGTCACTTTAATCCGAAAGCCAGCAGAAACCCCAAAGTGGAGTTTTCTTCTTTTACCCCAATTAAACAGGACCTCATTTATCTCTTCAGTTTCTTGAGTCGTTACACTGAGGAAAGTGTCCAAAACGAAGCCTTCCACCAAGCCATCAAACCATTCAACTTGGGTCAAGTATCACTTGAGAATGAAGACACTGTAGCCCACGGCAAACTGGCGGATGCCATCTTTAGAATTGAGCATCTGGCGCCGATGCTAAAACGAAGTGTACTCACGGCGGTGATCGACTTGATGAAGCACGATCACACACTCACATATGAAGAACAGGATTGGTTACGAATGTTGGCAGACTGTTGGGATTGCCCCGTGCCTTTGGCGGTAAATGGCAGCAGCGTCAGTCGCTAATCCAATTACAGAACGACTAAGCGGTAAATTGATGGTTCGACGCTTGATCCAAACAATCATCAAGGATTTGGCTTACCTCACCCAGATCATTGCAGTCCACCGCGAAACGATAGTGAATTCCCGCAATGATTGCATCATGGATACCTGCTATGGGTTGATCGACACACAGCACTTCGACTCTCATTCCCAAATTAACGACAGTATTTAACAAATTGGCTAACTGGGGGTTGTCATCGACCAAGCCGGTTAAGCCCGAGATTAGAACAAAACTGCATCGTTTTACTATGTTCGGCCAAACATGCCCTTCTTGTTCAATTTCAGCGAAGTGAATAACCTCAACGTCCTTATTTTCTAACACCGTATTTTCAAGCACTGACAATACGGGTGAATCTGAAACAAAATCTAAATAGAGAATAGTCTTCATGAATACGCAATCCTGTCGTTAATTATCCTATCGGCAGGATATAAGATCTATTTAGGGTTTCCCTTCAAATTAACGAGGTATCGACATCTCTCACGCCCATTTGAGAGATAGTCAGAAGAATAGCGCTGACAGGTCAGAATTAAGCAGGACGAATTACGTAATGGTAAATCGCAAAGAAATGGCAAACACTGCCACCGATAACAAACAGATGCCAAATGGCATGACTGAACGGCAGCTTGGGCATCATATAAAAAATGACGCCTACACTGTAAACCACACCGCCAATCATGAGTAAGGTAAAGCCTTCAGGATCAATGGAGTTAATGAAATCCTTACCACAAAAGACAGCGATCCACCCCATCAACAGGTAAGTCACCACGCGCAAGATTTTAAATCGATGACGGAAACATACCTTTAGAATAATGCCAACAGCAGCAATCCCCCAGACCAAACCAAACACCGGCCAGCCAATGGTTTCTCGCATGTTCACCAACAAAAACGGGGTATAAGAGCCGGCAATCAAAAGGTAGATTGCGCAGTGATCGAGGCTCTTCAAACGATCGCGTTTCACCGGGCAATGCACGGAATGATACACCGTGGAAGCCAAGTACAAAGCAACCAAACTAAGGCCATAAACAAAGGCACTGACGATGGCCCATACATCCTGAGCAGCAAACGCCGCAATCAATAAGAACACCAAACCAACCAAGCTGGCAACCGCACCTGCACCGTGAGTGATCGCACTCGCTAACTCTTCTTTAACGGAAATAAAGATATCTTCGGATTGAATATGATCAGGATATTGGGATGTCATTAAAAGTTCTCAGAATGAGATACGGATTCAAAAGCCCGAAAGATTCATCTCGAGCTTACCTCATAGACCATCGAATAGTACGCGAAAGTGAATCCTGAAACTAGCTACTGAAGCTGGTTGATATGAATCAACCAACGCTAGCTCCAAGCACAACTAACACAGCAGCAAAACTTACTAAGAAAGGAACGGTAGAAGAGATCATGGATTTCATAAGTATTTCCTCAAGCACGCTAAGTTATGTTCTTTAATTCAGATTTTGTGCCAGTCGCACAACACACTTTTTAAAGAATCTAAATATTATGAAGAACATAATAGTTGAGCGTTTTGATTAACTAATTGATCTGGCTCAGGGGACATGACATTCGTTAAGATTCATCCCACTTTTCAAGTGCTTGATCGTCAGAGTCTTTGGCATCCACCCACTGGCCTTCGCCATCGGCGGATTCTTTTTTCCAGAAAGGAGCGGTGGTTTTTAAGTGATCCATAATGAACCACGCCGCATTAAATGCATCCTCACGGTGCCCGGATAGAACCATAACCAAAACAATTTGGTCAGCTGGTTTTAATTCACCGACACGATGAATGATTAGCGCTTTATTGATTCTCCAGCGGCTTGCCGCAATGTCCGCTGTTTTTTGAAGCGACTTTTCCGTCATCCCCGGATAATGTTCCAAGGTCATGGATTGCTGACTGGCCTGAGTAAACTCGCGAACACGACCAACAAACATCACCTGAGCGCCATTTGTTACATCACCGTCCGTCCACCGTTGCGACAAGGCGCCCAAATCAAAATCCGCTTCTTGTACGGAAATTTCGATTTCACAGTTATGAGCACGTGTTGAATCAGACATCGTAAACTCAGACATATCAGCCCCCAGTTACCGGAGGAAAGAACGCGACTTCTGACGCGTTCTTGATCGAATCGTCATAACCCGCATGCTCTTGATCCACGGCCACCAACACACGTTGGCCTTTCAACGCCGATGTCCAAGGTTCTCCTCGCGCCATCAACAAGTCCTTTAACTGACCGGTGGTCTCGACACCTTCAGGTAAGACAAGCTCTTCTTCCGACTGACCAACGGCTTCTCTTAACCGCGCAAAATATACAACTTTCACTCAACTCACCTTGATAACGTTCATGAATAACCAGCAAACTTGTCAATAGAAGGAAGTGCCACAGCTATTCTCTAAAGCCACAGCCTCTCGTTCAGCACTACCGCCGCTCTCTAAAGTGCCGCAGCCTTTCCCTAAAGCGCTACAACCATTCTCTAAAAGGAAGAATTTTAACCTTAGCACCTGCATCAATAGCTCCTTGTTCCCGATCCAACACCATAAAACAATTGCATTCAGCTATGGACGACAACACTCCGGAACTTTGACTATTAAATGGCGTAACGTGAATTCTACCATCTTCACCCATTTCATAGTGAGCACGTTGGAAGTCCATTCGTCCGGGACGCTTCCTCACATCTTGAGTTACTCTGGCGGGTAAGAAGGCTAAAGGTTCCACTGCTTGCCCAGAAAACTGCTGAATGGCAGGTCTCGCCAACAACATAAAAGTCACAATTGCAGAGACCGGATTGCCCGGCAGTCCTAACAAATAGCCCGCCTGTTGTGACTCATCTTTAGTAAGTCGACCACAGGCAAAGGGTTTTCCTGGCTTAATCGCGACCTTCCAGAAATCAATATTGCCCAGCGCTTCCAAAACCGGTTTAACGTAATCGGCATCCCCCACCGATACACCACCCGTAGTGATCACGAAATCCGCTTTGTCAGCAGCTTCTTTAAAGGTTTTCTCAAACAACGCCTGATCGTCTTTTAACGTGCCATAGTCAATGATCTCACAACCGAGTTTTTGCAACATCGGCAACAGGAAGTAACGATTACTGTTGTAAATGGCGCCCGCAGGTAGTGCACTCCCCGGCTCAATCAGCTCATCGCCGGTAGAAATTACCGCCACAATCGGGCGTCTGAATACACAGACTTGATCAATGCCCACAGAAGCAATCAAGCCCAGATGAGACGCATCGATCTTGGTACCTTGCGAAACAATCACGCGTCCTTCTTTGATATCGTTACCCACAGGACGAATGTTCTCAGCCACCCGGTGATCATCCACACCATTGGCACTGTTTAGGGAGATCACATCACCATCGCGATTGATATCTTCTTGCATGATCACAGTATCCGCACCATCAGGCACTTCAGCACCGGTCATGATACGAACCGCTTCGCCCGGATTAACCGTTAATTCAGAAGCATCGCCCGCCAGACGAGTCGCAACAACCTGCCATTGGCCTTGGGCATTTGCGCCCTGAAGACGCAACGCGTAACCATCCATCGCGGAATTGTCTTTTGGAGGCACGTTGATTGGAGAGCACAGATCTTCGGCCAGTACACGGCCAACGGCATCGAATAAGCTAACGTTCTCGGTTGCGTTTTGTGCAGTTGCAACGCTTCCAACATCACTCAATAACTGTGCTAATGCTTCATCGTACGGCCGCATTGATTATCTCCTTGATTCTGAAGGTACTAGGCTCTAATTATCAGCGACTATACACCAAAGCAGACTGCAATAAAGCGCAATTCGCCAGAGCCTTGATCTGAGGCAGAATCAGCAGTTCCATAATGTATGGAGGGAAGGATAAAAAAGAGCACAAGTACCCTTAGGGAATCAAGGGACAAACAGGTACTTGCGCTTAAGGCAGCTCACAAGGAAGAGCCAGGAGACGAAGGTAAAAGGATCTTATCCAGAGGTTCCTAATAAAACTTATCGTATTGGCGCGATAAAACGGCTCTCGACGGTTTCTCTTTGATCTGGACTTTCTATTTCCCAAACCACAAACTCAATCGGAGTCACACGCTGAGATAAATGCTCAGGACGAACGGTAATTGCCATTGGTAATTGACTAATTTCACCTGGCATCAACTCAAGTGTGGTCACACCTTCCAGTGATTCGACATCAACACCTTCAACCGATAGCTGATAGGCCTTGGTTTCTTGAGTTTTGTTCATCACACGCAGGTTATAGCTGTTGATGATATCGCCGCGGTAATTCTCACGGAATAAGTTGGCGCCACGACCACGATCCACTTCCAAATCGACGGTGGATAATGTCATCACACCATATAACAAGGCACCAACAAACACCGACATCACTGCCGTATACCCCAACAAACGACCGTGAATTTTTGAAGGCTCTTTATGCTTGAGAGCATGTTCACTGGTGTAGCGAATTAGACCTCGATCAAAGCCTAACTTATCCATCACAGTGTTACAGGCATCGATACACTTACCACAACTGATGCATTCGTATTGAAGACCTTGACGAATATCGATACCAGTCGGGCATACCTGAACACACAAAGTACAGTCCACACAGTCACCGGGCTTCTGATCGGCACTTTGAACATGTTTACGCTTGGCAGATCTCGGCTCACCACGCTCAACATCGTAAGTTACAACCTGGGTATCTTTATCAAACATAACGGATTGGAAACGCGCATACGGGCACATATAAATACACACTTGCTCACGTAACCAGCCGGCATTCAAGTAAGTAAGCGCTGACAAAATAAATACCCAGCTGGTCGCCCCCCAAGACGCTTCAAAGGTAAATAGATCTACAGTGAGTTCACGTATCGGTGTGAAATAGCCAACAAAAGTTAATGCAGTGATAAAAGCTACAGCCACCCAAGAGAGGTGCTTGATGAGCTTCAAAAACACTTTATGACCGGAGATATCCGCCTTATCCAGTTTTCGTCGGGCATTACGATCGCCCTCAATCTGGGCTTCCAGCCACATGAATACCCATGACCACGTACTCTGCGGACAGGCATAACCACACCACACCCGCCCCGCAAACGCCGTTACGGCAAATAATCCAAAGGCACTGATCATCAAGGTAAAAGAAAGAAGATAAAGATCTTGTGGCCACATGGTCAGGCCAAAGATTAAAAATTGGCGATTGGTTAAATCCCAAAGTACCGCCTGATGCCCATCCCACTGCATCCACGCACAACCAAAGAAAGCTAAGAAGCCAAGTCCCGCCACCAGCTTTCGTATCTTGCTGTGAAAACCATCCGTAGCTTTAACCTGAATCTTCTCGCGGGCGATGACATTATCATCGGGGTTGAAGTGGTTAACGTCCTTGTGATCCGACTCAATTTGCACAAGTTCGATTTTGTTGGTCATTATTCGTCTCTCTCATCATTTTCTAATAGAGCCCAGAGGCTCACTATTGAAAATGCAGTAGACGTACCAACTTAAGAAAAATATTTATTTCTTATATTTCAATAAGTTATAGAAACAATCAAAAATATAGAGCGATATATGGTCACGGTATTTCGTGATGACGACATATAACCACAAACATTATCGGGCTATTCCAAGCTTTTTCATCTTAGAACGCAGCGTACTAGGCGGTAGATCCAGGACATCTGCCGCGCCTTTCTTACCTGAAATAACCCAATCGGTAGACTCCAAAACACGCAAAATATGCTGCCGTTCGGCGTCGGCAAGTGTC
The DNA here is from genome assembly GCF_042646085.1 of Litoribrevibacter euphylliae. Classification (NCBI taxonomy): domain Bacteria; kingdom Pseudomonadati; phylum Pseudomonadota; class Gammaproteobacteria; order Oceanospirillales; family Oceanospirillaceae; genus Litoribrevibacter; species Litoribrevibacter euphylliae. Next base: position 152,181 of record NZ_JBHRSZ010000001.1, on the reverse strand, counting down.
TTAAGTTCACTCACAGAACTGATAGTGCCAGTTTGAAGCGCTGACAATGAGTCAAGATCACTCATTTGAGCATCACTTGCTGTTATACCAAAGCCTGTCGGCTCAAACCCTGTCGGCTCGAACCCTGTCACTTCCAACCAAGGTGACTGAGTCACAATGGCGGCACGCTCTAGTAAGTTGTTAAGCTCGCGAATATTGCCAGGCCAACGATAACTGGAAAAACGCTGCATGGTTTGATCCGACACGCCAAACAGCTGTTTCCCTAACTGTTTTTCCAACTTATTCAAGCGATGACGAACCAAAGCGGGCAGATCTTCCTTTCTATCACGCAATGGCGGAATCACCATAGGAAAGACATTCAAGCGGTAATACAAGTCCGTCCGAAAGCTGCCTTCATCCACCATACGCCTAAGATCACGATTGGTTGCCGCAATCACTCGAACATCTACGGGAATTGGCGCCGTGCCACCCACCCGTTCAAATTCGCCTTCTTGAAGCACCCTTAACAGCTTCACCTGAACATCGAGCGGTAACTCGCCCACTTCGTCCAAAAACAACGTTCCACCATTGGCTAATTCAAATCGACCAATATGACGTTTAATTGCACCAGTAAAAGCGCCCTTTTCATGCCCGAAAAGCTCACTTTCCACCAGGTTGGAAGGAATAGCGCCACAGTTAACCTTAACCATGGGTTTATCTTTACGATGACTGGCCTGATAGATGGCATGTGCAATCATCTCTTTACCGGTGCCGCTCTCGCCTTGCACCAGAACCGTCGCATCCGTTTTGGCCACCTGCTCAACCTGAGTTTGGATCATCCGAAATGCGGGGCTATCGCCAATCAGCTCTTGAAGCTCCAGTTCGTCTTCAATTTCGTCTTTAAGGTAACGATTTTCCGCTTCCAGTTTTTCCGTCAGCGTCTGAACTTGATCAAACGCCTGTTGCAGCTTTTGTTCCGCCAACTTGCGTTCAGAAATATCCTGAAATACCACAACGGCACCGACTAATTCGCCGTTTTTGAAAATGGGGGTACTGGAATATTCCACAGGAAAACTGGAGCCATCTTTTCGCCAAAACAGCTCGTAACCAATCTTATGTTCAACACCGGTTTGAGCCGTCTTAAAGATGGGACATTCAGATTGAGGATAAGAACTGCCATCCGACTTGGTGTGATGGTGATAGGAATGAATCGGTTTACCGATGGTTTCTTCAGCGGTCCACCCCGTTAAGCGCTCAGCAGCAGGGTTAATAAAGGTCGCAACCCCATTACAATCAAGCCCATAAACACCTTCATTCATAGAACGAAGAATGAGCTCATAACGCTGAACGTATTCATTAATTGGCGTAGTCACTGCTGGCCTCAATCCTTACTGCACTGATTTGGTTCAAGATTATGACCCGATCCAAGACTATTGAGAAGGGCAATCCGTGATAGGAAGGGGTTTTAGTATGCGCTGATAAACACGTACGTTGGCTGGAATATCCAATTGAATAGGTTCATGGGTTCGAATATCCCACCGTGCGTTCAAGCCAAGCACCGTGGTGTATTGAGCATCGTGTTGACGCTGAATAGTCACTCGTTGTTCTGTCTGCTCATCACGAACCATTTGGTAATCAATGCAAGGCTCATCTTGTTTACGCTCTCGCAAACGCTGATCAACAAAGGTGCCAATGGTGAACCAGTCTGTGGAGTCCGATGCAAAGTAAGTGATTACCAACCGACCTTTGGAATCGGTTTTTTCCTGATACCCCAACTTACCATCGTAAGGCTGATAAACTGTTCCAGCACACCCTTGAAGCAACAAAAATAAAGCACCCAAGAGAAAAGGAAGACGTTTACTGTACATTGACTGACCTCGTTTCGCTTTCACCTTGAACACTCCTTCCTCACTCTATCTCAGTGTAGATTATTCCTGATACCAGCGATTTTCTTTATCCAATCGAATGATCGGCTGACTTAGCCAATAGAATCGGCCCGACCACTGGGATGGCAGCGTGCAATTAAAACGAGATCGACCCACTGGCGGGGCTTTTACGGTTTCCACCAGAAAGCCGTGATATTCATGTTCTTTGCCCACAAGCGCCAAAGGCACTCTTCCCTGCCCTGATGCGTAACAAGTAATCTGTTTCGCCTGAGTGTCCGACAGCATTGTCTCAAAATACACCGCAGGTTTAGTTTCATTATGCAGATACAGCCAGTCCTTCCGCTTCATGGGCGGAAGCTCATCCAACACATGATTATCAGGCAAGGTGTCGATCGACAACTCAAGGCCAAGCTTCACATCATTTACGGGCAAAGCCAGTGCATTTACCTTAGTCACGAAATCATCCAACGAAGTGTAGTAACCACCGAACGGAAACCTGGGAATCGCTTGTAGATCGGACATCACCCCTACTGCGCCAGAATGTTGCGCAAACCCAACATACCCCATTCGTTTCAACAACGCCTGAATTTGAGGGTTATATTCACCAAACGGATACGCCAGCGCCTTATGAGACTGCCCCAGCTCTTGCTCTATTTTGCTTTCCGCCGATTGAATTTCAGCTTTGATACGACTCAGCCATGCTTTATCCGTTTCACCGTCCAACTTACGAATCATGTGTAAATGGCTACTGGTATGATTGGCGAACTCCACACCCTGTTCGGCCATGGCTTTCATTTGAGACCAAGTCATCGAATGACGTAACTTTTGATCCACCGCTTCGGTGTTTACAAACACAGAGAAAGGAAAGTTTCGTTCTTTAAGTAAAGGCCAGGCAACATCATGAATCGAAGTATAGGCATCATCAAACGTAATTACGGCGGTCTTCTGCGAAGTGAGCTGACCTTTCTTCATACGCTCTAAAAACGCACTAAGAGAAATCACATCAAACTTCTGCTGCACCAAATAATCAAGATGCGCTTCAAATTCGTCGGGCTTGATGGAAGTTAGAAACGGCGTCTCTTCGCTGACATGATGATATTGCAACACTGCTATCGCTCGATCATCTTGCTCAAACGCCTTAACGATGGAGTACGTCATTGCCCAGAAAACGGCAACCAGCAAACACTGAGACAGTCTTAAAACAACCTTATTAACCAAACGACGATTAATGCCCTGCTTCATCGCTTTTTATTAGCTCCAAACATCGAAATTAAAGATCCGGGGAAACTTTGAATAAACCCCTAGGCTGTGACAGCGTTTTACTGCAAAAGTTGTCTCAAAGCCATGAATAGTTATTATTTTTCTGCGAAGGATCAACTTACGAATACAAAAACCGGAAACATAAAAACCGAGATATAAACTCTAAGTTTTGAATCTATTGCTCAACTTACAGGCATAAAATACCGAAATATAACATCCGGATTTTTGAGTCTGGTTGCGGGTCCTTCAGACCGAGAGCCACTTCTTTTTGTAAAGAGCGAACCGACGACCTTCGGCCTTACCCGTTTCAAACCCTGCCATAACTTACAGGCATAAAAAAACCGAGATATAAAATCTCGGTTTTTGAATCTGGTTGCGGGGGCCGGATTTGAACCGACGACCTTCGGGTTATGAGCCCGACGAGCTACCAGGCTGCTCCACCCCGCGTCATTGTGGGGCGCATTATATGGAGGTCCCCTAACCCTGTCAAACCTTTTTTACTTAGAATCTGATTTTTTTCGTTCTGCGTCTTTATTTAGTACAGCTTCTGGGGAATCTGGATCAAGGATGGTGTCTTCAACATTCTCCTGTTGCGCCACAAAGTGAAGCGCCATTTCAAACGAAGAACGAGTGAATTTAAGGACTTCAGCAAAGCCTTCGTCACTTAGCTTTCGAGCCGCATCATGACCACGCATGATATTAATAAACTGTCGTTCACGTTCGTACTGCGTAGTCACTCGGGCTGGGCCCCAGGTTTCAAGGAGTTTCCAAACTTCCGGGTTGTATGCGCGAACATACTTCAACACAAAAGGAACCGGGTCATGTCGAGCCAACAGTGCCGACAATCTAAGAATCAATTCAAAGGATAGCGTCGCCGTACCGTTTTCCACCGCTTCAACCAATCCCTTATCCGACAAATCCAACGCTTCGGCCAACTCATCTCGAGTGAGACCGGCCACTTCTCGCATATCTCGAAGCGACTCGCCGGCATCAGCAATCAAACGTAAATTTTCAGGCGACTGAACAAAGTTGGATGCTTTACTTAGGGTCGTAACGCCTGTCTTCCACGCCATTCTCAAAGCATCTTCTGCAACACGACGCACAAACGAAGAGCGCCCTGACGTTTCTGTACTGCCATTACTGTCAGACTTGTGAGACTTACCCTGGCGAAACGGATTATCTTCCGAGTAGGTTTTAGTCGTTTGGCTATCGGCTTTTGAAGCCTTTTGCGTACTTGATGCTTTATCGGAAGCCGATGTCTTGTGCTTATTATCCGGCGATTTATTCTTATTATCCGGCCCCTTCTTAGGCGAATCGGTCATGCTCGAAATCCTTTCTAGTTAGTCGGGAACCTCTGAATAATATGCCATGAGTATGAAAACACAAAGACACAAGACTCAGAATTTACTGAAAACACCTTATCCATCAACAACCTGTCGTAAAATCGCAACGTGCAGATCATCAAAAATTGAACTCTCAAGCCACAAATATTGTCAGAAATCTCAAAATAGCCTTTCCCTAGTACGGGATTGAACTAGGATTCCATGACATCAAGCTCTATAATCAGCGCTTAATTTTTTAACCATACAACTCACCCATATTTAGGAACAGAATATGAGCTACAACAACATTCCTGCGGGCAAAGACGCACCGAATGACGTGTTCGTTGCAATTGAAATCCCAGCGAACCACGCGCCAATCAAATACGAAATCGAAAAAGACTACGATGCGTTGATGGTTGACCGTTTCATGGCGACACCAATGTTCTACCCAGCGAACTATGGTTACATCCCTCAAACGCTAGCAGACGATGGCGATGCGTTGGACGTACTTGTTGTAACGCCATACCCAGTAGCTCCGGGTTCTGTAATCCGTTGTCGTCCTGTGGGTGTTTTGAACATGACTGACGAAGCTGGTGAAGACGCTAAGCTGGTTGCTGTTCCACACACCAAACTAACTAAGATGTACGACGACGTTCAAGACATCGAAGATCTTCCTAAATTGCTTCGTGACCAAATCGCACACTTCTTCGAGAACTACAAAGATCTAGAAGAAGGTAAGTGGGTTAAGGTTGAAGGTTGGGAAGGTGCAGAGGCTGCTAAGAAAGCAATCGTTGAATCTATCGAAGCTTACAACAAAGCTGAAGGTTAATATTGAGTTTTACTTGGTATTGATCGAAAAAAACCGCCCTTGTGGCGGTTTTTTATTGGCTTCGAACACACTATCAACTGGAAAGACGTTACATCCTCTTCAGTTCAGTCACCAAGGAGCCAATGACTTCACGAATTTGGCGACACCCCATTTGACTTATATAGTTCTATATTTCCGTATACCTAAGCTGAAAGTCATTTTCGATACCTTCTTTAGCTAGTGAAATACAATCTTTCAAATTTTCAAACAGCTTATCTAAGATATTATCATCAATACCTATGACAACATCTAATTCCTTTATATGCTCTCCCAAAAAAGGGGAATAGTAATCTCTATTAATTTCTCTAGGCGCTTTGAAGTAATATTTCCAAGAAGAAAATAAGTAAATATACTCCATTAGAATCGCTTTTTTGGTTTTGTACAATACAACTGGATAAATCGACCTTAACGGACAATCGCTGTCGAAAGACAAAACCAAATCCATCATTAGAGATAGAACAACTTTCAAATCATCAGGATGTAATATCGGTCCAAGAGTTCGAAATCCTTCGATTTCATCCGGTAAATTCTGAATAATCTTCTCCAGTCTAAAACCTAAATTTTTTATTTTACTTATCGTTTTCAACACATTGTCGGGAGGTACTGTCCCATAATTTGGAGCAGAGTACTCCAAAACTGTATTAATTGAGTTATGCAATAAAACCACTGACTCACGAAAATCATTATATAACATACTTAATCCAGCACTCTCCAAAACAGTAGTACGATTCGTATCAACAAAAACGCCCCAATAAATGAGGCGTTTTCAAAGAATAGTTAAAAGCGAGAAGCTACTCCTCTGACATCACGTCCCCACCAGCCTCACTCATACCACTGCGTAAATCACGAACTTTTTTAGCCAAGGTGTTTTTCACAAAATTCTTATATTCGAGATTATGGAAGTTCACAATAGTAGCCGCTTGTTTTTCCATGGCAGAGTAGAACTTAAGGTTATCCCTCGCCGTTGTCGCTTTTGACTTTTCTGCAGATTTTTTAACATGATCCATCAGACTATCACTCATGCTAATGGTCTGCTTGGCCATGTCTGACATTTCTTTGATCAGAGTTTCATCCAGGTAGGCGGCATCAAATTCAATCTGATGCGCCAATTGCTGAGCAAGGTTCAATGCCTTTCGGGATTCCGAATAGAAATTTTTAAGATGATCTTCTTGTTTAGTGGCGTGCATGCCCGCTAATTCTTGCGCGCCCAGCTTGGTTATTTTAGTGGCGGCATCGGCACTGGTTTTTCCCCAAACCACAAAGGCTTTGTAGATTTCTTCAACCGCCCGGATGGATTTACTGTCGATAACCACCGGGGAAAAATCCAGAGGAACGGAATCTTCGACCTTATAGTCCTTCATCATCTGGCGGTTCATTTTCACCAATTGTTGTTTGGCTTTTTGTATTTCCGCCTGAACAACCTTACGTGCCTCATCAGAAGCGGATCGCGCTTGCTTCTTTAGGAACCACCAGCCGAGTACGAACATAATCAGCAATATGACGGTAAAGCCAATGATATTAAATACAATGATTGTTTCTACTGAATTCAAACTTATTTCCTCAACTCGGACTCAATCCCTTCAGTCAGCTATCGGCCAATAAAACAAGAACTAAATATCTTTAGATACAATAACTTGGATCTCGTCACTCATCTTAAGCATTAGAAAGTTGTTCGAACAACCTATTTCTACTCTTCAATAATAGCTCAGTAATTACGGCCAGCCGGAAATCAATAAGCCGGAAACACCAACAAAGTGAATCTCCGGCTCAACAAACGATAATCACTTGGACTCGGCAATACCCTGCACTTTTAATCGCTCTCCATTCCCTACAGGCTTAAAGAGTAGAATCAAAGACGGCAGCAACGTAAGCGCGGCAAAAATGGCAGCGACCATCGCCAATCCGGTCAAAATACCAAAGTAAATGGTCGGTACAAAGTTCGATAATGACAGAATCGAGAAGCCGACCACGATGATCACTGAGGTGTAATACATGGCTTTACCAATACTGCCGTGACAACGCTCTACCGTCGCTTTGTAGTCTCGATCTTTCGGGAATTCTTCCAAGAAACGATGGATGTAGTGAATGGTATCGTCCACCGCAATCCCCACCGTAATCGCAGCAATGGTGATGGTCATCATATCCAATGGCAAACCTGCCAAGCCCATCGCGCCCAACACTAAGCCCGCAGCCAGCATGTTTGGAATAATCGCAACCACGGCCAGATATAAAGAACGGAACAACACCCAAAACATCACCATGATTGCCAGAAATACCACGCCCAAGGTTTCAATTTGGGAGGTAAACAAGCTTTGCAACATGTTGTTATACAGAACCATCATATTGGTCAGACGATACTGTTCGACTTCTAAACCGAACTTCTCATGCAGATCATTTTCGATCTTCGCCAGTAATTCAGCACGTTTAAGTTCCGGGTCTGAATCGATAATACGCATGGTAATTCGCGCCGTATTAGCATCTTCTGACAAGTAAGGTTTGATAAGGATATTCGAGACATCTTCCGGCACCATGGTTCGCACCAAGGCCAATTCAAAATCATTGAGTGGCTTATCCTCATTCAGCATGGTCGCTAAATCCATAACCGTACTTAACGACAGCACTTTACCAATTTCAGGATAAGACTCTAAATACTCGTGGATTTCTTTTAACCGCGCCAATTGCTTGGTCGTTAACCAATAACTTGGTTTGTTCGCACCGTCGGCTTGCCCAAAAGCATCGCCACCTTCTGCAAAGGGATCGGTAAAAGCATCACCTAGCTCTTCAAGATCCTCAAAGCCCTCATCGGACTCTTCAGCAAAGGCATCGCCTAATCCTTCATCATCAAAATCTACGGCTTCAAACGGGGTTTCCAGCGCCTTCACAAATTCAAAGAACGCCTGATCCGGTTTGATCACGATATCCAGTGGTGTCGTTCCCCCCAGTTCCTGATCAATGACGGACATCCCTTGGTAGATTTCGGTCTTCTCATCAAAGTAACCAATGAAGCTGTTTTCCACTTCCAGCTTGGTAATACCGTAGATTGAACCTGCCGCCAACCCCAGGCTCAACAGAGTGATCGGAAGATAGCGACGCTTAGCCAAGCCAGCAAAAAAGAGTGTGAAAGATTCAGTAAAATCGTGCTCTTCCACTGGTTCATCCACAGGAATCAATAACATCAACACCGGGAAAATCACGAAAGTCAGCAAGAAAGCCAAGCCTACGCCGGTTGCCATCATCCAACCAAAATCAATTACAGGTTTGATCCCGGAAAACACCAAGGACATAAAGGCAACGATGGTGGTTAATGAGGTGTACATACATGGCTTGATCATGTGCATGGTAGTTTCTTCTACCAATTTAAACTGATTCGCGTTCGGCATTTCCAAATGCAATTCACGATATCGCACCACCAAATGCACACACATCGACATGGTGATGATCAAAACCAAAGATACAAAGTTGGAAGAAATCACTGTGGCCCGCCAGTCTAACAAGGCCAGTAACCCTACTAACCAGACCGAAGTAAGCAAACAGCTCAACAAAGGCACCATCACCCAACGTACTTTTCGGAAGATGATCGTCAACATAGCAATCAGGAAGAGCACCACACCGATTCCGAAGGTCACCAGATCATCTTCAATGAAGCTGATCATGTCGGAAGTAATCATGGTCACGCCGCCCAAGAAAATGTCGGCATGATCCCGATGCTGAGCAAGGATGGCTCGTACATCTGCGATGGTTTGGCTTTCTCGTTTTAAGCGAGCTGCATTGTATTCAGAGAAATCGGCCTCGGCTTTTGCCAACTCATCCGTCGCAGAAAAGCCAGGCTCTTGCGACGCTTTTCTGAGCTCATTACGCGCATTCAATAAACGATAGTATTCGGTGTCTCGCTTTAGCGTCACCTGCAATGCCGTCGTCTTGGCATCATCACTCATTAACAACTGATAATAGAGCGGACTGCTTTGGAACTCTTTTAACGCTAACTCTTTATCGACGCCTGGCGTCATCAACGTTCTCATCCCTTGAGACAAATCCGTCAAACTGATTCTCGGGCTATCCAATAAGGGGACATTGAGAATACTGACCACAGCAGATACATCATCCAACGCTTCCAATTTAGTGGAAAGCAAACTGATTTCATTAATGCTCTTATCGCTGATGATGGATTCTGTTTTCGGTGCGTAAGTAATAAAAAGGAAATCATCGGCACCAAACTCTTTCACCACCTCACGGAAGTACTTGAGATCTTTATCATTTTCCAAGGTTAAAGAATCGGCCGACGCATCAATTTTGAACGATTGCCCTAGCACAACCGCCAAAACAGACAGCCCAAGAATCACCACCAACCAAAGCTTGGGTCTGGATAAAATAAGCGCGCGATAAAAAGAGAACATCAAACTACGTCCTTGTTGGCATTAATAAAGAGTAAAAAGTCAGGAGTCTTGTTCAGAGGTTCCCGTTATAAGATGCAGAACTATAAACCAAGATCAAATCAGTGCCTATGGCATTGATTAAAATCAATACATCATCAGAGCACAATTTTTTCACTTAGGTCTGTGTATTACACTGATGAGTATGACGTCAAACTGTGTCTAAGGGTTCACTATGAGTCTATTTCGATGGAAACCTGAATATGCCGTCGGCATCAAAATCATTGATGATCAACATCAAATTCTGGTTGGCCTGATCAACAAGCTTCATGACGCCATTGAAACCCACTTTCAAGACACGTCCTTAGAGTCTATTCTCGAAGAATTGTTCGACTATACCCGATACCATTTCACCACCGAAGAAACGTTAATGGAAAAATACGGCTATGAGCCCAACAAGCTGTCGAAACATAAAAAGCAGCATCAGTTGTTCATCGCCGAACTCAATAGCAGCCAAACCGACATCGATAACCTGACGCGAGAAGATGCCGCGTTAATTCAGGAGTTTCTAGTCAACTGGCTGAAGAATCACATTCTAAAGATTGATACTCAACTGGCGGAGTTCTTATTGAATCACGAAACGGTTCACGATCATCAACCCGACAGCGAGTTTAAAAACACAGCGACCACCCTAGCTAATCGGCATAAAATCGAGAGTCAGGCAAAACGTAGGGTACAGGAGTTATCCAGTCGTATTAAACCCCTGAAAGCATCCAATGTCACCGATCAGGAACTTCAGGATTTAAACCTTCTTGTTGAAGAATTGGCCGACCTGCTCGATAAATTGGATAGCCAATAAAAAAGGCCAGGTAAAGTAGTACCCGGCCTTTTTATCTTTTGGTTTCGCTGTCTAAGCTCAACCTTGCTTAATCTAGCCCTGCTCAAGCAGACTTCTTAAATCAATAATCGCCGCATGAGCGCGCGCAACGTAAGACGCCATCACCAACGAATGATTGGCTAACAAGCCGAAACCTTCGCCGTTAAGAATTAACGGACTCCACACGGCATCTTGCGTGGACTCTAACTCACGAATAATTTGCTTCAGGCTTATTCGCGCGTTTTTCTTTTCCAACACGGGGCGGAAATCGTTTTCAATGGCCGTAAGAATTTGAATCAATGCCCAGCACGACCCTCGGGTTTGATAGAACACATCATCAATTTCCAACCAAGGTGTTTTTACGATTTGATCCTGAATCCCTGGTGTTGCCTGTTGCGCAGCACTGTCACCGGCCAAATCGGTATTGATCTGAGCCTTACCGACCGCTGCACTCAAGCGTTGGGACAAACTGCCCAAGCGTGTTTCCACATCCGACAACCAACGACTCAGGTTATCCGCACGCGTATAAAACTGTGCACGAGACTCTTTCGGATCTGCCAAGCGAGCTAAGTAAGATTCCAGATAGGCTTTGGCATCATCGTATTGGGATTCAGACGAAGGGAAAAAGCGACTCTTATGTTCGAAGTTTAACAGCGGCTCGGCTTTCGCAAGGTCTTTATCTTCGGTGGACTGGGATTGCGAGCGACTGAAATCACGGCGAAAGGCACGTGCCAAATCACGAACCTGAACAAGCACACCCAGCTCCCAATTCGGCATGTTGTCCATAACCAAACCTGGAGGAAGAATGTCGTTGGCAATATAGCCACCCGGCTTTTCGAGCAGGGTATCAATCACTGTAATCAAAGTGTGCGTGGTCACATACCCTGTCACCAGATTATTACCCTGAGCTTCCGCATGACTGGTCGCTGAAGCAACTACTGGTATAGAGTCAGGTTCAGAACTCCAGTACCAACCCACTAAGGTAAGCAACAAAAGCAGCGCACCCACGCCACCCAAAATACCGATTGTTGTTTTCTTTTCCATAATCCTGTCCTTTTACCCTCACTAATGAGGTTCTGCCAACGGCTTACCAAACAGATAACCAATAGCCCCATCGAGTCCAAGATCTTTCAGCACTTGATACTCTTCTTCTTTCTCAACACCCTCTGCATACACCTTAATATCTAAGTTGTGTGCAATTTGAATTAAAGAACGAATGTAAAATTGGTTATCTTTCGATAAATGTATATCCCGGATATAGCTGCGATCCACTTTCAAATGATCGACTTTGACACGGTTGAGATAGCTAAAGGTACCAGAACTTGCACCAAAATGATCTATCGCCAAAGTCATTCCGTACGTATGCAGGGATTGAGATAGCGCAATAATGGTCTCTGCATCCTGATGAAGAACGTATTCAGACACTTCAAGCACAACGCGTTTGGACACCACAGGATTTTCTTGTGCCACTTTAATAAGCCAAGCCGAAAATTTTTCAGACAACAAGGATTTTGGTGACACATTAATGGTCAAACGGAGATCCTGGGCTTGGCTTGCCATTAACGACATGGCTTTTGTAATGATCAGGCGATCAAATTGCTCTGTCCATTGGAAACGCTCCACCATCGGCCAGAACAAAGACGCGGTCACCAAACTGTCTTTATAGTCTGTTCTCGCCAGCACTTCATAATCCGTAGTACTTGCCAACCCGAAGTGTTTTACCGGTTGATACAGTAACTTCACCGCTCGACGTTCCAACACTTTTTCCAAGTAACCACGCCATGCTTGATCCCCCATTACGCCATCCGATTCAGCGTCATTGGTTTCGCTCGTGGACAGCATGATCACGGTGTTTCGTCCTCGGCCTTGCGCTCGACGCAATGCCTGATCCGCAAGACTGATTAAGTTACCGGTTGAAGGAATATCTGAGCTTTCAGAATAATAAGCCAAACCTAGATGAAGCTTGTCCGCCATTTCCTGATTCGTTTGAACCGCAGGAATCATCGACAGCTCTTTAAACAGTGTTTGCAACGCTTGAAATGCATGCTCACGAGATACATCAGGAATAAACACACCAAATTCAGCCCCCTTCAAACGGGCTGTGACTATCTTGCTGTATTCTTTTCGGAAACTTTTTAGCTGCGAAGCAATTTGAACCAAGAGCTCATCGGCTTTTGCTGTTCCATGAGCCTGATTAAATTTATCAAATGCACGAATACCCACCAGTATCAAAGCACCACTTTTACTGCCCTGACGGGGGTCTAGATAGGCTTTAAAGTGACCCACAAAATCCCGACGATTTGACAAGCCTGTGAGAGAATCCCGGAACGACATTTCTCGTAGCTGCTCTGTCATTTCTGCTTGGTCTGAAAACAGTTTGCTCAATTTTTCAGCCATGCCATTCATTACCATCACCACACGGCGAAGTTCACGAGCCTTTGGTAAAGGAATGGTTCGAAAGTCACGGTTTGAAATAGCGTTCGCCTGATGTTCCATATCCGATAATGGCTTCAGAAGCGCTTTCATAAAGAGCACGATCATGACCAACGCCACCAGCATTAACAACACAACCCACACCACCATGGTACTGGTAATCGACCAAAGTTTGCTGTAACTCTTTTGGGTATTGGGCTCAACGAAGATACGACCGTATTGCTGCCAGCCGTCACTCACTTCACTTTCGGCGGTAACACTGGTGAAACTGACCGCACTCTTGAACCACTCCGGCACATCTGACGTGATTAACTCTGCTTTTTTCTCAATCAACAGTCGGCCATCAACAGAAAACACGCGGATACTTTGATAATCACCGCCATCGAACATCGCATTCAACAATGTCTCAAGACTGGCCTGATCCTTTTCTCTCAGCGCAGTATTCATTGAAATGGCCAGAGAACGTGCAGCATCCTCTGCATTGATATTCAATTGGCGATTAAGATGCTCTTTTACAGACCAGACACCTGACGAAATATTCCCTGCCAAAGCAAGAAACAATACAGCCATTGTCATCATTACGAGCCGTTGAAACAGGGTCACGACTAAATCTCCTTTTCAGCCCACTTTCCCAGAGAGCCGTATCTTCTCAGTCTAATTTATAGGGTGCAAGCACCACTGGCTTGTTGTTCATTCTTTAACTAGGAACGTATTCAAAAACGTCTGAACATTTGATTATGTTGATCCCTCATTGCACGGCATTTTTTGGCAGCAGCTCTAACGGGTCATACTCTGACATTCGCTGCACAAACTCTGTCCACATGGTAACTCGCGAGGAGCCACCCAACCGTACATTGCCAGACATCTTGTTTAGCCAAAAACCACTGGCATTAAAACTGTATACCGGCACTAAATCCCGACGCTTCGACGCCTTTTTGATTTCAGGGATTAAGTTATCCAGCACTAGAGGCTCCGACGATGGCGTTGGATAATAAGCCAAGACCATGTGAGCCTGTCTTAGCTTAACGGCTTTAACATAAGTAATACGCAATTTTTCAGGATCCATCCCTGCCTTAATTAACGTAAAGTATTTTGCCAATGAAAAATCTTCGCAATCGCCCGCTTGCGCGGATAGAGACTCATAGGGCGTAGCCCAATAATCTTCGACATTCCAATGCAGCTGATCACTAATAAAGCGAATCTCTTTATTGAAGTACTGATTAACTTGCTCCAGTTTCTGCTGATCATCGAGAGAGGTAACCGAATCAATTAAGGAAGCGAAGCTCTTTTTCACTTGAGGGGAGATCTGAACATCCGCAGATAACATCAGTACAGGCAGAAAACAAATAAGCACTTTCAACATACGCGAAGTAATCAGCGACAAACATTGAAAGTTTTTATGATCCACGTTCCACTCCACCCTTAAACCATTCATACACTGATTGTCTTTGAACCAGTTAACATCCTGTTACTTATTTAGCATTCTGATACGTTACTTTAATTGCCAGTTCAAAGCTAAAGCCTATAGAGTAATAGCTATGGCTGTCTACAGAGCACTTGTATGAAGCAAGCTATACAAGACAACATATATAAAACAACCTTGAAGCCCATGGCGATATCATTAATTGAAATACACTATCCTATGTTAGTGAGTGTTCATTCACTCATTTCGTAGACATAATAGATACCTTATAGATACCAAACTGCTCAGAACGGGACACTGAGCCTTTTATCGTCAGCCACGTAGAGATTTTAATGCGATCTGGAGAATTCTCTACTAAACTAAATCATTATAAGCATATTTCTCTTAATAGAGATTAGTTCTAAATATACGAAGTGGTTAATCTAGATGACAGATTCGAATACAAATACAACAAATACCGCACCACAAACACCATCATCGGATCAAAACACTGCTGTCAGCAAAGCCACCACCCAATCACGCAGACTTATAAGTACCTGGCAAGCATTCAACAAAGCTGGTTGGAACCAAGACAACCTGAAACAACTAGCACTGATCAATCAAAGACTGATTTCTTACGCTGAACGCTATCAAGACGAAGATCACCTCACCGTTGCCCAAGCAATAGATCAAGTCATCAATCAATGCCTTGAGCAACTAGAACAATCTAAACTGGATTTGTTAACACAAAGGGTCCGAGACTTAGCAAAAATCACCTTAAGAAAGTCAGATAAAAAGCAGGAAGAAGAATCTCCACCTCAATTAAAGCTAAGAAAGCCTATTTATTTAGCGATTAGCGATGAAAACTACGCCAATAAGCTTTCCAAACAATTGAGTTACTTTGGATTACAGTGCAAGCAACTCACCAGCATTCTTGATATTGAACAACATCTACGCATCACGCCGCCCAGCATTCTAGTGATTGATACTGACTTCAGTGGCACGCAAGATTCAGGCGTCAATTTCATTCAAGAATTAAAAAGCCAGAATCGCCTCTCTTTCCCAGTCAGTTTTTTATCTCGGAACAACTGCAACCTAGAAACACGCTTAAAGGCCATTCGAACCGGCAGTAAATCCTTCTATCTGGATTCCGTTGATCCAGGCCGTTTGATTGAGAGCATTGATATAGAAAGCTCAGATAATCAGGACAACGACTATCGAGTATTAGTCCTCGACGATTCTCGCTCACAAGCACACTTTATTGATACTACCCTCAAGAAAGCCAAGATGACCGCAAAAGTCATCACCGATCCCTTACTGATCTTGGATACATTAGAAGAATTCCAACCGGATCTGGTGGTACTTGATATGTACATGCCGGGATGCACTGGCTCAGAACTGGCACATATTATCCGTCAACACGAGAAGTGGGTAAGTATGCCAATTGTCTTTCTCTCTGCAGAAGATGACATCAACAAACAATTACAAGCCATGAGCCTTGGCGGCGGTGATGACTTCCTGACCAAACCGATCAATCCCGATCATCTGATCCGTACCATCCGCAACCGTGGCAGTCGAGCAAAATCGCTGCTCGCATTGATGGTCAGAGACAGTCTAACCGGCCTGTATAACCACACCCACACACTTCACAAACTGGACAATGCCCTTCAACAAAACCAAAGGGACAAAACGCCTCTCTCTTTTGCCATGCTCGACATTGACCACTTCAAGAAAGTGAATGACACCTACGGTCACCCCATTGGCGATAAAGTGATCAAAAGTTTGGCTCTGTTCTTAAAGCAGCGCCTGCGTAAGAGCGATGTGATTGGCCGCTATGGCGGTGAAGAGTTTGCGGTCGTACTGCCAAACACCTCTGCGACGGATGCAGTTATGATTTTCAACGAAATCCTATCAAAATTCCGTAATATCGCGCAGTCGGCTGGCGATAAGGATTTCAACGTCACCTTTAGCTGCGGCATTGCAGCACTATCACCAGATATTAAAGACGCATCCTCTCTTTCAGAACTCGCCGACAAAGCACTTTACGAAGCAAAACGTGCCGGCCGAAACTGTGTTCGCCTCTATTCGGGCACCGAATAACCTCTAAGTAGCGATTTCTCTTTCTCCTAATCTTCCATACAAAAAATGACCTTAAGTCACTTAATTAAGGTCATTTCTCATAATTGGAATGCATTTTCTAAAATCTTAACCTATCCTCTAGGTCAAATATCGCGAACTTTGTAACGATCTTGCAGCGAATGTCTTAAAAGTATCGGCTTTTTCTTAAAGTTTCGATAGAAGTCATGGACACCTGCATCAAATTTGTGCAAACTTTGCGGCAAATTACACAGTTCTTTATTTTGGTGAATCTATGGCGGATATTCTGGTTTTACATGGTCCAAACCTTAATATGCTAGGAGTGCGTGAACCTGGCATTTATGGATCTAAATCCCTCGAAGACATTAATTCAGGGCTTGAGCAAGAAGCAGACTCTTTCGGCATTACGCTAGACACCTTCCAAAGCAATACGGAAGGCGAGTTAGTCACTCGAATTCAACAAGCGTATAAAGAAAACGTTAAGTTCATCATTATTAATCCTGCAGCCTACACCCATACCAGTGTTGCCATGAGAGATGCACTCTTATCGGTTAAGATTCCGTTTATCGAAGTTCATCTTTCAAACGTCCATCAAAGAGAAACTTTTCGTCATCATTCCTATTTCTCTGATAAAGCCGTTGCCGTCATTTGCGGTCTTGGTGCAGATGGCTACAGCTATGCACTGGATGCTGCCTATAAACGTATTTCTCAAGCAAAATAGTTGCCCTGGAGCCCCATCATGGACATAAGAAAAGTTAAAAAGCTGATTGAGCTGATTGAAGAGTCAGGCATTGAAGAACTTGAGATCAAAGAAGGTGAAGAGTCTATTCGTATCAGCCGTCGTATGAGCGCACCTGAAGCACCCGCCATGATGCAACCCATGGTTCAAGCGTCGCCTGCGCCTGTTGAAGACAGCAAACCATCTGAAACCAAAGAAAAGAAAGACGACAAACCCGTTGGTCATGTAGTTACGTCACCGATGGTCGGCACCTTTTACCGTGCACCTTCACCATCCTCACCGGCGTTTGTTGAGGTTGGACAACACGTTAAATCCGGCGACGTCATCTGTATTGTTGAAGCTATGAAGATGATGAATCAAATTGAAGCCGATCGTTCAGGCGTGGTAGAAGCGATTCTAATTGACAATGCACAACCGGTGGAATTCGGTCAGGCACTCATCACTATCGTGTAGTCTTCAATTTCCAACTAACGCCTGATTACTTGGAAACCCCTAATGATTTTAGATAGAGCTCTAATTCATGCCTGAGCTCTACATAATAATGTTGTAGCGCAAGAAATCTGTGCCAATAACCAATTTCGCAATCCACGAGCAAGAGCTACGAGTAAAAGAATGCTGGATAAAGTCGTTATCGCCAACCGCGGAGAAATTGCTCTGCGTATTCTAAGAGCGTGCAAAGAACTTAATATCAAGACCGTTGCCGTCCACTCTCAGACGGATCGTGATTTGCTACACGTACGACTGGCTGACGAATCTGTCTGTATCGGCTCCAATCAACCAATCGACAGTTACTTAAATATTCCTGCCATTATCAGTGCCGCGGAAGTAACCGATGCAGTGGCGATTCACCCTGGTTATGGGTTTCTGGCAGAGAATGCCGACTTTGCAGAACAAGTAGAGCGCAGCGGCTTTACCTTCATCGGACCAACCGCCGATGTGATTCGTTTAATGGGCGATAAAGTGTCTGCCATTCGAGCAATGAAAAAAGCAGGCATTCCAACCGTTCCCGGTTCCGACGGCCCTCTTCCGAAGAATAAAGATGCAATCAGTAAAATTGCTCAACGCATCGGCTATCCAATCATTATTAAAGCAGCTGCCGGTGGTGGTGGCCGTGGCATGCGTGTGGTTCACAGCGAAGCTAGTCTGTTGCATGCCGTGTCTGTCACCAAGGCGGAAGCACTTGCGGCATTTGGTGATGGTACTGTGTACATGGAGAAGTTCCTCGAAAACCCTCGCCATATTGAAGTACAAGTACTCTCGGACGGCCAAGGCAACGCGGTTCACCTCTATGATCGTGATTGCTCGATCCAACGAAAGCACCAAAAGGTGATCGAAGAAGCACCGGCCATTGGTGTTGATGAAGAAGCCCGTCAAGCCGTGTTCGATGCCTGCATTAAAGCCTGTAATGACATTAATTATCGGGGCGCGGGCACATTTGAATTTTTATACGAAGACGGCCAGTACTACTTCATCGAGATGAACACTCGAATTCAAGTTGAACACCCGGTATCGGAAGTCATTACCGGCATTGATCTGGTTCGCCAGCAATTATTAATCGCCGCTGGAGAACCGTTAACAATCAAGCAAAGCGATATTAAGACGCAAGGCCATGCTATTGAGAGCCGCATTAACGCTGAAGATCCAAACAGTTTTGTCCCTTCCCCCGGCACAGTGAAGTTTTATCATCCACCCGGCGGTCCAGGCATTCGAGTGGATTCACATTTATACGCAGGCTATACCGTACCGCCGTTTTACGATTCTTTAATAGCAAAAGTCATCGCGCACGGTGAAGATCGAGCTCAAGCCATCTGCCGAATGCAAAATGCCATGGAAGAAATGCTGATCGATGGCATCCGCAGCAACATCCCACTTCATCGACGGTTGATGAGTGATCAAGGTTTCTGCAATGGCAAGTACAGTATTCATTACCTAGAAAGCATTCTGAAGAAACATCATTAATACGATTATTAATGCCGCTATATATAAAACAACACGTTATTTACCAAAGTACGACATTCGGACAAAACCTATGAGCTGGCTACAAATTAAAATCACAACCCAAGCAGAAAGTGCTGAAGCCTTAGAAGACTTTCTATTAGAACTGGGTGCCAGCTCGATCACGCTGGAAGACCCGGAAGACCAACCCATTTACGAACCTCTTCCCGGCGAAACACCGCTTTGGAAAAGCACTCGAGTGGTTGGGCTGTTCACTGAAGATTTCGATATTGATCTTGTCGCCAAAGCGGTGGAAGAGTTCTCCAATACTCAAAAAATCCAGCATGACATCACCACCGAAACCGTCGAAGAACAAGAGTGGGAACGCGCTTGGATGGACGACTTCAAACCCATCCAATGCGGCCAACGTTTGTGGGTGTGTCCCAGCTGGCTGGAGCCTCCTCGTCCGGAAGACGTTAATTTAATTTTGGACCCTGGTTTAGCCTTTGGCACAGGCACACATCCAACCACGTTTCTATGCCTGGAATATCTCGACAGTCTATCCCTTAACGACCTTCATGTTTTGGATTACGGTTGCGGCTCTGGCATTTTGGCCATCGCGGCATTATTACTGGGCGCCAAAGATGCCGTTGGCGTCGACATAGATCCCCAAGCATTAACAGCTACAGACATGAACATGGCGCGCAATGGCTTAGCCAGTGAACGAATCTCACTGTACGTGCCAGATAACTTTCCTGGCTGCCAAGCAGACATCACTGTGGCGAACATTTTGGCGGGTCCACTGGTCGAATTAGCACCAGAAATTGCTAACAACACAAAGTCAGGCGGTCATCTGGCTCTTTCTGGCATCTTGCAAGAACAAGCACAAGACGTGTATGAGACCTACAGTCAATACTTTAATTTGAATCCCATCAAGCAAAAAGACGACTGGATTCTCATCACAGGTATTAAGAAATAAGCTAATATTCACTGACGTTGATTAGGCTGCTGCAATACCGACATTGCAGCATTTTGGTTTAAGGGACTTAACTAGGACAAGCATTATGGTCGCGGAACTGATCACTCAATGCCCAAAGTGTCAAACTTCCTTTAAAGTAAAGGAAGAGCAATTAAAAGTCGCGAACGGTCTGGTTCGTTGCGGCAGCTGCCTACACGTTTTTAATGCCGTGGAATACAGCGCGATTAATAGTGATGCGCCTGTCCCGCCAAAATTGCAACAAGATGAAGACCTTTCCATAGACGACCTCTTCGAAGAAGACACCCTTAGCAAAATTGATCAAAACGTTGACCTGACCGATGACAGCGTCAATGAGTTTATCTCGTCATCAGCGCGCGAAAAAACACCTCAAACCAATTCAGACGATGATCTACTCGATATCTCAGATGAAGCCCTATCTGCAGACGATGACTACGATGCCGATGAACTCTTTGGTGGTAGCCCGATTGAAGACGAAGAAGACAACGATCCAGATGGGTGGGCAGAAAAATTACTTGAGGAACTGGGGGCTGAATCTGCTGAAGAGAATGAAAAACTTCAATTAGCAGAGAATCAGGAGTCCTGGTCGCCAGATCAAACTGGCAGCCTATCTGCACACAGGAAGGATCCACAACCAGCACACTTCACGCCGTCGGGCGATCATCCCCCGGTTATAGAAAGTGAACCTGTTTACTTAAGTACTGAAAGCAAGGTCAATAAAACCAAGCTCTATGCCACAATAGGTTGGGGAATTGGTTGTTTTCTGGCAACCCTGTTGATCCTCTTCCAAATAGCCTGGTTGAATTTTAATACCTGGGCAAAACAGCCTGAGTTCAGATCCAGTTACACACTAGCGTGTGCGATATTAGGTTGTAAATTACCTGATATTAAAGCCATCAATAAATTACGCGCCAGTAATCTGATTGTTCGTTCCGACAGTGAAAACCCGGAGCACCTGCTGATTGACGCCATCATTACCAACCAAGCCTCTTTCACTCAGCCTTATCCAAAACTTGCACTGATCTTTACCGACAACAACGGTACCCCGATCGCCAGTGGATTAATCCTGCCAGATCAATACTTAGGCGGTGAACTCTCTGGCGCCACCATCATGGAAAAAAACATTCCGATTCACGTGGCCTTTAAAATTAAAGACCCTGGCGCGAATGCAAGAAGCTACCGCCTCGAATTCTATCCGTAATAAAAGCTGAAAATGTCAAGAAAAAAAACGATCATTTTCTAGACAATTTTTTTGACTTATAGCCTTTTCCCTCCCGGTTGAAATGGGTATCATAGCGCCCCTGTCTTTTAGGCAGCGAACATTTTTCAACCAATCGGATAGTTTTAAACGAAGTATCTGATCAATCAAACCTATAACTTTCTGTTATCTATGGAGCTACTGTGATCCAGCTGGGCCCTTATACACTGGAAAATCGCCTGATTCTCGCGCCTATGGCGGGTGTCACTGATCGTCCATTCAGGGTTCTTTGTAAAAAGCTGGGCGCAGCAATGGCTGTCTCCGAAATGGTCACATCTGATAAACGCCTGTGGAAAACCCCCAAGTCTTCGTTACGCATGAATTACGATGGCGAACCAGGTATACGTAGCGTACAAATCGCCGGCGGTGACCCAGAGATGATGGCAGAAGCGGCTGCTTTGAGTGCTGAACGCGGTGCCCAAATTATCGACATCAACATGGGCTGCCCGGCCAAGAAGGTTTGTAATAAAGCGGCTGGATCGGCGCTTTTGAAAGATGAAGCACTGGTCGCCGACATCCTAAAAGCTGTTGTTGCTGCAGTTGATATTCCGGTCACCCTAAAAACCAGAATTGGTTGGTCGAGAGATCACCTTAATGGCATTAAGGTCGCGGAAATGGCCGAAAAAATAGGAATCACTGCCCTCGCTATCCACGGTAGAACCCGTGAGTGCAAATACCATGGCGAAGTCAATTATCAGGCCATTAAAGACATTAAGTCCGCGGTCTCTATTCCGGTATTTGCTAATGGTGATATCGACAGCCCTGAAAAAGCAGAACAGGTTTTAGAGTTTACGCAGGCAGATGGGCTACTGATTGGTCGAGCCGCGCAAGGCCGACCATGGATTTTTCAGGAAATAAATCATTACCTGGAAACAGGGCAACGTCTTGCGCCTCCCCCCCTAAAAGAAGTCGAAGCGCTTTTGATTGAGCATTTAGTGGCTTTATATGATTTTTATGGTGAGTTTATGGGCACTCGTATAGCCCGTAAACACGTTGGTTGGTACCTACAAACCCAACCCGAGAGCACCAGCTTTCGTAAAACTTTCAATCAATTGGATACGCCTTCTGAACAACAAGAAGCAATCCAAGTTTATTTTCAACAACTTACACGCACAGGAAGTATAGCTGCATGAGTACTTTTGAGACGGCCGAAGCCTCTATGATTCAAGCGGATCAGTTGGCATCATCAAATCCAGGCGCCAATCAATTTAAAGAACACTTAACCGCACCGGTAGAACAACACCAGACATTGCGCGACAGTGTCGAAAAAGCACTTAACAACTACTTCAGTCATCTTGATGGTCAAGAAGTTACTGACGTTTACGACATGGTTCTTTCTGAAGTAGAAGCCCCTCTTCTTGAAGCCGTTATGCGCTTCACTCGCGACAACCAAACTAAAGCAGCCGTTATGCTTGGTTTGAACCGTGGCACTCTTCGCAAGAAACTTAAGCAATACGGTCTTCTTTAATCTAAGTATTCATAGACCTAGCCTTTTATCAGGTAACTAACTGATAAAAACTATGAATGCATTAAGTAATGATAAATAGCCTAAACTCGAGTAGTAATCGGTTAGGCGAACAAGAAACCAGCAACAGGTATAGCCAACACCATGTCAACAACAGATCAAAAATCCGTTAAACGTGCGTTAATCAGTGTTTCAGATAAAGCAGGTATTGTTGAGTTTGCACAGTCTTTGACTGATCTAGGGATTGAACTGCTTTCCACTGGCGGTACATATCGTTTATTACAAGAAAATAACATCGCAGTGACGGAAGTTTCTGATCATACAGGTTTTCCAGAAATGATGGACGGCCGTGTAAAAACCCTTCATCCAAAGATTCACGGTGGTATTTTAGGCCGTCGTGGTCAGGACGATGAAGTCATGTCAGAGCATGAGATTGCTCCGATCGACATGGTGGTTGTTAACCTATACCCATTCCAAGAAGCCATTGCACGTCCGGATTGTGACCTGCCAATGGCCATTGAAAATATTGATATCGGTGGTCCAACCATGGTTCGCGCTGCGGCTAAGAACCATAATGACGTGGCCATCGTAGTAAACGCGTCAGACTACGGCGAATTGTTGGCAGAACTTAAAACCAATCAATGTCAGCTTAGCCTTGAAACTCGCTTTGACCTCGCAGTTAAAGCCTTTGAGCACACCGCTCAATACGACGGTGCCATTGCGAACTACTTGGGCAACCGTAATATCGCAGGTAACACCACTAGCGATTTCCCTAGAACCTTCAACACTCAGTTCATCAAAGCGCAGGAAATGCGTTACGGTGAAAATCCGCATCAAAAAGCGGCGTTCTACGTTGAAGAAACCCCGAAAGAAGCCAGCATTGCTACCGCCAAGCAGCTTCAGGGCAAAGAGCTTTCTTATAACAATGTGGCAGATACCGACGCAGCACTTGAAACCGTTAAGCTATTTGAAGAGCCTGCATGTGTCATCGTTAAGCACGCTAACCCTTGTGGTGTAGCAACAGGTGCAAGCATTACCGAAGCCTATGACCGTGCGTTTAAAACCGACCCAACCTCTGCGTTTGGTGGCATCATCGCGTTCAACCGTCCGCTAGACACGGCGACAGCGAAAGCCATCATTGATCGTCAGTTTGTTGAAGTGATCATTGCGCCAAGCATTGAAGCGGGCGTGTTAGACATTACGTCAGCAAAAGCCAATGTTCGTGTTTTGGAATGTGGTCAGTGGTCAGCTGAACGAGCCCAAGCGTTGGACTACAAACGTGTTAATGGCGGCCTTCTAGTTCAGGATCTTGACCTAGGTATGGTTGCTGCAAGCGATCTGAAAGTTGTGACCAACAAAGTCCCATCTGAAGAAGAAATGCGTGACCTTCTGTTTGCATGGAAAGTAGCCAAGCAAGTGAAATCAAATGCGATCGTCTATGCTAAGAATGCCATGACCATCGGTGTGGGCGCAGGTCAAATGAGCCGTGTTTACAGCGCGAAGATTGCTGGCATCAAAGCAGCGGACGAGAACTTGGAAGTACGTGGCTCCGTAATGGCGTCAGATGCGTTCTTCCCATTCCGTGATGGTATTGATGCAGCGGCAGCGGCCGGTATTAGCGCAGTTATCCAGCCAGGCGGCTCTATGCGTGATCAAGAAGTGATTGATGCCGCAAATGAGCATGGCATGGCGATGGTATTCACAGGAATGCGCCACTTTAAACACTAATTTGAATCAAAGGATGGGATCTATGGACACAAATATGACCTCAAGCCGTCATATTCATAGGACTAAATTAATAGTTCAGGATTCCACATCCTAATCAGTGTTTAATAATAAATTTTACGGGTCACACAGGTTGGCCCGTTACTGTTTTTAAATATCAGGAAGAAGAGAGAAGATCATGAAAGTATTAGTGATTGGTTCAGGTGGTCGTGAACACGCACTGGCATGGACTGCAGCAAAAGCAGAGAATGTTGAGCAAGTGTTCGTTGCTCCGGGCAACGCAGGCACAGCATTAGAACCGAACTTGACCAATGTCAACATTGATGTGTTGGATCAAGACAAATTGGTTGCTTTCGCTAAAAAAGAAGCCATTGATCTTACTATCGTCGGCCCTGAAGCACCGCTTGTAGAAGGCGTTGTAAACCGTTTTGAGCAGGAAGGCCTAAACATCTTTGGTCCAACGCAAGGTGCTGCACAACTTGAAGGCTCTAAAGCATTTACTAAAGACTTCTTAGCTCGCCACAACATCCCAACCGCGGAATATCAGAACTTTACTGAAATTGAACCTGCAGTTGCCTACGTAAAAGAAAAAGGCACACCAATCGTTATTAAGGCAGACGGTCTGGCGGCTGGTAAAGGCGTAATCATTGCTCAAACCGAAGAAGAAGCGGTTAATGCCATCGAAGATATGTTGGAAGGCAACAAGTTCGGTGACGCCGGTTCTCGCGTTGTGGTTGAAGAATTCCTAACTGGTGAAGAAGCCAGCTTCATTGTGATGGTGGACGGCACTGACGTACTGCCTTTGGCCTCTTCTCAGGATCACAAAGCCCGTGACAATGGCGACCTAGGCCCGAATACGGGTGGTATGGGTGCTTACTCTCCTGCACCAGTAGTCACTCAAGATATTCATGATCGCATCATGAAAGAAGTAATTATGCCAACCGTTGAAGGCATGCAGGCCGAAGGCAATCGTTATCGTGGTTTCCTTTATGCCGGTATCATGGTGGCTGCGGATGGCACACCAAAAGTACTTGAGTACAACTGCCGCTTTGGTGACCCTGAAACACAGCCTATCATGCTTCGTTTGAAATCTAATCTGGCGGATCTTTGTTTGGCAGCTATTCAGGGTAAATTACCTGAAACCACTGTTGAGTGGGATGAGCGCGCTTCCGTTGGTGTAGTAATGGCCGCAGGCGGTTACCCTGAAGCTTACAACAAAGGCGACATCATCACGGGTCTCCCTCAGATGGAAGCAGAAGGCATTAAAGTGTTTCATGCGGGGACAGCAGAGAAAGACGGTAGCGTTGTAACTAACGGTGGCCGAGTACTGTGTGCTACTGCCTTGGGTAACACTGTATCTGAAGCTCAACAGAAAGCTTACTTGCTTGTGAAGCAAGTTAATTGGGACGGTGTTTACTACCGTACTGATATTGGTTACCGTGCTATCGAGCGTGAACAAAACAGCTAAGTGCACTCTTTAAAAAAAGCAGATCTTCGGATCTGCTTTTTTGTGTCCAGTATTCACAGGTTTGTATATTCTCTTTGTACAGTTGCCTTTTTCAGATGCTCTTTATGCAGAGACTAAGCTCTCCTCTACACTATAAAGAGAACCCGTTCAGATGATTCCAGTATGCTATTCAACGTCGCTACAGTTTTACAAACTTTACAAGCGCTATCCAGATTAGGGCTTGCTGGCTTTCTGTTATTTCTCAGTGTCTTCAGCTTTGCCAAAGACACTATCATTTATCCCAAGCAACAAAACATCACTAGCCATCAAAACGCCTACTTCTTGCAACTCATGCAGTTAGTAATGAGCAAAACCCGGGAAGAATTTGGCGACTATGAGTTAATACCGAGTGCTCAAAGCATCCCACAAAAACGTGCCGTACTAATGCTCGCCCAAAACCAACGACTTGATTTAATGTGGACGATGACATCAAAGAAGCGAGAGCAATTACTACAAGCCGTTTATTTTCCGCTGTTAAAGGGCTTGCTTGGCCATCGTATTTTTATCATTCGCAGATCGGATCAATCCAAGTTTAATAACATCAGAACGTTGGATGATTTAAGGCAGTTGGTCTCAGGTCAAGGCTTGGGCTGGCCGGATGTAAACATCCTAAAACATAATAAATTAAAGGTGATTGAAAGCCCTGACTATCAAAACCTCTTTGATATGTTAAGAGCAGGACGATTTGATTACTTCCCTCGGGGCATCACTGAAGCCTGGGGAGAGTATAAAAACCTCAAAGATGACTCGTTAATCGTCGAACCCAATATTCTGCTCAGATACAAAGCACCGCTCTACTTCTTTGTTAATAAACAAAATCATCGACTTCATGACCGATTGATGCGAGGCCTGACCTTAGCCTTAGAGGATGGGTCGTTTGATAAGTTGTTTTATCAAGAACCCAACATCCGACACAGTATCGAACAAACCGACATTGGCTCTCGTCTAGTCTTCGAATTAGATAACCCGAATGTTCTAAGAACAGATCTCTTTAAAGAACCGTCTCTATGGCTGTCCAACGTTGAACTTCCATTCGAATAGTCAACAAGGTATCAGACCAACGGAAACACTGATTTAAAAAGCACGTCTATACTTAAAGGATCCCCGACTTGGGGTGAGGAGTGTTATTCATTAGGAAACTGGAGGGATACATCATGGAACCCGAAATCTGTGTACCGCACAATGAAAAAGAACAAAAAAATGTTCGCGCCCTAGCGAGCTATTTTGATGAACTGTATTACTGGTGATAAAAGATCACCCTGATATTGAGTTTCAAACGCCGGCTAAGCAATAAAGTCGGCGTTTTTACTTAAGTAAGCTTATTACCTTGGACTATAGTGCCGCCTCAGCCAATCACTCAAGCCGTCCAAACCAGGAAACAATACCCGTTCTGTAATGTTTGCCTGATCCAGCTTATCGCGAACTTCCCATTTCAGTTCTTTTGGAATGATGACCTTTTGGCAAATCTCAGGGTATTGCTCTACCCACTCAGACAGAATCGCCGTCGGATTCGACATTAAAGAAAAGAACGCATATTGGTTAATGATGCGGTCGTCCATGGAAGGCGGCTCCAAAAACAACGCCAAGTCCTGCTCAGAGATATACCCCAATTCACCTAACGACGTCACCACCTCATTTAGCATTTCCACCGTAAACACATTAGCACCTTCATTCTGAAGCCGATCTTTCAACCGAGATGGAAGCATTTGATGCACCTGCACATAATTAACAGCCCAGATGGCACCATCAACATCGTACTTTTCGATATTAGCCGTCGCAAAGTGCATTGCTATAAATGGTGAATAAGTCCAATCCAGAAGGCGCGTAGGTAGCCCGTAGTGCTGAGCCATGGATAACCAGTGCCACAAACTGTCTCCTTCCAACAAATCACTTCTATGAGCATACTTTCGGAAGTTTCTTAAAAGATGATGCTCCAACTCAGCGTAATTTCCACCTAAACGGCTCAACGTCGTTTCGAGCGCATATTCCTTATCGGATAAACCACGAAACGCATAGCGAGATCGAAAACGACCTATCTCAGCCATCCAGGAATCATGAAAGAGCGTTTCCTGTAATTCATTCCAACTCCCAATGACAATTTCGTTCATGAGCCCTCCTTCAACGACAACCAACTCTTACACCATAACTCAAAGCTGATTTCTTCGCCTTACAGTATTGCACAGCTAAAGCCGTCCCAAGCTATCAACAGTGAGTTGTAATCCAGCGTAGCTCGCTTCTGCTACAGTAAAATTATGGTGGCGAGACGAGACCTTAAAAGATGAATGAACAGCCTTCTTATCTTGAACAACAAGAAAAACAATCCTCCAAGGCATTTGTAATAATGCTTGGTGTCATTTGGTCACTCACCGTGCTCATTAGCTTTCTTTTCTTTGCTGAACAGAAAAATGCGTCACCAACGATTAAACCTCAATACCAGGAAGACATGATGTCGCCGTGGGTGCTATCCACTTCAAAAAAAATCGAACAGATACGCCAACTCACGCTGCATCTCGCACGCGACTACCAAACTGTCGAATTTCTGGCCGATACCAGTGAAACAGGCGATGATATTTCAAGTTACTGGCAGTCCTTTAAACAGCAACATAACTACATCTCCCAAATTGGTGTCGTCGAAGAAGAAACCAGCGATCACTTCTACGTAGGACAGCATATTCAGAGATCACCCAGTATGAGTGGCTCTGAAGAGCTTATGAATTATTGGATGCAGGTTGGTTTATTAGAAAATAACGACATTTTGTTTTACGAATTCACAGGCCAGGAACAAGGTATGTTATTTCGATTCACCACACCCGTTCATTACGAAGATATGCGGCTAGGCCACCTGTATATTGATTTGGACGTCGATCAACTTCTAGTCGAGACCTCACTTGAATTCTCTGATAAGACCAACAGAGACAATGTGTTTATGTTGGATATGGAAGGAAACTATGTGGCAGAACTCACCAAAGCTACTTGGTCAGCCAAACAAGCCTTCGAAAAGAGTATTGGATACTATTACCCTGAGTTCTGGCAAAGCATGAACGCAGGCTTATCAGGTCATTTCTCAACGAGTTCTCAACAAGCCTATTTTTCCAAGCTCGATATTCCTTGGTACGAGAACCAAATAAAATATTTCTACCTGATTCAGATTTCAGAAAAAGAGAACATCAATTTGTCAGATCCGAGCGTCTGGAAGCCTGCTCTCTTTATATGGCTGGTCGGAGTCATCGGGCTTTGGTTGATGCAACGACGTATTTCGCAACTGGTCTCAAAATAAACACTCTTCTTTTGTTTCATCACTAGAGACTCCTGTCCTAGCAGCCTCATATCCTACTATCCCCTCTATTACTCTGACCAGTAACACCTCACTTGTTACCTATAACCCCATCACGGTTCCAAAAAGTCTAACATTGGTAACAATATTCGGAACACTATAGTAAGCAATAACATGTACATAATGATGTAATCACTTGTTTTATCTAGCTGTTTCGAAAATGGCACAGAGAGTGTATTTATTAAAGACAAATAAAAACTACAAATGAAAGATTCCGGCCACTAATAAAAATAATAACGGCCACCTACATAACCTCACCAATAACAATAAAAACAGAGGTCAAGCAAACGCACTTGCTCAACCAGTTAGTCAGCCTCACGAGGGCTGACTAACTGAAAGTCCTTTCTTTCCGTTTTCCGTTTTCCGTTTTCCGTTTTCCGTTTTCCGTTTTCCGTTTTCCGTTTTCCGTTTTCCGTTTTCCGTTTTCCGTTTTCCGTTTTCCGTTTTCCGTTTTCCGTTTTCCGTTTTCCGTTTTCCGTTTTCTAACAGCCAAAAAAAACGGTCAACCTAAGTCGACCGTTTTCTTCATGCTTTATAGCGCTTATTCCGAAACCGCTTTATCTTTATTTGGCTTAATTATGACTTCGCGCTGACCTTCAAAGAACTCATCATAACTAGGAGCAATGATTTCAACATCATCCACCTCTTCATTTGATAGGCCTTGCTTCGCTTTATAATTATTAAACTTCAATTCCCACAAACCTTGATATTTATGCTCTGTTAACGATGCTATATCTTGGCGATTACGCTGGATGGTTGGTCTTAAGAAGATCAAAAGGTTACGTTTGGTTTTCTCCAGACTGGTACTTTTGAACAACTCACCCAACCAAGGAATATCGCCCAAAAGAGGAACCTTCTGCACCACGTCTTTTTCTTGATCAGAAATCAAACCACCCAATACAATCGTCTGGCGGTTATCCACCAAAATAGAAGTCTTCAATGTACGTTTGTCGGTAATTAAGTCCGTTGCAATCGCTGACTCACTCACCGATTCTACTTCTTGTTCTACATCTAGCATCACCACATCACCATCGGTGATCTTAGGTACCACTTTTAAAGTGACCCCCACATCCTGACGCTCGATGGTCTGGTATGGGTTTGTTGTTCCATCACCAGAAGTAGTGGTAGAACCAGTAATGAAAGGTACGTTCTGACCGACAACGATTTCAGCTTCCTGATTATCCAGAGTCATAATGCTTGGAGTAGAAAGCAAGTTGCTGTTGTCCACTGCTTCTAACGCCTGGACCAACACCCCCCAAGTGAAATCGCCTTCGCCACCAATACCACCGGTAAAGCCATTTCCTGGAGTGATGTTTTCAGTAGAATCATTTACTAGTGCACCAATCAAAGCAGAAGAACTTACACCGACATTACTAAAGTTCGTTCCCAAGGCTGGTACATCGCCAAAGCCACCTAACGCCCATTGAATACCTAAGTCTTCACCAATGTTGCCTTGGACTTCAACAATCACTGATTCAATCAATACCTGTGCACGACGAATATCCAACTGTCGAATCACATCCTCGATTTCTGCCATATCAGAAGGGGATGCTTTAACGACCAATGCGTTCATATCCTTATCAGCAAGGATATTGGCTTTCTGCTGGCCTTTATTCTCTTTGCCTGATGCACCTTCAGTCACTAGACCTTTAAGCGTTTCAGCTACTTTTTCTGCATCTGCATGTTTCAGATAAATGACTTTGGCAGAGCCATCCTGTTTCACAGGCTGATCCAAACGACTAACTAAGGCTACGATACGCTGGCGAGCAGACTTTTCACCTTTCACAATCAAACGATTACTGCGCTCATCGGCCACTACAGAAATAGTCGAGTTTTTAGCTTTGCTCACGTCTGGGATCAGCTTCTCAAGAATGCCTTTTAAATCACCCACCCAAGCATGCTCTAGCTGAACCACTTCTAACTCTTCACTTTCAGAACTATCGAGGTTCTTGATGATAGCCATCATACGTTCAATATTGCTGACGTGATCACTGATAATAAGAGAGTTAGCAGAAGCAACGCCCGCCAAATGACCGTACTTTGCCACCATAGGTCTCAGAATAGGTACCAATTCAATAGCGCTGGTGTTCGTCACCTTGATAACACGAGTAACAACTTCTTCGCCCTTCTTACGGCGCTTGCCATCAAATGCTGCGCCTTCTTGCTTCACTTCATTCTGCTGAATGACCTTAACCACATGACCGCTTTCAACGGCGGTATATCCATGTACCTGAAGAACCGAAAGGAAAAGTTGATACACCTCATCCGTAGGTAATGCGGTATTTGAAACCACGGTAACCTTGCCTTTTACACGAGGATCAACCACAAAGGTTTTACCAGTAATATCAGCAATCTGACTCACTAATACTCGAATGTCGGCCTCTTTAAGGTTTACTTTCCAGGTGTCTTGCTCTGCCCATACGTGAGACGAGATAGCAAAAGAGGCCATCAATACGACGGCCGCTATCAATCGACTAAACGGAGAAAACATTTTCACTTTCATACCTCAACTCATTTCATCGCTGGCAGACTCTCTCTATTTGAGAGGTACTGTAATTTCAAACTGGCGAGAACCTCGTTCAATCAAAACACTCGCCTGGCCTTGTTGAAAGACCTCATCCATATAATCGCCATCCGAATTGACATCACCTACGTCAATGCCGTTTATAGAACGAATAATGTCACCCTTTTGAATACCGTATCTTTCCATCATCGGGTTCTGACCTGAAAATCGATAACCCATCGCCTGATCCGGGTTGACGGGTTCGAACCCTACCGCTCCTAGCGCCGATAGTGGATTCTTTTTCCATTGCTTTTTCGCAGCGGATGCAAATTGATCAACTGTATCAATTTTCTCTTTCGGCTTTGCATCAGATTTCACCGCCGCTTTCGGCGCTTCAGAAGCCACTTCAAATAAATTCTCTTCATCATCGAAATACAGGGCTTCTAAGCGACCGTTACGATTCAGGATGACTCGATCCGCATGCACCTGCTCTAACTTCACACCGTTTTGAATGGTGTCGCCAACCCGATAAAAATCGGCATCAGATTTCCCACCTTGTTGTGAAACAATTGCAGTAGAAGACGCTTCATTATCAGCCACAAACACACCCAGCAGCTGCAAACGCAGACGAGTCTTAGGCGCATCCACCACCGCTTCTTTTGCTTCTGCTACTTGCTGCTTTGGCGCTTCACCAAACAGTAACGCACTAACAATACTTAAGGACTTACCTGATGCTGCACTCTCATTGTTACCTGAGATCGCCGTTGCAGCCTTTACTATTGGCAAAGGTTCAGGGGAAACAATCATCCATACCGCTTGAGCCGCAATATTGGCAAGCCAAACACAAAACAAAAGTGACAATACCACTTTGGCTTTATTCATCAGCTTCATCACTTTGTCTGGAGTAACACTTGTCAACATCTACTGAGCCACGTCTTAAAACTTACACTCTAAAATAACCACGCTTTCGGCGGTTACCATAATTTTTCACGTACCTGGAAAATCACATCATCCGGCTGTTGATTTCCCACCCAGGTTTGACCGACTAAATCTACGCTTCGCTTGCGAACTTTCAGTCCAGCCCACCCCTGATTCATTACAAATACCGATGCCAATGCTGCACCGTCATCACCGGATAACACACTCAATACAGCGCCTTTATCATCATTCGATAAGCGGCCGGCAATATCGGGTAATGTGATGTTCTCAATGCCTTTCGGCCCAGGATAAGTCGCTTGTGCTTCCTGCCAAAGTAAGCGACCGCTCGCAGATTCAATCGTCTTGGTTTGATGATCAAACGCCAAACTTAAATCATACAGCTTAACAATGCCCTGCCCCGAAACCCGTTGCGTTTTTAAGTAAGGATTCAATAAAGGAACTTGGACTTTTCCCGTTAGCCCACTGAACTCTAGCGACGATGTTGACACCGTCATAGCTGCCGACAACTCAGTCTCTCGACCTACATTCAGATTGACGTTAACTTGAGGAGATAAAGTCAGTAAAGACATTCCATTAACGGACCAGGACACATCTGCGTTGAGCTGTTGATAACTTAATGTCCCTTGACCAGTCCAAATTGTTCCAGACACAGACTGAATTTTCACAGGTGTACGCTGAAGCACATCGTCCGCAACCTTGAGTGCAAATTGAGCTGGAAAATAAACAACCAGAAAAATGACAAACAGCATTACTGTCAAAAAGACATACCAACGAGCTGCTTTAACTGCTGACCACAAATGAGAACCCTCTAATCGTCCTTGCCACTATTATTATTCTGAGCTGATCTATTATAGAGAGGCTCATTCACAGCACAACCATCCTATTAGGTAAAAATACAGTTTTTCGACGTTGTTGCACATTCTGAGGGATGATTATGACTTTTCTGTAACCTTCAAGAAGGAAATTATCGACTAACGATATATTTATCTAATTATTACCCACCTCAACGAGCCTAATTCGTTCCGATTATACCTGTAGACAAGAGCAAGCCCGGCTTGAATTAGCCTCCATCCATCCAATTGACATAGATTGTTATGAATATGGCACTATTAGCATGTTTGTTAAGAACGACTTCAAAGTTCAGGCAACGAATGCCTAAATAAGAGACACAAAAAAGCCTCGCATTTGCGAGGCTTTTCAGCGTTAAGCAACTAGGGGCAGAGATTACATCATGCCGCCCATGCCACCCATGCCGCCCATATCAGGCATTGCAGGAGCACCACCTTCTTGAGGCGCATCAGCAACCATAGCTTCAGTTGTGATCATAAGACCCGCAACAGAAGATGCCGCTTGAAGAGCAGAACGAGTTACTTTTACAGGATCAAGGATACCGAATTCGATCATGTCGCCGTATTCGCCTTGCGCTGCGTTGTAACCAAAGTTACCTTCGCCGGCCTTAACTTTCTCAAGCACTACAGAACCTTCTTCACCGCAGTTTGCTACGATCTGACGAAGAGGCGCTTCAAGAGCACGACGAGCCAAAGCAATACCTACGTTTTGGTCTTCGTTTGAACCTTCAACGTTATCCGCTTTAGTTAGTGCACGTACTAGCGCAACACCACCACCAGCAACAACACCTTCTTCAACTGCTGCGCGAGTTGCATGAAGTGCATCGTCAACGCGAGCTTTCTTCTCTTTCATTTCAACTTCAGAAGCAGCACCTACTTTGATTACTGCAACACCACCAGCTAGCTTAGCAACACGCTCTTGTAGCTTTTCTTTGTCGTAATCAGAAGTAGACTGTTCAATTTCAGTACGAATCTGAGCAACACGTGCGTCGATGTCGTCTTTATCACCAGCACCGTCAACGATGATCGTGTTTTCTTTGGTTAGAGTTACACGCTTAGCAGAACCTAGGTGCTCAAGTGTTGTAGTTTCTAGAGACATACCCACTTCTTCAGAAATCACAGTACCTGCAGTTAGGATTGCGATGTCCTGAAGCATTGCTTTACGACGATCACCAAAGCCAGGTGCCTTAACAGCTGCAACTTTAACAATGCCGCGCATGTTGTTAACAACCAAAGTTGCCAATGCTTCGCCTTCAACGTCTTCAGCAACGATCAATAGCGGACGAGACGCTTTCGCTACTGCTTCTAGTACTGGAAGCAAGTCACGGATGTTAGAGATTTTCTTATCAACAAGCAGAATGAATGGGTTTTCAAGCTCTGCAGACATAGAGTCTTGATTGTTGATGAAGTAAGGAGACAGATAGCCGCGGTCAAACTGCATACCTTCAACTACGTCTAGCTCGTCTTCGAAACCAGAACCTTCTTCAACAGTGATCACACCGTCTTGACCTACTTTCTCCATAGCATCCGCGATTACAGTACCTACTGCATCGTCAGAGTTTGCAGAAATAGTTGCTACTTGTTTAATCGCATTGTAGTCAGAACATGGCGCTGACATCTCTTTCAACTGCTCAACAACAGCAGCAGATAGCTTGTCGATACCACGCTTAAGATCCATTGGGTTCATGCCTGCAGCAACAGACTTAAGACCTTCGTTAACCAAAGCTTGAGCAAGAACAGTAGCAGTAGTCGTACCGTCACCCGCCTGATCGTTTGCTTGAGACGCTACTTCTTTAACCATTTGAGCGCCCATGTTTTCGAACTTGTCTTGAAGTTCGATTTCTTTCGCTACAGAAACACCGTCTTTAGTTACGGTTGGAGCACCGAAAGATTTATCCAAAACTACGTTACGACCTTTTGGACCCAAAGTTGTTTTTACTGCATCAGCAAGGATGTTCACACCTTGCAACATCTTTTGACGAGCGTCATCACCGAACAATACGTCTTTAGCTGCCATTTCATTCACCTAATATAAAAATTCTTATTCCATTGCCAATGAACCATCTAATCGTTCAAAAGCAGTCCACAAATTTATTAAATTTGATTAAGCGTTTTAGCTCTTATGCTTCAAGCACACCGAAGATTTCACCTTCGCCAAGAACCAACAGCTCTTCACCATCAACAGTTACTGTTTGAACGTAACCACCGAAAAGCACGGTATCACCAACTTTCAAATCAACTGGACAAACTTCACCGTTATCCAAAACACGACCGTTGCCTACAGCCAACACTTCACCTTGATTAGGTTTTTCTGTCGCAGAACCTGGCAATACAATACCGCCAGCAGACTTAGTCTCTTCTTCCTTACGACGAACTACAACACGATCACCTAGTGGACGAATTTTCATTGTTAAGTGTCTCCCACTTAATACATTTAACGTTATTGGTTAACTGCACATGATTGTGCAAATTTTTGATAATCCCTATCTATGGACGACCAAATAGAATTCAAGGGATATTTGAAAAAATTTTTTATTTTTTTCGCTCGTACTCACCCTCAATGACATTTGGGTTTTGAGAGGCGTTTGGTCGCGCTTCCGAATGAGAGCTATTTGCTCGGGAGCTATCGAAACCGGACGAGTCAGACTCAAACGATCGATCAAAACCTGGACCTTGCTGGAACGATGAAGCACTGTTCACATAAACCGCACGAGCCGCCATAACTTTCATTCGCGACATTCCATAAGCAATGTACATATGACGAGTGCCAGGCAATAAACAAGAAAAACCGATGACATCTGTCACCAATCCAGGGGTTAATAACAAAGCACCACCAACCGCCAGAACAATACCTTCGACCATTTCAGACGCCGGCATTTCACCTTGTGCCAAACGTTGATTGGCTTTGGTAAATGTCTTAAGCCCCTGTTGTCTTAATAAATTCACACCGATAAAGGCTGTTCCCAAAATCAGGGCAACAGTTGGCCATACCCCTAGCCAATTACCTATCTTGAGTAATATGATGAGTTCAATTACGGGAAGCGTACAAAACAGTAAAAACAACCAGCGCATCTTTTAATTAACTCCAATTGAGAATGTTATCCACAGCGAGAATTCATAACGTGGCTATTTCCCAGCAAGAATTTCACGATGCAGTACTCTTTATATTGGGACAAATTCCAAAAGGAAAAGTCACCACCTATGGAAAAATTGCACAATTAGCCGGTTATCCTAATCATTCCCGCCATGTAGGAAAGATTCTGTCCAAACTTCCATCCGATACCAGCATTCCATGGCACAGAGTAATCAACGGACAAGGCAGAATTTCCTTTCCAGAACACTCAGAACGCTACCACGTTCAAAAAGATAAACTTGAACACGAAGGCATTTCTTTTCTTAACGGCCGGATAAATTTAAAACAGATTGGGTGGCAGCCTTAGCTAACGGCTCAACATGCTTCACGTTCTTGAGTCTTTATCCAAATCCGGACGTTTCTTTAGCAGCCAGAAAATAATCAAAAACGCTGGCACTCCGATTACTGAAGCATAGATAAAGAACCACTCGTAGCCATGCCAATCCACCAGCACACCAGAATAGCCACCAATGAACTTTCCAGGCAGTGTCATCAGAGAACTAAACAAAGCGTATTGAGTAGCTGTAAACGAGCGAGAGGTTAAGCTCGATAAGAAAGCAATAAAAGCAACATTCGCCAAACCGCCACTAAAGTTATCGGCACTGATGACTACAGCTAACATCGTCAGTGTTGGCTCGTTCATCCCCGCCAACACGGCAAACAGCAGGTTGGTAATAGCCACCAGCCCCGCCCCCAATAACAGCGGGCGCAACAAGCCATACTTAACAACAATCAAGCCACCCACAGCTGAACCTGCGATCGTTAAAAAGAAGCCAAATATTTTGGTGACACTGGCGATCTCAGATTTAGAGAACCCCATATCGATATAGAAAGGGTTGGCCATCACGCCCATCGTGATGTCACTGATACGATATATTCCCACTACCAGTAAAAGGTATACGGCCCACATACCGTAACGACGAACAAAATCGGTAAAAGGACAAACAACAGCGAAGGTAAACCAACGCGCTAGTGTACGAAACCAGAAAGGATAAGATTGAACTTCGCGAGTCACCCACTCTACTTCAGCCAGCGATTCATCAATGGCATCACCGTCTTTTCGCTGAACATTGGGCGCAATAAGCACACCTAATACGCCAACGCCAACAAGAACAGTCATCAATAGATAAGCCGTAGACCAATTAAAGAAGTGAGCCATATAAAAGGCCCCGGCTCCCGCCACCAATAACGC
The DNA here is from genome assembly GCF_042646085.1 of Litoribrevibacter euphylliae. NCBI lineage: Bacteria > Pseudomonadati > Pseudomonadota > Gammaproteobacteria > Oceanospirillales > Oceanospirillaceae > Litoribrevibacter > Litoribrevibacter euphylliae. Next base: position 114,112 of record NZ_JBHRSZ010000001.1, on the reverse strand, counting down.
TACTCGGTAACCAAAGATATAAGCTGCAGACATAACCCCTTGTCGTTCTGCTTCAGCAACTTCAATACGATAAGCATCAATGGCGATGTCCTGAGTCGCGGAAGAGAAAGCCACTAATAGCGCAAAAAGGGCAAGCATAGTGACGGTATGATCCATCTGGTTTACTTCTGACAGATGTATACCACTCAACGCCATACCTAACAGACCACAAGCAATGCCCATTTGAGCTATCAGCATCCAGCTTCGGCGCTGCCCAAACAATCGATTTAATCCAGGCAACGCTACTCTGTCGACGACAGGCGCCCAAAACACCTTGATCGAATAGGTGATGCCAATCCAACTGAAAAAGCCGATAGTTGAACGGCTCACATCACCATCTCGAAGCCATGCAGATAATGTTGAAAAAACCAAAAGAAAAGGAAGTCCGGCGGAAAAGCCTAATAGCAATAAGACCAGCACTCGACGCTCAAAGTAAGCTTTCAGTGCATCAAACCAACTGACGCTGCGTCTCTCACTGCGACTCAGATCACACTCCGTTTGTGCGTCAATAGCATCCTTCCCCAACTTTTTACCCCAACCTTTTCCTGTTTATTGAGTGAATTGTTAACTTAGTCTTACTTTTGCTTTTTCCTCATGAAGAGCTATGTTGAATTTGGTACATTATTTTCAACAGAGCGTTTCAATAACAAAACAAAAAATACGACGCTTCACTATAAAAATAACAAATCTGGTCGAACCAACGCTGTTATGGCCGGAACAGATCGAATGATCGAACATAAGCGAGAATAGAGCCCAACGGGGACAGCCAAATGACAGACACATCATTACCTATCGTTGTAGTAGACGACGCCAAGTTTTCTGGAGCCATCGTCGAGCGAACGCTGAAAAAGGCAGGATACACCAATATACGTGTTGCCAGCCACCCGGCACAAGCACTAGACATGCTAAATAAAGAGCCTGCTCGCTTATTAATAGCGGACTGGATGATGCCAGATATGGATGGGCTCACCCTTGCCCAACGCATCCGTATTATGGATCAAGAAAAACAACACTTTACCTACATTCTTCTTCTCACCGGTAAAGAAAGCCCAGAAGCTCTATCCCATGCATTCAGCCATGGTGTTGATGATTTCATTTATAAATCAGACATGCATCAACAACTGATTCCTAGAGTCTCAGCAGCTGCCAGAACAACTAACATGCTGAATTTGTTAATGCGTAACAATACAACGCTTAAAAAGAACGTACAGGTACTAGAGCGCTGCAATCACACCGATTTACTCACAGGCTTGGGAAACAAACGCCTAGCGTTGAGAACATTGACTAACGCCATCAAACAAGTAGAAAGCCGACAAGGTGCGGTCTGCTGTATCACCTTCAGCTTGGATAACATTGAAGAAATTGAAGAGCATCACAAAGGCCCAATCGCCCAAGAGATGATCAAAGGCGCAGCACAAAGATTACAGAGCCTAGTAAGACCTATGGATGTGGTGACTCGTTTAGGGAAAAACCATTTTTCTGTGATCACAGTTCAATCCAATATTGAAGACTGCAGCCCTCTCGCATTCAAGCGCATCTATGACGGCATAGCCAACAAACCTTATCCGACTCCAGCAGGCTACTTAACGCTTAATATCAGTGCGTCACTGATCAGTGCAGAACGCTTAGGAAGCATGCCTTCCGCACAACAGTTACTAAACACCAGTCTTGGTAATTTAGGATATGCCAAAGATAAAAACGGGATCTATGCTGAGCAATGGCATTCACAAGCACGCCAATTTCAGGAAAACCCTTCCTCGATGGTAGCGTCCTAAACCACTCCGCAACCATGTAGACCCACTAAGAAGTTCAGTCAAATTTTACTGGACTTCTTTTTCCTCATGACTATGCTTGAAAGTTATGGGAAAACAAGCAATTTTGGATATAAATCAAGGTATTTATCTAGTAAAACTTGATGCAGCCTCACGTAAACAGCTCGTCAATAACAGCTTGGATAACTACCAAATCAGAACTCTGTTAATCGATCTCAGTCATCGGATGGGCATCGGAGTCATAGCTTATTGCATCACAAATCAATCGCTGGTGATTCTCTATCAAGCCCCTGCGTCGCCCGAGCCTTTTATCCAAAACATCATTAAGCAATATTCAGCCTACGCTAATCGTACCAACCAAAAGCGTGGCGCGTTAATCAAAGCGGATTATCAATTAGTACTCATCGAACCTGAACAACCATTATTAGATGCATTCCATTTAGTGCATAACTTTCCAGTAACAGAAGAACTGATTTCAGAAGCGGAAAACTATTCGGATTCCAGCTATCAGGAATACAGTAAGAACCTTCAAAATACTTGGCTATCAACTAAAGTCATTTGCCCATTGATTGGCCGACACGAAACCATGCTCAGCCGTCGCTTCAGAGATCTGATTAAACAACCCGCCGTGTACAAATATCCTGAAGTTATATCAGGTAATCAGCCAGACAAACTGGCTTATTGTTCACCAAATTATCTAGATCAGCTTTATGCCCAACCTGTTGCCCTTCCCAATGGCATAGGTTTAGAAGAAGTCATTCAGTTTGTCTGCAATTTATATCAGTTCAAACCGATTCAATTACAAACAATGAGAAGACATCGTCTCATGCCAGAGTTAAAAGGCATGATTGCATTCTTATGTCAGGAATATGAAATCGCTGATCCCGCCGCAGTTCAATCCGAACTCTTTATGGATGATTTTGATTATGAACGCGGGCTAAGGCTCATCACGCAGCTTTCAGATACGGAAATGTATGAAAGAAAGCATGGCTTTGAACAACTGCTATTTCAAATGGATCAACGTCTACCATACAACAATGACAGTCCACTCACAGATTCCGAAGAGCAACCGGACAACGTCCATGTACTCATGACTTCTCCGCACGTAGCCATCGACAGTCCCGATGAACACAGAGGTTTTGAACACACTGACGATCATACCAATCCTGAGCTGATGGACGAGCAGTTACCTGATTCACAGTCACAGAACGACTCGGATAATCATGTATTAGATGACAATCCGGACGATACTTCGACTAAAGCTGTTTAACTGTCATACCGATCAATCACCCCCAAACACTCGTTTCCTGATAATCATATGTCCCAATCTGATCTTATCGAGCCGTGGCACATTGCAGGCCCTGGAGCAATAGGTTTATTGCTGCATTCCAAGCTTCAACAGGCAACCGAATCACACCTATTCCCGATCATGATTCATCGCTCCCACCAACCTGCTTATGATAACTATCAAGTGATTGATCAGGATTCGACTTCTCTGTATCCAATACACTGGTTTAACCAAGAGCAAGTCATTCACAACCTCATTATCACGACAAAAAGCTACCAGGTACTGGATTGCATAACCCAGCTGATTCCGTTTCTTTCAACAGAAGCAAACATCGTGTTACTCCATAATGGATTAGGTATTCAACAAACCGCGGTTAAGCGTTGGCCTGCGTTCAATTTCTTTGCGGGCTCAACCACGGAAGGCGCTTGGAAGTCGGAAGAAAATAAAGTCATTTATGCAGGGCAAGGCGAAACCTTAATCGGGAGCATGAGCAGTAATGAGTGTCTCTGGTGGGAAAAGTCCTCTTTATCCAAAGCAGGCTTTCATTGGCAAGAAAACATCATGACCCAGCTTCATACCAAAGTAGCCATTAATGCAGCGATTAATCCACTGACGGTCCTTTTTGAATGCCAAAATGGCGACCTTCTAACTTCTGAGAAGCGTTTCTCGTTAATGAAAACGCTTTGCCAAGAAACCCAAACAGTGCTCGCAAAAGAAGGGTATCCTATTGATACCTTGGTGGATATTGTAACTCAGGTTGCACAACGAACCGGCGCTAACTTCTCCTCAAGCTACCAAGATTGGCAACATAACCGACAAACCGAGCTATCCTCTATGAATGGCTATATTCAATCGCTGGCCAAGAAACATAAAATAAATACACCCGTTCATGACAAAGTGATGGAAGAGGTATCCTTAAAAGCATTAATCTAACGAGCTAGCTTCTAAGATAAATACAAAGGATCAACCTGACAGGGATTTCTTAATAACAACATGTTAAACAAACTTAAGAGCTACTTATCCCACAGTAAAGTCAGTCAAAAATTACTTTTGATGCTACTAACGACGGCCATAGTCACGGCTGCTATTGTGCTCTTTTCTACATTCAGTATTTTACGTTTTGCCATACACACACAGGTAGAGCCGGATTACGTATCGAACTTAAAACTGTTTATTGAACAGCAATCCTCTTTTGAACAAATTAAAACACGACTACCATTACTCTCTCGCATCAGCGCACAATCGATAAAGCTTCACCAACTGACCTTTTTTGATGATCAGGGAGAACTGATTCTACACCACGGCAATGCGCCAAAGTCCAAACACTTACACCAGCTTTATGCCCACTTTTTAAATGACACGGGCCATACACCAAAAATCTTTGAAGTCTCTCTGAAAGATGGAAGCCACTTTACAGCTTTGGCCGCTTATAACTATCGAATTGAACAGCTGCTAAACTCCAAGTTTTTACTCATGTCCGTCGCTTTACTGTTCACAGCCATTCTTCTTATTCGAGTTATACAAATGCAGAGTAAGCGCTGGCTCATTGAACCTATCCTGCACCTGAAGGCAGTTACTCACCAAGTCTCTTCCCATCAAAACTACAGCGTCCGGGCGAACAAAGTCTATTTCGATGAAATCGGTAATTTGGTAGACGCCTTTAATACCATGCTGAGCCAAATACAAGCCAGAGATCACTTACTCACAGATGCTAGGGATAAGGCCAATAGAGCGCAGCAAAGAGCCGAAACCTCTTCTATGGAAACGGCCAGAACGAACCTTCGCCTAGAAGAGGAAGCCAGAGTTCGCTCCGCCATGGAAAGGAAGTTACTAGAGTTCCAAGACTTCCTTAACGGCATTATTAACTCCATGCCCTCCATGCTGATTGCGCTCACCCCCAGATATCGAATTACCTTGTGGAACAAACGAGCCGAACAGCTAAGCTCCATTCCAGCTGGACAAGCAATTAATCACCGCATTGATGATGTTTTTCCTAACATGCTGTTTTATTTAGACCTAGTTCATCAAGCCAGCAGTACTGGAACCACTCAAAATGTTAGTCAGGCAGAGTTTAAGATTGCCGGAGAAACCCGCTACTTCTCAATTATGATATATCCGCTAAACGAAAGTGGTTTGGAAGATGTGGTTATCAAGCTAGATGACATTACCGATGAGAAGCACCTCCAAGAATTGGTTGTTCAATCGGAAAAAATGATGTCTCTCGGTGGGCTGGCTGCTGGTATGGCGCATGAAATCAACAACCCATTAGGCGGCATTTTACAAAACGTTCAAAACCTGACTCGACGCCTATCCCCCGGTCTTCCCAAAAATCAACAAGTAGCGGAAGATCTTGGCTTATCAATGCAAGATATTGGACTGTATCTTAAGTCTCGCGAGGTTCCCGAACTTATTGATAACATCACTCGTGCAGGCCACCGAGCCGTTGATATTGTAACCAACATGCTGCAATTTAGCCGTAATGCCGATCCAACCCTTGAGCTCTGCAATATTATTGAACTCACGAAACAAGCGTTGGAAATCGCCCGAACAGAAACCACCTTTAATGAACTCCAGCAACATCACAGCTTAACCATTCGAGAGCATTATACCGATGGCATTCCAGCCGTTCCCTGTATCCAAAGCGAAATTGAACAAGTAATCATCAACTTACTTAAAAACGCCGCTCAGGTTCTCAGTGAACACGGCAGCCCCAGTGGCACCCCTGAAATATTACTGACGGTAAAACAACAGGATAACTATGCAGTGATTCAGGTTCAGGACAATGGGATTGGTATGGACGATAAAACACGTCGTAAGGTGTTTGACCCCTTCTTCACCACCAAAGATATAGGTAAAGGAACCGGTCTAGGCTTATCGGTTTCTTACTTTATCATCTCCAGCCATCACCATGGTTTACTTGATGTGACCTCAGAACCCAATAAAGGAGCGTGCTTTACTATCAAACTGCCCTTCAGAAGTTTACGAGTACAAAGCAGCTAACATTTACGATTCTTCAACAAAAGGCCTTCTATGTCAGACAGATTGTCAAAAATTATCACCAAAGGTGGTGATAAAGGAAAAACCTCCATTGCTGGCGGTATTAGACTTTCTAAATCCTCAGCACGAATCCATGCTATTGGTGATATCGACGAACTGAATTCATCTTTGGGTGTTCTTATGGCAGAACTTGAGGTGCATGAGAATACTGCTCACTTAATGTCTGATATTCTCTCAATACAACACGATTTATTTAATCTTGGCGGTGAACTGGCCATGCCAGAGATGGAAATTCTTCAGGAAGATGCCCTTACCTTTCTGGAAGAAAAATCCGAAGCGATGAATCAGAGCTTACCACCACTTAAAGAATTCATATTGCCCTCAGGAAGTAAACCAGTGGCCTTTGCTCATGTAAGCAGAAGTATTTGTCGTCGAGCAGAACGTCAATTGGTTGAGCTTCACCAAGAAGACAACAATGTTCGTCCGTTGAGTTTGAAATTTCTTAATCGACTTTCGGATTATCTGTTCATCCTAGCCAGAAGCATTGGCCAGCTGGACGGGCAGCAAGAAATTCTGTGGCAGCGGTAGTCAGGCTAATTACAGTCCAGCCCCTTTCATACCGACATAAAAAAACCGCTCACAAAGAGCGGTTTTTTTGAGAACGATCTAAAATTACGCTTCAGTCGTTTCTTCTAAGTCTTTCATAGTCAACTTAACGCGACCGCGCTGATCTACATCCAGCACTTTCACCTTAACTTCTTGACCTTCAGAAAGAACATCGGTCACTTTCTCGATGCGCTCATTCTTAATTTGAGAAATGTGAACAAGACCTTCTTTACCAGGAAGGAAAGCAACAAAAGCACCAAAGTCTACAATCTTAGTAACCTGACCTTGGTAAATTGCACCGATCTCAGCTTCAGCAGTAATTGCTTGAATACGCTCAAGCGCAGCATTGGCACCTGTACGATCATCAGCAAAGATCTTGATGTTGCCATCGTCATCGATATCAATCGAAGCACCAGTCTCTTCAGTGATAGAACGAATAGTCGCACCACCTTTACCGATAACTTCACGAATCTTATCAGGATGGATTTTGAAGGTTTCCATCACAGGCGCATTATCAGACAACTGTGCACGAGGCTCAGAGATCACTTTATTCATTTCACCAAGAATATGAATACGAGCGTCATGTGCTTGATTCAAAGCAATGGTCATGATTTCTTCAGTGATACCCTGAATCTTAATGTCCATCTGCAGAGCAGTAATACCTTCATCAGTACCTGCTACTTTAAAGTCCATATCACCCAAGTGATCTTCATCACCAAGAATGTCGGTTAGGACTGCAAACTGCTCACCTTCTTTTACCAAGCCCATTGCGATACCAGCAACAGGCGCTTTAAGAGGTACACCAGCGTCCATCAAGGCCAAACTTGCACCACACACACTTGCCATTGAAGAAGAACCGTTAGATTCAGTAATCTCAGACACAACTCGAAGTGTATAAGGGAATTCTTCTTCCGTTGGTACCATCGCTTGAACACCACGACGAGCCAAACGACCGTGACCAATTTCACGACGACCTGGGCTACCTAGACGACCACATTCACCTACTGAATACGGAGGGAAGTTGTAGTGGAAAAGGAAAGGATCACGCTTGTCACCTTCCAAAGCATCGAACATTTGAGCATCACGAGCAGTACCCAAAGTCGTAGTAACGATTGCTTGCGTTTCACCACGAGTGAACAACGCAGAACCGTGAGTCTTACCAAGTACGCCCACTTCAACATTAATTGGACGAACTGTTTTGTTGTCACGACCATCAATACGCGGCTCACCGCTTACAACGCGTGTACGAACAATATTCTTTTCTAGAGAAGCGAATACAGCAGAAACCTCATCTGCTGAAGGCTGACCTTCTTCATCGCCAGAAATCGCTTCTACAACTTCAGCACGAAGTATAGAAAGACGGCCATAACGCTCCATCTTATCTGTGATGGTATAAGCTTCACCAATTTGAGTACCAAATTTCTCATTAATCAGTGTTTTTAGGTCAGTATTTTCTGGCTCTGCTTCCCATACCCAAGCAGGGGTATTTACTTCAGCTGCAAATTCTTTTACCGCTGCGATTACTGCTTGTTGCTCTTTATGGGCAAACAATACAGCACCTAGCATCTCTTCTTCGTTTAGCTCATCAGCTTCTGATTCAACCATAAGCACAGCTGATTCAGTCCCTGCAACCACCATATCAAGCAAAGAGTTTTCTAGTTGCTCAATGGTCGGATTAAGGAAGTAACCATCTTCATCGGTGAAACCAACACGAGCAGCACCAATTGGGCCACTGAATGGAACACCAGAAATAGCCAGTGCAGCAGAAGTACCGATCATAGCTGCGATATCTGCATAAGACTTCTTGTCAGCAGACATTACAGTACAAACTACTTGTACTTCGTTTTTGAAGCCTTTCGGGAAAAGAGGACGAATTGGTCGATCGATCAGACGTGAAGTCAGAGTTTCAAACTCTGATGGGCGGCCTTCACGTTTCAGATAACCACCTGGAATTCGTCCTACAGCGTAGAACTTCTCCTGATAATGAACCGATAAAGGAAAGAAGTCCTGACCAGGCTTGGCTTCCTTACTCGCTACCACAGTTACCAGAACAGTGGTTTCGCCCATTGTAACCATTACAGCCCCAGTCGCTTGACGAGCAACACGACCAGTTTCTAATGTGACTGTTTCGTTTCCATATTGGAATGTTTTAGTAACCGGATTCACGGCTTAATATCCTTTATCTAATTAAAATCATTTCTTGAAGAAGTTCTATCTAGCGCATTTGTCTTGAAGAGCAGACTAGCGACGTAGACCTAGACGCTTGATCAACGCAACGTAACGACCGTGATCTTTCTTGTTTAGGTAGTCCAACAACTTACGACGTTGGTTAACCATACGAATCAAACCACGACGAGAGTGGTGATCTTTATGGTTAGCTTTGAAGTGAGATTGAAGACCTTCGATATTCGCAGTTAGCAATGCTACTTGAACTTCTGGAGAACCAGTGTCGCCTTCAGCTTGTTGAAAGTCTTTTACAATTTCAGCTTTTTTTTCTGCACTTAGTGCCATGATAACTTGCTCCAAATAAAAATATGCTTTGAAAGTTTTAAGTCATTAAGACTTAGGAAAATAAAGCCCGTGCATATTTACAGACTCATTCACTCAGTAGGAAGAGGCAAAGCAGATGCATCTATCTCTTCCATGTTTACCAACCGTTTAGGCTGTAAAACGTTGCCCGGTAATAAATCAGCGACGCCTAAAAAGCGTGCACTATTTTCACCAGACTCGACATTATACAGTCTTATAAGCTCTTGAGTAGGGTTTTTATCGCTCTCTTCAAGACCTTGATCAGATTCTCTGATTTGCTCAGCTTCTATCAAAATCTGACGTCCCATAAGGACATTTTCTACCTGTCCAGCATTCAACTCAGCAATCGGCATTTGACCTAGTCCGCAGTCAGCAAGTCTAAGTGCCTCACCCCGAACATCTGGTGACTCTAGGGCCTCCAATATCAGGCATTGATCGAGAACAAACGGGCCTGTTTTTGTTCGGCGCAGTTCTTTTACGTGCGCACCACAGCCTAACGCCTCACCAATATCCCGAACTAAAGACCGAATATATGTTCCTTTAGTACAGGTGACGTTTAATATTAGCTCATCATCCTCGATTGCCACTAATTCCAGCGACTTAATTTCCACGGAACGAGGCTCAATATCAATAACCTTACCTTCACGAGCCAACTTATAGAGAGGCTGACCATCACGCTTAAGTGCAGAGTACATTGGAGGCACTTGCTTGATCGGCCCTCGGAACTCTTGCAACACCTGCTCTACAGTCTCAGCGTTTAACTCAGGCACCAAACGCGTTTCAACTACTTCACCTTCTGCGTCTTCAGTGGTCGTCGTTTGCCCCAACTTTGCTCGTGTAATATAGGCCTTGTCAGCATCTAACAAAAACTGACTAAACTTGGTCGCTTCCCCCAAACAAATGGGTAACAAACCTGTTGCCAGAGGATCCAACGCCCCGGTGTGCCCTGCTTTTTTTGCCTGGTATAACCAACGAACTTTCTGTAAAGCCTGGTTTGAGGAAAGTCCTTTAGGTTTATCCAATAGAACAACACCGTTAATGGACAACCCTTTACGTTTTCTTGCCATGATCAGTTACAACTAGTGATAGGCCTATAAGGACTTAATCTTCGTCTGAATTACGTGCTTTATCTTCACGAACCGCTTTCTCAATTAACGATGAAATGCGCATACCATTCTCAAGCGTATCATCAATAAAAAAGCGTAACTCAGGGGTAATTCGAGCGCGTAGCGCCTGACCGACTTTGGTTCGCAAAAATCCAGCCGCTTTATTTAGCACTTTAACAGCCACATCGTTAGCTTCTGCTTTCGATTCATCCGTTTGAGCACCAAATGGCATAACCGTTATATACACGTCTGCATAGCCAAGGTCACGACTTACACGAACATCCTGAACAGTAACCATGCCTAAACGTGGATCTTTAATTTCAAATTGGATCAGATGAGCCAACTCTTTTTGTAAAAAGTCACTGACCCTATCAGTACGGGCAAATTCTTTCATTTAATTACAACCTGTAAATAGAAAAGCTCGGAGAAAGGTTTCCACCTTCACACCGAGCAATCCTTTTAACGACTCAGCTGCATCCACTAAGTCAGTATTTGACTAAGTTACAGAGAACGTTGAACTTCCACGTCTTTGTAAACCTCAATCTTGTCACCAGCTTTAACATCGTTGTAGTTCTTAACACCGATACCACATTCAAAGCCGTTTCGAACTTCATTTACATCGTCTTTAAAGCGACGTAATGATTCAAGCTCACCTTCATAGATAACCACGTTATCGCGAAGAACACGAATACGTTCATTACGATAAATGATTCCTTCGATAACCATACATCCAGCAATCGCGCCGAACTTAGGTGAACGGAAGACATCACGAACTTCAGCAGTACCCACGATTTCTTCTCTGAACTCAGGAGCAAGAAGACCACTTAGAGCCTGCTTCACATCATCAACAATGTCGTAGATTACAGAGTAGTAACGTAAATCCACTTCTTCACGATCGATAATTTCTTTCGCAGATGCATCTGCACGAACATTAAAACCAAAGACAATCGCATTAGAGGCTAGCGCAAGGTTAGCGTCAGTTTCAGAAATACCACCAACACCACTACTGATGATTCGAACCGCCACTTCATCGGTTGAAAGATCTTGCAGTGCACCTGTTAATGCTTCCAAAGAACCACGAACATCGGTTTTAAGAACGATGTTAAGCTCGCTCACTTCACCTTTGCCCATATTCTCGAACAGATTTTCAAGCTTAGATGCCTGCTGACGCGCAAGTTTAATCTCACGGTATTTACCTTGACGGAAGTTAGCTACTTCACGAGCTTTCTTCTCATTAGGTACAACCATGAAGTCGTCACCAGCATTTGGCGTTCCACCCAAGCCAAGAATCTCAACAGGAATAGACGGCCCTGCAACATCAACAGGCTGACCATTCTCATCAATCAAGGCACGCGCTCGACCAAATTCTTGACCCGCTAAAACGATATCACCTTTTTTGAGCTGTCCCGCTTGAACAAGAATAGTCGCAACAGAACCACGACCTTTATCCAGTTTAGACTCAATTACAACACCTTTGGCAGGTCCTGTAGCAGGTGCTTTAAGCTCAAGCATTTCCGATTGAAGCAATACAGCATCAAGAAGCTCATCAATACCTTGACCGCTATGAGCAGAAACATTCACAAACTGAACATCACCACCCCAATCTTCTGGAATCACATCTTTTGCTGCCAGTTCATTTTTCACGCGATCAGGATCAGCTTCTTCTTTATCGATCTTGTTAACAGCAACAATGATCGGTACGCCTGCGGCTTTCGAGTGCTGAATAGCTTCTTCCGTTTGTGGCATCACACCATCGTCAGCTGCAACCACAAGGATCACGATATCCGTCGCTTTAGCACCACGAGCACGCATTGCAGTAAATGCGGCGTGTCCTGGGGTATCAAGGAATGAAATCATGCCATGACCAGTTTCTACATGATATGCACCAATGTGCTGTGTAATACCGCCCGACTCGCCTTTCGCCACGCGCGATGTACGGATGTAATCCAACAAGGACGTTTTACCATGGTCAACATGGCCCATTACGGTCACAACAGGCGCACGTGTAGTTTCTTCAGTGTCGTACTTAACATCTTCAGCAATTTCAAACTCAACTTCGTTTTCACGAAGCAGTTTAAACTTATGGCCCATCTCTTCAACGATCAACTGTGCCGTTTCCTGATCAAGCACTTGGTTAATAGTTACCATAGAGCCCATGGTAAACATCACCTTAATTACTTCAGCGGCTTTAACTGACATTTTCTGAGCCAGATCGCCAACAGTAATGCTTTCAGGAATTGTTACTTCACGCACAATAGGTGCATTTGGCATCTCAAAGGCGTGCTTATTCTGCTCTTTACGCTTCTTCTTAGGACGACGAATGGTACGTTCTTCACCGTACTCATCATCCAAGCTAACTTTACGACCTGCACCGCCTTTGGTTTTATGCTCTTTACGCTTCTGACCTTCTTCCGGTTTTTTGACGTTAGCACGTTTTTTGGCTGGTTCAGCCTTCTTCTTAGCAGGTTCTTTTCTTGCGCGCTCTTTCTTAGCGGCATCTTCAGAAGAGTCATTTACGTCACCCGCCGATGTTTCAGTAGCAACATCTTTTGAGTCTTCCTTAGTATCTTCAACAGTAGCTTCCGCTTGAGATTTATCAGACGCAGAAACCTCTTCCACTGCAGTTTCTTCAGAAACTGGCGCTTTAGTCTCTTCAACCTCTGCAACTTCAACTACTGGAGTTTCTTCTAACACTTCTTGCTCTGCACTCGCTGCTGCCGCCTCTTCTGCTGCAGCTGCCTCTGGAGTACGTTTCACATAAGTGCGCTTTTTACGAACCTCAACATTTACCGTCTTGCTTTTACCTGCGCCCGCTGGTGCTTTGATGGTAGTTTTGGTTTTACGCTGTAAAGTAATTTTCTTAGGCGATGAACTGCTGTCACCACGACTACGCTTTAAGAAATCCAACAACGTTTTCTTTTCAGATTCAGTTACATGATCAGTTTCTGTTTGCTGATTCAAGCCGGCGTCTTTCATTTGAGAAAGCAATTTATCCGTAGGTACTCCTACGACTTCGGCTAACTGTTTAACTGTCAACTCTGCCATAACTCGGTAATACTCCTTCGTTAGCCCTTATTCTTCACCTTCAAACCAATGTGCACGTGCCGCCATAATAAACTTAGCTGCAACTTCTTCATCATTGATCGCTTGAATCTCCATCAGATCATCAACAGACTGCTCTGCTAAATCATCCAATGTTCTTACACCCGCTTGGTTAAGTGCCAAAGCGGTATCATGATCCATTCCTTCGATTTCAAGAATGGCTTCATCCAACTGTTCTTCAGACGCTAAAGCTTTATTCAATAAAGAATCTTTAGCTCGAGCACGAAGCTCCTCAACGGTATCTTCGTCCAAACCGTCAATCTCTAGCATTTCCTCGAGAGGTACATAAGCAACCTCTTCCAGAGTACTAAATCCTTCTTCTACCAAGAACTCAGCAAACTCTTCATCAACATCTAAGTTATCGACAAAGTTAGAAATCAACGAGGATCGTTCTGCTTCCTGTTTCTGACCAGCTTCTTCTTCAGTCATTACGTTCAGCGCCCACTCAGTCAAGTCACTCGCTAAACGAACATTCTGACCGCCTTTACCAATGGCCATGGCAAGGTTATCTTCAGTCACTGCAACGTCCATAGTATGGCTGTCTTCATCAATAACAATTGAAGCCACTTCAGCCGGTGCCATAGCATTGATCACCAATTGAGCCGGGTTATCGTCCCACAGCACAATGTCAATACGCTCGCCACCCAATTCATTTGATACTGCTTGAACACGAGAGCCACGCATACCAACACAAGCGCCTACTGGATCAATACGCTTGTCATTTGTCTTCACTGCAATTTTGGCACGTAGACCTGGATCGCGAGCAGCACCTTTAATCTCAATGACTTCTTCAGAAATCTCAGGAACTTCTATACGGAACAGTTCAATCAAAACCTCGGGAGCTGCACGACTTAAAATCAAGCGAGGACCACGAGAGTCTTCACGGATAGCCAACAACAATGCTCGTACACGCTCACCAATTCTGAACGACTCACGACCAATCAATTGATCTCTAGGCAACTCTGCTTCCGCATTGTTTCCTAAATCAATGAATAGTTTGTCACGGCCTACCTTCTTCACTACACCAGTAACAAGCTCACCCACTCGCTCACGATATTGAGAAACAATTTTCAGACGCTCAGCTTCACGAACTTTCTGAACGATAATTTGTTTAGCAGCCTGTGCACCAATACGACCAAATTCAATATTTTCAATTTGCTCTTCGTATACATCGCCAGGCTTGAGATTTTCATCTTTTTCCGCGGCTTCTTCAGTAGTGAACTCTGTGCCAAGCTTTGCAAGCTCATCATCAGGAACTACCAACCAACGACGAAACGTATCAAAATCACCGCTTTTACGATCAATATTTACAACAATATCGCTGTCTTCATCTTCGTAACGTTTCTTGGTTGCCGTTGCCAACGCCAGCTCAATAGCTTCAAAGATAATCTCGCGGTCCACTCCTTTTTCGTTGGAAACCGCTTCAGCTACCAGCAGAATCTCTTTTCCCATTTCACTCTACCCTTTAACTAATGTCTGTCACTTGAATTGTGGCTCGACGTTGGCCTTTTCAATCGAATCAATCGGCAAGCAATACTCGTGGTTATCCACTTGAACCACAATATCGCTGTCCTCCACACCATTAAGACGTCCGGTAAATTTGCGACGTCCATCAAACGGAAAGCGTAGTTTTACTGCGACTACCTGACCAATGTATTTCTCGAACTGTTCCAAAGTAAATAGAGGTCTGTCCATGCCTGGAGACGATACTTCCAGGCTATATTCAGAACTAATTGGATCTTCTACATCCAGAACAGCACTCAACTGACGACTGACCTTCGCACAGTCATCCACTTGAATACCGTTTTCATGATCAATAAACACCCGTAAAATCGAATGTTTACCTTGAGCAATATATTCCAAGCCCCAAAATTCGTAACCCAATGAGTCTACGACTGGTGCCAACATCTCTTGTAACTGGTTAGATTTGGTACTCAAATGCACCCAACTCCAATCTACTGATTAAATATCAGAAATAAATTCAAAAAGCCTATAAACAAAAAAAGGGCTTGATAGCCCATTCCTTGAAAGTCTTTATTCCAGCTAGAAAAAAGCCCCTGTACTTGGGGCTTATTTCGAGCGACCTCTCAAGGTCGAGGCAATTATAGTCAACTGCCCTACCCTGGTCAATGATTGGTGCCGAAGGCCGGACTCGAACCGGCACGACCATACAGTCACCACCCCCTCAAGATGGCGTGTCTACCAATTTCACCACTTCGGCTAAATTCAGAACCTAAATCTTAGGATTTATTCTGCAACCTGAGGAACTTCATTCTCAGAAGTAGCATCAAGCGCAGGAAGCTCAGCTTCCTCTGCAACCGGTGCTACGTTTTGCTCTTCTACTGGAAGCTGTGGTAAACCAGCCTGCTCAGCAACACCTGCCTGCTGTTTAGCAATCATTGCCAAACCTAAGCTTGTTGCAAAGAAAAGGGCTGCAAGTAAGGAAGTAGACTTCGTTAGAAAGTTACCTGACCCCTGACTACCAAACACAGTCTGTGAGGCACCACCGCCACCAAAAGCCGCACCAGCATCAGCGCCTTTACCCTGCTGAAGCAAAACGAGCGCTATAATAGCGACTGCGAATAAAACATGCAAACTTAATAAAATAACTTCCATACCGTTATCCCGCTGCCTTACAAATGGCAATAAAATCATCAACTTTCAGTGAAGCACCACCAATCAAACCACCATCAATATCTGCTTGTGAAAACAAATCCGATGCATTTTCAGGCTTAACACTACCACCATATAAAATTCTTACTTTCTCAGAGTCATCCTGAGAAACTTTTGTCAATACAGCACGAATAAACGCATGCATTGACTGAGCTTGTTCTGGCGTCGCCGTTAACCCAGTTCCAATAGCCCAAACTGGTTCATAAGCAACCACCACTGAACCTAAGTCCTTACTTAGCCCATCAAGTGCGGCCAACAACTGAGCTTCAACAATCTCTTCAGCCCTACTTTGCTCACGCTCCTCCAAAGTTTCACCAACACAAATAATTGGCACCAAACCAGCACCTAAAGCGGCTTTAACCTTGGCTGAAACATCCTGATCAGTTTCAGAAAACAAACTTCTTCGCTCAGAGTGCCCAAGAATAACATAACGACACCCAATTTCTTGAAGCATACCTGGAGAAACTTCCCCAGTATAAGCGCCCTCAAGTTCAGCGCTACAGTTTTGAGCTCCAAGAGTGACATTAGAATTCACTAACGCCGCCGACACCCTATCTAAATGGATAAACACAGGACAGAGTACAACATCAACGTCAAGCTCCGAAGCCTGAGAAACAACTCCACTGGTAAGTGCTTGAACTGATTCAACCGAACCATTTAACTTCCAATTACCAGCCACTAAAGACTTACGCATTCTCATCTCCATAACCCTGAGCGGGCGACAATACTATATTCTTTATTTAGTAAGATCAAGAACACTATTAAAAGAGCGCTTCCACAAAGAAGAAAACTAAGACGCGGCTTTCTTCACCACTTCAACCAAACAAGTCACTTCACGGTCAATCTCTTCCTGATCAACACCTTCAACCATGACCCGAACTAATGGCTCAGTTCCCGATGGACGTAAAAGTACTCGCCCCCGCCCTTCCATTCTCTGTTCAGAAAGCTCTACCTCCCGAGCGATTTCGGGCGATGTCATAACTGCTTTTTTATCTTCAACTTTAACATTTACAAGTTTTTGAGGGCACTTAGTCATTCCCTGTCTTAACTCAGCTAAAGATGAGCCGGTTTCAAACATCACCTCAAGAACCTTAAGCGCACTGATCAATCCATCACCAGTTGTGGTCATATCACCCAAGACTATATGCCCCGAGTTCTCTCCTCCCATAACCCACTGGTTCTCTTTCAGTGCCTCCATGACGTAGCGGTCACCCACATCTGCCCGAACAAAAGGAATATCCATACTCGCTAAAGCGCGCTCAAGGCCAAGATTAGACATCTTAGTCCCCACAACACCACCAAGCATTTCGCCCTTAAGTTTTTGATGGCGTGCCAAGATATAAAGAATCTCATCACCATCAACAAATTCGCCATGATCATCCACTAAAATTAAGCGATCACCATCACCGTCAAATGCAATACCAATATCCGCCTTCTCAGCCAGAACAACTCTCTTTAGAGCTTCAGGGCTAGTCGAACCACACCCTTCATTAATATTAAAGCCATCTGGATTCACATGAATTTCACTCAAATTCGCACGCAATTCAGCCATCACAGCAGGCGCCACCTGATAAGTTGCACCATTTGCACAGTCCAGCACCATTTTCATTTCAGATAAATCTAACTCATCCGACACCCGACTCTTGCAAAACTCAACATAACGACCGCGCGCATCCTCAACACGGAATGCCTTACCCAGCTCAGAGGAGTCAACCACTTCCATTGGCGCATCAATCATCGCCTCAATTTCCAATTCAAGCTCATCAGGAAGTTTTGTTCCCTGTGCAGAGAAGAATTTTATGCCGTTATCATAAAACGGATTATGAGAAGCACTAATTACGATCCCCGCCTGCGCCTTAAACGTTCGGGTCAAATACGCAATGGCCGGAGTTGGAATAGGACCAAGCAAACCAATATTGACACCAGCCGCAGATAAGCCAGCTTCTAAAGCCGATTCAAACATATAGCCAGAAACACGAGTATCCTTACCAATTAAAATAGTACTCACGCCCTTACGACGGAATACCTTACCTGCAGCCCATCCTAGTTTCATAACAAAGTCAGGGGTCACAGGAGCTGAGCCCACTTTGCCTCGAATTCCATCAGTCCCAAAATACTTACGACTACTCACGACTTATTTACCTTTATTCTTATATTCAACAAAAACATCAAACATCAAACATCAAACATCAAACATCAAACACAGCTTGAGCGATTTTAATAGCATCAACAGTCTCAGGCACATCATGAACCCGAATAATATTAGCTCCATGCATAGCTGCAATAACCGCACTGGATATACTCGATGATAATCGCTCACCAACCTCTCGCTCTGTAAGCAACCCCAACATAGACTTTCGGGACAAACCAACCAACAAAGGCATACCAAACGACGCAAAGTCCTTCAGACGTTTCAGCAACATTAAGTTATGCGTTAGCGTTTTCCCAAACCCAAACCCTGGATCCAATATCAAGTTTTCTTGCGCTATACCCGCAGAAACACACGCATCAATACGCTGTTGAAAAAAATCTGCCACGTCCGATACTGCATCTTGATAATTCGGATTATCTTGCATTGTCTGAGGGCTTCCTTGCATATGCATCAGACACACAGGCAATCCAGAATCAGCCGCAACGTGTAAAGCACCATCTCGCTGCAGCGCACGAACGTCATTAATTAATCCCATACCCAGCGCGGCGGCTTCAGATAAAAGTTCAGGAGAACTACTGTCCACAGAAATCACAACATCAAGCCGCCCTGCCAACTTTTCAATAACAGGTAATACTCGATCCATTTCCTCCTGAAGAGGCACTTCAACTGCACCCGGACGCGTAGACTCTCCACCAACATCAATAAAAGAAGCCCCCTCTGATACCATCCGTTCAGCTTGAAACAACGCACTATCAAGTGAATTATACTTGCCACCATCAGAGAAAGAATCGGGAGTTACATTAAGAATCCCCATTATATGGATACGATTCAAATCCAGCTCAGTAGAACCAAACTTCATAATTTTTATCTACTCTCGTAACCTAAATCTATAGATGCTATCTAAAAAAATATGGGCGCAGATGAATACTATTCATCATGCGCCCATATTCATTATCCTCACAAAACTCAGCTTTGGTTTGCAGGACCACCAACATTAGAATCTTTAAGATCCGCATTAGAATCAGTCGATTCCTCTGTTTTCACATCATCAACCTTATTTGAAGATCCCGATCCAGAAGAACCATCATCATTCCAGCCTTCGGGTTCTCTAGGTTCTTTACCTTCCATAATATCTGCAATTTGCTTTGAATCGATCGTCTCATACTTCATCAATGCATCAGCCATGGACTCAAGTAAATGCTTATTTTCGGTTAGGATATTTTCAGCACGAGTGTAACACTTATCAATAATATCTCTGATTTCAGACTCTAGTTGGTTCAGAGTAGTACCAGAAATATGCGAAGATGAACCAGCAGACTTACCTAAGAAAACCTCGCCTTCACCTTCCTCGTACAATATTGGCCCCATTTTTTCTGAAAAGCCCCATTTGGTCACCATACTACGAGCAATATCAGTAGCTACCTTAATATCTTGAGACGCTCCACTCGTTACACCTTCAGGCCCACGAAGCATCACTTCAGCAATTCGTCCACCGTAAGCACTCGCAATCTTACCTTCCAGCCACTGACGGGTATAAGAATTACGATCTTCCTCAGGAAGATACATGGTTACCCCTAAAGCCCTACCACGAGGAATAATAGTCACCTTGTGGACAGGATCGTGCCCTGGAGTCAAATATCCAACAATTGCATGACCTGCTTCATGCCAAGCTGTAAGCAGCTTTTCTTTCTCAGACATCACCATGGATTTGCGCTCTGCGCCCATCATGATTTTATCTTTAGCCAACTCAAACTCTTCCATAGAAACTAAGCGCTTATTAGCACGTGCCGCAAATAGAGCCGCTTCATTACATAGGTTTGCCAAATCAGCACCAGAGAAACCAGGAGTTCCTCGAGCAATTACGGAAGCATCCACATCATCAGCAACAGGCACTTTACGAATATGAACACCCAGAATCTGCTCACGACCACGAATATCCGGCAAACCAACCACAACCTGACGGTCAAAACGACCAGGACGTAATAATGCAGGATCAAGCACGTCAGGGCGGTTAGTCGCAGCAATTACAATGATGCCATCGTTAGCTTCAAAACCGTCCATTTCTACTAATAGTTGGTTCAGGGTTTGCTCACGCTCATCATGACCACCGCCTAAACCAGCGCCACGATGACGACCTACCGCATCAATCTCATCAATAAAGATAATACAAGGGGCTTGTTTCTTAGCTTGATCAAACATATCGCGAACACGAGACGCACCAACACCAACAAACATTTCAACAAAGTCTGAACCAGAGATAGTAAAGAATGGAACTTTTGCTTCACCTGCAACCGCTTTAGCAAGCAATGTTTTACCTGTACCTGGAGGACCAACCATTAAAACACCGCGAGGAATTTTACCGCCCAAACGCTGGAACTTACCTGGGTCCTTTAAGAAATCGACTAATTCTTGAACATCTTCTTTTGCTTCATCAACACCGGCAACATCAACAAACGTCGTTTTAATCTGATCTTCACTCAGCAAGCGGGCCTTACTTTTACCAAAGGACATAGGCCCCTTGCCGCCGCCACCGCCGCCCTGCATCTGGCGCATAAAAAACATAAAGACAACAATAATTACTAAAATCGGGAAGCTAGCCACCAACAGCTGAGTCCAGATGCTCTGTTGCTCTGGTTTCTTACCCTCAATTTGAACCCCATTGGCAAGTAACTCATCAACCAATGCAAGATCAACCAGCTCAGGCCGTACCGTTTCAAAACGGGTACCGTTTTCTAACTGACCAGTAATAACCGCACCTTCTACAGTAACAGCCTTCACTTGACCAATTTTAACTTGCTCAACAAACTCCGAGTAACTGTACTCGGTTGATGGAGCAGTTTGATCAAACTTATTTAGCACCATTACAACAACAGTTGCGATAATGGCCCACAATATCAAATTCTTCATTACGTCGTTCAAGGAACAACCCTCTTTCATTTCTATGATGAATACTTAGCTGCTGCCCAGCTATCATCTGCAACAGACTCGTACATGTTACAGTATGACTCCGACAACAAACAATCTCAAACAGTTCGATAAATAAGAATGATTTTCTTAAACCGTCACTCACATTAATCTCTAATGCTTTAGAGATTCATTGCTTATAACCTTGCAACCATACAACACCTAAAAAGAGAGACACTGCGTTGCAGAACAAATACAACCTTTAATCCCTTCAATAAGTTAATGGTATAAGTTTCTAAAAAGAATACCCGTAGCTACTCTTTATATAGGGGCACTTTTAAGAACCTCAAGAGCGAATGAAGATTTCATTAATGAAGAGTTGTCAGATTAGATAACACATTTAGTTAGCAACGCCAGCTGAATAGGTTACAATTCGCGCCAGCTCAACTTTCCGGAGAACAAATCCTCATGGCAAAAAGCCCTGCATCTAAAATTACCAATGCTAAAAAAAGAGAATATCGCAGTATTGGCCACAACCTTAACCCTGTGGTTATGGTAGCGGAGAATGGGATTTCCCAAGGCGTAGTCGAAGAAACCAACCGCGCACTTGATGATCACGAACTTATTAAAGTCAAATTCAACATCAATGATCGAGACGCAAGAGCAGAACTCATTCAAGAGCTATGCAAAGAAACAAATGCGGAATTAATTCAAACGATCGGAAAAATCGCGTTAATTCTTCGATTTGCAAAAGAAAGAAACGAACGCCTTTCTAATCTTCTTAGATAACCTAAGACTTCTAGATTGCAAATATTCAATAAAAAAGGTCACTAAGCAGTGACCTTTTCTATGACAACAGAGTATTCAGTCTTTCCGATTTGCCAGCAGAATAATACCCAGCAATGACACCATGCCGTAAAGTAAATCCTGTTCAGGCATCACAACATCAACCTGATATTGTCGGTAACTATAAACTCCCGAGAGAAGCAACATGATTACCAACAAACTCGATTGAGTTTCCAATAACGGCTTCTTAGCCACTGACAATTCAAACATCCGCCCAATCAAGACAACCAAACCACAAAAGATCCCCACATTAATCGTTAGGTACTTTAGCCCTAAGGCAAGAGACTGCCATTCAGGTAATGATTTAGCGATATAAGGAACTGCCAGATAACCAACAGACCACAGCGCCCCCAACCAGAAAGTCAGAATCAGACGAGATCCCGCTCCTATTTGAGGACTAACGGACTTAGACTCTTCCATCAGATGTAGTGAACCTGTGAAATTTCATATTCCACTTCACCACCAGGCGCAGCAACCACTACGATATCCTCTTCCTCTTTACCAATCAGAGAACGAGCAATCGGAGAAGTCACTGAAATTTTACCTGCCTTGATGTCTGCCTCATCTTCACCAACAATCTGATAACGAACTTCGCCATCCGTATCCAGATTAATCAGATCTACCGTCGCGCCGAAAATCACCTTACCGCTATTCTGCATAGAAGTAACATCGATAACCTGAGCATTTGACAGTTTACCTTCAATCTCTTGAATGCGGCCTTCGATAAAACCTTGCTGCTCACGAGCTGCATGGTATTCAGCATTTTCTTTAAGATCACCATGTTCACGAGCCTCAGCAATGGCAGCAATTACACGTGGGCGATCTTCGGTTTTCAAACGAGTTAATTCGTCACGCAGGCGTTGCTCGCCTGCGATCGTCATTGGTACTTTATTCATTCAAACATCCTTTCGGTGCAATTACGCACTTATACCCTGATGTAACTCCTGAAGGCGGCGAACAGTTTTCTCCTCACCGCTTTCTAGTGCATGTAATGCAGCAAAAGCTCCAGCTAAAGTCGTTGTACAATACACTTTATGCTGCAACGCACTGCGACGGATCATTGCCGAATCTTCGATCGACTTACGCCCTTCAGTGGTATTTACAATCAGGATAATTTCATCATTCTTAATCATATCAACAATGTGAGGACGACCTTCCTTCACCTTGTTCACACGCTCAATGTCCAATCCAGCTTCGATGATAACATCGCATGTACCGCCAGTAGCACACAGTTCAAAGCCTTGGGCAAGCAAACCTTTTGCAAGATCAACCACACCGCCTTTATCCGCATCACGCACACTAATAAACGCTTTACCTGAAGAAGGAAGTACTTCACCACCCGCCTTCACAGCCTTAGCAAACGCCTCACCAAATGTATCCCCAACGCCCATAACTTCACCTGTCGACTTCATTTCAGGGCCAAGAATTGGATCGACACCTTGGAATTTATTGAATGGGAAGATAGCTTCTTTAACACTGTAGTAAGGAGGAACAATTTCAGACGTAAAGCCTTGATCCGCCAAACTCACACCCGCCATACAACGCGCAGCTACCTGAGCCAGAGAACGACCGATGCATTTTGATACAAAAGGTACAGTACGTGACGCACGAGGGTTTACCTCAATCACATAAATCTCACCGTCTTGATATGCCAACTGAACGTTCATCAATCCAACCACGCCCAACTCGATTGCCATGCGTTTAACCATATCACGCATGTCATCCTGGACATCAGCAGGTAAAGAGTATGGAGGCAAAGAACACGCAGAGTCACCAGAGTGAACACCCGCCTGTTCAATATGCTGCATGATGGCACCAATTACAACTTCTTTACCATCAGAAACAGCGTCAATATCCACTTCAATCGCACAGTTCAAGAAGTGATCTAACAATACCGGTGATTCGTTAGAAACACTTACCGCTTCACGCATGTAGCGACTTAGCTCGGTTTCACTGTAAACGATTTCCATCGCACGACCACCCAACACATAAGATGGGCGAACAACCAACGGATAACCAATTTCATCCGCTGCTTTAACTGCTTCTTCAGACGAACGAACCGTCGTATTTGGTGGCTGTTTGATATCCAAACGCTGAACCATTTGCTGGAAACGCTCACGGTCTTCCGCTCGGTCAATCGCTTCAGGGCTTGTACCAATAATTGGAACACCAGCCGCTTCCAACTCACGCGCCAACTTCAATGGCGTTTGACCACCAAATTGAACGATCACCCCCTTAGGCTTCTCAAGATCAACAATCTCAAGTACGTCTTCTAACGTTACAGGCTCGAAGAACAAACGATCTGAAGTATCGTAATCAGTAGAAACCGTCTCTGGGTTGCAGTTCACCATAATGGTTTCATAACCATCATCACGCATCGCTAACGCAGCGTGAACACAGCAATAGTCAAACTCAATACCCTGACCAATACGGTTTGGACCACCGCCCAACACCATAATCTTATCTTTTTCAGACGGATTCGCTTCACACTCTTCTTCGTACGTTGAGTACATATAAGCAGTGTCAGATGCAAACTCCGCAGCACAAGTATCAACACGCTTATAAACAGGGCGAATATTCAAGCTTTGACGATGCTTACGAAGCGCTTTTTCAGAGACAGCCAACAGTTGAGCAAGGCGTGTATCAGAGAAACCTTTACGTTTCAGCTTGAACATTCTCTCAGCAGTTAGATCTGACAAGCCTTGAGATTTCAGCTCATTTTCAAGCGTAATAAGCTCTTCGATTTGAACCAAATACCACGGGTCGATACCAGACAGCTTATACACTTCATCCACTGACATGCCAGAACGGAAGGCATCACCCACATACCAAACACGATCAGCACCAGGAGATTTCAGCTCATGAATCAGAGTATCTTTTGCATCTTCTTCTGAGAAATCCAGAATCTCATCAAAACCACATGAACCAACTTCCAAGCCACGCAATGCTTTCTGCATCGATTCTTGGAAAGAACGGCCAATCGCCATTACTTCACCCACAGACTTCATCTGAGTCGTCAAACGGTCATTCGCTTGCGGGAATTTTTCAAACGTAAAGCGAGGAATTTTGGTTACAACATAGTCAATCGAAGGCTCGAAAGATGCTGGCGTTGCACCACCAGTAATATCATTTTGAAGCTCATCCAGAGTATAACCGACAGCCAACTTAGCCGCGATTTTAGCAATTGGGAAACCCGTTGCCTTTGAAGCCAATGCCGAAGAACGAGATACACGAGGGTTCATTTCAATAACAACCATCTCGCCCGTATTCGGACACAAACCAAACTGTACGTTTGAACCACCCGTCTCTACACCGATCTCACGCAATACCGCAAGTGATGCATCACGCATGATTTGCAATTCTTTATCAGTCAACGTCTGAGCCGGTGCCACAGTGATCGAGTCACCCGTGTGAACACCCATAGCATCAAAGTTTTCGATAGAACACACGATAATGCAGTTATCGTTCTTATCACGAACCACTTCCATTTCGTATTCTTTCCAACCGATCAATGATTTATCAATCAATAGTTCAGAGGTTGGAGAAAGATCCAAACCGCGCTCACAGATTTCCTGGAATTCTTCACGGTTATAAGCGATACCACCACCGGTACCACCCATGGTAAATGAAGGACGAATAATCGCAGGGAAGCCCACTTTCTCAAGTACCTGATACGCTTCTTCCATGCTATGAGCAATGGCAGCTTCAGGTGTTTTCAGACCAATTTTCTTCATTGCCTGATCGAAACGGTCACGGTCTTCTGCTTTATCAATGGTGTCTGCGTTTGCGCCGATCATTTCAACGCCATACTTTTCTAGAACACCTTCGCGCTCAAGATCTAGCGCACAGTTCAGAGCCGTCTGGCCACCCATAGTTGGCAGAAGTGCATCTGGGCGCTCTTTCTCAATAATTTTTTCCACTGTTGTCCAGTGAATTGGCTCGATGTACGTTGCATCAGCCATGGCCGGATCAGTCATGATGGTTGCAGGGTTAGAGTTCACCAAGATAACTCGATAACCCTCTTCGCGTAGTGCTTTACACGCCTGTGCGCCTGAGTAATCAAACTCACACGCCTGACCAATAATAATAGGACCTGCACCAAGGATAAGAATGGATTTTATGTCTGTACGTTTTGGCATTGCTCGAAACCGTAAAAGTAAAATTCGTTCCCGCTTAATCAATCGTTACATATATTCGACTAAGCCTTTAAATCCATAAATAGGATCTCGCATGTGTGCCTGCACCGGAACAGGCACAAATTTGGTTTTACCGGTTATTTAGCTGCCTTGATCAAATCAACAAAGTGATCAAACAACGGAGCAATATCATGCGGCCCCGGGCTTGCTTCAGGGTGTCCCTGGAAGCTGAAAGCAGGTTTATCGGTGCGACGAACACCTTGCAGAGAACCATCAAACAACGATTTGTGAGTTGCCTCCATATTCGCAGGAAGAGAAGCCTCATCTACTGCGAAACCATGGTTCTGACTGGTAATCATCACTTGCTTAGTTGCAAGATCTTGCACCGGATGGTTACCACCATGATGACCAAACTTCATTTTTACAGTTTGGGCACCACTGGCCAAAGACAACAACTGGTGCCCAAGACAGATACCAAATACCGGGATATTCGTTTCAAGAATTTCTTTAATTGCAGCAATTGCGTAATCACATGGTTCTGGATCGCCTGGTCCATTTGATAGGAAAATACCATCCGGGTTCATCGCTAACACCTCACTTGCAGGTGTTTTTGCAGGAACAACGGTCAAACGGCAACCACGAGCAGCCAACATACGAAGAATATTGCGTTTCACACCGAAATCATAAGCAACCACATGATATGGCAATTCAGCGTCAGACATTGCTTTGTAACCTTCAACCAGATCCCACTCACCATCAGTCCATGAGTATGATTCAGTTACGGTAACCTCTTTAGCTAAGTCCATGCCTTTAAGACCAGGGAAAGCTTTAGCCGCCTCAAGTGCCGCTTCTTCAGTTACATTTTCACCAGCGATGATACAACCAGCTAGCGCACCCTTTTCACGCAACAAACGAGTCAAGCGACGAGTATCAATCTCCGCAATACCGACAATATTGCGATCACGTAGATACTGATCCAATGTTTTTTCTGAACGCCAGTTACTCGCGATCAAAGGCAGGTCACGAATAACCAGACCGGCAGAGTGAATTTCTGTCGCTTCTTCATCTTCTGAATTTACGCCAACATTACCAATATGCGGGTAAGTTAGAGTAACGATTTGACGCGCATAAGATGGGTCAGTCAGAATTTCCTGATAACCAGTCATTGAAGTATTAAAAACAACCTCTCCAGTAGACTGACCATCAGCCCCAATAGAGATTCCTTTAAAAATACTGCCGTCTTCAAGAGCCAGTATCGCTGGTTTACTCAATGCAACCTCCCCGCACAATTTGCTGCTTCACATCGCTCAATATCCAGATCGGACACGAACGGAATGGCTAATTTGTTCTTGGCACGAATAAAATGTAACCGTAAATCGCAAAAAAGCGAGATAGAGCGTGTCGATTAAATCGAATTGGCTCTATCTCGCTTTTTACACATAATCTTTTCCGGCCTTCTATCAAAAATGACAGTGAGTTAATTTCACCCGCCCAAAATTTGGCGCATTTTACGCAATTACTAACCTCATGTCATTAAGATTTTTCAGCTTTTTAAAAGATCATTTTTCAAACAAAAACATTAAGCGGGTTAAATGGCCTTTAGGTCCAATACATCTTGCATATCATACATGCCTGCAGATTTATCACCTAACCACTTAGCTGCACGAACCGCACCTTTTGCAAACGTCATTCGACTGCTTGCTTTATGCGTAATCTCCACTCGCTCACCATCCGTCGCAAACATAACAGTATGATCACCCACAATATCACCAGCACGAATCGTTTCGAAACCAATGGTATCTTTCTTACGCGGCCCTTCCTGACCTTCACGACCATAAACTGCACATTCTTTAAGATCACGACCCAAGGTATCAGCAATCACCTCACCCATACGAACTGCCGTACCCGATGGCGCATCCACTTTATGACGATGATGCGCTTCAATAATTTCAATATCAGTATCGTCACCAATCACTTTAGCGGTCATTTCAAGTAGTTTAAGCGTTAGATTCACACCCACACTCATATTCGGAGCGAATACCACAGGAATTTCTTTAGCCGCTGCATTTAGCTGAGCTTTTTGATCATCATTGAAACCTGTGGTACCAATCACAATTGATTTACCTGCCGCTCGGCACTGTTCAATATTATCCAGCGTCATCTCAATGCTGGTGAAATCAACAAGCACATCAAAATCATTTATTACCGCAGCCAAATTATCCTGAGCAATCACTCCCAATTTACCCACACCTGCAATTTCACCTGCATCCGCACCAACCAAAGAACTTTCCGGATGAACTACCGCAGCAGCGAGCTCAACACCTTCCGCCTGAAAAACCGCTTCAATCAGAGTTTTACCCATACGGCCATTCGCGCCAACAATACCTACCTTAACCACAGTAATCTCCACTTATTGATCAATCCAACACATGCACAATGCGAAGCATTCTAAAACAAAACCAACACATTCTCGACAATACATGCACTCTTCAGAAACAAAAACGCCGACTAGAAAGTCGGCGCTTTGTGTATTTCATTGCTTAAAAGGCATTAGAACTTCATATCTTCAAAAAAGTTCTTAACCCCCTCAAACCATGTATTTTTCTGAGGAGACTGATCTTTACCGTCGTCGCCATCCAAAGTTTGCTGAAATTCTTCCAACAACTCTTTCTGACGTTTTGTTAAATTCACCGGCGTCTCAACTAATACACGACACATCAAATCGCCAGCTCCACCACCACGAACAGAAGTAACACCTTTACCACGCAAACGGAATAACTTACCTGTTTGCGTTTCTGCCGGGATCTTAAG
Organism: Litoribrevibacter euphylliae; assembly: GCF_042646085.1. NCBI lineage: Bacteria > Pseudomonadati > Pseudomonadota > Gammaproteobacteria > Oceanospirillales > Oceanospirillaceae > Litoribrevibacter > Litoribrevibacter euphylliae. Next base: position 85,151 of record NZ_JBHRSZ010000001.1, on the reverse strand, counting down.
CTTTACACGACCATCCAAGGTCGGCACTTCCAACTCACCACCCAGCGCCGCATCGGTAAAGCTGATTGGCACATCACAATACAAGTGTCGACCATCACGTTGGAAAATAGGGTGTTCACGCACTTCCACTTGAACATACAAATCTCCCGCTGGACCACCATGGGTACCGGCTTCACCTTCACCCGCAAGACGAATTCGATCACCCGTATCAACACCCGCAGGAATTTTCACCGATAACGTCTTCGTTTCTTGAGTTACACCCTGACCATGACAATCCCCGCAAGGATCTTTAATGATTTGACCAGAGCCATGACAACTTGGACACGTCTGCTGAACCGAGAAGAAACCTTGGGACATACGCACCTGACCAGCACCACGGCAGGTACCACAGGTTTCCGGCGTAGACCCTTTCTTCGCACCAGAACCATCACACGTTTTACAATTCACATGCGTACGAATTTTGATTTCTTTAGTAATTCCGCGAACCGCTTCTTCCAGATCCAAATCCAACGGATAGCGCAAATCTGCACCTCGACGAGCACGAGTACGTCCGCCACCGCCGCCAGCACCACCAAAGATGTCACCAAAAACGTCGCCAAAGATATCGCTGAAGTTGGCTCCGCCACCACCAAATCCACCGCCACCTTGGCTCGGATCTACTCCGGCGTGACCAAAACGATCATACGCTTCACGCTTTTCAGCATTAGAAAGAACTTCATATGCCTCGTTAACTTCTTTAAATTTGGATTCTGCTTCCGCATCATCCGGGTTTTTATCCGGATGGTACTTCATCGCCATTCGACGAAAGGCTTTCTTCAGGTCGCGCTCAGACACATCCTTAGAAACACCCAAAACCTCGTAATAATCTCGCTTCGACATAACCCTAACTTACCCATGTAACGAGCGTCTAATAGACATTAAAATTTCACTTCAAACTGACGTACTTAACAAAAAGCCTGCCTTCCCCCGTAGGAGATCAATAAGACTCCATAAAGAGACAGGCAGGCTTTTAAAGATTAAGAATTACTTCTTATCTTCGTCTTTTACTTCTTCGAACTCAGCATCCACAACATCGTCACCCGCTGCTGCATTATCTGCCTGCTCTTGTCCTTCCGCTGCTTGAGCTTGCTCAGCATACATCTTCTGAGTCAAACCTTGTGAAGCTTGAGATAGCGCTTCGATCTTCGCATCAAGATCTTCTTTAGAGGCATCAGTGTTCTTAACAGCCTCTTCCAGATCAGTAATCGCTTTTTCAATCGCTTCTTTCTCTTCAGCAGTAGCTTTATCACCAGCTTCTTCAAGCATCTTACGTGACGCATGAACCAGACCGTCCGCAGTGTTGCGAGTTTGAACTAATTCTTCAAACTTACGATCTTCTTCTGCGTGAGACTCTGCATCCTGAACCATTGCATCGATCTCATCATCCGAAAGACCAGAAGATGCCTTAATCACGATGGATTGCTCTTTACCAGTTGCCTTATCTTTCGCAGACACATTCAAGATACCGTTCGCATCAATATCGAATGTTACTTCAATCTGTGGAACACCACGTGCAGCCGGTGGAATGTCAGCCAAGTCAAAACGACCCAGAGACTTATTCAACGATGCCTGCTTACGCTCACCCTGAAGTACGTGAATCGTTACTGCAGACTGATTATCCTCAGCCGTTGAGAATACTTGAGACTTACGAGTAGGAATGGTTGTGTTCTTCTCAATTACCGGAGTAGACACACCACCCATTGTCTCAATTCCCAAAGTTAGTGGCGTTACATCAAGAAGCAGAACGTCTTTCACATCACCCGCAAGAACACCACCTTGAATGGCCGCACCGACAGCTACAGCTTCATCAGGGTTTACATCTTTACGTGGCTCTTTACCAAAGAAGTCAGTAACAGCTTTCTGAACCAACGGCATACGAGTCTGACCACCAACCAAAATTACGTCATCAATTTCGGTGGTTTTCAAGCCTGCATCCTGAAGCGCAATGCGTACTGGCTCAATAGACTCGTTAATCAAATCTTCAACCAAAGACTCAAGCTTAGCACGGGTCACTTTAACGTTAAGGTGCTTAGGACCTGTTGCGTCTGCAGTGATGTATGGCAAGTTCACATCGGTTTGCTGACTGCTAGACAACTCAACTTTTGCCTTCTCAGCTGCTTCTTTCAAACGCTGAACAGCCAATGGATCGTTGTGTAGATCAATGCCGGTGTCTTTCTTGAACTCTTCTGCCAAGTATTCAATCAAACGCTCATCGAAATCTTCACCACCAAGTGCAGTGTTACCGTTAGTTGCTAGTACTTCGAACTGATGCTCACCATCTACTTCTGCGATTTCAATGATAGAAATATCGAAGGTACCACCACCCAAGTCATATACCGCAATAACCGAGTCACCGCGCTTCTTGTCCATACCATAAGCCAATGCTGCTGCAGTAGGCTCGTTAATGATACGTTTAACTTCTAGACCAGCGATACGACCAGCATCTTTAGTCGCTTGACGCTGAGAATCATTAAAGTAAGCAGGAACAGTAATTACAGCTTCTGTTACTGGCTCACCAAGAAAGTCTTCAGCAGTTTTCTTCATTTTCTTAAGAACTTCTGCAGAAATCTGAGGTGGCGCTTTTTTCTCGCCTTTAACGTTTACCCAAGCATCACCGTTATCCGCTTTCTCAACTTTAAACGCGAAGTGCTTTAGAGATTCCTGAAGCGCTTTTTCATCAAATTTACGACCAATAAGACGCTTAACACCGTATAGCGTATTATCAGGGTTCGTTACTGCCTGACGCTTAGCAGACTGACCTACCAAGATCTCGCCATCTTCGGTATAAGCGATGATGGAAGGAGTAGTACGACCACCTTCAGCGTTCTCAAGAACCTTTGCTTTTTCGCCGTCTAATACAGCAACACAAGAGTTGGTTGTACCTAAGTCAATACCAATCACTTTACCCATAATTTATAACTCCGTAATTCGTACATTGACCGCTTACCGGTCTTAATTCTTTGCTTGCTAACTTAATAAGGACGCTTTTCTGCGTTTCAACCCTAATTACTTAAAAAATCCGCTCAAATGATAAGGATTACGCTTCGGTATCCACCTGTGGCTTGCCACCTTTAGCAACCACGACCATCGCAGGACGAAGCAGACGACCACTTAAGGTGTACCCCTTCTGCATAACCGCAATAACTGTATTGGCAGCAACATCCGGCTGATCAATCATTGACATTGCCTGATGCAATTCCGGATTAAAGGTTTCGCCCATGGGATCAACCGCTTCCAGCTTGAATTTCGCCATCATTTGGTTCAACCCATCACGCGTCATAGCAACGCCATCATATAAAGGCTTAATTGCTTCATTGTCTTTATCTGATTCAGACGCCTGAAGCGCACGATCCAGATTATCAGCGACATCTAACAACTCTTTAGCCATTTTCTCTAAGCCAAACTTATGCGCTTTCTCAACGTCCTGCTCAGCTCGACGACGAACATTCTGCATTTCAGCTTGAGTACGCAATGACGCTTCTTTAACGTCATTCAATTCAGCTTTAGCTTGTTCAAGTTCAGCTTGTAACGCAGCCACATCAACTTCTTCCGAATCAACAGATTCAACAACCTGTTCTTCAGCTGCCGCGACAGCTTCTGCTTGTTCATTTAAGGATTCATTCAACTGCTCTTCTGGCTGATCCACTTGAGACATCAGTTATCACTCCAACAAATTTGTACTTAGTTCTAGTAGGATTTTTCAATTATCGGGTAAATAAGGTTGTTTTCAGGAACTTCAAGGGCCAACACCAAAGAAAATACCTGCTGCAGATAAACGAATAACCAATCACGCTCAAATACTGTACAAAAACACTTGATATACAGTATTTTTACTGTATAAATAACCATAAACATTAATAGAGATTATGACCATGCTCCAACAACTCTCTGTTCACAACTTCGCAATTGCAGACCACATAGAGCTTCATTTAGAAAACGGGTTAACCGTGATCACCGGTGAAACCGGGGCCGGTAAATCAATCATGCTGGATGCACTTTGCCTTGCCTCGGGTGACAGAGCTGACTCGGGAGTAGTAAAGCATGGCGCAGAAAAAGCAGAGATTTCAGCCTGCTTCGATATCAACCGACTTCCTGACGTTCAGATATGGTTAGAAAGAGAAGATTTGAATGATGAAGATCTATGCGTCATTCGTCGCGTTATCACTAAAGAAGGTCGTTCTCGCGGCTATATTAATGGTCGCCCCTGCCCAATCAGCAAACTCAAGCTACTAGGGGAACAACTGGTAGAAATCCACAGTCAACACGCTCATCAATCCTTGATGCAACCTCAGACGCACATTCACATGCTCGATAACTATGCTGGGCATATTGACGCACTTAACGAGCTTAAAAATGCTTATAAAGACTGGCAAACCATAAAAAAACAACTTGTAGACTTAGAGCGTCAGCAAGACGAACTCAATGATAGAAAACAATTGATTAGCTACCAGCTAGACGAACTTGATGAGCTTAATTTGCAATCTGGTGAACTTGAACAAATTGAACAAGATCACCACAGACTATCTCAAGCCGAAGAATTAAAACAACAAAGCTACCAAGTGTTCGAGCTGTGCAGCGGAGAAAGTGGCCCAGCGTCGACCAGTGCAAGAGACCTGCTACGACAGATAACCCACATTACCGATCAAATCAATGATCAACACCAGAACCTAGAAACTACTAAGGACTTGCTGGCCCAAGCACTGATCAACATCGAAGAAGCATCGAATGAAATTCATTTCTATCATGAATCATTGGAAATAAACCCTGAGCACCTAACTCAATTAAACCAGCGACTAACCGATATTCATGATCTTTCCAGAAAGCACAGAATTGCCCCGGAAGAAATCCCTCATATTCATCAACAACTGGCGGAAGAGCTTTCAATACTGAACGATGAAAACAACTCACTTGATGCTCTTCAACAAAAAGAAGCAACAGCCAAAGAATCATTTCTAAAAGCCAGCAAACAAGTCCATGAACAACGTAAAGCGGCTGCCGAAAGATTTGATCAATCAATCATCGAGCAACTGACTCGTTTAGGCATGACTCAGTGTAAGTTCAGCACGCGAATTGATGCATTAGATTTATCAAAGGCGAATCATCTAGGGCTCGATTCGGTTGAGTTTGAAGTTTCATCCAACCCAGGCCAACCATACCAAAGCCTAGCTAAAGTAGCCTCAGGCGGAGAACTTTCGAGAATCAGCTTAGCCATTCAAGTAGTAAATGCCTCTCAAAGCCAAATCCCTACGCTGATTTTTGACGAAGTCGACGTTGGCATCGGTGGTGCAACGGCCGAAATAGTCGGAGAACTACTGCAAAAAATAGGACAATCAGGCCAAGTAATTTCTGTCACTCACCAACCTCAAGTAGCCGCTCAAGGTGATCAACACCTTAAAGCCAGCAAACTGATGACAGACACTACAACCAGCACCCAAATGCTGCCGCTAAATCAAGAAGCCCGTATTAAAGAAATTGCCCGCATGATGGGCGGCCAGGAAATGACCGAAACAACACTACAACTCGCTGAAGAAATGCTCTCTTAAATACTATTTATATAGCCCATAGCAGCCAGCAACGTTCTCATAAAAGCACAAAGACATCTCACCAATAAAAAAGCCGCCTAATCTCAAATAAAATCAGGCGGCTTTCTTTGTAACATCCAGTGTTTACTTCTTACGAACGTAAAGCACCAAGCTATGGTCAATCAGCTCAAACCCATGCTCTTCTGCGATCTGGTGTTGAAGCTTTTCAATTTCTTCATTGAAAAACTCAACTACATCACCGGTCTCCAAGTTTACCATGTGATCATGATGTTCACCCTTCGCAAGCTCGAACACCGCATGGCCACCATCAAAGTTATGACGAACCACCAAACCTGCGGATTCAAACTGAGTCAACACACGATACACAGTAGCCAAGCCAACATCTTCACCCGCCTCAATCAAAGACTTGTACACATCTTCAGCGCTCATGTGACGGCTATCAGAGTTCTCAAGAATCTGTAAAATCTTTACTCTTGGTAAGGTAACTTTTAAGCCCGCTTTGCGTAATTCGTTATTTTCAGATGCCATAATCTTTGTAATCTCAGAATTCTATGGTTAATATCGGTAGCCCAAGTGTTTAGGCAATGTATCGAGTCAAAATGAGAACGATTTTACTACTTATTTCAATTTTGTCGACGTTCAGTCTACTATCAGGCTGCTCATCCCTCAATGTGTTCAAGCTAACAATTCAGCAAGGTAATATTATTGAAGAAGAATCTTTGGCATTACTCAAGCCGGGGATGTCGGAAAAACAGGTTCAATATGTGCTAGGTACACCTGTTATTAAAGATCCATTTCATCCAAATCAATGGGATTATTACCACAGCGAAAAGCCTGGCTATGAAGAACGCACTGCCTATGCGGTTCGCGTTTTCTTTGAAGAGGGTAAAATGACTCACTACGAAAAACGAGATATTACAGAGCCCGCGTTTTAAATATCTGAGCTATAGACCTATCTATAAAGCACACAACAAAAAAGGAGCTAATCAGCTCCTTTTTTACGTCTACGCAGAAGACTAGACATGAATGCAATGTGCTATTCGTCCAAAGTTTTCTTAGCTTTTGCTTTAGCAGCACGATTAGCACGAGCAGCTTTAGGGTCTATCTTTAATGGACGATAGATTTCTACTCGCTCACCTTCCTGTAACGCTTGCTCCTTTGGTTTTCTAACCGCTTTCCCATAGATCCCCATAGGCACTGATTCGGGATCTATTTCTGGAAACTGCTGAGCAATACCGGAATGAACCACAGCATCATACAGAGAAGCGCCTTCATCGACAGAAACAGGAAGAATGACTTGTGACTCAGGCGTTGCATAAGCAACTTCAACATGAATTTTATTTGCCATACACCACTCCTGCTCGTGTAACAAATGCATCAACCATAGCACTGGCGACTTGCTGAAATACTTTACCAACTGCCAGACTTGCCAAAGAACTCGATACTTCAAAATGCAAATCCAAACTGACTTTGCACGCGGTATCATTCAGGGCTTTAAAACCCCAAGCGCCAGAAAGACTCGAAAAAGGGCCGTCTACTAACTGCATCTCAATTCGATGCCCGTCCACCAACTGATTACGAGTAGTAAAGCGTTGCTTTACCCCACCTTTATTGATGTTTAACGAGGCGACCACTTCATCATCAGACTGGGAATGAATTTCTACACCGTCACACCATGGAAGGAAAGACGGGTAGTGAATTACATCATTCACTAGATCAAACATTTGGCGCGCACTGTGTAGTACCAGTGCGCTTCGTTCAATAACTGCCACAATAAATCACTCAGTCTCTTAACTGCTTAATCCACGAGAAGTTTTCTTAAGTGACATAGCAATAATTGCAATGTAAGCAATCGCTAGAACTACACCACCAATGAAACGAGGCATCAAGAACGTTGAGTTACCACATTCACCCGTCTCAGCATTTAATAGTTCTGAGTCAAATGAACACTCTGGCAACAAACCATTAATGAATACAATTGCAATTGCAATTGGCGTCAAAAAGCGTAATACCACATACCACAAGTTGAACAACCCAGCATTCTTCATGTTCATTTCGTTATAAGCGTGGTGATACTTCATGCCGAAGCCAACGAACAAGGCAATCAAAAGACCACCTAATGGCAACATGATATTCGCGGTAATGAAATCGAATGAATCAAAGATTGTTTTGCCTGGCAACAAGTGGAACTCTGACCAATCGTTGAAAGATAACACACTGCCAATACCAAGCATCCAAATAATCACACCAATGATTGAACATGCCTTTGCACGAGAAATCTTGAAGCGCTCAACCACCCACGCCGTCGCTGGCTCAATCAACGAAATAGCCGAACTCCATGCAGCAAACGCAACCAAAATGAAGAACAAAGCACCAAAGAATTGACCACCAGGCATTTGGCCAAAGGTAAACGGCAAGGTAACAAACATCAGACCAGGACCTGCAGATGGCTCAAGACCATTTGCAAATACGATCGGGAAGATAGCCAAACCAGCTAGTAGCGCAACTAACGTATCCAAACCAGCAACAGTAAATACCGTTGAAGAAATAGATGCATTACGAGGCATATAAGAACCGTATGCCATGATTGCCCCCATACCTAAACTCAAGGTAAAGAATGAATGGCCTAATGCAACCAACACAGCTTCCTTCGTTAGCTTGCTGAAATCAGCATCAAACATAAAGTGAACTGCAGACATGATATCGCCCTTGCTTGCACCATAACCAATCAATACCACAAGCAATACAAACAACAATGGCATAAGTACTGAAATCGTAGACTCAATACCTTTATTTACACCACGAATAACAACACCCACTGTTAAAATCATAAAAAGGGTGTGCCAAATCATCAACGTTCCCGGATCACCTAACAAGCCTTCAAACTCAGCACCAGCAAGTGCTTGATCAACTTCTGAGAAGGTTCCTGTTGCCAACTTCAAAACATAAGACAACGACCAACCGGCAACAACAGAATAGAAAGATAGAATTAAGAAACCGGCAAGCGCTCCCATCCAACCAATGAGCTTCCAGCCCGGGCCTGCTTTCGCTTCTGATACCAGGGCTTTCATTGAGTTGATTGGACTCTGACGACCACGACGACCCATCGCCACCTCAGCCATCATTACAGGAATACCTACCAATGCGATACACATAAGATAAACAAGTACAAACGCACCACCACCGTACTCACCTGTAATATAAGGAAATTTCCAAATATTACCTAAACCGACTGCTGAACCTGTTGCTGCGAGAATGAATGTCCAGCGATTACGCCAGGCACCATGAATGGATTCATTATTATTAGCCATATATTTTCTTATCCAGAATTTGACTCTCTTTATAGCTAAACCGGTTTCGTCTCCCCCAAAACAAGCTCAGCCCCTAAAAATGCGCTATTCTACCCACACTCGAGAATAAACCCAAATAACAGTTTGTAAGCATAGGAAATATTTTCATTTCGCCCTATAATCCCGCTCCATGGCAAAGAAGAAAAAATTACCCAGTGGTTCATCCACAATCGCACTTAATAAAAAAGCACGTCACGATTACAGCATCGATGAAAAATTCGAAGCTGGTGTCGCCTTGCTAGGCTGGGAAATTAAAAGCATCCGGGCTGGTAAGGTTCAATTGGTGGACTCCTTCGTACAAATTCACGATGGTGAAGTTTGGTTACTTGGTGCCCACATGACGCCTCTCACGCAAGCCTGTACTCATGTAGTTGCAGAGCCTCGTCGCGAGCGTAAATTACTGCTTAACAAAAAAGAAATTGCCAAATTATTCCGACATACGGCAAACGAAGGCAACACTTGTGTGTGTCTCGCACTGTATTGGAAAGGCAATAAAGTCAAAGCAGAAATCGCAACTGTGAAAGGTAAAAAGCAACACGATAAGCGTGCCGCTGAAAAAGAACGCGATTGGAACAAACAAAAAGAACGCATAATGAAACAACATTAAGCGTTAATAAAAGTTTTCGGTTATTTCGTAAATTAATGGTTGGATTACAAAAATTCGCCCATATAATAGCTTCAACAAAGTTTTACAGCTTCGGGGGTGACTTGGCTTCGACGTTGGCGACGAAACTTTAGGTGCATGTCGAGAGGGGTATACGATCTCGTAAATCAACGTTTACCGTTTTTATAGTTGCAAACGAAGACAACTACGCTCTAGCGGCTTAAGCCCGCTAGCACTGCCTGTGTTTTAAGTGCCTATGCTTCACAGACCGGTGTCATCTTTCATAGGATACGCCGACAACAATGCTTACGTGTCTAGGCCGACAATTTAAGTAAGCTCGCCCCATCCACCCTGTCCTTCGGGTCGGTACGGGTTAATCCAATAGAAGTGACTAAGCATGTAGTACCGAGAGCGGAGTGCTCGCGGACGCGGGTTCGACTCCCGCCACCTCCACCACATTGCAGGATGGTTTAGACCACTCTAGACCAACCAATCCCGCTAAATACCTAGCCTCTAGAGATTCCACCCAAACTAATGGGTCGGTCTCTTTTGGTCTAGATATGCCCCCATTGGGGCACAATTTCGGCACAAGCCCATCACAACCTCATTCCCCACTCTTTGAAGCAATATCTCTTACTAAAGAGTTAGGCACTCTTGAATGCCAACTATTTAGAGAGCGAATATTCAAAAAGTACGAATCTCTAAGCCCCTCTCTTGCACATCAATATTTAAGAATTGCAGAACAAAAGAGCGTCCGAGATGCCAACCTATCATTGGTTGATATCGAAAAGCGTCTTTCAATTAAAAATTTAAACCTATCATGGGATAATCAGCATCTATCCAAGTTTGCTAATGAACAATCTCATCGGTGCTCATTGATCGATTCTGGCCTAGATTCCAATAAGGAACTTGTTTATGAGCACTGCAAAGCAATAGCTAACCAATACCAGATAGAGGAACCAGAGCTAAAAGATAATAGAACATTTGATAGCTGCATCAATTGCATGAAAGACAAGGATTGATGGATAAGAAAGCTCAGTGTTATGAGACAAAGAGCTATTGAGGCACTAGCTAGAGACCTAACGTTAAGAATCACACGGCTTACTGTATCGAATATGCCTACCACTTCCATTTGCTTCAAAAACAAAGAATCCAAGAATATCTAGAGTCTCATTTTGATAGCAATCAGTTTGGGCAAGAGCTTCCTCTAATTGACTTAGTGAATGCTTCTGTTTCAAACCCAGCCGTTAGACGTGCTGAACTAATGACCCGCATTAAAGGGTTGGAGACTGTATCGTTGTTAAAGTTCGGCAAGATCAACAAATCCGTTTTCTTGGCCTTGGGGCTAATCTTGATACTCATAAAGAGCTTTTTGGGTATGTGGATTTCTGAAAATAAAGGTGCGAAGTTCTGACTTAGTACAACATAATTGAGGCGTAAGGACATCCTGATCGCCCCTGAAGGGATTCCCTGACACAGAGATCCAGCTCTACATGTTCACATGGTACGAAACTCGTTGAAGCTCGTTCCTTGGAAAAACTATAAGCCATCACTGCCGATTTAAAACGTATCTACCAATCTGTGACTGAAGAGGAAGCTTTACTTACACATGATCAGTTTGCTGCCCGCTGGGACGCTAAATACCCTCAAATACGTCGCTCTTGGCGCAAATCTCAATACCTTATTTGGGTACCCAGAGGACATCCATAAAGCGATTTACACCACCAACATCATTGAACGTTGTACAGCCATCAGTTCTCCATAACCTTCATGAATGTATCCAAATAGATGATACATAGGCACTTATTTCTTTAAACCATTTTAATAGCTCAGGACAACCGACCTTCGCATACTAGTGCGTTCTTCCTGCTATTGATCTATTCGTTCCACTCTAGCCACTACCGATAGCCCCTGATTGTTATCTATTCCGTCCTCCGCTACAAAAAGTATAGCGGCTATAATGAAGCCAACAGTCACTATCTGGGCAAGCATATGTTGTGGGTAATGGATTTTGAAGCCTCTGGTTTAAGTAAAGAAAGCTATCCCATTGAAGTTGGTCTAACCAACGGTGAATCTAGCTTTTCTGCGTTGATTAAACCTATGGGACACTGGACACATTGGGATAAAAACGCAGAAAGGGTACATACTCTGGATCAGAGTAAGCTCACTAGCGATGGCATAAAAGCAACAACTGTAGCGAATATACTCAATGCAATTTTGGAAGGAACTACGGTGTTTTGCGATAGCATCGAATGGGATGGCTTCTGGCTCAATGTACTGTTTAGCGACACCGCTATACACCGACGGTTTGAGATTTCAGACATTAAAGAACTACTCATCGAAGATGAGAAATTGGAACGATACTTAGAAAGAAAAGCTTATATTGAGCAATCACCTCAGCACATATCACATAGGGCTCTGAATGATGCAAACGTAATCCATTCTTCATTGCTGCATGCTATACATCATTAGAGCCTTATTTAGTTGAGAAGACCCTAGCTTAGTGCCCTAGAACAAGCCCTCAAAACACACTCTTGGCCTATTTCACTGAAGGGTTTACACGAATTTCATCATTCCATATCACCACGGGCAGCTCATATCGGCGTGTACTGATCCCATCCGCCCGCATCATTTGATGTAAGTGGTCTGCGACATCACTGCGATCAATGGTTTGATACACATAGTCAATGCCTGCCTGATCCAGTTTCTTTCTCATGCGCTTCGTTCTTGGGCAAGAATCCCGACCATAAATCATTAATGTGTCTGCTGAAATATTGTATTCAACCGGGTCATAGCTTGAGCCGACATTTTGATAAAGTTGGTAGCCTGCAAATACAGCCACCAATACAAGCAATATGTTTTTCATACAAGTTGTCCTTCCCTAGAAAATAAAAAGGGAGAGCCTCTGCCCTCCCTCTAATATTGTGCCAACAATCTATTGATACTCTTCAACCCATACATCCGAGAATGAAGATTGAGTCGTCGAGAATGATTTATTTGATGACGCCGCTAAACCAACCAGAACGTCATTGTCCATTCCGATATTAACTGACCCAACACGCACCCAGTTATAAGCATCATTGGAAATATAACCGGTCAAAGTATCCCCAACACGAACCAGGCGTAGCCAAGTTCCCATAGATGCTGCTTTAAGGCCGGTGTCATAGGTCACCCAGTTTGATGTGGATCGATATTGGAAATCCACACCTTGTTTAGGCGTCATCAACATGAAGGCATGCTTAGCGCCTATCCAGTCGCTGGCACGAATCATTACTCCCGCTTTTGCCCAGTCATGGGAGTGGTCCAGTCGATTGATTTTAGCAACAATTTCACCATCACCTCGCAACGTACGGTACGTAAAGTGGAACACATCCGATATGCCCCAGATATCACCGGCAGATCCTTTTACATGGAAAGATCCATCATAAGAGGTACTACCACCGGCAAACGGTAAACCAATATCTTTTGCAGACCATCCTTCAGGAAGGCCATTCCCACCAACACTGCCTGCGTCTATATCCCATTGAAGTTTGGACGGATCAAACGATGACGTAGTAGGGTATTCCACAACAAAAGTATCAATACTCTCAACTTTGGCACCTGTTGCTACAGTAGGGAAATAAAGTTGGTTACTGTCTCTCAACGTCATTGAACCGCTGACAACAGACACCGTACCCAATGCATTTGGAACCGCGCCACCGATATTTTTCAAGCGAGCACGTAACGTTAGGGATTGTGTCGAGCCATTACTTGCTTGATCAACCACAGAGTAATCACAGACGAACAACGTTTTATCAGGGTCTTCGTTATCAACATTTACAATACTGATATCTTGAGGATCAACCTGATCGAACCCGGAGTCATCACTCACCGCCGCTGACAACACAAGCGATGCTGTCTGATTACCATCGACATCACAATCATCCATACCTTCGATAAAGATAGAACGCGGGACATCCCAATCATCTTCCGTGAAGTAAAGATAATTCGACGCCACAACCTGACCTGCTTGTTCAATTCGGTTGATTTTGATCTCACTACTATCGCTCACCGACACATTAACGGTGACTTTGGCACCATTGTAAGGAGCACGATCTAGTACCACATCCACCTGAGCCAGTGTCTTGCCATATTCATCCACCTCATTCGTTGTACTCACCAAGGTAGGTAAAATATGGCCTTCCAAAGGAACCACAGAAACAGTACAGCACGCATCTACCGAGAAGAAAGACGCTTCATCTTCAATGCCTGCGGTAATGGTGTAATTCCCCACAGGTAAATCCGTGATGTTCCAGCTGAATTGGTCAGACGTACCGTCGAGATCTTCTGAAATATTCTCAGCAATCACACCACTTTCGCCATTGTCGCCCAAATAACTCAAGGTGATTTTAGCGTCGCTGTCTGGATCGGTGTCTGTCCACTGAATTAATACTTCACCGTCGGTCAGTTCCAGATTTTGGTTTGGCAACACCATTGTCAGCTGAGGTGAATCGTTATAACCGTCTTTATTCACAAAGAAACGACTTACCGTTGACCAATCGCTTGCCAAACCGTGTTCATCGATTGCGCGCGCTCGCCAATAGTAAAAATTGTTATCTGGTAACGACGTCGTCACCTGCCAAGACTGATCGGAAACCACGGCAGAGACCACACCTTGAGTTAACGCCAAATCAGCGTACAACTCGATTTCATAAGACAAGGAATCGTTATCTACATCCGTCGCTGGATTCAAGCTCAACGTTGGCTGAATCACTTCAACGGTTGCATCATTCCCTGGGTTACTTACCGTTGGAACGGTTGGCGCTTCATTCACCGCATTAACCGTAAATGACGCCTGAACCCAATCGCTGTCTAACTCCCCATCAGACGCTTTAACACGCCAAAAGTAGGTCTTATTTTCAATCAGTTGATCAAAGGTAAAGGCGGTTTGTCCGGTCGCAGCGTTTGCACCTTCCAACACCTCACCCGACAGAATGCGAGCACCGCTATCAAAAGTGTTAACTTCGTCGAGCTCAAAGAAGTAGCTCAGGCTCTGATAATCCGGATCTTCACCGTTGTTGACTACCAAGGTGACTGCCGCTTGATTCACTTCTTGCTGATCGACCGGCAACACAACCACAGGGGCAGAAGGTGCGTCGTTAGCCAGGTTGATCATGAAACCAGCAACCGCCGAGCTCACTTTGGCCTCATGCTCATCGGTTACCTCGACTTGCCATTGATAGCGCTGGTTCTCTACCAATTCCACAGGCACTTGCCAATCGGTATGACCATTATCACCTGCCGCCAAGCCACTGATTTCAGCCACCGGATTTGCGTCATCCCCTTCCGGGTACACCACAAAACGATACGTCAGCTCATCATTATCGATATCAAAGCTGTTGGTTACCGATAGGGTTGGTTGTAACTCAGATAACTGACTGTCATTGGCCGGTGCACTGATGGCTGGTACCGTCGGTAAATCGTTTTGAGTATTGATAAAGAACTTACCATAGGCCCACTCACCTGTGCCTTCCGGCGCCACACCTCGGACACGCCAGTAATACCAAGCATTATCATTAACGGCTTGTTGAACCAAGCCCGCCTGCATCACCTGAGTGGTTTTCTCGTAGTCTTCTTCTACATCCGCAATGCTGAATACCAAGTCGGTCATACCTTCATCGGCATAGACTTCATATTGATAGGTCACAACCAGCTCATCCGCATGGCGGCTGTTCTGGATAATCAGTTCCGGCTCTAATGTGCTGGTTTCAGCACCAAACGCAGGGCTGTCAATTTGCGGAACATCCGGCGCTTTGGCCGCTTCTTTCGGGTTCCAGCCACGCTCAAACTCTTCCAGATCGGTGTAGCCATCGCCATCAAAGTCACCCGTCCCATCACGAGACAAATCACCAAAGTTATCTAGTTCCCATTCATCCAATAAACCATCGCCATCGGTGTCTGTGGCAGGGTTCACCTTAATGGTCACCGTCAAACTGGTATTCAACTGACCATCACTGGCAGTAAAGGTTACTGGGTATACCCCTGCCTGCCCAAGTTGAGGGAACCACCGGAATATTCCCTTGCCCTGATTGTCGTATTCAAAGTGAGCACCTAACGGCAGTTGATTCACCGTTAGTGTTGGGGTGGTACGATTCGGGTCTGACGTTCGAATTAAAAAGCCGACTTGGCCGCCTTCGTAGGTGGTTTTGTCGTTAATGTACGCAATCACCGGAGGCTGAGGCACACTGGCTAACTCATCAAACACCAGGTCGTAAGTAGAGGTGGGGTTGTCGTCAAAGATGTGAATAAAGTAATCAAAGTTAATGAGATCCGCATTTCGCTCTTGAGATAACCAGGCATTGTTTGCTTGTAGTACAGAGCCATCAGCACGCACGGCTTTGCTTAACACCTTAGAGCCTTGGTACGGGTCTGCCACCTTGATATAACCAAACCCTGGTATGGTTTCAGCAGCCGTTAATAAACGATGTTTGCCGTCCACTTGGTTTTGCTCTGCCCCCAAGGTAGCTGAGATACGAGTCACTTCAGCGCAATCGTCACAGGCGGCGGTTTTAACCCCTAATGGCTCAGATTCATAGACCCATAGCGCAGGCGTATCCGTGTCACCGCCATTATGGGCCAGGAAGTCATTGACTGAATCTCGGCCTGGTAGATCCACCTGAACATCTTTTACCAAAAAGTGGGTATTGGCGGCTTCAATTAACGAAGTTAACTCCCCACCGTATTCAGCGGCATGGGAAACTGTCGCACCAAATTCTATGAATTTACCGGATAAAGTGGTTTCCATAATCCAGCGGCCAACGGTTCGATCACCCGCAGCGATGTCGCCGAAGTTCATTTTTAGACTTGGCTCGGCTGACTCATCGTTCACGTAACTGCCAGTAATTTTAAAACCAATCAACAAACCCATTTCATTCTCTACAATCTTAGGTTCTGCCGAATCAATGGTCACACTTTTTGCTTCGCCTTTGCCATTGTTGGCTAAGCGAATACCCAAACTGTAAGGTACTACCGGCTCAACAATGTCTTTGGTAAAGGCATCATCGCCATAGACTTCTTCAGTTAAGAAGTAATCCAAGGTCAATACTGGCTGCGGCTTGACAATAATGGTATCAGGCGCGACTTCTACACGCTCTTCCTTACCACCAAACTTGTAATTTAAGGTTGCGCCAACAAAATACAATTTACCTGTGGGTAAATCACCAGACGCCCCCGGCGTTGGGATGATCAACCAGCGCATTTCACCAACGGTGTTCGGGGAAATACGGCCATCAACTACTGCACCGTTGGCCCCTGTAGCTAATTCCTCCAGACCATCGTCATAATCCAAACGGATAAAAAAAGTTGCGTTGCTGGCGGCGGAATCCGACGAAGCCAATACATCGTTATCATCTTCATCTTTGAAGTTAATATCCACCTGAATGTCTTCAATGGCGTATAAATCCAAACTATTGGTAATACGCATGGTGGCTTCAAAAGCCTGTCGCTCCAGAGTTATTCCCTGAAGAATCTCAATTTTAACCTGGGCGCAAAGGGCTTCTTCTGCCGTTGCTACTTGCCATTGAAGCAGCAAAATAATGAAGGCCGCCAATAATGCTGTATAACGTTGTGCCACGTTTTATCCTTTAGTGCAGTGCTTTTTTTGATGTTTGCTTAAATGCTTAGTTTCTATTTAAGTAAATCGCCAAAGTAAGGGGCTGATGTATAATAAAGCTAATATCTAGTTATTCTTATCCCATTTCTTTTCCCCTATTTAATACCCATACTTTAGGCTATCAAGAAACTTTAAAAACTAATGGAATGTAAGGGTGTTTAGTTACATAAGAACGATTATCGACATTATACAACCATAAATCCCAACTATTATTCTCAGTGAAGTAACTAATTACACCGTCAAAATCACTCTCTATTAATCGTATATCCTGGCCTTCATCCCACTCATCAGCAAAAACTATATATAACTCTTCAGTCACATCTACTATTAAAGCCTTAGCTAAGTTCTTAACAAACTGTAGGAATTCAGAGCGATCTTTCACCTTGACAAAATAGTCAGTTAAGTCTTCAGATATTTCTGAGCAAGAATATTTTATTTTTTTATTTGATTCAGGAAGACAGTTTATATACGCCATATAGTTACAATTCATTGCACTATAAAATTGGGAAGCACCACCAGAAACTTCAGAATCCAGAGGCTCATCACCAAATGGAGGAGAGATTTCAATAGGATAGTAATTAGCTCCGCGAGAAAGGACAGCAACCTCCTGAGAGAAGGCTGCCAATTTTTCAGTTTGTATATTTCCACAGATCAAAACAGTAAACATTATTCAACAATTTTCCCATTTCTATATCGCAATGCATAACCGCCTTCGCCGTTAAGTGCCTTCTGAAGTTTTTTGAGATGCGGAGTTCGCACATTAACATCTTTAGTCCCTGGAAAAGTTTTATTTCCAGGAGGACCATTTTTAACACTTTGAGTAACTTTGTCTCCATGGCCACTACCCGGCTTATGCACCCTAAAAATATCTTTACCATTTCGAGTGACTGTCGGGTTAGCATTAGTTTTCGTCTTTGCAATTGCCTTGTCAGCCAACTCTCTATACTTCTCTTTGACTGTCTTCCCCTCACAGTCATTATGAACCCAAGCACCTATTTCTCCCACAAAGTAGGAGTGGTAATCCGCTACTTCAAAGTTATAAGTCGTATGTAAACTCGCCGCTAGCGATACTGATTTAACAAACAACTCACGATCTTTAAGACCAATGACCTTTTCACCAACCAATAAATCACCAGCATTAACCCAACCTTTGTTTTCAATATTGAATGGGTGTTCTTGCGTTACGCCGAACTCTTCTTCTACACCTTGTTCATCAACAAGGATTAAATTCAGAATGGGCTTATTGTGATTTACAAATAACTGCACAACCGGTTTTAGTTTAACGTCGCCAGTGACATCATCTTTTGATACCACCAAGTCACCGACTTCAACGTCCTCAATGGGCTTTAAGCCTTCACTCGTGTGAACTTCTGTACCTTTAACAAAGCACTTGTTCTTCTTGTCTCTATCTCGCTTTAATGCTTCTTTGGCCTGTTTACGAGCTTCACGTTTTGCGGCTCTCCTAGCTGCCAAAGTTGCAGCAAGTCTTGGTGAACAACTGCCCACTGCGGCACCAATTGCGACCCAGCCCCAATCAATACAACCTTTCGCCAAGTAACTTCCTAACATACCAGCAACTGCACCAGCAGCCGCACCATAGACAGAACAGCGACCCAACGGGTCAATTTTAGTATGCGGGTTATTTAAACCATAGGTATAAACATTCGGGCCGTCGCCAGCAATGCCTAGCGGGTCTTGAGTAATATAGCGGCCAAGAGTTGGGTCGTAGTAACGGGCAAAGTTGTAATACAAGTCACTTTCTTGATCGTGGTATTGGCCCGGCATACGGATGGGGTTACGAATTTCGGTTTTGTTCGGGTAGAACAACCCAAAGGTGTCGTACTGCGCTTGCCACACCACTTCGCCACTTTTGGTGATAATTCGGGTTGGCGTGCCACGGTGGTCGTTTTGGTAGTAATAGACCTGACCGTTCTGTCGAGTGAAAAGTGGGTCGGTCATCCAATAGCCGTCTGGCGTGAAGCCGTATTCGGCCATTTGCGACAGCTGACCATTGCCGTAGTTGTATTCGCCGGTTAAGCCATCGGCGTTGTAGTGGAAGTAAATACGCTGGCCGTTTGTCTCTTTCCATAATCGGCGACCGAATGGGTCGTAATAGTAAGATGCTATGGTTTGGCCGTTGTGATTACGAATCGCCACCATGCTGCCTGCGGCGTCATAGTCATAATGGGTAGACACGCCATCCGGGTTGGCTTCATTAGTCACGGTTTTCTTAATTAATGATCCGTTGGCATCGTATTGGTAATCAATGCGGGTAGTACCATCGTCCTGAGAAGTTAGCTGGTTGTTCTCGTTGTATTGGTAGTTCACCCCATCCTGACTGATTCGGTTACCAATACCATCGTACTGGTAGTTTTGTGATAGCGTCTCGGCTTGGCCTGATGTATTGGCAGGATCAGCTACACTTGATGGGTTAGGTAACTGTGCCGACGTCACACGATAGAGGTTATCGTAGGTTTGGTCGTAGTTGCCTTCCGGCCCAGAGATTTGAGCCAGGTTGCCTTCTTTATCGTAACTGTAATCATACTGAGCCAATTGATTTTGAGCAGGGTCGAGCAGGATCATATCCAACCGACGTAACAGGCCGTCATACTCATAATTCTGCTGGCTGCCGCCTGGGTAAGTTACCGTGATCGGTGCATGCCATTGATGATTGCTGTAAATGATGTTGCCTTCACCCGGAATCTTCACTGCCACCAAGTCGTTATTGGCATTGTAGATGTAGCCATAAGTCACACCTTCTGGGCTGGTGTAGCTTTTACGCAAACCGCTTGGGTAGTAATCATATTCATGAGTAAGGCTAAAGGCACCGTAATTCACCACCACTTCTTTTAACTGGCCCAGCACATCGTATACGTACTCAGCACTCGTGGTGCCGTCGTTGTAGCCGGTCAACAAGCTCAGGTTGTTGTAAGTGTAGTCGATGACTTTTTGTGGCTGGGCATTAGCTTGCGCGGTTGCATCCACAAAATGTTGGGTTTTGGTTAAATTGCCTGCATCGTCGTACTCAAACTGGCTGATCTGCCCCTTGGCGTCAATCAGGGTTTTCAGCAAGCCGTCGGCGTAATAGCGATATTCGCGTGTTTGCCCTAAATGGCGGGTTTCTTTAACCAGCTGATCGGTTAGGTCGTATTCAAAGGTAAAGTAACGACCTTCTGGGTCGGTAATCTTAATCAGGTTGTCACGATTATCCCACTGATAGTAGGTTATGCCGCCTTCCGGATCGGTAGCAGAAATCATTCTGCCAAGAGCATCGTAATCGTAGGTATAAGTATTATCTTCAGCATCGGTTTCTGCAATCAGGTTCTGAGAAGAGTCATAATTCTTTTTACGACGCTGCTGAGCGGCACGAGAACCGCTAAGCTGACTTTCTACGATACGCCCCAGCTTGTCATAGCCAAAAGATTCACTAAAGGTCGGGTACTGAACGTTCGCCAAATCCAAGCCGGAATAATTATATTGAGTTACATCACCTAAAGGTTCTACTAACTGGGAAATTACGCCTCGATCATTATAAACGTATTGCCACTCTTTTTTGGCAGCGCCTTGAGTATCGCCCTGAAGTTTGAATTTGGTAACTCGATGTCCTTTATCGTATTCGTACTCGATAAACTGACCTAGCCCATCCGTTTCTTTCAGGGCGTAGCCATCACCATCTAATGTATACAAAGTTTCAGCATTGTTAGGGTCTAAACGGCGATAATATTCACCCCGTTCATCATAGAAATATTGAGTGGTTTCATCTTTAGGTGAAATAGCCTTGGTGCGATTACTTAGGGCATCGTATTCATAACGCCATTCTTTACCACGGGCGTCAATAATTAACCACGCATTACCAGCCGCATCATAGTCTTTGTACTGTGTGACGTTACCTTCCGGGTCTGTCTCTTTGGTCATGTTGCCATAGGCATCATACTCATAAGTCCAAACGGCAGTTTTGGTGTTTTCATCGCCCAGATAACGCTCCACAGTGCGATTACCGTATTGATCGTATTCAAACTCGGTAACACGTTGTTCCGGCTGGCCTTCAGCCTCAGTGATTTTGGTGGTATTTCCCCACTCATCATAAAGAAATGATGTAATACCAGTATCCGACGTAACTTTGGTTATTTGACCTACTTTGGAATATTCATACCCGACAATTGAGCCATCATTATATTGAACTTTATAGGGGTAACTTGCTAGATGACGAGTGTAGATCCTGGTTTTACGGTTTTTTCCATCTATTTGGGTTTTGACATCAACTAAAGTCTCATAAGTTGATCCATCGTCTCGGGTAAAGGTATCTTTGCCCCCTACAGACGATCTTGTGGTTTTAGAAACCCTTTCTCCATTTAACCTTGTTTCTTTTAACGGCCCTAATTGACCTTTGTAGTCATCATAGAATCGAGAAAAGACTCTTCCATCGTGATGAATCTTTTCTTTGATGTGCTCTGTTGGTTTACCTTCATTATCAACTAATGAACGCACTTCCAGTCGGTATCCTTCCCCTTCTGAGGTGGTATAAGAGTTCCAACGATCCAAGCCGTAAGTAAAGGTAGTTTCATTACCTTTAGCATCAATAATTTTAACTAGGCGATCTTGAGGTTTAACCTCAACTTCTTCTGCAACAGGGACTGGTTCGTATTGATATGTCCAAACCTCACCATTGGGTTTGGTGATTTTGGTTAAATTACCATTGGAGTATTCATAATGGACGCTTTGTCCACGACGATTGGTTACTCTACTGATAGCTGAATTAGTCTCACCTATATCAATATGATTAATGGTTAAATACACCGTCCCCTGATCGTCTTGTAATGTCTCTTGTAGGCCGTTTTTATGATATGTTAACCACTCTCCATCTTGAATTCTGAACTTAAAACTATCTACGTTACTATATTCAATTGACGATTCGTAATTATAGAACTCACCAATTGCCGAAAATGAGTTTCTCAATTGGAAGCCAAGAACATCATCAGCAGAATAATCTAAAGCGCTTCCCTTATACTTCCCTTTAATGCCTGGTCCTTCAAAGTAAGAAACTCTATTCTTAATTTTTCCAGGGCAGGTATTTGTATATTGGGCTTTAGCATTTGGCCTCCATATGTTCCCCGTTGATGGTCTATGAACAGAAGTTTGACAACTGAACCCTTGTATAAAAATGTCACCATAAGAAATAGAGCCTTGATAGCGCATAGCGGAATATGTCCCGCCACTACTTGATCCAGATACTTTCCCTTCAGCTTCATAATTAAACTGCTTTAACTTGGGATAGAACCAATCCTCTTGAAATAACCAGTTCCCACCTTTTGTCAATTTCCGGGTGAAAGGCAACGTGGCCCCTGGTACTTCAAAATACAAATCCACTTCTTCGAAATTATCAGAAGCAAATACTGTCTTAACACTCGACAAGGACAAGAAAGATACGACTAGCGTAATTAAAAGTGCCATATACTTTTTCATGCTATTTATCCACATCACCAAATACCCTAGTTACAATCATCTTTATCATCGTCATCATCGTCGTCATCGTCGGAACTACAGCCCCCACCTAAAATTCTAAATGATTTAGAGTTACCACCAGAAATGCTGTTGTCTCCATCCCCCCCTCTGCCTATAGGGTTAGGTATACCGTCACCCCCGGAAATACCTCGGCACTTTGGATCATCGACACTAGCAGCCCAGGCAGTGGCGGCACTGCCAGAGATAGAGAAACCACTCGGACATTCTCCCTTATAAGAAACCTTACCGTCATAGTCTCGAGGGCCACATGTAGCACCACCAGAACCAATCTCCAAGCTGGTTTGATCAAAGTCCTGCAATGCCTGAATACGGTATGGAACAACTACTACCTCACCCGGCTCAATACTGTCAGGTACTTCTGATAGAAATTCAAAACGGGCAAAGTTATCACCTTTAGGAAGATCTTCATTGACATCAATGGCTCGAATTAAGCCATGATTGGTATAGGTTAGTTCTCCTTGATACACCTCTCCCTTCTTCATTACGGGGAGGTTCACAGACATAGGTTCTACCACGACTACAGGCGCAGGTACCTTAGTTTCAAACGTCGGCTCTATGTTAATTTCATATCTATCTTCCAAAACAATTTCTTTAACGGAGAATTCCACCGTTACCAATTGATTGGCCAAGAAAATAGACTCACTGCTGGTAACTCCGGCCCGAACCCAAATGCGATTAGTCGCCGAGTTATGGTCGAACGCCATTGCACGATAGATGTAACGACCCGCCGGAATTTCTTCGAACAGTGCCTCACCGTATTCGTTGGTCGTTGCTTCGTAGACCTCGTTCAACACCAATTCATTTTGAAGCTTGATTTTGGCGCCTGCCAAACCTGGGATTGGCTGATTATTTTCGTCCAACGTGGCGGTATAGATATCTGCGACATGGAAAGCCATGCTCCCTGTACCCGATTGAGTCACTGCAACATACACAGGATGTTCAAATCTCAGGTTGTTAGTCTCAGAAGACGCCACCAAACGAAACTCATGAATTGCCTCTGCCACTGAATTACTTGGATTAAACACTAAATCAACGTTGAGACTTTCCCCTACCTTGAGTTGACCTGGCGCACGATCACTTGCGACGTATAACCAGCTCGGTGCAGCTTGCTTATCCGGTGTTTCCAGCGTTAATACCAGATCAGAAATATCGCTTAACCCCTGGTTCTTTAAGGTCACGGTTTCGGAGATGCTGACGCCGCGAGAGGTTCCTGTTTCAAGGTATTGTTTATCAGCAACCAAGCTAGGCGCCGCTTCTGAGAACTTGTAATTCAACGTGATATAACCGATAGGCGTAGAAGATTCATCAGCATGTACCATCATCAAAACCTGCCCTTGTTCAGCCACCGCATTGGTTGCAGCTAAACCAACTGTCATTACTGCTTTTTGTTCTGATGTTACATTTAAAGGTTGTGGTAATGTTACTTGCAAGCCTTCTGGTAGGGTCTGACCTTCTTCGAAATAAATTTCAAAATGTACATTGCCTAACTCAGTATCTTTACCCGCCTGAATCTCGAAAGGTACTTGGCCCGGATAATTGTACGGTAAGTGAACATTCATAGTACCCGGCTTTAAGTCCAGCCCCATCACAGTAAAACTGACCATATCCGGTCTCTCTAGAATAGATGGGTGTAATGCAGCTAAAGTGTGTGTACCAGTGCGTTGTTTAGACAACGGATATAGGAAACTAAAGTTACCTTCTGCATCGGTAGTTACTTCAATTTCTTTGTCAAAACCACGGACTCTAAACAGTAATTTTACTGGCACAAACGGGATCGTTTGAGACGTCTCTCGACTGATCGCTTGACCGGATAGTTCGATAATATCACCAGGGAATAGCGTAGTATTATCGATCGGTGTTACAGATGTGTCTTCATCCACATACTTACCAACTGACAATGTCGCGTAATAAGCGGTTTCCCCCATCGATGCCAACGTCGTGGCCTGTGTGCCCGCAATGGCAACAGCATCGATCTGGCCAGAGTGATAACGGAATTGATCTACTTCAAAACGTACTCGCACCTGATCCAGGCTGGATACCGAAACAGGTAGCTCAATCCACTCTGATTCATAGGTTTCTGAGGCTGGAACTCTGACCACGGTATAACCATTAGCCGTGTTAATCACATTCCCCACAACCATGTGCAGTGGTTGTTTCAGAAGAATGTTGCCTTCTAAATCCTCTATCACAAAACGGGCTTCAGAAGACGCATCCTTTCCGTTGTTTTGCGCTGTAAGCAGTTCCACTTCAACATCCGTATGGTTTCGAATTGAGAACTTAACTTGGCCGGTACCACCTTTGGTAAAGTCCTTCGTTTTAAGTTCGATCAAGAACGCATCTTCTGCCACCAAAGCGTGCTGTTTTTGAATAATGCGAATCTTCTCGCCAGGGAATGGGCTTTGCTCTATACGACTGGTTAACTCGACCGCTGTCTGTAATTCAGCATAACCACCAATCACCACAGGCACTTCCGCAAAACCTTGTGCAGGGACATCTACATATTCCGACTGATGAACCCAGGATGTTTGCTCACCATCAATGGTCACGAACAAGCGAATAGATTTGGCCTCTGTTGAACCTTGATTATCCACTCGGTAGATCACCCTATTCATTACACCCCGCTTCAGAAGTAACTGCCCGTCACTGGTTAACTCATTGCTGTCCGACAGGTTTGCCGATAGCGCAGGTAAGGTAAGGTAATGCGCTGCACTCTCGGCCCCGTTACTATCCTTGGCGATTACGCTGTAAGTAGTTTCTGATGGTGCACCACTTTCAGGCAGTACAGGATAGGTTTCATCTTGCCACGAGGTATCCGTTATTAGTGACGTATTTAAAGGCTGCTCAGAACCTTCAACTCCCTTAAAGACATTAAACCCTTCAATCGTACTGCCGGAATGCTGCCAGCGAATAACCGGAGCATTCGCTTCAACCATTTCTATTTCAAGCTCTGTTACGGGTAGTAGATCAAAGTTAAGGTACACCGCACTTGAAGGCAGAGAAGCATTACCCGCTGCGTCTTTGGCAACCACAACATAGGTATGAGCATCCTCTGACGGGCTCGGATCAAGAGTCTCAGTCGACCTCAATCCAGTTTGAATGGGTTCAACACCAGTAAGATCAACCGCATCACCTTGCCCGATAGCAAGACGATAAAGTTCATAGCGCAACTGTCCTGTTTGAGTCTCTCCGGTTGGCGCAATCCACTGCGCAGCAATACCATTACCGGCAAGCGTCAATACCAAGTTGGTAGGTGCACTTGGCGCTGTGGCATCTGCAATCACAGAAACCGATTCGCTTCTGGCACTTACGCTTTCTTCGCCATCATGGAGGCGCACGGACGCGACCGAGTATTCATAAAGACCTTCGTTTAACGGGTTTTCTATTCCGTCAATCCAGGTAATTGTTTGATTACCCGTAGTATCCGGTGCCTCAGTTCGAGCAACTTGAGTAAACTCAAACTCGTTTTCAGCTTTACGATAAATCAGGTATGCGGCGGCGTACTCAACTGGCTGCCAAGATAACTCAACTTGAGCGTTTGGCAGTGCCTTGGCATACAACTGAGTTGGCGTCGCTAACGGTGGCAAATCACCTTGATACACCTGGAAATAATTGGACGCTCTGATGCGTGTCGATTCATTTCCAAGCGCGTCTGCTGCCTGGTAGTTAAAGCGTAAAGACTCAACATTCGGTTGACCGTTCTCGTCTAACCCTACATCAGCAGGCAAAGTAAACTGCCCCTGCCAAGTTTGGCCATGCGCAGAGTTATTTACCAAACTAAGACTAATGCCATCATCTAAACCAGCCACGGTCAGGTAACCATTCGGGCTACTCACTTCAGGAACCAATACAGGAATCGAACCTTCAGCCACGAAATCGTTCGTATCCAATACCACGGTTAACTCAGGCGTACCTTCATTATCGATGGGTGAAGTCGGGTTTATGGCCAAATTAATCACTTCAGGCCCTTGGCTATCTACCGTGATGTATTGTCCTTCAGTAATATCAGAACCACGATTACCTATCTCATCATGAGCAGATAATACGGCCCACACTTTACCTGTTAGCATTGCCTCTGTGATTTCAAAAGTACCGGTGTAAAGCAAATCGTCGTTATAGTCTTTGTTCAATTCTATCGACGTTGGTGTCCCTCCTTCCGGAGTCATAGCAAAGAACGGATCATTACGAAGTACTTCGTTAAAGCGAATTGAAACTTCGACCATCCCTCGACCAAAGATGTTATTTACTTCGTCATATTGACCTTGAGGCACGTAGCCAACAAGGTTTGCAATCGGCCCCAAACTGTCCGCTACCGCTGATGCTTGATCTGAAGGTAAACTTTCAGTCTCTGCATCATTAACCGCAACAACCCGATAATAGTAATCACCATCTATCTCAAGCGTATCTTCATAAGAAGTGAACAGATAAAGTTCAGCGTTGATTTTTTCTGCACCCGCCAGCGATTGATCAATCTCTTGAGTACTGCGGTATATATTGAACCCTTTTACATGCTCGTCGTTTGGCTTATTCCATGAAAGCGCAATGCGACCATCTACTTTCGAAAGCGCGTTCAGGGTGGTAGGGCGCTCAGGCAAGCTGGTATCCAAAGAAACAACCACAGTATTTGATAACGTACTTTCTGTATGTCTGCCCTGGAACCGAACCTTGGCCTGGATGGTATTTTCACCTTCCGAAAGAGTCACTGGCAATTGCATCTGAGAGGAGGCGACATCCAACCAATCGCCCTGTTCTTCACCGTTTACAACAGCCATTATTTGCGTGTTATTCAGCACATTAACAGTTAGGGAATATTCCACCTTATTCGTCACTGTTTTTATCGGTGCAACAAGAGAAGGCGCAGCAGGTGCTGATAGCTGAACATTAAGCGTTAATGTCTCTTCAGTAACATTATCTACAGTGTCAAAGACTTTAATTTTCAACTGATATTGGCCATCAGCAACGGATAACAAGTCCCAATGTTGAGAAAAACCTGAATTACCGTTATAGCTAGTGCCGACGAGCTGGCCATCAATATAAAACTCGACATGAGAAATGCCTGATGGATCTGAAGCGGACACAGTAAAGTTGGATAATTCAGACAAAACAGACAAATCTGATATAACCAATCCACCAAAACTCACACCATTAATGACAGGGCCACTGGTATCGGCTTCTGGTGTAGCCATTACCGTTGTTACTGATGGGTTGAAGCCACCATTAATGTTCTCAGAAACCACAGCAAAGTAGTAATCTTGATCATTGGTTAAACCAGCGACACCCACTTGGCTTGCACTCTTAGAAACACGCAACTTAGGCTGCATGCCAGTAACATCAGTGAAATTCGTATCACTAACAAATATCAACTGTCTGCTTGTCAGCGAGGGTTGAGTGTTATTCCAAGATAAATCCACTTTGCCACTTTGAGCTTCGGTTGAAATACCAGCAGGATTTGCTAACCAGGTAACTAAGGTATTGCTTGTCTTAATACTCTCATTCTCTGAGGTATCAACCGCAGACAAAGAAACCAGATGACTTTCCGCTTGGCTCCAACCGGTAAAGGTATGACTTAACGTTGTTGGGGCGACATTGTCCTGAAGTAACTGGCCGTCCTGGTAAATACGGTAATGGCTTAAATCCTCATCCGTATTAGCAGACCAAGCTACGGTTACTGAGTCAGCTTCAGACGTAATCTGTATACCAGAAATTGCAGCTGGGGCGACCGTATCCGTTGGTGTTGCAACATAAGAAACCAACGTACTCGGGCTATTACCTGTACTGTCTACCGGCGCTACTGCGAAGTAATAGTTCTCTCCACGAGTAAGACCATTAACCGTGTAAGTTTTCACAGTGGCAGGTAAATTAGCTATATGTTGAGCGGACGCTTTCTCGGTAAATGCAGCAGATGATTGATAAACCTGGTATGAGACGATGTCATCACCATTGGCAACGACATCATAGTCTTCCCAGCTTAAGCCAACCTGAGAACCATTTCCTTGATTAGTAATGGTTAAGACAGGTACGCCCGGCGCCGTATCATCAAAGGTGATAGTGGCAATAACTTCATCACTTAAATTACCCGCTAAGTCCTGTGACTGAAACTTAAAGACGTTTACTCCCGGTACCAAAGAAACCTGATGAGACCATGCGTTTTGTTCCTGGCTTAGAGCCTGAATGCCATTAATCCATAGACTTGGTTCATTAGCAGACAGACCATTGCCTTCGAAGGCAAAATAAGGTGTGTTTACACTACTTGGGTGAGCATTTACCGTAAGCGAAGACGGTTTGGTAAAGTCGAGAACAAACGTATACGCCTCTGCAGAAAGTGTATTACCAGCCAAGTCCACAAGGCTAAGTTCTAGTTGGTATTCACCCTCCGTTAATTCAGTACCACTCTCAAAATAAATTTCAGCTTTAGCGCTATCAATTGATGTAGAACCATTAACCGCAATGCCGAAGCGTTTGAGTACTAGCTCCAAAGCACTTTCGTCCAGATGAAGCTCTTCAAAACTGATTGTCACCTGAGAGGTTGGAGTATTCGAATGGTTCGATGGTACGACTGACAAAACCTTTGGCGCTTTCACATCAGAAACAAGTGTCAGAGTGATTGCTTCGGATGCATTACCCGCTAAATCTCGTGTCACTATTTCCAATTGGTTTGTACCTTCAATAAGTGCGAAATCAGAAAGCGTCCAACTTGCACTGCCATGGGCAATTACTTCTCGATCATTAATCCAAATCGATGAATCTTCAGAGCGAACTCCAGATAACGTAACTTTAGTATCAGCGATATAAATCGTTTGATTGGCTGTATGAGAATCAATGCTTGTAGCAAGAGGCGCTGTACTATCTACATTAAAAGTAAACTTGAAAACATCCTCTGCTTCACCAGAAACCCCATTGCCATTTTGATCCATACTATCACCCGATACGGCTTCGATTTCCGGCCCGATCGAAAGACTGTACTCGCCCTCTGGCAACACGTAAGGAAGGTGAAGTTTAAATAACACAGGATTAACCTGAGTAATTTCTACTATCTGGATCTCAGAACTGTTTTCATCAACTAAGGCGACATCACTTAAATCAAAGGATTCGGGCTTGATGGCATTGATA
The DNA here is from genome assembly GCF_042646085.1 of Litoribrevibacter euphylliae. Classification (NCBI taxonomy): domain Bacteria; kingdom Pseudomonadati; phylum Pseudomonadota; class Gammaproteobacteria; order Oceanospirillales; family Oceanospirillaceae; genus Litoribrevibacter; species Litoribrevibacter euphylliae. The sequence goes on along the minus strand of NZ_JBHRSZ010000001.1, from coordinate 55,334 downwards.
AATTCAACGGTTAACTCGTTAAGCTCTTGATTTGTATACTCAGAAATATTTAATGCTTTAACCGCTGTCGGCACCTCTATTCTTGAACTATAAACAGTGCCTTCTGTCTCTGCAGTTTGGTTTCCACCTTTTGCCTGAATCTGGCTTGCAAGATCAAACTGGTCAAGTGATTGATAATAAAGCGCAACACGGCCACCACCACCGTGTGCAGTTAGATTATTACCTGTACTGCCATTCGCAGTGATAACACCAGAACCAGAAACAGTATTTGCTTCAATCCATAACGAACCACCACTGGCCCCCGAAGTGTCACTCTGCGCTTGGCCACCATTGGCCAAAATAGCGCCTTCTAACTGGAGCTTTTCTACTACCAGTTTAAGGGCTCCGCCACCAACAGAATACTTATCAACTGAATTACTACGCCCACCGATACCATAGTCGGCCGGATTATGTTCACTACCAAAGGTTGGATTGGTTTGTGCCGTTGAATCAGAGGCATCAACCGTTCCTAATCCACCGTATGAGCCACCCGCCAATCCAACAACTGAATCAGTAGGTGGCAAACCTAAACCGGTTACATCTACCATCGCACTTGAGTCAACAGTCAGTCGATCAAAGGTTAACGTTTTAACAGGGGTTGAAGCATCTATAGCTGGAGCACTGGTTAACACTGCATCCCCAGTTAAGCGCATCTCTTTGAACTGATAATCACCGGTTACGGTAACAACAGCATCCTGAACTAGTAATATTTTGTCTTTGTAAGAAGGGTCTGAGGTATCGATAGTGATATCAGAGTCGATAACTTCGTCTGCATTCTCAAGATCAAAGGTAACTCTATAAACATCGTCGGAAGCTTCACCCGGCGTAGTATCTCCGTCCTGATCCATAGGCACACCCGATGTAGTTAATACATCCGGACCGATCTCTAAACGATACGTATCAGCATTACTTAAAGGCGCTTTCAGGTGGAGGCGGTACTCGTTATTTCCTAAATCCTCGATGCTATCGAACATAATGGGGCCGGAAGAAGCATTCAGGCGAATATCTTCTAATCCGAAAGATGCACTATCGATAGCACCATGAAAACCAACATCAATAAAGGTGATAGGGGCTAGTAGGAGTTCACCGTTGTATGGTCTACTACCAACAATTCTGACGGCTTCCTGCGCTTGGTTAATAAATACAGTACCATCTTCGCCTGAAGTTGCACCGTGTACTCCTGTACCACCTGCTGTAGTAATTTTATCTAAATTGAAGCCACTATTGTTTTGATAATATAGAGCCACACGACCACCGCTTCCGCCGCCGCCATATCCTCGAGCATTTCCACCATGAGCCTGAATAAATCCAGAACCGTTAATATTCTTTGCAATTACCCAAACAGAACCCCCACTTCCACCACCGATGTATGATGAAGATGGATATTGACCATTCGCTTTTAGTGAACCGTCTAAGGTCAGATCATTCACAACCAACTTAAGCTGACCGCCACCTAGACTTCCGTCACTATCTCTGTCTCGACCTCCTAAACCAAAAGAGTCTGGTCTAGCTTCCTCTCCAAACGCAGGTAAGCTTGGCTCTGCCACAGTGAAGTGCCCACCCTTGCCACCAAAACTTCCGCCAGCTTGCTTACCGGTACCTTGCACAAAAGGTAAACCTGCTGCTGAAGCATCAATAGACGAACCTGTGCTCACAATTAAAGAGTCAATAGACCAGTCTATACCTTTAGTGTTTGATGAAACTGGAACCCCGTGAGTTATCTTGGAATTCCCCTTAAGATCAACACTGTTCCAATACTGCTGCTGTTGAGAATTAGTTAAATTACTTACGTTCAAGATAGAGCCTGAGTCCAGAATCAAATCAGAAGACTGAACCTGAGCCTCAGAAGGTAATGTCACGTGAGAATCAATTAGCTGTATTACTTTTAAATTAATTCTCTGATTCGAAGGAAATGCTGTAAGGGCCGTGTTGATTATTAATTCAGAAAAATCACCTTCCGCATCAATGCTGGTTGATTGATAGCTCGTCGAACTGGAGCTCCCTCGATACAGTAACTGCTTAGTATTATTGCCACGATCGGCTAAATAAATGGAGCCAACCCCACCGTGTTTGCTACCTGTATGGACTCCACTCCCGCCAAGAGCATATAGTTTTGAAAGGTCAAAGCCATTATTTTCATCGAAATATACTGCGATTCGGCCGCCACCACCGCCACTGCCATAAGAGCGAGCACTCCCCCCTTGCGCATAAACCCTACCGACACCAGATAAAGTTCCCACATCCAACCAGATCGAACCACCACTACCGCCACCGATATAGGTATTGGAACTTACACCATTTGCTAAAATCTGACCATCAAGCGTTAAACGCCCCGCAACGATCTTAACGGCACCACCACCGTAGTTGGTTTTAGAATCACTTTCTCGGCCTCGCCCACCAAGACCAAAGCTGGTTGGCTGAGCAAAGTTCCCACTTTCAGAAACACTATTATTGCTGTTAAAGAAACCGCCACGGCCACCATGGGAACCACCGGTTTGATAACCTGCATCTTCGGCATAGCCCAAACCTAACCCAGAAACATCAATACGAGACGAACTATCTATGGTGATATCATCGGCTGAAATAGATAAAGTGTGCGAGGACGCATTTTTGGCCCTTGGACTCTGAATAGAGGAATTCTCCGTTAAGCTTAAAAATTTCCAATGCTTTGGGGACTCAACAGTATCCAGATCGGTATAACTTAGGACAGATCGGTTATGAAGATTTAATGTGGCACCTTGAACCTCTAGTTCAGGAGTTAAAGCAATACGCGAATGATCCGTATTTACTATTATCGCACCCAGTATCTGTCCCTTAGGAAACTCGACATGCGCACTTTGGATTGCTATCTCAGTAATATCTCCCGCTGCATCAATGCTGGTTGATTGATAGCTCGTCGAACTGGAGCTCCCTCGATACAGTAACTGCTTAGTATTATTGCCACGATCGGCTAAATAAATGGAGCCAACCCCACCGTGTTTACTGCCTGTATGGACTCCACTCCCACCAAGAGCATATAGTTTTGAAAGGTCAAAGCCATCATTTTCATCGAAATATACTGCAATTCGACCGCCACCGCCGCCACTGCCATAAGAGCGAGCACTCCCCCCTTGCGCATAAACCCTACCGACACCAGATAAAGTTCCCACATCCAACCAGATCGAACCACCACTACCGCCACCGATATAGGTATTGGTACTTACACCATTTGCTAAAATCTGACCATCAAGCGTTAAACGCCCCGCAACGATCTTAACCGCACCACCACCGTAGTTGGTTTTAGAATCACCTTCTCGGCCTCGCCCACCAAGGCCAAAGCTGGTTGGCTGAGCAAAACTGCCTATTTCTGACGTACTGACATCATCAATAAAGAAACCACCTCGACCACCATGAGAACCACCGGTTTGGTAACCTGCGTCTTCTGTATAGCCCAGACCAAGCCCATTTAGATTAATGCTTGATGTGCTATCGATGGTAATATCGTCAGCTGAGATAGATAAAGTGTGCGAGGACGCATTTTTGGCCCTTGGACTCTGAATAGAGGAATTCTCCGTTAAGCTTAAAAATTTCCAATGCTTTGGGGACTCAACAGTATCCAGATCGGTATAACTTAGGACAGATCGGTTATGAAGATTTAATGTGGCACCTTGAACCTCTAGTTCAGGAGTTAAAGCAATACGCGAATGATCCGTATTTACTATTATCGCACCCAGTATCTGTCCCTTAGGAAACTCGACATGTGCTGATTGAATCTTTAACTCTGTAATATCTCCTGCCGCATCAATTGTAGTCGCCTGATAAGTTGTCGAACTTGAAGCGCCTCGATACAACAACTGTTTGGTGTTTTGGCTACGATCCACTACGTATATGGAGCCAACCCCACCGTGCTTGCTTCCGGCATGCTGACCTGAGCCTCCTTGAGTACTCAGGTTTGATAAATCAAATCCATCATTAGCATCAAAATAAACAGCAATGCGTCCACCGCCACCGCCAGAACCATAGGCTTGGGCTCTTGAACCTTGAGCGTAAACAAATCCAGAGCCTGATAACGTCCCAACATCCAACCATACAGAGCCACCGCTGCCTCCACCAATGTATGATCCCGTGTAATTTCCGTTTGCGAAAATCCGACCATTAAGCGTTAATGTACCGGCCTTAATTTTGACGGCTCCACCGCCATAACTTGTGTTATTCGTCCCCTCCGTACCTCGACCACCCATACCAAAACTGGCTGGTTGTGCAAAACTGCCTATTTCTGACGTACTGACATCATCAATAAAGAAACCACCACGACCACCATGAGAGCCACCGGTTTGGTAACCTGCGTCTTCTGTATAACCTAAGCCCAATCCATTTAGATTGATTGACGAGTTAGAACTAATAGAAAATTCAGCAACTACATTTAGTACAAGCTTATCGCTTGCACCTTGTTGGTGTTTTATAACTGAAGAATTAATCAGAGAAAGGGAATTAAAGTTATGTTCCCCTTGAATAGTTAAGGTTGCACCATCAATAATTAGATCAGAGCCATCATACGAATCATCCTGAGCTAAAATAGTTGTACTTTCAGAAATGGTGATGGTTTCACCCCAAGCCGAACTCAGACTTAGGCAAAATGTAAGTAATGCAATAAGCCCCTGTACCCAACCTGAAAATAACGTGTGTACATCTTGAGAGGTTCTTACGTTCATATTCAATCCAAGTTCCAACCTAATTATTTTTTAATCGTTTTGTTGTTCTACAAAATAGCGAGTTTCAAACGCGCATCATTTGCATAAAAGCGACGCTTTAATTGAGATTCATCACCTTTAGGCTCTGAAATAAGGCTCATCACCAAGTATTTCGAATGATCAGGGTTTACCAAGTTGTTCTGTGCATCCACCAGGTGAAGCTGTCCATCATTTACAAAAGACCAACTGTGATAATCAGAAAGTGATAACTTATTTGAACCACTGAGTACGGCAAACCCGTCAACAGTAGCGGTTTGATACTCATTGCTTGCAGCCAAGCGAGAGAAGGTCAGCGCAAATTCAGTGCAATCCCCTTTGCCATGCTTTAAGGCATAATCAGAGCCCAAAACTTCAGGGACATATCCCATATACGTAACTCTTTTATTGATCCAGTCGAGCATTTCCGAAAAGTTTTCTGAAACATATGAAATAGGTTCAGCTAACGAATAACTGTATTTTTCCCAAAAACCCTCAGCAATAAATTCAGTGTTTGGAAATTCCATTCGATATGTAATGACAACGTCTTTCCTCGCAAAAGGCGCTAAATATTGAGGCGATAAAACAACATAAGAATGACCGTCTAGCTCTTCAAATGTATGAGCTACTGACGTTTGTGAACTGATTAAACGCTGGAAAGGAGTATTTTGGAGAGGTGCAAAAACATAAATCTTTGGCTTAGTTACGACATCAGAAGAGGTATTCTCAATGCTTACTTTAACCTTATAAACTTGCTGAACAGGTTCGACGACAATTGACTTCTTCGAACTCAGAAACAAAGCCCCGACAACACATATAAGTGTAAGGCTAACAAGAGAAATAGTTAACTTATTCACAACGATACCTATTAGGCACAGAGCCCTGTTTTTTTGCAGTCAACAACAACTCTGAGTACTGAGCTGCAAATTGCGAAGGGGACACAACAGAGAAAAAGACACCATCTCGTGCCTTATTTGAATCAACGATTTCTGGGATATGAGTAACAGAAGGTAAAAGTAAAATAACCGTCTTATTAGGGTTATTCCTTTGTAATGGATAAATATCATTAACTAAGAGAGAGTCAAACGAAGCATGACTGTTCAAACTGGAATGAGGGTAGCTCTCTTTAAAGCCAACCGTCAGAGAGCGCTCCGAAATCACCATTTTAGCGGCTTCATAAGAGTCGATTTCAATCTCACCTAAGGATGCACGACCGAATTTGAGAATTTTCGGATTTTTAAATCCCACCCTCTTTAATCTGCCACAAAACTGCATATCAGAAATTAAGTCGTAACCCGCAGAAGCAAAACCTATCGTTTTATCCTTAAGCACCTTTGACTTTAAAACTTCAGACAAATGCATGCTTCCTGCTTTTTTTAGACTGGATACATTGATTAAAGGCAACTCAGGATATTGATGGAGATAAAAGAAACAAGACGCATCCTGAAGTTCAGAACGTTTTCCAGGTTTGGAAACCTCATTCCAATACATCTGCTCAGGACCACACATATCCCCACGAACAGACAAATGCAGCAGCAAAGCTGCCATGAAAAAACAACACCGCAACAAAACAAACAATCCTTTTAAGTTTTCTGGGTGGGCATTTTATGAACAAAAACATCAATTACAATTGATTATTTGGCGCACTTTGACACAAATCACAATTCGGAACAATGTTTCCCATTAGATGAAACAAATAAAACCACCATAAAAAGGCAATTCAAACCCACATCGACCACAACACCACCCAAACCAAAAGAAAATTCTTGACTTTAAATAAAACATGCAATTAATAATAAAACTAAGACTAACATCAGAAGAAGCTAACGCATCATTTAACTTTGGCTCTGTATTGGATTTGCTTCCTTCAACAGCTGATAGTATCCCTTTAGAATTGCTTCAAAGTTCACCTGTTAATTAATGATTAAGAACCCATTGTCACCAGTTCCTCTTTAAACCTTCCAAAAACTCCAATGGTTCTATCATAAGTGTCAGCAAGTGAACTCTTACTGAAAGGATTTATAGGTAATTCCTGTTGTGGTTTAACATCTTGTTTTTGAGTGCCTTTCAAAACAATATCAATCGGTAAGCGGTCTGTTTTCGTCAATCTATTCTTGGTGGATTTCCCACCGTGAATTTTCATCTTTTGAGTGTTAACTACATTTGAAGATGGAATGTCTTCAGCTAATTGATACGCGTACTTAATAAGTGATGGTTCTGCTGGCATATAAAGAAAGCCTTCTTCTTCTTGGTCTGTTGCTCGGAGTATACGACCAAGAATTTGTCTGAAATATAACTCTGTCTTGACGCGAGATAGATGACAACAAACCCTTAAACGCGGAATGTTAGTGCCTTCACTGATCATACCTACAGATATGATCCATTTATCCTTGCTATATTTAAAATCTCGAATAACGGTTAGCGCGTCGTCTTCCTGATAGGTTGCTATTGAGGCGTCCTCACCTAGTTCATACTGCAGAATGCTTTTGATTTTTTGTGCATGTGACACAGAGGCAGCAACAATCAGCCCCCCTGCATTAGCAACACTTTGTCGAACCCTATCAAGCTTTGCAGAGGCTTGCTTTAACGTATAGATAATCAATTCATTATTCTCAATGATTTGCTGATAAGAGCACTCTGTTTGCTCCAACAATTCTGAGAATGATCGATACTCGCGTGTTTCATCTTTCGAATGAAGCTGAATCTGATCGTTATCAATTAAGATCAATCTTGGTTTTCTGCATACGCCATCAGCAATCGCCTTGGATAATCCATATTCGTAATCGCAATGTATACTGTTGTCTTCCAATCTGTAGCGTGACAAAGCGATTGGAATATTGTCAGATCGCCAAGGCGTTCCAGACAGAGCCAAAGTGTAGGCTGCTCTATCTTGAATCTTAGAGAGAATAATCTGACCCCAAGCGTTTGTATTATGGAAATCACTACCCGCACAGTGATGAATTTCATCAAAGATCACAAATACTCGGTATTGATCGAAGAGTTGCCAAAACTCTTGCCCTAAAGAGAGCATTCCTTGATATGTAATGGAGCAACCATGCGCTCCAAGTTTTCCATCCAGCCTTCTGCCGGTTTGATTTTCTATTTCAGTCTGAAAATCTGTGGAAACGATTAGTGAGGGGGAAAAACAAAATATAAAATCAATCTCATTTGCTTCGAGTAACTGTTTAGCAAGCATCGAAGCCATAAAAGTCTTACCAGCGCCTGGTGTTGCAAGGCATAAAAAATGAGATTAACCAGAGTTATACTGCTGAAGAACGCGAAAAAGGCACTCGTGTTGCCACTGTCTTAATTGCATAAATTCTATTTACTGGCAGGCGACAAGAGCTTCCAGTGCTCGAATGCGACCAAGATTTTTTGAATAGCGGTCCCTTGCCTGGTTATAAAGCTCTTGAATTTGATCTGCTTTATCCGGATTTTCATGACATAAGGCTTCATATTCCTCTACTTCTCCCAGATCGGTTAGCAGTTCGAACTTGTAATTGTTGATTCTATTTCTCAGGTGATCTTTAAAAGTATCTGCTTCGCGCTTGGCTTGTAATGAATTTCGGGCATGAGGCGTTCCAACCTTAACTGTTCTGACATTTAGCTCTGCCACTAATTGATATTCGGTAGACCTTCTAACTGTTTTACCTGTAGGTATTAAAAAACCGCATTCACATAGACGTTTGATTGTCCTATGAATGAACTGTACGGCTGCGCTACGGCTAATCCCTTCTATTTGAGGTAACGTCAAATAAGCATCCGTTAACTCTGGCGCAGTGAAACACTCAAAATTACCTGAGCTTAGAAGTGAGAGGATTTCAGGTTTAAGTTTGATCTTACTCATCGTGGTTTACATGGCTAAACGCATATACCAGTACAAACAATACTTAGGATTCCTAAGTATACACAACAGTAATATACTTAGACAATCTAAGTATCATAGGTCGAAATAAGATGAACACCCTTTGTCCAGTTCAAGTCCCTTCACTAAGCGTTTATACCAAGCACGCAAAAAGAAAGGCATTAGCCAGCGTGAGTTGGGAATTCGTCTTGGAATGGAAGCCAGCTCGGCCAGCAGTCGTATGAATCATTATGAAAAAGGTCGTCATACGCCAGATTATGACACCTTAAAAAAGATGGCTGATGAGCTTGGTGTACCTGTCGCTTTTTTCTTCTGTGAATCTGATATCACAGCTGAACTTCTCTGCCTTATAAACAGATTGAGTGAAGATAAACAGAAAGCTCTCATTCAACAATTAACTTCAAACACAGAGAGAAAAGACTAGCCTTACTTTCACTGAGTAATAGCTATGGACTCTTTTAATTTGATCTAAGGGTCGTTGGACAGAATTGATTAAATTAAAGTTACTAGGCTGATACAAGTTGATTTAATGGACCTATTTAAGCTTTTCAGTCCATTTTACTGGCAGTATAAGCGGACTAATTAAAACAAATAAGAGACTGAATTTTAAAAAAACACCTATAGTCAATTTTTTTAAATATACAAGTACGTTATTACTCAATACAACAACAGGCTTCCCCCTTAAATCAGGTCGAAAGACTTGTTCACAACTGGCAAAGAATGAATTGCAGTCCACTAACGCGTACATGCGCGATGCAACCGGATGGATGAAATCACAACCCCTTCGATTAAGAGATCTTGTTCATCATGGATAGGAATTGGAGGGAATTTCGGGTTTGCAGCTACTAAACAACGCTTCGTTAAATCCAAATACTTACAAGTTAACTCACCATTAAATGCCGCAATCACAATATCGCCATCTTTGGCTTCAATGGAGCGATCGACAATCAAAATGTCTTGGTCGAAGATACCTCTACGAATCATAGAGTCCCCAGAAGCACGTACTAAATACGTCGCAGAAGGGTGCTTAATCAACAACTCATCAATACTCAAGCTGCGCTCGGCATAATCGTCCGCCGGGCTTGGAAACCCTGCAGCAACCCAAGATGTAAAGAAGCTTAGCTTCGATATCTCACTCCGAGCGATATGAACAACTTTCATAGTTTATTCACTTCACCAAAATAACTGTAAAAATATACAGCAAAAAATAAAGAAAAGTGAACCAGAAATCGATAAACGGGTATACATAAATATTAATACTTTTAACCTAAACCAGCCTCAATCCTCCCTACCTTACTGGCTTTAAGGTAATTTAACATTGTCGAAAAAACCGTAGCTATCTATGCTGGCTGCTGCAAAAAAGGATGTAAAACAACCTCAGGTATATTGTTAATCGAACTAAAAACAAACAATCTGAAATATTTAGTTCAAAACACTACTAATAAGGAAATAAGTAGATGCACAAGCATTTTTCTATACTTAGCTGTATAGGTCTCTCATCTTTAATGGTTCTATCCACACCTCTCCATGCATTCAGTACACTCACAGAAGTAAATGATAAAGAAGTTATTGGTGTTTCACCGAATGCTCAAATAATCTTCGGTAAAGAAGGCTTAAAATGGAGTGAACAAGACGGTTTTCAGCCAATAGCAACGTATGACGTTACATCATGCTCCAACTCTGGCGAAGTGTGTATTGGAGCAATCAGTAGTTCCGAAGCATTTATCTGGAATAAAGGGGAAGATACTGAAAGTCTAAATTCCCTTCTCAATTCAAATTACCTGATGCCTGGCGATATAACCGCTAACGGTGAAATTATTGTTGGATCAGATATTTCCAGCGGTAATGGTTTCTACTGGGAGACATCAGGAAACAAAACTGATATTCCGCCATTAGACTCAAGACCTTATTCATCAGTTCGAGTTAACGCCATATCAAATCAAGGTGAGTATATTGCAGGCACCAACATAGCTAATAACATTGTTGGACAAACTCCCGAGTACGAAGCTTTTTTTTGGACTTCAGCTGAAGGAATGACGCCTTTAGGGGATTTACCTGGCGGCAATTTTTATAGCCAAGCAACCGATGTTTCAGACAACGGTACCGTAGTTGGCTATTCTCTGGATGATAATGGTTACATGGCATTCCGATGGACCCAAGATGGAGGTATGCAGCCTTTAGGTACATTAGAAACAGGCTGTTATAGCCAGGCATGGGCAGTCTCTGCTGATGGATCAACAGTCATTGGAGAAAGTTGCTTTGGTAGTAAGCGCTCCGCCTTCATTTGGAATGAAAGTCAGGGAATGCGAAAACTGCTCGATGTATTAGAGCAAGATTATTCGGTCGACATTAATAACTGTAATGGTTCCAGTTGCTCTGTTAATGCATGGAAACTAAGAGCAGCAACAGGAATATCCGATGATGGAAAGACTATTGTGGGTTGGGGGTATAACCCCAGTGGAAATCAGAAAGGATGGGTTGCACAAGTTAATCGACCTATAGAAATAGATTCCGATAAAGATGGTCTATCAGATTCTGATGAAACAGCACTGAATCTATTACCCACAAAACCAGACACCGATAACAATAACATCAGTGACGGTCTTGAGCATGGGCGTATTATCAAAGGATCTGTTACACACGACTTTGAAAACCTTAATAACAAAACAACTACGGGAAAAATATCTTCTGATGGTCGATATACCGTTTTTTCAACTTATGCAGACAATGTAATCAGTAACGACAACAATAATAAAACAGATATTTTTCGCCGTGATAATGTAACTGGAAACGTTATTAGAGTGTCCTTAACCAATGAAGAGCAAGAGTTAATCTCTGGTGTCAACACCTACACATATATAGCAATCAATGACGATGCCAACCTTGTTGTCTTTTCATCAAATTCAGATGATCTTCTTTCAAACTCATCCAGCTATGAACAGATCTTTGTCAGAGACATTGCTGCTGGCACAACAGAGTTAATATCTATATCTACCACAATGGAAGCAGCATCTGGCAATAGCAGAGTTGGAGGTATATCTAAAGACGGCCGGTACATTGTATACAGCTCAAGTGCGAGTGACATTGTTTCAAATGACAGCAATGGCAAAGATGATATTTTCCTCTACGATCGCCAAAATCGTATAACAACACGCATATCCACAGGGCTTAATGGAGAAGAAGCAAACGACAGTAGCTATAACGCAGAAATTTCTTCAGATGGCAATTACGTGGTTTTCTCATCCCGGGCAACAAATCTTGTCACTCAAAGCGTCATATCATCGTCCAATCTGTACTTGTATGACATTACAACTCAATCCAAAAACCTTATAAGCGTTTCGTCAAATAATGAGTTAAGTAAGAATACCCATGCGACCATTAGAGGGTTCAGTATTTCAGGAGATGGTTCTTCCGTAGCATTCACCTTCGCAGGTGACTTAATTGATACGGACTCAACGGTTACACAACCCCATGCATATCTTCGAGACGTAACGACCAACACCACCATTAAAATATCGTCCGATAGTGTTGCTGGAAGTATTCGAATAGCCCAAAATGGATTGGGTATAGCCTATTCAGAAATTAAAGATGTACTGGAAGAGGATAATAACCAAAAACAAGATATCTATTTCTGGGATCGCTCCAGCAATACTTCAAATCTTATAGCAATTAATAATGAGTCAGCTCAGGCAATCGACTCCAGTACCATTGAAGATATTTCAGATGACGGCACTCTAGCTCTTATCAGTAGCAAAGCACGAAATCTAGTTATTGATGATACCAATGAAGCAAGTGATCTTTTCATCGTAAAAACCTCGCCTCTCAATGCTGAGGACCTTATTACCATTGAAATACTGTCTCCTTCTAATGGCAGTGTTTATAGCATCAATGACACAATTGAATTAAGCGCCACAGCTACAGCCCCTATTGATGGCGATATAAGTGCAACTATCGTATGGAATTCCGATCAAGATGGATTAATTGGTAACGGAAACTTTTTACAAACACAGCTCAGCGCCGGCACTCATAATCTCAGCGCACGAGCATCTGGTACAAGCGGAACTCGAAGCAATACAGTCTACGGAATTCATGTACAGAACAATCCACCTGCTGTATCTATCAGTTCTCCAAGTGCAGGTAATATCTTTTCAACTGGCGACTTAGTCACATTTTCAGGAAATGCGCATGACGTTGAAGATGGAGATCTCAGCCAGTTTATTACTTGGGAATCAGATATTTATGGACCCATTGGCACAGGATCATCCATTAGCAAAGTACTGAGCGGTGGGATTCACACCATTAGTGCAAAAATCACTGACCGATATTCGACAGAAAGTATAACCTCCATAGAGATACAAGTTATTAATACGGCGCCTCAAGCTCAAAATGACACGCTGACTGTTGATGAAGCCGGTACAGGGCTAATAGATCTCGCAGCAAATGATAGTGATTTAGTAGAAGGCTTGAATTTGAACAGCATTACCATCATAAGCCCTCCAAACAATGGCAGCTTGATTGTAAATAACGACGGAAGCGCAGCGTATACACATAATGGAAGTGAAACGGCTACGGATAGCTTTACCTATACTATTCAAGATAATGCAGGTGTTACATCAAATACAGCAACAGCCAACATAACTATCAATTTACTGAATGATAGCCCTGTTGCATCACCTGACAGCATCTCCTTACTTAAAGGGGAAAGCGCTACTGTTAACCTGACAACCAATGATGTTGATCCTGATGACGGCATTGATGTCACCAGTATAGATATAACCTCTCTTCCTTCATCAGGCAGCGTGTCTATAAACAACGATGGCAGCATTCTGTATACACATAACGACAGCAATACATTAATCGATAGTTTTACTTATACAGTCCAAGATACGTTGGGTGCAGTTTCAAACTCGGCTATAGTCTCTATTGTTATTCAAGATCCTACGGATCGATTCCCTTTCGAGGAAGATTTTCAGAGTGACTTACCAACCGGCGATGACTGGAGCTATTATTCGTCCAATTCAGCCTATGGAAGAATTCAAACCATTTCAGGCAAGCTTCGTATGGATGTATCAACAAACGGACAATACAGCTTGAATGAAATGGTAATGAATATAGATATGGCTGGCGTTCAAAGTGCTCAACTGAGTTTTTTCCAGTCCGACCATGGTGACGAACCTCACCCAATGCCGGAATCCTTTACCGGTCATCACAACAGTGATGGTGTAGCTATTAGCAACGACGGTAATACCTGGTACCGATTAATAGATTCATCCAGGCTAGAAGTTAGTAACGCAGGACAGGATTATATTATTGATCTCGATGAAATCATTAATAAGATCCAGACTAAGTATGATCCTAACTTTAACTACACTTCCGAAATGAAATTTAAATTCCAACAGTACGATAATTATTCTTATCCTACAGATGGACGCGAATGGGATAACATTACCATTGATGCTAGCTATTCAGGGCTCAGCGTGACACCAAATCAAACCATTGAAATCGATATCGTAGACTCAATTTCAGACACTTTCGGATGTGAGTCGTTCGAAGTAACAAATATCAGCCAAATGGATCTGCATTGGCAAGCAAACAGCGATCAGCCCTGGCTAACACTACCAGCCAACAATGAAGGGGATCTATCTCAAGGAAATAGCACAGCTCTAGATGCTTGCTGGGATGCCAGCGCTATGACGATTGGGACAACAGCCGAAGGAAACATCACCTTTACAGACACCACAACAGGGGATCAATCCATACACAAAATAAAGATTCGTATTCTCCCAGAGCAACTCCCATTAGCATATCAACAAGACTTTAGCCAAGGACTACCGAGTACAAACGAAGGTTGGGATTTTTACAGTTCATCTTCAGTGGGAAGAATTGCTGTTATTTCTAGTCGCTTACGAATGGATGTTAGCTCCAGTGGTACCTTCACCCTTAATGAAGGGACTATAACCTTAGATCTAACAAACCAAAGTAATATCACCTTATCCTTCTTCCAATCTGAAACATCTGACGAACTACATACAATGCCTGCTAGCTTTAGCGGTCATCACAATAGTGACGGTGTAGCAATAAGCAATGATGGAGTTACTTGGTATCAGATAGTTTCAACCACAGAACTTGATGTTGGTGAAGTAGGAAAAACATTTTCAATTAATTTAGACAATGAAATAGCAAGAATTAAGACAAGCAATGATCCAAACTTTGATTACGGACGAGACTTTAAAATCAAATTCCAACAGTATGATAATTACACTAACCCATCAGATGGGCGTGAATGGGATTCAATTACTTTAAGTAACTAATTACATTACCCGCTAAGACTACTTAAAATAGCTAGAAGGTGAAGTTAGATAGCTTCACCTTCTACCCTGAACTAAACAAGTACCAACAAAATTAAATCGATTCCCCTTACCCCAACCCATACCGATTTATCTTGTTAATCAAGCCTTGGCGGGTAATGCCTAACTGCTGGGCACTTCGGGTTTTGTTGTTGTCATTGGCAGCCATAGCCGCCTGTATCAATCGGATTTCCAAAGCACTGACTTGCTCTTCCAAAGGTTTATCCAAATTCACTTCTAAAGGGGAGATAGTCATCGAAGAGGTAGACGCAGGAAAGGCGTCGTTCTGAATCAAGTCACTGCGAATCAGCGCTAATTCTTGCATTGTAATTTGTTGTCCCAGCGAAATCGCAGCGGCACTTTCCAAGGTGTTTTTCAGTTCCCGAACATTGCCTGGCCAGTCGGTATGGTTGAACCACTCAAGAACTTCAGGTGAGAGGGTTAACTGTGTATTGTGTTGTTCGTTGTAACGATCAAGAAAAGAACGCAGTAACGGTGGAATATCTTCCCGACGTTCATCCAATCTCTGAGTAGTGACGGTTAGCCCTTTGATGCGATAGTAGAGATCATCCCGAAACTCCCCTTGTTGTACCGCCAGAGGCAAATCCCGATTGGTCGCAGACACCAAACGTACATCAATGGTCACCAATTCACGGCTGCCTACTGGGTAAAAGCTACCTTCTTGTAAGACTCGCAGCAGTTTGACTTGCATCGCCAATGGCATCTCACCAATTTCATCGAGGAACAGCGTGCCTTTATCTGCCATTTCCAATAGCCCTTTGCGATCCTTCTCCGCCCCGGTAAAGGCACCTTTCTTATAACCAAAGAGTTCGCTTTCTAAAAGCTCCGCTGGAATGGCACCGCAATGAACGGATATAAAGGCTTGGTCAGAACGTCCGCTTAACGCATGAATAGCATTGGCAATGATTTCCTTACCGGTTCCACTGGGGCCTTGAATGAATACAGGGACTTGCGTTGGTGCAATACGGGTGATGAGTTCACGAATGGCTTGCGTACTCTGACTCACACCAACCAAACCCAATTCATCTCCCGGTCGTTTCTGAAGCTCGTCTTCCAGAGTCTGAACCTGTTGCAATAAACGATGTTTTTCAACGGTGCGTTGGACAATTACTTTGAGAAAATCAGGATCAACCGGCTTGGCGATAAAATCTTCCGCACCCAGTTCAATGGCCCTTAATGCCAACGAGCGCTCATCATGCCCGGTAAGAACCACCACGGGCGTTGAACGATAACGCTTGAGATAGGCCAGACCATCTTCGGGCTTGAAGGTCGGTGGCAACGCCAAATCATGAATGATCAAATCAAAGGATTCACCCGCAGCCTCGGCCTTCAGAAATTCAAGTTCGGCTTGTTGTCCATCACCGCAGCTCACCACTTCATAGCCTGCTTGCTCAAGCCACAGTGAACACAGCTCGCAGAAGGCACGTTCGTCATCCACTAGCAATAACTTGGCAGATGCTTGTTTTACGATTTGTTTAGTCATAGAGCCTTCCCTGTTATTCCGGCAAACGCACGATAAAGCTGACTGGCCAACCACAGTCTTCGCGGTATTCAATACTGCCTTGATGCGCATCAACAATACGGCGCACGATAGATAAGCCTAAGCCACTGCCACCACTGCGTTTACTAATGAAAGGCTCGAACAAGTGCGCCTGCATATCGCCTGGAATTTTTGGGCCATTGTTATGAAGCGCTAACTGCAAGACAGGCCTCTCAAGTTCGTCAACACTCTTGCTGACTTCCAGTAAAATCTTGCCGTCAGGTTGTTGAGCAATGAACGCAGCTGAATTCTCCAAAATATTGATCAGCACTTGTTGTAATCGCGGGGCATCAAATGCCCCCATTAAACGATCGGGCCCGTTCACTCGAATATGAACCTTAAACAAGGCATCAATCTGCTCAACCACTTGATGAATCAGTGCCATTACATCCAATTCGGCTTTATTGAGTTCAGTGTTACTGGCATAACTGAGCGTATCGCGAATCAACAACTCCGCCCGAGCCACTTGGTTTTGAATGTGAGATTTAATCAATGGGTCGGTTTGAGCGGAAGCCATATTGATGATGTTTAATGGATTGCGTAACTCATGCGCAATCGCCGCTGTGAGTCCACCCAGTTCCACCAAATGACGCTGTTCGATACGCTCTCGCTCGGCTTGCGCTTCTACTTTGGCCAATTGCAAAGATCGCTCTAACGAGGCGCAAGTACTGGGCAACATCGCCGCTAAAATCTCCGCCATGTAATGCTTGGCAGGCGGAATGTCTTCCCAACCATTGAGGTAACAATGCCACTGACTCCGTTTCACACAGGTAAACTGAGGCATAAGCTCTGTTTCCACATGGGGTTCGCCTTCAGCATCGACAATGCTCACACCGGCCTTGTAATGACTGCGCTGATACCACATTGTTTCTACGGTTGTTGCCAATTCCTGCCAGGAAGTAACCCGATTCAACCTACTCACCCAACTGTTCAAAGTGGCGTCTTCAATCTTACCGCCCGGGTAAATTAATCGTTCAGAGAAGCGTCTCGCCGGTTCATAAGAGAACCACGCAATCAGTAATAACAGCGTCGAATAGACCAATAATTGCAGGTTGGGAACATGCGACAGTTCTTCCAGACCCAGCGGTTCAATTACCGCCAACACCCCGCCCATAATCAACATCGACACCAGCAACACCACGAACCACTGTAAGGCATGGCTCACCAGTCGGTTGGCTTCCACCAATCGATAACGTACCACTGAGTAAGCCACCAGCACCGCATAGCTTGGTAACGCCAGCATCGGATAAGGAAAAAAATGACTCGGAATCGACGGCAAAATAAAACTGGTCGCCAATAAGAATCCCCAAGCGCCGACCACAAAAATCGCCACGATAGAACGGCGCTTATTGCCCTGACTCCGCTTAAAACCATACAGCAGAAGAATGTGCGCAAAGATTCCAACAGCTACGGTGTAGGCTAAGTTCAGCCAGCCAGCGAAGGCTAAATGAAAGAAACTCGGAAATGCCAGCCACGGCGAGAGAAAACCACCATCAGCCCAAACACTGGCGACCGTCACTAATAAAGCCACACCATAAAGCCAGGGAATTCGGCGTTCTAAACCAAAGGCAGACACCCCCGAATCTTTGAGCCAGACAATGACAAAATGCAAAAAACTGGTCGGTAATAAGGGGTTAGCTAACAGCAAAGGCACCGCAAATTGCGGCTGTTGTTGAAGAGCAAAGATATGACCCAAACACCAGATCGCCATCGACAAGCAGAAGCCAGCCAGAGCAGGCAAGCTCGCATCTTCTCGGCGACGACTCCACAACCAAATCGCTACGCCCAAAGCGGTTAATACCGTTGTCCATAGACTGATATTAAAAAGAATCGAAATTTCCATGACTCATCGCCTACTACAAAACAAATCGTAAACTTACTTTACACCCAGCCCAACAATAATCGCCTACAAAGTTTACATACAGAAATTTCCATTGACCAGTTTTTAGTCAACCTTTTTAAACTAAACTAAAGTAATCCAGTAGAAACAAGCAGTTAGACAATACCTTAAAAGCTTGGCACCCACCTTGCTCTAAAGGGGAGATAGACAAGGTGTTATAGCACGCTAAGGCACCTCGTCTATCAGGGGGGATATTCATAACACTACAAAGGGTTATTTTATGATCGAGCTACTGACCTCGTTACCCGACTCAAGCTTCTTATCTCGCATTCAGTTTGCGTTTACCGTGAGCTATCACATCATGTTTCCGACCATCACCATCGGCTTGTCGCTGTACATTGCCATCATGGAAGGACTCTGGCTAAAAACCAAAAATCCGGTGTATTTACAGCAGGTAAAATTCTGGATGAAACCCTTTGCCATTACCTTTGGCATGGGCGTGGTCTCTGGGGTCGTGCTCTCGTATGAGTTTGGCACCAACTTCAGTGAGTTCTCAACCATTGTTGGGCCGGTACTGGCGCCCTTATTGGCCTATGAAGTACTCACCGCCTTCTTCTTGGAAGCCGGTTTCCTCGGCATTATGCTGTTCGGTTGGAATCGGGTCTCACCTAAGGTGCATTTCATCGCCACCTGTACTGTAGCCATAGGCACCGTGTTTTCATCGTTCTGGATTCTGGCCGCTAACTCCTGGATGCACACTCCCGCAGGCTATGAAATTGTCGATGGCGTATTCCACCCGACCAGCTGGTTGGAAGTGATCTTTAATCCATCCTTCCCTTACCGCTTATCCCACATGTTATTGGCCACCTGTTTGTCCGCATCATTGTTGATTGCAGGCATTCACGCCTATTACTTATTAAGAAAACAACACACCGAATTCGCCAAAGTGGGCTTTTCCTTTGCGATGAAGGCCATTCTGGTATTGGCGCCATTACAAATTGTTGTCGGTGACTTCCACGGTTTGAATGTGGCCGAACATCAGCCTGTGAAGCTGGCCGCAATGGAAGGTATCTGGGAAACCGAAAAAGGTGCGGATCTACGCTTATTCGCCATCCCCGATCAAGAACAGGAAACCAATCACTTCGAAATCGCCATTCCTAAAGCCGCCAGCCTGATCATCAAACACGATCTGGACGGTGAAATTGCCGGACTGGATCAAGTCGCTAAGGAAGATCGCCCGCCAGTATCCGTGGTGTTCTTCTCTTTCCGAATCATGCTCGGGCTAGGCGGCTTAATGTTATTACTCGGTTTGGCCGGTTGGATGGCCCGCAGAAAAGGCCGATTATTTGAGTCCAAGCCTTTGCTAACCTTCTCTGTATTGATGATTCCTGCCGGTGTCATCGCCACATTGGCCGGTTGGTACGTGGTTGAAGTGGGTCGTCAACCTTGGTTAGTACAAGGTCTGGTGCGCACTACCGAAGTGGTTTCTCCGCTGCCAGCACAACACGTGGCGTTTTCATTAGCCTTGTTTGTCACCGTCTACAGCATTCTCTTCATCACCTATCTGTACTTTATGCGCAAATTGGTTCGCAAAGGGCCAGCCAGCGTCGAGTCCTTGATCAGTAATGGTGAAGACGATGACGACTTACCAGCGACCTTAAACCCGGCGCAAGTGGATGTAGGTTACACCCAAGAAATGTCCGACTACATTGATGCTCACAACACAGACACACGCAAAGGAGATCGCTAATGGATATTGCACTGGTTTACCTGTTATTGATCGGCTTTGGCATTCTGGTTTATGTACTGCTGGATGGCTTTTCCCTAGGCGTAGGCATTCTATCACCGTTACTGAATACGCCAGAAGATAAAGGTCTGGCGATGAAGAGCTTATCGCATCTGTGGGACAGCAACCAAACCTGGCTGGTATTCGGCGGGGTGGTATTGTTCGTGGCCTTCCCAAGCGTCTACAGCTACGTGCTGTCGAATCTCTACATCCCGATCATCTTGATGCTGATTGCGTTGATCTTCCGTGGCGTCGCCTTTGAATTTCGTTTCAAAGCCGATTCCAGTCAAAAATGGTGGGACATCAGTTTTGCGGTCGGTTCCACCTTAGCCACCTTCTGCCAGGGCTTGATTCTTGGTGCGCTGGTCGGTGACATGTCGACGCCAAAAGCAATGGATGAACCCATTCAATGGTTAACCCCTTTCTCCATTCATACCGGAGTAGCCTTAGTGGTGGGGTATGCCCTGCTCGGCGCATGCTGGTTGATTCGAAAAACCGAAAACGGTTTGCAACAACGCGTCAAAATGCTCGCTAAGGTGTTGCTAATTGGCATGCTGTTCTTCCTGGCAATGGTCAGCGTCGAAATGCTACTGGAACAACCCGCCATTGCAGAGCGCTGGTTGGATTGGCCGGGGAATATCTGGTTAGCTCCCATGCCGTTATTAACCGCGTTCTTCGCCTATAAACTGTGGAATTTATTAAATTCGGAAGAAGAACACAGCTTGAAGCCATTGGCCTATGTGATGGGCTTATTTGCCACCGCCTTTGCAGGCTTGGTTGCGGGGATTTTCCCTTACATCATTCCGGGTCGTTTAACGATTTGGGACGCCATTGCCCCAGATAAGTCGGTGTACTTCACCTTAGTCGGCATTTTGATTTTCATTCCGATCATCATCGCCTATAACGTCTACAACTATAAGACGTTCAGCGGTAAGACCAGTCTGAAGGATGGATACTAATGAAACGCACACCGGAGCATTCTCTTCGTAATGCCGTGGCGCTTTACCTGGCGGGTGTCTTTACGCTCGCTGTGGTGGCCTACGGATGCAAAGCCCTGCTGGGCTTTCTATAACCTGTAATCTGTGTTCAAAACAACGGAGTAAGGCGCTTGTTCAGAAGTGCTTTAGTGCCTTACTCCCTGATGCACCTTTAAAAACTCCGAAGGCGTCATCCCAACGTGCTTTTTAAAAGCATTCACAAAGTTGGAACTGTGGTTGTAGCCAGCGATATAAGCTGCTTCACCAATGCTCCGCCCTTCAATAGTCAACGCACGTTTGGCTTTTTCCAACCGATACTGCCGAACATAGGCTGAAGCAGTCTGCTGAAAACAAGATTGGAAACGACGCTGTAACGTACGTTCACTCATATTGAGTGCCGCGGCTATGTCATATAAGCACGTATGATGCTCTAACTGTTCATCAATGGCTTGTTTGAGTGCCAGAGACGGATTACTCACAGCCACCTTGGACTGCTCATTCAACGTCTTGAGATCCTGATGCAACTGATCAATACAATCGGACAAGAGCTGCATGGTCAAAAACTCTGCTTCTAACTGTCCCGAAAAGCCTTTCTCCTGATTAACGGTAAACAAACGCGTGGCTTTCTCTACTACCTCGTCATCCGGTAGCCAATGCAACACTCGCTTATGTGTAAATAAATGACTCAACAACTCGCTGTCATTGGACGATTTGCAACGGCTTTCTAACCATTGGCGCTCTACGAACACATTTACTTTCTTAATGTGCATGCCGGCGCACATGGAACGGGTCAAAATATCCGAAGAATTATTAACGATGGCAGAGCAACGTATGCGTCCCTGATCCGGACCGATAATGTGTTTTTCATTGGCGAAGGAGAAATTAATCTGGCCAGAAAACATGAAGTTGAAACTCAACCCTTCCGGTAACTCCATGGTGCTTTCGGTGTTTTGATGCTCAACCGCATCCATCACATGCATCGACAAACCACGTTGAAACGTCAGGTACTGAAAGTGCCCCGCCATCACTGGCAGACTCACGTCTGCACCACGAATGTTCTGGCTTAAGCCCAATCGTGACTGCAAGTCTCTCAGGTCTTGTAGAAAGATAGTGTTGGTATTCATACGCCTTAATGTTTCCCCCTGACTACCTCATGACGGTAACGCATAACACTTTGTCAGCTTTGAATAACGATCTTCGCTGATCCTCCAATACGTTGGTGATATTATAAATGAGAATCATTAGCATTAAAAATAAATTTACATCACCACGGTAGCTAACTGAGAAAACGACGGTGGTTATTGCTGTCACTCACTGTCTACCAGGATTTTGCTTAACTCATATACCAACACAGGATTAAGGTAATGACGAAAACCAAGCTAGCGAGTAAGGTCAGTTATCTGGCTTTGGCTGTTGCCGCGGCCAATATTACCTGCGTATACGCCGACGAATCGCCTTCTCAAGCCATCACAGATTCCGCAGCAACTAAGACCAGTTCGACCATTCAGGTGATTGGCACGGAAGAAGATGGCTTTAATGTCAGCATGACTGACGACATGATTGAGAAGCGTCAGGTCACCGACCTGGAAGACATGTTCCGTCACGAACCCTCCATTACCGTAGGTGGCGGCTTGCCGGTGGCTCAGAAAATCTATGTGCGCGGTATTGAAGACACGCTACTTAATGTCACCATCGACGGTGCCACGCAAGCAGGTTACCTCTATCACCACCAAGGCCGTGTCAACGTAGAACCGGAATTGGTGAAAAACGTGATCATTAAATCCGGCGCCGGTAACGCCACCGACGGCGCGGGCGCGTTGGGTGGTGCTATCCACTTTAAGCTTAAAGACGCCAAAGACATGCTCAGAGAGGGCGAGCGTTTCGGTGCCTTAGCAAAGACCTCTTACTTCAGTAATAACGAAGGCTGGAAAAATCACCTCAGCGCCTACGGTATGTTGAACGATGACTTTGGCTTGTTAGCCAGCATCACCCGCTATGATACCGGCGACAACTACTCCGACGGTCATGGCGACGAAGTGGATAACACCGAGTTCGAACAAGAATCCATCCGTTTCAAGTTGAGCGGTACCCTACTCGAAGACCACTACCTGGCTCTGAGCTACGAAGAATATGACGACGACGGTACCCGCTTTGCCCGTCCGAACATGGTCGATATCGGCTTACACCCTGCCTACCCAAGTACGCTGGTACCTCAGGAGACGCATCGCGAATCAGCCATCTTCAACTATGGTTACAACCCTGATTCGCCTTGGATTGATCTGAAATCCACCGTGTATTACAACGACAGCTACCTCACCAAAAAAGGCGATGTTTATGCGGCCAACTGGCCACCCGCCGGGCCACCACCAACCTGGACCTTTGCTGATTACTACGATGGTAAAGCCCACGGGGCCGGTATTGAAAGCTTAGGTTTTGATCTTCGCAACACCAGTCGTATTGGCAAACATGAAATTACCTACGGAGCCGAATATCGTGAAGACGAAGCCTATCTGGTGAAAGGTTATTTGGATGACTTCAACAATGAAGAAACAGAAATCGCCGCCCTGTATGTCCAGACCGATATCCAACTTGCTCCGTCTTTACGCTTGAGCACAGGTATCCGTTACGACGACTACGACTACACCGACAATCAAGGTGAAAACTTCTCGGACGACGCCATTAGCCCGAACGCCACCTTGAGCTTGGACATTTCCAACGAGATGGAGATCTTCGCCAGTTATGCCCAAGCCTTCAAAGGAGTGAGTAGCCCAGAAGCCTGGTTCCTTGAATTTCCTTACTTGAATCAGGCGCTGCAAAGTTATCGTGGCCCGGATATTGGCGGCGCTGTGCCACTGACTGAACTGCAAGCGGAAAAATCAGACAACCTTGAATTTGGCTTCAAATACGAAGGTGTCAACTTTGCTGCCAGCGGGGAAATATTCTCTCAAACCATTGAGAACGCACAGATCATTAGCGGCTCTCAAGGGGTTCGTTACAGCTTTGGTGACGACGTAACAGTAAAAGGTTATGCCTTCCGCGTGGCTTACTTCTGGGATGATCTAACCCTTAATGCGGGCGTCTCTCTCAGCAAACCGAAACTGGGTGGAGAACCACTATCCAGTGGCGACATGGGGCTGGGCACCGCCTATGGCCGCACCTGGACCACAGGTCTCGAATATCAAATGCAACATAATTTGACCTTAGGTTGGAACGCTCGATTGGTTCAACGTCTCAAAGACGTGCCGGAAGGCCAAGACGAGAAAGCCGGTTATGGCATTCATGATGTCTATGTTCAATGGCTTCCAACAGAAGATCTGACTCTTGGTTTGGCTGTGAACAATATGTTCGACAAGTTCTACTACGATCAGGGCTCATTCTTCTCGATGAGTGAAGGCGCCGACCCGATTGGTTTGCCGGAACCGGGACGAGACATCCGCGTGTCTGCGGCGTATCAGTTCTAGGGAACGATTGAACACACAATCCAAAACCAATCACAACTAAACGCAATAACGATCAAGTGCCACAGGGATGATAAACGCTCAAGGAATGAGCACCTCCGTTCTTGTTCAACGCACTGATGATCATAACGACCAACCACAGGGTAAAGCACTATGTCGTTTCATTCGTTAAAACTCTGGCTTCATTTGTTCAAACCCTTGTTCATGTGCACCGCATTGCTACTGACGGGTCTTGCTCAGGCCAGCATTGAAATCACCGACATCGCCAATCGTAAGGTTACGCTGGAACAACCGGCACAGCGTATTATTCTCGGAGAAGGTCGATTCCTGGCAGCACTGGGCGTGCTTGGAGTGAAACAACCACTGGATCGAGTGGCCGGGATGATGAACGACTTTAAACAATTTGATCCGGCGGGTTATCAGGTTTATCAACAGGCCTTTCCTGAGATTGATCAAATCCCAACCTTCGGTCAAACCAGTGAAACCAGCGTCAGTATTGAAAAGATTTTGGAGTTGAAACCGGAAGTCGCCGTGTTCGGTCTAGACGGTCATGGACCGGGGGCAAAATCAAAACAGGTGATTGATGTCTTAACCTCAGTCGGCATTAAAATCGTGTTCATTGATTTCCGCAAGAAACCGATTGAGCACACCGCACGCAGTATCGAAATTCTCGGGCAAGTATTGGGTTACGACCAGGCAGCCAAGGCTTTCAGTAGCGCCTATCAAACCAAACTGGGCCATATCCGAGACACGCTCTCAGACGTGCCCGAAAGTGCTTACCCCAAGGTGTTATTAGATATTTGGGCCAGCACCAAAGAACCCTGTTGTTTCACCATTGCGGAAGGCTTATTTGCAGAGATGGCAAGATTCGCTGGCGGTATCAGCATTGCCGAAGGCCAATTGCCCGGACCGGTCGGAAAGATCAGTGCGGAATACGCCTTAATCTCAAATTTCGATGTCTACATAGGAACATCCTCAGGTGTACAACTTAGCGCAACCACCAGCACATCAACTCACTCTAGCACCCGCACTGGTGAAAGTTACTTAAGTCTGATCATGGGCGCTCAAGTACCGAACGACATTGCTCAAGCCTCTCTGAAACAAGTGTTGTCACACAGGAACTTTGATCGACTGGCGCCCATTCAAAACGGCCGCAGCTATGCGCTTTGGCACCATTTCTACAATTCACCACTAAACTTGTACGCCATTGAATCCATGGCCAAATGGTTTCATCCAGAGTTGTTCAAAGATCTCGTGCCTCAAAAAACACTCGATGCCTTGCTGACAGGTTTCAGCCCAGTGGATCTCAGGGGTACATACAGTTCACAACTACCGATCAGTAAATAACAGTTAGCAAATAACAAATAAATTAAACGACGAGATAGGAATCGCTAAGCATGCTTCAAACCATCAGTTCCGTCACAGCGGAAAAGGCCGAAAAATACCAGGACATGCTGGGCAAACACTTTGCCCGAAAAGTCTCAGTAGAAACCAACACACACCAATCTGTTGTGTACTTTCCCATGGGAACCTGTCGAATCAGTAGCGAAGGCAGTAAATTGCACTTTCAATGCGAGGCCGAAACGGCTGATGCGCTCGCAGCAATTCAAAGCATCATTGATCGTCATATCCCGCTACTTAAAGCCATTCGCGACACCCAGTTGGTGTGGACTGAAACGCCTTAGGGAGTCTCTGGTTAGGTTCGTTCAAGCTTAAGAAGCATCCTTCAAGGTCACTTCTTATTCTTCACCAACCACGCATGTAATTTTTGATACAGAACATTAGGGTCAACGGGCTTGGTAAGGTAGTCATCCATGCCCGAATCAATGCACCGCTCCCGATCCCCTTCCATGGCGTTGGCCGTCATCGCCAAAATCGGAATAGAACGGTAGCGATCACCGGCTTCGCCACGTCGAATACACCCTGTAGCTTGATATCCATCCATTTCCGGCATTTGACAATCCATCAAGATCAAATCAAACGGCTCATCATTCTCAGACGCTTTTAAAACCTCAAGAGCATTGGCACCATGCACCGCAAAGGCATGTTTCAACACCAGTTTATCGAGCAGACCTTCGGCCACCATCCGGTTAATGTCGTTATCTTCCACTAACAAAATACGTGTCGATTCCGGCCATGGCATTTTAGGCGTTTCTTGCTCCGAGGAAACACGCTTAGGTGGACTGTCTGTCTGCCGACTCTTGACGTCGACCAACGTGAGTGGTGCCGGAGTATTCGCGTTCCGCTCAGATGGCATAACCACGGACAATAACAGTCGGGCCAATTCCGTTGGAACCACAGGTTTTTCCAATACATCAGCCCATACGATGGCCGAATCAACCAGCTCACTTTGATCACTGCCAATCGGTCGCAGCAGCACCCAAGGTTGCTTCCTGAGTACAGGGTGTTTATTGGCATCAAACGACTCTGGTATCGTCAACGCCAACTCCCAGTCAACCAAGATCACATCAAATGCCGTTTCCAAATCATCACTGAGCAAACCCCTCACGGCATGCCATGACTCAGCGTACGTCACATCCATTTCCCAAGCATTGAGCTGCCGTTCTAATACATCATGCGCAACCGTATAGCTGTTCGCAACCAGTACCCGTTTAAGCTTAAGATCGGCCAATTCGTTGTCAGTCGGAATATCGTCCGCATCAATCAAAGCAGGCCCTTCCGCTTTTGGTTTATCTAATTTCACATAGAAGCTAAAGACGCTGCCCTGACCAGGCTGACTGCTGACCTCAACATCACCTTGCATTAAACGGCACAGCTCTCTGGTGATTGCCAAGCCCAAACCGGTGCCACCGTATTGTCGGGTGGTAGAGGCATCCACTTGAGTAAATTGATCGAAAATTTTGTCCGTCTTGTCGGCACTGATACCTATGCCGGTGTCTTCCACATAACAGTCAAAACACCATTGCTCGCCTGTATCGGTTAATACACCACGAACCAAAATATGACCTTCGGATGTAAATTTAATGGCGTTACCGATGAGGTTGGACAGCACTTGGCGTATTCGGCCGATGTCCCCCAACACCATCACATTGGGTACTTCAGCGGTATCCAAAATGAATTGCAAATTATGTTCGTAAGCTTTGATACCAAAACTCTTGGCGACATCACTTAACAAGGTCACCAGATTCAATTCCAGTTGTTCCAGTTCTAAATGACCAGCTTCGATTTTAGAGAAATCAAGAATGTCGTTGATCAAGCCCAACAGAAACTCACCGCTGGAAGTAGCAACATCAGCATACCCTTTTTGAGTGGCATCCAGGTTGGAATTTTGAAGCAAGTAGAGCATACCTAATACGCCATTCATCGGCGTACGAATCTCATGGCTCATGGTTGCGAGAAACTCGCTTTTCATCCGCGCACCACTCTCTGCCAAGTCTTTGGCTTTGATCAACTCTTCGCGCACTCTGACCCGTTCATCAATGTCTTGGTAAGAGCCATACAAACGCACACATTTTCCACCTTCAAACACACCACTGCAGGTCACTTTAACCCAAATAATGTGGCCATGGGCCGTGGTAATCTGTAACTCCTCAGCCCAATCTTTATTGTGCTCAATGGCGTCTTCGAGGCGTTGTTTAATTAAGGCGCGTTTTTCATCGTTATTTATAAACCACCATGCCGACGTCGCGGTCGGAACAAAATCCTGATCCACGCAGTGAATAATTCGGGTCATAGCACTCCATTGAATCTTATGATCATCAATGCGCCACTCCCAAGCACCTATGCGACCTTGCAGGCTCATTTGTTCGAGCATTTCCTGCTTGAGGACAATCTCCTTGGTGCGGTTGTCAACCTCCTGTTCTAATTCATGATTGAGGCGTTCCATGGTTTGCTTGGACTTTATAATCCGGTGCGTCATGTCATTAAACACCTCCTTAAAGCGCTCCAATTCATAAGAACCAAAGGTATTCAGGGTCACACCGGACTCTTCAAGATTACTAAGGTTGGTCGCTTCCATTTTGGAAATGAAGGTATCCAACGCCTTCACCAAGTAGCGTTTGAAGGCCCAGATAAATAACAACCACAGAATGATGGTCTTAATAATGGCGTTAATAATGATGGTCAGAAAATTGTATTTAACCTGATCAAACACAATCTTATTACTCGAAAAGAAGGTTACGGCACCAATCTTTTCTTTGTAATAGGTCACGGGAAAATGATACGAGAACAGTCCTAATTGTTCTTGCTTCTCGTACTCCATAGGCTGTAAGGGAGTACCCTCAACCGTTTCTGTAGATTGCCCTTCGGAATCAGCAGCACTGGCATTACGTTCTCTAGCATCAGAGCTTTCTTCAAGTTCCGTATGAGTACTTTCTGTATGAGTGCTTTCTGTATGAGTACTGCCAATATTAAGAAAGCCTCGCTCCAAAATTAACGAACCTTTGGCATCGAACACATAAATGCCTTCAATATCCTGGAGCTTTTCCACACCATCGAGCATGGCATTCAACTGCACGTGATCAAAATTCCACAGTGCATGACCAATGCCTTCATAAAAGATGCCTTGATAGGCGATAAAGTTGTCCTGAATGGAGGACTTTTTGAGCAAGTATTCATTCGTCATCTGAACAGAGGTAATGGCAATGGTGATCAGAATGTAAATTGAGAATACAATACGAAGTAAGCGAATCGCTAAGGAGTATTGTAATCTGGGCCGAGGTTGCTTATTAGTGGCATCCACTGCACGCATAGACTGTTCATTCACTTGAGCAGATGTTCGAACCATAAGATAAGAATGTCCTTCACAAACTCGCGGTGTAATCTTGGACTGGGAACCTCAAACGTATACTTACTTCCTAAAATGTAGCCTACTTTAATGAATAGTTAAGTAAGCCAGATCAATGGTTGTACTCGACTTTTGTCCAATTGGCTTTGAAGTCAGAACCACCTATGCTTAAAACCACACTAAAATCATAACCTTAACCTCGAATTACCGAGTTCAAGGCAAAGTACCGGGTAGTATCGCGTTTTATGTCCACATGGTTGATCGCACTGTTCTCTTTTGGCTACGTTTGTTTGCTGTTCTTTATCGCCTGGCACGGTGACCGAAATGCACAAACCAGTTCAGATACTGGCCTGACGCCAGACAGCCCTCGTAGTTCACCGTGGATTTATAGCTTAACTCTCGGCGTTTACTGTACGACCTGGACCTTCTTTGGAGCCGTTGGTCAGGCATCCCAAAGTCTCTGGTCCTTTTTGCCCATTTACCTAGGACCAATCCTGGTTTTCCTATTGATGTGGCGCTTTTATGCACGCTTGATTCTGGTATCCCGGCGGGAAAACATTACCTCGATTGCCGACTTCATCTCAGCTCGCTATGGCAAACATGAAGGGTTGGCAATGCTGGTAACGGTCATTGCGGCTATTTCGGTCTTGCCTTACATTGCGTTGCAGTTGAAGGCCTTGGTCATGGGGTATATGGCGCTGACCGGCAACGACCCGACCGACCTTGCCCACATCAACGACCGACAGGACATTGCCCTGACCGTAGCCGTGACCATGGCGGTGTTTGCAATTTTTTTCGGCACCCGACACATGTCGGCCAATGAACACCATCGCGGTCTGATGCATGCCATCGCCTTTGAATCGGTCGTAAAATTGGTGGCCTTTCTGATCCTGGGCGGTTATGTCACCTATGGCTTATACAACGGTGTCGGTGACTTGCTGGGGCATGTTGAATTACAAGCCGCAACCAATCCTCAACTGGAAAACTGGCTATCAAGTTCGCCGTTTACCAGCAGTATGCTGGTGCAAGTATTGTTAGCCGCAGGCGCGTTCATCTGTTTACCACGACAATTTCATGTGGCCATGGTTGAAAACACCCACCCAAGAGACTTCCTGGTGGCCCGCTGGATTTTCCCGGCCTATCTGATTTTGGTGGGCTTGTTTGTGATTCCTTTGGTGATGGCCGGAAAACTAATGCTGGGCGACTCGGTTTCCGCCGATACTTATGTATTGATGTTGCCTATCGAAGCCAATCAACCGGGCTTATCGCTGTTGGTATTCCTGGGGGGCTTTTCCGCCGCCACCAGCATGGTCATCGTCTCAACGGTAGCATTGAGCATCATGGTAAGCAACCATGTGGTCTTGCCTTTCCTGCTGCGTAAAGATCAAGTCAAAAACAGTAACTACCTTCACTTTCGAGGAATATTACTCAACGCTCGACGCACCACCATTCTGATGCTGCTGTTCTTTGCGTATCTGTTCTATCGTTTTATTGAAAACACCGAAGCCTTAGCCACCATAGGTCAAATCGCCTTCGCCGCTGTGGTACAGCTGGCACCGGCGATGTTAGGCGCATTGCTCTGGCAAGATGCTAATCGTTCAGGCGTGATCATAGGCTTGGTGCTGGGGGTCAGTGTCTGGTTCTACACTCTGATTTTACCCATCTGGATCGAACATTTACCCTGGTTAGCTGCGGTAGTCTCCAGCCTTCCGAACTGGTTACAACCGCAAACACTTCTTACCATCGAATGGTTTGATCCGGTCACGCGCGGCGCGGCGTTGAGTCTCTTATTCAATCTACTTGGCTTTATTGTCGGGTCGCGCTATTTCAAAACCCACATCAATGAACGCATTCAAGCCACACGATTCCAAGGCACCCAGCTGGAATCGGTAGACCAACAAGAGAGCTTGTTAAACGTACGCATTACTCAAGAAGAGCTGGTCGCAATTGCCAGCCGCTTCATAGAACAAAGTAAGCTTAGTACCTTGTTTAGTCATCGTCCCGCGAATGAACGCGCCAGCCAGCAAGACATCGAACAGGTGGAGCATTTGATGAGTGCCGTCATCGGCGCCGCCTCCGCCCGCGCCGTACTCAATGCCGCCATTTCCGGGCAACAAGTGCCTTGGCATGATGTCGAAGCCATTGCCTCAGAAACCTCTGAGACCTTACAAGTCAGCCGAGAGTTACTGCAGCACGCCATTCAGAGTATGGGACAAGGCATCAGTGTCATCGACAAAGACCTCAAACTGTTAGCTTGGAATCACCAATATTTAGAACTGTTTAATTATCCGACGGAACTGATCCAAGTCGGCATGCCCATTGAAAAGCTGATTCGCTACAACGCTCACCGTGGTCTATGTGGCCCCGGTGATGTGGAAACTTTGGTGCAAAAACGTATTAAGCATCTACAAGCCCCCAAAGAACACGTGTCCGAACGAGAACGGGAAGACGGCACCGTTATTCAATTGCGCGGAAACCCGTTGCCCGACGGTGGGTTTGTGATGAGTTTTACCGACATCACCACCTTCCGCCAAGCAGAGCAAGCCCTGGTTAATGCCAATGAAGCCTTGGAAGAGCGTGTGCAGGAACGCACCGACGAACTACGCCAACTCAATCGTCAGTTGATTCAAATGACTCAAAAAGCCGAGCAAACCAGTGCCAGCAAGAGTCGTTTCATTGCCGCCGTCAGTCATGACTTAATGCAACCGATGAACGCCGCCCGTTTATTTACCTCAGCGCTGATGGACGATCTTCATCGGAACACCACAGCATCAGATCAACAGCAAGGATCGAATCAACACGATAGATCGAATCAGCAACGATCTAATCAGCAAGAGTTGTCAGCCTCCATCGATCAATCACTGAGATCGGCCGAAGATATGCTGACCGATCTGTTGGATATTTCTCGCTTGGAATCCGGCACCCTCAAAGTCTCTGAAGACCTCTTCGCACTGGATAATTTACTGGGCCCCATGATTCAAGAATTCCAACCCATGGCACAACAGGCGAGCTGCCGATTGAATTATGTCAAAAGCACATTGTTGGTAAAAACCGATCGCCGTTTACTGAGACGTATTATTCAGAACTTTATGACCAACGCCATTCGTTACAGCCAGGGCTGTCGGGTGTTAGTCGGCTGTCGTTTGCGAGACGATAAAATATCCATTCAAGTGTTGGACAGTGGGCCTGGCATTAAAGACACTGAGCTCGACAATATCTTCAATGCCTTTACCCAGCTGGATGAACATCAACGATCCAATGACCGTGGCTTGGGTCTCGGACTGGCCATCGCCAAAGGCTTTTCCGACCTGCTAGGTGCAGACATTAAGGTGGCTAGCACCCTTGGTAAAGGCAGTCTGTTCGCCATCGAATTACCAAACGCCGGTCGCTTGGCAAGAACGGATCTCATGCAAGATTCATCTCTGTCACAAGGCTTTCCGGTATATCAAGGCGCCTCTATACATAAAGACAGCGCATACGCTTCGTTATCGCCTAATCCATCACATACGCCTCAATATGTGTTGTGCATCGACAATGAACCCGAAGTGTTGAAAGGCATGTCGGCACTCTTAACGCGCTGGGGCTATCAAGTGCTGGAAGCCAGTACTACCGAAGAAGCGGTGGAATTATCCAAACAACATGAACTGAGCTTGGTGTTGATCGACTACCATCTCGATCAAGAACAGCTTGGCAGCGATGCTTTGATTGCTCTGCGTAACCGCACCAGCTACGACGGGCCTGCTATATTTATCTCTGCCGACGGACGCTCCAATGTCAAAGACACGGTAAAAGAGCTGGGCTGTGAGCTGTTAAGTAAGCCGATTAAACCAGCGAAATTAAGGGCTCTCATGCGCAGTCTTCAGAAATAAACCGAAATTAAAGCAAAGAGTTAAGGAATCTCAGAATAAAAACAATATACTTTCCCGAATGGTTCTTTCTAATAAGAACACCAAGATGACTCACTTAGATACAGGATCTTCTATGCGTTTTTTTTGGCTTCTATGCGCGTTAACATTTTTGATCGGCTGTGGCTCCGACACCCAAGAAAATAAGGTTCCGCTGAAGATAGGCACCAACCTCTGGCCTGGCTACGAGATGCTATATTTGGCCAAACACAAAGGGTATTTTGAAACGGACAAAGTTGATGTCGTGCAACACGCCTCCGCCTCAGAAGTCATGTCGGCGCTGCTAAGTAATCAGATTAACGCCGCAGGCTTAACGCTCGATGAAACATTACAAGTGTGGGACAAAGGCTATCCCATTGAAATAGTTCTGGTCACCGATGTCTCCGACGGTGGCGACATGTTGCTCACCAAACCGGAGATCACTGAAGTCTATGATCTGAAAGGCAAAGTGCTTGGTCTCGAAGACAGTGCCTTGGGGGCTTACATGCTCGAACGCTTCTTACAATTTTCGGGCTTAAAGACCGGAGACTTCACCACCAAAACGCTGACCATTGATCAACACTCAGCGGCCTTTGCCTCGGGCGATGTGGATGCGGTCATTACGTTCGATCCTCAAGCGGCAAAGATTAAAGCCACGGGTGCAAACTTGTTGTTTAGTTCGAAAGACATTCCCAACGAGATCATTGATGTCATTGTGGTTTCTAGCGGTGCCAACAAGCCGTCTTACGAAAACATTCAGCATCTGATCAACGGCTACTACGCAGCCTTGTCTGATTTCCAACAAAAGTCCCCCGACGACATCAGTTTCATTAGCCAGCGCTTAGGCATCAGTGAACAGCACACCCAAGAAGCGTATCAGCAACTGAAACTGCCATCGAAAGACGAAAGTCTGGCATTGATGAGTCTTGGCGGTGTGATGATCAACTCACTGAACTACATGAGCTTTATCTTAGAGAAATCCAAGATCATTCAGAAAGGTTGCCAATGCCGGGAGATCATCAATATTGATTACTTAGGACAGACGGTGTCTAAAGAGGAATAGACCAGAGCGACACGTCAACAACACTTACTTATCTTGATTCGTCTCCACATGCGCTGGATGTTCAATATCCAGCTCGTGTAAGGCAATTACCGCTTGCGTACGATTGCGCACCCCAAGTTTCTGAAAAATAGCGGTAGCGTGGGCCTTGATGGTGGCTTCCGACACTTCCAAATCGTAGGCGATCTGCTTATTCAACAAGCCTTCATTCATCATCACCAACACCTTAAATTGCGATGGCGTCAGAGAAGCCAGTTTCTCCGCCATTTCCTGCTCGTACTGAGATCGTTCATTGATGTTAGTCACCGGTTCCGGCGACCATAAATCACCGTCCAACACGGTTTCAATCGCAGTCTTAATGGTGGTAGGTTCAGCGGACTTGGGAATAAACCCTGCCGCACCAAATTGCATGGCTCGGGCAATCACCACCGGGTCTTCCTGCGCGGAAATCACCACCACCGGAATATCCGGGTAATGGTTGCGTAAGAACACCAGAGCGGAAAACCCCTGAGCCCCCGGCATGTGTAAATCCAACAGAATGAGATCGGCGTCCTGATTGTCTTCGAGCTTAGATTGCAACCCAGACACCGAATCCGTTTCATCAATCACCACATCCTTTAATTGCATGGTCATGATTTGCTTGATGGCCGCTCGAAACAACGGATGGTCATCAGCCACTAAGATTCGGTAATTCATAAGCTATCCAAACACTTTACTCAGAACAAATTATTAAGGAACCTCAGAAGAAGCGCCTAAAGAAGTAACATAAATCATTCTCTAGAGGCTGTCGAACGTAAACCTTGTTTAAGGGATTTATTCAGAACTTCCTTAACTACTATTATGAAAGAGTGAACTGTAATAACGTCATAGTCTAATAACTCCAATAACAGCACTTACGGACACCACAACCATGGAATCAACAGACCTTAAAACCGTTTGCGTTACCGGCGCTTCTGGCTTTATCGCCGCACACGCCGTAGAACAGCTTCTGCAAAAAGGGTATCGAGTGATCGGCACCGTCCGAGGCGACGACAGCAAGTACCCATATCTAACCAGCCTGGAAGGCGCCTCGGAACGCTTAACCTTGGCGCAGGCCGATTTACTCACCGAAGGCGCATTCGATGAACTGCTCACAGAATGCGACTACGTATTCCACACCGCCAGCCCCTACATCATTGATGTCAAAGATCCCCAACGCGATCTGGTTGACCCTGCGGTCAAAGGCACGATCCATGTGTTGGAAGCCTGTAAAAAATCGCCACGCGTAAAGCGTGTGATTCTGACCTCCTCCATTGCCGCGATTACCGATGAGCCAGACAACCATCATGTCTTCACCGAAGCCGACTGGAATCAGAAGTCATCGTTGGATCGCAACCCTTACTACTATTCGAAAACACAAGCCGAGCGTGCCGCCTGGACGTTTATGGAAGACAGTGAATTAGGCTTCGATATGGTGGTGATTAATCCGTTCATTGTGATTGGCCCTTCCCATGGCCCAAGCCTAAACACCTCAAACCAAATCATTCGCGACATCATGAAGGGGCTTTATCCAACCATCATGACAGTTAATTGGGGCTTTGTAGACGTTCGCGATGTGGCAAAATCACATATCCTGGCGATGGAAACCCCTGAAGCATCCGGCCGCTATTTGTGTGCTAACCAATCCATGACCATGACGGAGTTGGTGCAATTTTTAAAAGACAATGGCTACCAAAACTA
This sequence comes from Litoribrevibacter euphylliae, assembly GCF_042646085.1. NCBI lineage: Bacteria > Pseudomonadati > Pseudomonadota > Gammaproteobacteria > Oceanospirillales > Oceanospirillaceae > Litoribrevibacter > Litoribrevibacter euphylliae. The sequence goes on along the minus strand of NZ_JBHRSZ010000001.1, from coordinate 19,345 downwards.
CCGTTTACCTATGATCAATATGGCCAATCATTTCGGCACAAAGGTCATGAAACTCTTGTCGTATACTCAGCCCAAAGGGGTCGGGACTTATATGCGTACCAACATGGGTAAAAAGATGCAATACGACAACAGTAAGATCAAAAAAGAACTGAGCATCGAGTTTATCCCGGCGAAAGACAGTGTGTTAGCCGCCGTGGAAGACATGTTGAAGTGGAAGCATTTAAAAGCCAGATAAAGAAACCAAAAGTCTCTTTAAAGTACGGTTACGAATCTTCAACCGTACTGAGGAAGTGTTTGAGATTAATATCTGCCGTCGTTTCAAAGGTATCGCCAGTTTCGTTGAGTTCGACAATACGATCAAAGCGAAAGTGGCGATAATCCTGACGTAACTCACACCAGGCCACCAGCGTCCAGCGATCCCCCCAACTGACCAAACCCAATGGCCAAATCACACGATCACTGCATTGACCTTTTTCATCGGTATAGCCAATCGCAAGCTTATTCTTACGCTCACAGGCATGACGAATATTCAAATGACGCTGGCGTAATGCATCATCGCGATCCAACACTGGCACGCAATACGGCTGATTTTCAGCGTAACGTTTCAAGTGATCCGGCAACACTGACAGAATTTTATCTTCCGCTTGAGTAGCCGCCGAACTGAGTTCAGGGTCGGTAAAGGCTTTTACCATCCGAATCCCCACCAGCAGAGCTTGAAGTTCTTCGTTATTAAACATCAGCGGCGGCACCTCGAATCCCGGATTCAGCAGGTAGCCGACACCGGCTTCCCCTTCGATGGGAATGCCTGAAACAATAAGCGCCTGAATATCGCGATACACCGTACGAACGGAAACATCCAGTTTCTCTGCCAACGCCTCAGCGGTGATCGCAGTGCGCCGTGCTTTTAGCAAAGTGGTTAAATGGAATAGTCGTTCCGCCTTATTCATCTCACGCCTATTGTTTCAGAAGTTCTTAAATCGAAAAGCGTTAACTCGCCGGATAGGCCAGCTCTACATGACCATGATTCATGCTGAGCGTTTGTGGGTCAATAGCCCGCATGAAGTCGGCATCTTTGAAGGTAGCCATAAAGCTGTCACCGGCCGCATGTGCCGCCTCCATGGAGGCCCAATGCACAATATCAATCCAGGTTCCGTCTTCTTTTTCTGAAAGACAACGGAACATGAATCCATCCTGCGTTTTTAACCATTGGTCAACGGCATCATTGGACGTCATAAACTGCTGTCGCTCTGTGCCATCGACTAATTTAAACATACACACTTCAATGGCTTCTTTGGTAGATTCTGACATGTTGGTTCTCCTTTTATGAGTATCATAAGTGTCTGGGTAAGGCGGTGTTTCGCGCCACACAACCACTTTAGGAGAAAGCACTGTCAGGAAATGTCAGTAATAGCCAGTTCGTATAGAGGACGGTAAAAAGCGATTGTAAAAAGTAACGGTCAAAACGACAGAAAAACGTTCTTTTGAAGCCGATTACATCGACAAAAGCGTTTCACATATCACACGGAAGGATTACACTTTATCGGAACCTGTCGAGTCGTTGCTCGTCTTATTTTGGTAATCACCATGTAATCGCGGTTAGGGAGATCATAATGCGATTTAAACTACTTGTTTCTGCCTGTTTCATAGCAATCACATCAGCAAGCCATGCGGGCAATTTGACTTTTCTGGCAGATACTGTGGTTTCAGAATTCTCTAAGACAGAAGCCGAGTCATTTAAAACCTTTATTGGCCAACAATTAAACACCTTAAAAGACAAAGAAAAAGCGTTGTGGACATCCCAAGAGAGCGACCTTCAAGGCATCGTTCGCCCGAACGTAACCTTCAATCAGGATGGTATTCCCTGCCGCCAGACACGATTTTCTTTGAAGGGTAAGCACGATAAGAAGATGTTCTTCAATTTCGATGTCTGCCAACAAGACGGTAAGTGGGCCATCAAACAATCTCCACTAGCCCGTCTTAAAGCAAAGGATTGGGAAACCCTGACGGCCTACCTGACCGAAGCGTTAAACGAAGGTGAAAGTGGCTTTCCGGTCAGTTGGAGCATTCGTCAGGCCGGCGTGACCGGTTCCATCGTTCCTCTTGACGCAACCACCAAGAATAATGAAAGCTGCCGTGATGCCGCCATCAGCGTTGCCGATAACAAAGGCCATACTTCCAGCGGTCGTTATGAGTTTTGCATGAAAGACGGTGAGTGGACACGCACCATCGACTAATCATCACACTGCGCGGAAGGGTTCAGCGGCTTCTGAATAGCGACTTCTGAACAACGCCCAAAAAAGAAAGGCCGAATCTACTGTGGATTCGGCCTTTTTCATGCGTCGAAGGTTGTTAGCCTTATACTCTAAAAAGATTCAAAATCTAAAAAGATTCAAAGTCTAAAAGCGATACAACAAGCCAACCGTACCGGACACCACGTCAGCATCATAGAAGTTAATGTCCGAATCAGACTCGGCGTACGCCAACGACGCAATCCCCGAGAAATCCTGCCAACCAAAGATGTTGTGGTAAGACAAGACTAAGCTGCCGCCAAAGGAATCCCCTTCTTCAGTAATGCCATAAATCGGGTTTTCTTCATCATGCTCGAAGTGCGAATAAAACACCCTAGTAACCACGGAATACTTTGGCGTGTTATAGAAATAGGATAAGGCGGTGCCGTATTGCTGTTTGGCCATGGCTTCACCGTCCAGATCATAATCGTGATAATTAAGCTCTGGCACAAAGAACTGACCTTTATCCAACATCACTTTGTAGGTCAGAGACAGCGAGTTATGATCCCCTTCTCGACTTAGGTCATCCATCTGATCGGCTGTAATCAGCCCCTGGTTGAACAAATCAAGTCCTGCCTCTTCATCGTCCAGCTCAACGCTACGATGGCTCAACTCTACGCCTAAGCCTGAGCCCATAATGCCTTGCCAGCCAATGCGAGCACCGGAAGAGTCTCGATCGGTTTCGTCTCGGTCTGTACCCGTTTGATACGGATCAGCATAAACCTCTGTTGGAATGGCCGAGAACAGAAAGGCGCCATAAACAATGCTCTGATCCGCTAACTCTTGCCTGACTCCCGCCTGAAAAGACAAGTCATATCGCACCATATCTTCAAGTGCGTTCCCTAGAAACAGCTGAGTGCGTGTTTTCGCAAAGGTGTAATTCAATTCCCCCGAAAAAGCGAAACCTACGTCGCTTTCCGAGTCCGGCCCTTCGTCTAGGCTGTCAATATTGGATTCGCTGATGTCATTCCCCAACCCGGAAATCATATTGCTTGAATAGCTGGTCGCGGAAAGTCCCGCCACCAAAGAGCCACTGAAACCGGATTCTTGAGGAATCGGCTTGATCGGTTCAGCAACGGAATACACAGAGAAAGCAGATAGAACTACCGCAGACGCTAGAGGTATATAAGGTTTCATAATCGTTCCTTGACTTAGACAAAGTGTTCAAATCACTGCATTTGAAGTAATACTAGCTCAGAAGTTCCACAAATAAAGCTAAGGAACCTTTGAATAATTTATGACAGTAAAGTTTTAAGGGTTCAGATGATTGGCGAGTCTGACTGGCAAACGCTTCGCGCCCCAATTACCGGCTTCGCCTTGGAACATCCCAGGGATCTGATGACCGCAATTCAGACAATGGCCAGAACCATCCAATTGCCACGCGCCCAGCTCGTACCAGTCCCGTTCGATGACCCGCATATCACACATAGGGCAATAGGTACTGCTGCCTGCGGTGTCATGAACATTGCCGGTGTAGACATAATTCAACCCCGCATCTAAAGCGATGCGCCGAGCTCGGGTTAAGGTCGCTGCTGGCGTATGAGGTTTATCGCGCATTTTCCAATCCGGATGAAAAGCACTGAAATGCAATGGCACATCCGCTCCCAATTCCTCAAACAACCATTGGGTCATCTCTTCGAGTTCAGCATCACTGTCGTTCTCATCGGGAATCAATAGCGTAGTAATTTCTAGCCAGCACTGCGTTTCATGCTTGAGGTAACGCAACGTATCCAACACGGCGTCGAGATCAGCACCACAAAGATGCTTGTAGAAACGCTGCGAAAACGCTTTCAAATCCACATTAACGGCGTTCATATGACGAAAGAAATCTTGTCGAGGTTGATCACAAATGTAACCGGCCGTGACAGCCACAGAATTGATACCATGGTGCTCACATGCCAGTGCCGTATCCACCGCATATTCAAGAAAAATAACCGGATCGTTGTAAGTAAAGGCCACGCTTTTACATCCGAGATTCGAGGCCGCTTCTGCCAAAGTATCCGGCATGGCGCTGTCAGCCAGGGTATCCATTTCTCGGGATTTACTCATATCCCAGTTTTGGCAAAACTTACAGGCCAGGTTACAACCCGCCGTGCCAAAAGAAAGCACCGAACTGCCCGGATAAAAGTGATTCAGCGGTTTTTTCTCAATGGGATCGACACAGAAGCCGCTGGATCGGCCATAGGAATAGAGCATCACCTGATCGTCTTCCCGGCCTCGAACGTAACACAGCCCCCGTTGCCCTTCATGAAGTTTACAGGCACGAGGACACAGGTCGCACTGAATCCGATCTTTATCTACGGCATGCCAGTATTTCGTCGGAAAGTGCGCAGGTGGCGTTTGAGGTTTCACCGAAGCCATGTCGACCTCCTTACTACCTCTGAAAATATAGATGCAACCTTCAAAACTGTGTGTTGCTGCTAAACTAAAAGTAGTCTTTGAACAAAAAACAGTCTCAGAAAACTGAATGAGCTCACCCAAAACAATCTAAGGTCATCTTTAAATTTAGTCCAAATTGGACAAAGCGGGTGAAGAAAATGGGTGAGTAAAGTGGGTCTGAATATGTACATACGCCAACCTGCGGTTGCGGGCAGTTTCTATCCAGAAGGGGAAGAACAACTGTCTGTGCTGGTCACTCAAATGCTGTCTGAAGCCGTCGCCAATGATGCAGTGCAAGTGTGCCCTAAGGTGTTAATCTGTCCTCATGCCGGTTACGTCTATTCCGGTGCCATTGCTGCTTCCGGCTACAGCCAACTCAAGGCCTATCACCAACAAATCTCACGGGTGGTCTTGCTTGGTCCGTCGCATCGGGTTCCCTTGCAAGGCATTGCTATCCCTGACACCAGTTTATTCAGAACGCCACTGGGCGAAATAGAAGTAGATCAGGAAGCGTTAACTAAGATTAAAACCCTCGAGGGCGTCAAAGTCAGCCCCCATGCCCATGCCTATGAACACAGCCTCGAAGTGCAACTGCCTTTTCTTCAATGCGTTCTCGATGACTTTAAAATCATCCCGTTGGTAGTGGGTCAAGCCGGACCGACATTGGTCAGCAAAGTGATAGATGTGCTATGGGGGGGCGAAGAAACCTTATTTGTGGTCAGCACCGACCTCAGCCATTACCACAACTACGAACATGCAAAGGCAGTGGACGGTGAAACCTGCAAAAAAATAGAGCACTTTGATACCGACATTACCTGCGATCATGCCTGCGGTTGCTACCCGCTCAATGGCATGATGCAAGCCGCGCAACATCATAGAATGCACATTTCTCAATTAGATCTTAGAAATTCAGGAGATACCGCAGGCTCTAAAGATCAGGTCGTAGGATACGCCGCCTATGCCCTGTTTTGAGTTAAGTCCCCCGCAGCAGCACACCTTACTTACCCTTGCCAGAGAAAGCATTGCTTATGGCCTGCAACACGGCTGCGCACTGACGGTGACATCGAGTGCTTATGAGGAACCGCTTCAAGAGATGGCCTCCTGCTTTGTTACCTTGCATCTTCACGGCGAACTCAAGGGTTGCATTGGTTCCTTAACAGCCTATCAACCACTGGTCGCAGACGTTGTCGAACATGCTTATGCTTCAGCATTTCGGGATTCACGTTTTTCACCAGTAACACAAGCGGACTTGCCCCACTTGAATATTGAGATTTCAGTGATCAGCCCCCAAATCGAAATTCCTTGCCATTCGGAAGCCGAGCTGCTGTCTAAGCTGACCCCTTTTAAAGATGGAATAACCATTCGTGACGGCTTTGCCACCGCAACCTTCTTACCGACAGTGTGGGAACAACTGCCGGATAAAGTGCAGTTTCTGGATCACCTCAGATTAAAAGCAGGTCTTGCCAGGAAGCATTGGTCGGATCAACTGACGGCGTATCGCTATCACACCTTGTCTTTTAGCGAATGAAACTTTTACTGTGATTCCAGTTCAAAAGAGAATATATACAAAAGACAATGCCAATCTAATTCTGGCCCACCCACTTCAACACGAGCATTGAGTATCATGCCTTTGACTAACCACAACCGCACGCCAGCCCCCGAACGAGTTCATGGATTTAATTTCCTTCGGACTCTGGTCTTGGTGTCGCTGTTACTGTTGAGTCAAATACTAAAGGCCGAAGAGTGGAGATTCTGGAATCAAAGCGATGAAAGCAACACCAACACCATTGATCATTCTCTATGGCAAGACAACCTAAATAAGTACTTACTTACAAGCCATCCCAGTGCAATAAACCTTTATGACTACAAACGCGTCACAGCCACCGACCACCAGCAATTAAAAACCTACCTCGCTCAATTAAGTCATCTAGACCCTCGCCTGTATTCAAAAGACGAACAAATGGCGTATTGGATTAACCTCTACAATGCGCTGACCATTGATGTGATTTTGGATCACTACCCGGTAACCAGCATTCGAGATTTGGGAGAAGGTTTTTTCTCTTTTGGTCCATGGGACGATGAGATCATCAAGATTGCCAATCAAGAACTCACATTGAATGACATCGAACACCGAATTCTCCGCCCCATTTGGCAAGACGCACGCATTCATTACGCAGTAAATTGCGCCAGCTTGTCTTGCCCTAATCTTGCAAAACAGGCCTATACCGCCAACAATCTGGAACGGCTTCTAAAACAAGGCGCGCACCGTTATGTCAATCATCAACGCGGCGTGTATTGGGAAGAAGACCAAGTTGAGCTCTCAAAAATTTACTCTTGGTATCAAGAAGATTTTGGCGACAATGAAGCCAACGTAATTAAACACCTAATGCAGTATGCCGAACCTGAATTGCTGAAACAGCTGAAAACCTACTCGAAGGACACTGATATTAGCTACCACTATGACTGGCAGTTGAACGAAGTGGAATAGCGGATAAATATCATAACAGGATTAACTACTTCACTATGCTCATTTCTAGGTGTGAATTCTGCGACTGCCCCCCGTCACCAAACTCGGTAATGTAAAACGGTAATCCTCCCTGTTTGGCCATATACATATTGGCATCAGCCACCTTCAAGACTTCTAAGGCATAACTGGCCGATGCACCTGAACTGCAATAGCAGCCACCAATGTCGATGTCTGCCAGATACACCTGATCGTCAATTTCCATTTCGATAAAGGCTTCACGAATCTTATTCGCCACTACATCCATGGCTCTCGTCTCATGCAATGTCGGCACAATAATAATGAACTCATCACCTCCCCAACGAATCAAAATATCCTGAGTGCGTAACGCATTCTTGATAAACTGAGCCCCAAGCTTTAACACCTCATCACCCACATGATGACCACACCGATCATTGATGCCTTTGAAATCCCGATAATCAATAAAAAACAAACCAAACGGATCACCTGATTCACAGACTTCATGCAGTAATGAACGACCTATGTCTTTTCGATAATATCCGGTTAAATCATCGTAATAGGCTTTCTGTTCGAGGTTCATCAATAACCGCTTTTTCGTTGAAATGTCTTCACCAATGAACAGCAAGCTGGTCAATTCACCGTACTTATACACAGGAATCACATACACATCTTCGTCGTATTGGAAGCCTTCACGGGTATAACTCAAAAACTCAGCCCGATAATCGTTATGGTTCAGAATGTCTTTTAGCAGTTCTTCTTTACTGCACTCAGGTAAGGTCTTGATATTAAAAATATTCTGACCTTGAACTTCTTCTGCCTCGAAATGGGTTTTATTTAAAAACTTAGGGTTCACTTTGAGAATTACCCCATGAGGGTCCGTAATGGCAATGGAATAAGGATTGAAGGTAAACAAGCTGGAATCGGCACTAAGATCTTCCAGTTTTTTCTGTTGATAGGTCACGTCTTCGCCAATCAACATGCCGACACTTTGATGCTCATCCACACAAATCTGCTGAGCACTGAAGCGTATGGTCACCACACGACCATGTCGCCCTTCCAACTTGAGATCATAGTTTTCACGGTGCTCTTGATTGGCAAACAAGAGGTGATAGACCAAAAACTCTTTTGGGTGTTCTTTTGGAATAAGCTCTGCAAAAAAGTCGGGAAACTGAGCAAAGGAAGGGTAGTCCAACAAGTCCAACAGCTTAGGAGAAATATCGACGACTCGATTATTCCATATGAGTAGATAGTATGTTGCTTGTTTGAAAAAGCGGGTCATTTGATCAAGTAGCTTGATCGAGGTTTCTGGAATATCGGCCCCTTTCATCCTGATATCCTCATGAATTCTGACTACAGTACTTCAGCTACACCAGCCATACAAAACATGAATGACTGAAATGGTTTTGTAAGGTCTCTTATATATAGTTCATAAGCCCTGATTTCGCTACTCTTGGGTCAACTCAGGGTGAAGCATCTATACTAAATGAAGACTTAAAGAAGGATATGAACGCACCTGCTGTGTGAGGGCTAGATCATGATCAAGGCCATTCTGTTTGATTTAAGTGGTGTACTCTATGAAGGCAGCCACCCCATCGAAGGAGCGGCTAAAACCATTAATCGTCTTGAACACGGCGGTTTGATTTTAAGGTTCATTACCAACACCTCACGAAAGACCAAACAACAGGTGTTAGATGAATTACACAACATGGGCTTTCAAATTACCGGAGATCAACTCTTCACGGCACCTGAAGCAGCCCAGCAGTGGTGCATAGCCAATAAACTGAATCCCTATTGCCTCGTTCATAAGAACATCAAACCCGAGTTTACAGATCTCGAAAAACCGCCCTATTCGGCGGTTGTTATCGGGGATGCAGAAGACGACCTAACCTATCAAAATCTGGATACGGCCTTTGATATTTTAAACTCCGGCGCCCCTTTGATTGCCATCGGCAATAATCGCTATTACAAAGGTGAGGACCGACTTCATCTCGATGCAGGCCCGTTTGTGAAGGCGCTGGAATACGCCTCCGATCAGAATGCCATCATTACCGGTAAACCGTCGAAAACCTTCTTTGACCAAGTCATTGCAACAACCGGTTGTAACAAACATGAGATTCTAATGATTGGTGATGATGTCTATGGCGACATAGAAGGTGCCAGAAAAGCCGGCATCACGGCCTGTTTAGTAAGAACAGGTAAATACCAGCCAGGGGATGAATTAAAACTGACACCGCCAGCACCACTTGCTAAAGATGTCAGTGAAGCCGTGAACCATTACCTGCCTGCGTTATAAATAAGCGATCAGCTTTAAACAGTTAAAGCGCACCTGAATGCAGCTTAGAGTAACCAAGTCTTCAACATTTGCTTAAGCTTTACGTCATCAACCGGCTTAGACAGATAATCGTTCATACCGGCCTGCAAACATTTTTCTCGATCTCCTTTCATGGCATTGGCTGTCATTGCAACGATGGAGATGTCCTTGAATCGTTCTCCTGCCGCACCGTTACGAATTTCAGTGGTGGCCTGATAACCATCCATCTCTGGCATTTGGCAATCCATAAATACCAAGGTGTAAGGAGCATCTTCTGGCGCTTGATGCAACGCTGCAATGGCTTCTATGCCGTTACCTGCGATGTCGCAGGTCAGCCCCAAACCTTCCAAAATGCCTTGAGCAACAGCCTGATTGATGTAGTTGTCTTCCACCAGAAGTAAGCGCGTAGTGTCTGGCCAGCGTGTTTCGTCAGTATGGCTTTCAGAGATCACCTCCCCAGAAATCACCTCTTCAGAAACCTTTGGATCGCTTTGGCTTTCCTCATTAACCGTTTCATCTCTCTCTGATTGCTTTGAAACTTGGTCAATGGCAGCTGTTTTACTCACTTCGACCACATCAGTTTGATCAGACTCATCAGGTACCGGGCTGGCTTCACTTGCTTTTAGTTCGTGAAGATAATGATGTGTTACCAGAGGATCGGCATTTTTCATCGCATCGCCATCATCTAACACCACAGCTAAAGCACTGAATAAATCGGAGGTAGTGGTCGGTTTCGGGAAGTACGCCTGATATCCCAATTCAGCAAAGAACTTTGCATCTCCACGATTACTGATGGCTGTCATTAGAATTAACTTCAAAGCGTCGAACTGTGAATTGCTGCGAATTCGCTTAGCAAACTCAATACCATCAATAAACGGCATGTGAAGATCCACGAAAACGACATCAAATGCAGGCAGTTCTGATGCTAGCAGGCGCTCTTCAAGCGTTCTGAGTGCTGCAATACCATCACTGACTGCAATGACTTGAGCCCCCCATAGCTCAAGCTGCTTTCTTAACACCTCACAGTTGGTTTCATTATCATCCACCACCAAAATGTGTCGATCTTTAATCGACAACGAAGGCACCACAATTCTCGCTTCATTACAGCTTTCCAGCTCTATATCAAAGACAAAACGACTGCCCTCTGTCATCGTCTTATCCACAGCAATCGAGCCTTGCATTAATTCGCACAATTGTTTGGTGATGGCTAAGCCCAATCCCGTACCACCGTATTTTCGGGTGGTGGAAGCATCTACTTGAGTGAAGGAATCAAACAAGGTATTTAAGCGATCCGTTGGAATACCAATGCCGGTATCCTGAACACTGGCTTCCATGCGCAGTTTATTTGGCGACAGATCAAGATCGTGCAGCGCCACTCGAATAATGATTTCGCCCGCGTGCGTAAACTTAATGGCATTGCCGACCAAGTTCACCAACACTTGGCGCAACCGTCCCGGATCTCCTTTTACCTTTGAGTGATGAATATCTGTGACATCCAACACCAGTTCCACACCTTTTTCCTGCGCCTTTTGAGCGATGGATTCAGCAAAGTCGCCCAGCATAGCGCGTAAATCGAACTCGATAATCTCGAGATCGAGTTTGCCCGCTTCCACTTTAGAGAAATCCAAAATGTCATTGATTAGATACAACAAGGATTCGCCACTGGATTTCGCAAGCCGCACATGATGAACTTGCTCTTTGGTCAGAGGGCTTTTCTCCAATAGTCCCAGCATCCCTAACACACCATTCATCGGCGTTCGAATCTCATGACTCATAGAGGCGAGGAAGCGACTCTTCGCCACAGCGGCTTCTTCAGCCTGCTCTTTGGCTTCAGCCAACTCTTGCTGAACCTTGACGCGACGATCAATGTCCTGAAATGAACCAAACAAGCGAACACACTGGGTACCAGAAAACTCCGCTCGTCCTGTCGATTGCACCCAAATTTCGCGTCCTTGATCGGTTACTAATTGGAATTCCTCATTCCACGGTTCTCCCGTTTCTATTGCCTCTTTAACAACCGTCTGAATACGTTCTCGACTGATCCCTTCTTTGTAGAAAAGCAAGGCAGATGACAAGGTTGGCTGATAAGAATCCTGTACTTCGTGAATGTACTTAGTCATGTTTGACCAATACAACACACCGGATACCACATCGTATTCCCAAGCACCGATTCGAGCCTGTAAGCTCATTTGTTCCAACAACTCTTGCTGGCGAGCTAACTTCACGTCCGCTTCTTTTTGCTGCGTTATATCAACCGCGATAATAACGAACCCTTGAAGCACCTCATTTTCATCGGTAAGCGGGCTGGATCTTAAATCCAGCCAGTAACGTTCACCTAAGGCATTGACGTTCTGTAATTCCAGCGCAAAAGCCTGGCCCTCACGAATATTCGTTATAATTTGATGAAAATCTTCGTCAGCCACATAGTCGCTTTGGAAGATGTCCTTAATATCCTTACCAACCAGCGTTTGTTGGTTGTATCCGGTAATGCGGGTGAAAGAAGGGTTCACCCAGGACACAATGCCATCGGTGCCGGTCAGTAACACGGCGTTATCGGTCTGATTGGCAATCCGGGAAAAGCGTATTAATTCAAGCTCGACCTTCTTCCGCTCGGTGATGTCCAAATGGGTCCCGACCATACGAAGAGGCTCATTGTTTTCGCCCCACTCCACCACACGCCCGGTATCCAAAATCCATACCCAGTGACCGTCTTTGTGTTTCATCCGGGCTTCGCATACGTAACGATCTGTCTCACCAGACCAATGTGCGTTCAACAGCCTTTCGGACTCAGGCAAGTCGTCGGGATGCGCTAAGTCCATCCAGGTTTGGATACTTAACGGCTCTAACTCTTCCAGTTCATAGCCTACAATCTCAGCCCAACGACGATTAAACTGAACGTCGCCCGTCTGAACAGACCAATCCCAGATACCTACTGCGGTACTATCGACGACCAGCTCCAAACGTTCTTTGTTTTCGGTCATCTCTTTCTCGACGCGCTTCTTCTCCGAGATGTCTCGAATTAAGCCGGTATAAAAATTCCCTTTTGCAGAAGCCACTTCGGAAATCGCCAACTCTATCGGGAATACCTCCCCGGATTTGCGGCAGGCTCTTAACTCCTGCACGTTATGAGAGGTTCCCATATGAACGCGATTGAAATACTTAAGCAGCTCTTCGTTACTGTTCGAGCGCAAGTGTTCAGGCATTAGGCACTTAATGTGCTGTTGCTGAATTTCTTCATAGCTGTAACCAAAAACCTCTTCCGCCGTCTTATTGAAAGACTGAATCAAGCCTCGTTCATCCACCGTAATGATCGCTTCCGCAGCATGATTTAACACACTGGACAGATACTTAGAGGACTCTTCCGCCTCAGCCGTACGTTCACTGACTAAGGACTCCATGTTTTCTTTGTACTTACCCAGCGCCGTTCCCATGTCATTGAACGCCGTTGCTAAAGACGTGATCTCATCATCGCCTTGATCCACGATTCGATAATCAAACTGTCCAGAACCGAACGCTTTAGCACCTTCAAACAAATTGCGAATACGTTGCAGAATTAAACGATTACTTGCCCAAAACACCCCGAGAACCAAGACCAACACCAAAGGTATAACCGTGGTCATGACTATCAGGTTCTGATTTCGCAACGGTGCAGTCAGCTTGTCGGTATCAAAGTAGATTTCCAGTAACAGGCGCTTTCCGCCTAAGTAAAGTGAACGCTCTTGCTCTAAATACTCAGAATGATCTTGCCGCGCTCCGGCAAAATTAACCCCGGACTCATCAACCAAATGACCGCCAATCACCGGGTATTCATAGGTTTGTAGACGTTTCACCACGTGATCCAAGGCGGCGGTAATAAACTCTTCAAAACGATAAGCCAATAAAACCCAGCCTATGGTTGTGCCGTCTTTAATAATGGGGGCTGAAAACCACTGAGCTTTACGCTGATCATGAATGCTTATCAACCCAAAATACGAGTCATCCCCAGGAATGCCCATTGAAGGCAGCTGTGGATGAAAGTGAGTAGTTAGGGGAGATTCACTAAAGTCTTTGCCTAGCAACTCCCGAGGCGTCAATTGATTGGTGTAGAAGTCCCGGTTATTCACCGCCACCGCTTTCTTATCACTATCTAAAATAGCGAGATAGAATAGCTCGGGATAGGTCGCGGCAATCGCATTAAGTTTATCATCCAAACCTTGATAGTTTTTCTGAGCCAATGCATCTGAAAATACAGGGCCAGCCGCAACAATTTTAGCGCTGCTCTGCACGGCCAATAACTGCTGTTCAATCCGATTATAGGTATTTTGTAGAGTCACCTGAACAAAGCGATTGGTTTCTGAAATCAACAGTTCTTTGGTGTTGTGACTTATAAAATAGGACGCTAAAAAGACACATGGAAAAATACAGATAATAAATATCAGTACCAATTTGTGTCCCAGATTTAATCTATTCAAACTCATTCAATCCCAGTCTTTTCTAACCCTATGGTGCTCGCTTTATAGTTTTTGTGATGCCAACAACTTTAGGGAACCTCTTAGTAAAATCATAAATTTAGCTTAATTACCTCAACATGTCCTGATCTGTAACACAAAGATAATATATTCGATATTTCATATATATGAATTTTCATATATAGTACATTCCACTTAAATCGAGTTACGGACATTTATCAATGACAGATCCAGTAAATTTCTACAAATGTTTGGCCGATGATACTCGACTTCGCTGCTTACTCTTAATCACCAAAGAGCAAGAACTGTGTGTGTGCGAACTCACGACTGCAATCAATGAAAGCCAGCCAAAGATTTCACGCCATCTCGCCCAGTTAAAAAAATGTGGACTGCTAACAGATCGGCGTCAGGGCCAATGGATTTATTACCGCTTGAACCCCGAACTAACGGATTGGGCCAGAGACGTAATTTCCTCAACGTTAGATTCCAACACATCCTTCATCGCTACCAACCTGAAAAACCTTAATGCGATGGGAGATCGGCCACAACGGGTCGAGACGTGTTGTGGCTAATCCAGTCAGCATTGACCGTTTGTCATCTACAAACACAACACTGAAGTGAAACAGCAATACTGTTTATTAACGCAATGAATCTTTGCCTCATTATCTGTAATCGGAGTATTCATCATGGCAATTAAAGTCGGTATCAATGGATTTGGTCGTATGGGACGTCTAGCGTTCAGAGCCGCCTGGGATTGGCCTGAACTGGAGTTTGTTCACATCAACGACCCAGCAGGAGATGCGAAAACACTAGCACATCTCACAAACTTTGATTCAGTTCATGGTCGCTGGACATACCAAGCACAAGCAACGGAGCAAGGTCTCGAAATCAACGGCCAAACTATTTCCTGTTCTCGAAATACTCGAATTGAGGATACCGATTGGTCAGGCTGTGACATTGTTATTGAAGCCAGTGGTAAGATGAAGTCCAAAGCGCTGCTGCAAAGTTATTTAGATCAAGGGGTAACACGTGTGGTTGTGACAGCCCCCGTCAAAGAAGACGGTGTACTGGATATTGTATTAGGCGTTAATGATCACCTCTACGATCCGAATCTGTACTCGATTGTTTCGGCTGCATCTTGCACGACCAACTGTTTGGCTCCCGTGGTGAAAGTCATTCACGAGAATCTAGGCATTAAGCACGGTTCGATGACCACCATTCATGACATCACCAACACCCAGTCCATTCTGGACACACCGCATAAGGATCTAAGACGTGCGCGTGCTTGTGGCATGAGCTTGATTCCAACCACCACAGGGTCAGCCACCGCGATTACTCATATTTTCCCTGAGTTGAAAGGTAAGCTGAACGGTCATGCAGTACGTATTCCATTAGCTAATGCCTCGCTGACCGATTGTGTTTTTGAAGTCGAGAAAGCTACAACCGTTGAGGAAGTAAACGCGCTATTGAAACAAGCAGCAGATAACGAGCTGAAAGGTATTCTGGGGTATGAGGAACGCCCTCTTGTCTCGATTGATTATAAGACCGACCCACGTTCAAGCATCATCGATGCCTTATCCACCATGGTGGTCAATGAGACACAAGTAAAGCTCTACACTTGGTACGATAACGAATGGGGCTATGCGAATCGCACAGTGGAACTGGTTAAAAAGATAGGGTTGATGGATCAAGCGAGATGATCAAAACACTATCAAACTTGTCTAGTGAGATAAAACAATATTTGGTCATTACCGGTAATTATTGGGCGTTCACTCTGACGGATGGCGCCCTGCGAATGCTGGTTGTATTGCACTTTCACACGTTCGGATACAGCCCGTTAGACATCGCTTTGTTGTTTCTCTTTTATGAAATATTCGGAGTAATCACCAACTTGGTGGGCGGATGGTTAGGGGCGCATCTAGGCCTTAACAAAACCATGAACATTGGCTTACTGCTCCAAGTAGTTGCCTTGAGTATGTTATTGGTTCCTACTGCCTGGCTTACCGTGCCTTGGGTCATGGCCGCCCAGGCACTATCCGGTATCGCCAAGGACCTTAATAAAATGAGCGCTAAAAGCTCCATCAAACTGTTGGTACCTAGCACTCCTGATACAGCCACAGAATCGGAACAAGCGCTCTATAAGTGGGTTGCTATTTTGACCGGTTCTAAGAATGCGCTCAAAGGAGCCGGCTTCTTTTTAGGCGGTTTATTATTGATGAGTCTAGACTTTGCTGGTGCGGTATTAGCCATGGCAATCGCTCTGACCTTGGTTTGGATTTCCAGCCTTATCTTACTCAAGAAAGATTTGGGGAAAGCGAAAAACAAACCCAAATTCAAGGACCTGTTTTCCAAAAGTCGGGCAATTAATGTCTTATCAGCGGCTCGCCTGTTTCTATTTGGTGCTCGCGACGTTTGGTTTGTGGTGGCGCTGCCGGTGTTCCTAGCCACCCAATTTGGCTGGGATCATTGGCATGTTGGTGGCTTTTTAGCATTATGGGTTATTGGCTACGGCGCGGTGCAATCCATCGCACCCAAAATTACCAACCGCACAAATTCCCATCCAGATGGTCAAACAGCATTTGTATGGGCATGCCCACTAATGCTAACACCGGCATTAATAGCTCTGGCATTAACCTTTAATGTATCGATCCACCTCAGCTTATTGGGCGGGCTGTTAATTTTCGGCGGCTTATTTGCCATCAACTCGTCATTGCATAGCTATTTGATTGTCAGCTATGCATCCGATGATGGCGTGTCTTTGGATGTAGGTTTTTACTATATGGCCAATGCCATGGGTCGCTTAATTGGCACCGTTTTATCGGGTTGGGTATATCAAAGCTACGGATTAATTGCGTGTTTGTGGATATCTACTGCATTTATTGCATTAACAGCTCTTTTATCTATTGCTCTACCAAGACACAAGTCAGGATATAAGCCGAAGTAAAATCAGAAAACCTAGAAGTGAATCCAGAACTCTTCTTCCTCTGGTAATGGTAGCGTTAACAGAGGGTTTTCAAGCTGATAAACACGACTGTTTGAAAAGCGACTTAAAGGAAAGGCATCCCGAGTGACGGGATGCGCTTTAAGAAGCGCCATCATTTCTCCGGAATTCACTAACTCCCGTAAGCCACGTTCCAGTTGTTTAGCCAAAACTTCATTCTCTCTATTAGTAAAAAACAACATAGGGAAAGCGTATTTGAGAACAATCCCCTCATAGACAATTAAGTCATTATCGCTACCCGTGGCCTCAAACGAGGCCACCTCGCCATAGACTTCATTTAATCCGCGAGGAAAATAGTGACACCGCCCTGCTTCCAGCATGTCGTACATCATCTTGAACTTAGGCGCCCGAATCACACGATAACCATTATGTTCAAGAATATCAGAGTCCGGCCACTGACTGCCCTGACAAGCTCGTAACTGCTTCAACGTTAATTCAGTGACATCATCAAACAAGGCTTTGTCACCCCGTTTAATCACTGGCACACGATGACCTAACATTCCCATCGTCAGTGGAACATTAACTACACGAAAATTATTGGCTCTGACTGGATTAATACCGGCCCAAAAGATATCGAGGCGCTTCTGTTTCAATAATAAAAAGCCTCGATCCTGAGTTAACTCCTTAACAGGTAAAACCTTTACGCGATAGCCTGCATTATTTCTTAAAGCCTGTTCGATCAAAGAAACGAAAAAGCCATGACTGATATCATGTTCAGATTGAGGAGGTCGAATATAAAGGTCTTTTGAGAAAACTTGGAAGGAGAATAATCCAAGGAATAAAAAGAAACCTAAGCCCTTAAGAAACTGCACATTCATATCCAAAGCTACTGAGCAATTAATACACTTATTTTATCAATCAAGCTTAGTGATGTTTTGTCTGTTTGTAACTAGGAAAGGTAATCCAAGGCTTCTGAAATCCGTGTAACAGGAATAACTTCTAATCCGGGAATGGTTTCTTTCGGGCGATTAGCTTTTGGAACTATAGCTTTCTTGAAGCCATGCTTAGCGGCTTCACGAATTCGCTCTTGCCCACTTGGTACAGGTCGAATTTCACCCGATAGACCAACTTCGCCGATGACCATCATATCCATAGGCAACGGACGGTTTCGAAAACTGGAAAGAATAGCCATGACCAATGCCAAATCCGAGCTGGTTTCGGTGACCTTAACACCACCCACGACATTTACATAGACATCCTGATCACCCGTATGCAGACCACCGTGACGATTCATAACTGCGAGCAACATGGACAATCGATTCTGATCCAAACCAACAGCAACACGACGTGGATTACCAAAGTGACTTTCATCGACCAAGGCTTGAACTTCGACCAACATAGGCCGTGTTCCCTCCCAAATCACCATCACCGCTGAACCGGCAGCCGCATCTTCGCCACGAGATAAGAAGATTGAACTTGGGTTTTTAACTTCCCGCAACCCTTTATCCAACATCGCAAAAACACCCAGCTCATTAATGGCGCCAAAGCGATTCTTAATGCCACGCAACGTACGGTAACGACCATCGGCTTCGCCTTCCAGCATGATCGAGGTATCAATCATATGCTCAAGGACTTTCGGACCTGCTAACGAACCATCTTTAGTAACATGACCTACGAGGAATAAAATGGTTTGGGTTTGTTTAGCAAACTGAGTTAAGAAAGCAGCCGACTCACGAACTTGAGAAACACTGCCAGGCGCTGATTCCAACCCAGCTAAATGCATTACTTGAATCGAATCAATAATCATCAGCTTAGGCTGCTCTTGGCGAGCAATATTTACAACCGCTTCAACATCCGTTTCAGCCAGCATATTCACATTATCAGTAGGTAACTCTAACCGCTGGGCTCTCATTGCCACTTGTTGGAGAGATTCTTCACCCGTCACATACAGACAGGGTTGAGACGCTGCCATACGACATACCGTTTGAAGTAGCAGAGTCGATTTACCAGCCCCAGGGTGGCCACCAATTAGAATCACAGAGCCAGGTACTAAACCTCCGCCTAAGACTCGATCAAACTCCTGCATGCCGGTCGTGATTCGTGGCATTTCTGCCAAATCAACCGAATTAAGTGCCACTACTTTCTGAGTCGTTTGACCAGCATAACCTGAACTACGAACACTCGCAGCCGAAGTCCGTTTTCCAGTATCAACAACAAACTCTTTTAAAGTATTCCATTGCCCACAACCAGCACACTGCCCTTGCCATTTAGAATGATCTGAACCACATTCTGTGCACACGTACGCTGTTTTACGTTTAGCCATGGATTACCTTTTAATAGTGGATGAAAAAGAAAAGAGTCACATTATACAAAGAGAGAGAGAAGAGGCTATATAAAAGACCGGACGTTAGACGTTAGAGCGGCGTATTTTCAAGCCTCAGCCGTATTGTTCCGCTCGAAGTCTTGGTGTTGGATATTTTCCAGACATAAAAA